>JAFDWB010000005.1 GCA_018268675.1 Actinomycetota bacterium
AGAAGCACGCCCTCCGTCCAGCTGTTCCTTATGCCGGTATATCGGCCATAAGGAACAGCTGGACGGGGTCAGGCCGGGGAGAGGGAAGGTCCGTCACGGTTCCTCCCGTCTTCCTCGACCGCCTGAGACGCGCTGCAAGGATTGGTGTCGCCATGGCGACCTGAATCGTTGCAGCGCGTCCCGGGGCCTCGATCCCGGGCCTCCCGGGCGCTTTCTCTCGTGAAGGGACGGTCACGGAAGTCCGACTTCCCGCCGTCCCTGTGCCGTCTCCCCGACGAACCCCTCACGTCCTGGGCGTCTCATGGGGGTCACAGCCTGCCAGGACCGCCATGAGATGCCCAGGACGCATCTCGGACGGCCGCAAGCGCCCCGACACCCCCCCCGCCCCCCCCCCCGGCCCCCCGCGCCCCCCACCCCCCCCCCCCCCTCTTGCCCCCCCCCCCCCCCCCCCGCGGAATCAACCCTCCAGACAGGCCCTCAAGGCATCAACAGCCCGCCGTTGACGTGGATCACCTGGCCGGTGACCTGGCGGGCCTCATCGGAGAGGAGGAAGAGGGCGACGCGGGCGCAGTCCTCGGGGGTCGGGATCTCGCCCATCGGCATCGCGCGACGGACCGCCTCCACCCCCTCCTCGCCGCCGTTCATCGCCCGGAAGCGGGGGGTGTCGGTGGGGCCGGGGGCGATGCAGTTGGCGCGGACCCGGTGCGGGGCGAGGGCGGCGGCGAGCGTGCGGGTGAAGGCGATCACCCCGGCCTTGGCGGCGACGTAGGCGGGCCGGTCGGTGCCCGCCATCAGCGCGTAGCCGCTGCTGGTGGTGACGATCGCGCCGGCGCCCTGGGCTTCGAGCTGCGGCTGCACGGCGCGGGCGACGGCGTAGGCGGAGCGCAGGTTGAAGCTGACCTCGGCGTCCCAGGCAGCCGGGTCGAGCTCCTCGAGCGGCGCCAGGTGGGCACCGCCGACGGTGGTGAAGACGGCGTCGAGACGGGGGCTGGCGTCGAGGGCGACGGCGAGCGCCGCCCGCATCGAGTCGAGGTCGGTGGCGTCGGCGGCGACGAACCTGGCCGCCGGACCGAGCCCGGCCACCGCCGCCTCGCTCGCCGGGTCGAGGTCGGCGACGGTGACCGTCGCCCCGCCCTCGACCGCCAGGCGGGCCGCCGCGAAGCCGATCCCCGAGCCGCCGCCGACCACCAGCAGCGACTTGCCGGCCAGGTCGGCCACGCCTACTCGGCGATCTCGATCGCCCGCACCGGGCAGAGCCGGGCCGCCTCGCGGACCGCCCCCTCGTGCTCGGGGCCGGGCTCCTCGACCAGCAGGACGGCGAGCCCGTTGTCGCCGAGGTCGAAGACCGCGGGCGCCGCGTCGACGCAGTTGGCGTAGCCCTGGCAGAGGGTGAGGTCGATCGTCACCTTCATCAGAGGAAGACCCCGAGGTTCTTGGTCCCGAGCGCGGCCTGGTCGAGGACGGCGCGGCGGCGGCAGATCCGCAGCTCGCCCCCCTCCTCGCGCAGCCGGTCCTCGCGCTCGCCGACGATCAGGTCGTACGTCCCCTCGTCACCGCGGCTGCGGAACAGCAGCAGGTTGTTCTTCACCGTCAGTTCCTCCTCGTCGGGGATGGGGATGATGCGGATGTTGGAGACGAAGCGCCGCGTCATCGAGGGCGGATCCTCGGCCCAGGCGACGTCGGTCAGCAGCCGTTTCACCCGCAGGGTCAGCGACTGCTTGTCCTCGTCGAAGTAGGTGATCTCGTCGACCACGTCGGGGCTGCCCGAGCGCCGCGTCACCCGCACCGGGGCGACGTAGGTGACGTCGTCGGTGAACAGCCCGAGCCAGTCCTCGAAGCGGCGCTCGTCGAGCGCCGCCGCCTCGGCGACGAGGAAGTCGGAGACCGCCAGCCGCGTCTCCAGGTCGACCGCCGGCCCGGCGCTCACGCCGCGCTCCTCGCCAGCACGGCATCGAGCCAGGTGCGGTAGAAGGTCCGCCCCGCCGCCTCGCTGAACTTGCCGTCGTAGGCGGCGCCGGGGCCGGGGAAGTCGTCGAGCGGCGCCGCCGAGATCCCCATCCCATAGTGCAACATCACCTCGTCGGAGCGGGTCAGGGCGGTGTTCGAGTTGACCGTCTGCGCCTCCCAGTTCTCGGTGTCGTCCTGGTCGAACATCCCCGAGACGCCGAAGGTCTGCACGTACATCTTCCGCGCCAGCCGCTTCCACTGCTCGGGCGCGTCGCGCTCGACCAGGTGCCAGGACCAGACCTCGAGCTTGTCTGGCCCCAGCGGCTGCCAGAGCCGCAGCATCATCCCGCTGACCAGCTGGTCCCCCATCGGGATGAAGTTCGGGATCAGGAAGGAGAGGTTGGGGAAGACGTTGCCGTGGAAGTTCTTCACCCGGTGCAGGAGGTCCAGCTGCTCGGGATCGAGGTTGCGCCCATACTCGGCCTCCAGGGAGGCGGGGAAGTAGGAGCCCTCGGCCGGGTCGTGGACGCCGATCCCGAGCCCGTGGCCGCCGCCCGGGTCGACGTGGTAGCCGTCGCGGCCGAAGTCGACCCCTTCCACCAGGTTGAGGCGGGCGAGGAAGGAGTGCGCGGTGGCGGTGTGGTAGGCGTCGGCGCAGAAGTTCTCCGAGGGCAGCTTCCAGCCCGAGGGGACGATCCATTTCTGGGGCACGCCGACCACTTCCATCGCCGCCCGGCCGAGGACGATGTCGAGATACCACTTGACGTTGCCGAGGAACTCGTCGAGCGAGGGCCCGTCGAGGCTCCAGGTCGCGAAGATCATCCCCCGGTAGCTCTCGACCCGCGCCTCGATCAGGTGCAGGGCCTCTTTGTCGAGCCCCTCGGGATATGCCTGGCGCTCGTAGGGGGCGCCGATCAGGGTGCCGAGGAACTCGCCTTTGCTGCCGTAGGTGAAGCCGTGGTAGGGGCAGCGCCACATCTCGGTGCAGCCGAAGTCCTCGTTGGCGAGGCGCATCCCGCGGTGGCGGCAGGAGTTGAGGAAGACGCGGACGGTCTCGTCGTCGCCGCGGCCGACGATCACCGACTGCTCCCCCATCCGCCGCACCACGAAGCTGCCCGCCTCCGGCAGCTCCGACTCGTGGGCGACGTAGAGCCAGGTGCGCCCGAACAGGTTCTCGAGCTCCAGCCGGTAGACGTCAGGATCGGAGTAGACGAACATCGGGATCGCGCCGGCCTCGGGATCGACCGTGGCCTCCAGACGGGCGCGGATATCGGCGTTCGACACGTGCATCAACCTCCCAAACTGTATTCATTATACAAACTTGAAGTCAAGGACGACGGTCCCAACGGTGGCTTGGCCGCCATCCCAGCACCTGCTCGGCGCGGGCGCAATCGACGAAGGCGGCGCGCGGGTCGGAGCCGCCGCGCCAGACCACGCTCGGCATCCGCGCCCGGGCCAGGGCGGCGGTCTCGCCGTCGATCGCCGGGTCGGCGGCGCAGAGCAGCAGCCGCACGTGGCCCTGCTCGGGCCGGGTCAGGGCGAGGACGGCGGCCGCGGCGGTGTCGCGCACATCGACGAAGACCCCCATGTGCCAGGGGACGTCGACGCCCGGCTCCTCGGCCGCCAGCTGCCGTTCCCAGCGCTCGTAGTCGTCGTGGTCGAAGACGGCGACCGGGCGCAGGCAGACGGTCGGGATGCCGGTGCGGCGGGTGAACGCCTCGCACATGTCCTCGGCGAGCAGCTTGGCGAGGCCGTAGGGCTGGGTCGGCTCGGCCGGGTGGTCGTCGTCGATCGGGACGTAGCACGGCAGCCGCTCGGTCATCCCCAGCGCCTTGCCGGAGGAGAAGTTCACCACCCGCCCCACCCCGGCCGCCTCGGCCGCGAGCAGGACGCTCCAGGTGCCGAGCGCGTTGACCGACATCTTCTCGAAGGCGTCGTCGCTGACGTCGTCGGCGAGCCCGGCGAGGTGGACGATCGCCGCGGCGCCGACCGCCGCGGCGCTCACCGCGGCGACGTCGCGGACGTCCCCCTCCTCGCGGTCGAAGCCGACCCACTCGTGCCCGGCGGCCGTGAGCGCGGCGCCGACCGCGCCGCCGAGGCGCCCCTGGTGCCCGGTGACGAGGACCTTCACCCGCGCGCCCTCATCCGAACGGGGCGACGAGCACCGCGTCGCCGACCACCCGGCACGGCAGCTCCGGCAGCGGCTCGGTCGCCGGCCCTTTGACGACGCTGCCGTCGACGGCGCTGAAGCGGGCGCCGTGGATCGGGCACTCGATCTCGCAGCGCCGGGTCAGCCGCGCCGTTTCGAAGGTGAAATCGGCGTGGGTGCAGGTGCCGTCGAAGGCGCGCACCGTCGACTCCACCCGGGTGAGGACGATCGGCAGCCCGTCCGCCTCGGCCATCGTCACGTAGCCCTCGCGCACCTCCGCCGACGCCGCCACGGCGACGAACTCCGCCGCCGCCTCGCCGTCCACCCCGGCCGCCATCAGAAGATGACGCTGAGGTTGGTGGCGGTGATCACGGTCTGGTCGGGGAGGACGACGCGGCCGGCGAAGCGCAGCTCGCCGTCCTCGCCGCGCCGCAGCCGGTCCTGGCGCTCGCCGGTGAACATCTGGTACCCGTGGTCCTGGCGGGTGCGGGTGAGCATGAACGAGGAGCGGACCCCGAGCTCGCCGTCCTCGCGCTCGCGGACCAGCACGTTGCTGATGAAGTGCCGGGTCCGCGAGGGCGGCGTCTCGGCCCAGGCAAACTCGGTTTCCAGCCGCCGCACCCGCGTCGTCAGCGACTCGCGGTCGTCGCTGAAGAAGTTGGCGTCGCCGTGGAAGCCCTTGCCGTCGGTGAGGAACTGCGAAGTCCGCACCGGCATCACGTAGGTCATGTCCTCGGTCAGCATCCCCAGCCACTCGTCGTAGCGGTAGTTGTCGAGCGCGTCGGCCTCGCACAGCAGCAGGTCGGCGACCTCGGCGTAGAGGTCGCTGCCGGGCTTCACCCGGGTGCCGGCGTCGATTCCCTGGTCCATCTCGGCTCCCCTCACTCGCCCTGCATCTGCCGCAGCCACTGGCCGTACCAGGCCCGCTGGGTCATCTCGCCGTAGCTGTCGGCCCAGACGGTGCCCGGCCCCGGCCAGTCGGAGATCGGCTCGCGGTCGACCCCCATCCGGTGGTGCAGGGTGTAGCGCCGCGCCGCCGGGCCGAGGTTGGCCCGGGTGCAGTCCTCCCAGTTCTCCATGTCGTCCTGGTCGAACAGCCCGGCCGGCCCGAAGGTCCGCACGTAGCACTCCTGCGAGCGCCGCTTGAACTCCGGCGAGGCCGACCGGTCGACCATGAACCAGGCCCACATCCGGGTCCGGGTCGGCGAGAGCGGCTCTTCCATCCGCAGGTTCATGAACGGCTCCTGCTTGCCGTCGATCACGTCGCTCGACTGCAGGTGCATGTAGTGGAAGGTCGGCCAGACGGTGCCGACGCTGATCCCGGCCGGCTCGGCGATCCGCAGCTTGTCGGGGGAGAGGTTGCGCCGCATCTGCTCGCGCAGCTCCGCGGGCAGCCCGAAGGCCTTGAACTCCTCGTCGTCGGGCGGGCCCTGGACGAAGTGGAGGACGTGGCCGTTGCCGGCGTCGATCATGTGTCCGTGGGAGGCGAAGTCGGGGTCGTTGGGGAGCATCCCGAGGTCGACCAGGCTGTGGTGGGTCGAGAACACGTGGTAGTTGTCGGTGTAGTTGTCGGTGCCGAACTTCCAGGCGGTGTCGACCTCCCACACCTGCGGCGTCCCCACCACTTCGAGGCCGCCGTCGGTGCGGCCGAAGACGAGGTCGAGGTAGTAGGCCATGTCGCCGAGGTACTCCTGCAGCGAGGGCGCCTCGGGGTCCCAGGTGGCGAAGATCAGGCCCTGGATCCGGTCGACGTGGGCCGCCTGGATCAGCCCGAACTCCGTCTTGCGCAGCTCGTCGGGGCCGTAGTGCGATTCGGCCGCCGCGGAGACCAGCTCGCCGCTGGTCTTGTACACCCAGCCGTGGTAGGGGCAGCGCAGGAAGCGGGCGTTCTCGCGGTCGGTGCGGCAGACCCGCATGCCGCGGTGGCGGCACGAGTTGAGGAGGACGCGGATCTCGCCCTCGTCGTCGCGGACCAGGATCCCTGGATCCATCCCGACCGGGCGGGCGACGAGGTCGCCCGGCTCGGGGATCTCGGTCTCGTGGCCGACGAAGAACCAGGCGCGGCCGAAGATCCGCTCCTTCTCCAGCTCGAAGATCGCCGGGTCGGTGAAGATCCGGCGCGAGATCAGGCCGTCCTCGACGTTGACGAGGGCCGCCAGGTCCTCGTCGCCGCCGAGCCTGGTCGGGAGGGTGGTCGGGTTCTCGCTCATCTCTCGTCTCCTCTGCTCACTCGTCGCTCTGGGCCGCCAGGGAGAAGCGCTCGGGCAGGTCGTCGCCGCCGCGGACCCGGCGCAGCCCGCGGATCCCGAGGCCGGCGTCGGTTTCCACGCAGGAGCCGGTCATCGCCCGCCCGTCGCGGCGCGAGGCCAGCAGGACGTAGGCGCCGGCGTGGTCCTGCGGGTCGGCGTGCAGCGCCAGCGGCACCACCCGCTCGACCGCCGCGTCTTTGTTGTCGGGGTGGGTGTGGGTGCGGATCCGCTGGCCGTTCTCGTCGAGGCCGAAGGAGGCCGGCATCCGGATGTCGGTCCGGGTCGCGCCGGGGGCGACCGCGTTGACCCGCACGTGGGGGGCGAACTCGTGGGCGAGCTGGCGCATCACCCCGAGCGCGCCGTGCTTGCTGCCGATGTACATCACGCCGCCGCCGTCGGGGTAGAACGAGGAGTTGGAGAGGGTGATGATGAAGGTGCCGTTCGAGCGCACCAGCTGCTCGAGCGCGGCCCGCGCCCCCATGATCACCGCCATCACGTTCAGGTCGTAGATCTCGCGGTAGGTCTGCTCGAGGTCCTCGGGGGCGATGTCGACGAGTTCGCGGAAGGCGTCGCCGAGGCCGGCGTTGGCGACGAAGACGTCGAGCTTGCCGAACGCCGCGACGGTCTCGGCGACCGCGCGTTCGTTGTCGGCCATCTTGGTCACGTCGGCCTCGATCCCGATCACCCGGCCGGGCGCCTTCTCCCGCGCCTCCGCCAGCCGCTCGGCGACGATGTCGACCACCGCCACGCTGGCACCCTCCTCGAGGTAGCGGTCGACCACCGCCGCGCCGATCCCCGAGCCGCCGCCGGTGACGATCGCCACCTCGCCGTCGAGCTGTCCCATCTCTCCTCCTCCTCCTCAATCCTTGTCCGCGTCGGCGCCGAGCATGCGGTCGAGCGCCGCGCCCGGGTCCGAGAGCCGGGTGTGGACCACCCGCGTCTCGAGGTAGGAGCGCAGCTCCTCGACCGACTCTTCGCGGCCGATGCCACTGTTCTTGGTTCCCCCGAAGGGCGTGCCGAAGTAGTGTCTGGTGCTGTCGTTGACCCAGACGTAGCCGGCGTCCAGCCGTTCCGCGGTGCGGTGGGCGAGGTCGAGGTCGTGGGTCCAGATGCTGGCGGTGAGGCCGAGGTCGACGCCGTTGGCCAGCTCGACCATCGCCTCGTAGTCGTCCCAAGGGGTCACCGACATCACCGGCCCGAAGATCTCCTCGCGGGCGATCGTCATCTCCGGCGCGACGTCGGCGAACATCGTCGGGGCGAGGAAGAAGCCACCCTCGGGCACCCCCGCGGGCCGCTCGCCGCCGGTCACCAGCGTCGCCCCCTCGGCACGGCCGGCGGCGACGAAGCCGGCGACCCGCTCGAGGTGCTGGGCGCTGACCAGCGGCCCCATCTCGCTCGCCTCCTCGGCGGCCGGGCCGACCCGGGTCCGCGCCAGCGCCTCGCCCGCCCGCTCCACGAACTCGTCGTAGATCGCGCGGTGGACGAGGACCCGCGAGTTGGAGCCGCACGACTGTCCCTGGCAGACGTTGAAGTTCATCCCGAAGATCGCCCCCTCGACCGCCGCCTCGATGTCGACGTCGGGGAAGATCACCATCGCGTTCTTGCCGCCGAGCTCGAGCGAGAGGTGCTTGACCCAGCCGCTTTCGGCGGCGCGGCGCTGGATCAGCAGCCCGGTCGGGACCGGGCCGGGGAACGCGATCCGCTTCACCCGGCCGTCGGTGACGAGGGCGTCGCCGGGCTCGGCGCCGCCGCTGATCACGTTGACGACGCCGGCCGGGAAGGCCTGGTCGAAGAGCTCGCCGATCACGAGGGTCGAGAGCGAGGTCTGCGGCGCCGGCTTCAGCACCAGCGTGTTGCCGGTGATCAACGAGGCCAGCGGCCGCGTGGCGGCGAACATCAACGGGTGGTTGAAGGCGGTGATGCGGCCGACCACGCCGTAGGGCCGCGAGCTCGTGTAGTGGAGGTTGCCGGGACTCGCGGGGATCACCTCGCCGGTCAGCGCCTGCGCCAGCGGCGGCCAGCCCTTGACGTAGTCGAGCGAGATCATCACGTCGAGCCGCATCGCCTTGATCGGGTTGCCGCCGTCGAGGGCGTCGAGCGCCGCCAGCTCCTCGCGGTGCTCGACCAGGAGCTCGCCGAAGCGGCGGAAGCACTCGCCCCGCTCCTCGACGCTGGTCGCCGCCCAGGCCGGGAAGGCCGCCTCGGCGGCGGCGATCGCGCGGTCGACGTCGGCGGCCGAGGCCTGCGGCACCGCGGCCAGCGGCTCGCCGGTCGAGGGGTCGACGGTCGTCTCGACCCGGCCGCCCTCGGCCGCGACCCGCTCGCCGCCGATCGTCATCAGGAACTCGCGGCCGGCGACGAAGCTCTCGGGCCTCGCCTCGCTCTGGGTGTTGCTCTCCATCTGCTCCTCCATCTTCATCTGAACTCAGAATCCCGGCGTGATCACGTCCACCAGCGCCGGCTTTCCGGAGGCGGCCACGGTGACCGCCTCCGCCAAGGTCTCCCGCAGCGCGGCCGGCTCGGTGACCGGCCCGCGCGCCCAGAGGCCGAACGAGGCGGCCAGCGAGGCGACGTCGACGGGCGGGTCGGCGAGCCCGGCACCGGCGTAGCGGCGGTCGCCGCCGCCGCGCTGCTCGGCGATCCGGATCGCGTGCTCCACGGTGTTGCCGTACTGGCGGTTGTCGTTGACGACGAAGAGGGTCGGCAGCCCGAGGTGGACGGCGGTCCACAGCGCCGAGGGCAGGTAGAGGAGGTCGCCGTCGGCCTGGACGTCGACGCTGATCACCCCCGGCTCGCTGCCCAGGGCGCAGCCGATCGTCGCCCCGGCGCCGTAGCCGAGGCCGCCGCCGCCGTGCCAGCCGAGGTACTGGCGGGGCCCCCGCATCGACCAGAGCCGGTGCTCGAGCCGGCCGTTGGTCCCGTTGGCGAGCCGGAAGGGACGCTCGCCGAGGGCGGCGCCGAGCTCGTGCAGCAGCCGCGGCAGCGGCACCGCCCCGTCGGCCGTCGCCACCTCGGCCTCCACGCGCCAGTCGGCGCGGGCGCGGGCGACCCGGGCGCCGAGCTCGCCGCCGCGCTCGGCCGCGCCGTCGGCCTCGCGATCGCCGAGCAGCCGCAGCAGCGCCGCCACCGTGGCCGACGCCGACGCGGTCGCCTGCATCGCCGTCGGCACCAGCGCCTGGTAGTCGTGGGACCAGCCGCGCAGCCGCAGGCCCCCGAGCCCCGCCGCCAGCACCGTCAGCCTCTCATCGCCGACGCGCGGGCCGAGCCGCAGCTCGAGGTCGTCGACGTCGAGGGCCAGGACGACGTCGGCCTCCTCCAGGACCCCCTCGACCCCGGTCGCATTGTGGGGATGGTCGGTGGCGAGCGGGAAGCGCACCCCGGTGTCGATCACCGCCGCGCCGAGTGCCTCGGCGAGCCGCCCCAGCGACTCCATCGCCGCCGCGTCGTCGCCACCGTGGCCGGCGACGATCAGCGGCCGCCGCGCCGCCAGCAACAGCTCCAGCATCCGCTCGGCCTCCGCCTCGGAGGGCGCCGGGTCACCCGGGGTCGGATAGCGTTCGAGGGCGAGCGGCTCCACCCCCGCGGGCAGCTCGTCCTCCTGCAGGGCGACGTCGTAGCAGAGGTAGACAGGGCCCTGCGGCTCGCTGCGCGCCGCCCCCAGCGCGCGGGCGAAGGACTCGCCGATCGAGGCCGCGTCGTGCGGCTCGTCGTCCCATTTGACGAAGTCGCGGACCACCTCGCCCTGGGCGTTGGCGGTGTGGATCCAGTCGATCCAGGGCCGCCGCGCCGCCTTCGACTTCGGCCCGGTGCCGCCGAGCAGCAGGATCGGGGCGCGGTCGCACCAGGCGTTGTAGACCGCCATCGCCGCGTTCTGGAGGCCGACCACGTTGTGCAGCAACGCCGCCATCGGCCGGCCCGCCGCCTTCGCGTAGCCGTGGGCGACCGCGACCGCGACCGCCTCGTGCAGGCACAGCGCGAGCTCCGGCCCGTCCTCGCGCTGGACGATCGAGTCCTGGATGCCGCGGAAGGTCGCGCCCGGGTTGAGGGCGACGTGCTCGACCCCCGCCTCGACCAGCAGGTCGACGATCAGGTCGGAGCCGTAGCGGCTCACGCGAGGAAGCTCTCCGGGGGCAGCGGCCCCCAGCGGTTGAGCGTCTGGGTCATCCGGTCGCCGGCCTCCCAGCGCTTCGGCTCGTGCTCGGCGCCGGCCGCGATCCGGCCCATGTCGGCGAACAGCTCGAGGCGCAGGCCCGAGGCGGGCTCGAGCAGGTAGGTGAAGATGTTGTTCCCGGGCGTGTGGCGGCCGGGGCCGTACTCGACCCGGTGGCCGAGCGCCGCGAGGCGGTCGAGGATCGGCTCGTAGACGTGCCAGCCGGCGACTTCGAAGCCGAGGTGGTGGAGCTCCCCGCGCGGTCCCGGCCGCAGCCCGACGTTGTGGTGCTCGCGGGCGATCCGCAGGAAGTAGAGCGCCTCGCCGATCTGCTCGGAGAGCATCAGCCCCATCACCTCTTCCCAGCCGCGGGCGGCGGCGCCGGGGTCGGCGGCCTTGAGGTTGACGTGGCCGAGCCGGCGCGGACGCAGCCCGTCGGCGGCGGGCATCGCGACCGCGCGGGCGGCGGCGCGGACGCAGCGCAGCCCGATCCCGGTCGCGTCGGCGAAGGCGACCTCCTCGCCCGCGGCCTCGGGCGCCAGCCCGGCGGCCCGGGCGCGGAGCGCGAGCGCCCCGAGGTCGTAGCCGGCGCCGACCTCGAAGACGAGCTCGACCAGGCCGGTCTCGGGGCCGGGGCGGAGCTCGAGCGCGGCCTGCCCGGACTCGCCGTAATCGCCCGCGCAGACGACCTGCAGGCCGCCGTCGAGCGGCCGGATCTCGAACCCGAGCGCCGTCTCGAGGAAGCCGGCGCTCGCATCGGGGTCGGGCACCGAGACGACCGCGCCGCCGAGCCTGCCCAGCGTCGTCGCCGCGGCCGCCAAGCTCAGGCTCCGGTCCCCGCGGTCGAGAGGCCGGGCCCGCGCGGCGCCGAGGTGTCCTTGAGGACCGCGAGCTCGCCGAGCGAGCGGCCGTGGCCGTCCTGGCGGGCGGCGTCGAGCACCGCCTCGGCCAGGGCCAGGTCCTGGAGCGCCGTGCCGACCGACTTGAAGACGAAGAGGTCGCGCCCGTCCTCGCGCCGGCCGGTGCCGTCGTACTCGCCCATGCCGACGATTCTCTCGGTTTCGATCGCCCCGGCGGCGACGGCGTCGATCACGTCGCCGGACTCGGCCCGCACCTGCTCGGTCCGGTCGCAGAGGAGGACGGCGGCGCGGGCGAAGCAGCCGGCGTCGAGCTCCCGCAGGTCGGGTCGGGTCGAGCCGATCGAGAGCACGGTGCCGGCGGCGCAGAACTCGCCGCCCGCGATCACCGGCTCGCTCGACTTCGTCGCCAGCACCGCGACCGGCGCTTCGCCGACCGCCGCGGCGGCCGAGTCGACCGGGGTGACGCGGAGGTCGAGGCGCTCGCTCATCCGCTCGGCGAAGCTCGCCCGGCGCTCACGCGAGGGGCTGTACACGAGCACCTCCTCGAGCTCCCAGGCGGCGGCGAAGGCGGCCAGGTGGCCCTCGGCCTCGAAGCCGCTGCCGATCAGGCCGAGCCGGCCGGCGCCCTGCGGGCAGAGCATCTCGCCGGCGACGACGGTGACGGCGGCGGTCCGCAGGCGGGTCAGCTCGCTGGCCTCGAGGATCGCGTCGAGCTCGCCGGTCTCACGCGAGAACAGCAGCAGCAGGTAGCGGTTGCCCACGCCGCGCACCACGGTCATCAGCTTCGCCCCCATCACGTCGTGGAGGGCCGCCGGCATCAACCGCATGAAGCCGCTCGGGAGGTCGAGGTCGAGGCGCGCCGGCAGCGTCGTCTCGCCGGCGCGCTCGGAGGCGACCGCGCCGCGCACGGCGGCGATCGCCAGCTCCGGCGTGACCAGCGCGTTCACCTCGTCCGCTCCCAGGTAGAGGGTCACCGCGACGACATCCCGCTCAGTTGCGCCCGGTGTAGAAGCCGGAGTCGTCCTTGTCGGCGACCGCGAACCCGGATGCTTCGATCCCGGCGCGCAGGCCCTTCATCTGCCCCGGGTTGAGCCGCATCTGCGGCATCCGCAGCAGGCCGCCGTTGTAGCCGTGGAGCCAGGCGAGGTACTTCCAGCCGACCCGGTGGATCAGGTTGGCGCCGGGGAAGGTGGCGTGGAAGGCGCCTTTGGCCTCGCGGGCGGGCTGGCAGCTCCAGAAGATCTCCATCGCCCCCTCGAAGTCGCCCGCGCCCGCCGCCTCCAGCACCTTCACCGGGCGGTCGCGAAGCGCCTCGTAGCCGCTGGTGCCGAGCCACTGCGTGCCGTAGTTGCGGACCAGGGCGGGGATGTGCAGCTCGTAGGGGTGGTAGACGAGGACGTCGTCGGAGCAGCGGTGGAAGACCTCGTCGAGGGCACTGAAGACGGCCCCGCCGCCGCCCTCGTACTTGAGCGCCGCCGCCGTCTCCAGCCGCGCCATCCCTTCCAGCGCGTCCATCGGGAAGCCCGCCGGGTGCAGCGGCTTGAAGCCCCAGGTCGGGACCCCGAAGAGGATCAGCGCCAGGTCGGTGCGATCGGCCACGTACCTGGTGTGCTCGACGATGTCGTCGGCGGTGCGGGGGCGGAAGCTCGGCGGGTAGGAGAGCAGCGCCGCCTCGGCCCCGACGCCCTCGGCCGCGGCCGCGGCCTCGAGCTCTTCCTCGACGGTCGAGAAGCTGAGGTGGGCGACGATCTTGAAGTCACCCGGGGCGGCGTCGGCGGCGACCTCGAGGAAGCGCTTGTACTCCTCCAGGGTGGTGCCGCTCTCCGAGGCGACCAGCGTGCCCCAGTAGCCGTGCTCGGCGGCGAGCCGCACGTCGTGGGCGATCGCCGCCTCGTTGAGCCGGCTGAAGTCCTCGCTGAAGGACGGCATGGTGACGTTGGTCAGCCCGCGCCACTCGCTGCGGGCGCGCTCCTTTATCTCGGAGCGCTTGTAGGGAAGTGCCATGTTCCTTTCCTCTTCCGGGTGATCTCGTGGGTTGGTCGGCGTCGGGCCGCGCTCACGGCATCAACATCCCGCCGTTGACGTGGAGGACCGCGCCGGTGACGAAGGCGGCGGCCGAGCTGAGCAGGAAGAGGACCGGGCCGACGACGTCCTCGGGCTCGCCGAGCCGACCGAGCGGGATCGCGTCGCCGCCGCGGGCGGCGATCCCGGCCGGGTCCATGCCGTCGACCATGCGGCTGCGGATCGGTCCCGGGGCGACCGCGTTGGCGCGGATCCCGAGCGGTCCGAGCTCGAGCGCCAGCGACTTGGCGAGGCCGACCAGGCCGGCCTTGGCGGCGGCGTAGTGGGCGCCCCGCGCCATCCCGCGGAAGCCGAGCCCGGAGGAGAGGACGACGATCGAGCCGCCGCTCACCATCCGCGGAACCACAGCCTTGGCGGTCAGGAAGGCGCCGGTGAGCGAGGCGTCGAGGACCCGGTGGAACTCCGCCGGCGAAAGGTCGGCCAGCTCGTGTTCGGACTGGATGCCGGCGGCGCAGACGACCGAGCCGAACCCGCCGAGCTCCTCGCCGAGCGCGGCGACCGCGGCCTCGACCGCGTCCGGGTCGGTGACGTCGCAGGCCAGCGAGTGCGGCCCGTCCGCGGGCTCGAGGTCGAGGACGCCGACCGCGAGCCCTGTCCCGCGCAGCGCGGCAACGATCGGCCTGCCGAGATCGCCGGCCCCGCCGGTGACCAACGCGGCGGCATCCGGTAAGTCGACTCTCCACCCAGGCATCTTGAAAACAGTATACACCTTGGTCGGGCCGCTCGACCCCGGCGGGTTCGGGGCCGTGGCGGGCGTCCGAGGCGTGCCTCGTGGGCGGTGCGGCCGTCCGAGATGCGTCCCGGACGCCTCATGGGGATCCTGGCAGGCTGTGACCCCAAGAGGCGCCCGGGACGTGAGCGGTGCGTGGGGGAGTGGGCACGGGGACCGGGGGAAGTCGGACTTCCGTAACCGTCCGGGCGTCTCTGACCCCTGCCGCTCTCCGCCCACCCGTCGCTCCCCCGGGCGCCGGCTGGCCCAGGGCACCACAACCCTGCTCGCTGAAGCATCGTGGTCCCATGACAACCAAAATCCTTCAGCGGTGGCCCCCGACGTGGGGGTGCATGTGCATCGTGGGCTCGACTCGTGACGAACTCCACGCTTCCGTCATGGTCTGGTGCGAAAGAGAGGCCACAGAGGTTCTGGATCGAGGCCCCGGGACACGCTGCAACGATTTAGGTCGCTATGGCGACACCAATCGCTGCAGCGCCTCTCAGGCGGTCGAGGAAGACGGGAGGAACCGTGACGATCTCCCCCCTCCTCCGCCTGACCCTCTTCAGGCTGTTCCTTATGGTCGCCAGGCGACCATAAGGAACAGCTGGAGGGAGGGCGTCCTCTCGAGGACGCCGAGGTCCCCGGCCTTCCCGACGTCTTCGTCACGAGGTCCAACATCGGTGACGGACCCGTGGCGCTCCCCGTGCGTCTCCCGTCACTCCCCCGCGACCCTTCCTCCACGCCCGGCGTCCCGTCCCCGGTGAGTTCGCACTTCACCGCGCCGTCCGCGGGTTTCTGCGAACTCATCGGGGCGTGCGTCCCCGCTGCGGCGTGTCGACCATTCCTCTCCCCACGGACGCGACCGTCTCGGCCACGGCCCGCCCGGGCCGAGGCCGAGATGGCCGCGTCCCTTTCACCTTTGGGCGCCGGCTTCAGCCCGCGACCCGCGGGATCGACCGCCTAGGTCGTCTCCGCCGCGGGGGCGCCGTTGGCGCGGCCGAAGTCGGTGCCGGAGGCGACCACCCGCTCGCCGGTGTGGCGGATGTGCTTTTCGATCGCCTGGCGGGCTTTCTTCGCCTTGCCGGCGGCGATCAGGCTGATCACCTCGGCGTGCTCGGCGTTGACGTCCTCGCGGTTCTGCACGCCTTTGCCGCCGCTCCACATCCGCACGTAGCGTTCCGAGCGCAGCCGCAGCTGTTCGACCAGCTCGAGCCCGGTCTCGTCGCCGGCCGCCTCGAGGATGATGGCGTGGAATTCGTTGTTGAGCCGCAGCCAGGTGGAGTGGCTCGCGGCCGACTTCATCTCCTCGTTCTTCGCCCCCAGCCGGTTGACGTCGGCCTCGGTGAGCTTGGCGACGGCGCGCTCGGTCATGTGGCCCTCGACCAGCGCCCGGTAGTCGTAGACCTCGGCGATCCGGCTCAGCGAGAGCGAGCGGACGATCGCGACATGGTGCGCTCGCGACTGGATCAGCCCCTCCGCCATCAGGTGCCGCATCGCCTCGCGGACGGGGACCCGGGAGACGCCGAGGCGCTCGGCGATCGCCGCCTGTTTCAGCACCGCGCCGTCCGGCAGGCTGCCGCTCTGGATCGCCTCGCGCAGCGCGTCGGCGACGTAATCGGCGGTGATCTTCCGCCCGCGCATCCGAGCGTCGAGCTTGATCACAGAGAGGTCGGTCGAATCCATCATCAGCTTGTGCGCTCCAAACGCCGACCGGCGGAGACCCCTCTCTGAACCCGCATCAGTGGATCGAGCCGCTCACCGGCAGCTCCGATCGTATCCTGGCGCGCAGCTTCGCGAAATCACGGCGCATCCCATAGCTCACCGCACCGACCGGGTTTCCCTCCAGCAGGGCGAGCGCGGCGAACTCTCCCGCGTCCCCTTCGCCGGCCACGACATCGAAGGAATCGGCCAGCGCCGGCAGCCCGACGACCTGCAGCCTGGTCCCGAAATGGTCCGACCAGACGCTCGGCAGGGAGGCGAACGGCCGGGCCTCGGCCCCGGCGAGGACGGCGGCGCCGACCGCGTCGCCCTGCTCGATCGCGTTCGCCCAGTGCTCGATCCGCATCGGCCTCCCGGCGAAGAGCGGGTTCGGCCAGCGGGCGACGTCGCCGGCCGCGTAGACGTCCTCGGCCCCGACCGCGCGCAGCTCGGCGTCGCAGACGACGCCGTTCTCGAGCTCCAGCCCCGAGCCCTCGAGCCAGCCGACGTTGGGGGCGGCGCCGACCGCGACCACGGCCAGCGAGGCGGCGATCGTCGTCCCCTCGTCGAGGGTCGCGACGACCCCGTCCGGGCGCCGTTCGAGCGAGGCGACCGTGTGCTCCTCGTGCAGCTCGACGCCGTTCGCCGCGAGCATCGCCGCGGCGGCGCGGCTGACCAGGTGGCCGGCGGCGACCAGCGGTGGGTCGAGGGTGACGACGGAGACCGCGACCCCGCGGGCGCGTGCCGCCGAGGCGACCTCGACTCCGATGAAGCCGCTGCCGACGATCAGCAGCCGCTCCGCCCGCCCGAGCGCCGCCGCCAGCTTCAGCGCGTCCTCGATCGTCCGCACCTCGAGCACCCGCTCGCCGTCGGGCTCGAGCCCCGGCAGCCGGCGCGGTCCGCTGCCGGTGGCGAGGATCAGCGAGTCGTAGCCGACCTCCTCGCCGGCCTCGGTGCGGACCCGCTTCGCCACCGGGTCGAGGCCGACGGCGCGCTCGCCGAGCCGCCAGCGGGCGTCGAGCCCCCCGGCCACCGGCAGCAGCACCTCCGCCGCCCCTTTCTCGCCCAGCAGGACCTCCTTCGAGAGCGGCGGCCGGTCGTACGGCATCGCCCGCTCCTCGCCGAGGATCGTCAGCTCGCCTTCGTAGCCCCCCTCGCGCACCGCTTCGGCGGCCCGCAGGCCGGCCAGCGAGGCGCCGACGATCAGGATCACGCCGCCCCCGCGCCCCGGGTCGCCAGGTAGTGGGCGGCGATCTCGTCGGGATTGGTGAACCAGACCTCGTCGCGGCGGGCGGTCATGTGCTCGAGCGCGGCGATCAGGTGGCGCGCCCGGTAGGGCTGGCCGCTGAGGAAGGGGTGGATGCCGAAGCCCATGACCCGCGGCCGCTCCTCCCCCTCCTCCAGCAGCTGGTCGAACTGGTCGATCAGCGCCCCGGCGAAGTCGGGGGCGCTCTGGCCCTGGATCACGAAGGCCGGGAGGTCGTTCAGCTCGGTCGAGTACGGCACCGAGAGCAGCGACCCGTCGGCCACCTTCAGCGGCACCGGCTCGTCGTCGATCCCCCAGTTGAGGCTGTAGTCGTAGCCCGCCTCGGCGAGGATCTGGTTGGTGTCGGCGCTCTCGGTCAGGGCCGGGCCGAGCCAGCCGCGCGGCCGCGTTCCCGTGGCCCGCTCGATCCGCTCGCTGACCTCCTCGATGTAGGCGAGCTCGGCGTCGTGGTCCATGCCGACGATCCAGGTCGAGTTGTTGCCGCCGTGGCCGACCCAGGTCCAGCCCCGCTTCACGCCCTCCTCGACCACCTCCGGGTAGCGGTCGCAGACCTCGCTGTTGAGCAGCGCCGTCGCTTTCAGGTCGAAGCGGTCGAAGATCTCCATCAGGCGGAAGATCCCGACCCGGGGGCCGTAGTCGCGCCAGCCGTAGTTGGTCGGATCGGGCACCAGCTCGGCGGTGAACTGGGCGAGGCTGAGCGCCGGCCGGCCCCAGGCGTAGTGCTCGATCGAGATCCCGCAGTAGACGGCGATCTTCTTGCCTTCCGGCAGCTCGAACCTGGGGCGGCGGACGATCGCCGAGTAGTCGTAGACGGGATTTGGCTCCATGCTCTCCTCCGGTTGGGTCTTGCGGTCGTCGACGGGCGGGTCAGGCGCGGGCGAGGGCGGCGACCGCGTTCACCTGCTCGTCGATCACCGCGAGGATCTCGCGGCTGTTGTCCTCGAACATCATGAAATGGCCGTTGCCGACGATGCCGCGGTCGCCGAGCCAGACCAGCTCGGCCTCGGCGCCCCAGGAGCGCAGCAGCTCGACCGTCGAGCGCTCGATCTCGAGCGTGTGGGCGGGGTCCTCGGTGCCGGCGAGGAGGCGGATCGGCAACCCCTCGAAGCCGCTGGTGTCGGTGACCGGGGGCAGGCCCGGCAGCACCCCCATCCGCTGCAGCAGCATCTTCGGCGGGAAGGGCACGAAGCCCGCCCGCATGGTGTCGACCTTGTCCATCTTGAAGCGGGTGCTGCCGCCGATCCCCTGGCGGTAGACGTAGTCGTCCTCGTAGAGATAGCCGCGGCCGCGGTCGATCGTGAACTCGGCGCCGGAGTCCTCGAAGCGGACCCGGATCACGCTGCCGTCCTCGCCGAGCACGGTCGAGCGCGACCGGATGTTGCCGGGGAAGGAAGCGGCGACCGAGACGACGCCGGCGACCAGGTCGGGGTCGTGCTCGACCAGTTGCCAGGTCGTCGCGCCCCCCATCGAGTGCGGGATCACCACCACCGGCCTGCCGATCACGTCGCGCAGCAGGCGCCGGTAGCCGGCGACGATGTCGGCGTACTCGAGGTCGATCACGTTGCGGTTGCCGGAGCGGCCACAGCCGGGCCAGTCGGTGACCCAGACCTCGTGCCCGCGGGCGGCCAGCTGGTCGGCCCAGCCTGGACCACCGTCGAGATCGCCGCGAAAACAGGCCCCGGTGGCACCGCCCCCATGGATCATCAACACCGCCGGCCCCTCGCCGCCCTCCCCGAGGACCTCGTAATAGGTACCCGTCGACGGCTCATTCCCGCATCGCATCTCGCTCCTTCCTCCTCTCCAGAGGGTGGCAACTGTATTCACAATCCGAGATGCCGTCAAGGACCGGCCGATGGGCCGGGCCCGGGCGCCCGTCCGAGCTGCCCCGGGCGCCTCGTGGGGTCCGTTGCCCCTATGTCCGGCCGTCGCCGCGACCCGCGGCCCCGGCAGGTCCCTCCGAGCGTCGACGGTGCCGATCGACCTCCCCCCCTCTCGATCTTGAGGAGAAGCCGCCGACGCGACGCGCAAGGTGGCGCTTCAGGCGGCGCACGCGGCGGTCCTCGATCGCCCAGACCCGCTCCTCTCGAGGTCCCGCCCCAGGCGAGCAGCTCGCGGGATCCGCGCTCCCTGGCCGCGGCCGTCAGCTCGCCGGCGAGCCGTCTGGTAGCCGCGTCGTCCCAAGCGTCTGAGGAAGACGGGAGGAACCATGACGGACCTCCCCTCTCCCCGGCCCGACCCCGTCCAGCTGTTCCTTATGGCCGATATACCGGCATAAGGAACAGCTGGACGGAGGTGCGCCTGGACGAGGCCCGCGACCCTTCCCCCTCTCCCCACAGACCTGGCCGTCTCGGCCACGGCCACAGCCGGTAAGCGCACCGTCCCCAGCCAGGCCCCCGAGCCTCGAAATCGCCGCCTAACCGCCGTCGACCACCGCGGCGTCCTCCCGGGCGCGCCCGTAGGCGACCAGCCGCTCGCCGGTGTGCCGGACGTGGGCTTCGACCGCGGCGCGGGCGCCGGGAGCGTCGCCGAGCTCGATCAGGCGGATGATCTCGGCGTGCTCGCGGCCGGCCTCGTCGGGCCGGTGCAGCTCGCCCGGGCCGCTCCACATGCGCACGTAGCGGCGCGAGCGCGAGCGCAGCCACTCGATCAGCTCGAGCCCGGTCTCGTCGCCGCCGACGTCGAGGATGGCGTCGTGGAACTCGCCGTTGGCTTTGAGCCAGCGCTCGTGGTCGGAGATCTCGCGCATCTGCTCGTTCTTCGACTTCAGCGAGGCGATCGCCGCCGCGTCGAGCAAGGGCACCGCGCGTTCGGTGATGTAGCCCTCGAGCACGGCCCGGTGGTCGAAGAGCTCACCGATCCGCTCCGGCGAGAGCGTCCGCACGACGGCGACGTGGTGCGCTTTCCACTGGATCAGCCCCTCCGCCAGCAGCTGCCGCATCGCCTCCCGCACCGGCACCCGCGAGACCTCGAAGTGCTCGGCGATCGCCGCCTGGCTCAGCACCGCCCCGTCGGCGAGCCGGCCACTCTGGATCGCCTCGCGGAGGCCGTCGGCGACGTAGTCGGCGGCGATCCGCCGCGTCTTCAGTTTGGTGTCGCGCCGCAGCGCCGAAAGATTGGTCGACTCCACTCGTGCCAACTGTATTCAGTAGACCGCCGCTGTCAAGCAGCCTAGCTGTATTCAGTATGCAGTAGGCTTGAAACATGGAGGATCGGGTGCCTGCCGGCCAAGGGCGTCATCTCTGGTTCGCGGGGAACCTGATGACGATCAAGGCGGGCACCGGGGGCAGGCCCGGGCCGACCGTGCTCGAGGCCCGGCTGCACGCCGGGCACGCGCCGCCGCTGCACGTCCACCACGACGAGGACGAGGCGTTCTACCTGCTCGCCGGCACGATGCGCTTCCGCGCCGGCGACGAGGAGTCAGACCTCGGCGCGGGCGATTTCCTGCTCGTCCCGCGGGGGCGCCGCACGCGTTCAAGGTCGGCCCCGAGGGCGCGCGGACGCTCCAGCTGGCAACCTCGAGTGCGCTCGCGGGCTTCATCGAGGAGGCGGGAGAGCCGGCGCTCGAGCCGGTCCTGCCGCCGACCACCGCGTTCGACCGCGAGCGGGTGGCGGCGGTCGCCGAACGCTGGGACATGACCGTGGTCGGCCCGCCGCTGAGCTAGTCGTGCGCGGCCACGCCGAGATCGCGGGCGCCGGCTTCGCGGGCCTGACCGTGGCGACGGCGCTGGCCCGGCTCGGTTGGAGCGTGCGAGTGCACGAGCGCGCGGCC
Organism: Actinomycetota bacterium; assembly: GCA_018268675.1. Lineage (GTDB taxonomy): Bacteria > Actinomycetota > Thermoleophilia > Solirubrobacterales > 70-9 > VAYN01. The sequence goes on from JAFDWB010000005.1 coordinate 20,884, forward strand.
GAGCCCCGCGCCGACGGCGCCGGCATCTTCCTCTGGGAGAACGGGCTGCGGGTGCTCGCCGAGCTCGGGCTCGAGCGCGGCGTCCTCGCCCGCGGCTTCAGCGCCGCCGCCTGGGAAGACCGCGACGAGCGCGGGGCCCAGATCGGCCGCCGCCCCTTCCCCTTGCCGGGCGGCCTGCGGATGGTGACGATGATCCGACAGGACCTGCACGCACCGCTGCTCGAAGCCGCGCGCGACGCCGGCGTCGCGGTGGAGACCGGCTCCCGCGTGGTCGGCGCCGAGCCCGAAGGCGCGCTCCTGACCGACGACGGGCGCCGCTGGCCCGCCGACGTCGCGATCGGCGCGGACGGGATCGGCAGCCGGGTGCGCGAATCGCTCGGGCTGCTGCGGGAGCGGGAGCAATTCGACGCGATCACGATCATCCGCTTCACCGTGCCGCTCTCACGCGCCCCCGGTGCGAGCGGCCGGTGGCGCAACTACGTCGACCATTGGCACCTCGGGGCGCGGCGGCGGGTGCTCTATGTGCCGTGCAACGCGGACGACCTGTACCTGATGCTCGCGGCGGGAGCCGACGACACGCCCGCCGTCGGCCATCCGCTCGACGCCGGCGTCTGGTGCGACACCTTTCCGCTGCTCGCGCCGGTCCTGGCCGAGCTGCCGGCCGCGCCTCACACCGACCGCTACGACACGGTCCGCGTCCACGGCTGGTCGCGCGGCCGCAGCGCCATCGTCGGCGACGCCGCCCACGCGATGCCGCCGACCATCGGCCAAGGCGCGGGCACCGCGATGACGAACGCCCTGGCGCTCGCCGGGGCGCTCGACCGCGCCCCCGATCGCGCCGGGATCGCAGCCGCCCTCGCCGCCTGGGAGCAGGCCGAGCGCGGCGAGACCGACGCCACCCAGGCCGCCTCGGTCGCCCGCCTCGCCACGCTCTTCCCGCAACCCGGCGAGCGCCGCGACAGCTGGGGATCGCAGCCGCTCCGGGCGGCCTCGCGTTAGGTCCTTAGCGGTCCCGGATCTATCCCGAAGGCCGGCCGACGCATCGACCTCCGTAGGGTCCACGTGACCACTTCTCGACTGGAGGGCTGATGAGCAAAGCGATCTATACCGCCGAGGCGCACGTCACCGGGGGGCGCGCGGAGGGCCATGGCAGGACCAGCGACGGCGAGCTCGAGGTGGACCTGCGCCTGCCGGTCGAGATGGGCGGCCAGGGCGACGGGACGAATCCCGAGGAGCTGTTCGCGGTCGGCTACGCGGCGTGCTTCGAGGGCGCGATCGGGGCGGTCTCCCGGCGTCTGAAACTGGAGGCGGGCGACGTCGCGATCGACTCCAAGGTCTCGCTCCACACGGGGCCGGAGCGGACCTTCTTCCTCTCCGTCGCGCTCGACGTGACGCTGCCTTCGGTCGAGGGAGAGGCGGCGGCCGAGCTCGTCCGCGAGGCGCACAAAGTGTGCCCGTACTCGAACGCGACCCGCGGAAACATCGACGTGATCCTCACCGCCAACGGCACGCCCGTCTGAGCCGGGGCGCGGGAGGACTCCGCGGGCGGGGGGCGAACCGGGCAGTCGTGAAACGACCGCCGTTGCGCTTCCCGCTCACCGCCCTCGCCGTGGTCGCCGTCCTCGCGATGGCGATCATCCTGCCGACCGCGTTCGGCGCCTCGGCGCCCGCCCCGGTCCCGGTCCGCAAGGCGCTCGCCGCGACCGCCGGCGTCCAGGGCGCGCCGGGGCGAACGATGGTGCTGAGCAAGGTGACGGTCCCGCCCGGGGCGAAGATCGCCGTCCACCATCACCTCGGGACCCAGATCTCACGGGTCGAGGCGGGAACGCTCACCTACACGGTGCGCCGCGGCAAGGCCGAACTCTTCGAAGGCGAAGCCGAAGAACCGCGACTGGTCCGTGTCATCGCCGCCGGCAAGACGGCACAGATCCGCGCGGGTCAGTGGCTGGTCGAGCAGCCCGGCGACATCCACCAGGCGGCGAACCGCGGCGCGGATCCGGTCGTCATCTACCTGGCCACCCTGCTCGAGGACGGCGCCGCCCCTTCGACCCCCGTCGTTCTGCATCGCCCGGCGCGCTAGACTGCGCTGCCTATGGCGACCCTGGGTGGACAGAACGTGGCTCTCTGCGCGTCCTCCGCGGTCGTCGTCGTCGCGGTTACGATCGAGGCCGAGCTCGTTATCAGCTCGGTCGTCGTCTGACCCCGCAAGAACGCCCGCCGGCCAACGAGACACACGAAAGGGACGCGGCGGAGGCGTTGCCGGCCGTACCGATCCCTTCGAAACACTGGCAGGAAGCACTCGGAGTCCTCGCCGCCCAGCGGTATCCGCAGCCGGCGTTCCCGACATCATTCGACCAGCGGCGCGCCGCCCCGTAGCGGCGCTTATCTGCCCGGCGATTTGGGTAGGCCCCTGTTCATGAAGCCACCCAAACGTCTCACCATCGTCCTGTCGGCCTTCTGCGCCGCCGCCCTTCTGGCCGCCCCGGCAGCCTCCGCCGCGGGAACCATCTCGACCGGGCGCGCCTGCTACGTCGCGTCCGGCAACGAAGGGGTGAGCATCGACGTCAACGGGTCGGGCTTCACCGCGGGCGAAGCCGTCTTCGCCCAGATTCCGGCGCCGGGCGGCCTCTCCGGCTACACCGAAACCACCGTCAACCCGGACGGCACCCTCGCGGCCACCGTCTCCCACGTCTACCCCGCGAGCAGCGAGCCGGTCGCCCAGAAGATGACGATGCAGATCAAGGGCGTCCTCTCCGACCAGATCCTCGCCGAAGTTCCCTTCCAGGTCACCAACCTCGCCGTCAAGACCAAGCCCGCCACCGCCCCCTACCGCAAGGTCGTCACCTACGTCTTCGCCGGCTTCCGCCCCGACAAGCCGATCTTCGGCCACTACTTCCGCCACAAGCACCTGGTCGTCACCCACAAGTTCGGCAAAGCCAAGGGCCCCTGCGGCATCCTCCACGCCAAGTCCAGGCTCTTCCCCGGCCACAGCCCCAGGAGCGCCAAGTACAAGGTCGAATTCGACAACACCAAGAAGGTCGACCCGAAGGCGACCCCCAAGATCGTCACCAGCCTCGGCGCCGTCTTCTGACCGCCACTCCCCTCAGACCCTCTAAGATCGTCCCCTGCGGCCCACCGCAGGGGACGCCGCTGTTCCGCCCGGATAGCTCAGTTGGTAGAGCACTTCCATGGTAAGGAAGGGGTCACGAGTTCGAGTCTCGTTCCGGGCTCTTCGGAAGTCCCTGCAAATCGTGTCCTTTCCAGAGCCGATTTCGTCTTGTCGGAGTTCCTCGCCGCCCCGCTTTTCTGCCACTAGTGGCACAACCCGCGGCGATTACCGCCGATACGCGGTGATCCACCCTGAATTGCACTCGCTTCCGATCGGATCTGGAGCTAAGGTCACCGCGACCTGAAAACGGCCGGGGCGCCGCACGAACGGCCCCCGGCCCGGCACCGAAAGGACACGCCTTCCGATGCGCCCCAACCCTATCCCCGGGGAGACGAACGACGCCCGCGACCGGCGCCACGAGGCGGCGGTCCTCGCCAGGGTGCTCTCCCTCCACCCGACCCATCTGACCGAACGCGAACTGCTCCTCAGCATCGTCGCGAGGGGCGAAGAGGTGGACGCCTACGAACGGGCGCTCCGCGACCTCGTCGGGACGGGGCTCCTGCGACTCGAGGGCGAGTCCGTCGTGCCCACTCTCGCGGCCCTGTGCTCCGAGGAGATCTCCCGATGACCGGCCGGGCGGATGCGCCCTGGTCGCCCGACCCGGCCGCCGAGGACGGCCTGTCGGCCCGCCTCGGCGAGAACGTCCGACTCCTGCGTGCACCTATCCACGTCGGTCAGGACGAGCCGCCTCCGCGCCGACGTCCGCCGCGGCCGGATCGGCCCGATCGGGTCCGGCCAGCGGCTCCCGCGGCCCGCCGGCGAGGACCGACCGCGGGGCGCGGGGACCGATGACCGTCGCCGGGCAGATCGGGCTGAACCTGAGGGGGATCCGCCGCAAGGCCTGCATGAGCCAGGACGATCTCTCCCGACGATCAGGCCTCCACCACTCCTACATCAGCCTGCTGGAGCGTGGCCGGCGGGTGCCCGGCCTCGACATCTGCATCAGGATCCTCCGGAGCACCGGTGGCGATCCGCGCGATCTCCTCGAGGGGATCGAGTGGCACGGACCCCGAAACTGGGACGAGAAGGGCTGGTTCACGATCGCCGGTCTCGAGGGGCCGGCCGAGGTGCGACCGCCTCAGCCCGGGAGGAGCGACTGATGCCCGGCCCCGGACCCTCGGCGACGATCGCCCTCTGCATCGAGGACGGCGCCCTCCTCGACGACGTCTGCGGGCGGCTGGTAGCCGACCGCCACCAGGTCCTGCCCACCACCGGTGCCGGCGACGCCCTGCGCCTCTGTCGCCACGGTCGCCCCGACCTGCTGGTCCTCGACCTCGGCCTCCCTGACGAGGCGGGTCCCGGCCTGCTGCAGAGGATCCGCTCCGCCGACCCGGCCGACCGCCGCCTCGACCCGGACCTGCCGGTGATCGGCCTGGCGGCCCGCGGCGGACCCGAGGTGTGTGGCCTCGACCTCGGCGTCGACGACCTCGTCCAGAAGCCCTTCGCCCACGAGGAGCTCCGTCGACGGATCGTCGCGATCCTCCGCCGTCGTCACAGCCGCGGCGAGGCCCCGGTCCTGGCCGGTGAGCTCCTGGTCGACCCGGGCCGTCGCCTGGTCATGGTCGGCGAGCGCGAGGTGAGCCTGTCGCGGAAGGAGTTCACCCTCCTGCGGGTCCTCGTCTCCGACCCGACGCGGGTCTTCTCGAAGGGGGAACTGCTGCGCGACGCCTGGGGTCCCGAGCTGCCGCCGGGCCGCACCCGGACGCTCGACTCCCACGCCTCCCGCCTGCGCCGCAAGCTCGACCCCGAGGGCGCGAGGTTCGTCCTCAACCAGTGGGGCGTCGGCTATCGCCTGCTGCCCCGCGAGGACGGGAGGGCCGGGCGATGAGCCGCCGAGGGCGCGAGACCCGGGTGTCCCTCGACGGCCTCACCGGGCAGCAGGTGTCGATCCTCCGTCGGTTGACCGACGACTGGCTCATCGCGAAGGCGGCGGACCTACCCCTCCCGGACGGTCACGAGGGTGATCCGGGGCGCGAGATCGAGGAGGTGGCCGCATTGGGGCGGCTGGCGTCCGGGTTGCGGGAAGGTGGGCTGTTCGTCCCCGATGCGATGGTCAGGGACCTTGTCGAGCGGTCGACCACGGAAACCCGTCTTCTCGAGGAGCTGGAGGAGGAATACGAAAACGAGCTGGCCGAGCACGACGCGTGGACGGCGCTCCTGGCGCGCCTCTCGGAGGGGCCTCCGAAATGGGGGTCGGGACGATGAGCCCGGGGCGGGAGACGCGGACGCTCGACGGGCTCTCGGAGGGTCAACTCGACTTCCTGCGGGAGGTGGTGGGCCACGAACTGGTCGGCCGCGCCGTCGACCTCGGCCGCCTCAGGCAACTGCCCGACCCGCGGGCGCCGGTCAGGGAGGTGCAGGCCCTCGGGCGCCTGGCCTATCGGCTCGGTCTGGGAGCGGTGGAGGTCCCCGACCGGGAGGCGCGGGAGGTCGTCGCGCGGATCGCCGAGGAATTCCGCCAGATCGATGCGGGGCTGTTCGAACGCCACGAGGACGCGATGGTCCGACACCGTGCGCTCGGCGCACTCCTGGCGTCCCTCGAGGAGGCAGGGGACGATGCGTGACAGGCGCGAGGCCCTGGGGCGCTTCGGCCGGAACCTTTTCCACGCACGGCTCGGCGCCGGCCTCTCCCAAGCGGCGCTCGGGAGGCGGGCGGGGATCAGCCGCGAGCAGGTCGGCAGGCTGGAGGCAGGCCGCTCGGAATGCCGGTTCCTCACCGCGCTGCGGCTCGCCGAGGCCCTCGGCATCGGGGTCGAGGACCTCTTCGAGGGGATCTCCTGGACCCCGGATCATTACCGGTCCGACCCCGAGGGGAGCGGAGGGTGATGGACGAGTTCTCCCGACATGTCGCCGTGCTCCTCGGGCGGCGGATCAAGCGACGCCGGCAGTTCCTAGACCTCTCCCAGGAGGCCCTGGCCGAACGGGCGGGCATCCACCGCACCCAGATCAGCCTCTTCGAGAACGGGGAGCGGATGCCACTCGTCGTCACGTTGGTGAAGCTCGCCGCCGCCCTCGGGGTCTCGGAGTCCCAGCTGCTCGTCGGCGCCGACTGGAGGCCGGTCGGCCCACGTCTCGGCGAGAGGGCCGAAGGTGACCCGGATGGATAGCCCGGCGGGTCGCCTCGCCGCCGACCTGAGGAGACTGCGCGCGGAGGCCGGCGTCGACCAGGAAGAGCCGGCCTTCAAGGCCGGCCTCCACCGCACCCGGACGAGCCTGCGACGGTGCCGGATGGCTAGGTGATCGCGAAGGCCTGAGCGGCGCGGCTTCCCTCCTCAGCATGCTGGAGCACGGCGAGCGGGTCTGCCGAATCGACATACCGGTCCGGTTGGCGGTGGCGATAGTTGTGCCGCCTCGGGGAGCTGCTCGACGGCATCGACTCGATTCCGGGCCCGGGGCGACGGCACGTTCGTCTTTGGGAAGGTCGTCTGGCATGGAACTGAAGCATTCGCCCGGCTGACCGAAGAGCCGCTCGACGAAGCTGCCACGCCCCCGCCTCCCGTTCACCGATGTCGCCGGTACTTGGAGCCTAGGCGCACCGTTGATTCGGCCCTCAAAGGCGCCGTCGACGATGTACAGCCGAACTTCATGCCTTCGATGCTGATCCCGAGCGGCAGTGCCGGTTCCGTGCTGATCAGGCAACCGCTGACCTAGAGGCGGGATGCGGGCTCCGTCGTCGGGGCACCATGACCGGTCTCGTGCGTCCCGGGCGCCCGCGACCTTCCGGGGTTCGGAACCGGAGAGCTCGGCGAAGATTCACACTCTGCCGTTGCCCGAGCTTCTCCGATTCGGCCTACCATGACCTACGGCCTTTCGGAGAAGCGTGCCTCAGTCGCGTAGGAGGTAGCGGGCGACCACCAAGGCGGAGCGACCCTTGACGACATTCGTGTATGAGTGGACGGTCACGAGTCGTCCTTCAGGGTCGAAGAAGAGGGCACTGGGGGTGTCCAGCCCGGGGACATGCGTGGCAACTCTGCCCCGCGGACCGAAGTTCATCTGCTGCTTCCCTGATGCAGACAGGCGCAGCAGGACCATGGTCAGGCTCTTGCCGACCCCGATCGATCCGCCGATCAGGACGCGGCCCTGACCGTCCACTGCCATCGAGTTGAGGACTCCTCCGACGCCGGTACCGAGCTTCACCGTCGCAACACCGTTCGTCCCGAACGCGGCGTCGGGCTTGCCGTCGGGCGCGATCCGCAGCACCCTTGCCGTGAACCTTTCACTCTCGTGCCGGGGAACTTCTGCGAGCGCGAAGAGGGCTCCGTGGAGCCCGCCCGTGACGGCGGTGTACCGACCCACCAGCGCGCCCTTCCTGCCAAACGCGCTCCTCGCCTGCCCGTCCGGCATCAACTGCCCGAGCCCGATGTGACTCTTGTCCTTCACGCACGGATAGATGGCGCTCGACCTGTAGGTGATCGTCCCGGTCGGACCTACGAGAGGTTCTTCGATCACCTCGGCACCGAGCGGCAGTTCGGCGAGGTGGCGACCGCCGACGAGGCCGTTCCGTCCGAATGCAGGATCGGGCACACCGCCTTCGCCCAGACGGGCCACGAACCCCGCCGAGATGACACCGGGGCGGAACGCGTTGCGTTCACACGACCGTCCGAGACGGACGACGGCATCGCCGGTCACGACGATCCTCCCCTGAGCATCGACCGTGATGCCGGTCGCCCGCACCGCAGGGCGCGAGCCGAGGCGTCGATGACCGTCCGTGGCGAACGGTGCCGGCAGCCCCAGGTCGGTTTCGACCACGCCACCCTGCCCGAAGGAGGAGTCCAGGCTTCCGTCCGGGAGGAAGCGGAGGACCCGAAGTGCGGCGGGCCTGAACGCCACCATCCCGCCTTCACGCATCGGACTCGGATTTTCCGCTTCCGGGTATAAGGAGGTCCCGGCGACCAGCAGGCGACCCTGTGGGTCCAAGGTGAAGCCACCGAGCACGAATTCGCGCCCGGCCGCGGGCGGCAAGGCGAGCGACCCGACGCCGCCGAAGGCTTCGCCGGTGCCGCCGAGATCGCTCAGCAGCTGGATGGACGCCCCGTCACTGACCAGGAGGCTTCCGCTCTGGGTCGACGCGCCGAGGGCGACGGAAGGAGACGCTTCCGAGGGAAGCCGGACCACTCCACCGCTGCCGAAAGTCGGATCGAGGACTGCTGCGGGTTGGCCTGCCGACCCGCCCTGGGGCGCCGCACGAGCTGCAGTCGGAACGCAGATCGACAGGATCGCGAGGCTGACCACGCCGACCGACAATAGACGGGGGAGCAGCGCTCGCATGACATACATAACCCGGGTCGTCACCGCCAGTCGCGGACGCCCTAGACACCGAATTGGAGGGTCCGGTGGAGCCTCCACGCGCAGCCTGGCCAGACATCCATGCAGAACAGCCCTCATAGTCGAACTCTTGCCCCCTTCCAAGTGTTATCCCCTGCGCGATCTCTCGAGTGGTACCCAGCCGTCTTGGAGCAAAACACCTCCGCGACTCTCCCCACGAGCCAGCCGCCCTGGGTCGCGGCCCGCCCGGCGCGCCGCGACTCCGTGCTCACATGCTATTCGGCTTCGACACTTTCGGTAAAGGCTTTCCATGCTGGCCGTTGAGCGCGACTTGCTTTCAGGAGTCCGCAGTGATTCGGCCATTCGGCTCCGTTGGAGACATCTTGGATGTTGTAGTAGAGAACGTGGTCAATGTTGAGATGTTTGCGCTTCCTCAGCAGCATCGCAAAACTCTGCCGGACGAGGATTGCCTGCTCCGATTCCGACACCCTGGGGATCTTCGCTTCGTCACTTGACTTGACTGGGAAACCCAGCTCGGTGACCCAGATCGGGGCACCCGGATCGATCCCGTGAACGTTCGAAATCGATCGCTGGACTTCCTTGGCGAGCTGTTCTGCATCTTCAGCTTCGGCGCCTTTCACCGTCCCAGGTGCGTGTAGGCCTTTTTTGGGATGTTTAGGGTCTCGAACCTTGAACACATAAGGGTGAATGCTGATTCCCTGATACGGATTGGCGAGTTTTGGTTCAGCATGGTCGAGCTGGTACTTCACTTCTCTCAGGAATTCGCGCGGCGTGATGCGTCCCGGCTTACCGGCCTTGAATCCGAACAGCCCGGGCAGGAGGAACTGGACGCCGGTTACTCCTGCTTTTCTCACTTCCCGCACCATTTCTTCATAGTATCCGGCGAACTTTTTGGCGTAGGCGAGCCCTTCCTTCGTCGTACTGCTCGGCGGCATGTTCGGCTCATTGCCGATTTCCCAGTACTTGGTGTCATATGAAGTTCCAGGTCCATATTTTTTCATCAAGCCTATGGCATCCGGCATACCGTCGGACGGGATTTGGGTCGGATACCCGCAGCCACACCTGCTCGATACCAGCATCATGTTCAGCGAGCTCGTGGGAGTATGTCGCCACGGCAGGTCCCGGCTGCTCACGTCCGCGAAGACCGGCTCGGCGATCCTCTACGTGCCCACCAACGTCGCCGACGAGATCCCCGAGAAGATGCCCCGGATCGCCCGGGCCGCGAAGGTCACGGTCGAGGCGGTGGAGGTGCCTGGCGAGATCGCTACGCACCATGGGTCCGCGTGGTCGAGGCGCCCCCGGCGCGCGATGACCTGCAGCGCTCGGACCTCGAGTCCGCCGACCCGGACGACCTGGCATTCGCCGACGCGGTCGCGCTGATGGGGCCGGTGCTTGCCCTCTCCGAGGACGGCCACCTGACCTCTCGCGGGCTGGCCACGGACTCCTGGCGAGATCTCCCACAGTTGATCGAGGCGCTGAAGACCGCCGACGTCACCCTCAAGGTGACGCCGGAGCTCAGCGCCATCGTCATCACCGAGGCGGCGAAGGCAGCCCGCCGTCATCCGCGCATCGCCGCCACGCTCGCCCTGATGGCTTTCCTGGTTGCCGGACCCTTTGGGCCGGAGCGGACCCGACTCAACAAGGACCGGGCCCGGACGATCGTCGGCGTGATCCTGCGAGGCCTGATCCACTTGCTGGAGACCCACAGAACATCGAGCCAGGAGATCGCCGCCCGCCTGGCGCCCGGATCGGCGGAGGGGGCTGTCCGCATCGTCGTCGCCGTCCTCGCGCGCCTGCGGGAGCCGATCGCGGAGGATTCCCTCGCCGCTCGAGTCGATGGTCAGGTGGATTCTGGACTCTTGACGACCACCCTGGCCGAATGCCCGGCCTTCGTCGAGACGTCGGCGGGGTGGCAGCTCGGGCGACGGGCTGTCTGACGCACCCGCTGCGCTCGCGTTAACGTCGGCCCGGAGATGGACGAGACCTTCGTCATGACGGGGAACCGCCTCTTCGCCGGGAACCAGCTCTCGGGTGAGATGGCGCGGATCCAGACCACGATCAGAAGCCGGATCGACGCCGTGGGCGACGACGCCCTTCTCCAGGCCGACGCCGACGCCTGGGCCGCCGGCATGGCGGACGAGCTGCGACTCGACCCACCGGTGGTCCACGTCGCCGAGGCCAGTCTCCATCCCGGTGATCGGGTCGACGTCGACTGCACCAACGCCGCCGGCATCAGCTTCGGCACCTCCGAGTTCGGCCATGTGATCCGGGAGGGATATGAGCTGGAGCTGCAGATCCCGGTGAGCGGCGACGCGTTCCTCCTCGCCACCCAGGTCCTTGGTGCCCCGCCGCTGCCGGGCGGCATCCGCGCGGAGACCATCGTCTGCGGGTGGCGATGGCCCGACGTGAAGGGGGGCCCTGCCTTCGACGCCGAGGTAGCCACCTACAAGAACGAACTGCAACGCGGAAATGATGTCCTCAAGAACGCGATCGAGATCGCCAACGCCGGCATCCCGGACTTCGCGATCGAGCAGATCGAAGCCCGCAGAAGCTCGATCCTCGGGCAACGCGATTTCCTCGGTTCACTCACCATCCCGGTGGTCACCGACGCCGAGGCACCCCGGGAGTTCGATGCGCCGCCGCCGATCGAGCGGCGACGAACGGCCGCGACGAAACTCGAGGCGGGCAGGGACGAACCCCCGGAGCGCGAGATGGGGCCGCAGCTCGACGAGTTCTACGGGCACATCCTGGGCGTCATCCGCGCCGTGGGTCGCGCGCTCGAACGCTCCCCCGGCACCTTCTCGGCGCCGGCGAGGAAGCCCTCCGGGACCACATGCTGGTCACCTTGAACACGCACTACCGCGGCGCCACCTACGCGGAGGCGTTCAATGGCGAGGGAAAGACGGACATCCTGATCCGGGTCTACGACCGCAATGCCTTCATCGGCGAGTGCAAGTGGTGGACCGGCCCGAAGGCGATGGATGAAGCTCTCGACCAGCTCATCGGCTACACAACCTGGCAGGACTCGCGTGTCGCGCTGATCTTCTACGTCCCGACCCGGGACATGGGCTCGACCATCGAGACGGCGAAGAGGAGTGCGCCGACGGACCCGGTCGGTAGCTGGTCGGCCGCGGCCTGCGCCCGTGCGGCGGTCTCGGCGAAGCGTGGGCTGGGCTCCCCCAGGGTGCGCCCATGGCCGCCGTTGCGCATCGCCGAGCGGATCGCATCGGCGAACGAGCGCCGTTCGTCCCCTCCCGAGGGCGGATCCAGCTCCAGAAGCGACGCGACCGCGACGGGCTGCACGAGCACGACCTGCCAAGGGGTCTCGGCCAGGAAGTCCACGAGTGCCTCCCTGTCCGTGCCAGGTCTGCGGGCCTGGTCGAGGATGGCCTTCCAGGCGGCCTCGATCTCCGCCCCCTCAGTTCGACCAACTCGTCGAGCTTGTCTTCCCGGAAACCCGGGATCACCAACCGCCAGAAGATCCTGGTGAGTTCCCGTCGCCTCCAACCTTCCAGCGTCGGAAGCGGCGCGATCAGGCGGGCGAGGAGATCGACGAGTTTTTCACCCCTCGCCTCGCCGAGCATCTCGATCCCGTAGTCGTCCCAGGGAACGGCGCGGTAGCCCCCGCCCCCGTCCTCCTCCCGCTCCCTCCGAAGCCGACCGATCCACAGGTCGACCACCCTTCCCGGGTCGAGCTTGCCGAGCTCCGCCACTGCCTCATGCGCGGCGTAGCCCGGTTCCTCCACTTCCGCCAACCGGGCCGACAGGGCGTCGAGCTGATCATCGTCCAGCTTGTCCACGCCGTACTCGACGACGGCGTGGAACGGCATGTCGCCGCCGCGTCCGTCATTCGCCGCCGCCCCGGGGGCGAGGGCCTGCCGGAGCGCCAGATCAGGTGCCAGCCTGCCGATCCTCGGCAGGCTGCTCGAGATCGTCCCGCGTACCCGCGGGTCGTCGTCTCGCGACAGTCTGTCCAGTATCTGAAGCTCGGTCGCGGTCGGGTCGCCGAGCCAGCTTCCGGCGCTGATGTAGTTCGCGGCAAGCCTGCGGACGGCCGCATCGCCGCTCGCCGCCGCGCCCGAGAGCTCCTCGTCGACCTGGCCTCGATCTGCCCGGACGACGGCCAGGGCCATCGGCGCGAGAGATGCGACGGGCCCGTCGGGGTGCGTGAGGCCCCACCCCCAGAGGCCCTCCGCGTACGCGGCGCCGGAGTCGTGCAGGAGCAGCAGGACCGCCCCTTCGGCCGATGGGGCGTCGGCCAGCCTCCGCTCGACGATCTCTCCGAGCATCTGCTCCAGGAACGCGCCCAGGGCATCGCCGTCCTTGCAGCGATCGGCGAGGATCGTGGCGAGCCGGCGGTTGCGGGCATCGACGGCCCGTTCGTCCAGCAACTCGAACGGCCACGCAATCGCACCGAGGAGCCAGGCCTCGTCGTCCCCGAGCGCCTCGAGTAGCTTCGCCGCGCGCTCGCGCGTGGCCTGATGACGGTCGTCCTCGGCGTGTCGGCGAAGGGTCTTCGCCAGGGCGGCACGCACCATCGGGTCCGACGTCCCGCCGACTATCTCCCCGATCGCGTCGAGAAGCCTCAGCTTGTCGGCATGCCATTCGGCGACGACCTCCTCGCGAACAGAGTCGGCGGCGGCGCCGAAGGGCAGCCGTAGCGCTTCCTCGAAGAGCTTCGCGGCGACGACCCGTTGGCGCGGAGAGCCGTGGAGTGCCCGGTCGACGATCAGTGCGCGGACCTGGGAACGCCATCGCTCGGTCCGCTCGATGGACACCAGGTAAGGGTGGATCTCCAGTCCGCGCCCCTCCCAACGGGTCCGGGTCCCGTCGCGGTCGAGAATCGCGCCGAGAAGGTCGAGGGGCGAGTTCGCGTGGTCGTCGACATCGTCGGCGGAGGACCGCTCGGCGACCAGGTCGATCAGTGCCTGGTGGTGCTCGGGGCCCATGTCGTAGCCGCCCAGTTCGCGAAGCAGACGGAGCGGGTGGTCTGCGTGCGAACTGGTCCGCCGGACATCGTCCCGACCCAGCCGCCAGAGTCGATCCATCGCGGGCCACACGAAGTCCCGATGGCGGCCGACCGACCCGAGGAGCGCCGGCAGCTTCTGCAGCACCGAGTTGTCGTCGATCTCGAGGCTGGCGAAGTCCCAATTGGTGGTGGTTGCGGGATCGCCGAGCGCCGTGTCCACCAACTCGAGTATGCGGTCGGGAGCGTAGACCGCCGCGGGCGCGACCAGGTCGATCAGTTGCTCCCGTCCCCAGGCGTCCCGCCGTTTGAATCCGTCGAGGATCTCCGACCAGACCTCGCCGAGCAGGGAGGTCCGGGTGGCCGTCAGCCGCCAGTCGATCGCCCCGAGATTGATGAGCAACTCCGAGGCGGAGGAGGCGCCGTATCGACGCCAGAGCTCCAGAGCCCGTCCCGTGCCACGACCCTGGCGGTCGACACACGCTTCGAAGAGGACCTCATCGGCGAGAACGTCCGGGGTGAGACGGCGACGTGACCCGAGCTGAAGGAGGAGACCGGCGTCCTGGACGTCGCCGAGCCAGCGGCGTAGTTTCGAGGTAGGGACATCGAGCTCTTCGGCGACGAGCTCCATCACCGCGTTGTCGTTTTCGTTCAGCGGCCCCAGGGCGGCCAGGAGGACGAGGAGCTCCTGTGCCTTTCTCCTGGGAACCGTCGTCGTGATCCGGCCGCGTTGCTCGGCGACGAAGCGATCCATCACTGCGTGTCGGAGTTCGGCCGGTCCCTCTGCCGAGTCGACGTCGAAGGCGCCTTTCGCGATCAACCCACCGCCCAGGACCGTGATCAGCGGGGACTCCGGGGTCGCATCCGCGAGGCGCTCGGCCGCACCCGAGCGACCGCCGGTGGCGTGCTCCGCGAGCACCGCGACATCTTCCGCCGCGAGAGAACCCAGTGGCGGGAGCACCAGTCGCTGACCGAGCTCAACGCCGGCATACGAGCAGGCCTCGGCGATCCGCTCGAGCCCGGCCGGCCGGCTCACGAGGACGACCGTGAGCGGATCGGGACGTCGGGTCGTCGCCAACAAGGGCGTGATCTCCACGTCTTCACGCTGGGCGTCGTCGACGAACACGATCGTGTCCTCGAGCGGAAGGTCCTCCAGGATCTCGGCCGTGATGGTGGCTCCGTCGAGGGCGAAGAGGACCCTCTTCCCGTCCGCCTCCAGAGCTCGGGCGGCGTCCCGAAGCAGTCGCGTCTTGCCGATCCCCCCACGGCCAGGCTGCACCACCACGCGGACTGAGGGAGTCTCGGCGGCGTCGACCAGAGCGCGGAGCTCGGCCTGCCGACCGACCAACGGAAGGTCGTGGCGGAGCAGGAGCCCGGCTTTGTCGAAAGGCAAGAAGAAGTCCTCCGGGGCGACGAACGCGACGGGGCTGTCCGGGCCAAGGAAGGCGCGGCTGACTCGTGCGCCGAATGCATCGGCGACGATCAGGCGGGCCTTCTCGCGCGGGACCTCACCGCGGATCCTCTGGCCGATGCCCTCGCCTGACTCGATCCTCCAACCGTCGAGGCCGTCGATGTAGTCGCTCACCTTGGTGCCGACCGCACAGGTCACCCAGATCTCGTGTTCGTCGGCCTCGTAGGTCGTCCCCTTCACGGTCTTTTCGGCGTGCCTGATGTTGAAGGCCTTGCGATGCCTGCACTGGATGGTGCGCTTGCGGCCGTCCTTGAGGTCCGCCTCGATGTCGATTTCTTTCTGGGCCTCGCCAGTCTTGCCGTAGCGTTCCGCGCGCTCCACGTCGGGCATAGCGCGCACTGCGGCCAGGCAGAAGCTCTCGAATCGATTCCATTCGAACGAGTCCTGGCCGAATGGCAAGACGCGAAGGGGAAGCTTGTCGGTCACCGCACCCCTCGACCGCGAAATCCGGACGATCGCACCGCGCCTGCAAACCGACCTCTCAAGACGTTCATCCGCCGAAGGTACAGCGGCGTCCTTCATCGGTCTCGCTCGCACCCTCACGGGCCATCGTCGTGATGGTCAGGCGTCTGACCCGGCGATGAGTGGCAGTGAGGGGTCCGCCTTCCGTGCCGCCTCATAGCAGCGCTCATGAAAACGTCGAACGTTGACCTCGTCCCTGGGAGGGGCCCCCTTCGATCGTCAACATCGCAAGACCGTCGCGGACGACCACGACGGGCCGAAAATACTGGCGGATGTGACCGCACCCCTCGCAGCGCATCCCGGTCACGTCCTGACCAGTTCGTCGTAGTGGATCGCGGCGCGCGTCGGGGTGACCGTCCCGTCCCCTGCGTCGACGAGCAGCCCGACTCGTGCCAGCCACTCGACTACCTCCCTGTCCCTTGGCTCGACTCGCAGAGCTGCCGGCCGGCAGGCGATGGCGGCGTCAAGAATCGCCAACCTTTGCTCATCTCTCTTCACGAACATATGTTCGTGAAGAGTTGCTTGCGTGGCAAGCGACCTGTAGGTCGGTCGAGGCGGTCCATAACGCGGTTTTTGCGGGGCGACAGGCGGCGGGTCACTGTCCGTCGCGCGCCATACGCTGCATTTGTGGGTGCCCCCCTGGAAGCGGCCGCGGAAACGGCAGATCGAGAACGCCTCATGGCGGAGTACACGTCGATGGCGGCGAACGTCTCCGAGCAGCGCGAGCGCGCGGAGCGTCTGCAGGGCCTGGCCGACGACGCGCGCATCCAGGCCGAGGCACAGGAAGCGGCACTACGCGAGTTGGGCGAGCTCGTCGGGATCGACTCCCAGTTGCGACTCGAGCAGCTCGACTCCCGCCTAGGCGGCCAGCGACTGCAGGAGATCGCCGTCCAGGTGTTGGCCGAGCAGAATCCCGGCGGCGAACCGATCCACTACAAGGACTGGTACCGGCTGCTGCGGGAGGCGGGATACGTCGTCTCCGGCAAGGATCCGCAGGCGACCTTCCTCTCCTCCGTCTCGCGCTCGCCGCATGTCCGCGCGGTCGGGAACCGGACCGGCCTCTACGTCGTCGCCGACGACGGTCGCGCCGACGACGAAGCCGCGACCGCGGCCTGAGTCTCGTCTCACCTGAAGGACCTGGCGACCGCGAGGGCGGCGGCAGTTTCCTCGTCGCCGCGACCGTCTGTAGATACAGCAGCTAGAAGCATCCGGGCGCCTCGCTACCTTCTTTGGAGACGGGCAGAGTATCTATCGAGGAGGCACCGACACCGATGAGTGAATTCGAACTTCCCGAGCGCGGCATCGTCTTCTGGGCGGTGGGCGTCGGCGACAGCACGACCGTCGTGGTCGACGAGGAGGCGATCCTCCAGATCGACCTGCATCACCTGGAGTCGGCGGAGGAGGACGACGACCCGCGGGTCCCGATCGTCGACCGACTGGTCGAACTCCTCCCGGAACGCGACGGGAAGCCCTACCTGGCGACCTTCGCGGCCACCCATCTCGACAAGGACCACATCCTCGGCTTCGCCGAGCTGCTCGACCGGGTGACGATCGGAGATCTGTGGTTCACGCCGAAGGTCTTCCGCGATGTCGACGAAGGCGAGCTCTGCGACGACGGCAAGGTGTTCGTCGATGAGGCCGAACGGCGGATCGATGTCGTCAAGGGCGACGACAGCGCCGGCTCGGGCGACCGCATCCGGATCATCGGCCACGACGACCTGCTCTCCGAACCGCCCTACTCCGACCTGCCGGCGGAGACCTTCATCAGGCCGGGCGAGTTCATCACCGCGCTCGACGGCACCGACCACGTCGACGTCTTCCGCGCCTTCGTCCACGGCCCCTTCAAGGACGACGGCTCCAAGGAGCGCAACGACACCAGCCTCGCCCTCCAGATCACGCTGAAGGAGGGCACGGAGACGCTGAACGCGCTCACCTTCGGCGATCTCCGCTATCCCGACCTGAAGGCCATCTTCGACCGCTCGGAGGCCGACGACCTTCTCTGGCACGCGATGCTCGCGCCGCACCACTGCTCGAACGGGGCGATGTACTGGGCCGACGAGACCGGCGGTGAGGCGAAGCTGAAGCGCGACATCCTCGACGCGATGGAGGAGGCAGCCGAGGAGACCTCGATCGTCGTCGTCTCCGCCGACAAGATCCCGACGGGCAACAAGGCCGGCGACAATCCGCCACACGCGAAAGCGGCGAACCGCTACCGCGAGATCGCCTCCGACGGGGTCATCTGCACCGGCCAGCACCCGAGCGCCGAGGCGCCGGAGCCGATCGTCTTCGAGGTCTCCGCGGAGGGCGCCGGCCTGCGCGACGCCGCACTGGTCGAGGCGAGCATGTCGAAGCTCGCCAAGGAGATCGGCGAAGCCCGCGGCGAAGACGAGGTGCCCGCCGGTCGGGTCGGCTTCGGGCGGCGGTGAGCAAAGGCCAGCAACTCGCGCTCAGACAGCTCGAGGCGATCGCCGCCGCCGGCGAAGGTCTCGAAATCCTGTCGGTCCGCGAGCCCGAGTCCGAGGAGGATTCGCTCGTCGCCGAGGTCTCGCTCGACTGCGGCGGCTTCGAGCAACGCGACGGCGGGATCGTCCTGCGCCAACGCGAGCGTGTCGAGCTCTTCGTCGCCGCGGACTTCCCCTGGGCGGCCCCCTCGGTCATCTCGGCGCACCGGCGCTGGGCCGGATCCCCACATGTCCAGTGGGCGAGGCTGCTCTGCCTCTACCAGGCCGGGTCCGAATGGCGGCCGGAGGA
Source organism: Actinomycetota bacterium (assembly GCA_018268675.1). Lineage (GTDB taxonomy): Bacteria > Actinomycetota > Thermoleophilia > Solirubrobacterales > 70-9 > VAYN01. Next base: position 38,989 of record JAFDWB010000005.1, read on the forward strand.
CGGGATGTTCGGACTCCTGGAACGACTGGAGATGTGGCTGCGCCGGGCCGCCCTCGGGGAGCTGGACCCCGTCGGGGCACCTCTTCATCCACCGGCGGTATACGTGAGCGGTGATGCGCCGCGCCTCGTGGTGCGCGCCGACGCACCCGAGGTCGGCGATCGACCCTGGCTCGGGATGGCACGCACCCGTCGGGCGAGCGACATGCGCATCGACGTCGTCGGCTGGAGCGCGGATCTGGGGGAGGACGGCGAGCGGCTCGTCCCCGCCGTCCTCCTGCCGACGCCGATCGACTGGGAGTACCCCGAAGACGCCCGGGCGCTCCTGGATGCGCTCGCCGATCGCGGTGTGCGGTGGGGACTACTGCTCGCCCTCCTTCGGCTCGGCTCGTTGAGCTGGCCCGAGGGCTCCGGGATGCCGCTGATCGTCGGCTCGCCGATGCGCCGCGGTGCCGACGGCACCCGAAGGCAACATGTCGCCGCCTGGTACTTCAAGCCGCGGATCACCTGGGGCATCCGCGCCTCACTCGCCGCCCTGTCCGAAGACGACACGCGCAAGAAGAAAGGCGAGGAGCTCGAGGAGATCCTCGCCGAATGGGCCGACAATGCGAGCGTCGCCTGGTGTCGGGTCGACGAGGTCCGACCGGAGGTGACCGAGCGGCGTGACTCCGGGTCCTCCCTGCATCGGGTGTTCGCCGGTAAGAAGGTCTGCCTCTGGGGATGCGGCGCGATCGGCGGGCACGTCGCGGAATGGCTGGTCCGCGCCGGCGTCGCGCAGCTCGACCTCTACGACAAAGGCGTCGTCTCGGCCGGCATCCTCGCGCGCCAGCCCTACGTAGACGCAGACATCGGGCGGGCAAAGGCGCGGGCGCTTGCCGACAGGCTCACCACGATCGACCCCGACGTGGTGATCAACGCCCGCGTCGAGAACGTCCTCAAGGGCCCGCTCAAGTCGCCCGACTGGCACGACGGCGCCGACTTCGTCATCGACGCCACCGCGGCGCCCCTCGTCGCCTCGAAACTCGAGGCGGTGAGACGCGAGCACGGGAGCGGCGAGACGACGGTGATGGCGATGATCTTCGGTCACACCGCCGAGCATGGGATCTCGGTCCTGGCGCCTCCGGGCCACCCGGGCGGGCCCGCCGATCTCCTGCGCCGGGTCGGTCTTGCCTGCACCTCCCGACCCGGCCTTGGCGGCTTCGCGGAGGAGTTCTGGCCCGACCCACCGCGGGCCGACGACTTCCAACCGGAGCCCGGCTGCTCGGAGCCGACGTTCAGGGGCTCCGGTGCCGAGGTCGCAGCCCTCGCGGGCACCCTTCTGGCCGCCACCGCCTCCGACATCGCCGCAGACGCCTCCCGGGCGAGCGGGCGCCTCCTCGCCCTTCCCAGCGCCCCCCACCGGGGTCGTAGGCAGGCGAAGCTGAGGTGGGAGCCCGACACGGTGCTGGAGGACGGGCTCGGCCGCTACCAGGTCCGCGTCTCTCCCGCCGCGCTGCGGAGCATCCGTGCCGAGGTCGCCCGCAACGAACGCGCCGCCGACCGCCGGGCCGAGACCGGCGGGGTCCTCTTCGGCCGCCGCGACACCGCTGCCGGGGTCCTCTGGATCGACGAGGCATCCGGCCCGCCGCCCGACAGCATCGCGAGCCCCGAGGAGTTCGTCTGCGGCACCGCCGGGGTGAAGGATCGTGACGAGGCGATCCGCAAACGGACCCGGCGCGCGACCGGCTTCGTCGGGATGTGGCATACGCATCCGGCCGGACCGGCGATCCCGAGCCCCCGCGACGTCGGCAGCATGGCCGAACTCGTCTCGATGGAGCCCCTGCCGGAGACCTTGATGGTGATCTGCGGCGGCGAGCCGGCGGCGAGCGAGATCGGCGCCTACGTCTTCGCACGCGAGGAGCTACCGAAGCCATTCGGGACACTGGTCGTCAGCGACCGGCGAGAGCCGGTGGCCGAGCCAGCTTCGCCTCCCCGCGATGTCGGGCTTGCGCTCTCCGGCGGAGGCTCCCGGGCGATCGCCTTCCACCTCGGTTGTCTGCGCGCACTTCACGACCGGGGTGCGCTCGAGCGCGTCCGCGTCGTCTCCGGTGTCTCGGGCGGGGCGGTCGCGGCGGCCGCCTACGCCTTTGGCAATGGCAGCTTCGCCGATTTCGAAGAGGAGGTCGAAACGCTCCTGCGTCGGGGACTCGGGCGTGAGGTGGCACGGCGCGCGCTCCTCAGCCCTCGTCTGCTGAGCTCCACCGCGGCCCAGGTCGTCTCCGCCTCGACGGTGCTCGGCACGGCAGCGCGCTCGCGCCTCGGCCTCGGCGGCCAGCGCCCGCATCCGCCCGCGCGCCGCTGGGCGACCAGGACCGACGCCCTCGAGGCGACCCTGGCGGACCGGCTCTTCGACCAGCTCACCCTGAACTCACCACGGCGCGAGGGTCTCGACGTGATCCTCACCGCCTCGGACCTACGCAGCGGGTCGGCGGTCCGCTTCGGCAGCCGGGAAAGCGGGATCTGGCGCGCAGACCTCGGTCGCATCGCCGAACCGATCCAGGTCGCGACCGCGGTCGCCGCCTCGGCTGCGTATCCGCTCTTCCTGCCGAGCATCGATCGGGAGTTCGGCTTCGAAGGACGTGGCGGCGAGCGACGGCGAGCCCGGGTCGTGCTGAGCGACGGCGGGCTCTTCGACAACCTCGGCACGAGCTGCCTCGAGCCGGGGCGCTCATCGAAGTACTCCTACAACGTCTTCGACGTCGACTACGTCGTCGCCTGCGACGCAGGTCGCGGGATCCTGGGAGACGCCTTCCCGGTGACCGCCCTCGGCCGGCTCTCCCGTTCATTCGAGGTCACCCACCGGAAACTCCAGGACGGCGCTCGGGCGCGTCTTCACCGATTCGCGGCCGACGGGCACCTCGCCGGCTTCGCGATGCCCTACCTCGGACAGCAGGATCGGGCATTGCCCTACTTGCCGCCCGACCTCGTCTCCCGGGACGAGGTGGTCCGGTATCCGACGGACTTCTCACCGATGTCGCAGGCGAACCTCGACCTGCTGTCGCGCCGCGGGGAGCAACTGACCCACATCGTGATCGAGCGTTGGGTCGCCGGCCTCTGAGTCGAGAGCCGAGGCCGAACCGCCCTACCCTGGTGTGTCCCCGACTAGCTCCGCTGAATCTGAACCCGGCCCAAAGGGGGTTTGCGATGACCGAGGCACAAGAGGAATTCGTCCGCCGACTAACTGCCTGTCGCGAGGAGATCGTCGAAGCGAGCGGCGAACTCGACGCGATGGAGGGCCACGGCCCTGGAGGCGAACACGCGATCGGGGCCGCCCTTTCGGCCATCGATGCCGCTATCCAGGTCGAGATGGAATTCACCCTTCGATCGAAACTGAGCAAGGCGGTTGAGACACAGCGCGGCGATCCCGATTTGGCGAGTTCGAACCACCTAAGCCCCGGATTGGGCACTACTGCGGGTTCGTGCCCGAATCGCCGCATATCCGCGTGTATATCCGCGCATATCCGCCGCGATTCCGCCGGATTACCGGTTCCAACGCTTATGCTTTCTACCTGCAAATACGCTGTTTTTCGCATCGGACCTCGGAGCCTGACCGCCTGGATCGCACCCAGGAGGTCGGCGGTTCGAATCCGCCTAGCTCCATCGACTCGAAGTCCCTGCAACGGCATGGTTTCGCCTTCCCGGGGCCGTTTCGAACCACCCCCCTGTTCACCCCCACTTATTGCCACTAGTGGCAATTCACCGCGCGGATAGCCGGGGATAGCAGCCGATAGTCGGCGTTTTCAACTCGCTTTCCCCGGACGCCAGAGCTACCGTCGCGCCGCATCATCGCCAAACGGGCCCCCGGCGACGATGGCGACCAAGGTCGCCCGGGGGCATCCAAGACCGGCCCGACGAACCAAGCCTTCCGGGCGCGACCGTCGACCGGTGCCCAAACGAGGGAGGACCCCGAACATGGCAAGAGGCAGCGATGGCCGACGCCCACCGGCCGAACTGATCCGGGCCGAGCGGGAGGCACTCTTCGAGCTGCTGGACCGGTTCCCGGCCCAGCTTCGGATCGAGGACCTGACCGGACGGCTGACCCGCTTCGAGGCCGAGCCCACCTTCGGCGACAGCGAGCGGGCGAAGGAGTCGGTCGCCGAACTCGTCGGCTTCGGGCTCGCGTTGCGACGGGACGGATTCGTCGTCCCGACGATCGCGGCCATCCACTTCGATCTGCTCCTCGAGGGGCACTGAGCGATGGGGCAACGGCGGACCGCGTTGATCGTCGTCGTCGAGCAGGACGCACTGGCACGGGCAAGCCTCTGCCAGAACCTCTACAGGGACGGGTTCGACGCGCTGCCCGCCGCGACGGCAGAGGAGGCGCTGTCCTACTTCCAGACCGCCCGCCCGGAGGTCGTCGTGGTCGACCTCGGACTGCCCGACGCCGCAGGCTTCGAACTGATCCGCCGACTTCGCGACCCCGACATCCTGGACGGGCGGATCGACCCAGATCTCGCAATCCTCACGATCCGCCCCGGCGACGAGCCGGCTCGTCGGTTCCGGCCCTACCTCGGCGCGGACGGGAGCCTCGTCAGGCCCTTCGGGTACCCGGACCTCCGCCGTAGCCTGGAGGTGCTCGGCCGGCGAACCGCCCACGACTGGTCCCTGCCGATCATGGTCGGCGACCTCCGCATCGATCCTGCCCGTGGAAGGACGGTCACGGTACGCGACCGCCGAGTGGATCTCTCGAAGACCGAGTTCTTCCTGCTTCGGACCCTGGCGTCGGATCCGACGCGGCCCTTCACGCGGGAGCAGCTGATGAGCGACGTCCTGGGCCGGGCTCCCGACGCCGCCGGCCGCGCCATCGATCAGCACGCGGGCCACCTCCGCCACAAGCTCGATCCCGACGAGGGCCGATACGTCATCAGTTGCCACGGCGTCGGCTACAGGCTGGTGCGTGGATGAGCCCCCTCATCCGCCCGATCGACCCGCCCGGGCCCGACCGGCCTCGTATCGAGTCCCGCCCCTACCGGAGTGTGTCGGACCTGACCCTGCTGGCGGCGGTGGAGCGGGCGGGCAGACACACCCGCCACCCCGACAAGGGCGCCATCGCCCGCCTCCTGGGATTCGACTTCTCGGGCCCAGTGAGCCGCAGCCTGGAGAAGCAACTGCGTGGGCTCCGCGAGCGCGGCGCGCTGAGGTCGGAGACCGTCTATCGCCATCGACGGGAGGACTGGTTCCTGACGGAGGAGGGAGGCCGCCGGCTCGAGCAGGGACGCGGCGAGGCCGAGGCGCTGCCGGAGTCGCCGGAACACCGACAATGGCGGGCGGCCCGCGATCTGGCCGCCGGGCAACTCGACGAGGTCGTCGGGTCGGTCCTCGCGGCGCTCGGCGGCGCCGAGTCGGCGATCCGGACCCGCGCCACGGGCGATCTCGGCGCCACGGACCTGGCGCTTCTCCAACGTCTGCTCCGCTGGCGCCTCGACCGCCTCGGGGTGGTGCTCTACTGCCTGCGCGACTGGCCCGAGCCCGACGACGACGTGAACGATCGCTGGGCCCGACCGCTGGTGTCGCCGGTGGAGCGATACGCGGGGAACCTCGACCTGCTGAACGCCACCGAGCAGGACGAGCTCGACTGGCTGAACCCGCAGTTCGAGATGGACCGATGAGCCGTCCCGGGTCCGACCGACGGCCGCATCGCGGCGAGACCGGATCCGGACCGCCCACCGAGGTCGCGGAGATCACCGTGCTCGCCGCGACGGCAAGGGCCGAACTACACGAGCGCACGTTCCGCGGCAAGATCAAGAACGCCGACCTGCGGACGATCGCCCTCCATCTCGGCTGGGCCTACCACTCCGGGTCGACCCGTCGCCTCCGCCCTCACCTCGGCGCGCTGACGGCGTCCGGGGCGCTTGAGGCGCGGACCCACCGGCGCCACCGATACTGGGCGGTCACCGCGGAGGGCCGGCGGCGGCTGATCGAGGCAGGGGCGATCGAGCTGCCCGAGGCCCCGCAGCACCGCGCCTGGCGGCGGGACCGGCGCATCGCGGCGGAGGGCCTGGACTCCTTCCGCGCCCGGGCCCGCCGGGACCTCGACGAGGGCTGCGGGCTCCTGGCCCGGGACGAGAGGCCGGCGCCCGCCGAGCTGCGTGAGCTGGGCCGTCGCCTGACCTGGGACCTCCGCGTCCTCGCCAGCGCGATCGCCTGCCTCCACGAATGGCCCGAGCCGGACGACGCGGAGAGGGACGAGGGTCGCCCGTGGAACTCGCGCGACTTCCTGACCGCCGCGGCCGGTGACGGCACCGGGGAGGACCGATGACGAGGGCCCGGCCCTCGGGATCGCGGATCCGTCGCCTCCTCGCCCCGAGGCCCGACCCCTCCGTCTCCCCGGACACCCGAAAGGAGCGCCGATGACACCACCGACGCTCGACCGCGACGAGCGGGACGCGCTCGTCGACCTGATGGGCTACCGGTTCTTCGCGATCGGCGCCCGTCGCCTCGACGAGGAGAGACAGCGCGGAGTCGAGGAGGAAGAGTCGGTCGCCCGCTTCCGCGAGGACCTGCAACTCATGACCGACCTCGCCTGGCTTCCGCGACGTTGGCTGGAGCGCCTGGGCTGGCCCGAGGCCGACAAGGCGGACTTCGAGCTCTCGCTCGAGCCGGGCCCGCTGCGGCGGGCCCTGCGGCGGGCGATCGAGGACGCGAGCAGGGCCGCGGCAGGCGGACCGGACTTTCCGGACGTCGACGAGGAGCGGCGGCAGACCTTCGAACGGGCGGAGCGCGCATGCGCCGCCCTCCTGGCAGAAATCGAACACAGATCGGAGGAATCACCATGACCGGCAAGACGAGACAGAAGGCGAAGGCGAGAACGGCGAGATCCGGCGCGCCGCCGGCGGGCAAGAGCAAGACGAGATCGAAATCGGGATCCGGGTCGACGGCGAAGGCGAAAGGCGGCGGCCCACGCAAAGCCGGGGCCGGGAAGACCCCCAGGTCGACGACCGGGTCGGGGGCCGCCCGCCTTCGTCCGGGCCAGCTCGACGGCCTCGTCCTCGGATACATGGGCGACCACCGCGGCGAGCCGCCGCTGACGGCGAGCGCCGTCGCCAAGGGCATCCGCCGCTCGTCGGGGGCGGTGGCGAACAGCCTCGAGCGCCTGGCCGAGGCCGAGAAGGTCAGCCGCGCCGGGACGAAGCCCCGCGCCTACCGACTGCCGGAGCCGGCCTCGGCGGGATGACCCGGACCCGGCGGGGCCTGGCCCACAAGGACCGTGCCGAGGCCATCCCGGAGTGGTCGCCCGACGAGGGCGCCGGGGGCGCGGGCGCCCGGGCCGAAATCGGCCCGGGCTGTCCGGTCTTCGTCCAGCTCGGCTCGACCCTCTACGAACTCCGCCTCGCCAGGCACGAGATGAGGCTCAGGGACCTGGCGCGGATGGCGTGCGGGAACGAGACCAGCGCCCCCGCCATCGCCAGGGTCGAGATGGCGAAGGGACAGGTGGATCTCCTGATGGCGATCGGGCTCGCCGGAGCCCTGGAGGTCGACGTCGACGAGATGACCGCGGGGATCTTCTGGAATCCCGGCGAGACTGCGGCGAGCCCGAGCGAGCGCAGACCGCCCTCGGAGCGACTCCGCGGATACTTCTCGACCGTCCCGACCGGGATGGCACCCTTCGAGGAGCCCGAGGAGATCAGCGTCGTCGGCGACCGCCGCGAGGCCGCCGCGATCCTCGGCGCCAACGTCCGCGGGATCAGGGAGCGACGGCACCGCGATCCCGGGCGCGTCGGCCTGTGGAAGGGCACGGTGTCGAACCTCGAGCGCGGTGGCGAGGCCGATCTCGACTCGATCGTCACCATCGTCCGGACGCTGGAAGTACCCCCCGAGCTCGCCTTCCAGGGGATGCTCTGGGAGACGAGGGCGACCCCCGTCGGCGCGCACGGCCCGGGCGACCGGCGCGACCGGTATTCGAGCGACGCCGTGGTCGCGCGCCTGTGGCGTGAAGACTTCACCTCCTCCCAGATCGCCCACCGGCTCGGGATCGGCGAGAACGCCGTGAAGATGGTCGTCCGGCGGCTGCGGGCGCGGGGTCGCTACATCCCCTACAGGCAGGGGCGGGGCACGCTCGCGGTCTCGGGCCCGACCGAGGCCGACCTCGCCGACGAACGGCTGCTCGGGGAGGCCGAGGCGCGGGCGGCCTTTCGGGACGCCTCGGCCGAGGAGGTGAAGGCCCACGTCGGCGCCAGGGTCAGGGAGCTGCGCGAGCGTGCCGGGCTCACCCTCCAGCAGCTCGGTGACGCCACCGAGTTCCAGGTGCCGCCGCTGTCGAAGCTGGAGACCCGTGGCCTCGACTTCAAGCTGACGACCCTCGTGCGGCTCGCGGCCGGCCTTAACGTGCCGTGCTCGGCGGTGATCGGCGGGGCGCGCTGGGACGTCGCGCAACAGACCTTCCGCCTGCCCTGCGAGAACCCCTCTCCGGCCTCGACCACCGTCGGGGCGACGGTCGGGGCGAACGCCCGACGGATCCGCCGGTCGAAGGGCCTCTCGCGGCCGGCGGTCGCGGCCAGGATCGATGCGAGCAAGCGGTATGTCGCCGTCTTCGAGACCAGTCCCCGGATCAGGGCGGCGACCAAGGTCGTCGCGCTCGCCGCCGCGCTCGGGGTGGGCGTCGGCGCCCTCCTCGACGGCGTCTGCGACTGGTACGTGCGCCCGTTGCCGCCCGCCGAAGGGGACGACGTCGACGAGGTGGCGCTCCAGGCGCATCGGGTGGAGACCCTGCTCCGGCTCTGGGGGGAGGGACACGGCCTCGACCGCATCGCGCTGGAGCTGGGGATGTCGGCCGGTCACGTCTCGGGTCTCCTCAATCGCCTCCGCGCGGGGGGCGTCGAGGTCCCCTACCGGAACCGACCGGCGAGCCCTGCCCATCTCCGGACGCGGCTGCGCAGGCGTCGGGCCGCTCGGCCGCGCCTCTCCCCCGGGGGATCCCCTTGAGCCCCGATCTCCCCGACGAGGAGCCCGAGCCCCTGCGCGCGGTGCTCGTCCAGTTCGCCTCGAACGTCCGCGAGCTCCGCGAGCGGACCGGGCAGAGCGGCGAGGCGATCTCGACCGCGGCCACCCCCGCGGGGGCCCCCGAGTACAACTGGGTGGGTCCCCTGGAGGGCGCCCAGGCGCAGGTGCGGGTCTTGAGGGCCATCGCCCTCTCGGCCTCCCTGGGGGTGCCGATCGAGGGGCTCACCGAGCGGATCTTCTGGAACCCGGGCGAGGTCGCCCGTCGACCGGGCGAACGCAAGGACCCCTCCGAGCGACTGGCCGGCTTCTTCTCGGTCGCCCCGGCGGGGGAGATCTTCGAGGCGCCGGACGGCTGCGCGCCGGTCGCTGACCACGCGGGGGTCTCCGCCGTCATCGGCCGGAACGTGCTCGACGCGAGGCGCAGGCGCCATCTGCGCCAGCGCGATCTCGGCCTGGGCGACACCTCCGGGGCGACCCTCATCGAGAGGGGCGAGCGCGAACCGCGGCTCGAGGGCCTGGTCACGATCGCCCGGGCCCTGGAGCTGCCGCCCGGGTACCTCCTCGGCGGCATGGCCTGGCAGGGTCCCGGCGCCGCGTCCCCCCGGGAGGCCGGCGATCGGGCGGGGTCGACGAGCGTCCGCCATCTCCACGAGCCGGTCGCCCGGCTCTGGCTCGACGACCGCCCGGTCTCCGAGATCGCGGCGGAGCTCTCGATCACGCGCCATTCGGTCGAAGGGATCGTCCGCCGGCTCCGTGCCCGGGGAAGACGCCTGCCCCTGCGCGGGCCGGGCGGACGGGCGCCGGAGGCACCCGGGGAGGATGACCGGCGGGAGGCGGGTGCTCCGGCCGAGATCGGCGAGTCCCCGACGAGGGCCGAGCTGCTGGCGCGGATCGCCCTCAACGTGAGGACCCTGCGCCGGGCCGCGAACCTCAGCGGACGCCAGCTCGGCGAAGCGGCCGAGCTCGCGCTCTCGAGGGTCGAACTGGCCGGCGCCGACGGGTACGACCTCCCGCTCACCACCCTTCTGCGCCTCGCCGCGGGCCTCCGGCGCCCGGCGTCCGCGCTCACCGCGGGGATCTCCTGGGATCCGCGCCTGCGGCGCTTCTGCCTGCTCGACCCTCGTCACCAGCACCGGCAGCTGGATCCCCCGGGCCTCGTCGCCGGGCGGAACGTCTGGCGGGTCCGCCGCGGGCTCGGCATCTCCCAGGACACGCTGGCCGCCAGGGTCGGGATGCTCCGCAGGAGCCTCAGCGCGATCGAGATCGGTGACTTCACCCCGAAGCCGATCTCGCTGCTGATGCTGGCCGACGGACTCGGGGTCGAGGTCTCCGCGCTGCTCGAAGGGATCTGCGACTGGTACGTGCGCCCGCTGCCGCCCTCCGAATTCGCCGCCGGAGAGGAACCGCCGAGCAGCAAGGAGCGCTGGGTCGACGTCGCCCGACTGTGGTCTGCGGGGCGCGATCACCGCGAGATCGCCGAGGCGCTCGACATGACCACGTCGGCGGTGTCCTCGGCGGTCTCCGAAATGCGGGACGGGGGCGTCGACCTCCCCTACCGCCGCCCCCCGGCCGACCGTGTCCAGCTTCGGGCCCGCCTGCGCCGGCTCCGCGCCGCGGGCCGATTCTCCCGGCCCCCCGTCGCCGCGGCCCCGTGTCCCGGCTCCTGTGGCGATCCGGCGGCACCACCCGACGGTCTGGCCGCATCGGCGGATCGGCCGCGACAGGAGCCACCACAGGGCCCCCGGCGCGATCGGGTGTCGTCCCGGCCCGATCCCGGCCCCGATCCAGGCGGGCGACGATGACCACGACGATCGAGGATCGCTTCGCCCAGAACCTGCGAAAACTTCGAAAGGCCGCGGGCCTCTCGCAGGAAGAGCTCGCCTTCCGCTCACAGATCCACCGGACCCAGATCAGCCTGCTGGAGGGCGGCCACCGGCTGCCCCGCATTTACACGCTGGTCAAGCTCGCGGGCGCCCTGGGCGCGACCTCGAACGATCTCCTCGAGGGGATCACCTGGGAGCCGATCATCACCGTCACCGGCGGCCTCACGGTCACGCCGCCGGCCGGCGAAGCCGGACGTGAGGACGATCCTTCGACGGACGACCCGGCGCTCGGCCGACTTGCTGCTGGCCAGGGGAGTAGGGGTGCCTTCGACGGCGACGACGGGGCCGACTGGGAGCTGTAGGTGCCGAGCCTCGGCCGCGCGGCCGGGAGCCGACGCCCTCTTGAACCGCCGGGGCTCGAAAGCCCGAACCTAGGTCGGCGGGAGCAACGACTCGCGGAAGTCCCGAACCGCGCGGTCCAATTCGTCTTTCGCGTCGAGCCAGGCGGCGGTGCGCTCGACGTCGATCATCGAGGGAGAGGGCTCCTCCTCGCCCTCGGCCAAGGGCCGCCACTCTCGCATGTCTTCCTCACGGGCCTGGAGGCGCCGAAGACATTCCCTGACCCGCGCGGCCGACGTCTCGGTCTTCCCGCCCACGAGCCGAACCATCCCATCACGGACGAGTCCGGGCAAACGGCCGCGCGGGGGGCCCCGGTGTCGGTGAGTCGTCCGCACCTAAAGGACCTTCACCCCCTTCGAAGCGATGTCGGAGGCCCAGCCTGCCGATGATTCTGGAGGCGGTCCGGCGCTTGGCCGGCCGGAGCCGTGGCGGATCTTGGCAGCGCGCACGCAGGAGCGGCCCGCCTCATCCGGCGTCCCGGGCCTCCTCGATCAGGGCGGGCGGCCAGTCCTCGTCGGGCTCGCCGTCGGCGGCGATGTTGCCGATGCGTTCAAGCTTCGCGGTGAGAGCCCGGATGCGCTCCTCGGGGCCCAGAAGGATCTGCCCGACCGGGATGGTGGCGACCTCACGGATCTGCCGCAGCGCTTCCTCCATCGGGTCGCGGTGGCCCTCGGCGGCCGAGATGGCGGCCGCGGTGAACTCCGTCCGGCCGGCCTCGTCGAGGCTGCCGTAGCGCTCGCCGTCGGGTCCGACCCAGCCGCCGTGCGGCGCCCGGCGATAACCGGCGCCCGCCAGGGCAAGCTCGGTGAGCGGCACGGGGAGGGAGACCTCGGCCGTGCCCGCCGCGTCCCAGTCGCGATGCCTCCGCAGGGTCCGGGCCTTCGCCCGGGCGCGGTCGTCGATGACGACCCGGACGGCGGAGACCGCCGGCCTCCCTCCGGCGTCGCCGCGCTCGGCCGCCATCAGACCCGACCCCCTCCGGCAGCCGGCCCGGTGACCTCGCGGGCTTCCGCGATCAACTGCCCGGCGACGATGTTCCAGTCCTCTTCGGTCCCCGCGCGGAGCGCGTCGAGGATCTCCTCCTTGAGGACGCCCCCGCGGAGACCGGGGTCGAAGCCCCGCCTCTCGACCTCGGGCCGGCTCCGCAGCCGCTCGCGGACCAGGGGGTCGTCGGAGAGGGCGCGGAGGAACCCGCGGATCAGGGCGACCGTGAAGTCGGTCCCCTGCTCGGAGCGGCGCGAACCCGCCGGGTCGGAGGCCGGCGGGTCGGGGTCCAGGACGTGGTCGGCGGCGGCGGCCCAGTCGCTCTCGTCGGCCACCTCGGTGACCTCGCTGAGGATCGGCGCCAGCGAGTTGGCGACCACCGTCCAGTGGTAGCGGCCGAGGACGACGTGCTCGAAGAGCAGCTCGGTGACGGCGTCGTCGACGGCGTCGTGGCCGAGCGCGGCCAGAAGGAAGCGCCGCCGCTCCTCACCCGCGGCCCAGCCCGCGGCGGCCTCTGCGGTCATGGTGTTCATGGTCTTTCCTCCTGTCTCTGGGTCGGGCGCGGCCCCGGTGTCCCGGTTCCCGTCGCGTCTCCGATCTGGATCTGTTTTTGGCTCTGCATCTGACCTTCAACTCCGTGCCACACGTGTTAGCTCTGGGTCGGCGCACCAGTCAAGTCGCCCGTTCGAACAACCGACGAGGCCACCCGTCGGACGGCCATGCCGGGGCTTGCGGCACGGGGCGCGGCACAACGTGAAGGGGGGAAACCCCGCATCCTCGAGGCGGGCTGCCGAATCGAAGCCATCCGCCCGAGTCCCGCCCTCACTTCCTCCGCCGTCTTTCCTGCTCGCGCTGCCGGCGGCGGCCCTCATCGAGTTCTCGGCGAAGCCGTTTCGGGTCGCTGCAGAGCACGTAGAGGCGGTCGAGGATCTCGACGACGATGTAGGCGGCGCCGAAGCCGATGGCCGCCCCGATCATGTACCCGACCGGATATGGGGACCAGGCGTAGCTGCCGGCGATGCCGCCCGCGGCGACCAGCACGACCTCGATCATCGAGGTGAGGGTCATGTAGTCGTCGACCTTCATGCCCGGGATCAGCCCCCTCATCGGGCGAATCGACTCAGGACGGCCCACGGCGGCAGACCAACTCGGTGGGATCGAGCGGCCGGTCCCCGCCGACGAGCCAACCCGCGACCTGAGCCTCGGAGGTGGGCCCCGTCAGCTCGACGCGGCCGTCGCGCGGGAAATAGATCCCGACGACGACCAGGGCGTCCCTCGGGACGACCATCTTCGCCGTGGTCGGGTAGTCGGTGGCCATCCGATCGTAGGCGTGGGCGACGCGATCGGCGAAGCTGGTCATGTTGACCTGGCCGAAGATGGCGCCCTCGAAGTAGATCTCGGTCAGGGAGCTGCCGTCGGGCCTACCGACGATGCCGGATCCGGCCACGATCGCCGACGTCGCCGGATGCTCTCCGGTCGGCACGTAGACCACCGCCTCCCTCGTCGGTCCTTGATCGCTCATCGGGGCTCCTCTCTTCCATCGTTTTCATATCCGGCGACCGGCTCCCCCGGGTCCCCGCCAGGTCGTGCGATCGAGGTGCCCGCGGCCGGGCGCTGCACATACACGTACTCGCGGGGCCGGCCGCCCCGCCCGCGCTGGCCGGGCACCACGTCCAGCCTGCCCTCCTCGACGAGTCCGTCGCCGACCTTGCGCACCTCCTGCCTGGACACCTCGAGGTCCCGGGCGAGGCCCGGCACCCCGGCCCGCCCACGCTCCTTCAGCGATTCGAGCAGCGCCTCGGGACCGAGGCGCTCACTCTCCCTCCGCGCCGCCGCCGCGACCCTGCGCTCGGCCGGGCTCCCCCAGACGTAGCTCTTGGCGACGGGCTCGCGCTCCTCTCCGTCGGGGCCGGTGGCGCCGACGATCGTCGGCGGCCGGTAGACCTTGCGGCAGAGGCCCTTCACCGGATGGTCGACGAGCTTGGTCGCGTCCCGTTCGGCGAGCCGGTCGGCCATCCGGGTGCCGAGCGGGTAGTGGGCGAAGTGACCGCGGCGCCAGTGGGCGTGGCTGTACTCACGTTTGGAGCCGGTCTCGGGGCGGGCCTCGGTCTGCCGCGTCGGGTGGATCCGGACCGTCTTCGAGATCAGGGCGTCGCCCCCGCGCCGGAGCGCCCGCTCGACGGCGCGCCGTTCGGGGCGGCTCGGCTCGGCGTCGGCGAGTTCGATGTTGACCGTGCTGTCGAGCGCGTGGATCACGCTCAGCACCCGACAGGCGGCGGTGGCGGCGATCATCGCTTCGGCGTGCAGGAGGGCCGCGTTGCCGAGGCCCTCGCCGCGCCCGTCGGCGTCGTCGGTGGCGGTGAGGTCGGAGTAGAGATCGACCCAGCCGGGTTGCCCGAGCAGCGGCTTCGTCAGCATCATCTGGCTGGGGGCGCTGAGGCCCCCCTCGCTCGTCAGCCGCAGGTGGGTGACGTCTTCCAGTCGATCGCGGTCGCCGAGCCGGGGCGCCAGCCCGAAGTGCAGCACGCCGGGGACGTCGTAGTCGGTCCGCCGGCGCAGCTCGTCGGGCAGGTGCTCGGCGTCGGCGAACCAGGCGAAGGGCGCGATCCGCAGGAAGCCGCCTTCCTTCTGGCAGAGCGCCGCCCGCAGGGTCAGGGTCTGCTCGGTCCCGTCTCCCGTCTGGAGGATCACCTTCGGCCGGTAGCCGCCGGGCGTCGTGAAGTCGAAGTAGGTCACCGGGAAGGGAAGCTCGGCGTCCTGCGCGTAGGCCCAGGCCTCCTCGGTCGATCCCCAGTCGGGCAGCCCCTCGGCGACGTCGAGATCGACCGCGACGGTGCGGCAGACCCTCAGCTCGCCGAGGAACGCGGGCGCCATCATGCCCCGCGCGCTCCAGGCGATCTGCGGGCGCATCAGCTCGCCGAAGGTGCCCTCGCGGTCGGCGCCGCTCCTGTTCACGGCCTCGCCGGTCCTCCGCACCGCGTCGGCGAGCAGCGACTGTCGCCGCCAGATCGGCTCGAAGCTGCGCGCGCCGGCGTGGATCGGCATCTGTCCGCCGTCGTCCGGGGGCGGCCTCCACTGGCCGTGTTCGATCAGCAGGCCCAATTGCCGCAGGGGAAAGTCGGCCTCCAGCTGCACCGGCTCGCCCATGTTCCTCAGTTCCCATTCATCGACCGCGGCCTCGATCTCGTGCGCTGCCAGGTTCCAGTGCCAGGTCCCGTCCTTCTCCCGGCATAGCCATCCGGCGGCGACCCAGTCCTGTCGGATCTCCTCCAGCCCGGCCGGCAGCTCGGGGCGGAGGAGGTCCTTGACCGCATCGGCGAGCGGCGCGCCCGCGTACCCGCCCGAGTCCGGAGAGTCCAGGCGCTTGCGCGCGGCGCAGATCAGATGGGCCCGGAGGAAGTGGCGGCCGTCCTCGGTCGCGAGCACCTCGGTCCCGGCGAGGATGTGGCGGGCGAGGACGGCGAAGTCGTCGAGCGCCTCGACGCTGAGCGCCTTCGGCAGGCCTTCCTCGCGGGCGATGCGGGAGAAGTGCCGAAGCGTGGTCGTCGGCAGCGTGCAGACGCCCTGGTTCTCCAGGCCGAGGTTCGCCGGGTCGGGTTCGCCGAGGTCGAACGGCTCCTCGGCGCGCGAGGTGATGCTGATCCGGAGCGTCTCCGAGGCCCGGTCGACGCTGGCGAGCCCGGCGCGCTCGGCGAAGTCGAGCAGACGCTCCACCTCGGCCCGGGCCATGCCGAGGGCGCCGCCCACCTCGTCGACCCGGAAGTCGCCGGCGCCCCGGGCCTCGCGCCGCCGTTGCAGGCGGGCGATCGTGTAGAGGGCGTCGAGGCTGCTCTGCGGCAGGCCCGCCAGCGCCTCGACCGCCTCCTCGTCCAGCTCCCTGACCCCGAGGCCGTCCAGCCGTTCCATGAACGCGCGCGCCGCGTGCGTCTCGCGCGCCTCGCGCTCCTTGACCTCCAGTTCGGCGTCGATCTCCTTGCCGCGCCGTCTGAGGTCGGCGAGCGCCGCGCGGTTCATCGCGGCCACCCCGCGCTCGACCTTACGCGGCTCCCGCGCATGGACGGCGATGAGCGCCTCCGGGGTGTCCATCTCCTCACCCCAGAGGTGGAGCGGCTTGGCCTCCTCGGGCAGCGACTCCCAGAACTCGCGCAGCGCCGAAGGCGTCAGACGGGGCACCATCTGCCTCCTCTCGCGCCTCTTCTTCCTGCCGCGGGCCATCGCCGGGCGCCCCTCAGCCGAGGTCCTGCGGGTCGAGTGCCGCCCCGTCCTCGCGGGCCGCGTCGAGATAGGCGCGGCTGAGCGCGTCGGCGACGTATTCCCAGTCCTCGGCCTCGGCGACCGCGAGGAGGTCGCCGACCAGGACGGGGAGAGCCTCGGCGAGCCAGACGAGATCGAGCCGGGCGTTCCTCGCCATGAGGTCGAGCCGCTCCATCGTGACGTCGCTGAGGGCGTCGTGACGCAGGCATGCGAGGAGGAAATCGCGGAGGAGCGGGACCGCGATCGAGTCGCCCGGGGCGATCGATCTCGCGCCTCGGCGGGGCCCCGCCCCGCCTGCCGTCGGCGCCCTCCGGGTCATGGTCCCACCTCCGCCGGCGGCGGTCCGTCATCCCCCTGATCAGGGTCGAGGCCGAGCACCGCCAGCGCCCAGGGCGCCTCGACCGCCGGCGTGTAGAAGTGCTGCATCGACCCTCGGACCGGCTTGGTGTCGACAAGCTCGACGGCGCCGTGGTCGTCGAGGACGCGGACGTGATAGCTGACATTCGAAAGCGGCTCCCGCAGGATCTCGGCGAGCCTGCGGGGGCTGACCGGCTGATCGGCCTCGAACAGCTCCCGGAGGATCCTTCGACGCAACTCATGGCGGAGCGCGACGAGGAGCGCGGCGTCGTCCGCGCCGCCGTCGGGCCGGGGCACCCCGGTCTCAGGCATCTTGCCCTCCGGTGATCTCGAACCCCGATCCCCCGGCCTTCGGCGGCGTCCATCTGATGCCCTCGAAGAGGACGTCGGTCTCCACGCCCAGAGCACCGGCCAGCAGCAACACCTCGTCGGCGAAAACCTTGCGTTCGCCTCGCACCATTTCCTCGATCTCCGATCGCTCGATGCGCGAGCGGGCCGCGAGCGTGTCGAGCGAGTAACCACGGTCGCGCCGGAGCCGTTCGACGTTCTCACCGAAGCGAAGGCGCGTGATCAGCATCGGACCGTCGGTCCCGGCAGCCGCACCGGCGCCGGCCACATACTCCGGTCGCCAGTCCTCGTCGGGGCGCCCCTCGGCCGCGATGTTCCCGATCCGTTCGAGCTTCGCGCTCAGCGCCCGGTCGCGTTCCTCGGCGCTCATCGGCTCGGCCGGGACGATCGCGACCTCGCGGATCTGGCGGAGCGCCTCGACCGTCGTCCCCGCCGCCCCGGGGTCGGCCGGCCCCTCGGCGCTCTCGATGGCGGCGGCGGTGACCTCGATGCAGACCGCGTCGATCAGGCCGGAGTAGCTCTCCCCGTCGGGGCCCTCCCAGCATCCTTCCGGCGCCGGCCGGTAGCCCACCGCCACGATCGCCCGCTCGGCGAGGCGACGGGGCAGGACGACGATGGCGACGCCGTCGTCGTCCCACCGGGCCGCGCGGCGGAGGCGGCGGGCCTCCTGACGGGTGCCGTCCGCGGCCGCCCTCACGATGCCACTTCCTCGCCGTGGGCAGGGCCGCAGACCTCGCGTGCCTCGGCGATCAACTGGCCGGTGATGATGTTCCAGTCTTCTTCGGTCGCCGAGCCGAGCAGATCCTTGAGCGCCCTCTCGGTGATGGCGGCGACGGCACCGGCGTCGAAGCCCAACTCGGCCGCCGCGGCGAGGGCCGGCCGCAGATCCGGATCCCGACGGTCGGCCACCTCCTCCCCGACGGTGCGGAGGAAAGCCCGGATCAGCGCGACGTCGAAGACGGTGCCTCCGTCGGAGCGACGCGAGCCGGGGGCCTCGTCGGCGTCCCCCCCGTCCCCGGCGTCGAGGAGGTGGCGTCCGGCGTCGGCCCAGTCCTCCGGGGCGGCGACTTCGAGCGCCTCCCGCAGCAACAGCGGCAGCGAGTTCGCGACGACCGTCCAGTGGTATCGACCGAGGACGACGTGGTCGAAGAGCATCTCCGTCACGGCGTCGTCGACCGCGTCGTGCTGGAGCGCGATCAGGAGGACCGGGCGGATCGGCCGGTATCCGGTGAGGCCGGACCGGCCCCCGGGGTCGAGGGTCGTCGTCAGCATGACCGCCACCCTGCCTCCCACTCGGCGACCACCGCTGCGACCGCCTCGTCGCGACTGTCCCTGCCGCCGATCGTGTACTCGGCCCCGGGCGTCGTCGGGTAGGCGGTGGCCACGAAGGACTCCTCGTCGATCCTCATCGAGCTGCCGATGACGACGCCGTCGATCGACACGTTCTCGACGCATACCGAACCCGTCGCGGCCTCGACGGCAGGGCCGGCCTCGGACACGCGGGCGACCGCCTCGCCCATCTCCGCCGGCAGCCCGACGTCGACCCCGGCACGGATCGCGTAGACCGTGACCGGTGAGCCGTGGGGATCGTCGGGCGTCGGCGTGTAGAGGACGAGGTCGCCCTCGTGGATCTCGGTGCCCTTGGTCTCGTGGGCCTCCTCCATGCGGCCGAGGAACCAGCGGTCCCAGTGGTGGCGGTATCGGGGGTATGCCGCGTGGGCGGCGTCGGCGGCGCGGACCAGTTCGAGCCGCACGGCGGGGACGTCGCCGTCCTCCAGTTCGTTCACGCGCCGCTGTTCGGCATCACGCTCCGCCTGCGTCCGGAGCGGGTTGCGCAGCGGCGCGACGTCGCGGAGCACCTCGGCGGTGTCGACGGCGACGAGGCCGTCGAGCGGCCCGGCCGTCGAGGTGTAGAGCGCGACGTCGGCCAGGGCCACACGGTCGTTTTCGAGCCGCGAGCGCAGCACGGCGGGGACGCCGAGTCCGAGGACCTCCGGCGAGCCGCGATGCGTGGCGCGATAGATGAACCGTTCGGCGGGGGTCGTCTTCTCGGTGGTGCTCATCGTCCTTCCTCCTGGGGTTTGCCCCGTGCCGGCGGGGGGTCGGGCGTCCCGCCCGACGTGCCACGCCGATCTCGGGTTTGCGGTGATCGCAATTGATCGGTCCATATCCGCGACACGTGTTAGCTCTGGGTCCGCCGACCAGTCAAGTCGCCGCCGAACATCCGACGAAGGCGGGCCCGGGGAGGCGTCGCCGGGGCAGGGTCAGACATGGCGGCGGCGCCGGTCGAGACGGCGGGAGCTGCCCGCGAGGACCATCAGGCAGCCGATCAGCGCGACGAAGAGGCCGATGAGATCGCCGTCGACCACCGCGCCGGCGAGGCCCGCGAGCACCGCGATCCGGCCGACGACGCGGAGCAGGAATCCGCCCGCCACGACGATGGCCAGCAGGACGAGGACCGCCAGCGCGAGGACGGAGACGATCATGCCGCCCGCCGCCTCTCGAACCCGCCGGGCGCCGGCCGGGCGCCGCCGGCGAGGTCACCGGCCTCGTCATCCTCGATCAGACAGAGGGCGGCGACCTGCCAGTCCTCCTCGGTGGTGCCGTCGAGGGCCTCCTCGATCAGCGGGCGCAGATCGCCCGCCAGGACCGAAGGTTCGAGCGAGCCGTCCCTGCGACGGCTCGCCATCGCCTCCTCGACCCTGGGCCGGACGGCCTCGTGCCTCAACACGCTGAGCGCGCAATCGGTGTTCAGATCACCTGCCGCGACATCACTCATCGGACATCACTCCTTCCGTCGTCGTCTCCATTGCTCCTCTGCCAGGCCCGTCGGGTCCGGTGGGAGGGTCGGTTCCTTCCTCCTCCCGGAGTTCGAACTCCCGCAGTCGCGCCTCGCCGCGCTCGGTCAGGCCCCAGATCCGAAGCCGCGGATCGAAGCCGATGTATCCGGCGTCGAGCAGCGGCGTGAGGATGTCCTCCGGCGGCCCGCCCGCGAGCCGTCCAAGGAGATCGTCGGGCTCTCCGCCGAGGCATGCGGCGAGTCGCATGAGCTCGATGGCGCCTGCCTCGACCTCGGCCCGCGCGATCCGTTCTATGCGCTCCCGGCAGATCGCCGTGGCCTCCGCGAGGTCCGCCGCCGACATCCCGCGCGCCTGCATCCGGCGGCCGACCTTGTCGGCGAGCCCCTGCAGGAACCGGTCCTTCTCGCTCTTCATCCTCGGACCCCCTCCTTCGTGGTCGCCCGCCGTCATGCGACCAGCCTCAACCTGCGTTCGGGCGGCGCCGGCGGCTCCTCTGCCGGTCGCCGCGGCGCCTCCCGGCTCACCTTCGCCCGCCCCAGCCCGGTCAGCTTCCACTCGCCGCGGCCCTGCCCGGATTCGATCCAGCCGCGCTGCTCGAGCCGCGCCCGCGCCTTACGCAGTCGGGGCTTCCATCGCGGCTCGCCGCTCGGCAGCCTCTCCAGATCCCTGGCGCCGTGGCGCGACGCGAGGGCCTCGCCCACCGCGTCCACCACTTCCCGGGCCCTCGCGCGCCCGCCCCGATCGGCGAGGCCACGAAGGATCGGCAGCTCGTAGTCGGCCAGCGCGACGACCTCCGTTCGCGGAGCCTCGACGGCGACGACCCTTTCGCCGTTGACGAGAGCCTTGAGGCGGTCCCGCTCGGCCTTGTCCCGCCGCATCAGATGGGTGTAGACGGCGAGGGTGAAGGTCGGGGTCGTATGGCCCAGGGCCTTCTGGACCGAGACCGGGTCCTCGCCGATCGCCACCATGACCGAGGCGAAGGTGTGGCGCAGCTTGTGGGCGGTGACACCGACCGGCAGCGGCACGTGTCCACGGTCGACCAGCATCTCGTCGGCGCGCTCGAAGAGGGAGGGGTCGAGCACGCGCTGGCGCAGGTTGTCCTTCGTCCGCCGGCCGCCCGTGCCGGTCGGGAAGACGAGATCGTCGGGCCCGGTCCGGTAGCTGCGGGCCCGGTGGGCGAGCAGGATCTCCCGGAGGATCGGCACCAGCGGGATCTCCCGCAGGCCCGCCTTCGTCTTCGAACGGCCGATGAAGATCCGCCCGTTGGTGAAATCGACGTCGCGCCAGAGCAGGTTGCAGAGCTCGTGCGCGCGCGGCCCGGCGAAGATCAGGGTGGCGACGATCGCCTCCCGGTCGGTGCAGTGGTAGCGGGGGTGGCGGTCGAGTTCGGCCGCGGCCACGAGCAGGGACTCGATCTGCTCGGCGGTGTCGAGATGGACCGGACGCCGGTCGGGCTCGGCGAGTCGTCGTTTCGGACCAGCGGCAGGGTTCTCGAGGAGGCCGGTGCGCTTCTTGTATTCGACGGCGATCCCGAGCACCCATTGCAGGACGTCGATCGTCTTGTTGATCGAGACCGCCGAGAGCGGTCTACGTATCCGCCCGCGGGCGTCGCGACGAGGCCGCCCCTTCTCGATCGCCTCGGCCAGCTCGGCCGCCTCCTCGACCTTGTGCCTGCGGTAGGCGTCGACGCATTCGTTGTCGAACTCGGGCAGCGGCCGATCGGCGAAATAGGGATTCAGGTGGCCGAGTCCCCATTCGTCGTAGGAGGTCTGGCTCTCGGAGACCTGGCCCCTCCGGCCCTTGACCAGCTCGGTCGCGAAGGGGCCGAACAAGACGACCTCCGTCTCACCTCCGCCGGTCCCCGCAGCGACGTCCTTCTTCCTCGGCTTCTTCTTCGGCGGCGGCACCCAGATCCCGCGGCGGACATCGGCGAGGATGTTCTGAAGTTGTTCGTCGGCCCGCTCCCAGCTCAGCGGCGGGTCGCCCTCGCCCTCGTAGCCGAGCGTCAGGTAGCGGCGCCGGCCGTAGGCGCTGAAGCGGAGGGCGAATCCACGACCGTGTTTCCAGCTGCGTTCGACCACTTCCCCGGTGGCCCGCCTAGGCATGACGCCGCCGCCGATCGAGATCTCGCCCCCGCGCCCTCGCCTCGGAGAGGCGGGGCGCCTCGGTCATCGCCGGGTCCGGCGGACCTGGCGACGACCCGTATAGGCGGGCGGCGATCGTCGCCGTATCCCCGCTCCAACCGTCCTCGGGACCCCCGAGGACGATCGTCTCGCGCCGGTCTCCGCGGCGCCTGCGGATCGCGTGGGTCAGCCGCCCGTCGTCGCGCTCGCGCACGACCACGCCTCCGCTCGCCTTGACGATCATCACCTTCCTCCTGCTCGGACGGCGGCCCGCGCAGGGGACAGCGACACGGAGGCTCTTCGCGAGTAGCCTCAATACCTGCGCCCCCTGCTGGGCGCCACGTCGGGGGGGCGTTCCTGCGCCGCCCCCGACACAATTTCTCTCGGTCGCGTGACGTTAGCTCTGGTGCGCGGGGAAAGCGAGTCGGATCTCCGCGATGCGCCGATCCACGTGGATCGGCGCCTATCGGGACGGCGCGGACGCCGGGCGCCGGGCGCGCCGAGGCGCTCGGCGACCGTCCTCGGGTCGAACCGCAGGCGCGGGCGGGTGCCCCTCCCGAGCGGCACGCCGCCGAGCTCGTCGCGGTGCTGGTAGACCCACGGCCGGCGCACTTCCCAGAGCTCGGCGACCTTCGCGGCGGAGATCATCCCGTCCTCGTCGGCCATCGGCGTCGGCTCGCCTCCCAGGATCTCGGCCAGCCGCACCGCCAGCGCCTCGATCGACTCCGCCGAGAGGCGCAGCTCGGCGACCGGCTCGGCGGCGGCGTTCACCGCCGCCTCGTCCCTAAAGGGCGGGGCTCCGAGCGGCGACGTCGGTCGCGAGGGGCAGGCGCCGGGGTTCGGCCCGCGCCTCCCCAATGCGCGATCCGCGCGGCGGCGACCTCCAGATAGGGAGCTTCGAGCTCGATGCCGAAGAACCGCCGTCGCTCGATCGCCGCCGCCGCCCCCGTCGTGCCGCTCCCCATGAACGGGTCGAGGACGAGACCGCCGGCGGGCGCGACCAGCCTCACCAGCCACCGCATCAGCTCGATCGGCTTCAGGGTCGGATGCGGGTTCCTGACCAGACCGCCG
Source organism: Actinomycetota bacterium (assembly GCA_018268675.1). Taxonomy (GTDB): domain Bacteria; phylum Actinomycetota; class Thermoleophilia; order Solirubrobacterales; family 70-9; genus VAYN01. The sequence goes on from JAFDWB010000005.1 coordinate 62,125, forward strand.
CGACTGGCATTGGGCAGGAGGTTGAAGAAGTGCTCCGGTAGCGCCTCGCAGCCCGCGTCGCGCTCCGCCCTGGTCGGCTTCGGGCAGTAGAGGAAACGGGACGGCGCGAGCTGGGTGCCACTCCCGCCCTCGCCTCCGGCGGCTGCGGCGTCGAGCAGCGCCACGGCGCAGCCCCGATCGCAGTTCTCGTCGGCGCAGTCGGGGTCGTGGGACGCGAGGGCGTTGGCGGGCAACCTGCCGTCCTCGACCCGACAGGCCTCGACGTTCATCGCCCCGGTGCCGTGGCGCCCGATCGTCTCCTCGGTGGTCCCGTCGAGCGGCCTACGGGCGAGGACGATCGGCTCGAGGACCGGCTTCAGAGTCGTTCGTCGCCCGCCGGGATAGCGGCGCGACTTCGACATCCCCGACGAGTAGAGCCACATCAGCGTGTCGCGGATCTCGAGGCCGGAGTCCTCGAGGCCGCAGGCCAGCCGGTGGTAGGTCCTCGGGGAGCCGAAGGCGAGCAGATGGGCGCCGGGCTTCATCACACGGGCGCACTGCTCCCCCCACATCCCGCACCAGACCTCGAATGCCTTGTTCTTGGTCAGCCGCCCCCGGCCTCGCCTCGCGGCGGCGGCCCTGATCGCCGCCGAATCCCAGGTCTCGTTCTGCCATCCGATCCCGTAGGGCGGATCGCAGACGACGGCATCGACGCTCTCCGCCTCGAGGTCCGCCATCACCTCGATGCAGTCGCCCTGCACGAGGCGCGGCAGGTCCTGCGCCTTCCCCTTCCCCGAGGGCCCGCAGGCCTCTCCTCGGCGACGGCCCTTCGGCCGTCGCGCGGTCTTGGTGGTCGTCACGTGCTGCCCTCCTCGTTTCGGTTACCGAGCCAGTCGACGTCTTGCCCCGGGTCGCGGAGCGCGCGGAAGATCGGTGCGAACGGCCCCTCGGCGACCAGGTCCTCGAGCAGGCAGACCCGGATCTCGACCTTGGGCGTCCGGGTCAGCTGGGGTTCGGCGCGCAGGAGCGCCAAGGCGGTGTCCCGGCGACGCAGCAGCATCTCGCGGCCTGCCCCGGCCAGCATGCAGACCACGCTCGGGAATGCCGGATACCGGCGGCGCCAGAGCGGCCCGCCCTCCTCGGGGTCCTCGGCCCTGAAGAGGTCGGCGTAGCGCGCCAGCTCGGCCGCCAGACCGTCGACGGCCAGGGTCGCCCGGTCGAGCTCGAGGAAGCGGTGGTCGACGTAGACCTTCCCGGCCGTGGTGCGGACGTAGGTGAGGACGGCATCGGCGATCACAGAGCGCCCCCGCCGCGCCGGTCGGCTCAACGGGTGCCCGACCTCGTGCCGCCAGGCCAGCGGGCCGAAGTCGTCGCCCTCCTCCCGCGCGGCCTCCAGGAAGCTGATCGCGGCCTCGTTCACCGCGAAGGTGTGCGCCCGCAGGGGGCCGACGATCTCGCCGGCGTCGAAGATGCGTGGCGTCCGTGGCAACACGCCGACCTCGACGGCGGCGCGCACCCCCGCCTCGGTAGCGAACCAGAGGCGGCGCGGCGAACCCACGCCGGTGCTCACATGGGCGATCAGGCCGGCGGCGCCGATCCGCGCCAGGAGGGCACGGCACCTGCGCGGCCCGGTCCCGGGCAGATGGATGACGCGGATCTGCTCGGCGGAGAGCGCCCGATGGGCGGCGACCGAGGCGACGATGTCGATCGCCGCAGGCGGCAGCCCGCGGTGACCGGCATGGGCGGTGGAGACCGTCGTCACGAGGGTCCCACCTCGAAGGAGTCCGCGGACGCCGGCCGTCCGGCGCCGCCGCAGTCCTCACCGCGCCGCCGGGGGCGCGCCGCCGAGCGGCGGGCGGCTCCTCGACGGCGCGAGCCGAGCTCACCGACGATCCGTGAGTCGAGCGTCGCCCGCTCGGCGAGGACCTCGGCGGAGCGCCGGCGCCGACCCGAGCACCGGATCGCCCCCTCGAGGCGCTCGAGGCCACCGGCGGGTGGGGCCCCGAGCGCGTCCCCCACCCTGACACCCCGCAGCGCGAACGGACGCGAGACCTCACCGCGGTCGGTGACCTGGGCGATGAACCGGTAGCGCGGCAGGCGCGTGATCGCCTCCGGGCTCGGTTCGCCGGCCCACTCTTTCGTCACCAGCCCGGCCGCCCGGGCGTTCAACGCCGAGACCATCATGTGGGAGCGGTTGGTGGTCAGCGAGTTGAGCGTCGCCGGGCGCAGCCGCTCGGGGTTCTGGTTCATCACGATCGCCCGCAGCCCGAACTTCGCCCCCTGCTCCTCGATCGCCGCGAGGGTGTCGGAGTCGTAGGTCTGCGCCTCGTCGAGGCCGAGCCAGAAGAGGCGTCGGTCGCGCGGGTCGAGGTCGCCCCTCGAGCGCGCGCTGTAGAAGACGTCGAAGGCGGCGAGGTTCGCGATCAGGCGCTCGCGGGTCCCACCGCCGCCGGGGCAGAAGAGGACGATGAGGCCCGCGTCCATCGCCTCGCGCAGGCTCAGGGTGCTGCGGCTCGCCCCGAGGAGCGCGGCCGTCCTCCTCGAGGCCCCGAGCCGGTCGACCAGGTTGGTCAACGGCGTCACCGCCTCGTCGGAGAGGCGTGGGAAGCGCTCGCGCCAGAAGCTCTGCGAGCCCTCCGGCAGGAACGGCAGGATCGCCTCGCGCCAGGAGGTGTCGGTCAGGAGCGTCGGGATCTGGAAGACGGTCGGCGCGAGCTCGGGCGGCAGCTCCTTTGAGATGGCCGCGAGGGCGGAGGCCGTCTGCGTGATCAGGTTGATCGCCCGGGTCGAGCGCTCGCCCCAGCCCATCGCGGTGGCGAAGGCGTCGACGACCGCCTCGACCCGGTCCTCCGCGTCGACGCCGCGCAGCTCGAAGAGGTTCCAACACGGCTGGTCGTCCCCGCCGCCGGGGCCCAGGTCGACGACGACGACACGCTCGGCGACGCCGTCCTCGCCGAGGTAGGCCTTGATCTCCTCGAGGGCGTCGCCGTGCGGGTCGAGGAAGAGACCCCCGTGCCCCGAGCGCGCGAGGTGGACGAACATGGTGGTCGCCGATGCCGTCTTCCCCCAGCGCGAGCGGCCGGCGAGGTAGGTGAAGAAGGTGTCGGCGGCGCGGACGCCGACGATCCGCTCGCCCTGCTCGCCGGAGACCCGGCCGATCGGGATCAGGTCGCCTCGTCCGGGATCGAACTCCGGCAGGTCCGGCGGCGGCGCCAGCAGGGCGCCGGAGCGGAGGACGTTGTCGGAGGCGCAGTTGACGGTCGGCGGCTTCAGGAACCCGGCGACCTCGGCCGTGGTGACCACGTTCCGACGGGCGGGCCGGAAGAGTCCCGTCCGGAGCCGGCGCTCGAAGGAGCGTCGGCGGCCGGGAAGGTCGGAGCCGAGGAAGGCGAGCCCCGCCAGGTGGAGGCCCGAGGCCCGTAGCCAGTTGCGATCGGAGAACGGCCCGAAGGCGGCGAGCAGGCCGCGCATGATCCCTTCCGCGCGGGATCGGTCCGGGGCCCGGGCGGCGAGCAGGACCTGCGCCTCGAACAGGGTCGCGCCACCACGCAGCTTGACCTCGAGGCCACGCCCGAGGTCGCGGCGCTCGGCCATCTCCCCGGGGTCGAGGCGACCCCGACGTTCGCCGCCGATGCCGCTGCTCGGAAGTTCGACCGCCTCGGTGCGGCGGAGGGCCTGGCGCCGCATCCACCAGCGACGCCAGAGCACCCGGAACCCGCCGATCGGAAGAAGGTCGATGCAGACGTCGGCGCGCTCCCCCCGGCCCCGGTCGAGGCCGGCGAGCGCCGCGGCGAAAGGCGAGAGCGGATCCGGGTCGAGTGGCAGCCGGGCGAGGGGCTCAACATAAGGGCGTGCCAGGACCAGCTCGGTCCGCAGGGTGGTCTGCCTGTCCACCGGCGCCGCCGCGGCGCCGCCGAGCACGTCGGCGGGATCGCGTAGCTCCACGCCCCGAAAGGACCGGAGCGCGCCGCGGAGCAGGGACAGGTCGCGCTCGGCGACGTCGAGCAGGTAGACGAGCCGACCGTCGTCGTCGTTGGTCAGGCGGACCCGCAGCGCCGACGCGCGCCGGTCCCACCAGCCGCCGATGCGCCTGCCGGAGCGGGCGAGCTGGGCGGCGAACGAGCCGACCAGCTCGGGCGCTGCATCGAATTCGTCCGCCGGCACCACGACGAACGCTCGCCGCGAGGCGAGCGTGCGGCGGGTGGCGACGTGGCGCTGCCTCGCCAGCGCGGTGGCGATCACGGTCGCGCCGAGTGCGATCGGGAGCGCCGCCGGGCCGGCGACGAGGTGCGATAGCCGGCCAGGGCCGAGACGGTCGACGAGCCGCAGCAGCGCATAGCCGGCAGCGCAGGCGAGGAGCGCGAGCAGCGGCCTCGGATCGTCCGGGCCTCGACGGCGACCGGTCACGATTGCACCTCGGGGTGACGGGGGGATCTCAGCTTTCGGCGGACGCCGGATCGCGCGTCACGCCGGGGAAAACCCGACATCGGCCGCTCCTCGAGGCGGACCCCCTGGTGGACCCCCTGCCGGACCCCCCGGTGGACCCCCTGCCGGACCTCGGTCGCCGTCATCGACGCCGCCTCCTCTTCGAGGATCCGCGCTCTGATCCGCCACGGGATCTTCCGCGCGAGGGCGTCGCCGAGGCCGGCAGGGCGGTCCACCCGATCGGGAACCCCATCAGCCACTCGACCCAGGTGGGGTTCAGCCTCCCCGGGACCTTCTTCCCGCCGGCCTCCTTCAGCCCGGCGTGGACCGCTCCCGAGAGCGTTTCCCGGGCCCGCCGGCTGTCCGGGCGGGGCGGCGTCGAGTAGCCCTTGTGCGCGTCCGACACCGTCGGCGTCGGGAAGAGCGTCACGTAGTCGGTCAGCGTGTTCCCGGAGTGGACCTTCCGGCTCCCCGGCCGGCGGCGGGCGGTGGAGTTCCGCGACGCCCGGGAGTCGGCCTGGGTCGGGGTCGGTATCCGCCCCCCTTCGGCTCGGCGCGCCGCCCGCGCCTCGGCGGGACTCGTTCCCCTGCGGCGCGCGGACGTGACCTGTGGGGACTCGCCCTCCGCCGCGAGGACGTCGGCGGTGGGCCCCGATCCGCCCGAGCCGTCCGTGGCAGGGTGTCCCGAGCCCTCGAGTGGGTAGGCGCGCCCGTCCTGTATCAACCCGTGCTTCGGCCAATTTTTCGAGAACTCGGCCCCCAGGCCGTCCGGGCCGGTCACGCCGCTCCGTGGCGCGGACGGTCCCGTTCTCCATGAGGCGCGGGAGGCGTCGTGGCTCGCGAAGGCCCCGGTCGCCGTCGGAGCGAAGACCCGGGCCCGACCGGGTCGCGTGCGGGTCGGCCGCTTCATCGACGGCTCCCCGGCTTCGGGCGCGCCGAGCGATGCCGGAAACGAGGAGACGCCCCCTTGCAGACGGCGTCGCGAGAGGCGTCGAGATACGCGGCGCTCATCGCGGCCGCCTCGTATTCGAGGATCCGGATCCCGATCCACTCGGGGATCTGCGGGATGAGGGCGTTGCCGAGGGCGGCAAGCCGGTCCACCCGATTGGGAACCCCATCAGCCACTCGACCCACTCGGGGCTCAACCGCCCACGGATCCGTCCCTCCGCCGGCTCGACATCCGGGCGAGCGGCGGCGGCGTCCTCGCCCGGGCGACCGCGACGGTTCGGTCGGGCCGCCGTTTGATCCCGGGCATCCCCGGCGCCGTACGTCGGCCAGGTCGTGGCGATGTGCTCGAGTGTTTTCTGGACGATCCGCCCTGTCTTCTTGTCGTAGAAGCGCTGGTTCGGGTGCGACGGAGGCCTGCCGTCCTTGTCGACGACCTCGATGTACCTCCAGCTGTCCGGTTCGCTGGCGCTCGGCGTCGGGAATGTGAAGGGCCGGGTAGGCGACGATCCACACGCGGCGGCGCAGGTGGGGCGCCCCGAACTCGCGAGCGGAAAGGCTCGCCCACTCCGCGTCATACCCTGCCTCGGCCAAGTCCCCGAGAACTCGACCGATCGGTGCCCGGTCCCACCGTTTCCCCTTCCCGGTGAGCAGGGCGGGCACGTTCTCCACGAGCACGTACCGGGGACGTAGTTCGCGAACGATCCGGGCGAACTCGGTCCAAAGACCCGAGCGTGCCCCGTCGATCCCGGCTCCTTTCCCCGCGCCTGAGAGGTCCTGGCAGGGGAAGCCTCCGCAGACGACATCGACCGCGGCGAGGTTCGCCGCCCCGACCTCGCGCACGTCCTCGAACGTGCTCGCCTTCGGGAAACGCCGCTCGAGGACGGCCCTGCAATACGGGTCGAGCTCGACCTGCCACTCGATCTCGAACCCCGCCCTTTCGAGCCCGAGGTCGAAGCCGCCGATTCCCGCGAAGAGACTGCCGACATTCACCTTCTCCTCCTGGATCCGGGATCTCGCCGCGCGGCCCGGGCAGCGGATCGGCCCGGGCCGCCGGCCTTCCTTCCTCGTGGGCGGGGTCCGCCCACGAGGTCGCTGCCGTTAAGTCGCGGCTGCCCGACGGCGTCGACCTCCTTCGCGGTCGACGGCTCCTCCATGCAGGAGCAGGCACCCCACTCGGATCCGTCGAAATCGCCGGGTCGACGTTCGAGTCGCCGGCGGAACAGCCGCATCGTCAAGGGACGGGTCCGGCCGCCACGTCGGTCCCGCATGATCGAGACGTCGCGGTCGAGACGCGCGCGGATCTCTTCCTCGCGCTCCTCGTGCCAGCGGTAGCGCTCGGGGTGGCGACGGAGGAGCAGCGCAAAGGAGGCCTGCCCCGCCTTGCAGCAGAAGCCGCCGCAGTTGTTGTGGGCGAAGCCCTCCGCGTAGAGGCGGGGCGGTCGGATGCCGAGCCCCTCGAGTTCGAAGAGCAACTCCTCCTTGGAGCGCCGCGGCTTCTCAGTGAGCGGGGCCTCGATCCGCCACGGCGCCCAGAAGCCCTCGGCGCGCTCGAGCCGGTGGACCTCCGACCAGTCGAAGCCGAGGACGCAGATCGTGTCCAGGGGATCGCGGTCCCGCTCGAGCCAGCGGCGCATCAGCCGCCGCTTCAGGATCGCCGAGCATGGGTCGACCAGCGAGTTGCCGAGGAACCGGACATCCCCGTAGACCCGATGGGGGTCGCGACCCTCGGCGATCCATTCGAGCGGTCCCAGGGCCGCGCTCGCGGCGGCGCCGAGGTCGAGCAGGTGGCGCCGCCGCCGACCCATCTCCGTCAGCGGCGGGATCGAGGCCGCCCGGGCCAGGAGCCCGGGCGGGCAGTCCCGGCCCGCGAGTCGTGCCGAGGTCTCCAGCAGGAAGCGGTAGAGATCGTCGTCCTCGATCAGCGTGTCGGCGAACAGGAGGGTCACCTGCCCGATGCCGTGCATGCCGACCGAACGCCTCGCCGCCCCCCACGACCCGACGCCGCCGGAGAACATCACGACGCGTCCCGGCATCACGCCGCCCTCCCCCAGCAGCGGCGCTCGCAGAGACGGTGACGGTCGCGGCGCGGTCGCGACGGCACGTCCCACGACTTGCGCGGGACCCGCCCGATGGCCTCGAAACCGGCGGCCCGGACGCTCGAACCCGGCTCGGTGGCCAGCGTGTAGGTGATCACCCGCCGAAAGCCGAGCGCCTGCACCTCGACGCCCGGGATCGCGGTGCCGGTGTCGATGTAGAGGAGTTCGTCGTAGTGCTCGCGACAGCGGTGCGCGAGCACGCCGGAGTCGGTGCCGCCGGAGAGGAGGCAGACCGTCCGAAGCGGCGACCACCACTCCTTCGCCGCGGCGATCAAGGCGTCGGGATCGCCGTCGTCGCCGCGCGACGGTCGGACGCCGGGCCCGGCCGCCACCCCGCACACCTCCGTGGGAAGGACCGGCCCTGATCTCGGGCCCGCCCCCGTCGGGATCCGCCGACTCATCGGCGCCACCTCACGTCGCCGATCAGCGGCAGATCGTCGTTGGCCTCGCGCTCGAAGGCGACGTCGGCGGCGGTCTCCGCGAACATCGCCCAGCGCCGGGCCTGAGCGAGGTTCACCCGCAGGTGGGGGAGGTAGCCGCCCACCCCCTCCGCCTGGTAGTGGCACTCCGACTCATACATCCACCACGGCAGCAGGCCGTACTTGAGCGCGAACCAGATCGCCCGCGCGCGAAGCCTGCCGGGCCGCCCGCCCGATCGCCGCCACTCAGACATGACCGCCCCCGGTCGCCTCGAAGCGGGGGAGGTAGGCGCGCCCGTCGTCGTCGTAGCGCTGTAGGAAGTCCCGCCAGGCGCCTCGCGCCGCCACGATCGTCGGCGCCTTCACCCGCAGGACCGCCTTTCCGCGCTCGACGCCGACCAGCCCGATCGACACGGCTCCGGTCCGGTATGGGACGTGCTGGAGGGCCCGGTGGGAGGCGACCTCGCGGGCGACCCGCCGGTGCGCCGCGGTGCCCGCGCGATCCTGACCGTCCTGACCGGCGATCTGCCCGGGCGTCGGCGGGGAGGAGGCGCTCGCGCGACCGACGACCGTCGTCGATGCCGGCCGATCCCGCCCGGCCGCCGGAGCCTCCCCCCCGGGCCGATCGCCGAGACCCCCGACCACGGCGAGGGAGGCGAAGCCGACGCTCACGGCGCTCGCCAGGACCAGGATCGCCCTGGAGGCGGATGGGTGGAGCGGCCGGTCGAGCAGCGTCCGGAGTCGCTCAACCATGTTCCACCCCCGTGCCAGCGGGGCCCGCCGCGGGCGGTTCGGCGTAGGCCCAGACGGGCCCGGGCTCGCCCATACCCTGTGCCAGCCAGGGGATGAAGGGCCCGACCCTCTCGACCCGGTCGGCGAAGTTGCCCTCGATCGTGACGATCTGATCTCCGAAGACGGCCTCGACGAGCCCCACGTGTTCGCTTTCGTGAGGACCCCAGCCGTAGAGGACGGCGTCGCCCGGAGACGGCGTCGCCGTCGGCCCGAGGTCACGCCCCCCGTGTTCGGCGACCCAGCCATAGAAGGTTCCCGAGTAGGCGTACGGTTCGGTGCCGTCGGCCATCGCGATCCCGGCGTGCTGCCAGACCCAGGCGACGAAGAGCGCGCACCACTCCTCGCAGGGCCCGTACCTCGTGCAGTTGGAGCCGGGCGGGTGCTCTCCTTCGCCGAGCTGGGAACGCGCCACCCGGACGATCGCCTCCCCGGAGCCGGCCGTGCCTCCTTCCGGGGTGGGCGCCGGGCAGCCCGATCCCTGTGGGACGTAGCCGGCGTCGACGGCGCGCGGGCCGTGGCCGCGGTGAGGATGACGATGACGGGGGTCGTGATGGCCGGGAGGCCGGACCGCTTCCGTGCCTTCCCGAGCTTCCGATTCGGCTTCCTGGCCGAACCCGAATTCGACCGCGCGCGCCATGACCTCGTGGGCGTAGTCCACACCCGGGCTCGAACAGGCGCCGTAGTAGCTGCAGGCCGCCTCGTAGTAGCCTTGCCAGGAGCCGCCCGCCGGGGGCGCGTGCTTCTGCCGGCGGAAGATCCGCGCCGCGGTATAGATCGCGTCGGCGGGATCGAAGATCGAGGCACCGCCGCCGTCGGCGTCGACTCTGAATTCTTCCCAGAGCGTCGGCACCGAGGGATCCGGGCTGCATTCCGATCCCCTGACGTATGCGATCTCCATCACCCCGGCGCAACCGGAGGCGGCGACTCCGCAGTGGCCGTCGTAGCCGCACTCCTGCACGCCGATCGAGGCGAGGAAGGGCCAGGAGATGTCGAATCTCCGGGCGGCCCCCATATATATGTGCAAGCGGGCGGGCGGGATCCGGCGCGCGGCGTCGGTCGGGCTGGGTCCGGCCGCCGTGGCGGTCCCGCCACCAAGGCAGGACACCGAGGCGCCGAAGAGCGCGGTGAGCGCCGCGACGAAGAGCGCCACCGTCGTCACCGCCACCGCGAGGAAGGCGATCGGCCAGATCCGCCTTGAGGGCGCCCCGCTCATCGCCCGCGGCCCTCCCCGTCGCGACGCTCATCGGGTCCGCGCTCGTCTTTCTTCGCGGGAGGCTCAGGCCGCGGCGGCGCGGTCGCGGCGCGCTGATGTCGCGCGTCGTCCCGCAGCTCCTCGGCGAGGTCCGACCTCTTCCCGTCGCCGGGCTCCTGCGCGGGCGGCCGGTGGCTCTCACCGTTCGTCGGCCTCGGCGGCCGGGGTCGCGGCGGCCGGGTGGCGGGGGGCGCGACCCTGCTCGAGGGCGCAGCCCCCGCCTCGGTCGGCGTCGGCGTCGACGCACGTCCCGCCGCGCGACCAGCCCTGCGACGCGAGCGGCGCCGCCAGGCCGCCTGGCGCCCTGCGCCGCGCCGACCGCTCCCTTTCGACGGTCGGGCCTCCCCGGCGGAAGCCGCCTCCTGCTCGCCACCGCGGGCGTCCTGGTGATCAGGACGACGCCGTGGTCTGTCCATCGCCCGGTCGCCGGGCCTCCGCTCGGGCCGCCGGCGCGTGGCGCTCCGCCCGCCGGCGGCCTCCGGTCCCCGCGACCGGCCCCGGCCGCCGAGGTCGACATGCACCCGCTTGCCGCCGATCGGGACACCGGGTACGTCCAGCGGCGCGACCGGGTTCCTGCCCCTCCCACGACCGAGGCCGAGGAACGTGCGACCTGCCCACGCGGCCCCGTTGCCGGCCCGCCGCCCCGCGCGGGAGGGAGGCCGTAGGACCGCTCTGTTCCCGACCCGCGCCCCGGCGTAGAGGGCCAGCAGGCTCAGGGTCCTGTCGCGACCGGGGGCGTCCGGCCCGGTGACGACGCCCACCAGTCCGTCCGTCAGCGAGCGCCGCTGGATGAAGACCGCCCAGAAGAACGCGCACTGCAGGCCGAAGGAGAAGAGCCAACCGAGCTGGGAGGTGGCCGAGGAGATCGCCGCGCAGACCGCGAGCAGGATCGCCAGGATCAGCGAGTAGGCGGCCTTCCGCAGCAGGTAGCCGGCCAGCTTCGAGAGCCACGCCTTGAAGAACTGATGTCCCCGCCCGGGGATCGTCGCCGCCACCAGCGCGACCGGGCTGAAGGCGAGCAGCAGGAGCAGTAAGACCTGGGCGACGACGATGCCGATCGAGAGCGCGCCGAGGAGGCAGAAGGCGCCGAGCTCGCAGGCGAAGACCACCACCGAGACCAGCAGGCGCTGGTACTGGCCGCCCTTTTCCATCGACGCCGCCGCGGGCGTGTCGACAGGACCCAGTTCATAGGAGCCGTTCTTCTTCCCCGGGTCGGATTCGGGCAGCTTCGAGGCGTCGCCCGCGGCGAGGGCTTCCTCCTCTTCTTCGCGTTCCTTTGAGCCGGGCGCCATCCGCAGGAAGTGGGGCCCGTACTTCTTCAGGTTGTCGACGCAGGTCTTGCCGCCGGTGGTGACCGTCTGCCCCGCTTCGAGGCTCCGGGCCGCCGCGGGCGCGATCGGCTCGACCGGGACCGATTCGGGTTCCCCTCCTTCGGCGGTGCCCGTCTTCACGCAGTGCTCGAGGCCGCCGAACTCGAGCACCGCCCAGGGCTGTGAGACCAGGAGGCCGAAGAGCTGGTCGGCGCCGGCTTCCTTGGCTTCGGACTGGGTCGAGGGCTCGCCGTCCTTCGCGATCGAGAGGAAGGCCCCCGACATCTCGTTCGTCCAGTGCGAGGCGGTGCCGATCGTCTGTCCTGGCTCCAGCACGAAGAGGAAGGCGACGCAGACATATATGAGGGAGAGCGCGAGCTGGGAGGCGGTCTCCGCGTAGCGCCGCTGCACCAGCGCCTTCCACATCGCCCAGAGAGAGGCGAAGGAGACCGCCAGCACCATCCACGGCCCCCCGAAGACGGTGGTGTAGATGGTCCCGATCGCCCGCGAGACCGGCCCGAGCGCCCCGGCGCCGCCCGTCGCCGCCGACCCGTTGACGAGATCGAGAGAGAAGGCGAAGCCGAAGAGTTCGATCAGGAGGTTCGCGAGCCAGGCGGTGAACTGCCAGAGCAGGTTCGCGAAGAAGAAGGCGATCATCGGCAGCAGGCCGGAGACGTCGATTCCGCTGAAGACGCCGGCCGAGATCGCGGTGAAGTGCTCGTCGAGTTCGTAGCTGCCGAGCGACCAGGTGCCCTTCAGTCCGGCGAGCGAGGGGCCCGGCCCGACGTTCGCCCAGACGTCGGCGTGCGCGAGCGGGACCGCCAGACCGAGCATGGCCACCGCCAGCCCGAGGGCGGCGAGTGGGGCCCGCCACCGCCGCAGGAGAGCCGCCGGCGCCCTCACGAGTCGACCTCCGTGGCGCGGTCATCGTGTCGGTGGCCGCGGCGCCGGGCGCCCGATGCCGAGGGGCCGCCACCCCGATGCCCCCGTCGCCGTCCGGCGGGGCCCGGTCCACCCTCGGCGTGGTCACCCCGGGCTCGGGAGGTCGCGTCGCCGGCGACGTGGCGGCGCGGGGAGCTCCTCCCCGGGGTGGTGTCGAGCTCGGCGAGGAGGCCCGGGTCGGGGTCGACCTGCACCTCGCCCCAGCGCCCGTCGAGGTCGCGCTGGAGCCCCCGGCCGCGCCGGTATTCGGTCAGCCGGGCGGCGAGGCCGCCCTCCTCCGGATCGAGGCCGAACTCCTCGAGCCCGCGGGCGGCGGCCCGCGGTGAGTCCTGGCCGAAGAGGAAGACCGTGCCGACCAGCTGGGCCAGCTCACCGAGATCCTCGACCTGCTGGGTCGCCAGCAGGACGGTGGCGTTGAAGGCGCGACCGAGCCGGATCAGCCGGTTCAGCAGCGCCCGCCCCTGCGAGGAGGCGAAGAACACCCAGCCCTCGTCGAGGAGGACGATCTTGTGGCGCCGGCGTTCGCCGGAGATCAGCTTCAGGGTCAGCGCGGCGACCAGCGCCAGCGTCGCCACCGAGACCCGCTCGTTGCGCGTATAGGCGGCGCGGTCGGTGCCGGGCTCGGGCAGGTTCAGTCCCGGCATCCGGATCGTGATCAGGCCCGGCTCGCCCTCGCCGCCGCCCGGCAGCTTCGCGTCGGCCTCGGCGGGGTCGGAGAAGCCGAGCCGGGCGAGGCCGAAGTCGGCGACCACCTCGAGCGCCTCCGCGGTGTCGCGGGCGCCGGGCGCCACGGATGCGCGGAGACGATCGACGACCCCGAGCAGGCTTCGCTCGTCGTCGCGGACGGCGTCGCGGACGGCGCGATCGATCGCCACCTCCCAGGAGGAGTGCGGATCGCGCAGCAGCTCCAGCAGGTAGGAGGAGGCCAGTTCCTCGCGCAGCTCGGGCAGCCCGATCCGCAGCGGATCGAGTTTGCCGCGGTGGACCGGGTCGGCCGAGAGCTCCAGCACCTCGACCTCGCCCTCGCCGAGCCCGGAGAGCTCGGCGAGCCGGTGGTCGGGCTTCGGGTCGAAGTCGATCACGAGGCTGCCGCGCAGGAGCCCCGCGTGGGCGATCGCCTGGGCGGCGATCGTCTTGCCCGAGCCCGGCGTCCCCGTGAAGAGGACCGCCGAGGGCCGGGAGTCGCGCGGCGCCTCGGTCGGGTCGAAGCCCACCGGCCGCCCGGCGACCGGGTCGTAACCGAGGTAGACGCCGCCCGGCGAGCCCACCGCCGCGGTGGCGACCGGGACGCTCGCCGCCACCTGCTCGGTGGTCATCTGGCGCCGGTAGTCGGCGACGGCGCCGCCGTCCGGGCGCGGCAGGTGGTCGAGGAAGAGCGCGTGCTGGAGGCCCCGGGGGCGATGCAACGACACCTCGCCGTAGCGCTCGCGCAGGGTGGTGACCCGGGCCTCCAGCGTCTCGGGGTCGGCCGCGGCGACCGCCAGCGAGATCGAGGCGCGGAGCATCGGCGGCCGCGCGACCGAGGAGAGGATCGCCTCGTACTCGCGGGCGAGCTCGCGGTCCTCCTCGGCGAGCGCGCCGGGGCCGGTCGGCGAGCCTGCGAGCTGCTCCCTGTAGGAGTGCTCGACGTCGAGGACCCGGCGGCGGACCTGCGCGAGGGCGTCGCGGTTGCCGATCAGATCGGCGTGGAGGACCGCGTCGACCGGCCCGGCGCCTTCCAGGGGCGCGAAGAGGATCTCGGCGGCGCCGGGGAACTCGGCCTCCTCGGCCAGCGACCCCAGGCAGAGGAAAGCCTGATGGGAGTCGCCGCGCTCGGACTCGACCACCAGCGACGGCGGCTGGCCGGGCTCCTCGCGCATCGGCGCGTTGGCCGGCTCCCAGAGGTCGGATTCGAGCGGCTCGTAGAGGACGTCGGTGCCCTCGCCGCCCAGGATCAACGCGTCGGGCTGCCAGTGGCGCTCGAGGTCGGGCTCCCCGAGCCCGCGGTACGCCGCCCGGCGGAGCAGCCACTGCAGCTCCTCGGTCCCGGCGCGCCGCAGCTCGAGGACCGAGGCCGCGCGGCCGAAGGCCCGGCGCTCGGCCTCGGCGAGCGAGCGGAGCTCGGCGCCCGAGATCGGGCTCGGCCCGCCGACGCCCACGACCTCCTCGAGCCGGCGCCTGGCCCGGCCGACCGAGCGGAGCGGACCGCCGCCCCCGCGGCCCTCGACCAGGGAGATCGCCAGGTAGACCTCGGGGACATGGGAGTCGAGCGCGGCGAGCCGGTCCTGCTGGGCCTCGAGGTGGCGATGCCACCGCCCCCGGTCGGCGTGGTCGGGGTCCGCCATCCACGCCAGCTCGGCGGCGTAGTCGGCGGCGGGGTAGGGCCGGGCGACCCGGTAGATCGAGAGGTCCGCCCCGACCGCGGCGACCAGGCGCTCGAGCCGGTGGAGGAGTCCCCACTTCTCGGCGACCGGGAGGAAGGGGTAGGAGCGCGACTCGACCCGGTAGAGCCCGGCCGCCTCGCCGCCCGGACCGATCAGGACGTTCGAGCGCGCGTAGCGCAGGGGGAACCGGATCACGGCCGGACCTCCAGGGTCTGGCCGGGGCGGAGCGCGACCCGGTGGCGTAGCCTGCCTCGGCGGGAGAGTCGTCCGGGTTCGCGGACGACCAGCGCGCCGCCCAGGCGTCGCCTCACGATGACCGGGGAGGTGAAATGGACGGCGCCCGGCCCGGTGAGGCGGGCGTGGCGGAGCCGCAGCCCGCTCGCGTCATGGGCGATCCAGAGGCGGGTGTCGAGGGCGCGGCGGGTCCCGACCGGCGGCAGTCCGCGGCCGAGCGAGCGCCTCGGCGGGGCGAGGCGCAGACCCAACCACGAGATCGCGAAGCGCTCCGGGCGGCGGCCGTCCGGGGTCGCCTGGGTCGCCACCGTCGCGATGGCGATCGGCACCACGACCAGCCTGATCGGCCAGTCGAGCGCGCCCAGGACGACCCCGGCGACCATCGTCCCCGTGGCCGCCGCGGCGGCGGCGAGGAGCCCGGCGGTCCTGTCTGCGATGGCGAGGCCGCCTGCTCCGGCCGCCGCCGCCGCGACCACGGGGACGATGAATGAGCCCGAGCCGAGCGCCAGCACCGCCACCAGCGAGCCGGCGAACCAGCCCAGCCACCGCAGAGGGATCCCGCCGGGTACCGGGAGCGGGCGCCCCTCGACCTGATGGATGCGCCGCTCGGGCGAGAAGATCCGCTGGTAGGAGCGGACCCCGTCGGTGCCGCCGTCGGTCACGGCAGCACCTGGTGGGCGATGGCTTTCGCCGCTTCGGCGACCTGACCGGGGGCGAAGACGAGCCAGCCGACGACGATCGCCGCGCAGAAGAACATCACCAGCTCGGTGAACCGCCGGTTGACGAGGAAGAAGAGCGCGAAGATCGCGACGATCCCCGTGTAGAGCTCGCCCGCGTATTCGCGCAGCAGCCCGGCGAGGTTCGACCCGATCGAGTTGCCGCCCGCCAGCGCGGCGGCGGGCGCGACAAGCGCGACGATCGCCGCCGCCAGCAGCGCGCCCAGGAGGGACCGCATGCGCCGCCTCATGCGACCGCCCCCTCGACCGCGGCGACGTACCAGCGCCGCGCCCGCTCCGCCACCCGCAGGCGGTAGGTCAGCGGGTAGACCGCGCCGCTCGCCGGGTCGCGCAGGCTGACCCCGACGGTGATCTCGCGCACGGCACCTTCACCGCCGCCGAGCTGTCGGGATCGGCCGACCGAGGCGACATCGAGCGCGCCGCCGAGCGGCACCACGGTGGCGCCGGGCGCGAGCAGATAGGAGAGTTCGGAGGTCCTGCCGGCCGAGACATAGGCCGGGATGAACTTCGAGACCAGCTCGCCGATCGCGCCGGCGCCGGATCCGGCGATCGGCCGGGGCCGCTCGGGGTCGACCCCGGCCGGCGCCGGTACCGCGACGATGGAGGGCGCACCCAGGGCCGCCGCCTCGCCCGCCTCCTGGCGGACGATCGGGACGGCCAGATCGAGGGTGCGCGCGTCGCGGAGATCGCAGGAGACGGTGAGGACCCAGCGCCCGCCGCCGAGCGGGGCGCCCCTCACCACCTCCGCCTGGGCCACCCCGCCGGCGGGATGCGGCCGGCGTCCGGCGCCGAGATGTGCGCCTTCTGCGAGGTAGGCCCGAAGATCGTCCGGGGAGGGCGATTCGAGATAGGTCCGCGCGAAACCGACCGCCAGCGCTTCGGCCGCCCGGCCGGGCCCGCCGGACCGGGCGCGGCCGACCTCCGCCGGGCCCCGTGCGGGCGATTCGAGGAGGGCCGCACCACCCCGGATCAGCAGGACGACGAGGACCGCCCAGAGGGCGACCCGGCCGACCGGGCGCAGCGCGGCGCCCAGCGGCCTGGCCTCGACCCCCCTTCTTCCCCTTCGTGAAAAGTCACCTGGTGACACCTGACCCACCTCCGTCTCGCGTGTCCGCCGAATTGCGGCTTCGCTAAGACAGACGGCGAAGGTGCCCAGTTGGTCACAAACGTACCGATGACCATTTGTACGTTGGTGAAAGGGAGTGTGTTTTCAGTGGTGCGTCATCGTGTGCCGGCCAAATTCGCGGCCCGACCGTCTATAGGAGTAGTGAGTGTGTGTGTGTCGACGCGAGAGGAGCAGTCAGATGGAGGAGGATCGATCGCCGGATGTCCGCAGGTTCTCCGAGGAGACCCTCGAATCTCTCGCCTCCATGCTGCGGGTCCTGGCCGATCCCACCCGGATCAGGTTGATCGAGGCACTTCAGGCATGCGACCGCGCGACGGTGAGCGAGCTGACCGGTCGTGTCCCGGTGGGTCAGCAGGGCGTCTCCCATCAGCTCCTCCTTCTCCATCGCGCCGGCTGCGTCACGCGGCGGCGGGAGGGGGTCCGGGTCTACTACGCGCTCAGGGACTGGAGCGGTTGGTGGCTCGTCCGTGAACTGGCGGCCGAGATCCAGTCCCGATCGGATGCCGGCTGAGCGGACGATCGATCCTCGACACCGACGAAGCGGACCGGGGGGCCGCCGCCGTCGATCGGCAGGGCCCCCGTCGCTCCACCCGGATCGGGGATCCGGGTGCTCAGGACAGACGCAAGACCGTCCCCACGTCGATCAGGTTGGGATCGCCGGTCCCTATCCGCCCCGCGTTCAGCATCCAGAGGTGTTCATCCTCCGCCGCGATCTGTTCGTCCGGTGCCGTCATGGGCAGGATCGCCTCGGCGATCGTCCAAAGGCTGTCTCCTGCGGCCACCATGTAGAACCGATGTCCCTTGAGGCTCGCCAGCCTTTCCGGTGGTCCGGAAGGATTCGTCGGCGCGGTCCATTCTTCCGGCACCTCGGCCGGTTCGGGGCCGGCCGGCGCGGACTGCGCGGCGGGCGCAGTCGTGGCCGCCTGCCCCCGGTGCGCCTGCGGGCGCGTTCCCCCCGACGGATCGGGTCCGGCACCGCTCCCCGGTTCGACGATCGCTTCGCCCTGGACCGGCGACGCGGGCGTCGGAGCCGGTTCATAGTCGGTGGTCGGTTCTTCGGGTTCGTAGCTCGGCGACGACGGCGCGGGGGCAGGTGCCGTGGCGGGCGCCGGTGCTTCGGGTTCGGGAGTTGCCACGGCGGCCGGCACCGCGGGCGGGGCGGACGCCGCCGGCGCCGGTTCGCCCGTTTCTTCCCCCCCGGCGGGCGGAACCACTTCTTCCGATTCTTCTTCCCCCGAAGCGACCGGGACTTCCCCGAGCTGGGTTTCTTCTCCCCCCGATTCGACGGCCGGCACTTCGAGAGTCGGTGGGCGGGCTCCGGGCGACGCGGTCCCCAGACCTTCGTTGTCGGATTCGGCGAGCGCCACGGGTGGGGCGACCGTCCCGAGCAGGAGCGCCACCGCGAGGGCGGCGGCGGACGTCCTCGTCCGTAGGCTGCGACTCCGAGGGGCGGCGAGGGGCGTCGTCTTCTTTCTCCACATGAGGGCCTCCTGGAAATCTCAGTTCAATGGGTCGGCGACACAGCGGTATGACTTCGGACCGGTGTAATCGTCCGGGGTGAGAGCCACGTCCCCTGCACTGTTGGTGACGTAGAGCACTTCGACCAGGCCGGGTTTGGAGCTCGACGGGTACACCTGGCTCGTCAGCTCACCGCCTGGTGCGAGGACGATTTCGGTGTGCGTAAGCGCGATCGCGAGCTCGTTGTAGGTCGGGAGGCGCCTGCCGGGGCCAGCCTGCGAGTCGGTGTTCGCGCATTCGAGCAGCGCAGTGTGGAAGGGCGCAGGGGGTCGGGCCTGCGTTTCGATGCAGGTGTCGGCGGCGGGGATGGTCCCTTCCGGGCACCGGACCAGGAGCCTTTCCGCGGTCACGCCGTCGAGCCGGGCGGCTTCCTGCGCGCGCGGCACGATCCCCAGGGTCTTCTCCTTCACCGCCTTCCCGGTGACCGAGTTAGCCTTGTAGTTGCGGGCGGTGAGCGAATGCGCCTTGATCTGGTGGCCCGAGATCTTGGTCGCCGCATAGGAGACGCCGCCGAGGGCGACGAAGAGCGCCAGCGTCGCGGTGACGTTCGCGTAGGTGAGGCGGGCACGGATCCGGTCTCGCATGGTGTTCTCCTTGGGTCGCTCTAGGCGGTCTTCTTCGGGTGTTGGCGCTCAGGCCAGTTGTCGTTTTGACGTGCAGTTGTCATTTCGGCTCTCCAAGCCGGTTCGAGATCGTGCGCGAAGCCGGTCGCAAACTCGGCCCCAGACCCGGCTTGCGCCCGGCAGGATTCGTTTTCCGTCCGTCGTACAAGTCACTGTCCTTTTGCTCATGCGGTTCCATGTCGGCAAATGTCAACTGCGCGGCAAAACGACAAGTCGGGTGACAACTAGATGTCAAAGTGTCACCTAGCCTGAGCGCCTACATCTGTTGGGGGCCACCGAAGTTGTGGATATGGCACGTAGTTGTGACCCCCGCCGATAGGCACGATCAAGGGCTTCTCGAACTCACCATCCGGCGTCGTCGGTGGCTCCTGCTGTGAACCGCCGTCGCTGGCGCCTTGGCGAGGGACCGAGCCGACCGCTTGTCCAAGCCGTTTTTCCGTCATTTGCCACAACTACCTTCCATATCCACAGTTGGGTCACAAGTAGGGGTCATATCCACAACTTCAGTGGTCACCTAGAACATCTGGCATGGTCTACCTCTCACGATCACCGTCAGGACGTGGCTGTGGCCGGGCTCTAGCGGGTAACCGGCCTCTCCGGGCAGCTCGACGCGGAAGCGGTATTCCTCGACCCCGCAGGTACGTTTGAAGGGATATTCGATGCTCCATCTTCCTTTCGCGTCGCTGCGGATCGTGCGGAAGGTGACCCATTCATCACTGGCGCGGTACTGCAGCTCGATCAGCTTGCCGTCTGCGGGCAGGGGCCGGCCCTCGACCTCGCCGCTGAAGTCGACCGACTGGCCGTTCAGGACGTGGTCATGGTCGACCTTCAGCGTGCTCGCGCCTCGGACCAGCAGTTCGGCGCTTCCTTCCGAGGGCAGCGTGGTCGCCGTGCCGCCGTAGACGAACCGGAGGTGCCGCGAGGATTCCGCCGGCACTTCGTAGGTGAAGGCGCCGTCGGGGCCGGTGGTCACCGTCCCGACCTGTGCTTCGGCCTCTTCGGGCACCTCCTGGTAGACGGTCACCGTCGCACCGGCGAGGGGGTTCCCGGCCCTGTCGAGGAGGCGTCCGGAGAACCGGGCCTTGCCGCCGACCCCGACCGTCTCCTTCGGCACCTCTTCGGTGGTGACGTGCCGGACCACCCGGCGCCGCCCGTGGTGGTGGAGCACCTTGCGGTGGACCTTCCGGGCCAGGATTCCGGCGCCGAGGCTGGTCGGCACCCTGAGCGGCAGCGTCACCTTCATCGGCTGCCCGTCGACACGGCTTTCGGTCGCCGCCTCGTTCCCGGCCCTGTCGGTGGCGGTGGCGCGCAGCTGGTATTCGCCGGCGGGCAGGCTCGCGTCTTCGATCCGGCCGACGAGTTCGTCGCCGCCTTCGAGCGTCGTCGCCAGCGGCTGCCAGACCCCCGAGCCCACCCGGCTGAGCTCGATTTCGCCACCGGCGACGCCGGAGACCTTGTCGGCGACGTGGACCGCCACCCGGTCGGGATCCTGCGCGGAGGTGGGCTCGAAGCCGAGTTCGGGAGGTTCGGGGTCGAACCTCAGACGCACCGGCACCGACGCGTTCTGCGGCTGGGTGTTCCCGGCCGCGTCCTGCCGCCAGATCTGCGCTTCCCATTCGCCCGGGCCGGGCACGGTGAGCCCGCCGACCGAGGAGATCGAGGGGCCGGTCGCGGTACCCGCCTGGCATTCCTGCGTCCCTACGCGGCAGATCCGCCAGTGGGCGGCCGTGATCGGCGCCCGATCTTCTTCGGGCGCGTTCTGCCAGAGGAGCGAGAAGGAATCGCGGTTGCGCCATGCTTCGCCGCCTTCGACGGCGACCGGCACGGCCCCGGGTGGGGTGTTGTCTATGCGGACCGTGACCGGCGAGGATTCGGCCTGGTTGCCGGCGGCGTCGGTGGCGACGAGGTGGAGTTGCTGGGTCCCTTCCGGAAGATGTTGCGTTTCGACGACAAACTGGCCGGAACCGCTGGGACACGGGATTCGCTGGGTGTAGTCACAGGCCCGGGCGCTGCTTCCGGCGGCCTGCGAACCAGCGAATCCTTCGACCTCCTTGACACCGGTGTTGTCGGAGGCTTCGTACCCAACGGTCTGGGTGCCTGAGACCCATTCGCCGGCGACGAACGGCCCGCCCGGCGAGACCGACACCGACGGCGGCGTTTCGTCGACCACCGTTACTTCCGCCGTGAACGTCTGCAGATAGTTCTGGCCCTTCGCGGAGCAGTAGTCGGCCGAGGGCGCACCCATGCACACGACGCGCTGGACGATCCTGCTGGCGCCGCCGAGTTGGTAGGCGGTCGGCCGCGGCCAACTCGAGGCCTGCGCCATCTTGACCTTCGGGCAGGAGTGATTCGCCTTGACGTTCTTGATCGTGTCGACCGATCCGTCCGGCCTGACGGCGTAGAGCTGCAAGGCATAGCGGCAGTCGCGACGGTGGGCATAGCCCGACCAGTCGAGGCTGGAGAACGTCGTCTCGGGCGGCGCTTCCAAGACGAAGGCCGACTGCGATTCGACCGCGACGTGGCCTTCCCCGGGGACGTTGGCGGTGACCAGGCCCCGCAGGCCCGGGCCGAGGGGGTTGCAGGCGCGTCGCCACTTCATCCCTCGGGTGGCGAAGTCGGCGAAGGCGCCGGAGGAGTAGTCCCCGTTGGCCTGGCAGGTGGCGATCGTGAACTGGCCGGCCCGGGCCGGCGGTGGCCCGGCGGCCGAGGTCAACAACGCGACGAGGACGAGCGCCGCCGTCACCAGCGACACCCGGAGCCATCGGTCGAGGAATCTGCGGGGTGGCTTCACTTCATGGACCTCCGAATTGCGGTGCTGAGTTGGCCGGGACAGGCGCGGGCTTCGACGTTTCCGTGGTGGCCGCGCCCGACCCCGATGAGGAGGACGAGGATTCCGACGAGGACGATTCCGTGGAGGAGGATTCGGTCACCGGGTAGTCCGGCGTCTCCGGTTCGAACTGCGCTTCGACCGGAGCCGTCGCTTCTTCGTGTGCCGGTTCGGCTTCGTGTCTCGATCCGACTTCCGAGGCCGCCGAGGACTGGTGGGGTTCTCCCCGTTCGGTCGGGGCGGTTTCGGCTACGGGAGCTTCTTCGACCGTTTCGTAGTCCGGGGCGACCGGCGCTTCGGCGGGCGTTTCGACCGGTTCGCTCGCCGCTTCCGGTTCCTTGGCGGGCGGGGGTTCTTCCTTTGCTTCTTCGCCGGAGCCCGCGATCAGGCCCGTCGCGGCATTCAGGGGATCGACCCCCTGCTGCGCACAGTAGGTGGCACCGCCGCCGATCGCGAGGCAACCGACCACGACCGCCGCCACGGCTCCCGGCCGGATGCCCGCGAGCGGCGTGGGATCCGGGGTGCGGGTGTACCCGGCCGCCACCGCCTGTTCCTTGACCTGGGTCGCGCCGCCGAGGGCATGGCGCCTGGCGGATGAGACCGCCTCGCCGGCCCGGCCGATAACCCGGGCGACGAGCCCCGGATGCGCCGCTTCGACGGCCACGGGACCCAGCACCGCCCCGGCCTTGTCCCTCCAGGCTTCGAGCTGGTCGGCGAGGGATCCGCACCGTCCACAACGCTCGAGATGGGCACGCGCCCGAAGCGCCTCGCCCGCCTCCGCGATCCCACAGACGAAGCGCAGGACGAGGGACTCCCCCTCCTCGCAACCGCCCCCGGCGCGCTCGGCGAGAGCCGCACGGGAGCGCTGCATGGTCTCCTCCAGGGCCCACTTCACGGTCCGCTCCTTGATCCCGAGCTCGCTCGCGATCTCCGAGCGCCGTCGCCCGGAGGCCCACAGGGAGAAGACGTCGCGCTGTCGGTCGGTCAGCGA
This sequence comes from Actinomycetota bacterium, assembly GCA_018268675.1. Classification (GTDB taxonomy): domain Bacteria; phylum Actinomycetota; class Thermoleophilia; order Solirubrobacterales; family 70-9; genus VAYN01. The sequence goes on from JAFDWB010000005.1 coordinate 84,707, forward strand.
GGCCGCGACCTCCTCGACGAGCATCCGCAGTTCGGCCTCGTCCTCGAGCGCGATCAGCTCCTCGGCCGGCCCGGGATCCGCGGATGCCGTCTCCTCGACGACATCGGCGGTCGGATCGATGACGACGGTGCGCGCCCGTCGGGCCAGCTCGTCGACCAGCAGGTTGTAGGCCGATCTGTGGAGGTAGGCGTGGACGGCGGCCGGATCGGAGACATCCGGAGCCCGGTCGAGGAAGCGGCGACAGGCGGTCTGCACCGCCTCCTCGATCTCTTCCTCGGGGAGACCCGAGAAACGCCGGGAGAGCTGCGACCGCAGGAGGTTGCCCTGCCCCCGTCCGCGTCCGTATTCGTCGAGGATCTGCGCCGGCCTGCGGTTAACGGTGCCGGACGCGGCTGAGGCGGTGACGGAGGCCATCACTTCTATAGACGGCCGAGTGCGGAAATTGGCCGGCCCTTTCCGCAAACTCATTTTCTTCACATGTCCGCCCTCGCGACCTCGACGATGCTCCGAAGCCCGGATAGGGGTCCCCGAAATACTCAAGCTATTCCCGTATGTTCGGGTCGGCAAACCCGCTCGGCAGGCTTTTCGACATCCGCTTCGATGGCTACCGAGAAATGGACCCGATTGAGTGCCTCCCTGGGACTGAGGGCTAGCGAGGACCGCCGGGCGGTCCGATGCCGAGCTGTCTGCAGATCGCGCGGGCGAGGCGGTGATCGATCTCGCGATGGCGCGGGACGGCGGAGCGTCTCCCCGACGGCCCGACCCAGCGGGTGTGATTTCCACCCTCGTCGAGCTTGCGCGCGCCTTCCGTCTTAAGGTGCTGCTCGAGCTGGCGACGCTTCACGAAACGGTGAGATGCAGGAGCTCGCGCTCGCGCTCGTCGCCGGCCTCCACAGGCTCGGGGGAGAGCATCAGCGCTAGAGCGTCGAGGACGTTCTCACGGGCCTGGTCGCGATCGCGACCCTGGCTCAGAACGCCTGGGACGGCAGGGATCGAGGCGACGATCCAGCCGTCGTCGCCATCCTCATAGAGGATCGTCAGATCCAGCGCTTGCATGGAGTAGACGATAGCGCCGCGGCATCAGACCGAGCTGGGACCGGCGCCCGTCGGCCGACCGCCGACGCCCGATAACTGGGCTTACGTAGACCTCCGACAACGGGCATCTTCGGAGAGTCGCCTGCGGAGCCGAAAAGAAGAGGATGGTGTTTAATGGACTCGTTAATTAAGCGATGTGTTAAATGCCAACCGACCAGCTCGATCTCACCTTCGCCGCCCTCGCCGATCCGACCCGGCGCTCGATCCTCTCCCGGCTCGCCGAGGGCGAGGCGACGGTGGGCGAGCTCGCCGAGCCTTTCGCGGTCAGCCTGCCGGCGATCTCGCGGCACCTGAAGGTGCTGGAGGGCGCGGGCCTGATCGTCCGCGATCGCCAGGCCCAGTGGCGGCCGAGCCGCCTGCAGACCGCACCACTCGACGAGGCCGTCGAGTGGATGCGCTCGCGCAAGGAGACCTGGGAGGGCCGGATGGACCGACTCGATGCGCATCTGCGCGCGAAAGGAGAGCAGGATGAGTGAGTCGACCGCAGCCAGGGGGACCGTGCTGATCAGCCGCGTCTTCGAGGCACCACGCGAGCAGGTGTTCAACGCCTGGCTCGATCCCGACGAGGTGGCCGGCTGGTATGGCCCGGCGCAGATGGAGGCGCCGCGCGAGCGGATCTCGATCGACGCGAGGGTCGGCGGGCGATGGGAGTTGACGATGGTCCGTCGCGACGGCAAGGGCGAGATGACGATCAGCTACGAGATCGTCGAGTTGGTCGAGCCTGAGCTCCTCGTCATGCGCTCGGACCCCATGCCGGAGATCGGGATGCACAAGGGCACGGTCGTGCGCGTCGAGCTGCACGATCAGGGGGAGAAGACGCGGATGACGCTCAGCGACGGTCCCTATCCCGGTGACGCGGGCCATGCCGAGGCGGGCTGGAACGCGGCCCTCGAGAAGCTCGGCGCTCTCGTCGGCGGCGCCTCGCGCTAGCCGAGCACCCTTGGCAGGCCGAAGCGGGCGAAGAGGTCGGCGTCGCGGGGGAAGCCGGTGATCCCCGCGGTCCCGGGCCAGGGGGAGAACCATCACGCCGTATGCGCGGCGTACGCCGTCCCCGTCCTCATCGGGGTAGCCGGCGAGGGCCGGCTGCTACCCGTTCCCTTACCTCGACCAGCTCGATCCGGTCGAGGCGTCCGCCGAGCGGCTGGGTGGGCAAAGAAGCGCCCGATCGCCGCCGCGCCTTCGAAGCGCGTCTCCAGGGGAGGCATCGTCAGCAGGGTGTCGTCGGTGAGCAGCGCGAAGATCGCCTCGATGTCGACCCTCGCCTTCTCCTCGGGCGGCGCCCGATCGCACTGCCCGCGATCGACTGTGCTCCTCGCCGCGCACACCCGCGCGGAATGGCTCGCCCGCCGCGCGAGCGCCTCCTTCCCCGGACTACCGACCGACAGCGTCGCGCTCGCGCCGCGGGCGAGAATCACTCCACAGGTCGGCAAGCACCTCGCGGATCAGGCGCAGAGCGTGGTATCCGACGACCACCGCGACGACGAGGGCCACGGCGGCGTCGAGCCAGTAAAGACCCCGGGCGGCCAGGATGATCGCCCCGGCGATCGCGACGCCGAGCGCGGCCGCTGCGTCGGCCACGGTGTCGAGCATGACCGAGCGCATGTTGAAGTCCTCCGCCTCGATCGGGCCGAGGATGCGGGCGCAGAGGATCATCGCCGCGGCGGCGACGGTGCTGACGACCATCACCGGCAGCCCGTGGACGGTCGGGCTGCCCCCGACCAGGCGATCGATCCCCTCGACCGCGACGACGAGCGAGATCAGCAACAGGAACGAGGCGTTGACGAGGGCGGCGTAAGAGGTAACCCGTGGGTGCCCGTGCCCGCCGCGGCTCAGCTTCAGCGCCGCGAGGCTGAGGGCGACGCCGGCCGCGTCGCCGACGTAGTCGACGGCCGAGGAGAGAACGCCGAGCGAATGGGAGATCAGGCCGACCGCGACCAGGGCGACGATCATCGACAGGTTGATGGCCAGCACCAGTCCCAGGCGCGCGTCCTTCGACATCGCCCTCTCGTCGGAGTTTCGGATGACGTGATCCATAGACATGTCCGCGGCGAACCGTAGCCGCCGAAGCCCGGAGTTCAGGGCCTCCCTCGCCTCATCTTCCGGCTTCGGCTTCGGGATCATCACCTGAGAGGCGATGCCCATCATGTGCTGGTTGCTCAGCGCGTGCTCCGGCGTGTGGTGGACCCGGTAAGTGTCGCCGCGGCGATGCCAGGCGACCAGGGTGATGGCACCGTCTGAGGCTAAACCTCGTATTCACGGCCCCGACCGTCTGGTCACGCTCGGGTGTTCTTCGATCGCCAGGCGACGGGCCCGACGTCGAGATCACGGAATCCCGACGCCCGTCGCTGACCGACCGAATGCATTTGTGTGGAGAAATACCGATGCCGCCGCCCCGGGCGTTGCCAGGCTGCCGGGATCGAATTCGCCGTCGAAAGAGAGCGCGGCGCGGCTTGGGAGATGATCGCCGAGGCGATCGAGGCGAGCTCCCACCAACAGGCCGTTGCCCGGGCCGCGCAGCGAGTCGGACGCTACCGAGTGCGATCGCTGGAGGAGCCGCAGGCGAGCCCGATGCTCTTCCGGATCCCGACCTGGGGTCCGCCGGAGGAGATCACGGAATAGCCGCCCGGCGGCCAGGCGTCATCCGGCCGGCGCGAAAACACCGGCCGGACCCGGTTCCTCAAGGCGCTCTGCATGACGGACGAAGCCACCCACGCAACCAGGCGTCCGGTGTCCGCCTTCTGATGACATCGCTCTAGCCCGCGCGGGAGCCGAGGACGGCCGGCAGCCCAAACCGGGCGAAGAGGGCCTCGTCGCGGGGGAAGCCGGTGATCCCCGAGATCCGGTCCCCGGCCAGGGCGAGGACCATCACGCCGTAGGCGCGGCGGACCCCGTCACGGTCCTCGTCGGCGTAGCTGGCGAGGGCCGGCTGCCCGTTGGCCCTGACCTCGACCAGCTCGATCCGGTCGAGGCGACCGCCGAGAGGCTCGGTGGCGAAGAAGCGCCCGATCGCCTCCGAGCCCTCGAAGCGCATCCGCACAGGAGGCATCGTGAGCAACGCGTCGTCGGTGAGCAGCGCGACGATCGCCTCGATGTCGACCCTCGCCCATGCCTCACGGAAGCGGGCGATCACCGCGCTCTCCACGGCGTTTCCGGCGGGCGCGTTGATCCGCGCGAGCGTCCCCTCCTCGCGCTCCTTCGCGATCGTCGCCCGGGCCCGCTGGAGGGCGCTGTTGACCGCCGCTACGCTGTCGCCGAGGCAGGCGGCGACCTCGGCGCTCCGCCAGCCGAGGGCGTCACGGAGGACGAGGACGGCGCGCTGCTTCGGCGACAGGAGCTGCATCGCCGCGATCAGCGCGAGCCCGAACCCCTCGGCGAGGATCGCCACCTCCTCGGGACCCGGCTCGCCGGCCGGGATGCCGTCGAAGAGCGTGTCGGGATAGGGCTGCAGACGGGCATCCCGCGGCGATAAGGGGGCGCGGCGCTCGATCATCCGCAAGGAGACGTTGGTCGCGATGCGATAGAGCCAGGCCGGCAGGGGCCTACGTGGCTCGAAATCCGCGATCCCCGCCAGGCGTTCAGCAGCGTCTCCTGAAGTGCGTCATCGGCATCATGCAGGGAGCCGAGCATGCGGTAGCAGTGGACGTGGAGCGCCCGGCGGTGCGGCGACGTGAGGCTGACGAAGGCTTCCTCGTCCCCGCCCTTCGCAGCCGCGAGAAGCCCTGGCTCCTCGCGGCTGTTGCCGACGGCGCGAGACGACCCGCTCATCACGGAGCAGGCGTCGGCAGGGGGCCGCCCAGCTCGGTCCAGGCCGACGGGGTGTGCGCCTGGCCGGGAACGCCGCCGAGGGCGATGAACCTGATCCCGTCGGCGCCGGGGACGATCTTCCGCCGCTGGTCCGGGCCGACCCGGACCATCATCCCGGGTCGCAGCTCGAAGCTCTCGCCGTCGGCCACCAGCACCGCCGAGCCCTCGAGCGGGACGTAGACCTCCTCCTGACCGGCCTCCGCGGTGGTGGCGTCGTGGGAGTGATCGGGATAGCCGTCCCATCCGGGCGGCAGCGTCATCAGCTGCATGCCCCAGGCCGTCACCCCCAGGCCGGCGCGGGCGCGGCGGGCGATCCCGTCGCGTCGAACTTCGCAAGCGTCACGTCTGGCATCGGGTGCCTCCTTCTCGGGGCCCACTCTGGCCCTTCCCACCTTCAATACGGGGGCATCGCAAAACTAATCGGCGGCAACCAAGCGCGTCAGAGGTCCGAGCGGCGGACGACACCCAGCAGCGTCCCGTCGGGAGTCGTCACCAGCGAGATCGTGAGGCCGCCCGCCTCCATCCGCCCGCGCAGGTCCTCGATCCGCACGTTGGCGCGGATCGTCGATGGCCCCGGCTCCATCACCTCCTCGGCACTCGCGCCCGCAGCCTGCCGCAGCGCGCTCCCGCGCACCCGACCGAGCACCGTCTGATCCGCGGCGACGACGATTGCGAAGCCGTAGGGCGACACTTCGATTCGCGCCCGCACGTCCTCGACCTTGTCGCCGGGCCAGCAGCGGACGACGTCGTCCCGCAGGACGTCGATCGCCCGCCTCTCCCTCGCCTTCTCGCCCTCGGTCGGGAGGCCGCGCGCCATGTAGTCGACCTTGCTGGGGGTGTAGTCGTGGACCTGCTCGAAGCCGAGCGAGTCGAGGCGGGCGGCGGCGCGCGGGCTCATGTCACAGAGTTGGTCCCAGCAGTAGACGATCGTCGGCCGGCGCCGGTCGAGCGCCGCGGTCGAGGTGGCGTCGAGCTCCTTCAGCGGGATGCTGATCGCGCCGGGCAGGTGCTCTTCGGCGTACTCCTCGGCGGGCAGGACCTCGATCAGGAGGGCCCCGGCGTCGAGCAGCTCGCGAAGCTCCTGATAGTCGATCCGCCGATACATCAGGCAGCGCCCCCGAGGGCCGCCCGGATCCACTCCGCGGCCGGCGTGTGGCCGAGCCCCGCCTCGTCGCGGTAGAGACGGCACTTCATCCCGAAGTCCTCGCGCTTGGCCGCGCCGGGCTCGACGTCGACGCCGTCGACCCGCACCGTCGGGGAGCCGAGGAAGCGCTCGTGCTCGGCCTCCTCGACCGTCTCGACCCGGCGCAGCTCGACCTCCACGCCGATCCCCTCGTCGGCGAGCAGGGCCCGCAGCTCCGGCAGCAGAGCCTCGTAGCTCGGGCAGCCCTCGAAGTAGAGGAGCTCCACCTTCATGCCGCGAGCCTCGCCAGCAGCTCCTCGGGCCGGCGCCCGAACTCCTCAAGGCAGCCCGGGCAGCGGCAGAAGTGAATCTCCTGACCCCGATGGGTAATCGAGACGGCAAGCGCCTTCGGCTTCTCGGCGAGGCAGGTCGGGCAGACGATCCAGTCCGCGACCTCGGCCAGGTGGCGCTCCGGGTCCTCGGCGAAGAGCTCGACGCAGCCCTGGCAGCAGAAGAGCAGCCGCCGGCCGTTGTGCTCGTAGCTCGGGGCGGTGGAGCGCTCGATCCCGAGCCGCACCAGCGAGCAGCCGCAGGTCGGGCAGATCGGGCTCACCATTTCTCCTCCGGCGGGAGCGCGCACGAGCGACGATGGCGGTGCCAGGCGAGGGCGCCGAGCAGCGCCGCGGCCAGTAGCACCGCGAAGAGGACACCGAGGAGGGGCGCCAGCGCCGCTCCTCCCAGCGCCGCGACGACGATCGGGGCGAGGCCGCAGCAGGCGATCGCGAGGGCGCCGATCCCGAGTGCCGCGAGGCCTTCGCGCATCAGCAGCCCCCTCCGTCCACGGTGCGGCAGGCGGCGACGTGCTCGGCGTTGTCGGCGAGCAGGCCGCGGCCGAGCGCCAGGACCTCGCCGACCCGCGGGTCGGCGATCCGGTAGTGGACGGTCCGGTGCTCGCGGCGGGTCTCGACGAAGCCGCACCAACGCAGGCAGGCCAGGTGCCTCGAGACCTGGGGCTGCGGCGCGTCGAGTGCCTCGACCAGCTCGCCGACCGATGCCTCGCCGCCGCCGAGGACCTCGAGCAGCCGCAGCCGGGTCGGGTCGCCGAGGGCGCGGAAGTACTTCGCCACCAGCTCGACCGGCAGCGGGGCCTCCTCGATGCGGAATGGGGCGTCGGCCGTTATGGTCATATACGGATTAGAGCATATGAGATGGGCGAGCACCGGCGCAACCACGGTCGTCGAGGCAAGCCGGAGGTGTCCCCCGACCTGGTCGCTCCGCACCTGGCAGCCCTGTCGGGAGCGACGCGCGCGCCGGCCGCGCGCGGATCCATGCGGGCATCGAGCTGCGGTGCGCGGCGGGCGATCCGGAGTCGGCCCCGGGCGCCGGCTACACCCGGCAGGACCGAGCTCCTACGTGCGTCCGACCAGGGCGCCCGGACAGGGCCCTGGTTGATCGCGACCGGTCAGACCCCGGCCGCCGCCAGCGCCTCGTCGGGATCCGGGTAATGGACCATCTCCACCACCTTCCCGTCGCGGAAAGTGCTCAGGTTGGCGACCAGCCGAGGCTCCTCGCCCTCCTCCGGGGGCGGCCGCATGATCACCACCACCTTGTCGCCGGCTTCGACCACGTCCACCAGCTCCCCGATCGCGCCGTCCCCGGCCGCGCGCCGCATCACCGCGAGCGCGTCCTCGCGGTTGTGGCAGGCGCCCTCCCAGGAGGGGTCGCCTCCATGCCACTTGATGTCGGGTGCGAGCAGGTCCGCGATCAGCTCGAGTTCGCCGTTCAGCGCCGCCTCGTAACCGCGACGGGCAAGATCGGCGTTGGTCTCGGTCATCCGGGGATTGTCGCATCGATCGGGAGAACCGTCCCGGGCAGTCTTGGGTCAGAGGAGCGAAGCCCATCGTCTAGCCGAAGGAGTCGTCTGAGATGTCGGAGCGATACGACGCGATCGTGATCGGCGCCGGCCCGGCCGGTGAGGTCGCCGTCTCCCGGCTCGCCGATGCCGGGGTGCGGACCGCCCTCGTCGAGCGGGAGCTGGTCGGCGGCGAGTGCGCCTACTGGGCCTGCATCCCGTCGAAGACGCTGCTGCGGCCGGTCGAGGTGAGCGCCGAGGCCGAGCGCACCGCAGGGACGAGCGCCCCCGCGCAGAGCTGGCCCGAGATCGCCGCCTACCGCGACTACATGATCCGCGAGCTCGAGGACACCGCCCAGGTAGCCGGCTACCGCGAGCAGGGCGTGGATGTCTACAAGGGCGCGGGACGACTCGCCGGGCCGGGCCGGGTGCAGGTCGGGGACGACGTGCTGGAGAGCGAGCGGGTCGTGATCGCCACCGGCAGCCGTCCGCGCGTGCCGCCGATCGAGGGCCTCGGGGCGGCCGGCTACTGGACGAACCGCGAGGCGACGACGCTTCATGAGCTGCCCGAGAGCGTCCTCGCCCTCGGCGGCGGCCCGGTCGGGGTCGAGCTCGGCCAGTTCCTCGCCCGGATGGGAGCGCGGGTGACGATGCTCGAGGCGGGCGAACGACTGCTGGCCCGTGAGGACCCGGCAGTGAGCGAGCTGCTGGCCGCCCAGTTGAGAGCGGACGGGGTCGACGTCAGGCTCGGCGCCCAGGTCGAGCGCATCAGCCGCGAGGACGGCGGACGGACGGTGGCCATGCGGGGCGGCGAGAGCGTCAGGGGCCAGGAGCTCCTGCTCGCCACCGGCCGCGAGCCGCGCCTCGACGATCTCGGGCTGGAGACGGTCGGGATCCAGCCGGGCGCGCGAGGGATCGCGATCGACGAGCGCTGCCGGGCGGCGGAGGGCGTCTGGGCGATCGGCGACGTCACCGGGGTGATGCCGTTCACGCACGTCGGCATGTACCAGGGCCGCATCGCGGTCGCCGACATCCTCGGACGGCAGGCCCGCGCCGACTACACGGCGATCCCGCGTGTCGTCTTCTGCGTGCCCGAGGTGGCCGCCGTGGGCCTGACCGAGGCCCGCGCCAGGGAGCAGGGCATCGAGGTCGCGGCAACCCGCCTGGACCTCGCCGAATCGCTGGCGCGCCCGTGGACCTATGAGCGCGACCCGCGCGGCCAACTCGGGCTCATCGCCGACCGCGGCCGCGGCGTCCTGCTCGGCGCCTGGGCGGTCGGCCCACTCGCCGGCGAGTGGATCCACTACGCGGCGCTTGCGATCAAGACCGCCACCCCGCTGGAGGTCCTGCGCGACACCGTGGCCCAGTTCCCCACCTACAGCGAGGGCTACCTGAAGGCGATCGAGGACCTTCCCCTCTGAGGTAGCGTGACCTCGTGATCGAGATCGAGAGCTCGGAGCCACTGCTCTCCCGGCGGATCCGGCAGATCGCGCCCCTGACGCCGGGCGCCTTCAGGCACCTGGTCGAGCACGGCGAGGCCCCCGCGGTCCGCCGCGCCGGGTCGACACCCACCCCGAGTTCCAGCTGAGCCCAGGATGAAGGACGGAGGCGTGGGGGACGCGGTGGGGTTCTGCCTGCGGCCCGAGCACCTGCGCAGCACGGTGAAGATCGCCGTCGTCGTGGGGACGATCCTCACCGCGATCAACCAGGCCGACGTCATCCTCGGCGGCTCCGCGACGACGCTGACCTGGGTGAAGACGGCGCTCAACTACTGCGTGCCCTTCGTCGTCTCCAACCTCGGCCTGCTGGCGGGGAGGCGGGCCGAGCGCGAACGGGAGCCATAAGCGGTGTCCGTCTGGGGCCGAGAGCGGACCGCCCGTCTCTATGACCGGCAGCTCGGGCTCGAGCGCACCGCTCTAGACGCCGCGATCGACCTTGCCGAGGTCGGCGCGAACGATCGCCTGCTCGATCTCGCCACCGGCACCGGCGGGCTGCTCCGCCGCCTCGCCGACCGCGCCGCGGCGCCACACGAGGCCATCGGCATCGACTCCTCCGCCGCGATGCTGCGGCGTGCGCCCGCGCTGCCGGAGGCCTGGCGACTGGTCGAGGCCGACGCCACCCACCTGCCTTTCCCCGCTGCCAGCTTCGACGTCGTCTCCGCCGCCTACCTCTTGCACCTGCTCGGGCCGGCCGAGCGGGGCGCGGTGCTGGCCGAGGCGTGCCGGGTGATCCGCCCGCTCGGGCGCCTCGTCGCCGTGACCGTGGCCCCGCCCCGCTCACCGCGGATGGCGCGCCTCCTCGCCGGGGCCCTCTCGCAGGCCCCGGGCACGCTCGTCGGGCTGCGCCCGCTCGACCCGCGGCCGGACCTCGAGGCGGCGGGATTCGAGGTCGTCGGAGCGCAGCGGACGAGGCGCGGCTATCCGTCCCTGATCACGCTGGCCCGGATCGCGGCGGGCCGCGGAGCCGTCTAGCATCGCGCCGTGCTGGACCAGGCCCTCCGCCCGAGGCTCGCTCCGCTGCTCGATCATGGCGCCGCCCGCCTCGAGCGCCTCGGGCTGCGGGCCGGGGCGGTGACCGGGGCCGGCCTCGCGGTCGGGATCGGCGCCTGCGTCGCCGCCGCGCTCGGCGCCTGGACCCTCGCCCTCGTCCTCTGGCTCCTCAACCGCACGCTCGACGGACTCGACGGACCCCTCGCCCGGCGCACGGGAGCGGGCGCCCTCGGCGGCCTGCTCGACTTCGTGGCCGACTTCGTCGTCTACTCGGGCTTCGTCGTCGGCGTCGCGATCGCCGAGCCCGATGCGCGGCTCGCCTGCGTCATCCTGCTGGCGACCTACCTGGTCAACAACGTGGCGCTGCTCTCCTTCTCCTCGCTGGTCGAGCGCCTCGACCTGAGCTACGGCGACGAGCGCTCGCTCCGCTTCACCTCCGGCCTGGCGGAGGGCACCGAGACGATCGTCGTCTACGTGCTGTTCTGCCTGTTCCCCGGCGCGGCGGAGGAGATCGCGTGGGGCTTCGCCGGGCTCGTCGCCCTGACCGCCATGCAGCGCCTGGCCCTCGCGGTCAGGGTGCTCGGCGGGCGGTGATCCTGACCGTCGCTGAATCGTCCACCCGCTTTCTGGGTCAATGACAGGGCGCATGAAAGAGGCAGACGCGACGAGAACGAGAGCACCGCGCATGCGGTCGCTGGTGGCCTCGATAGCCCTGGCCGTGGTGCTTGCCGGCTGCGGCACCGCCACGTCCTCAGCCCCGTCTCCGACCGCCTCCAACTGGTCTCAGGTCCTTGCCGAGGCGAAGGGGCAGACCGTCAACTGGTGGCTCTACGGAGGGGACGCGGCGACCAACGCCTTCGTCGAAGACTACGTCGCGCCCGCCGCGGCCAAGCTCGGGGTCACGGTCAAGCGGGTGCCGGTGAGCGACACCGTGGACGCGGTCGACCGCGTCGTCGCCGAGCGCCGGGCCGGAGAGACCTCCGGAGGCGCGGTCGACCTGATCTGGATCAACGGCGAAAACTTCGTCGAAGGCAAGGAAGCGGGGCTGTGGCTGAGAAACTGGGCGCAGAAGCTGCCGAACTCACGCTACGTCGATTGGAGCTCGCCGATCATCAACCGCGACTTCCAGGTGCCGGTGGAAGGCCAGGAGTCCCCCTGGCAGGGGGCCGCCTTCATCTACGGCTACGACTCGGCCGCGGTCGCCTCACCGCCGAGGAGCTTCCCGGCGCTTCTCGCCTGGGCGAAGGCCCATCCGGGTCGCTTCACCTATCCGGCGCCACCGGACTTCACCGGGGCGGCGTTCGTGCGCCAGGTGATCCAACGCCTCGGCGGTGTCGCGAAGGGGCTCAGGTTCCTACGGGAACTGAAGCCGTATCAGTTCGAAGGCGGGACCCAGTTCCCGACCTCGATCGACGAACTCGACCAGCTCTTCGCCAACGGCCAGGTCGACTTCGACATGAGCTACAACGCCAGCTTCCTCAACCTCGGCGTGAAGAAGGGCGAGTTCCCGCCGACGGTGCGGCCGTTCCTGATCGGCGGCGCGCTCGAGAACACCTCCTACGTGACCATCCCCGCGGACGCCGCGCATGTCGCCGGGGCCGAGGTGGTGGCCAACCTCCTGCTCGACCCACGGCTGCAGGCGAAGATGGCCGACCCGGCGGTGCTCGGCACGCCCTCGGTCCTCGACCCGGCCCGGCTTCCCGCGGCCCGGGCGGCCGCCCTGCGAGGAGCCGCCTCGCGCAGCCCCTACCTGCTCACCGACCTCGGCAGGCCGCTCGGGGAGCTGCCGGCGACGCGGGACGTGCCGATCGAAGAAGCATGGAAGCGCGAAGTGCTCCGCTAGGCGGCCTCGGCTGCCGTGGGCTGGTCGCCGCCCCCGGCGGGTCGCCGGTGCTGCGGGGCGTCGACCTGGACGTCCCGGCCGGGACGCGGACCGTGCTCGTCGGGCCCTCCGGCGCCGGGAAGACGACGCTGCTGCGGGCGATCTGCGGCCTGCAGGCGATCGAGGCGGGCTCGATCGAGCTGGGCGGGCGCCGCATCGACCGGCTGCCCGCGTATCGCCGTCGCTGCGCCGTCGTCTTCCAGGAGCCGCGGCTCCTGCCGCACCTCGACGTCGGCGAGAACGTGGCGTTCGCGCTGCGCGCGGCGGGCGCCCGCCGCGCGGAGCGCCGCGCCCGCGCCCGCGCCCTGCTCACCGAGGTCGGCCTGGACGGCTTCGAGCGGCGGGCGGCCGACCGGCTCTCCGGCGGCGAGCAGCAGCGAGTCTCTCTCGCCCGCGCCCTCTGCGCGGAACCCGACATCCTCTTGCTGGACGAGCCGATCTCGGCCGTCGACGCCAACCGCCGTGAGGAGCTGCGCGAGCTGATCGCGAGGCTGCAGGGAGAGCGGGGGCTGACCACCCTCTTCGTCACCCACGACCGCGCCGAGGCGGCCCAGATGGGCGAGCGCGTCGCGCTCATGCTCGAGGGGCGGATCGTGCAGGAGGACGAGCCGGCGGCGCTCTTCCAGCGCCCCGCCTCGCCGGTGGTCGCCCGCTTCTTCGGCTCGGCCAACGTCCTCCGCGGCCAGGTGCGCGACGGGCGGATGTCGCTCGGGGGTGTCGAGGTGCCGGTCCCCGGGCCCGACGGCGAGGCCTGCGTGACGATCAGGCCCGAGCGGGTCCGCCTCGACCCCGCGGGACCGCTCGAGCTCCGGGTGGGCGAGGCGGCCTACACCGGCACCTGGGTGAGGCTCCGCCTGCGCGGCGAGGGCCTCGGCCTCGAGGCGATGGTCCCCCCGTCGCAGGCCCCGGCGGCGGGCGAGCTGGTGGGGGTCGCCCTGCCGCTGGAGGAGATCTGGCGGATACCGGACTTCGAGGCCGTGCCGGAGGAAGGCCGCCGCGCGGGCGTCCGGCCGCGGGGCGGGTCATGAGGTCGGCGGCCGCGACGGCGCGGGGCGCCACCCGCCGCGTCCCGCCCGACCTCCTGCGCCTGGCACCGGCTCTGCTGGTGACGACGCTCCTCTTCGGGGGAGCCCTCCTCGGCGCCCTCAAACAGAGCGTCGAGCCGCCTCTCGGCGGCGGGCCCTCGACCTGGTCGCTCGCCTCCTGGCGGGCGGTCTTCGCGGACCCGACCTTCCTCGACGCCCTCTGGTTCTCGATCCGCCTGGCGGTGATCTCGAGCCTCGCCGCGGCGCTCATCGCCCTGGTGCTCGCCACCCTGCTGCGCTCCCGCGGCCCCGCCCTGAAGACGACCTTCTCGCTGCCCGTGACGGTCCCGCACCTGATCGTCGCGGTCCTCGCCGTCGCCTGGCTCGCCCCGGGCGGGATCGCCGAGCGGGCCCTCGGGAGCCTGCCGATCGGGGTCGTCCACGCGCAGTCGGGGCTGGGGATAGTCCTCGTCTACGTCTACAAGGAGACCCCCTTCCTCGTCCTCCTGCTGCTCTCGGTCATGGGGCGGACCCTGCGCCGGCGGGAGGAGGCGAGCGCCGTGCTCGGGGCCTCTCCTTCCCAGGTCCTCCGTTGGGTCGTCTGGCCGGCGGTCCGCCGCCCGCTCGCGGTCGGCTCGATGATCGTCGGCGCCTTCGTCCTCGGCGCCTTCGAGGTGCCGCTCGTGCTCGGGCCCAACTACCCGCCCACCCTCGCCACCTACGCTTACCAGGCGACCCAGACGAGCCCCCTCTCCGGTCAGGGGAAGGCGGCGGCGAGCCTGCTCGTCGCGGCGGCGGCGGCGATCGCCCTGGGCCTCGCCGCGCTGGCCCTGGCACGGACCGAAGATGGTTGAGCGGCGCCTGCCGAGGACCGTCGGGACCGTCGCGGTCCTCCTCTTCGCGGCGCCGCTGGCGGTGCTGGTGGTGCAGGCCTTCGCCGAGGTCTGGCGCTACCCGGCGCTGCTGCCCCAGCGCTGGGGCCTGCGCGGCTTCGAGGTCGCCTTCGAAGGCGACCAGGCCCTGCAGGCGACGCTCGACTCGTTCGAGGTCGCCCTGATCAGCACCGCCGCCGCGATCCTCCTCGCCTGGCCGGCGGCCCGGGCCCTCGCGCGGGGCCCGGCGCGCCTGCGCACGGCGGCGATCGTCTTCCTCGCGCTGCCATTGCTGGTACCGCCGCTCGCCACCGGCACCGGCCTGGCCGAGTGGTTCATCCGCCTCGGTCTGGCCGACACCCGGGTCGGGGTCGCCCTCGCCCACCTCACCGTCGTCCTCCCCTACGTCCTGCTGGTCCTGATCCCGGGCTTCAATCCGCGCCTCCGCGAGCTGGAGGAGATGGCCGCCAGCCTCGGGATGGGCCCGGTCCGGCGCCTCGTCTCGGTGACCCTGCCGGGGATCCGCGCCGTGCTCGCTGCCGCGGCGCTGCTCGGCTTCCTCGTCTCCTGGAGCCAGTATGGCAGCTCGCTGGCGGTCGGCGGCGGGCTGCCGATGCTGCCGCTCACCCTGCTCCCCTTCGTCGGCTCGGACCCCAACGTCGCCGCCGCCCTCTCGCTGCTCTTCCTGGCGCCCGCCGTCCTCGCCCTGCTGCTCGCCTCGCGTGCGGCCCGGGAGGCCCTGTGAGGCGGCGGATCGACGGCTACGACCTCGTCGTCCTCGGCGGCGGCACCGGCGGGCTGGTCTCCGCGCTGATCGCCGCCGGGGTCGGGGCCCGCGTCGCCCTGGTCGAGCGCGACCGCACCGGAGGCGACTGCCTCTGGACCGGCTGCGTGCCCAGCAAGAGCCTCCTCGCCGCCGCCGGCCTCGCCCACCGCATGCGCCACGCCGACGCCGTCGGCCTCGCGCCGGTCGAGCCCGCGATCGACTTCTCTCGCGTCATGGGGCACGTCAGGAGTGCGATCGGCGCGATCGAGCAGCAGGACTCGCCGGGGCGACTGCGCGCCGCCGGGGTCGAGGTGATCGCCGGGGAGGGTCGCTTCTCCGGCCCCGGCCAGCTCGAGGTCGGGGGTCGCCTGCTGCGCTTCCGCGCCGCGATAATCGCCACCGGCTCGGAGCCGCGACTGCCCACGCTCGAGGGACTGGCGGCGGCGGGCCCGCTCACCAGCGACACGATCTGGGATCTGGACGGGCTCCCCGCCCGGCTCGTCGTCCTCGGCGGCGGGCCGGTCGCATGCGAGCTCGGGCAGGCGTTCGGACGGCTCGGCTCGCGGGTGACGATCGTCGAGCAGGCCGCGCGGCTCCTGACCAGGGAGGAGCCACGGGCGGGCGACCTGGTCGCGACGAGACTCGCCGCGGAGGGTGCCGACGTCCGGCTCGGCGCCCACGCGGTCGCGGTCGAGGACGGCGCGCTCGTCCTCGCCGACGGACACCGGATCCCCTTCGACCGCCTGCTCGTCGCGGTCGGGCGCTCGCCGCGGAGCGTGGGCCTCGGGCTCGAGACCGTGGGCGTCGCGCTCGACGGCGAGGGCGCGGTCGAGGTCGACCGGAGGCTGCGGACCAGCGCCCGAGGCATCTACGCGGTCGGCGACGTCACCGGTCTCCTGCCGTTCACCCACGTGGCCGCCCACCACGCGCGGGTGGCCACGCCCAACGCCCTCTTCCACGCCCGCACCCGCGTCGGCGAGGCGCTGCCGTGGGCCACCTTCACCGACCCCGAGGTCGGCCGTGTCGGGCTGACCGAGGAGCAGGCGCGGCACCGCTGGGGCGCCAAGGCGGTGGTCGTCGAATCCGACCACGGGCCCGACCGGGCGATCACCGCCGGCGAGCCGGGTGGCTTCGTGAAGCTCGTCGGCGATCCTCGGGGCACCCTCGTGGGAGCGACGGTGGTGGGACCCGCCGCCGGCGAGACCGTGGCCGGGCTAGCCGTCCTGCTGGCGCGGCGGGCGAGGATCGAGGATGTCTCCCGCACGGTGCAGCCCTACCCGACCTTCTCCGAAGCGCCGGCCCGGGCGGCCGACGCCCACCTCGCCTCGCGTTACTCCAGGCGTCCGATCAGGGCGCTCTCGCGGGCCGCGCTCGCTCTGCTCCGCCGGGTCGATCGGCCGCGATCGGAGAATCCGCCGGAGGGCCGGTAGGTCCCGCCGCCGACCATCGCCCTGAATCGGTCGACGGATCCGGGTCCAAGCTCGCCATGCGCAAGGTGGGGGCGCAGGCTCCTTCAGCGCCAGGCGTGAATCGAATGGCCGCCGCCACGGTCAGATGACCCAATGCAGGCGACAAGAGGAGGGAAGAAAAGATGACCGCAGGGGCGACTGATCCGCGCCGGGAGGCGCGTGGACCGGACATGATGGCGATGGCCGGACGTGTGGGTGTCGGGGGCGCTATCGCCGGCCTCCTCGGCGGTGCCGTGATGATCGCCCTGATGGTGGTCGTGATGGGCGCCGAAGGAAGTGGCTACGCGACCCCGTTGAATCTCGGCATCCCCGCCTTCGCGAAGACGATCACGCCGCCGCTGAGCATGCTGCCGACGATGATGGGTGCGATGGGGATCCACCTGCCGCCGGAAACGATGGCGCAGTTGAAACCGGCGCTCGCCTCCGGCCACATTCCGCCGGCGATGATGAGCCAGATGGGCGAAATGCTGATGGGCATGCACATGTCCCCGGACAAGGTCCACCAGATAAGCGATCTCATGGCCGGGCACGCGTCCAACAGCACGATGGCCGATCTGCTCTCCGAAATGAGCCCGGCCGGCCGCCACGAAGTGATGGACGCTATGCCGGTCACGGGGGGCAACATGCTGCTCGGGGCGATCACCCACTTCGTCCTCGCGCTCCTCCTGGGCGTCCTGTTCGCGATGATGATCATCGGGGTCGGCATCGAGCGCCTCTCGATCGCGGCGCTCCGCACCCCCGCCGGCATCATCGCGACCAGCGTGCTCGGCGGGGCGGTGGTCTACGCGGTCAACCGGTGGATCATCCTGCCCGCGATCGACCCGATGATGCGGCTGGTGCCGGAGGGGTGGTTCTTCGTCGCCCACCTGCTCTTCGGCCTCGTGGTCGGGATCGGCATCGCGATGATCGCCTCGCGTGAGGGGCTGCTGAAGGGCGAGGCCTCCGCCACCCAGCCCGCCGCCTCGTGACGGAGGAGGTCGACCCCCGGTGCGCGCTCTCGCCGTGGCGCACCGGTGCCGACCTCTGCCGGGACGGGATGATCGACCGGTGTCCCGGG
Source organism: Actinomycetota bacterium (assembly GCA_018268675.1). Lineage (GTDB taxonomy): Bacteria > Actinomycetota > Thermoleophilia > Solirubrobacterales > 70-9 > VAYN01. Next base: position 102,141 of record JAFDWB010000005.1, read on the forward strand.
AGACGAGAAGCCGGCGCTGGTCCTCGATGGTCGGCACGGAGGCCTGAGCATGGGGAAGATCCTCATCGCCGGCATGGCCGCGATGCTGATCTGCATCTTCCTCGGCCCCAAGTTCATCGAATACCTGCGGGTGCGCGAGTTCGGGCAGCACATCCGCGAGGACGGGCCGCAGGGGCACCACGCCAAGGCCGGCACCCCGACGATGGGCGGGCTGATCATCTTCGCCTCGATCTGCGTCCCCTACCTGGTCCTCTCCGACCGCGACGCGCAGAGCCTGACCGTCTTCGGCGTCGCGCTCGGCTGCGCCGCGATCGGCTTCGCCGACGACTACATAAAGATCGTCAAACGGCGCTCGCTGGGGCTCTCGGCGCGCTGGAAGATCCTCTTCCAGATCCTCCTGGCGCTGGTCCTCTGGTGGGTCGCCCGCCACGAGGTCGGGCTCGAACCGATCCTCTACTTCCGGATCGGCGGCGGGCAGATCGACCTCGGCCCGGTCCTTTACCTCGTCCTCGTCTTCGGCGTCCTCGCCGGCACCTCGAACGGGGTCAACCTGACCGACGGCCTCGACGGCCTCGCCGCCGGCTCCTGCGCCATCGTCCTCCTCACCTACACCGCGATCTCCTTCGTCGCCAACCAGCAGCGGGACCTGGCGCTGCTCTCGGCCTGCCTGGTCGGCGCCTGCATCGGCTTCCTCTGGTTCAACTCCTTCCCGGCCTCGATCTTCATGGGGGACACCGGCTCGCTCGGTCTGGGCGGGGCGATCGGGGCGCTGGCGGTGATGACCCAGACCGAGGTGCTGCTGCTGATCATCGGCGGCATCTTCGTGATCGAGGCGCTCTCGGTCGCGGTCCAGGTCTTCTCCTTCAAAGCCTTCCGCCGCCGCGTCTTCCTGATGGCGCCGCTGCACCACCACTTCGAGATGATGGCCTGGTCGGAGACGAAGATCATGCTGCGCTTCTGGATCATCGCCGCCGTCTGCTCGGGGATCGGCTTCACGCTCTACCAGCATTCGATCGGGAGGTAGGGCCGGCGGCCGCCGGGGCCGGGTCTCAAGCCCCGTCCTCCACGAGCCGGTAGCTGCGGACCGCTAGCGCCAGCGCGATCCCCAGCCAGGCGAGCGAGAGCAACAGCAGCCGCGGGAAGTCTCCGCCGAGGTCGCCGGCAACCGCCTGGCGGAAGGCCTCGATCGGGGCCGCGAAAGGGACCGCATAGGGGGCGATCTCGGGCAGCGGGCCCGGCAGTCCTTGCAGCGGGTACTGGACCCCGGCGAGCAGGATGACCGGCGTGAACAGGGCGATGTTGAGCTGGTTGGCGGCCTCGGGGTTGCCGGCGACGCCCGCGATCGCGAACCCGAATGCGGTCCCGGTCAGCACCGCGGTCGCGATGACCGGGAAGATCCAGAGGAGATCGGCGGTGTAGGTGACGCTTGCGCCGACGGCGACGGCCGCGGCGAGGAAGGCGACCGTCTGCAGCAGGGCGACCACGAGCCGGACCATCACCTGCGCGGCGATGAACGCCGACGCCGAGATCGGGGTGGCGGCGATCCGCTTCAGCACCCCCTCGGCCCGGTAGCCGGACGCCGTCCCGACGACCCCGTCCTGGTGGAAGTGTGCGCCGAGGAAGGCGGCGTACCCGAGCGCGGTGAAGGTTAGGAAGCCGACCGCCCCGGCGCCGCCGGGGAGGCCGAACCGCAGGTGCCGGACGAGGGCGAGAATCGCCAGCAGGATGAACGGGCTGGCGACCGCGAACCAGACCGTGTCGAGCGAGCGGTAGAACATCTTCGCGCTGGCGAGGACGAGGGGACGCACCTGGGCCATCGCGCTCACTCCTCCCTCAGCCGGTAGGCGCGGGTGGCGATCAGGAACAGCGCCACCACCCAGGCCGCGGCGACGATCAGCTCGCGCCCGAAGTGCTCGATCCCCACCCCCTGGAGGGCGATCCCCCGCAGCATGTCGAACATCGGCGCGAACGGGATCGCGTATTCGGTGATGGCCTGGACGGCGGGGGAGAAGGCGTCGCGCGGGAACAGCCCGCCGGTGAGGTAGAGCAGCGGGATCAGCGCCATGATGTCGAGGGTGTTCGCGCCGCCGGGGGTGCGCGTGATCCCGGCCCAGATGAAGCCCAGGCTGAGCGCCGCCACGACGATCATCGTCACCGGCACCAGCTCCCAGAGGAAGCTCGCGCCGAGCTTGATGTCGGCGCCGAGCAGCCTGGCGGCGCCGAGCACGACGATCGTCTGGGCGATCGCCACCCCCATCCGGGCGAGCAACTGGGCGCCGATGAACGTCCCGGCGGAGATAGGGGTGGCGGCGACACGCTTCAGCACCCCCTGCGCGCGGTAGCCGGCGGCGGCGCCCGTCATCCCGTGCTCGGCGGCGTAGGTCACGTACCAGAAGGCGACTCCGGTGGCGAGGTAGCTGAAGAAGTCGATCGACCGCGAGCCGGTCTCGAAGCGGAGCTGGTGGAAGAGCGCGATCAGGGCCGCGAACATCAGCGGGGTGAGGAAGGCGACGCGAAGCGAGGCGGGCGAGCGGTAGATCATCCGCGCGCTCGCGAGGGTGAGCTGAGGGAGCCCGCGCGGCATCAGTCCCGCAGCTCCCTCCCGGTCAGCTCCAGGAAGACGTCCTCGAGCGTGCCGCGGAGCACCTCGAGCGAGCGCAGGCCGAGGCCGTCCCGCCAGCTGATCAGCTCGAAGAGCGCCGCGTCGGGGTCCGCCGCGCGCAGCTCGTAGCCGTAGCCGCCGCCCGCCTCCGGGGACCCGGTCTCCATCGCCCGCTCGACCCCCGGCAGCGCCTCGAGCACCGAGATGTCGATCGGCCGCTCGGCGGCGAAGCGGACGCCGCCGGCCCGGCCGTACCGGGCGATCAGCCGCGCGGGGGTGTCGAGCGCCTGGATCTGCCCCTGGTCGATGATCGCGATCCGCTCGGCGAGGAGCTCGGCCTCCTCCATGTAGTGGGTGGTGAGGACGACGGTCTTGCCCTCCTCGCGGTTGATCTCGCCGATCAGCTCCCAGACGGTCCGGCGCGCCGCCGGGTCGAGGCCGGTGGTCGGCTCGTCGAGGAAGACCACCTCCGGGTCGTTGACCAGCGCGGCGACGACCGAGAAGCGCCGCGCCTGGCCGCCGGAGAGGTGGCGGACCTGGGCGCCGCGCTTGTCGAGCAGCCCGACCCGCGCGAGCAGCTCATGGGGCGCCCGGCGGCGGGGGTAGAAGGAGCCGAAGAGCTCGAGGATCTCCTCGAGCGTGAGGAAGTTGAAATAGGCGCCGGCCTGGAGCTGGACGCCGATCCGGCGCTTCAGCTCCTCGCGCTCGGCCACCGAGTCGAGGCCGAGGACCGAGGCATGCCCGGAGCTCGGCTCGCGGATCCCCTCGACGATCTCCAGCGTCGTCGTCTTGCCGGCGCCGTTGGGGCCGAGGAAGCCGAAGAGCTCGCCGCGGCGGACCTCGAACGAGGCGCCGTCGACGGCGTTGAAGCCGGCGCCGTCGGCGCCCCGGTAGGTCTTGACCAGCTCGCGGACCTCGACCGCGACCTGATCGGGAGCCGGCCGCCGATCAGGTGCCGATGCCGTCTGGGTGGCGGCGGTATTTACGTTGTAAGTCATGCCCACGGCGAGGCTAGCAGACTGACGTTGTAAGCTGTCGCTGTAAGTGACGGTGGAGACGAAGACGAAGGCAACGGACGGTCCGCGGCGAGGCCGGCGAAGGGCCGCGAAGAGCGGGCGTCCGCGCGCGCCGCTGTCGCGCGAGCGGGTCGCGAGGGAGGCCCTGGGCCTCGTCGACGAACGCGGGCTGGAGGGGCTGACGATGCGCGCCCTCGGCGAGCGCCTGGGCGTCGAGGCGATGTCCCTCTACAACCACGTCGCGGGCAGAGCCGGGCTCGAGGCAGAGATCGTCGCGCTGCTCTGGGGGGAGGCCGAGCGCTCGCTCGAGGACGGCGCGGACTGGCGGGACTCGCTCCGCTCGTTGGCGCGGTGCCTGCGGGCGTTGGCGACCGACCATCCCAGAGCCTTCCCGCTGCTGCTCGGCGCCAGCGCCTTCGCGGGGCCGATGCTGCGGGTACTCGGCCCCGGCCTCGACGTGCTTCTCGACGCCGGTTTCGGGCAGGACCGCGCGGCCCAGACCGTCAACGCGGTGGTCAGCTACGCCGCGGGCTACGGCGCGATGGAGATCTCCTGTTTCGCGGCTGTCCGCGCCCGCGAGGCAGGCGCCGACCAATTCGCACTCGAGCTGGCCCGGCTGCTGCCGCCCGATGCGCCCCCCGAGCTGGTACGGGTCGCCCGTTGCACCTGCGGGGTCGACCCCTCCGACCAGTTCGAGTTCGGGCTCGAGGCGCTGCTCGCGGGGCTCGAGCCTGCCTGCAACACCCACCGCCCCGCCGCATGAGCGGCTCGCCGGCGCCACCGTGATCGGTCGTCCGGTCCCTCGATGAACCGATTCCCGCGACCCGGGGTCACACCAGCGTGGAAACCATCAGTTGGAGCACCGTGCCCGCCGAGTCATTGCTTCGGTCCCGTCGGCGCGGGCCTGCGATATTTGCCCCGATGCGGCCGATGCCCTCCGAGGACGAGCAGCAGCTTGTGGTTCGCGCGAAGGCCGGGGAGGAGCGCGCCTTCGAGGAGTTGGTGCGCAGCCATGCCGACCACCTCTACGCGGTCGTCGTGCGGTTGCTCGGCGACCGCCATGAAGCCGAGGAGGTGACCCAGGAGACCTTCCTGCGCGCGTGGCGGGGGATCGGCTCCTTCGAGGGCAACTCGCGCTTTTTCACCTGGCTCTACCGGATCGGCATCAACGAGGCCAGGCGCCGCGCCGCGCGCAACACGATGACGTTCAGGGCCAGCCCGGTCGAGGAGCGCCCCGGCACCGAGCCGACGGACCTCAGCGAGGCGCCGGAGCCGACCGCGACCCGACATGAGCTTCAGGTCGTGCTGGAAGAGGCGATCGCGGCGCTCGACCCCGACTACCGGGCGCCCCTCGTCCTCCGCGACGTCGAGGGGCTCAGCACGTCCGAGGCGGCGGAGGCGATGGGGCTGGGCGAGGCGGCGTTCAAGAGCCGGCTGCACCGCGCCCGACTCGCCGTCCGCAAGGCCGTCGACGAGTACCTTGGGGAGGAAAGATGATCGGCAGGATGACCCGGCGCTACCGCTTCATGCGCGACCACATGTGGGCGAGGGGGCGATTCTCCGCCTACCTCGACCACGAACTCGACGACGCCGAAAGCGCGCGGCTCGAGCGCCACGCCCACCTTTGCCCCGGGTGCCACCGGATGCTGGAGACGCTGATCAAGACCCTCGAGGGCCTGCGCGGTCTCTCGGGTGCGAGCCGGCCGCCCAGCGACCTCGCCGACTCGGTGATCGAGCGCATCCGCAAAGAGCCTTGAGCTCGGCCCGCCCCGCTGTCAGGCTAGACCTCGTTGAAGAAGTCGAGTCCGGCGCCTTCGAGCAGATGCTGGGCCCAGATGTTGAGGCGGAACAACTCGCCGGTCCAGATCAACACGCCCATCGCGACCAGCGTCAGGCCGCCGGCCACCATCAGCGCTCCGTAGTGGCGCTTCACCAGGGCGGTGGCACTGCTCAGCCGGGCGAAGGCCAGGGCGCTGGCCAGGAAGGGAATCCCGAGCCCCGCCGAGTAGACGGCGAGCAGGAAGGCGGCGTGCCCGGCGGATTCGCTCAGCGCCGCGGCGCTGAGGATGGCCCCCAGGGTCGGGCCGACGCAGGGCGTCCAGGCGATCGCGAAGGCGGCGCCGGCGAGGAGCGGGCCGCCGCTGCCGGCGCGCCGGATCAGACCCTCCACCCGCCACTCGCGGCTCAGCCGCATCGAGTAGCGGGAGCCGACGAAGAGCAGGCCCATCGCGACGATCATCACCGCCGCCACCTTCTCGAGCAGGCGACGGTGGTCGCTGAGCGCGTGGCCGAGGCCGGAGGCGCTCAGCCCGAGCAGGATGAAGATCGTCGAGAAGCTGGCGATGAAAAGCAGGCTAGGAGCGAGGACGCGGCGCGCGGGGGCGTCTTCGAGCTCGGCCGGGCTGAGCCCGACCACCGCCGCCAGGTAGCCGGGGACGAGCGGCAGCACGCAGGGCGAGAGGAAGGAGACGAGGCCAGCCGCGAGCGCCGCGAAGAGGCCGACCCCGGCGGCCGGATCGGCGCTCATCCCCGCAGCGCGTAGCGTTCGATGTCGCCGCGCAGTTGCGCGAGCGTCACATAGCCGCCCTCCCGCACGTAGGTGCGTTCGCCGTGGCGGTCGAAGTAGATCGTCGTCGGCCAGCCCGCCCCGGCGCCGAGCGAGGCCGCCTGCGAGGCATCCTGGTCGAAGATACTCGGGTAGGTGACCGGGTATTCCTTGAGGAATTCTTCGGCGCTGCCGCGTTCGTCCTGGGAGTCGAGGCCGACGAACGCGACCTTCCCGCGCAGTTGCCTGGAGAGCTGCTGGAAGAGGGGGAACTCATCGCGGCAGTTCGGGCACCAGGAGGCCCATTGGTTGACGACGACCGGGATCCCGCGCAGTTCTTCCAGCTTCTGTCCGATCGAGCCGTCGATCACCTGGTTCGCCTCTTTTTCGTTGGCGGCGAGGCGTCTGGGTACCGAGCGCAGCTCGGCCTTGGTCAGGGGAGCGGCGGAACCCGACGATCCTCCGCCGCCGGCACCGCCCGCGGCGGCGAGCGCGATCAGTCCGGCCGCGACCAGGACGGCGGCGACCGCCGCGAGCGCCGTCAGCCGCCCGCGGCCGGCGCCATGCGGCTCGGCGCGCTCGCTCCGCTCCTCGCGGAGCCGATCTCGTCTTGCCCGCCTACCCGACATCGACCCTTGGACCCACGAGCGCGCAGAACGATTCAAGGATCAGCGCGGACCACCGCCCGCCTTGCGGCGGCTGAATCGTCGAGGGTCGAGGTGACTCCCTGACCGCGACAGCGCGACCCGCCTCCGTGGCCCGGTGCCGCTGGCGCGACGATGACCCGCCATCCGCCCCCGTCGCGGAGTCGCTCGGCGAGCGGCGTGGCGAGGAGGCGTCGAATCCCTTCGACCCGATCGCGGGGCAGGACGATGACATCGGCACCACCGCGCTCGGCGGCGCGGGCGATTGATCCCGCCGCGGGGCCCACCGCGAGGGAGTACTCGACCGCCACGTCTGAGGCGATGATGCGGGCCGCCTCGCGAAGTTGCCCTCTGGCCCTCGACAGCAACCCCCGATTCCAGCTCGCGGCCATCTGCCGGCAGCGCGTGCAACCGACGTCGGTCGGCTCGTACGTCACCACGCAGACCACGCTCAGAGGTACCCCGAGGTCACGGGCCAGGGCGACGGCGTGGGACAGCGCCGCCCGACCCCTTCGCGTCGACCGGTAGCTGACCAGGACCCTCCGCACCGGTCCGGGGCTCGGGTCCTTCGCCAGGGGAGTCATGCATCGAGTCAGACCCTCGCCGGTCGCCCAGGATTCACGCCGAGGCGCGGGTCCGCCCGCGGCGACCGCGGGCCGAGCGCACCCGATGTGAACCGGAGCAGAGTCCCTGGGGTCCAACCGACATGAGCTCACGCATCATCGAATGGCTGCGCGCCCTCGAGCGCGCGACGCGTCCCGAGCATCCGGATCTGACGGCGGCCCTCGCCCGGCGATGGGAGGAGCTGCCCGAGGGCGTGCGGACGCCGAACCAGATGCTCGGGCGGAGGACCGCGGGGTGCGAGGGCACCCAGGGCGTCTTCCCCGCCTGCAACCTCGCCTGCACGCCCTGCTACCACTCGCGCGAGGCCAACCGGGTGCGGGTCGACGGCGGGCACACCGTGGCCGAGGTCGACGCCCAGATGCGGCTGGCGCGCGAGCTGCACGGACCCTCCCAGCACGCGCAGCTGATCGGCGGCGAGGTGACGCTGCTTGGGCCCGAGGCGCACGCCGCCGCGCTCGAGGCGATGATCCGCCACGGTCGCAAGCCGATGTCGATGAGCCACGGCGACTTCGACTACGACTACCTCGAGGCGCTGGCGCTCGACCCGCGGACGGGGCGGCCCCGCTTCCGCCACCTCAGCTTCGCCGGGCACTTCGACTCCACCATGCACGGCCGCCACGGGATCAGGCGGGTGAGAAGCGAGTCGGAGCTGAACCCGCACCGCAGGCGCTTCTGCGAGATGTTCGAGCGACTGCGCCGCGAGCACGGGATCACCAGCTACCTGGCGCACAGCATGACGGTGACGCCGCGTAACCTCGACCAGGTCGCCGACGTGATCCGCGACTGCCGCGACTACGGCTTCCGCATGTTCACCTTCCAGCCCGCCGCCTACCTCGGCAATCCCTCGCGCTGGAAGGAGAAGTACCGCGCCTTCGGCGACGAGGACGTCTGGCGCGAGGTCGAGCGCGGCGCCGGCGGGCGGTTGCACTGGCGGGCGCTGCAGTTCGGCGACCCGCGCTGCAACCGCACCGCCTACGGCGGCTACCTCGGCGGGCGCTACTGGCCGCTGCTCGACGAAGACGACCCGCGCGAACTGCGCATGCGCGACAGCTTCATCGCAGCCTTCGGCGGCGGTCTCGACAAGGACGGGCCGCCCTCGGTCCTGGCACTGCGGTGCGCGCGCGCCATCGCCCGCGAGCCGCGACTGCTGCCACGCGCGGTCGGCTTCACGGGCCGGCTCCTCGGCCGCATGGGCGCTCCGACCGCACTCGCCCGCGGGCGGCCGCGGCCGGTGACCTTCGCGATGCACAGCTTCATGGACGCGCGGGTCGTGCGTCCGGCCTGGGAGGCGCTCGAGCGTGGCGACGTCGCCGAGGAGCCGGAGGCCCGGGCCGCACAGGAGCGACTGCGGGCCTGCATGTACGGGATGGCCCATCCCGAGGAGGGGCGGATGGTTCCAGCCTGCGTGCAGCACTCGGTGCTCGACCCGGAGCAGAACGCGCGGCTCGCCGAGCTGCTCCCGCGCCGCGACGGCGCGGCCTGAAGGGCGACACCGAGCGGTCGCACGCCGCGAATCGTTCCTACCGAGCGTGGGTCTGAACTGTGGAGCTGGTTTCGGATGCCAACCGGAGATGACCTACGCGGCAGCGAACGGGGCGGCGATCGCCGACGAGCGCGCGTCACCGTCTTCACGCTGCCCGGCTGCTGGCACTGCCACCGTGCCCGGCGACTGCTCGAGCGCCGGGGGATTGTCTATTCGGAGGTCTCGATGGCGGGCATTCCCCACTTCCGCGTCGTCCTGGTCGAGATGACCGGGGGCACCACCGTGCCGCAGATCCTCTTCGATGACGAGCCGATCGGCGGCGCCTCCGACCTCGCGCGACTCGACCGGCGCGGCGTCCTGACGGCGCGGCTGGCGGGCGAGCGCTTCCCGCGGCCGGCGCCGATCCGTCGCTTCTCGGTGCGATGCCTCGCCAGATGGGTCCTCGCGGCGCCGTCTGGGAGAGGCGGTGGCCCGTGGCGCTACCGGACCGAGCTGATCGACCGCGACGGCCGCTCCCTGGGGCCGGCGCCAGGTCGTCCGGGCGGCCACGCCGCGGCTCCGAGATGAACACTCCCGGCCACGTCCTGGCGAGAGAGCCCGCCGACGCCGCGGACCCCCGCCGTTATCGTCTGTCCATCGTGGAGCCCGATCCTCTGCAGAGCGATGCACGGGCACGGGGAGTCGAGGAGCGGCGGCTGCTCGCCCAGGCCCAGGGCGGCGATCTCGGCGCCTTCGAGGAGCTGGTGCGGATCCACGCGCAGCGCCTCCACGGCGTGCTGCGCGGGCTCTGCGCGAACCCGCACGACGCCGAGGAGGTCGCCCAGGAGGCGTTCCTGCGGGCCTGGCGCGCGATCGGCCGCTTCGACGGCCGCTCGCAGTTCTTCACCTGGCTCTACCGGATCGGCGTCAACGAGGCCCGGCGCCGCGCCGACCGCGAGGGCGCAAGACTGCGGGCGGTGCCGCTCGGCGAGCCACCCTACGAGGAACCTGCGGACCTCAGCGAGGCCCCCGAGCCCCGTGCCGAGCGGCGCGAGCGGCGCCTCGCGCTGGAATGTGCGGTGCGCGCCCTGCCGATCGAGCAGCGCGCCGCGCTGGTGCTGCGCGACATCGAGGGCCTCTCCACCCGCGAGGCCGCCGAGGTCCTCGGGCTGAGCGAGCCCGCCTTCAAGAGCCGGCTGCACCGCGCCCGGATGTCGGTCCGCGAGGCGCTCAGAGACGGCGAGATGGAGGAGGGCGGCGCGTGATCGCGGCCCTGCGCAACCCGTTGGGCCGGCGAGGCCATCCCCGCCCGGAGCTGCTCTCTCGCCATATCGACGGCGAGCTCGAACCTCGCGAGCGCCTGGCGCTCGAGGCGCACCTCCGCGACTGCCCGCGCTGCCGCGAGCTGCTGGCGTCGCTCTCCGAGACCGTCTCGGAGCTGGGCTCGCTGAGGCGCACCGAGGAGCAGCCGGACCTGGCCGACTCGATAATCGCGGCGCTCCGGGCGGAGTCCCCGCCGAGCGCCGGCGCGCGGCGGCCGTCGTCGCAGGGCTCGCGCCCCGCGCTCCTGACGGTGGTGAGGGGCGACGGTCCCCCGCCGACCGTCGAGCCTGCGGCCGCCGGGCGGGCGGCGTGGCTCCGCACGGCGCTGAGGGACTGCGTGCGCCTCGCCCAGCTGCGCTTCACGGTGCCGCTGGCGATTCTCCTCGGGGTCGCGCTCAGCCTGATCAACCAGGGAGGGATGATCTTCGACGAAGGCCTCACGCTAACCACCTGCGCGATGTGCGCGCCCAACTTCATCGCCCCGTTCATCGCCCTCAACGTCGGCGCGGCGCTGGCGATCGGAGCGAGAAAGCGGAGAGGATTCTGAGCGAGAGCCGGACCGTCAGCGCCCACCGAGCCGCCGGGCGTAGCTTCGATGCGGGCGGCGTGCGGAGCTTCGTGCGCGAGGCGGGCGAGGGCGAGCCGGTGCTCTGTATGCACGGCGTGCCGGCCTCGTGCTTCCTCTACCGGAAGGTGATCGGCGAGCTGGCCGCCCGGGGGATGCGCGGGGTCGCCTTCGATCTCCCCGGGCTCGGACTCGCCGGGCGACCTGCCGAATACGACTACACCTGGAGCGGCCTCGGACGGTTCTCGGTCGCCGCCGTCGACGCGCTCGGGCTCGACCGCTTCCATCTCGTCGTCCACGATATCGGCGGCCCGGTCGGCTTCGAGCTCGCCGCCGCCGCGCCCGGGCGGGTCGCGTCGCTGACGGTGCTGAACACGATCGTCGAGGTCGACACGTTCAGACGCCCCTGGTCGATGGAGCCCTTCGCCCGCCGCGGCCTCGGCGAGCTCTACCTCCGCACGCTCTCCAAGCCGGCGTTCAGGGCGGTGATGCGCCTGCAGGGCATCGCCGACATGCGGGCGGTCAGGCGCGAGGAGCTCGACGCCTACCTCGAGCTGTTGAAACGGGAGGATGGCGGTCGCGCCTTCCTGCGGATCATGCGCGGCTTCGAGCGCACCGGGCAGAAGCGGGTCCTCTACGAATCGGCCCTGCGCGATGTGCCATACCCGGTGCAGATCGTCTGGGGCGAGCGCGACCCGGCGCTGAAGCTCGCCGTCCACGGCGAGCAGGCCCGCCGCGCCGCGGGCCTGGAGACCGTCCACCGGCTGCCGGGCAAGCACTTCCTCCAGGAGGACCAGGCCCCGGCCATCGCCGAGCTGATCGGTCGCCAGGCCAGGGCGTGATCCAAGGAGCGACGGTCGTGGCTCCGAGATCGACCCTCGCCCCACCGCCGTCTGGGCTGCGACGCACCGAGACAGCGTCACCGAGCCCTGAATCGTTGCCGTCCCGGCGCGGTCTGATCGTGTGAAAGAGCAAGTCGAGCCGAGGAGACGATGGATGAAGGCGATCTGGAACGGCACGGTCCTCGCCGAGAGCGAGGAGACGATCTATCTCGAGGGCAACCATTACTTCCCGCCCGAGAGCGTCGACCGCCGCTACCTGAAGCCGAGCGCGATGCGCTCGCTCTGCCCCTGGAAGGGCCTCGCCGGCTACTACACCGTGCAGGTCGGAGGCGAGCGAAACAGCAACGCGGCCTGGACCTACCGCCACCCCTTCCCGTGGATCCGCAGGATCCGCGACCATGTCGCCTTCTGGGGCGGGGTGGAGATCAGGGACTGACCTCGACCGGCGCGCCGTTCCGACCCGGCGCGGCCCGGGCGACGATGACCCTCCAGCGTCCCGATTCGCGCAGACCCTCGGCCACGGTGCGGGAGAAGAGGCGTCGAATTCGACCGCCCGGTTCCCAGGGCAGCACGATCAGGTCGGCGTCGCTACGCTCGGCCGCCCGACCGAGTGCTTCCGCCGGCCGGCCCACGGCGGCGACATAGTCGACCGTGGCGCCCGGTCGAACCAACCCGGCGGCCTCCCGCAACTCCTCCGCGGCCAATGACCGCATCTCCCGATTCCAGATCACGGCACTCTGGCGACAGCGTGCGCAGCCGACGTCCGTCGGCTCTTCCGGCACCACGCTGACGACCGTCAGAGGAACGCCGAGGTCGTGCGCCAGGTCGACGGCGTAGGACAACGCCGCCCGCCCCCGACTCGAGGATCGATAGCTGACGAGGACGCGCCTCACCCGCTCGGACGTGGCCGGCCGGGACTGGCGATCCTCGGTTGCTACGGACATGGTTCCCACGTCGGAGGTTAGACCCGAGCGCATCTTCAAGCGACGTCCTCGAGCCCAGGGCCGAGGCCGAGCGCTTCTTCCAGCTCCACCTTGCGAAGCGCCCCGGTAACCGTGGCGACGGGTTCACCGCCCCGGTACAGGACCAGATAAGGGATCCCCTGAACGCCCGCGCGGACGGCCAACTCAGGCTCGGAGTCGACATCGACCCTCCCGACCTTCAGCGCACCGCGGCGCTCATCGGCGATTTCCTCGACGATGGGCCCGACGATGCGGCAGGGCCCACACCAGGGCGCCCAATAGTCGACCAGGACCGGCACCTCGGAGCCCTCGATCTCCCGTGCGAAGTTGCCCTGATCCAGCGTCATCACCTGGCTCATCTCGAAACCTCCTTCGGGGATGCGTATCGGATCAGACCCCCGGTGCGCGTCAAGGATTCGCGAAGAGATCGCCGAACGTCGCCAGCCACCGGTGCGGCGCGCTGAATCGTTCCTGCGCTCCGCGGGTCCAACCCCCAAAGCACCCGATGGCCGGCGCCGTCGCGTTCTCACGCGGCATCGGCCGCCGAGGAGGAAGAACCGATGAGCAGGAGGAGACGATGATCGCGAAGCGCTACCTGGTGGTGTCCCTGCTGGGCCTGGTGGGCCTGGCGCTCGTGGCTGCGGGCTGCGGATCCGGCGGCTCCTCGTCGAGCGGCGAAACCAGCGCCTCGAACTCGAAGCCGGCCCCCGCAGAATCGAGCGAATCGAGCGAGTCCGAAGCCGGGATGAAGGAATCGGAAGCCGGGATGCAGGAATCCGGGGGCATGAAGGAATCCGAAGGGGCGATGGCCGAAGGGAAAGAAGGCGGGATGGAAGAAGGCGGGATGATGAGCGTCGACACCGGCGCCAAGCTCACGGTCGACTCCCCGAAGCCGAACGAGGTCGTCTACGGCAACGACGTCGCCTTCAAGCTCGGGATCTCGAACTTCGAAGTCAACTGCGACTACGCCGGCACGCCGAACCGCAAGGGCGTCGGCCACTACCACGTCGAGCTCGACGGGGCGCTGATCAACATGTTCTGCGCCGAAGAAGGCCAGGTCAGCATGCAGAACGTCAAGCCCGGCAAGCACACCCTCACCTTCCTCGCCGCCGACGACGAACACGCCGACGACATGAAATCGGCGAAGGAAGTCAGCTTCGACTACCAGCCGACCAACCCGCTGCCGCCGATCACCAGCGGGCCGAGCGGCAAACCCTCGATCAAGATCCTCTCGCCGAAGCCGGGTGAAACGGTGAGCGGCGGCTTCGACATCACGGTCGAACCGACGAACTTCAAGTTCTCCTGCGCCCTGTACGGCAAGGAAGACGTCCCGGGCTACGGCCACTGGCACATCAACGTCGACTCGACCTCGAAAGGGATGATGGGGATGGGCACGATGCTGGGGATGAGCTGCCGGCGCACCTTCCACGTCTCGCTGGCGGGGATCGAGCCCGGGCCGCACACCTTCTACGCGATCCTCGAGGACGACCAGCACGCGCCGACGCCGGGCGCCCAGGCCTCGGTGCGGGTCAATGTCCGTTAGGCGCTCCACCCTGGTCGCGGTCGTGATCGGGGCGCTTGCGCTTGCCACCGCCGTCGCCGGGTGCGGCGGCGGTGGCGGGTCGAGCACCGCCGGCTCCACCACGCCGACTTCCGAAGGCGGCGCGACGAGCCTCCACATCGCCGCCAACGCAGGCGGCGCGCTCGAATACAACAAGGACGAACTCGAAGCGCCGGCGGGCAAGGTGACGATCACGATGTCGAACCCGTCGAACCTCAGCCATAGCGTGGCGATCGAAGGGCCGGGAGTGAACACCGCCGGCGAAGTGGTCGCGCACGGCGGCACCTCGAGCGTCTCGGCCAACCTCAAGCCCGGCACCTACCACTACTTCTGCACGGTCCCCGGGCACCGCGAGGCGGGCATGGAAGGAACCCTGACGGTGAAGTGATGGCCCGGGCGCGGGCGCGGCGGCGCCAGCTTGGCCTCGAAGGGGCGATCGCCGCCGCGCCCGCGCTGGCGGCGACCTGGGTCGCCCACCTCGGCTCGCCGCGGATCCCCTTCGCCCCGACGGCCCTCGCCGACCGGCTGATCCGGCTAACCCCCGGAGATGTCGCGACCGCGGCGATCGACCGGCTCCACCATGCCGCCCAGCAGCTCCTCGCCGGCGGCCTCGTGGTCGCCTTCCTGGCGACCGGGGCGATCGCCGCCGCTGCATGGCGCTCCTCCTGGCGCGCGGCGTTGCTCTTCTCCGCAATGCTCCTCGGCGGCGGCCTCGCCGACCCGGTCGAACCTTCCCCGCCGCGGGCCTTCTTGGGGGCGGCGATCGGCGGCGCCTTGTACGGCCTGGCGCTGTGGGCGCTGCGGCGCCCGCGCGAGCCGCCGCGGGTCGACCTCGGGCGCCGCCGGGCGCTGATCGCGATCGGCGCCTCGACGGCGGGCCTCCTCCTCGCCTCCGGTCCGCTCGGCCAGGCGGTCGGCTGGCTCCTCGGCCGCCCGCGGGGCCTCCGCGCCAGCGGCCTGCCGCGCGCGTCGGGGATTTCGCGCCCGCCGTTCCCCCGGATCGCCGGCCTCGTCCCCGAGGTGACGCCGGCCGTCGAGCACTACGTCGTCGACATCGACATCAACGACCCCGAGATCGACGGCCCGAGCTGGCGGCTGGAAGTCGGCGGACTGGTCGAGCGGCCACTGCGGCTGAGCTTCGCCGAGCTCGAGCGCCTCCCGCTGGTCGAGGAGGTCTCGGTCCTGACCTGCATCTCGAACGAAGTCGGCGGCCCGCTGGTCGGCGATTCCCGCTGGCAGGGCGTACGGCTCGGCGAGCTGCTGGCCAGGGCCGCCGTCCTGCCGAGCGCCCGTACCCTTCTCGTCACCTGCGCCGACGGCTACAGCGCCGGCATCCCGCTCGCCGCGGCCCTGCATCCGAGCGCCCTGGTCGCGATCGCCCAGGACGGCGAGGCATTGCTGCGCGAGCACGGCTTCCCCTGCCGGCTCCGGCTGCCAGCGCTCTACGGGATGCTGAACCCGAAGTGGGTCACCTCGATCGAACTTGTCGACCACCCCTACCGCGGCTACTGGGCCCAGCAGGGCTGGTCGCCGACCGCGGTGGTGCGAACCGAGTCGCGGATCGAAACTCCGCAAAGCGTCCGCCACGGCGAGCAAGCCTGGATCGCCGGCGTCGCCTGGGCCGGCATCCGCGGAATCCGCGCGGTCGAGGTCTCACTGGACGAAGAACGCAGCTGGCAGCAGACCCGCTTGCACCAGCCGCTCTCGCCCTGGGCCTGGACCCAGTGGGCCTACCCCTGGCTGCCCGAGCGGCCCGGCCGCCAGACGGTCCTCTGCCGCGCCGTCGACGGCAGCGGGCGTGTGCAGGAACGCCTACGCCGCCCGCCGCACCCCTCCGGCGCCTCGGGCTATCACCGCGTCGAGATCGCCGTCGCCTGATCTGCGAGCCTCGGCGCCGATCCCGACCGAGGGGCGGGTCCACGCGGGCGCCGGCGGCGCTGCGCCCCGACCTCCCTCAGTGCTCAGACCCGGTACTCGGGGTTGACGAAGTCGAAGCGGCAGCCTGCGTCCCAGGCGGTGCGCTGGTTGCCGTGGGCGGGGATGCCGCCCGCGTCCTTCAGCATCCGCGCCAGGTGGAGCATGTTCCAGGCGGCGAAGGTGGTGTTGCGATTCGTGAAGTCGTTCTCGGGCCCGCCCGAGCCGGGGTCGAGATAGGACGGCCCCGGCCCCGCCTCGCCGATCCAGCCGGCGTCGGCCTGCGGCGGGATCGCGTAGCCGAGGTGCTGCAGCGAGTAGAGGACGTTCATCGCGCAGTGCTTGACGCCGTCCTCGTTGCCGGTCACCAGGCAACCGCCGACCCGGCCGTAGTAGGCGTACTGCCCGTCCTCGTTCAGGAGATGCGAGTTGCCATAGAGGCGCTCGACGACCCGGGTCGCCACCGAGGACTTCTCGCCGAGCCAGATCGGCGTACCGAGGACGAGGATGTCGGCGTCGATCACCCGCTCGAAGATCTCCGGCCACTCGTCGCGCTCCCAGCCGTCCTCGGTCATGTCGGGCCAGACGCCGGTGGCGATGTCGTGGTCGACGGCGCGGATGCAGTCGACCGCGATGCCGTTGCGGCGCATGATCTCCGCCGAGACGTCCATCAGCCCCTGGGTGTTGGAGATCTCGGGGCTGCGCTTCAGGGTGCAGTTGATGAAGAGCGCCTTCAGGTCGGAGTAGTCGACATCGCTGTGCGTGCACAGCTCGGCCTGCCTCTCGGTCAGCTCGGTCATTTCGTCTACCCCCGGATCGTCTGTCTTGCATGCTGTCCCCGGCCCACTGAGGACTCGGCTTTGTCACCGAGCTCAGACCTGAGCAGGTGGAAAACGATTCGGCTCCCTCGGCCCTTCCGACCGTGCGGCAAGGCCGCTGAACCGTTTCGCCGCCGCGCCGATCGAAGTCAGTGAGAGCCAATTTGGCCTCGCAACCCGAGCGAACTGGAGCAGCAGATGGAGACCGAATTCGACGTGATCGTGATCGGCGCCGGGCCGGCCGGGGAGGTGCTGGCCGGCCGGGTGGCAGAGCGCCGCGACATGAGCGTCGCGATCGTCGAGCGCGAGCTGGTCGGTGGCGAGTGCTCCTTCTACGCCTGCATGCCGTCCAAGGCGCTGCTGCGGCCGGCCGAGGTGCTCGCCGAGGTCGCCCGCGTGCCCGGCGCCGCAGAGGCAGCGGGCGGGCCGCTCGATGTGGCGGCGGTGCTGCGGCGTCGTGACGAGATCGTCGGCCACCTGCGCGACGACCGTCAGCTCCCCTGGCTGGAAGAGCGTGGAGTCGAGCTGATCCGCGGCCACGCCCGGCTCGAGGGCGAGCGGCGGGTGCGGGTCGGCGCGGACACCCTGATGGCACGCGAGGCGGTCGTGATCGCGGTCGGCAGCGGCGCCCTCGTCCCGCCGATCCCCGGGCTGGCCGAGGCGGCCGCCTGGTCGAACCGCGAGATCACCACCGCGGGCAAGGCCCCGGAGAGCCTCGTCGTGCTCGGCGGCGGCGTGGTCGGCGTCGAGATGGCGCAGGCGTGGTCGTCGCTCGGCACGCAGGTGACGGTGATCGAGGCGATGGACGGGCTCTTGCCGCGCGAGGAGCCCTTTGCCGGGGAGGAGTTGCGGGCCGCCCTCGAAGAGCACGACATCGAGGTCCGGGTCGGGGCACGCGCCGCAGTGGTCGGCCGCGCGGGCGACGGCTACGCGGTGCGCCTCGAGAGTGGTGAGGTCGTCGGCGGCGAGCGGCTGCTCGTCGCGGTCGGACGACGGCCGCTGACCGCCGACCTCGGCCTGGAGGCGGTCGGTCTCGAGCCCGGCCGCTACCTCGAGGTCGACGACGCCCTGCGGGTCGGCGGCCGCGAGTGGCTCTACGCGGTGGGTGACGTGAACGGGCGCTCGCTGCTCACCCACTCGGGCAAGTACCAGGCCCGCGTCGCCGCCGACAACATCCTCGGCTCCGACCGGATCGCGGTGGCGGACGGAGCCGGCGCGCCGCGCGTCGTCTTCACCGACCCCCAGGTGGCCGCCGTCGGGCACACGTTGCAGACGGCGCTCGCCGCGGAGATCGCCGCCGAGGCAATCGACCTGCCCACCGCGGGCACCGCCGGCGCCTCCTTCCACGGCCGCGGCGCCCCCGGCACCACCCGGTTCGTCCTCGACCGCGAGCGCGAGGTGCTGGTCGGCGTGACCTTCGTCGGTCCCGAGGTCGCCGACCTGTTGCACGCGGCGACGATCGCGATCGCCGCCGAGGTGCCGATCGCGTCCCTGGCCGACGCGGTGCCGGCGTTCCCCACCCGCAGCGAGCTGTGGCTGAAGTTCATCGAAGCCCACGAGCGCGAGCGCCTCGCCCCGCCGCGAGGCGCGCAGCTCGTCGGCGCCGGGGGGCCGGCATGAGCCCGCTGGGCACGGCGATCCGGCGGTTGCTCGGTGGCACCGAAGTCGAGGGTTCCGCGGAGCGGGGAACCGCCGATGACGGCGCCGTGCAGGCGGTCTGGAACGGCGCCGTGCTGGCCGAGAGCGAGCACACCGTGGTGGTCGAGGGCAACCACTACTTCCCGCCCGAGGACGTCGACTTCGACAACCTCGAACCGAGCGGGCGGCGGACGGTCTGCCCGTGGAAGGGCGTCGCGAGCTACCACGACGTCGTCGTCGATGGACACCGCAACCGCGCCGCCGCCTGGTACTACGCCGACCCGAGTCCAGCGGCGGCGGAGATCCGCGACCACGTCGCCTTCTGGCACGGAGTCGAGGTGAGGCGGGCGCCCGCAGAGGGCACCTGAATCGACAAGCCGTGGCCGGCGAGGCCTGGTAGCGGCTTGAAGCGGCTCACGCGAGTGCTCGCACTGGGGGTTGATCCCGGCCGAGGTATTACCCACCGCGGCCGACGTTGCCGAGCGATAGGCCGGCGACGGCCGCGACGAAGTTCCTCGCCGTCGGGGCCTATAGAGCCGAGGCCAGTGAGGGGGATTCCTCGACGACCTCGGTTAGTCGGACGAAGTAAGGAGGCGCCAGCTTCGCCCGCATCGCAACCCGATAACGCAGGTCCGACCGGGGTTGCCCCGTCAGCGCCTGCACCACCGCGGTCACCTGTGAGACGCCGAGCGGATTGCCGCTGAGGAGGTTCCGTAACGCGAGGAAGTCGAGCTCCGCGTCGGCGAGATCGATCGACAGCGGCTCCGATGAGGCGCAGACCAAGGCGTAGTGGGCCCGGGAGGGTCCACTAGGCGCCCCGCCACTGGTCACCCGTGCCGCAGGCGGCAGTTCGAACCGCCCACCGTCGAGACCGTGTCCAGCGCGCCAGGCGAATCGAGCGGCGGGAGCACGATCGACCGCGCGGGGCCGGCCCTTGATCGGACTGAACAGCACCTCCGGCCGGTCGCAGTGTTCGAGCAGCGCCACCAGCCCGGGCGCCACCGAGTTGCCGATGCCCCAGAAGAAGACGCCGTCGTTGTCCTGGCGTTCGCTCTCCTTCCGCTCGAGGATCTCCTCGATGGTCTCCCCGGCCTCGGTCCCGAACCGCGTCCAACAGAAGGCATCGGGGATCACTTGCACGCGACTCGGCACCTGATGAATACTAATGAATTAAATGGACGTCTCGGTCGAACTCAAGGCGCTCCTAGATCGTGTCGGGATTAGCCAAGCTGAGCTGGCGCGTAGGGCCGGAGTAAGCCAACCAACCGTATCGAGAGCCATGAAGCGCGCGCCCGCACGGAAGAGTGATAGTTACGCCCGATTATGCAACTACATTCGACAAGAGTCGAACGAGATCCCCCTGCCCGGCCCGGCCTGTGACGCGCTCGCGGAAATCTGGGACGGTTCACCTACTCAGGCCGAGGCCCTGGCCGCACTGATCAGGGCCGCGGGGGATCTGAGCCGGGCCGGAGCGACCGAGGACAGCCCATGACCAGCCCGACGAGCAGAGAACTGAAAGATCGCCTCGGCGCACTCGGGATGAGCGCCGACGTGGTCGACGCCGTCTGGCCGGCGTGGTGGAGCGATGAGGCCGAGGGATCACCCTCGGCGCGGACCGAGCTTCGTTTCGGAGTGTCGAGGCGGCTCGGGATCGACCCTCGCTCGCTCCTCGGTGCAGACGAGGAGCCTCGGTTCCTCTGGGGCGGCCACGAGGCGCGATTCAAGAACCTCTCCGACGCAAGCGAGGTGGAGCGCACCGGCCTCACCTCCTTCGGCCGAGCAGTCGCCTCAATCCTGCTGCAGGCCACTCCTCCGGCATCTCGGGGCATCGGCGGCACCGCCGCGCAGACGCTGAGGGACGCGATCCTCGCCGGCGGACGGCAGTTCGTCGACCTGCAGAGCCTTCTGACGGTGTGCTGGGGGGTCGGGATACCCGTGATCTATCTACGCGTCTTCCCGTGGTCGGCGAAGAGGATGGCCGCCATGACCGTCAGGGTCGGCGAGCGCTCCGCGATCCTGCTCGGGCGCGATTCCGAATTCCCCGCCCCCGTTGCTTTTTATCTCGCTCACGAGATGGGTCACATCGGCCTGGACCATCTTTCGCCCGGTGAGGCGATCGTCAACTTCGATCCCTCCGAGCGGGCACTCGACCCCGCCGACGAGGAGGAGAGCAAAGCCGACCGTTTCGCCATCGAGCTCCTCACCGGACGACCGGATCTGGAGGTCACCGAAGCCGAGGACAGCGCCGCCGCGAGCCCCGGGGGGCTCGCCGACGTCGTGCGTCAGGAGGGGCCCGGTCTCCACATCGAGCCTGGGACCCTCGCCCTCTGCTTCGGTTACTCGACCCAGAATTGGGAGGCGGCGTTTGGTGCCCTCAAGGCGATCTATGCCTCACCGGCTCCCGCCTGGGCGGCCGTGAACGCGGTGGCGAGCTCCCAGCTGCAATTCGATTCCGTCCCCCACGATGCCTCACGCTTCCTGACGGCCGTCCTCGGCAGTCCGACCGAGTAGGCCCGCCGATCCGCTCATGGAAACCGTGGTCGACAACGACCTGATCCTCAAGTCGGTCTCCTACGGGTTGGCCGGTGCCTTCTGGCCTCACGGCGACCCTGAGTCGATCGGCATCCTCGGCGCGGCGAAGTACGTGGTCGGCCACGAGGTGGACCAGGCGCCCCTGAACCGTGGTGCCGACGCCGCCCGATCGGACCTGTCCGAGCTTCTCGCACGCTGCGAGGAGCTTGAGCCGACCGACGCGGAGATCGACCTGGCGGCGCAGATCGAGCTCTGCGGCCAGGAGCACGGCCTGGCGCTCGACAACGGAGAGAGCCAGCTCGCCGCGATCGTCGTGATCCGTAACCTTGCCGTCCTTGAGACCGGCGACAAGCGTGCGATCGAAGGCTTCGAGGAGGCCCGGTGCCACCTTTCCGCACTCGAGGCGCTCCGTGGGCGAGTCCGTTGTCTCGAACAGATAGCCAGACGGGCGATCGGGGTGGAGGAGGAGTTCGACGTATTTTTCGACCGCGTCTGTGCCGAGTCGGGGGTCGACAAGTCGCTCAGCGTCTGCCTCGGTTGTTTCGGCGACTCGCCGGCCGATCGGGCGACCGCGGTCGAAGCCCTCGACCAGTACATCCGCGAGGTCCGGCGATCCGCGCCGGAAATGCTGATCGAGGACGACTGAAGGCGACCGCTAATCGCGGACGATGACCGCGTAGGGATCGACGACCTCGGCCACCAGACCGATCGGCACGATCTTCCCCTCGGGGTCCTCGGGCCCGTCCGGCGGGCCGACCACCTCCAGGCACGCCTTGTCGACGCGACCCTGGATGTAGCGATCGCCCCGCCTGCCCTTGCTGTTTCCGACCGCAACCTGGGTCTGCGCCAGCGGGAGCTCGAACTGCTCCTGCTTGAGGTCTTTGATCGCGAGCGCGTAGCGCGAGCCGATCACGTTGATCGCCGGGTCGATCTTCTCCCAGTTGACCCCGTCGACCGAAAATTCGGTCGCCCGCTCGGTGACCGCGAAGTGGTTCGACTCCATCGGTTCCATGAAGAGGTGGATCTGATTGCCTTGCTCGACGGCCCCGCGGGCGAACGGCTGGACCATCGTCAGCGGATGGCAGGTGTTCCCTCCGTATCCCCAGAGCGCGAAACCGGCCGCGTCGATCTCGGCCTGCTTACGCTCGATGATCTCCTCCAGGGACTCGTTGGCGTGGGTCCCCACCTTCATGAAGAGGATGTCTTCGCCGGGTTTGATGATCTCGCTCACTCCGGGGTCTCCAGCAGCTCGAGTAGGTACTCGGATTCGTGGGCCTTGCCGTAGTCGAGCCTACTGCGCTCCCGGACGTATCTGACCCGGGGGGTCTTGTCGCGGCCGTAGAAGTTCCCGAGCCGGACGGGATCGTCGATCCGGAGGCTCTCGGTGGGACGCCTCCCCGCCGAGACAGGCGCCAGGAAGACGTTGCAGGACTGGAGGTCGGGCGCGTCGTCGAGGTGGTAGGAATGGAGCCGAGGCAGCATCCGCTGGACGAAGAATCCCTTGTCGACGGCGAAGGACTGAAGGCTCGCGAGAACTTCCTTCGGCCAGGTCAGTTCGGGATCGTCGGCGATCACCACGACCCCCTCGCCCGCGAACTCGGTGGCCTCCATCCCCCGCTCGACGAAGACCTTGACGCTCTCGCCCTGGTTGCTCGCCCCCCACGGCGGATTGGTGTAGAAGAAGTCGAAGTCGGTGGGCCCCGGGAACGGGTCGAGGCAGTTGTAGAGGACCGAAGAAAGGCCGACGATGCGCTCAGCGTCGGCGAACCGCTCGACCGAGTTGCACATCCTCTCGTCGAAGTCGAAGACCGTCACCTTCTCCGGTCCATAAGGAAGGATGTCCCGTTTTTTCAGGTAGGCGACGCAGATCGAGATTGCATCTCCGTCGCCGATGAAGGCGAGATGTTTGCCGTCGGTCCACCGCGCGATCTGCTCCGCCTGCATCACCATATCGCCGGCCTTCATGTAGATCTGATCGAACTCCCGTAGCGGGGCAGGCCGGTTCTGGATCACGTCGGAGATCGCGTTCACGGCGGCACGAAGGTCGATCGCGGTCCCAGGCACGAGCCGAGTTGTATATGGGTATGGCCGTACTTCAGGTAGCGCTCGAGTGCATTTCTTCTAATTTGCGGCGAGCTCCCGCAGCGGAAGACCCCGGAGCGCGGGAAGCTGCCCTTGTTTCATGCCGACAGACGCAACGAACGGGGGGAACACGATGACCGAGGCTCAAGAGGAATTCGTAAAGCGACTCACCGCTTGTCGCGACGAGATCGTTGACGCAAGCGGCGAACTCGACGCGATGGAGGGCCACGGGCCTGGGGGCGAACATGCAATCGGGGCGGCGCTATCGGCCATCGACGCGGCTATTCAGATCGAGAAGGAATTCACCCCCCGTCCGGCGTGAGTCATCCGGCCGAACCTCGCGCACCACCTGGGGCCCGAATAGGGACTTCTCGTCTGGTGGGGCGGACCGCCACTCCGGTTACATCGATCTCGACCTCCTCGGTATCCGGGATGTAGGTCCGATCCGGAACGTCGGCGCCGGCGTCGGCGTCGGGGATCGTCCTCCCACTACGTCGGTCGCGCGGATCTGGGAGGGAGACCGGCCTGGATCGGCGACGGATCGCTCCTATGCGTGTTCACCGCCCTTGTCGGCAGGGGTTCGAAATCGAGCGGCGGAGCGAATAGCCACTCGCGCGCCGAGTGCCGTTTTGCGCATCGGATATACCCCGATTGCTACGGATGCGCGGGGATCTTCGTTTTCGTTCGAACCATCTCCCCCCGTCAATGGGCACTCGCGCCTTTGAGTGCCTTTATCCGCGATGATCCGCATTAATCTACGGCTATCCGCGGCCCCCCATTCTCTCTTGAGAGGGGCCCGCAATTCGGCGCTACCATGCCAAAAGGTCAGGGTTCCGGTGCGGACCGAACCCCTGGATCGCACCCAGGAGGTCGGCGGTTCGAATCCGCCTAGCTCCATCGAGTCGAATGCCCTGCAAACGCACGGGTTGGCGGCTGGAACGCCTGCTCTCCGACAACGGCAACGAGTTCAAGGGCGACTTCTCAAAGACGATCGCCCGCACGAAGGTCAAGCACACCCGCATCCGCGCCGGTCGCCCGCAGACCAACGGCAACGTCGAGGCCCTGCACAAGACGATCCTCGAGGAGTGCTGGCGCCCGGCCTTCGCCCGCTACATGCACCCGCGCCTCACCAGCTTGCGGCGCGAGCTCGACACCTATCTGCGCTTCTACAACTTCGACCGGGTCCACCACGGCCGCCTCACCGGCGGCCAGATCCCGGCGGACATCGTCTACGGTGCCCGCAAGATGGAGGTCAGATGAGCCTGAGGTGTCGGCACATCTTGGAGTCTGTCCAAGCTAGTGCCTTCTGCCACCCGGACCAACCGAGTGGCAGAACAGGCTGGCAATCGCCGCGTATTACGGGCAATCGAAGGCTTCTAACGCGGGCCGGCCTGACTGCATCTGCCTTGATAAATCCCTGCAAACAACATCTTTTCAAGCCCTTCTTCGTCGACGAGCGACGGTGCATGGTAAGGAAGGGGTCACGAGTTCGAGTCTCGTTCCGGGCTTGGGAAGTACCTGCAAGTCGCGCTTTTTGGGCCGAACGCCTGGAGGACAGTCAGGAGACGATCACGGTCGCCGTCGGGCAGGTCGGCCAGATGCTCCCTGACAAGACGCTTGATGATCTCCCCACCCTCTCGGACGGTCGCCCTTCCCTGCCTGGTCGTGTGATACCCGACCTCGAGCTCGGGGCCGCGCCTCGAGACGATCAGTCCTCGCAGAAGAAGCTGATCGAGGAGACCATGTAGCTGGGCCTCGCTCTGGCGCGTGGCAACCGCCAGAGCGGCGAGCGACGATCCGGGCCGGCGGTCGACCGCCCAAAGCGCATCCCAGAGGGGCAGGTCGATACCGATTCGCCGCAGTCGGGAGTCGGCGAGGCCGTGCTCACGAGCTTCGAGCTCTTCTATCAAGCTGGTTAACTCTGCCAGGCTCGCGGCGAGGTCCGACATCGCAGATGCCTATCCGCTCGGGATCACTACATGGCCATGACAGCAGATCAGACCCAGAAACTGGAGCGCGATCATCTTGGATAGAGAGTCGCCAGACCTTTCCCCACTCCTGATCGTCGGAGGAGGACGCATCGGCGAGGCTCTCCTTGGAGGCCTGCTCGGGGCGGGCGTGCCGGCGGCCAGTCTGACGGTCGCCGAGAAGTCGCCGAAACGACGCGACGAGCTCCGGGCTCGGTATCCCGGAATCGAGATACAGGAGGTGCCGAAGCCGAGCGCCTCTGTGGTGCTCGCGGTGAAGCCCACGGATGCGAGGGCGGCCACCGAGGCCCTCGACGCCGGCGCCGAACGCATGCTGTCGATGATGGCGGGTGTGACCACCCGATCGCTCGAAGCCGCAACCCGGCGGCGTCCCCGGATCGTCCGGGCGATGCCCAATATGCCGGCGCTCATCGGCACCGGGGCGGCCGCGATAAGCCCCGGCGAGAACGCGGAGGAGGAGGACCTGCTGTGGGCGGAAGACATCCTGCGGGCCATCGGGATCGTCGTCCGGGTGCCGGAGGAGTCCATGGACGCTGTCACCGGCCTTTCAGGGTCGGGTCCGGCTTTCGTCTTCCTGGTCGCGGAGGCGATGGTCGACGCCGGAGTCCTCCTCGGCCTCCCGCGTGATACCGCCGTCGCCCTCGTCTCACAGACCCTCCTCGGATCCGCACTGCTGCTCGTGGAGGGAGACCAGACCGCGGCCGAGTTACGAGGGGCGGTCACCTCCCCCGGTGGCACGACGGCGGCCGGGCTCTTGGAGCTTGAGCGGCGAGGCGTTCGCGCCGCGATCTCGGAGGCCATCGCAGCCGCAGCCGAGCGCTCGCGACAGCTAGGACTCGACGACTCAGAAGATTAGGCCTCGAGGGCCCGCCAGGCGGCCTCGCTCAGGACGAGCCGCCCGCAAAGCGCCTCCGCATGCTCCACGTCTGCACCCCCCGCTCCATCTCCAACGCCGCCTTCCACGGGACAGCCGGGGGTCCCAACTCGGTGCGGAGGCTGGCGAGCGCACGTCGGGCCAGCAGCGGATCGCGGGCGGCGAATGCGGCCAGCTCGAGCGCCCGTCCCTCGACCTCGGCATCGGCCACGTCTTCCCAGGCGATGCCGCGGGAAACGGCTTCCGCTCCGGTGAGCTCGGCGCCGAACAGACCCAGCGCGGCGGTCGCCTCCCGTCCTCCGAGCCGACCGAGGAGCGAGAAGAAGCCGCCGCCGGGGTGCAGGCCGATGCGCAGGAAGCCGGCGACCAGGCGCGCGTCAGCGGCGACGATCCGTGCGTCGCAGGCGAGCATCAGGTTCATCCCGGCGCCGACGGCGGCGCCGCGGACCGCGGCGATCGTCGGCACCTCCAGGCTGCCCACCCGCATGAAGCCGCGGTAGACGGCCGAAAGGAGCTCGAAGCCCTCGTCGCCGGCCCAGTCGATGTCAGCTCCCCAGCGACGCGTGTCGGCACCCGAGCAGAAGGTCCCGCCGGCGCCGCGGATGACGGCCGCGCCCAGGTCCTCGCGGCCGTCGATCTCCTCGCAGACGGCGACCAGCCGGGCCGCCATCTCCGGCGTCAGGCCGTTCTTGACCTCGGCGTTCTCGATCGTCACCAGAGGTCGAGACTCAAAGCTCTGGGCCTGCGGGCGGCACGGAGCCGGCGTCCGCGACGCTGGTCCCGCCGCCCTCGAGGAAGCAATAGAGACGCTCGACCCCGAGTGTAGTCGGTGTTCTGCCATTCGACCGCCGAAGTGGCAGAACACCACCGACGATCCCCGGATATCGCGGGCGATCGGCGTCGTTCCAAAGCCACCGCACCGCGTCCCGGCAGACCGTCCGATATCGCCTTCTGATGCCGTCCGCGGGTATCGCGCCCATGTTGCTCAGTCGGAAGCACTCCCATGGCAAGGAAGGGGTCACGAGTTCGAGTCTCGTTCCGGGCTTGAAAAGTACCTGCCAGTCGGGTTTTTGGGGCCGATTTGCGTTTGAGGGGCGCCTCCGCCGGTAAAAGTCAGAGCCATGACGGTCAAGGAACGCCTGCAGCGGGTTGTCTCCGAGATGAATGAGGATGAAGCCGCCGACGCTCTCGCGCGGGTCGCCGGTGCTCGGGCCGGGGCGACGCCCGCCGACATCTACGGAACTGCGTGGGGGAAGGTGCTCTCGAAAGTTGACCCCGAGGTCCTTGCGGTCGGCGGCAATTCCACGATCGCGATCCCGGACGGTATCCCAGACATTTCGTGAGGTCCGACGAGGTCCTGATCAGGGCCTGACGGCTGCGGATCTACCGGCCCTCGGCGCGTTTCGCTGCAGCAATGGGGTGGTGGGTCACAAGCACGGCCGGGATCCGCAGGCCGCCGCGGGCGACGGCATCCAGCAACGGCGCCGCTCTCGCCCCCCGCTCCAGGTGCATCGTCGTAGTCCTCAGGTCACACGTACTCGACGACCGTGCGGATGCCGTCCTGCTCGTGCATCAGGTCGAATCCGGTGTTGATCTCCTCGAGCGTCGTGCGGTGGGAGATCAACGCGTCGACGTCGATCTCACCCGCCAGGTAGCGGTCGACCAGCTGCGGTACCTGGTCGCGTCCCTTCACCCCACCGAAGGACGCGCCGATCACCGTGCGGCCGGTGATCAGATAGCGAGGCACGATGTCGAGGGTCTCGCCGCGGCCGGCGACACCGGTGACACACACGGTCCCCCAGCCGATCCGCGCCGACTCGACCGCCTGCTGCATGACCGCGACGTTGCCGGTCGCCTCGAAGGTGAAGTCGGCGCCGAATCCGCCGGTCTCCTCGAGCACGCGCTCGACCACGCCCTCGCCGCCGACCCAGAGGTCGGTCGCGCCGTGATGCCCGGCATGCTCGAGGCGGTCCTCGGAGAGGTCGACGGCGATGATCCGCTCCGCACCCATCAGGCGGGCGCCGGCGACCGCGCCGAGGCCCACCAGGCCGAGGCCGAAGATGACGGCGGTGGCGCCCTCGAAGACCTTGGCCCGGTACATCGCGGCACCGAGCCCGGTCGAGAGGCCGCAGGCGAAGAGCGCATTGGCCGCGTGAGGAGAGGAGGGGTCGACCTTCGCCAGCGCGATCTCCGGCATCACGGTCGCCTCGGCGAAGGTCGAGCACCCCATGAAGTGGCGCAGCGGCTCACCCGCGCGCGAGAGGCGCGTCGTGCCGTCGGGCAGATAGCCGAGGTTCTGCTGCTCGCGGATCGCGAGGCAGATGTTCGTGCGGCCCGAGCGGCAGTTCACACACTCGTTGCATTGCGGGGAGAAGAGCGTCACCACGTGGTCGCCCGGCGCCACCGAGGTGACTCCCTCCCCTACCGCCTCGACCACCCCGGCGCCCTCGTGGCCGAGCACGCACGGCGCGTAGCCGGACGGGTCGACGCCCGAGGCGCTGTACATGTCGGTGTGGCAGACGCCGCAGGCGTGCAGGCGCACCAGCACCTCGCCGGCCCTGGGGCCGGCGAGGTCGACGTCCTGGACGACGAGCGGCGCCCCGAACTCCTCCAGGACCGCGGCGCGGATCCTCACGCGGGCGGGTTTTCGTCGAACTGCGGCGCGTCGTCGCCGATGACCTCCCACGGCGCTTTGAACGCGACCTGCAGGTGGAATTCGGGCGTCAGGTCCAGCTCCCGCATCAGCCCGGCGGCGACGTAGTATTTCTCGCCCAGATCGTCGTAGAGCGAGGAGCCGCAGTTGCCGCAGAACTGGCGCGGCGCGAACTCACTCTCGTAGCGCCTCACCAGGTCGGCGCCCTTGGTGACCTCGAAGTTGGCCGGCGAGACCAACACCCCGGTGAGGCTGGAGCCGGTCCAGCGCTGGCAGCGCGTGCAGTGGCAGACGCCCATCCCCTCCGGATCGGTCACCTCGTACTCGATGCCGCCGCACAGGCAGGCCCCGCCCAAAGTCTTGCTCATCGCGATCTCCTCAAGTTCTCGTGGCTCGCCGCCCAGGCGGACGGACGGGGCCGCAGGCTAAGCGGGAGGGAGGCCGACGGCTAGTCGAGCTCGAAGGTTGCGTCGAGGTTGCGTCGGGCCTGCGCGATCCCGGGCGCCCTCGACTCGGGCAGCAGATCGACGGCGCCATCCCCAAGGTCGGTGGAGACGCGCTCGTGGAGGCGATACGGCCGGCTGAGCACCACGTCAGGACCGAGCCGCCGGCGCAGGCGCGCCAACTCCGCGCGAACCGTGCCGGCCGCCTCGGCCGAGCCATACAGCGCCAGCGCCAGGTCGCGCACCGTCATCCCGGCGGGGTTCGCCGCGAGCAGCGCGAGGATCTCGCTGTGGCGCAGATTCAGCTCGAGGCGACCGCACGAGGTGGTGACGAGGGCGCGGCCGCGGCCCGCGATGGCGACCGAGACCGCACCGGCGCGCTCCTCGGCACCGCGGCGCCCGGCGGCCAGCCACGCCTCGGCTGCCGAGGCGACCGCGGTGACGAGGGGCAGGCCGTGCAGGTGGGCCGTGCGGAAATCACCGGAGAGGTCGATCGCCCCGAGCATCTCCCCGGTCTCCGGATCGTGGATCGGCGCGGCGGCACACGTCCATCCGTGCAGCAGCCGGCTGAAGTGCTCGGCCGAGAAGATCTGCACGGGCTGGTCGAGCGCCAGCGCGGTCCCGATCGCATTGGTCCCGACGCCGTCCTCGCTGCAGAGGAAGCCCGGCAGGAAGCGCGGCCCGACGGCGGTGCGGAGCGCCCGCGGCGAACCCTCGGTCCACAGCAGCACCCCGTCGGCGTCGCTGAAGGCGACGAAGTACCCCGACTCGACCAGGGCCTCGCGCAGCAGCGCGCTGATCCGCGAGAGCAGCGGGCCGACCGGATGGACCGCAAGCCGCTGGGCGGTGCTCCGGGCATCGAGGATCCTCGGCGCGGGGCGCTCGGGGTCGACGCCGGCCGCGACCGAGCGCTGCCAGGAGTCCGACACCACCTCTCGCACCACCGGCGGCGCGACGCCGGTATCCAGGGCGATCGTGTGTGCGCGCCGCAGCAGCCCGGCAAGGCGCAGGTGATCAGGATCGGCGCTGAGCGTCAGCCTCGAGCTCGACGTCATCGCTCAGCCCAGGGCGCGCCGCTGAGAGCGCGGCAGCTTGTCGACGATCAGGTCATAGGAGTCCTCGACCATGTCGCGGACCTGTCGGTCCGGCAGCGAGCCGTCGAGCACGACCGTGTTCCAATGCCGCTTGTCGAGGTGGTAGCCGGGGATCACCGCGGCGTGCGCCGCCCGTAGATCTTCAGCAAGGCGCGGCTCGCACTTGAGGCTGACGCGCAGCGAGTCAGACCCCAGCTGCGAGAGCGCGAACATCTTGCCGCCGACCTTGAAGACCGAGGTCTCGGGGTTGAAGGGGAAGGTCTCCTCGACGCCGGCGAAGGAAAGGCAGAGGTCGCGGAGCTGGTCGGCGTCCATTGCCGCGGATGATCGTGATCAGCCGCGCCGGCGTCAATTCTCATCCCATCTCGATCACGGTCCGCAGCCCTTCGCCGGCGCGCATGCGGGCGAAGGCGTCGCCGACGCCGCGGAGGTCGGTCCGGTGGCTGATCAGCGGGGCCAGGTCGATCTCCCCGGAGCGGGCCAGGGCGGTGAGCATCGGGATGTCCCGGTCGGGGTCCGACGAGCCGAACACCGAGCTCGTCAGCGAGCGGGCGAAGTGGTAGAGCTCCATCGGGTTGAACTCGACGGTGTCGGTGGCCCGGCCGCGTCCCTCGGTGAGGCCGCGGATCGACTTGCCAGCCTCCAGGTCAGTCACGAGTTCAAGTCCCATTCCGGGCTCATGAGTGCCTCGAGGTCGGCCGCTCGCGGCCCGCTATCCCGGCGGCATCTCGCCCTGCCAGTAGTCGACCTGGGAGTCGAGGTCGAAGAAGGCGTGCAGGCCGCCGCCGGCGGAGAGGCGCTCCGCGGCGCCGAGCTTGTTCGAGTCCGGGTAGACGACGATGTCTGGCGCGCCGTGGGTGGCGACGGCGAGGAAGCGGACCTCCTCGTCGGTCGGGTTGGAGATCTGGTGGGCGCCGGCCTCGCCGAGCGGGAAGTGGACCGCCTCCCCGGGCTCGAGCTGCCGCGTCCCGGCGGGCGTGCGCAGCGTCGGCCGCCCGCGAAGGACGAACACGAGCTCCTCGTCGGAGTAATGGAAGTGGTACGGGTAGGCCGTCTCGCCGGGCGGCAGCTTCCAGACGCTGGCGCCGATCCGCTCGCTGCCGAGCTCGTAGCCGACCCGGGCGCGGAAGGCACGGAAACCGGGCGGCCCGCCCCGCTCTTCGAAGTCCGGCTCCTCGATGTTGGCCACCGACGGAGCTTAGGTCCTTACGGCCGATTTACGCGGGCTTGTAATTTTTCCGGCGATGCGTCGTCGTCTCGTCACCATGCTCGCGCTCGCCGCCCTCGTCGCGGCGCTCCTCGCCGGCTGCGGCGGCGGCAGCGGCGGCGAAACGCGCCCCGCCCCGCAGCCGAAGGAATTCCCGCAGGCGCAGGGCAAGACGATGTCCCAGATCCTGCACGAATCCGGCGCCGTCCCGTCGCATCTGGTCGTGGCGCCCGCCTCCGAGGTCTTCGACAAGGGCGTTGAACGCTATCCCTTCGGCGTCTTCACGCCGGGACAGGAACAGGTCGAAGACGTCGAAGTGGCGCTCTACTTCGCCAAGGACGGCAAGTCGAAGGTGATCGGCCCGCTCCCGGCGAAGCTCGAAACGCTGCAGACCAAGCCCGCCTACCGCTCCCAGAACGGCGCCGGCCCGGGCGAGGCGAAGTCCATCTACGTCGTGCCGAAGGTCAACTTCGACAAGGAAGGCGCGTGGCTTGCGGTCGCGATGCTCAAGGGCCCCGGCGGCAAGCTCGAAGCGAGCCGCATCCCGAGCCCGGTCATCGGCCAGTTCCCGAAGGTGCCGAAGGTCGGCGAACGCCCGCCGCGGATCACCACGCTGACCGCGGCCGACGTCGGCGGCGACCTGGAAAAGATCGACACCCGCATCCCGCCCGACCAGATGCACAAGGTCGACTTCGCCGAAGTCCTCGGCAAGAAGCCGATCGTCCTCGTCTTCGCCACCCCGGCGCTCTGCCAGAGCCGCGTCTGCGGCCCGGTCGTCGACGTCGCCCAGCAGGTCGCCGACAAATACGAACCGAAAGCCGACTTCATCCACCAAGAGGTCTACGTGAACAACGAAATCAGCAAGGGCCTGCGCCCACAGCTGAAGGCGTTCCACCTGCCGACCGAGCCGTGGACCTACCTGATCGGCAAGGAAGGCGTGATCAAGGCCCGCCTCTCCGGCGCCTACGGGGTGGACGAATTGGAAGAAGCGATGCAGACGATCGTGCCTGGCTGAACAGCCGAACTCGATTCGGCCTTCGATAGAGTCCGCCCACGCCGTCGGCCGCTCCAGGGAGGGTCGGCGCCGATCCCCGCCTTGGAGGGGCAGGGACGCATCACCGACGCTGCAAGGAGAGATATGAAGCACCGCTTGCCCGTTTTCGCGCTCGTCCCCGTGCTGGCGGCCCTTGTCGGCCTTGCCGCGCAACCGGCCTCGGCGCTCGCCGCCAGGCCCGCCAAGAAGTCGAAGCCGATGGTCTTCGAAGCCTGTCGCCACGGCTGCCACTACCGGACCATCCAGAAGGCGGTCGAAGCCGCCGGCGCGTACGGCTTCAAGAACAAGAAGGCGAAGGTCGTGGTCGCGATCCGGCCGGGCAAGTACGTCGAAGGCGTGGTCCTCGACGGCACCGAACCGAAGAAGCGCTACGACGGTCTGACGATCGAAGGGACAAAGAAGGACCCGAAGCGCGTCGTCCTCGAAGGCAAGAACGCGAAAGGCGAACTCGGCGCCGCCCAGAACGGGATCGAGGCGATCAGCGTCGACGGCCTCGTGCTGAAGAACATGTGGGCGCGCAACTACCAGTCGAACGGCTTCTTCATCCACGCCGCCAACGAAGAAGGCCAGCACTGCGACGGCTACACGATGAACAACCTGCTCGCCTCCGGGAACCGCTCCTACGGGCTGTTCGCGAAGAACTGCCTCGGCGGCAAGATGATCAACTCGACCGGGTACCACCAGGGCGACTCCGGCTTCTACGTCGGCGAAACGCCATGCGACAAGCGAAACTGGACGGTGACGAGCGGGAAGCCCTGCCAGAAGAAGCCGGTGTGGACGCTGCTGAAGAACGACAAGAGCTACGAAAACGTCCTCGGCTACTCGGGCACGAACTCGAAGTACGTGCGGATCGTCGAAAGCGCCTTCTACAACAACGGCGCCGGCATCGTCCCCAACACGCTGGAAAGCGAGGGGTACATGCCGAACGGCTGGAACGTGATCGAACGCAACGACGTGTTCTGGAACAACTACAACTACTTCCTCGCCGGGTCGGCGTTCAAGACCGTCTCCGAGGGGCTCGGCCAGATCGGCGGCCAGACCGTCAACTACCCGACGGGCGTGGGGATCATCATCTTCGGCGGCGACCACAACGTGGTCCGCGGCAACCGGGTGTTCGGCAACTACAAGTGGGGGATCGCCTCCTTCTCCGGGCCCGGTGAAGAACTCGTCAGCAACAAGAACGAAGCGAAAAACGTCAACAACGAAATCGTCGAAAACGTGATGGGGCGCGAAGGCGCCGACCCGAACGGCGAATTCGACATGTGGAACGACGGCACCGGCGGCGGCAACTGCTGGGGCGCCAACAGCGTCAACGCGACGTTCGCGCCCGGCAACGGCAAAGTGCCGCTGAGCCAGCTCTACCCGGCCTGCCCGCAGCCGGAAATGAACTACGCCGCGGCGAAGAGCGTCAACCTGGTGCCGGGGCTGCAGATCGCGAGCCTCTCGGAAACCGGCAACCCGTCGACGATCCTCGGCTACGCCGGCACCAACCCGCCGCAGAACCAGCAGTGCAGCTGGGTCAAACGGGTCGCCACCCACCCGGCATTCCAGGGCTACAAGCCGGTGGAAGTGACCCCGATGCCCGGGGAAGTGACCTGTTGACGCGGGCGCTGAAGCTGCTCGCGGTCGCGGTGGCGGCGCTCGCCCTCTCGGGGGCGGTCGCCACCGCGGCGAACGCGCCGGCGCAGAAGACGAAATCGAAGCCCAAGGAAGTGACCGTCGCCGATTTCTACTTCGGGCCGGAAAAGCTGACCCTGAAGAAGGGCCAGTCGGTCAACTGGGTGTGGGCGGAATCGAACACCTACCCCCACGACGTGCACCTGAAGAGCGGGCCGAAGGGGCTGAAGGGGAAGGCCTCCT
Source organism: Actinomycetota bacterium (assembly GCA_018268675.1). Classification (GTDB taxonomy): domain Bacteria; phylum Actinomycetota; class Thermoleophilia; order Solirubrobacterales; family 70-9; genus VAYN01. The sequence continues at coordinate 136,444 of JAFDWB010000005.1, forward strand.
ACTCGACCAAGACGACCGCGGTCACCAGTGCCGAATTCGAAAAGACGTTCACGACGCCGGGGACCTACCACTTCATCTGCACGATCCACCCGACCCTGATGCACATGACCATCGTGGTCAAGAAGTAGTCCCCGCGGCCGGGTACGGACGATGAACTGGGGAGACGAGGGGTTCGACCGGCGCAGTCTCCTCGCCATGGGCGGCGGGATGTTCTTCTGCACGCTGGCCGGGCAGAAGATCAGCGCGAGCGATGGGCAGATCGACATCGACGCCCACGCCAAGGGGCTCGCCGTGCCGCCCAAGGTGGCCGCGGCGGAAGCGGCGCGGGCCGGGTCGCCCGACCCGGCGGCGAACGCGAGCCGCACCGAGCTCGCCGCCTTCACCATCAATGGCCCGGCGCGCGAATACTGGATCACGGCCGAGCCGGTCGAGTGGAACATCGTCCCCACCGGTCGCGACCAGATGATGAACATGCCGATCAAGGGCAAGACGAAGTTCACCGCCTGGGCCTACCGCGCCTGGACCCCGCACTTCAAACAGCCGCTGGGGCCGGCGAAGGTGCCGGGGCCGCTGCTCGAAGTTGGTGTCGGCGAAACGCTGATCGTCCACTTCCGCAACAAGCTGAAGTCGCCGGTGACGATGCACCCGCACGGGATCTTCTACTCGAACGAAATGGACGGCGGGTACAAAGGCAAGTTCACCGACCCGGGCGGGTTCGTCCAGCACAACCGCACCTTCACCTACGTGTGGGAAGCGAGGCCGGGCACCGAAGGCACCTGGCTCTACCACGACCACGGGCCGATGGATCCGCTGCCGGTCTTCAAAGGGCTGTTCGGGCCGCTGGTGGTCCGCGCTCCCGGCGAGCAGGCGCCGGAAGCCGAGTTCTTCCTCGGCTTCCATTCCTGGGAACCGCCGATCACCGGCCTGAAGGAAAACTTCGCCTGCATCAACGGGCGCGCCTACGCCGGCAACACGCCCGATCTGCGCGCAAGTGTCGGCCAGCGGGTCGGCTTCCACGTCTACGGGCTCGACAACTTCTTCCACACCTTCCACCTGCACGGGCACCGCTGGACCGACCCGGACGGGACGATCATCGACACCAAGACGTTCGGCCCCGCCGACTCCTTCCGGCTCGAATTCGTCGAGGACAACCCGGGGCGCTGGTTCTACCACTGCCACGTCTTCACTCATTTCCACATGGGGATGAACGGGTGGTACATCGTCGACTGAGGGGGGCCTGGCCCGCCCTGGGGGCTGCTGTCTGCGCCGCGGCGCTCGCCCTCCCGGCCGCAGCGGCGGCGAACAACACCCGGGTCTCGATCTTCGACTACCAGTGGTCGATCAAAGAAGTCCACATCAACCTCGGTGAGAAGGTCACCTGGGACTGGCTCGGGCCCGACCTCGAGCACTCGGTGACCGGGATCTCGCCGAACGACCTGCAGTGGGACTCCGACCCCGGCACCGACGTCCCCCACCACCGCGCCGGGGACGAATACACGCTCGAATTCACCCAGCCCGGCGTCTACCTCTTCCAGTGCAAGCTGCACGCCTGGGTCCGCGGCGAGGTGATCGTCTCCGAAACGCCCGGCAACCCCTTCTCCAACCCCGGCCCGCCGCCGCCGCTGAACATCGACGTGACCCCGCCGACGATGGGCGAAGTGAAGCTGGAGAAGACCACGCTGCGGGGCACCAAGGGCACCGCCATGCGCGCCTCGATCAGCGAGAGCGGCAAGCTCGACGCCGAGTACTACCGCCTCGACTCGAAGGGCCACCGCGTCTACAACGGCTACCGCGAATGGAACACCTACCTCGGCATCAACCACATCCGCCTGGCGGCGCGCTGGAAGCACTTCAAGGCAAAGCCGGGCCGCTACGTCGCCGTCCTCCGCGCCACCGACGAATCGAACAACACATCGAAACCCCTGACGAAGTCCTTCACGATCCTCGGCAAGAACCCGCCGAAGACCCGCAAGGCCGGCCAACGGCCGTAGAAGGCCCCGGAGGATCGAACCCTTACCGGCGCTTGCGGGAGCGGGAGCGGCGGGCCGGTTTGCCGGCGTTGCGGAGGGTCTGCTCGGCGGCCTTCTCGGTCTCCTCCCCCATCGTGATCTGGAACATCGCCAGGAGGGCGTCGGAGGCGAGCGAGCGCATCGCCTCGAGCGCCTCCAGCACCTTCTGCCAGTCCTCGTCCGGGCGGCCGGCCTTGTCGAAGGGCTCCCAGATCTGTTCGGTGAAGAGGTCGACGTAAGCGCGGGCGACCGCGTCGGCATGCTCGTGCAGCTTGGCGGCGAGCGCGACCGCCGCGGTCGGGCTCACCCCGAACTCGATCAACCGCGTCGCCGCGCGGTGCAGGCGCGGGCTGATCACCTCGATGTTGCCGTCCGCCAGCACCCGCAGGACGCCGAGCTTCTCCGCCCGCTTCAGCAGCTTCGGGTCGACCGCCTCGACGTTCCAGCCTGCCGCGAACTCGCCCGGGGTGAAGATTTCCGGTGTCTCGTCCTCGAACGGCGCGCGCACGGCGCGGGCGAAGTCGACCATCTCCTTGGAGGAACCACCGGTGCTCTCGAGCACCCGCCGGATCGCCTCCAGGTTCAGCCCCTCGGCCTGCATCTCGCGGGTCAGTTCGATCCGCGCGACGTGCTCCTCGTTGTAGTAACCGGTGCGGCCCTGGACTTCCGGCGGCGGCAGCAACCCGCGGGTCTGGTGGGCGCGGATGTTGCGGATCGTCATCCCGGTGCGCCGCGCCAGCTCCCCGATCGTCATCTTCCCGTCGGGCGCCTTCGCTCCCTTCACCTCGGTCGCCATCAGGGCATCGTAAGCGCCAGGCGGGCGCCGTTCATCTCCGCCGCGGCATCCGAGCAGAGCCAGGCGATCGCGTCGGCGACGTGCTCGGCCGGGGTGAAGGTCGGAAACTCCTTGCCGGGGTTCTCGGCCCGCATCTGCGGCGTGAGGATGGCGTCGACGACGACGATGTTGGCGGTCGCCGCGACCTCCTTGAAGCCGTCCGCGTAGGCGAGCGTCCACGCCTCGGCGGCCGCCTTTGCCGCTGCATATGGGGCATTTCCGTTGCTCGGCCGCTGCGCCTGCTTGGCGGAGACGACGACGAAGCGCCCGTGCTCGCTCGCCGCCAGCTGGTCGTGGAAGGCGCGCGTCGTCAGCTGCACCGTGCGGATCAGAAGAGCCTGCAGAAGGTCCCAGTCGGCGAGCGGCTCCTCGTGCAGCGGCTGCCCGCCGCGCCACCCCCCGACCAGGTGGATGAGCCCGTCGACACGCCCGAAGCGATCGACAACCGCGTCGCGCCACGCGCCCACCGCATCCTCGTCGGTGAGGTCGACCGCGCGCCCGTCCCAGCGCTCGGCATCGAGCCCCAGCTCAGCCGCGACCGCGTCGACCTCGGCCTGGCCGCGGTTCGCTCCGGCGACGATCGCCCCGCCCGCGGCCAGCCGCGCCGCGACCGTCGGCCCCAGCCCACCGCCGATCCCGGCGACCGCGATGACCCGGCCCGCGAGATTCCCTCCGTCGTCCACCCCGGCATCCTCTCGCATCCCCGCGCCCGAGGCCCCGCCCCTCCCACCGGGGAGGCGCGGGGCCCGGACCCGGCCTCAGCCGGCGGGGGCGGCGACCGGGGTGCAGATCGCCGTGATGGTCATGGTCAGCGGGTTTTCATAGCTGAAGGCGTCGGCGAACCAGCCGCTGCGTTCGGCGTTCGGGCCCGATTCGTTGACATAGCCTTCTTTCGCGTTGGCGAGGACGGCGCCGCCGCCGATCACCTTCATGCCGCTCGGGCACGTCGCCGTGCCGCTTCCCCCCAAAGGCGCCGCCGGGTTGATCGCGACCGTCGCGGTCACGTACTGGACGGTGTGGATGTTCGCCGCGCTGATCCCGGTCAGCGTCGCCTGGTTGATCTGGGAGGCGCCGAGCGAGCCGTTCTGGATCTGCGACCCCGAGATCGACCCCGTCTGGATCTGCGCTCCGGTGATCGTCCCCGACCGGATCTGCTTCGCGGTGATCGCGCCGGCCTTCAGCTGAGCTTCGCCGATCGAGCCCTTCTTGATCTGGCTCGCGGTCACCGAGCCCGGTTCGAGTCTGTTACCCGGCAGCGACTTGGCTTTGATCTGGCTGCCGTCGATCTTGTCGGAGGCCGCGTACACCGACCCGCCTAGCGCGATGAACAGGGCCAACAGGGCGATCACGTTGGAGAACGAGATCGATTTCATGAGTCTTTGCATGTTGCCTTTCTGTGTCCGGTAGAGATACGGGCGCGAAATCTACTGACTGTGCAGGTATCTTTATGGCAACGGTCGGATATCTGTCTGGGGCCGCCGTCGATCGCCTGAACGCCCCCCTTTGATGGCGACGCGCCTCGGGGACGGCGCCTGGTCGGTCCTCGCGGAGACCTAGGCCTGGATGCACGCCCGGCGGGACCCCCGTGCCCGTGACCTCCCAACGCCGTTGGCTACCAAGGGCGGCAATCGCAGCTGGTCTGGTCACGTCAAGGCGATCGACACGGGCCGCTTCGACTACCTCTTCGTCCTCGTCGCCGATGGTCGCCGGTGGTTTATCCCGGCGGAATCAATCGAGGCGAAAGCACGCTGCTGGTCGGCGGTCCGAAATACGCTGCCTTCGGCGTTCGGGCCCGATTCACCGACGATGGGGGAGAGAGGATTCGAACCTCTGTAGGCAGAGCCAACTGGTTTACAGCCAGTCCCCTTTAACCACTCGGGCACTCCCCCGGGCAAGGGACGGGAGATTCTAGACGGGCGGGCTCAGGCGGGCGGTGCGGCGCCGAGGCGGGCCGACATCAGCTCGTTGAAGGCGTGGACGGCCTTGAGGGGGCGGAGGAAGACGGTCAGCTCGCGGACGCGGCCCTGGGGGTCGAGGTCGAGGTAGTCGATGCCCTCGAGCTCGTAGTCGCCGACCTTCGCCTCGAAGCGGAGGGCGACCGAGTCCTCACCCTGAAGCTCGTCGACATAGTGGAGGCCTTCGAAGACCTCGGCGACGTGGCCGAGGACCAGGATCGCGGCGTCGCGACCCTCGAAGCCCTTGAAGAGGATGGGGCTGTGGAGGACGACGTCCTCGGCGAGCGCCTCGCGGAGGAGGTCGAGGTCCTTGGCTTCGGCGGCGCGGCGGAAGGCGTGCGGCTCGGGCATGGTCCCCACCCTACCCGCGCCGTGGAGCCTTACTCTCGGATGGCGAGAGTTTCGCTCCACACCGAGGCGGTGGGATACTCGCCGCGGGATGCCGGGGGACCACTTCATCGCGAAGGCCTCGAAGACGATCGGCGCGCGCGGCCTGCGCTGGACGGGGAAGCTGAACGTGCCGATCTACCGGCTGAGCGGCGGGCGCCTCGCCAACAAGATCGGCGACGGGCCGGTCCTCCTCTTGACCACCACCGGCCGCAAGAGCGGGAAGCGGCGCACGGCCCCGGTCCTCTATCTCCCCCACGGCGAGGCGATGGTCCTGATCGACACCAACGGCGGCAACGAGAAGCTGCCCGGCTGGTCCCACAACCTGAAGGCGAGCCCGGAGGCCGAGGTCGAGGTCGGCCGGCGCAAGACCGCGGTCGCCGCACGCGTCGCCACCGGCACCGAGCGGGAAGAGCTCTGGTGCGCGGCGGCGACACAGTACGCGGGCTTCGACGACTACCTCGGGTGGCTCGAGCGCACGCCGTCGGTCTGGGTGCTGGAGCCGGTCGGCGAACGGCCCGCGGCCGGCGTGCGCTAGCTCGCGTCCCGGAGCATCTGCGCCTCCGGCAACCGCTTCAGCTTTTTCAGCGTGTTGTTCTCGATCTGGCGGATCCGCTCGCGCGTCACCCCGAAGGTCCGCCCCACTTCCTCCAGCGTCAGCGGCTCCGCGCCACCGAGCCCGTAGCGCAGTTCGATCACCTGGCGCTCGCGCTCCGGCAGCACGTCGAGCGCCCGCCGCACGCCCTCCTTCTGCAGGTGCTCGCTCGCTTCCTCGAACGGCTCGAGCACCGCTTCGTCGGCGACGAAATCGCCGAGCTCCGATTCATCCTCGTCGCCCACCGGTTTCTCCAGCGAGACCGGCAGTTGGGCCACCCGCAGGATGTCGCGCACGTCGGCCACCGGCCAGCGGAGCTCCTCGGCGATCTCGGTCGGGTCGGGCTCACGCCCCAGCCGCTGCACCAGCTGCCGTTCCACGTGCGCCACCCGGTTCAGCTTCTCCACCATGTGGACGGGGATGCGGATCGTCCGCGCCTTGTCGGCGATCGCCCGCGTCACCGCCTGGCGGATCCACCAGGTCGCGTAGGTCGAGAACTTGTAGCCGCGCCGGTAGTCGAACTTCTCCACCGCCCGGATCAGCCCCAGGCTGCCCTCCTGGATCAGGTCGAGGAAGCTGAGCCCGCGCCCCAGATAGCCTTTCGCGATCGAGACGACGAGGCGCAGATTGGCCTCCACCATCTGCCGCTTCGCCAGCATGTCGCCGCGCTCGATCCGTTTCGCCAGCTCGACCTCCTGCGCCGCGGTGAGCAGGTCGACGCGGCCGATCGACCGCAGGTACAGGCGCAGCGAGTCGAGGCTCGGTTCGACCGTCAGGTCGAGTTCCTCTTTCTTCGACGCGCCGCCCGCGGGGTCGCCGCCGCGCTGCTCCTTGTAGGCGCTGACGCCGTCCTCGGCGATCACGTCGACGCCGTGCTCGACCAGGTTCGCGTGGAGCTGCGACACCTGCTCCTTGGTGATCTCGACCTCCTCGAGCGTCGCCGAGATCTGCTCGTAGGTGAGGTAACCGCGCTCGCGCCCCAGGGCGATCAGCCCGGCGAGCTCCTCGATCTCCGGCGCCGCCGGTCCGTCCTCGCGGTCAACAACTTCCACCGTTTCCATCGGTTCGATGATCGGTGCCTCCTGAACTCTCTCTCCCCCGGGTTCCCCGGCGCCGGCCCCAAAGCTCCGGCAGTTGCGAAGTATAGGCAGACCTGGGAAACGCCTCTGGCCCTCGACGGGTCACTTGTGCCGGCCCGGACCGACGGTCGCCTAGGCTTTGTACATGGCGAACGAAACGAGCACCACCATCCGTACGGTCCCCGACGTCCAGTCCGGCGTCCCGGCAACCCAGGTGAGCCTCTCGCGGGTCGGCGTGACCGGCGTCGAGAAGGTGATCCGGGTGCGCGACGGCGACCAGGAGAACCTCTTCTACGCGGAGATGGAGTGCTTCGTCGACCTCGAACCGCGCCAGGCCGGGGTGCACATGTCGCGCTTCGAGGAGATCGTCGGCGCGGCGATCGACGAGGTCGTCCTCGGCGAGGCCTTCAAGGCCGAGGTGCTCGCCGCGCACGTCGCCGAGAAGGTGCGGGAGCGCCAGGACGGGCGCCGCGCCGAGGTCTCGCTGACGGCCCGCTACCCGGAGACGGTGGCGACCCCGGAGAGCGGCATCGAGACGCAGGAGATCTACGTCCTCTTCGGCACCGCGGTCGCCTCGGAGACGGGGACGCGGACGCTGACCGGCGTCCAGGCCCAGGGGATGACCGCCTGCCCGTGCGCGCAGGAGATGGTCACCGGGCTCTCGCGCGAGCGCCTCGCCGCGGAGGGCTTCGACGACGAGCAGATCGAGCGGATCGTCGACGTCGTCCCGATCGCCACCCACAACCAGCGCGGCATCGGCACCCTCCACATCGGCTGCCCCGAGGGCGGCCCGGCCTGGATCGACGCGCCGGAGCTGCTGCGGATCGTCGAGTCCTCGATGAGCTCGGAGATCTACGAGCTGATGAAGCGCCCCGACGAGATGGCGGTCGTCGTCAAGGCCCACGAGACCCCCCGCTTCGTCGAGGACTGCGTGCGGGAGATGATCCGCCAGGTGGTCGAGGGCTACCCCGACCTCCCCGACGACGCCTTCGTGATGGCGCGCCAGGAGAACCTCGAGACGATCCACCGCCACAACGTCGTCGCCGAGCGCCACGGCACCCTGGGCGAGCTCCGCACCGAGCTGGCCACCGGCGAGCACTCCGCCCACCACGTCTCGCTGCGCAGCTGGCTCGAGGCGCCGACGAGCTAGACGTTCGAGCCGGGAGGCCGGAAAGGGACGGCCGGGATTCCGGCCCTTGCGGCTGGCCGAGGTGCCCGGGCGCCTCATGGGGGTCCTGGCAGGCTGTGACCCCCATGAGGCGCCCGGGACGTGAGGGGTGCGTGGGAGAGGCGGTACAGGGTCGTGAGGGAAGTCGGACTTCCGTGATCGTCTCGTGAGGAAAGGAGGCCACGGGACGGGGATCACGGGGCCCGGGGACGCGCTGCAAGGATTTAGGTCGCCATGGCGACACCTATCGTTGCAGCGCGTCCCGGGCATCTGAGGAAGACACAAGGAAGCGTGACGTCCCCGACTTCTTCGTCAGGAGGTCCCACTTCGGTGACGGACCCGTGCCGGTCCCGTCACTCCCCCGCGACCCTTACTCCACGCCTCTCATACCCGGCCCTCTCGCCACGGCCACAGCCTGCCCGGGCCGTGGCGAGAGGGCCGCGTCCCTTGTCCCCGGGCGCCAGCCGGCAAGCGCCCCATCCCTCCCCGGGCCCCGGAGCCGCGAGATCGAGCACCTAGCCGACCGGGAAGTCGGCGCCGGCTTCGCGCTGCGCCGCCGCGGCGCGTTCGCGCTGCTGCTCCTCGATCCGGCGGCGGAGGCCGAAGAAATAATCGGCGCCGCTGATCACGGTCACGGCGAGGGCCAGGTAGACGAGGACGTCGACCCAGGCGGGCGCCGGGTCGGCGGCGATCAGGGCGATCACGGCGGCGATCTGGAGGACCGTCTTCGCCTTGCCGAGCCAGGAGGCGGCGATCACGAGGCCGCGCTCCGCGGCGATCGTGCGGAGGATCGTGACCGCGACCTCGCGGGCGATGATCACCATCGCGACCCAGGCTTCGAGGCGCCCGAGGGAGACGAGCGAGACCAGCGCGCCGATGATCAGCAGCTTGTCGGCGAGCGGGTCCATCAGCTTGCCGAAGGTGGTGATCGAGCCGCGCGAGCGGGCGATGTAGCCGTCGAGGCCGTCGGTCAGCGCGGCCGCCGCGAAGACCGCCGCCGCGACGACGTCGCCGTTCGGCGTCTCCCCCAGCAGCGCGACGACGACCACCGGCACCGCGAGGATACGCAGCATCGTCAGCGCGTTGGGCAGGTTGAGCGGGAACACCGCCCGTCAGTCTGACGCAGCGCCGCCCGCCGCGGGCGCCGGCGCCGCCGCTGCAGCCGCCGCGTCGCGGGCGGCGAAGAACTCCTCGCCCTCGATCGAGACCCGCGGCACGACCCGCCCGAGCCACCGCGGCAACCACCAGGCTTTCTTCCCCAGCAGCACCATCACCGCGGGGACCAGCAGGCAGCGCACCAAGGTCGAGTCGATCGCGATCGCCACCGCCAGCCCGACCCCGAACTCCTTCACGATCGGGTCCCCGCTCAGCACGAAGCTGGCGAACACACAGACCATGATCGACGCCGCCGAGGTGATCACCCGGCCGGTGTTGGCGAGCCCTTCGATCACCGCCCGCTTCTCGTCCCCGGTCTGCGCGTAGTGTTCGCGCATCTGGGTCAGCAGGAACACCTCGTAGTCCATCGAGAGGCCGAAGAGGATCGCGAACATCAGCAGCGGCACGAAGCTGACGATCGGGATCGCGTGCGGGAGCCCGATCAGCGACGCCCCCCAGCCGAGCTGGAAGACCGCGGTGACGACGCCGTAGGAGGCGGCCACCGAGAGCAGGTTCATCGCCGCCGCCTTGATCGGCACCAGCAGCGAGCGGAAGGCCATCAGCAGGACGAGGAAGCTCAGCCCGACCACGATCGCGATCATCAGCGGCAGCTTTTCCGCGATCTGGTTGGCGAGGTCGATGTACCCGGCCGTCTGGCCGCCGACGAACGACTGCGCCTTCGTGCCCGCGAGCGCCCCCGGGATCACTTCGTCGCGCAGGTCTTCCACCAGCGTCACGGTCTCGTCCGCCCACGGCTCCGATTTCGAGATCACCGTGAAGACGGCCACCTTCTTGTCTTCGGAGAGGGTCGGTTCGGTCACCGCGGCCACGTCCCCGGCCCCGCCGATCGCTTTCTGCAGCGCCGGCAGCACCTTCTGGGCTTCTTCCGGCGAGGTGAACTGGGAGGCGATCAGGAGCGGCCCGTTGACGCCCGGGCCGAAGCCCGCGTTCAACCCGTCGTAGGCCTGGCGCGAGGTCGTTTCTTCGGGCAGCGCGCTGATGTCGTTCTGGCCGAGGTTCAGCTTGAAGATCGGCAACGCCAGGATCACGAGGACGACCAGCGCGGCGATCGCGGAGCGCCACGGCATGTCGGCGACCCGTTCGGCCCAGCGGCGCCACCCGTGCGGCTCCTTGTCGTCGGGGTGCGTCTTGCCGAGGTGGAAGCGGAGGCTGTTGATCCGCGGCCCGAGAGCGCCGAGCATCGCGGGCAGGAGCGTCGTCGCCACGCAGACCGCCAGCACGACCGCGATCGCGGCGGTGAAGCCGAGCGTCGTCACCAGCGGGATCCCGGCGACCAGCAGCGAGCAGAGCGCGATCACCACGGTGAAGCCGGCGAAGACCACGGCGCCGCCCGCGGTCGCGGTCGCGCGGGCGATCGACTCCCGCATCTCCATCCCTTCGCCGAGCTGCAGTTTGTGGCGGGTGACGATGAAGAGCGCGTAGTCGATCCCGACCCCGAGGCCGATCATCGTCGCCAGCGTCGCCGCCACCCCCGGCACCTGGAAGACGTGCTCGAGCAGGCGGATGATCGAGAGCGTGCAGGCGAGCCCGATCAGCGCGCCGACGATCGGCAGCATCATCGCCGTCGCCGTGCCGAAGGCGAACAGGAGGATGATCACCGCGGCGATCAGGCCGATCAGCTCCGAGGACTCGGTCGACGGTTTGGAGAGCTGCTGGCCGACGTAGCCGCCGATCGAGGCGTTGCCGCCCGCCGCTTCGAACGGCTTCGCCGTGGCGAGGATTTCCTGCGCCTGCACTTCGTCGATTTCCCCGGGCCCGATCCCGAGGACGACCGGGATGTAGCCGATCTGCTGGTTCTTGCTGAGGGTCTGAGACCCCGGTTCGAGCGGGCTCTTGGCCGCGTTGACCTCGGGGAGCGCTTCCAGGCGTTCCGCCGTTTCCGCGGTCGCCTTGGCGAAGACCGGTTCGCTCAGCTTCTTCCCCGCGGGCGCTTCCAGGACCAGCGGGTTCGACCCGTAGGCCTGCTCGGGCAGGTTTTCTTCCAGCAGTTCGGTCGCCTGCGTCGAGCCGGTCCCCGGCAGGGTCAGGTTTTCGCTCGTCTTCGAGCCGGAGGCCTGGCCGATTGCCACCAGCGCGATCGCGAGCACGATCCAGACACCGATCACCGGCCAGTGATGGCGCGAACACCACCGGCCGATCGCGTAGAGGGGGCCGGTCATCGTCGCGCAGTATCCGTCAAGCCGTGCCCGCCCGCCTCGGCATTATTGGGACCTTGTGAGGCTCGGGTGAGAGCCGGAGCCTCGGCGCCGGGTCATTCCGGCGGCGGCGCGGTGCCGTCCTCGAACGGGACCGGGACCGAGGCGAGCGGCCCGGCGCCGAGCGCCCGCCGCAGCAGGACCAGGTGCTGGCCGTGGTTGGCGACGGTCGAGGCGAGCAGCGAGCGCGGCCAGCTCGCTTCCAGCTTGGCGATCGCGCTCAGCTCCTCGTCGATCGTCGCGCCTTCGAGTTCGTAGAGGAAGAGGAGGCGTTCGCGGGTGTCTTTGAGCGCGCTCGTGTCGACCGGTTCCGGGGAGGGTTCGGGGGTGGCCCCGAGCCCGCGCACGGCCTTCAGCACGGCGTCGATGTGTTCCTGTTCCTGGGCGCGGAAGTACGCCGCCATGCGGGCGAGGCGCGGGGGCAGCGCCGGGCCGACCTGGCCGAAGGCTTCGACCGCGGCTTCCTGGCGCGAGAGGACCTTGTCGAGGAGGGCGACGTCGGGCGAGGGTTCGGGCGCCGCGGCCTCGGTCGCGGCCGTCGCGGTGGTCGTCGCGCTCGACGAACCGCCCGCGCCGCAACCGGCGAGGATCGCGGCGAGGAGAACGGCGGCGAGCGTGGCGCCGCCCCACATGATTCGGTTCCGTGCCATGGATCGGTGGTCAACCATATGAGTCCGGGACGTGCGAAGGAGCTGGCGCGGCTCGCCGGCGAGGTCCACGACTGCCGCCGCTGCCCGCGCCTGGTCGCCTGGCGCGAGGCTCAGGCCGCCGACCCGCCGCGTCGCTACCGCGGCCAGAAGTACTGGGCGCGCCCGGTCAGCGGCTTCGGCGATCCGGCGGCGCGGATCCTGATCGTCGGCCTCGCCCCCGCCGCCCACGGCGCCAACCGCACCGGCCGGATGTTCACCGGCGACCGCTCCGGCGAGTGGCTCTACGCCGCCCTCCACCGCGCCGGGCTCGCCAACCAGGCGACCGCGGAGCGCGCCGACGACGGCCTGCGGCTGATCGACGCCTACGTCACCGCGACCGTCCGCTGCGCCCCGCCCGCCAACAAGCCGACCCCCGAGGAGCGCGACAACTGCCTTCCCTATCTGGAGCGCGAGCTGGAGCTCCTCGACCGCGCCCGCGTCGTCGTCGCGCTCGGCAAGTTCGGCTGGGACGGGTTCCTGCGCGCGGCGGCCGCGATCGGCGTCCCCACCCCGCGCCCGAAGCCGCGCTTCGGCCACGGCGCCGAGGCTCCGCTGGGCGAGCGCTACACGCTCCTCGGCTGCTTCCACCCGAGCCAGCAGAACACCTTCACCGGAAAGCTCACGGTGCCGATGATCGACGCGGTCTTCGCCCGCGCGCGGGAGCTCGCCGCACCGCAGTAACGATCTCCACCTATACGGGACTCTCATGCAAACTGCCTGGGCGGTAGGCGCGTGGGCGAGACCAGGGAGGTAGGGATGGCGCTGCGGCGACCCCGGATCAAGCGGACCACGGAGTCTTTTCGCTCCCCGGAAGGCGACGTCTACCTGCGCCGCCCCAGCTCGACCACCGACGTGAAGATCGAACAGCCGCGCGAGCTCGACGAACGGCTGCTGGCGGCGCTCGACGGCGAGCACACGCTGGAGGCGCTGCAGGCGGAGTTCGGCGACGAGCTGGTCGACGACACGATCGTCCAGATGCTGGCGCTCGAGGTGATCGAGGATGCCGCCGACGACGACCTCGTCGACCCGGCCGAGTACGCCCGCTTCGACCGCCAGTTGCGCTACTTCTCCGACATCACCAGCCCGGGCCTGGTGCCCTCGGAGTGCCAGCGGCGCCTGCGCGAGGCGAAGGTCGCGGTGCTCGGGGTCGGCGGCCTCGGCGGCTGGGCGGCGATGGCGCTCGCCACCACCGGGGTGGGCGAGATGTGGCTGGTCGACGGTGACCGGGTCGAGATCTCCAACCTCAACCGCCAGATCCTCTACACGGTGGCGGACCTCGGGCTGCTGAAGGTCGAGTGCGCGGCGGCGCGGCTGCGCGCCTTCAACCCGGAGGCGCGGATCACGACGACGTCGCGGCGGCTGGGGAGCGCGGTGGAGATCGCCGACTTCATCGACGGGGCCGACATCGTCATCGACGCGATCGACTGGCCCGCCTTCGAAGTCGAGGTCTGGTGCAACGAAGCCTGCTTCGAGACCGGCATCCCCTACATCACGATGAGCCACTTCCCGCCGGTGGCGCGGGTCGGCCCGCTGTACGTCCCGGGCGTGACCGGCTGCTACTCGTGCCAGTTGATCGCCTGGCGGCGCGAGTACCCACTGCTCGACGCGGCGATCGACGCACAGCGGGCGAAACCGAGCCCGGCGGCGACGATCGGCCCCGCCTGCGGGCTGATCGGCGGCCAGATCGGGATGGAGATAATGCATCTGCTGACCGGCCTCGCGACCCCCTCCACGCAGGGCGTCGAACACATCTACGACCTGCGGACGATGGAGGTCGAGCGCAAGGCGGTCGTCCCGGAGCCCGACTGCCCGATCTGCGGGAATCTTCCCCACCTGGGCGTGCCCGCGGTGAAGGAGGTGGCAGGCGGGTAGGTTCGGCGGTGATGAGGCTCTACGCCCTCGCCGCCGCCATCCTCTGCACCGCGTTGCTCGCCGCCGGGTGCGGGAGCTCGGGGACCTCGAGCTCGAGCTCGACCACGCCCGCGGGGTCGAGCGGCGCCCGGGAATCAGGCGCGGGAGAATCGAGTGGGCCCGCGGAATCAGCCGCGCCGGCGGAATCCACGTCGCCGGCGGAAACGACCGCCCCGGCGGAATCGGCCCCGCCCGCTGAATCGACCGCCCCGAGCGAAGGAGGCGTCGAAGCCGGCGGCGAAACGCCCGGCGGGACGGCGAAGAAGGCGACCGCGCCGAACGGCCCGGCCGGCTCCAAGGTCCTCGCCTGCCAGGGCGGCGGCGCCCAGATCGGCCAACTGCGCGCGACCGCCGTCGACTGCACCTCGGCCCGCGAACTCGCGGAACGCTGGGCGAACAACGGCGCCTGCGCCCCCGGCGAAAACGCCTCCCGCGGCTCCTGCTCCCTCGGCAGCTTTAAATGCGAAGCCGTGAAGACCGACCGCGGCGCCGCCGTCAGCTGCGCCCAACCCGGCGAAGTCGTCTCCTTCATCGCCAAGGGACCGTCGCTGGAAGCCGGCCCCAGTGGGTGAGCGGCGCGGGTGTCGACCTATACCCGGCGGCTGAGCCGCTGCACCACGTGGCTGCGCCCCTCGACGAAGAGGAGCAGCCAGACGAAGGGGGCGAGGCCCGGGTCGAAGAGCGCGACGACGATCGCCAGCAGGAAGACGCCGATGATGAAGGCCGAGCGCGCGAGCCCTTCGCGCGCCGTTTCGGCGTCGATCGTGGTGAGGCCCGCGCGGCGGGCGTCCCAGCTCATCCACTGGCCGATCAGGACGATCCCCATCAGGTTCACCGAGTAGACGACCACCGCCGGCATCTCGCCGCCGTACTCGCCGAGGACCTGGCTCGAGAACGGGACCAGCACGATCCAGCCGAGGTAGAGCATGTTGAGCGCGATCAGGCGCCCGTCGAACGCCGTCACCTGGCTGAAGAAGCCGTGGTGGACGACCCAGAAGCGGCCGATCACGGCGAAGCTGATCGCGTAGGCGAGCAGCGCTTCGTGCTCTTCCCAGAGTTCGTGGGCGAGCTTGTCGGCCGGGATGCCCTTGGGGATCGAGATGCCGAGCACCAGCAACGTGATCGCGATCGCGAAGACTCCGTCGCTGAAGGCAACGATGCGCGAGAACTCGACTTCGTGCTCTTCGCGTTTCCTCGCTGTCTCGGCGCGCGTCACCCGCAGATCATCGAGATCGGCCGCGACGGAACCGCGGCGGGCCTTCAGGACACCGGGACCTCGCAGAGGCCGTCCGAGCCGATGCCGAGGGCAAGGTTGTTGAGGTTGTAGAGGTGCTCGCTGGAGATTAGCCAGGCGATCTCGCAGATTTCGCGCTCCGAGTAATCCCGGGAGAGCCGCGCGAACGTCGCCGGGTTGACTTGCTTGGACTCGGTCAGCTCGGTGGCGTAGTCGAGCGCGGCGCGCTGCCGGTCGTCGAACAGCGGGCTCTCCCGGTACCCCTCGACGGCGTCGAGCAGTGGCAGCTGCTCCGGGGTCTCGTGGCTCACGAACCACCGCTGCCCGTCGACGCACCACATGCACATGTTCAGGCCGGCCACCCGCGCACGAACCAGCATCGCCGTCTCCGGGGGAGCGAGAGCCTCTTGTCGAGTTTCGACACCTTGCCGAAGAAGCTGCCAAAGGCAGTCGGCATGCGCGCCGCAAAGACGCTGAACGGCCGCGGGACCTTGCCCCATCGGCGTCGCGAGTACCAGTACATGATCCTCATCACCGGCCCCTTGGGCTTCTGGACCGGTGCAAGAAAGGAGACATCAGGCTCCATCGGTGACCTCCGGTAGGCGTTGGCTTCTACCCGATATGACCCCGGTCGGTCCCCGGATGTGACTCGGCCTCCGTCACATCGACAGCGAGTCCGGGGTCTAACCACAACGCCGACCAGTGGGAGTTCACGACCACGGGCGAACCGGGCATCATCACCGTGAGCGAAGGGCAGCGGGGCGTCCTGGGGCCGATCACCAGCGCGGGGTCGATGGTGATCGACGGGCGCGACAGGTTGGAACCGAGCAAGGCGATCGTCATCGAGTGCGGATCCGACATCTCCCCCGACGTGCTCGAATGCTTCGCCCAGCTCTCGCCGGCCGCCTGAGCGGCGATCCCTGACGAGCGGCGCCGCGGCCCGGAGGAGCCGGGTGTAGGCTGGCCGCGTACTGGGGAGACGATGTTCGGCCGCCAATCGAAGAAGACCCGCGAACGGCTCGAAGCCGACGGTGTCCGTGCCACGGCCACCGTGCTCGAGATCTCCGGCGGTCACGTCTCGATCACGACCGGCAACCCCCAGCTCGCCGCGAACACCGAGGTCCCGATGAAGGTCCGCCTGCGGGTGGAGCCCACCGAGGGAGAGGCGTTCGAGGTCAAGACCAGGCTCGTCTTCCCGCAGCTCGGCATCCCCCGCCGCGGCGGCACGATCGCGGTCCTCTACGACCCCGACGACCATGATGAGCTGATCCTCGACGGGACGCTGTCCGGCGGCCTGGCGCTGGCGGCCGACCAGATCCGCGACCGCGCCGCCTCCGACGAGCGCCCCGAGCTCGGCTCCATCGCCGACCTGGTCGAAGGGGCGGCCGGCGGCGGCACCCTCGACATCGAGGCCCTCCAGCGCCAGATTCGCAAGCAGTTCGCCCCCGGCACGGCCCCCTTCGCGGCCTCCTCCCCACCCGAAGATCCCGTCGACAAGCTCGCCAAGCTCGCCGACCTGAAGGATCGCGGCCTCCTCACCGACGCCGAGTTCGACGCCCAGAAGGCCCGCATCCTCGGCGAGAGCTAAGTGTAATTCCTGACCACGTTGTTCATCCGGGTCTCCTTGGAGGCTGGGGGTGTCGATCCACCCAGCACCAAGGAGAACCCGGATGAAGATTCACGCTAATGCCCCCTTCGGTCCGAAGGGGCGAC
>JAFDWB010000060.1 GCA_018268675.1 Actinomycetota bacterium
GGCGGTGGAAGTCCAGTAATGGGCGTAGCCGACCGGTACTAATGGTTCGAGGGCTTGACGGATATTTTGATCCCTTACCCGCGCTTGGCCTGTGCAGTTTTCAAGCTCCACCGAGCGTCTCGCAAATCTCCGGTGGTGCATAGCGAAAGGGAGACACCTCTTCCCATTCCGAACAGAGCAGTTAAGCCTTTCAGCGCCGATGGTACTTGGGGGGCAACCCCCTGGGAGAGTAGGTCGCCGCCGGTTCTTCTCGCAGCCCGCGCCCTCATGGGGCGCGGGCTGCGCCTTTCTATGGGCTGCGCCTCGCGCCACGGTCCGCCGGCTTGCGTAGCGCTGCTACGCGGCGCCGTCTGCCCGCGTCGCGATGCTTGCCCCTAGAAACGCTCGCTCCACGCCCCATTCGGTTGCGGGCTGCAACAGCTGGAGGTTTTGGAGGCTGCCTGACGGGTCTGGACCAAGCAGGTCAAGGACGCAGGGAAGCGAGGCGAGGGGAGCGCACTCCAGTGCGTGACCCGAGTCGAGCGACCGAGGACGCCGAGATGCGCCGGTCGAGGCGCCTCAGGGGGTTAGAAGGTGTAGTGGCTGCTGATGCGGTCGAAGAGGCGATCGCCTCGCCGCCGCGGCCCCGGGCAAGGAGGCGGGGTCGGGCGGCGGTGGCGGGTCTCGCAGCTCGGCATGGTTCTCCCAACGGGCTCGAGCCCGTACTCGCCGAGCGTGGCGAAGTCGATCATCAGGTCGACGGCGTCGGTCAGCCGTGCCGTTAGCGTTTGCTTAGAATCGAACATGTGTTCCTAAGATACGGGGGTCTTCGGACGGCTTGCTGGTTCTGCAAGGAGGCTTGCAGGGATGTCGAAAAAGGCCTGCAAATCGCATTGTTTTGGCGGCTCAGCCCGAACGGGTGTTCGCGCCCCGGGCTGATGTTAGGAGGCGTTGACATTCTGCCGACGCCGGAACGCGGGTACGTCGCGGTCGCCGCCTGACTTTGGCAGCGCCCGCGAACCCCCAGAAGCGCAAACGCGAGACGTGTCTCCCGGAGCTTCAGCTGTGGCAGATGCCACGCTCCTTTGTCTCGCGCGCTGGATCGTAGCGTGACGCCCGTCACTTTGCACGGAGGTCTCGAAATTTGTCGTGGCGGTGTCCGCGGGGCGGGCCGTTACCCTCCTTTGGCGATGGAGAAATTCGTCATCCAAGGCGGCGCGCCGCTCTCCGGCGAAGTGACGGTCGCGGGCAACAAGAACGCCGCCCTGCCGATCCTCGCCGCCTGCCTGCTGACCGAGGAGGAGGTGCTGCTGCACCGCGTGCCGCGGATCCGCGACACCGAGGCGCAGATCGCGCTGCTCGAGCAGCTCGGGGTCGAGGTTGCCTGGGTCGGCGACAACAGCGTCCGGCTCTGCGCCGCGGGGGTCAGCGATCCGGTGGTCGACGAGGAGCTCTCCTCGCAGATCCGCGCCTCCTTCCTGCTCGCCGGCCCGCTGCTGGCGCGTTTCGGCGCCGCCAAGATGCCGCCCCCTGGCGGCGACTTCATCGGCCGCCGCCGGCTCGACGCCCATCTCGACGCCTTCACCGACCTCGGCGCCCGCGTCGACGGCTCCCGCTGGATCGAGCTGAGCGCCCCCACCGGGCTCTGCGCCTGCGAGATCTTCATGGACGAGCCCTCGGTGATGGGCACCGAGAACGCGCTGATGGCCGCCGCGCTGACCCCCGGGCAGACGCAGATATCCAACGCCGCCTCCGAGCCCCACGTCCAGGACCTGGCCCGCCTCCTCACCGCGATGGGCGCCGAGGTCGAAGGGGTCGGCTCCAACGTCATGGTCGTCAACGGCCGCCCGAACCTCGGCGGCGCCGAGTTCACGATCTGCCCCGACCACATCGAAGTCGGCAGCTTCATGGCGCTCGCCGCGGCGACCGGGGGGGAGCTGCGGATCCGCGATGCCGGGCCGAAGGATCTGCGCAACGTCCGCCGCCAGTTCCGCCGCCTCGGCCTCAACTCCGAGGTGGAGGGCGAGGACGTGATCGTCCCGGCCGGGCAGCGCCTGGAGATCGAACCGGACCTCGGCGGCGCGATCCCGAAGGTCGAGGACGGGCCCTGGCCGGCCTTCCCCGCCGACCTCACCTCGATCGCGCTGGCGCTCGCCACGCAGGCCGACGGCGAGATCCTGATCTTCGAGAAGATGTTCGAGAACCGCTTGTTCTTTGTCGACAAACTCGTCGCGATGGGCGCTCGGATCACGCTCTGCGATCCCCACCGGGCGATCGTCAGCGGTCCGAGCCGGCTTCACGGCGAGCGCGCCGCCAGCCCCGACATCCGCGCCGGGATGGCGATCCTCATCGCCGCCCTGGCCGCCGAAGGCACCTCCGAAATCGGCGACATCCACCAGATCGACCGCGGCTACGAGCAGATCGACGAGCGCCTCCGCGGCCTCGGCGCGCAGATCGAGCGCGTCTCCGCCGAGGTTCCCGCGTAGCCCGTCCACAGAGCGCTCGCCCCGGCCGGCCGGAGTGCGTTTAAGGTCCGGCGCATGATGCACCCGATCCCACCCGGCACGCGTGACGTCCTCCCCGACGAGATGCGCGAGCTGCGTCGCCTCAACCGGCGCCTGATCGACGTCTTCGAAGACTCCGGCTACGGCGAGGTGGCGACGCCGGCGATCGAATACGACGAGGTGCTCTCGCGCGGCGACCGGCCCTCCTCGGCCTCGCCCTACCGTTTCTTCGACGAGAACGGGGACCTGCTGGCGCTGCGCTCCGACATGACGGTGCCGATCGCCCGGCTCGTCGCCACCCGCTTCGCCGACGCGCCGCTGCCGCTGCGCCTCTGCTACCTCGCCTCCGCCTACCGCGCGGTGCTGCCGCAGCGCGGCGAGATGCGCGAATTCGTCCAGGCCGGGATCGAGCTGATCGGCGAGCCCGGGCCGGACGGCACCGCCGAGGTGATCGGCGTGCTCGAGGCGGCGCTCGACGCGGCGGGGCTCGACCGCGCCGTGATCGGGCTCGGTGACGCCGACCTCTACCGCAACCTGCTCACCGAGTTCGGGGTCGAGGGGGCCGCCCGCGACGCGGTCCTCGCCCGGCTCGCCACCCACGACCTGGTCGGGCTCGAGGCCGAGCTGGCCGCCGCCGGGATCGGCCAGCCGGCGATCGACGCCTGCGTCGCGCTCTCCCAGCTGCGCGGCGGCAGCGAGGTGCTCGGGCGCGCTCGCGAGCTCGGCGGCGACGCGGTCGAGCGCACCGCGACCCGCCTGCAGGAGACCTACGAGACGCTGGTCGCGCGCGGCACCGCCGAGCGGGTGCTGATCGACTTCGGCCTCCTCCGCGACCTCGGCTACTACAGCGGCGCGATCTTCGAGGTCTACGACCCGGCGCTCGGCCACGTCCTCGGCGGCGGCGGTCGCTACGACGGCTTCCTCGCCAAGTTCGGCCTCGACCTGCCCGCGGCCGGTTTCTCCCTCTACCTGGAGCGCGTGCACGTCGCCCAGATGGAGGAGGAGTCGCGGCGGCGCGCGAGGGCGGCGAGCTGATGGCGGGCTTCGAGGGCACCGTCGGCGGCACCCGCCACGAGGGCCCGTTGACGCTGGCGGTGCCGCGCGGCGCGCTCTTCGGCGAAACGCTCGACCTGCTCGACGCGGCCGGCGTCGACACCGCGCCGCTGCGCGGCGACTCGCGCTCGCTGATCTTCACGACCGATGAGATGACCCTGGTGACGATGCGCCCCTCCGATGTCCCCACCTACGTCGAGGCGGGCGCCGCCGACGTCGGCATCACCGGCAAGGACGTGCTGCTGGAGCAGGCCGACCGGGTCGTCTACGAGCTGCTCGACCTCTGCTACGGCAAGTGCCGGATGGTGCTCGCCGGGCGGCGCGGGGACGAGCGCCTGGGCGAATCGCAGCGGCGCCTGGGGATGATGCGGATCGCGACCAAGTACCCGCGGATCGCCGAACGCTACTTCGAGGACACCGGCCGCCAGATCGAACTGATCGAGGTCAAGGGGTCGGTCGAGCTGGCGCCGCTGATCGGGCTCGGCGACGGGATCGTCGACCTCGTCGCCACCGGCCGCACGCTGGTCGAGAACGACCTCGAGGTGCGCGAGGAGATCGTCGACTGCACCGCCCGCTTCGTCGCCAACCGCGTCGCCCACAAGCTGCGGGCGCGCGAGGTCGACGACCTGACCGCGCGCCTGCGGGCGGCGAGCCGGGCGGGGGCGGACGGGTGAAGGTCCAGCGCTTCGAGTGGGCCGGGGCGGCGGCGACCGCTGCCGCGGTGCGACGGTGGAGCGCCGAGGCGGCGCCGCCGGTCGAGGTCGACTCGATCGGCGGGCTGGTGCGTGAGGGCGGCGACGCGGCCCTGCTGGCGCTGACGCGGCGCTACGACGTGACCGAGGGAACGATCGAGCGCCTCCGGGTCGAGCCCGAGGAGGCCGCCGCGGCGCTGGCCGGGATCGGCGCAGAGCTGCGCGCGGCGCTGGAGACCGCGGCGGCCAACATCCGCGCCGTCGCCGCCGCGCAGCTGGGGGAGGAGCGGCGGGTGGAGCTGCCACAGGGCCACACCGTGCGGCTGCGGGAGGTGCCGGTCGGGGCGGCCGGGCTCTACGCGCCGGGCGGGCGCGCCGCGTACCCCTCGAGCGTGCTGATGACCGCGCTGCCGGCCCAGGCCGCGGGCGTGGGGCGGATCGCCCTGGCGACGCCGCCCGGGCCCGACGGGCGGGTCCACCCGGTGACCCTCGCCGCCGCGGCGCTCTGTGGGATCGAGGAGATCTACGCGATCGGTGGCGCCCAGGCGGTCTTCGCGCTCGCCTACGGCACCGAGACGATCGCCCCGGTCGACGTCGTCGCGGGCCCGGGCAACGCCTGGGTTGCCGAGGCCAAGCGGGCGGTGTACGGGACGGTGGGGATCGACTCGCTCGCCGGGCCCTCGGAGCTGATGGTGATCGCCGGGCACGACACGGAGGCCGAGTGGGCGGCCCTGGACCTCTGCGCGCAGGCCGAGCACGGCGACGGGGCGCTGCTGGTCGCCGCGGTCGAGCTCCACGTCCTCGAGGCGGTCGCCGAGGCGACGGAGCGGATCGCCGCGGCGCGGCCCGGCGTCTCCGCGACGGCGCCGCTGGCGCTCGTCCACGTCCCCGACTCGAGCGACGCGGTCGACCTCTGCAACGCCTTCGCGCCCGAGCACGCCGAGATCCTCGAGGAGGACGCGACGCTGCTCGCCGAGCGGGTCACCACCGCGGGCTGCGTCTTCGCCGGCCGCTGGGGGGCGACCGCGTTCGGCGACTACGCGGCGGGCTCCAACCACGTGCTGCCGACCGGCGGCGCGGGGCGCTTCACCGGGCCGCTCGGGCCGGGCGCGTTCCGCCGCCGGATCACGACCGTGGAGATCGACGGCCCCGCCGCGGCGGCGCTCGCCCCGAGCGTCGACCGGATCGCCCGCGCCGAGGGATTCCCCGTCCACGCCGAATCGGCCATGATCCGCCGATGAGCTCACGCACCGCGAAGGTTGATCGCAAGACGGGGGAGACCGACGTCCGGCTCTCGCTCGGCCTCGACGGGGGCGCGGCGAGCGCCGCCACCGGGGTCGGCTTCCTCGACCACATGCTCGACCTTGTCGCCCGCCACGGGCGGCTCGGCCTCCTCGTCGAGGCGACCGGCGACCTCGAGACCGGTGCCCACCACACGGTCGAGGACGTCGGCATCGTGCTCGGGCAGGCGCTCGACCAGGCGCTCGGCGACCGGGCCGGGATCCGCCGCTACGGCGCGGCGCTGGTGCCGATGGACGAGGCGCTGGCCGAGTGCGCGATCGACATCTCCGGCCGCCCCCTCTGCGTCTTCCACGCCGAGCTGCCGACGACCTCGATCGCGGGCTTCGACACCGAGCTCGCCGAGGAGTTCTTCCGCGCCGTCGCCAACTCGGCGAAGCTGACCCTGCACGTCTCGGTCCGCTACGGGACCAACGCCCACCACATGATCGAGGGGTGCTTCAAGGCGTTCGCGCGGGCGCTCCGCGTGGCGGTCTCGATCGACCCGGAGGAGAACGGCGTGCCGTCGACCAAGGGGACGCTCAGTGAGTGACGCGCGGGTGCTGATCCTTGACTACGGGATGGGCAACCTGCGCTCTGTGGAGAAGGCGCTCGAGCACGTCGGCGCGCGCGCCGCGATCGGGTCCGATCCGGACGAGGTGCGGTCCGCGGACGGGCTGATCTTGCCCGGCGTCGGCGCCTTCCCGCGGGCGATGGAGCGGATCCGGGCGACCGGGCTCGACCGGCTGATCGCCGAGCGGGCGGCGGCGGGGACGCCGATCCTCGGCATCTGCCTCGGCCTGCAGCTTCTCTTCGAGCGCTCCGAGGAGCTCGGCGGCGCCGCCGGGCTGGGGCTGCTTCCCGGCGCGGTGACGAGGCTCGAGGCGCCCGGGCTCAAGGTGCCGAACATCGGCTGGGCGCCGGTCCGCTGGGAGCGCGAGTCGCCGTTGGTCGCCGGCATCCCCTCGGAGACGCCGTTCTACCTCGTCCACTCGTTCGTCGCCCGGCCAGCCGCCGCGGACAGGCTGGGGACCGCCGAGTACGGCGAGCGGTTCGCCTGCGCGGCGGAGCGCGGCAACGTGTTCGGCGTCCAGTTCCACCCGGAGAAGTCGAGCGCCGCCGGGCTCGCCTTGCTCGCCAACTTCGCCGGGATCTGCGCGAAGGCGCCGGCGGCGGCGTGATCCTCTATCCGGCGATCGACATCCGCGGCGGCTCCGCGGTGCGGCTGGTCGAGGGCGATTTCGGCCGCGAGACGCCCTACGACGACGATCCGGTCGACGCGGCGCTGCGCTTCGCCGACGCGGGCGTCCACGTCCTCCACGTGGTCGACCTCGACGGGGCGCGCAAGGGCAGGCCGGTCAACCTGGCGACGATCACGCGGATCGCCGACGCGGTCCCGTTCCCGATCCAGGTCGGCGGCGGGCTGCGCGATGCCGACAGCGTCGCCGACGTGCTGCGGGCGGGGGCCGAGCGGGTCGTGATCGGCACCGCGGCGATGCGCGATCCCAAATTCCTCGCCGCGATGCTGAGCGCCCACCCGGAGCGGGTCGTCGTCTCGATCGACGCCCGCCAGGGCAAGGTCTCGTTGGCGGGCTGGAGCGAGCCGACCGACGTCGATGCGGCGGCGGCGATCGCCGACCTGACCGCGCGTGGGGTGGACCGCTTCCTCTTCACGCCGATCGAGGTCGACGGCACGCTCACCGGGCCGGGCTTCGAGCAGCTGGCCGAGATCGCGGCCGCCACCTCGGCCTCGGTCATCTATTCCGGCGGGGTCGGGACCCTGGCCGATCTCGAGCGGCTGCGGGCGGAGGCGGCGCCAAACGTCGAGGGCGTGATCGTCGGGCGGGCGCTCTACGAGCGGCGCTTCACCGTCGACGAGGCGCTCGACGCGCTGGCGTAGCCTGGGTGTATGCCGCTGAAACGGGTCATCCCGTGCCTTGACGTCGACGCCGGGCGTGTCGTCAAGGGCACCAACTTCGTCGGCCTCCGCGACGCGGGCGATCCGGTCGAGCTGGCCGAGCGCTACGACGCCGAGGGCGCCGACGAGTTGGTCTTCCTCGATATCACCGCCTCGCACGAGCGCCGCGAGACGATCGTCGAGCTGGCCCGCCGAACGGCCGACAACGTCTTCATCCCGTTCACGATCGGCGGCGGCATCCGCTCGGTCGAGGACGCGCAGGCGGTGCTCGACGCGGGCGCCGACAAGGTCTCGGTCAACTCGGCGGCCCTGGAGCGGCCCGAGCTCCTGACCGAGCTCGCCGACCAGTTCGGTTCCCAGTGCGTGGTGATCGCGATCGACGCCAAGCGCGATGCCGACGACCCGCCGAGCGCCTCGCCCGCCTGCGCCGCCCCCGCGGGCTGGTTCGGCGGCACCTGGGGGGTGTACGTGAAGGGCGGCCGCGAGCGCGTCCCCGGCCGCGACGCCGTCTCCTGGGCTCGCGAGGCGGTCGAGCGCGGCGCCGGCGAGGTCCTCCTTACCAGCATGGACCGCGACGGCACCAACGACGGCTACGACCTCGAGCTGACCCGCGCCGTCGCCGAGGCCGTCCCGGTCCCCGTGATCGCCTCCGGTGGCGCCGGCGAGCTGTCCCACCTCTCCGAGGCGATCACCGCCGGCGGCGCCGACGCCGTCCTCTGCGCCTCGATCTTCCACTACGGCCGCCACACCGTCGCCGAGGCCAAGGAGCGCCTCGCCGCCGACGGCATCCCGGTGCGGCGCTAGCCGGCTGTCGCCTGGGGCCGGCGAGCCCCGGCCTTCCGGTGTTCCTTACTTGCGCATGCGCCAAGTAATGAACACCGCAGGGCCGACCCACTCACCGGGGTGGCGACGCGAAACCGAGGACCCCGGGCCCACCGCCCGCGCCGCGAGGCGGTAGCCGGCGCACGGCTCAGGCGCCGACTTCCCCCGTTGCCCCTCGGCCGTTCCGCAGGTCTTCGGCGAGGCCGGCGACATGGGATTCGCGGAGGATCTCGAGGCGGGCGAGTTCGAACGGCTTGCCCTTTTCGGCGAAGCCGGGGATCTCGGTGGTGGCGCCGGTGAAGCCGGCTTTTTCGACCGCTTCGATGACGGTTTCGTCGAAGCGGCCGGCCGGATAGCAGAAGTTGTTGACCGGGACGTGGTAGGTGCGCTGCAGGATCTTGCGCGAGCCCGCCACTTCTTCTTCGAGTTCGGCCGGGCCGAGTTCGGTCAGGTCGAGGTGGTGGATGGTGTGGGCGGCCAGCTCCCAGCCCGCCGCGAGCATCGCCTTCACGTTCGATTCGTACAGTTCCGAGCCTTCGGCCTTGAGGTTCAGGAGGCCCGCCCAGCCGTGCTTGCGGAGGGTCGGCAGGGCGAAGGTGAACTGAGGCCGGTAGCCGTCGTCGAAGGAGATCACGATCGGCTTCGGCGGCAGGGTCCCGCCGTGGTACCAGGATTTCTGCACCTGTTCGAGCGTCACCGCCTGGTATCCCTGCTTTTCGAGCCAGTTCATCTGCTTTTCGAAGTCGGTGCGGCCGACGTAGAGTTCGGGGTACGGGGCGCCTTCCGGGGGGCGTCCGAGGACGTGGTACTCGAGGATCGGCACCGGGCCCTTGTAGGGCCTCCAGTCGGCCTGCGGCGTGGCGTTGCGGACCTTGCCGCCGCCCGTGCTCTTGCTCGCGCCGCCGCCCTTCCCCGCCTGCTTGCCGGCGGCGCCCTTGTGGCCGCCCGCGCCGGTCGTGGCGGCAAGCGTGCCGCCTTGTTCGTCGCCGGGGCTCGCGATCACGATGACTACCGCGACGACGACCACCGCCAGCGAGGCGAGCGCGACGATGCGGCGCCGCATGACCTGCGCCCGGGTCGGGCCGCGGCGCCGGGCACGGTTGTCGGGGCGCTCCTCCGGCGGGTACTGATCGTCTTGCCAGTCACTCGGCATCCGCGTCGCCGATCATCGTAGGGGGAGAGCGATGACGAGGGCCGAGCGATGAAGAGCGGGGAGGACCTGGCCGCGGCGTTGGCGGCCGCCTACCCGGAGCTGGCCGCGGTGGCCGCGGCGGCACCCGATCCGGTCTACCTGGTCGGCGGTGCGGTCCGCGACCTCCTGCTCGGCCGGGGCCGAGCCGACATCGACCTGGTCGTCGAGGGCAATCCGCGCGACCTGGTCGCGGCGCTCGGGGCGGAGATCGTCGAGTCGCACTCGCGCTTCGGCACGCTCAAGGCGGCGCTGGACGAGGAGACCGTCGACATCGCCGCGGCCCGCCGCGAGCGCTACGCGCGGCCGGGGGCGCTGCCGACGGTCGAGCTCGGGGCGCCGATCCGGACCGACCTCGCGCGCCGCGACTTCACCGTCAACGCGATGGCGATCCCCTTGGCCGAGCCGCGCGAGCTGATCGACCCCTACGACGGCCGCGCAGACCTGAAGGCGGGCCTGCTGCGGGCGATCCACCGCGAGTCGTTCGTCGAGGACCCGACCCGGGCGATCCGCGCCGCGCGCTACGCCGCCCGCTTCGCGTTCCCGGTCGAGGCCGACACGCTGGAGCTGCTCCGCGCGACCGACCTGGGGACGATCACGCCCGAGCGCCGCGCCGGCGAGCTGCGCAAGCTGGCCGCGGAAAGATCGGCGGTCGCGGCGCTCGACCTGCTGGCAGGCTGGGGGCTGGTCGCGCCGGCGGCGGACGGCCTCGCCCTGGCGGGGAAGGTCGACGCGCTGCTGGCGACGCCGCCGTGGGCCGTGGAGGCGGACCGGGCCGAGGCGATCCTGGCCGCCGCGCTCGGGCCCCAGCCGGGGAAAGATGGCGGCTGGGCCGCGGCGCGCCCCGCTCGCCCGTCCGAGGGCGTGCGCCTGGCGCGCGGGCACGACCCGATCGAGCTCGTCCTCGCCCGCGCCGCGGGCGCCGACTGGCTCGACGACTGGCTCGCCTGGCGCGAGGTGGCGCTGGACATCACCGGCGCCGACCTGACCGCCGCGGGCCTCGACGGGCCTGCCGTCGGCAGGGGCCTCGAAGCCGCTCTCGTCGCCAAGCTCGACGGCGAGGCCCCGACCCGCGCCGACGAGCTCCGCGTCGCCCTCGCCCAGTCCGGTTGACGGGCCGAAAACCGCTCTATATCAGCGGTTTTCGGCCCATCAACTTCGGATCTGCTTGGCTCTGGGCCATGGAGTGGCGTGAGACGGACGGGGTGCGGTGGCTCGAGGCCACGCTCGGGCCCGCGGCGGGCGGCGCCGGGCGGGTCGGGTTCGGCTCCCGGGTCGGCGGGGTCAGCGACGCTCCCTACGACACGCTGAACATCGGCGTGCTCACCGACGACGCCGACGCCGCCGTGGTCGAGAATCGGGCGCGGCTCGCGGCGGCGGTCGGGATCGAGCCGCGGAACGTGCCGATCGGGCTCCAGGTCCACGGAGCGGAGATCGCGGTCCACGAGGGTCCGCAGGAACCGAGCCCGTTCGCCGCGCCCGGGCCCGCGCTCGAGGAGGTCGACGGGCACGTCGTCCGCGGGCCCGGCCTGGCGCCACTCGTGCTCACCGCCGATTGCCTGCCGGTGGCGCTCGCCGGCCCGGGCGGCGTGGCGATGCTCCACTGCGGCTGGCGCGGCCTCGCCGCCGGGATCGTCGAGCGGGGCGCGCTCGCGGTCGGGGCGCGGGCCGCCGCGATCGGGCCCGGGATCGGCCCCTGCTGCTACGAGGTCGGCCCCGAGGTGCTCGCGGCCTTCGCCGGTCTCGGCGACGGCATCGCCGAGGGCCGCATGCTCGACCTCCCCGAGGTCGCCCGCCGTCTGCTCGTCCGCGCCGGGGTCGCGGGGGTCGAGTCCTCCGGCCTCTGTACCTTCTGCGAGCCTGGGCTCTTTTTCTCCCACCGCCGCGACCGCGGTCGCACCGGCCGAATGGGGAATCTCGCCTGGATCGAGGCCTGATGGCGCGCACCCTCTTCCACGACATCGACCCGGCCCGCGTCCGCGCCAACCTCGAGGAGGTGACCGGCGAGGCGGCGGGGCGGGCGGAAGTGCTCGTCGCCTGCAAGTACGTGCCGGTGGAGGAGATGGGGGCGCTGGCCGCGGCCGGGGTGACCCTGGTCGGGGAGAACCGCCTGCAGGACCTCGTCGCCAAGCATGAGCGCCACGCCGCCGATTTCACCTGGGACTTCATCGGCAACCTGCAGAGTCGCAAGGTGAAGCAGATCCTGCCCCTCGTGCGGCTGATCCACTCGGTGGGCACCGACTCGGCGCTCGAGCAGCTCGGCCGCCACGGCAGCGCCGAGACGGAGATCCTGGTCGAGGTCAACGTAGCCGGGGAGGAGGGGAAGGGCGGCGTCGCGCCCGCCGATCTCGTCGAGTTCATCGCCCGCTCCCCGGTGCGTGTCTCCGGGCTGATGACGATGCCGCCGTTCACCGAGGACCCGGAGTCCTCGCGCCCCTACTTCGCCCGCCTCGCCGAGCTTGCCGCCGCCAACGGCCTGGAGCGCCTCTCGATGGGAACTTCGCAGGACTGGCGGGTCGCGCTGGAGGAGGGGGCGACGATCATTCGGCTGGGATCGACGCTATTCGTGTGAGTAGGAGCCCGCGCGCAATTCGGCGCTAATCTGACTCATCGAAATTCGCTAAAGGAGTCGGCCCCGCGAGGCCGAAACAGCCTGCATGGCCCTGAGGGATACCTGGCATAGAGCACTTGTCTACTTCGGACTCGCCGAAGACCACGACTATGGTCCGGAGTACGAAGAGGACTTCGAGCCGGAAACCGGCACGGAGGAAGTCTTCGAATCGCGCCGCGAGCGTGAACGGGACCGCGAACCGGCGTCGGTCCGGCGGCTGCCGACCTCGCGCCGCGCCCGCCGCGACGAGATCGACGACATCTTCGCCGACGACGAGCCGATCGCCGCGAGCCGCACGCGCACGCTGCGCCCGGTCGACAACGGCGGCGACGTCCAGGTCCACCTGGTCATCCCGCGCAACTTCAACGACGCCCAGCAGGTCGCCGACCAGTTCAAACGGCAGGTGCCGGTGATCCTGAACCTGCAGACCGCCGACCACGAGCTCTCCAAACGGCTGATCGACTTCTGCTCGGGGCTGACCTACGCGCTCGACGGCGGCATGCAGCGGATCGCCGAGAAGATGTTCCTGCTGACGCCGCGCAACGTCGAGGTCTCGGCGGAGGAAAAAGCGCGGCTGCTCGACAAGGGCTTCTTCAACCAGTCCTGATGGCCTGGCCGGCCCTCTCCTACCCGGAGTGGTCGGCCACCTGCGACACCCTGCACGCGCACACGCAGGTGCTGGGGAAGCTCGCGGCGGAGCTGGCGCCGCCGGAGCCGCAGCTCCAGCACGCGGCGCTGCGCCTCACCGCGCGTGGCTGGGAGACGCTGCCGCTGCCCTCGCCTGACGGGGGCGGCGCCTTCGTCGTGGCCCTCGACCTGCACCGCCACGAGGCGCTGGTCGAAACCGGCGACGGGCGCCGCCAGGCGGTGCCGCTGACGCCGAACCGGGCCGTCGGTGAGGTGACGGTCGACGTGCTCGCCGCCGTCGCCGCGGTCGCGGGGGAGGCGAAGATCGATCCCGAACCGCAGGAGGTCCCCTGGACGGTCCCGCTCGACCGTGACGCAGAGCACGCGACCTACGAGGAGGGCGCGGTGGCGACCTACTTCGCGATGGCGACCCGCGCCTTCCAGGTGCTCGCCTCCTTCCGCGCTCCGTGGCGCGGCCGCTCGACCCCGGTGAACGCCTGGTGGGGGTCCTTCGACCTCGCCGTCAACCTCTTCTCCGGCGAGCCGGCCTCGCCGCCCTCCGACGACTTCATCATGCGCAACGCGATGGACGCCCAGGAGGTCGCGGTCGGCTGGTGGCCGGGCGACCCCAAACACCCCGGCGCCGCCTTCTACGCCTACGCCCACCCGGCCCTGCCCGGCTTCGCCGGCGTCGACCTCGGCGTGCCAGGTGCCCGCTGGGACACCGACCTCGGCGAGTACCTGCTCGAGTGGGAGGACCTCGCCGCCGCCCCGGAGCCCATGCGCCTCGCCCTCGACTTCTCCCGCTCCGTCTTCCGCCACGCCTGCACCACCTGCGGCTGGGACCCGGCTCTCGCCGCGACCGCCGAAGGCTCGCCTCCGCCGGTGGTGTAGGGCCGGCTGACGCCTCATACGTATCCGGTGAAGAGCCCACAGACCTCGCGTCGTTTGCTGAGCCCAGGGCGCCCCGGCGCACACAACTCAGCAAGCGGCACAAGCGGCAGCTGGCCCCGCTCCCGCCGGAAGTAACCTGGGGAGCGTGATCATCGGCTTCGTCGGCTCGGGAAACATGGCGGCGGCGCTCGCGCGCGGGCTCGCGGGCGAGGTCGACGGGATGCTGTTCTCCGATCTGGGGTCGGGGCGGGCGGCGGCGCTCGCCGCGGAGGTGGGCGGCGAGGCGGTCTCCAGCGCGGCGGTCGCGGCGCGCGCCGACGTGGTCATCCTGGCCGTGAAGCCCGCCGCGCTCGACACGGTCGCGCCCGGGCTGGGGGAGGCGCGGGAGATCGTCTCCGTCCTCGCGGCGACGCCGCTCGAGCGCCTGCGGGAGGCCTTCCCGGGGGCCTCGGTCCTGCGCACGATGCCGAACGTCGGGGTCGAGGTGCGCCAGGGCGTCATCTGCGTCGCCGGCGACGCGTCGCCGGAGGTTCGCGCCGCGCTCGGGCGCATCGCCCGGGTGTTCGAGATCGACGAGGAGGACTTCGACGCCGCCACCGCGGTGATGGGTTGCGCGCCCGCGTACCTGGCGCTCGCCATGGAGGCGATCGCCGACGCGGGGGCCGACGACGGGCTCGACCCCGGTCTGGCCCGCGAGCTGATCGTGGAAACGACCGCGGGCACCGCGGAGCTCCTGCGCCGTCGCTCCCCGGCCGAGCTCATCCACGCCGTGGCCTCGCCGGGTGGCAGCACCGAACCAGGCCTCGAGGAGCTCGAGCGCCAGGGCGCCCGCGCCGCCTTCGCCGGCGCCGTCGACGCCTCCCTGCGGAGGATGCGGGGATGAGCGCCGCCCTCGCCTCCCTGCCGCTGGCGATCTCGAAGAACGACATCGCCACCTACGTCAGCGCGCTCTTCGTCGTCTACACGATCATGATCCTGCTGAACATCCTGATCTCGTTCGTGCCGCGAATGCCGTACTACCCCTGGCTGCGCGCCGTCCTCGACTTCATCACCGAATCGACCGACCCCTACCTGAACATCTTCCGCCGGCTGCTGCGGCCGATCGGCGGCGCGGGCGGATTCGCCTTCGATCTCAGCCCGATCCTCGCCCTGATCGTGCTCGGCATCGCCGAGGGGATCGTCGTCGGCGCGCTTTCGTGAGCGACCGCGTCGCCCGGGCCTGGTGGCTCGCGGCACTCCTGGCCGTGTTCGTCCTGGTCGTCGACCAGGTGGTCAAGGAAGTCATCGCCCACCACATCGTCCTCGGCGAACAAGTCGACGTCCTCGGACCGCTGAAGCTCACCCTGACGCACAACGAAGGGGTCGCCTTCGGCCTCGCCTCCGGGAGCGGGGTGGGGCTGATCCTGGTCACCGTGATCGCGCTCGGCGTGGTCCTCTGGCTCTTCTCCCGCGACCCGGCCCGTCCGGGGATGTGGGTGGCCACCGGGCTCCTCGCCGGGGGCGCGCTCGGCAACCTGCTCGACCGCCTGCGCCACGGTCACGTCACCGATTTCATCGAACTGCCGCACTGGCCGCCCTTCAACCTCGCCGACTGCGCGATCACCTGCGGGGTGGTCATCCTGCTGGTCATCTACGTGCGCGAAGCCGAGCGGGCCGAGCGTGACTCCTGAGGGCGGTGCGCCGGAGGCGCCGGAGCTGCGCGTCGTCCACCTCGACGAGGACCTCGCGGTGCTCGACAAGCCCGCCGGGCTGGTCGTGCACCCGGCGCCCTCCCACATGGGGCCGACCGTGGTGTCGGAGCTGGGAGACCTGCTCGGCGGCGGCGACCCGGAGCGGCCGGGGATCGTCCACCGGCTCGACAAGGACACCAGCGGGCTGATGGTGGTGGCGCGGGGACCGGAGGCGCTGGCGGCGCTCCAGGCGGCGGTGCGGGCGCGCGAGGTGGAGCGCCGATACCTGGCGCTCGCGAACGGGCGGCTGGCGTCGCGGACGGGGACGATCGACGCGCCGATCGGGCGGGCGACGCGGCGGCGGACCCGGATGGCGGTCGCCGGCGCCGCCTCGCGGGAGGCGCGCACGCACTTCGAGGTGCTGGAGCTGCTGCCGCGCGAGAGCTACGTCGAGGCGCGCCTGGAGACCGGCCGCACGCATCAGATCCGCGCCCATTTCGCCGCGATCGGCCACCCGCTGACCGGCGATGCGACCTACGGCGGGGCGGCCCGCTACGGCCTGCGGCGCCAGTTCCTCCACGCCCACCGACTCGCCTTCCGCCATCCACGCACCGGGGCGCCGCTCGACTTCACCTCGCCGCTCCCGGCGGACCTGGCGGCGGCGCTCGAGGCGGCGCACGCCGAGTAGGCATCGCCTCTACAATCGGCTTCCTACGCCCATTCACCTCTACCCCCGTCCAGAGCGGACCGGATCCTGCCCGAGCCACGAGCCCGGGTCCCGGCGAGCGGGGCGGGTGCAACGCAATCGAATCAAGGAGAACACATGCCTGAGGCAGGCCTGAAAGAACTGCTCGAGGCCGGAGTCCACTTCGGCCACCAGACGCGCCGCTGGAACCCGAACATGCGCCGTTACATCTTCGGCGAACTCGACGGGATCCACATCATCGACCTGCTGCAGACCGAGGCGCTCCTGGAGAACGCCCGCCGCTTCGCCGGGGAGCTGTCCAGCGGCGGCGGCACCGTCCTTTTCGTCGGCACCAAGAAGCAGGCGCGCGACACGGTCCAGGAATGGGCCGAACGCTGCAAGATGCCCTACGTCA
>JAFDWB010000061.1 GCA_018268675.1 Actinomycetota bacterium
CGCGCCGCAGTAGGCCTCCATCTGGAAGAAGTAGGAGACGTAGTCCATCCGCTCGACGAAGGGGATGACCTTCCAGTAGCTCTTGTCCTCGCAGGACTTTTCGATCCCGGTGTGGACGTAGCCGATCACCGGCCGGAGGTCGCGGACCACCTCGCCTTCGAGGTCGACGACGAGGCGCAGCACGCCGTGGGTGGCGGGGTGGTGCGGGCCGATGTTGACCGTCATCACCTCGGTGGTGCGGTCGAGGTCGAGCTCGCCATAGAGGTCGGCGACGGTCGGCGCCGCGGGGTCCTCGTCGACCAGGCCCTGGGCGAAGGTGCGCGGCTCAGCCATAACGCTCTTCGCTGTAGGTGAAGGTGACGGGCTCGCCGCCGATCGGGAAATCGCGGCGCTGGGGCCAGCCGACGTAATCCTCGGGGAGGAGGATGCGGGTCAGTTCGGGGTGGCCGTGGAAGACGACGCCGAAGAAGTCGAAGGCTTCGCGCTCCTGGAAGTTGGCGGTGGGGAAGAGCTCGACGCAGGAGTCGATCTCCGGGCTCTCCGCCGGGAGCATCGCTTTGACGCGGAGGCGCTCGACCCGTTCGCGGTTCAGCAGCTCGTAGTGGACGCCGAAGCGCGGTTCGGCCGGGAGGTAATCGGCGACGTGGAGGCTGGAGAGGAAGCGGTAGCCCTGGCCGGGGGCGTCGCGCAGCCAGGTCAGCACGTCGAGGATGCGGGCCGGGTCGACGATCAGCACCGCGCGCTCCTTTTCGAAGGAGGTCGCGAGGACCGCGCCGGGGGCGTCGGCGTCGATCTCGCCGCGCAGCAGCTCGAGGCCGGGACCGTCAGGCACGAGCGGCCTCCTTGGCGGCGAGCTCGCGGGCCAGCTCGTAGGCCTCGGCGGACTCGATCGTGGGCTTCGAGGCGGGGCCGCCGCGCGCCCACTCCTCGGTGCCGAGCGCGTTGTAGCGCCGGCGCCAGCCCTGGTCGGGGTTGCCGATGATCTTCCGCTGCAGCTTGTTGAAGCCGTACATGACCGCCTCCGGGCGCGGCGGGCAGCCGGGGATGTGCATGTCGATCGGCATGAACTTGTCGGCGCCTTGGACGACGGCGTAGTTGGCGAACATGCCGCCGGAGGAGGAGCAGGCGCCCATCGAGATCGCCCACTTCGGCTCCAGCATCTGGTCGTAGAGGCGGCGGACGACCGGCGCC
>JAFDWB010000062.1 GCA_018268675.1 Actinomycetota bacterium
GCGCCACCGAGGAGGGCTCCCGCGCCACCGCCCCGATGGTGGTCGCGATCTGCGAGGCCGAAGAGCTCCCCGGCCATGCCCGCAGCGCCCAGGAACGGCTCGACCGGCTGACGCTGGCGTCGTGACGGAGGCAGGATGGCGGTGAGCGAGTTCACGATGCAGGTGCCCGCGCAGGCGCTCTTCGGCGCCGGCGTCCGCAGCCAGGTCGGCGAGCAGATCCGCCGCCTCGGCGGCACCCGGGCCCTGCTGGTCACCGACCGGTTCATGCTCTCCTCGGGGCCGGCGGAGGAGATCAAGGGTCTGATCGAGGCGGCGGGCGTCGCGTGCGCGGTGTTCGCCGACGTGCAGCCCGACCCGACCGACGTCAACGTCGCCACCGGGCTCGAGGCCCTGCGGGCGGCGGCTGCCGACGTGGTGGTGGCGTTCGGCGGCGGCAGCGTCCTCGACGCGGCGAAGATGATGACGATCCTCGCCGCCAACGAGGGGCCGCTGCGCGAGTTCCGCGGGTACCACCGGATCCCCGCCGCGGGCATCCCGCTGATCGCGGTCCCGACCACCGCGGGCACCGGCAGCGAGGCGACCCGGGTCGCGGTGATCACCGACACCGAGCGCGACGAGAAGCTGATGATCCTCGACGGGCACCTGGTCCCGGCGGTGGCGATCGTCGACTTCGAGCTGAGCGCGACGATGCCGCCGAGCCTCACCGCCTTCGTCGGGGTCGACACGCTGACGCACGGGATCGAGGCCTACGTCTCGGCGCTCGCCAACCCGCTCACCGACGCGCTCGCGCTCGCCTGTGTGCGGCTGGTCGGCGAATTCCTCGAGCGCGCCTGGCGCGACCCGGGCGACATGGAGGCGCGGGCCGGGATGGCGATGGCAGCCTACGCCGGCGGCGCCGCCTTCGCCAACGCCAGCGTCGGGCTCGTGCACGGCATGAGCCGGCCGATCGGCGCCGTCTTCCATGTGCCCCACGGCCTCTCCAACGCGGTGCTGCTGCCGACCGTCACCCGCTTCTCCCTGCCCGGCGCGAGCGGCCGCTACGCGCAGCTCGCGCGGCTGCTCGGTTTCGCCGCGGAGGGCGAGGACGACGCGACCGCGGCGGCGCGGATGGTGGCGGGGCTCGAGGATCTGAACCGGCGCCTCGAGGTGCCGCGGCTCGGCGCGCTCGAGCAGCTCGAGGAGGGCGCCTTCGAGGCCAGCGTGGCGAAGATGGCGGCCGACGCCCTCGCCTCGGGCAGCCCCGACCGCAACCCGGTCGTCCCGACCGCGGAGGAGATCGTCGTCCTATACAAGGAGGCCTGGTAAAGCGATGGGCAACGTCTACGTCGGCATCAACCTCGAGTTCACCCGCCCCGAAGGGCGCTCCTTCGAGTGGGCGACCGCGAAGGCGGCCGAGATGGGGTTCGCCTACGTCGAGCCGATGGTGCACTGGGGGCGGGAGCTGCTCAGCGCGGCGGGGTACTTCCACAGCGTGTCGATGCTGGACGACCCGCTCCACATGCGTGAGAACGTCGAGGGCCACGGCCTGCGGATGTCGGCGATGTCGGCCCACAGCCCGCTCTGCAAGCCCGACGTGTCGACCGATTATCTGAAGCAGGCGGTGCGCTTCTGCGCCGAGGCCGGGTGCCCGATCGTGATCACCGACGACGGTCCCGCGCGGCCGGCGTGGGGCGGTCCCGACGAGCACCACGTGCTGATGCGGTACGCGCTCGAGGAGGCGGTCGCCGCGGCCGCGGCGCGGGGGATGGTGCTCGCCCTCGAGACCCACGCCGAGTACACCGCGACCCCGGCCGCGTTCGCGCGCACCGCGGGCCTCGTCGACAGCCCGGCGCTGGGGATGAACCTCGACACCGGCAACAGCTTCCTCAGCGGCAACGACCCCCATGTCTGGCTCGAAGAGGCGATCGACGACGTCGTCCACGTCCACGCCAAGGACATCTCCAAGGAGGACGCCGAGCGCTACCGCGGCAAGGTGCGCGGCATGCTCGGCTGCGCCTGCGGCGACGGCGTGATCGACTGGGCCCGCATCGTCGAGACCTGCCGCCGCGCCCCCCGCGACCTCGTCCTCTCGGTCGAGTGCGGCAACGCCGCCGACGCCGAACGCAGCCTCGACCACCTGGTCTCGGTCGGCGCCCAAGCTCGTCCCTGAGCCCGGCCGGCCGGCGCCCGAAGCCGGCTTGAGGCCCGTCGGCGCCGGCATCGGTGAGCCCCGGCCTCCCGAGGATCCCCGGTGAGTTCGCAGTTACCCACACATAGCGTGGATAAGTGCGAACGCACCGGCTGGTGGACTTGCTGACTGGTGTCCGCGAACGCTCCCGCAGACGGCCCGGGGCGTCAGCCGACTTTGGACTCGACCTTTGCCGGCTCGGCCTCGACCTCGTCCTTCTTCTCGCCGGTCACGCCTTCCTTGAACTCGCGCATGCCGCGGCCGAGGCCGCTGCCGAGCTCGGGGAGGCGTCGGGGGCCGAAGACCAGAAGGGCGACGACGAGGACGATGATGATCTCGAGGGGTCCGATATTTCCTAGCATCGGCCGACCGTAGTCGCGGCGGGGCGGGAGGGAAACCCACAGAATGAGCAGAGTGGGGCCGGGGATGTCTCACCGTGGCCTGCCTCACTCTGTGCAGGCGCACCCTGAATCCTTCGCACGTCGTGCCTGGTGAGGCGCGCGCGCCTGGAGGAGCATCTTGGCCGTGAGCATCGCGGTCAGGGCCGAGCACGACATGCTCGGGACACATGACGTCCCGGCCGGCGCCCTCTACGGAGTCCATACCGCGCGCGCCCTGGAGAACTTCCCCTACGGGTCGCCGGTCCTCGGCGACGTGCCGGAGTTCTGCCGCGCCCTGGTGATGGTGAAGCGGGCGGCGGCGCGGGCCAACCTCGAGTGCGGCGTCCTCGACCGCGGGCGCGGCGGCGCAATCGTCTCCGCCTGCGACGAGCTGCTCGCCGACCCCGAGTTGCTGCGCGCCAACCTGGTCCTGCCGGTGCTCCAGGGCGGCGCCGGTACCTCGACCAACATGAACGTCAACGAGGTTGTCGCCAACCGCGCCCTGCAGCTGCTCGGCCACGAGCCGGGCGACTACGAGCACCTCCACCCGAACGACCACGTCAATCGCTCGCAGTCGACCAACGACGTCTACCCGACCGCTCTCCGAGTCGCCCTCATCCTCCGCAACCGGGTGCTCGAGGAGGCGTTTCGCGACCTCGCCGCGGCGCTCGGCGGGCTCGCCGAAGCCCACCCCGACACGGTCAAGCTGGGCCGCACGCAGCTGCGCGACGCGGTGCCGATGCTGATCGCCGACGAGATCGGGGCCTGGGCCGACGGCTGCCGCCAGACGATCGTCGAGCTGAGCGTCACCGCCGACCGCCGGCTGGTCGAGGTGCACCTGGGCGGCACGGCGATCGGCACCGGGCTGGGCGCCCCCGCCGGCTACGCCGACCTCGCGCTGCGCTTCCTCGCCGAAGAATGCGCGATCGCCCTGCGCCCGGCGGCGCGCCCGATCTCCGCCACCACCGACCCCACCGCCCTCCTCGCCTACAGTGCCGCGCTGCGCTCCGGCGCCGTCCGCGTGGCGAAGCTCGCCAACGACCTGCGGCTGCTCTCCTCCGGACCGCGCACCGGGCTCGGGGAGCTGCGGCTGCCGCCCGTGCAGGCGGGCTCCTCGATGATGCCGGGCAAGGTCAACCCGGTCATCCCCGAGTTCGTCAACCAGCTCTGCTTCCGCGTCCACGGCCTCGATCTCGCGACCACGCTCGCCCTCGACGCCGCCCAGCTCCAGCTGAGCGCGATGGCCCCCGCCGCCGCGGCCTCCCTGTTCGAGGCCCAGGACTGCCTGCGCGTGGCCTGCGAGGCCCTGGCCGAGCGCTGCGTCGCGGGGATCGCGGTCGACGAGGCGAGGCTCGGCGCCTACGCCGCGGCCGGCCTCGGCGAGCTGACCGAGGCGGCCTCGACGCTCGGCTACGAGGAGAGCTCGCGGCTCGCCCGCGAGGCCGAGCGCGCGGGCCTGCCACCGGCGGTCGAGGTCGCATCCGACCGCGGCGGCGACGCCTGACCCGGCGCCCACCTTGATCCTCGCCAAACACGTGAAGGCGCGCGTCGAGGGGCACCTCGGGCGCGTCACGCTGGATCGGCCCGAGGCGATCAACGCGCTGACCCAGGCGATGATCGAGGAGATCGACTTTGCTCTCGACCGCTTCGAGGCCGACCCCGAGGTCGCCGCCGTGGTCCTCGACGGCACCGGCGAGCGGGGCTTCTGCGCGGGCGGCGACGTGGTGGCGCTGCGCGCCTCGGCGCTCGAGGGCGGCGCCGCGGCCCGCCGCTTCTGGCGCGACGAGTACCGCCTGAACGCGCGGATCGCGAGCTACCCGAAGCCCCTCGTCGCGATCATGCACGGCATCGTGATGGGCGGCGGGGTCGGCCTCGCCGGGCACGCCGGCTGCCGGATCGCGACCGCGGACCTGACCTGGGCGATGCCCGAGGTCTCGATCGGCTTCGCCCCCGACGTCGGCGCCACCTACCTGCTCTCGCGCCTGCCCGGGGAGCTGGGCGCCTGGCTGGCGCTGACCGCGCGCCGGGTCGACGCGGCGGGAGCGGTGGAGCTCGGCCTGGCCGATGCCGCCCTCGACCGGGAGGGCGTCGAGCGATTCCTGCGCGACCTCGCGAGCGGCGATCCGGCGAGCGTCATCGGCGCGCTCGCGCCCGCGGACCGGACCGTCGCCGGCCCGCCGGGCGCGCTCCGCGAGTGGGTCGACACTCGCTTCGCCGGCGACGACGTCGAGGCGATCGAGGCGGCGCTCGCCGGCGACGGCGCCGCTCCGGCCCGCGCGACGCGCGACGCGATGCGGCGCGGCTCGCCGACCTCGCTCAAGGTCACCCTCGCGACGCTCCGCGCGGCGCGGCACCTGCCCTCCCTGGACGCCTGCCTCGAGCAGGAGTACCGGACCTCGTGCTCGTTCCTTGCCGTCGAGGACTTCCGCGAGGGCATCCGCGCGGTGCTCGTCGACAAGGACGGCGCGCCACGCTGGGACCCGCCCGCGCTCGAGCGGGTCGACGCCGCGACGGTGGATCGTATCCTCGCCGGGCCGGGCGACCTGGAGCCGCTCTGGGACGGCGATCGACACGAGAGGAGCCGAGCGTGGACGTCTGTCTGATGATCGAGGGGCAGGAGGACGTGACCTGGGAGGACTGGACCGCCCTCGCCCGCGCCTGCGAGCGCGCCGGCCTCGGCACGATGTTCCGCTCCGACCACTACCTGACCGTGGTCGAGGGGAGCGGCCGCGGCGCCCTCGACGCCTGGGCGACGATCAGCGCCCTGGCGGCGACCACCGAGCGGCTGCGGCTCGGGACGCTGGTCTCGCCGGCGACCTTTCGCCACCCCTCGGTCCTGGCGAAGATGGTGACGACCGCGGACCACGTCAGCGGTGGCCGGGTCGAGCTCGGGATCGGCGCGGGCTGGTGGGTCGCCGAGCACGAGGCCTACGGCTTTCCGCTCGACCCGATCGGCGCGCGCATGGACGCGCTCGAAGAGCAGTGCGAGATCCTCGTCCGCCACTGGGAAGGCGGCCGCTTCTCCTTCGCCGGCGAGCGCTACCGCTCGCTCGAGGTCGAGCCGCTGCCGCGGCCGGTCCAGGAGCACGGGCCACCGCTCATCCTCGGCGCCGGCGGCAGGCCGCGGAGCATCCGCCTCGCCGCCCGCCTCGCCGACGAGTACAACGTCCCCGAGCTGACCGCGGCCGAGCTGGCCGCCGTGCGGCAGCGGCTCGACCAGGCCTGTGAGGCGATCGGCCGCGACCCGGCGACCCTGCCGCTGTCGGTGATGACCGGCTGGGTGGTCGGCGCGGACGAGGCCGACCTCGACCGGCGGCTGGGCCGGCTGGCGGCGTGGGAAGGGGCCGAGAGCGCCGCCGCCTACCGCGCCGCGCTGCCGCCGGGCTGGATCGTCGGCACCGTCGAGCAGGCCCACGAGCGGGTCGCCGCGCTCGCCGCCGCGGGCGTCGCCCGGGTGATGGCGCAGCACCTCCTCCACCGCGACCTCGACGCGGTCGAGCTGCTCGGCCGCGAGTTCTCCGGCCCCTTCACCGCGGGCCGACGGCCGCCGCTCAGCCCGCCATGAAGCCGCCGTCGATCGACAGCGCCGCGCCGGTCACCCACTTCGCCATCGGCGAGCACAGGTAGAGCACCAGGTGGGAGATCTCGGCGGGGTCGGCGATCCGCGGGATCGCGTGGTTGTCGCCGAGCCACTTGTCGAAGTCGAAGTAGGGGTTGTCCTTGAAGTGCTCCATCTCGCCCCAGTGCATCGGCGTGTCGACCGAGGAGGGACAGATCGCGTTGGCGCGGATGTTGTCTTCGCCGTACTGGACCGCGGTCGATTTCGTCAGCCCGACGACGGCGTGCTTGCTCGCCGTGTAGGCGGAGTAGCCCCAGGCGCCTTTGAGGCCGAGGGTGGAGGCGGTGTTGACGATCGAGCCGCCGCCCGCGCGGCGGAGCGCCGGGATCGCGGCGCGGGTGCCCCGCATGACGCCGGTCTGGTTGACCGCGATCACCTCGTCCCACTCCTCGTCGGTGACCTCGCCGACCCCCTCCATGCGCACGATCCCGGCGTTGTTGCAGAGGATGTCGAGGCGGCCGAAGCGCTCCTCGGCCAGCGCCACGGCGCCCGCCCAGTCCTCGTTGCTGCGGACGTCGAGGTGGGTGTAGAGGGCGCTGCCGCCCGAGTCGGCGATCTCCGCGGCGACCGCCTCGCCTTTCTCGTCGAGGATGTCGCCGCCCACCACCGCGGCGCCGGCGGCGGCGAGGACCCGCGCGTGGGAGGCGCCCTGGCCCTGCGCCGAGCCCGAGATCAATGCGACTTTCCCCTCCAGCACCCGGTCCATCTCCATCCTCCTTCTGAGCGGCGGTCGAAGGTGCCCAGTATTCGGGCGCCGCGGCGGGGCCGCAACGGCCAAACCATGTAAAGAGGAGGGGGGAGGCTGCGCGTCCTGAGCAGCGGGCGGCGGTCTCGGGCCGGGCGGTCAGGCCGCGCCCGCGGGCCGCTCGATCCCGGCGAGGATCAGCGCCAGCACCCGGTGGGCGACGGCGGAGCGGGCGCCCGGGTCGGCCAGGCCCTCCATCGCGCCGCGCGCCATCCCGAGGGCGAGGAAGACGTCGTCGATGGCGAAGTCGCGGCGCAGGGTGCCCGCCGCCTTGGCGTCGCAGAGGGGGTCCTTGAGGAGCTTGGCGAGCCGGCGGCGACTGGGCTCGAACTGGGAGTCGGTCTCGGCGTCGCGGCGGGCGAGGACGGCGAGGCCGTGGAGGCCGACCATGCCGTCGATCAAGCTGCGGAGGAGGACGAAGAAGGCGTCGGGCTGCCCGGCGTGCTCGGCGGCGAGGGCGGCGATGCGGTCGACGTGCTCGGCGAGGACCTCGGCGGCGAGGGCGCCGCGGCTGGCGAAGTTGCGGTAGAGGGTCGCCTGGCCGACGCCCGCGCGCCGCGCCACCTGGCACATCGCGACGTCGGCGGAGTCGGCGAAGAGGGCGCGCGCCGCTGCGAGGATCGCCGCGCGGTTGTCGCGGGCGTCGCGCCGCAGCTGGTCGGGCGGGGCAAGGTCCGTCATCGGGCCGGAACGCTACCAACCGGACAGGGGTGTCCAGGTGACGCGGATCACCCGAATGGCGTGACTACATCACACAGGCGTCACATATCGCGGGGAAAGCGGAGAATGACTCCGGTTATGTGATATCCCTTCCGGGTCCCACCGGACAGCGATGTCCGCTTTTCCGGTCCCAACCCCAGCCTTCCCGGAGAGCCCACCCGAGATGACCAGAACCGCCCGTTCCGCCGCCCGGCCGCGTGGAGGCTGCTGATGCGCCAAGGCCCGCTCGCCGGTCGCTATCCCGCCGTCGCCGCGATGGTGCTGCTCGCGCTGCTGCCGTACCTGGCGCTGTCGGGCGCGCTCGAGGCGGTCACGCCGATCATCACCGAACAGCTCCACACGAGCGCCCAGACGATGGCGCTCGGGTCCGGCCTCGCCAACGCCGCCTACGCGGTCGGCACCGTGCTCGCGGTGCAGTTCGCCCAGCACTACCCGCAGCGGCGGATGCTGCTGATCTACGCGGTCATCCTGGTGATCGGTTCGGTGCTGGCCGCGGCGGCGACCAGCGTCGAGGTCTACATCGCCGGCCGCATCCTCCAGGGCCTCTGCACCAGCCTCCTGCTGATCGCCGCGGTGCCGCCGCTCGCCCTCGGCTACCCGACCAGCAAACTGAAGACGACGGCGACGATCATGAACATGGTGATCTTCGGCGCCGTCGCCGCCGGCCCGGCGATCGGCGGGTTGCAGGCGCAGGCCGACGCCTGGCGGCCGCTCTTCTGGATCGTCGCCG
Organism: Actinomycetota bacterium; assembly: GCA_018268675.1. GTDB lineage: Bacteria > Actinomycetota > Thermoleophilia > Solirubrobacterales > 70-9 > VAYN01. The sequence continues at coordinate 8,362 of JAFDWB010000062.1, forward strand.
CGGTCGCGCTCGTCGCCCTCGTCCTCGCCGTGCTCACCTTCGAGGACGCGCCGCCGGCGGACCCCGACTCGCCGCGCGACCCGCTCGCGCTGATCCTCGCCGGGGTCGGCTGCGTCGCCGCCTTCTTCGGCTCGGCGCAGCTCACCAGCCACGCCTTCCTCGACCCGATCGTGATCTTCCCGCTCTTCGGCGGCCTCGCCGTGATCGTGGTCCTGATCGTCTACCAAGCGAGGGCGAAGAACCCGCTGCTGACGATCCGCTCGATGCTCACCTCGACGATCCCGGTGGCGGGGATCGTGCTCGCCCTGCTCGCCGCGGCGGCCTCCGTCTCGGCCACGGCGCTGACCGCCGGCGCGCTGGCCGAACGGTACGACCCGCTCCACCTCGGCCTGCTCTACCTGCCCGAGCTCGGCGGCGCGGTGCTCACCGCCTTCGCCCTCGGCTACGTGCTCACGCGACGCTCGATCCACTACCTGCCGCTGGTCGGGATGGCCTTCCTCGCGGCGGGCATCCTGGTGTTCCGGATCGAAGTGCCCTCGAGCGAAGGGCTGACCCTGCTCGGCTCCTTCCTCACCGGGATCGGACTCGGCGCCACCGTCGCCCCGGCCCTCTTCGTCGCCGGGTTCGCCCTGCGGGCGACCAACTTGCAGCGGGTGTTCGCGATCGTCGAGCTGCTGCGCGCCGTGGCGGCTTTCATGATCGCGCCGATCTTCGCCCACTTCGCCCTGAACGTCAGCGGCGGCTTCGACCGCGGCGTCGGCATCGTGCTCTGGGTCGGCTTCGCCCTGGCGGTGCTGGGCGGGATCATCCCGGTCGTGCTCTACCTACTCGGTGGCGCCCGCACCGAGGCGCCGGACCTCGACAGTTTCCTCGCCGGCGAGGGCTCCGCCTACTACTCGCCGCCGCTGCTGGCCCGCCTGCGTAACCTGCCGGGGCGTAGGCGTCCCGCGACCCAGGGAGTGGACTGATGGAGGGAGCTGTGACCGAGCCGACCGGTGCGCCCGGCGCGGCGCCGTGCGAGGCCGCCGGCCCGGCGATCTTCGCCTACGACGGCTCCGATCTGGCGGCGTACGCGATCGAACAGGCGGGCATCCAGCTGGCGCCGGGGCGCGAGGCGCTGGTCGTCTGCGTCTGGCAGCCGGCCGACGTCGGCTTCGTCCCGGCCAAGGGCCGCCACCTGCACGCGGCGGCCGCCAACGAGGTCGCCGAGGCGGCCCAGGAAACCGCCGCCCAGGGCGCCGAGATCGCGGCGCGCGCGGGCTTCCGCGCCCGCCCCCTGACGGTCGAAGCGGCCCCGACCTGGAAGGGCCTGGTCAAGGTCGCCCAGGAGCATCGCTGCGGCCTGATCGTGATCGGCTCCCACCAGCGCAGCGGCCTGCTCGGCCACCTCGCCGGCTCGGTCGCCGCCGCCACCGTCTCCCACTTCGACAGCTCCGTCCTGGTCATCCACAAGCCGCACTGAGGCGGGCCGCGGCCGCCGCCCCGCACCCGCCGGATGCGTTCGCAGTTGGCCACAACAGTTGTCGATAAGTGCGAACTCACCACGGCGTGGGGGGCTGCGACGCATCCGTCACCGGGCGCGCACGAGGCGCGCCGACCGGCGTCGGCCGGTGGCTTGCCATAAGGTTCTCCCCAATATTGGGTATATCCATTACATAATTTGTGGTAGAAGTTCTCCAGCATGGGGGAAGCGGGAACTTCCATCAGCTGGAGGTGGCCGGGGTGGCGAACGGTGGGATTGTCGCTGGCCATCTCGGTTCCGCTCCTCCTCTTCATGGCGGGCAGGGCGGGGATCGCCGCCGCGGCGCCGGCCTTCGAAGCGAACGGCAGCGTCGAACAGGTCTACGCGACCGGTGTCGCGCCGGGCGCCCAGGTCACGCTCCTCGACGGGCAGGGCGATCCGGTCCAGTCGAAGGGCGCCGACGGGCTCGGCGCGGTGCTCTTCCGCGAAGTCGCGCCGGGCAGCGGCTACCGGGTCGAAGCCGGCGGCAGGGAATCGGAACCGCTGACCGTGTTGACGCAGCGCTCGGCGCCGCCGAACCCTTCGATCTACGACCAGAAGATCGAACCGCACGGCTACCAGTACCTGACCACGCGCGACGGGACCAAGCTCGCGATCGACGTCCACCCACCGCAGGACGTGCTCAAGCTGCTGACGAACAAGATCCCGAACCCGGCCGAAGCGGCAGGCGCCCACGAAACGCCGCAACTACCGCTCGGCGAACTCGAAAGGGTCCTCGGGGTCGAAGGGCTGTCCGAACTGCTCGGCAGGGTCGGCGAAGGCCTCGGCGGGGTCACGCTGAGCGGCCCGAGCCGGCGGGTCCTGCTCCAACTCCGCAAGCGGGTGGCCGCCCACGGCTCGGCGCTTGAACTCCCGTACGTCCCCAGCGGCCCGACCCCGACCCTGATCGAGTACTCCGGCTACGGCTACGCCGACCCGGCCGGGCCCGAACACGGGATCGCGATGATCGCCGAGCTGATGGGCTTCACCGTCGTCGACGTCAACATGCGCGGCACCGGCTGCTCCGGCGGCGCCTACGACTTCTTCGAACCGCTGCAGAACCTCGACGGCTACGACGTGGTCGAGACGATCGCCCACCAGCCCTGGGTCCTGCACCACGAAGTGGGGATGATGGGGATCTCCTACGGCGGCATCAGCCAGCTCTTCACCGCCGCGACGCGCCCGCCCGACCTTGCCGCGATCGCGCCGCTGTCGGTGATCGACAACACCCAGACGACGCTCTACCCGGGTGGCATCCTCAACACCGGCTTCGCCCTCCAGTGGGCGAAGGAGCGCGTCCACGACGCCGAAGCGGCCGGGCCGACGAGCGGCCAGGCATGGGCCTACAAGCGGATCCAGGAAGGCGACGAAACCTGTCGCAAGAACCAGGCGCTCCACCCCGAAGCGGTCAATCTGCTGAAGAAGGTCGAGGAAAACAGCCACTACAAACCGACGGTGGCGGATCCGCTCTCCCCGATCACCTTCGTCAACAAGATCGACGTGCCGACCTTCCTGGCCTGCCAGTGGACCGACGAGCAGACCGGCGGCCACTGCCCGGACCTCGCCGAGCACTTCACCGGCACGCGGAAGAAGTGGTTCACCTTCACCAACGGGACCCACATCGACTCGCTCGACCCGGCGACCTTCAACCGCTGGCTCGACTTCCTCGAGCTCTACGTGGCAAAGCAACCGCCGCTGGCGGCCGGGGCCGTCATGCACCTGGCGGCGCCGCTGGTCTTCCAGGAAGCGATGGGGATCCCCGGCCTCACCCTGCCGCCCGACCCGGTGCAGCTGCTCCCGACCTACCGGTCGGCGCTCGCCGCCTTCGAAGCGCAGAAGCCGATCCGCGTCTTCTTCGACAACGGCGCCGGCGGGTCCTCCGCCGGGCAGCCCTACCCGGGCTTCGAAGAATCGTTCAACGAATTCCCGATCCCGGGGACGGTGGCGAAGGCGTTCTACCTGGCGCCCGGCGGCAGCCTGAAGAACCGGCCGCCCGCCGGGACGCACGCCGACGAATTCACCTGGGACGCGGGCGCCCTGCCGCTGCAGGACTTCGGCGGCGACACCGGCTCCGGCGCCGGCGGGCTCTGGACGGCGACCCCGACCTACCACTGGGAACAGAGCCCGCCCGGCTCCGCCGTCTCCTACGTGACCGCGCCCTTGACCGAAGACACCACCGTGATCGGCGGCGGCGCCGTCAACGTCTGGGTCCGCTCCCAGGCCCCGAACGTCGACCTCCAGGCCACCGTCTCCGAAGTGCGCCCGGACGGCAAGGAGACCTTCGTGCAGAACGGCTGGGTGCGGGCGGACGAGCGCAAGCTCGACCCGAAGAAGTCGACCCCGCTCGAGCCGGTCCTCAGCCTGCGCGAAGCCGACGTCTCACCGATGCCGCCGAATGAATTCGTCAAGGTGACGATCCCGCTCTACTACGAGGGCCACGCCTACCGCGCGGGTTCCCGCATCCGGGTCACGATCGCCGCCCCGAACGGGACGCAGCCGATCTGGGACTTCGAAGAAACCGAACCGCCAGGCAAGACGCAGGTCGCGATCGCCTACTCGAAGACCGACCCCTCGAACCTCCTGCTCCCGGTCGTCCCCGGCATCGCGGTGCCGACCGGCCTCCCCCCGTGCCCCGGCCTGCGCGGCGAGCCGTGCCGCGAATACGTCCCGTTCGCGAACCGGCCCGCGACGCCCTGAACGGTCGATCCGGGGCGGCGCGCTCGACGCTTGTCCACGTATCGAGGACAAGCGTCGGGTCTCCCCCCGGGCGAGTTCGCAGTAATCGTCGGATAGCGACGAAAACTGCGAACTCACCTCGGGTGGGGCGGTTACCGCAGGTCGAACCGGTCCAGGTTCATGACCTTGTCCCAGGCGGCGACGAAGTCGGCGGCGAACTTCTCCTTCGCGTCGTCGGACGCGTAGACCTCGGCCAGCGCCCGCAGCTCGGAGTTCGAGCCGAAGACGAGGTCGGCGCGGGTGCCGGTCCACTTCACGTTGCCGTCGCTGCCGCGGCCCTCGAAGGTGGCCGAGTCGGCCCCGGTCGCCTTCCAGGTCGTCCCCATGTCGAGGAGGTTGACGAAGAAGTCGTTCGTCAACGTCCCGGGCTTGTCGGTGAGGACGCCGGCCTGCGAGCCGCCGCTGTTCGCCCCGAGCACCCGCAGGCCGCCGACCAGCACCGTCATCTCCGGCGCTGTCAGGGTCAGCAGGTTGGCCCGGTCGACCAGCAGGTACTCGCCCGGCAGCCCGTGGTCGTCCCGCAGGTAGTTGCGGAAGCCGTCGGCAGCGGGCTCGAGGTATCCGAACGAGTCGACCTCGGTCATCTCCTGGGTCGCGTCGGTGCGGCCCGGGGTGAACGGGACCTCGACCGCAAGGCCCGCGTCCGCCGCCGCCCGCTCGACCGCGGCGCAGCCGGCCAGCACGATCAGGTCGGCCAGCGAGACCTGGTGCCCGCCCGCGGCGTTGAAGTCGCCCTGGACCTTCTCCAGCACGGTCAGCACCTGGGCCAGCTCGGCCGGGTCGTTGACCTCCCAGTCCTTCTGCGGCTCGAGGCGCACCCGCGCCCCGTTGGCACCGCCGCGTTTGTCGCCGCCGCGGAAGGTCGAGGCCGAGGCCCAGGCCGCCGAGACCAGTTGCGACACCGACAGCCCCGAGGCCAGGACCTGCTCCTTCAGCGCCGCGACGTCGGCGGCGTCGATCGGCTCACCGGTCGGCTCGGGGACCGGGTCCTGCCAGATCAGCACCTCGTCGGGGACCTCGGCGCCGAGGTAGCGCGCCCGCGGGCCCATGTCGCGGTGGGTGAGCTTGAACCAGGCGCGCGCGAAGGCGTCCTTCAGCTCCTCCGGGTTGTCCTTGAAGCGGCGCGAGATCGGCTCGTAGATCGGGTCGAAGCGCAGCGACAGATCGGTGGTGAGCATGCGCGGCTTGTGCTTCTTGTCGGGGTCGATCGCGTCGGGGACGATCTCCTCGGCGTCCACGGCCACCCACTGGTTGGCGCCCGCCGGGCTCTGCTCCAGTTCCCACTCGTTGCCGAAGAGGATCTCCAGGAACGAGTTGTCCCACTGGGTCGGGGTGTCGGTCCAGGTGACCTCGATGCCGCTGGTGATCGTCGCGGTTCCGTTGCCACTCTCGTAGCTGTTGATCCAGCCGAGGCCCTGCGCCTCGAGCGGCGCCGCCTCGGGCTCGGGGCCGACGAACTCTTCCGGGTCGGCGGCGCCGTGCGTCTTGCCGAAGGTGTGGCCGCCGATGATCAGCGCCGCGGTCTCTTCGTCGTTCATCGCCATCTGGCCGAACGTCGCGCGGATGTCCACCGCCGCGGCGAGCGGATCCGGGTTCTTGTTCGGCCCCTCCGGGTTGACGTAGATCAGCCCCATCTCGGTCGCGCCGAACGGCTTCTCGAGCTGCCTGTCGCCGCTGTGGCGCTGGTCGGTGAGCCAGACCTGCTCGGGGCCCCAGTAGACGTCCTCGTCGGGCTCCCAGACGTCCTCGCGGCCGCCCGCGAAGCCGAAGGTCTCGAAGCCCATCGACTCGAGCGCGACGTTGCCGGCGAGGATCAGCAGATCCGCCCACGACAGCGCCCGGCCGTACTTCTGCTTGACCGGCCAGAGGAGGCGGCGGGCCTTGTCGAGGTTGCCGTTGTCGGGCCAGGAGTTGAGCGGCGCGAAGCGCTGCTGCCCGGCCCCGGCGCCGCCGCGGCCATCGCTCACCCGGTAGGTGCCGGCGCTGTGCCAGGCCATGCGGATGATCAGCGGGCCGTAGTGGCCGAAGTCGGCGGGCCACCAGTCCTGGGAGGTGGTGAGGACCTCCTCGATGTCCTTCTTGACCGCGTCGAGGTCGAGGCTCTCGAAGGCCGTCGCGTAGTCGAAGTCGGCGCCCATCGGGTTGGACTCGGCCGGGTTCTTGGCGAGGATCTTCAGGTTCAGGCGGTGCGGCCACCAGCCCTGGTTGCCGCCGCCCTCGACCGGCTGGGGGGCGCGGCCGTGCACGGGACAGCCTTCGCTTGCCTGCGGCTCGTCCATCTTTCCGACTACTGCGTCAGGGGTGTCGTGGGTGTCAGACACGGGGTTCCTTTCGGGTATCGCTCTTCAAGTTGCTTTCACGGGATCGGTGCGGCGACGCAGTCGGGGCAGCGGCCCCAGTAGATGACCTCGGCCTCGTCGATGGTGAAGCCGTGGGCGTCGGACGCGGTGAGACAGGGGGTGTCGCCGACGGCGCAGTCGACGTCGGCGATCGCGCCGCAGGAGCGGCAGATGACGTGGTGGTGGTTGTCGCCGACGCGGGACTCGTAGCGGGCGACCGAGCCGGCGGGCTCGATCCGCCGTACCAGCCCGGCGTCGGTGAGCGCCCGCAGCACGTCGTAGACGGCCTGCGGGGAGACCTCGCCGAGGTCGGCGCGAACCGCCTCGATCAGCGCGCCGGTGTCGGCGTGCGGGTGGTCGTAGACGGCGGCCAGGGCGGCGAGCCGCGGCCGGGTGACCCGGAGGTCGGCCTGGCGCAGCAGCAGCTCGTAGTCGACGGTCGTCGGCACGGAGGCCAGTATGGCGCCTTTCTGGAATCGATCAAGTTAAGAACCTGTGCTAAGAGGTCGTGGCGCGCGCCGCCTCGAGCCGCTCGAAGCGCTCGAGGAACTCGCGCCGCGCCCGCACCGGGTCCCACGGCTCGATCTCGATCTCGAGCGGCTCGAACCCCTCCAGCTCCGGCCAGGCGCCGTCGGTCGAGGTGAACGCCTGCCGCTCGGCCGCCAGCAGCGACCGGTCGATCGCCTTCATCCCGGCGGGCGGCGCCCCGAGCCCGAAGCGCACCCGGATCGCCTCCTCCAGCAGTTTCTCGGCGCGCCGATAAGGCGGCCCGAGGTCGCTCCGGTGCTTGATCGGGTGCGGCAGGTCGACCAGGTATGCCTCGCCCGCGTCGTGCAGCAACGCGACCAGGCCCTCGTCCGCCGAAGCCCCTCGCTCCCCGCACACGTCACTCACGATCGCCGAGTGCTGCGCCACCGAGTAGAAGCGCCGCGCGTGCCCGCCGAACCGACACTGGTTGGCGAGCGCCTGAGCGATGTCACCGATGTCGATGCTCCCCGGATCCGGCGCGAGCGGATCGACCCACCGCCCCGAAACCGTCTGAATCGCCCCGTCCGCCATCGACGCTTGTAACCCTATGGGTGACAAGCTCGGAACCGCCGCCGGGGCGTGCGCCGGGACCAGGGAGCCCCGGCCTTGCGGTGTTCCCTACTTGCACATAGGCCAAGTAAGGAACATCGCAGGGGCCGCCCGACGGCAGCCGGCCCGGCCCTGTCCCTAGCCCGCCGACTCCACCGCCACGGGCGCCAGCCGGCCCTCGTCCCTTGCCTCGCCTTCGCGCGGCAGCGTCAGCGCCAGGGCGAGCGCCACGAGGGTGAAGGCGGGGAGGGTGAGGAGGGCGGTGGTGACGCTGGTGGCGTCGGCGAGGAGGCCGAGGCCGGCGGCGATCAGGCCGCCGAGGCCGATCGAGAGGCCGAAGGTGATGCCGGAGGCCAGGCCGGTGCGGCCGGGCAGGTAGGCCTGGCCGATCACGACGGTGGTGGCGAACGGGGCGTCGACGAGGAAGCCGATCGCGGCGAGGGCGACGAAGCTGGCAGGCAGGCCGAGCGCCGGCAGCAGCGCCAGGAGGATCGTGAGCGGCACCGTCGCCCAGACCAGGACCAGGCGGCGCCCCCAGCGATCGGCGCAGCGGCTGCCGACCAAGGTGCCGAGCGCCCCCGCCGCCAGCATCGTCGTCAGCGCGATCCCGCCGACGGTGTCGCTGGTGCCGAAGTGGTGGATGAGGTAGGTCGGGATGAACGCCTGCAGGCCGAAGAAGGCGACGGTCCGGCCGACGGCGGCGCCGGTCAGTCGCGCGAACGGCCACCAACGGGCGCGGCCGGGCCGGGCGTGGTCGTGGTGCCGGTGGCGGGCCGCCGCGGCCGCCGCCCGCTCCCCGCGTAGCTCGCGCAACAGCACGCCCCCCGCGACCAGCGCGGGCAGCGCCAACAGCGGCGAGGCGCGCAGCCCGAAGATGCCGACCGTGAGCAGCACCGCCAGCGGCCCGACGGCGAAGCCGATGTTGCCGCCGACCGAGAAGTAGCTCATCCCGCGCGCCGTCCCGCGCCCCGCCCGCCCGGCCATCCGCGCCGCCTCGGGGTGGAAGAGGGCGACGCCGAGCCCGCTGACCGCGAGCGCGATCGCCAGCGCCGCGTAGGAGTCGCAGAAGCCGACCGCGCCGAGCCCCAGCCCGGCGACGACGACCCCGAGCGGCGCCAGCAGCGGGAAGTCGAGACGGTCCGACCAGATGCCGAAGAGCGGCTGGACGACCGACGAGGCGATCGTCGCCGCCGTGACCAACGCGGTCGCCGAGGCGAGCGAGAGCCCGCGCTCGGCGATCAGCGTCGGCAGCAGGGCCGGCACCGCGCCCTGGGTCAGATCGGCGCAGGCGTGGGCGAAGGAGAAGGGGACGATCGCGCGCCGGTCGATCGGCGCCGCCGTCGCGCCGCGACCCACGGCGGTGGCGGCGCTCAACTCGAGACCCCGGAGAGGAGCAGGTCGACGACCTGCGCCCGCGCCCGCTCCACCTCCCAGCGGTGCCCGACGCGCATGTGCCGGTAGGTCCAGCTCACCGCGTTGAAGAGCAGCGTCGCGGTCGCCTCCGCGTCCTCGCCCGGGTCGAGCGTCCCCTCGCGCGCCCCGTCTTCGAGGATCCGCCGTAGCGCCCCGGTGAAGCTCGCCTTGGTGAGGATTTCGCCGTCGCCGCTCTCGTGGAAGATCGGCTCCAGCTCCTCGCCGAGGCCCTCGAGCAGGCCGAGGTAACGCTCGTCGACCCGGCAGACGCCTTCGAGCGCGAGCCGCAGCCGCCCCGGTGCCGGGCCCTCGGCGCTGAGGGCGGGGAGGGCGGCGGCCTGGAACTCCTCGACCAGCAGCTCGCCGAGCGCCTCGCGCAGGTCCTCCTTGCCGATCCCGCGCCGGTGCAGCGTCATCCGCGACAGCCCCGCCGCGCTCGCCAGGTCTTCGACCCCGAGCTCGTGCCAACTCCGGTCGCCGAGCTCGTCCCGGATCCGCTCCAGCCGCTCTCTCTCGATCTGCGCCACTGTTACGTCAACGTATCAAGAGATGACGCCGACGTAACTCGCCCCGAGGGGCGCCGCGATGGCCGAATCCGGGGCGCCGGTTCTGCCGCGCCGTCCGTTGCGCCGCGCGGGCCGCTCGCGGCACGATGCGGGGGTGGGAGACGGCGTCTCGATCCAGCTGCGCGGGCCGGGGGGAGGCGGCTTGAAGAGCGACTACGCCGAGCAGGCCGAGTTCGCGGCCCGCGAGCACATCTCCTTCCCCCTGCTCGGCGACGAGGGTCTGCCGCTCGCCTGGCTCCGTGGGCAGGCCGCCGGGGCCGGGGAGAAGCGGTGAGCGCGCTCGCCGAGACGATCGCGATGCAGGGGCGGGTGCTCCGCCACGCCCTCGAACTCGACATCGGGCCGGCGCTCGCGCGGCTCGCGGGCGCCGAGCGGGTCTGGCTGGTGGGGACCGGGACCAGCGAGCACGCGGCGCAGCTCGGCGCCGCGATGCTGGCGACGGCCGGGCTCGATGCCCGCGCCTCCTCGGCGGCCGGCTTCGTCGCGGCGGGCCGACGGCCCCTCCCCGGCGACGCGCTGGTCGTCATCAGCCACACCGCCGAGACCGCCTTCGCGCGCCGGGTCCGCGAGGACGCGCTCGCCGCCGACGCGCGCCTGCTGACGATCACCGGCGAGGGCAAGGGCTGGCCGGAGGCGATCGAGGCCGCCCCGCCGGAGCGCTCGGAGACCTACACCGCGAGCTACCTCGCCGCGCTCCTCGTCCTCGCCCGGCTCGCCCACGGTCTCGGCGGCGAGGAGTGGGGCGCCGAGGAGCTGGCGGCGATCCCGGACCTGGTCGAAGGCGCGGGCGCCGAACCGCTCCCGCTCGAGCTGCCGCCGCCCCGGCTCACCGTCCTCTTCGGCTCGGGCCCCGCCGCGGTCACCGCCCGCGAGGGGGCCCTGAAGCTGCGCGAGGCCTCCCGCCTGCTCGCCGAGGGTCTCGAGGCCGAGTACCTCCTCCACGGCTCCGCCGTCCCCCTCACCGCCGAGGACCTCCTGATCGCGCTCGACCCGGGGGGCGACCCCTCCGGCCTCACCGCCGGCCTCGCCGAGGCCGCCGAGCGCGAGGGCATCCCCGTCACCCGCCTCGACCCGCCCGCCGCGCTCCACCCGCTCCTCGCCCAGCTCCCGCTGACCGTCCCCCTTCAGACCCTCGCCTCCCGCTGGGCCGACCGCCGCGAGTTCGACCCCGACCGCGTGATCCTCGGCAGCTGGGCCGCCCCGCCCCTCTGGACCGCGGGCGCGCCGGAGCGGATCAAATAGAGGCACTCGCTTCCGTATGTCTCGACCAGATCCTTACGCGACGCTCCCGCCTCCCGCACAGGCAGGCTCCGCTGAGCGTTCGGGCCACGGCCGGCCGGCCTACCGGGCCATGCCGCTCAGGGACGCGGTGAGGAGCGAGGCGGGGGAGCCGGCGGCGAGGTCGAGCACGCCGGCGTTCCTGCCGGAGCGGGTGACGAGGTGGGCCGGGACCGACTCCCCGCACTCGGGCGCCGGCCCGGCGAATCCCCAGGCGTGCCAGTAGCCGCGCAGCGCCGCTTCGCCGCCGATCAGGAAGTGGACCGGGCCGCCCGGGCGCAGGCCGTTGCGGGCGAGGAAGGCGCGGACCGCCCCGGGCGAGTCGGCGGCGGGGTCGGCGGAGATCGCCAGCACCGCGCCCTGCCCCGGACGCAGTTCCGCCGCCGCCCGCCCGAGCAGGCCGCCGAACGCCTCGCAGTGGGTCGAGAGGAAGAGGACCGCGTACGGTTCGCCCCGCAGCGAGGCGCTGTCGAACGGCCGGCCGTCGCCGCCTTCGGTGAGGCGCACGCGCGGCGTGGGGGATCCGGTCGCCGCCGGGCTCACCGCTTCGGCCTGCGGGCGCGGCGATTCCCGCGTCGTCGGCGTCCCCTGGATTTCTTCGCCGCGGTTGCCGAAGACCTTGACCGCCGCGGCGATCGCGAGGCCCGCGAGGATCGGCAGGACCACGGCCAGCGCGGCGATCAATTTCAGGCGCCGTCCGCGCCGCTCGTCCATGTCAGCCGCCCGCCGTCGACACCGCCGGAACCCTATTCTTCACTCCATGCCGATTCGCGACGATCGGCGCCGATGAGCGCGCCCCTGCCGCTCGCCGACCTCCTCAGCTCCTTCTGGTCGGTGAGCGAGATCGCCGCGCCGCTGGTCCTCGCCGGCCTCTACCTGAAGCGGGCCAACACCCTCGCCCGCGAGGGCCGCCCGGTCCCCGCCTGGCGCCAGATCTGCTTCGGCTTCGGGGTCGTCGTGATCGGCATCTCGATCGCGGGCCCGATCGACGACCAGGCCGACAAGCTCCTCTGGGTCCACATGATCCAGCACCTGATGCTGGCCGACGTCGCCTCGCTCCTGATCGTGCTCGGCTTCACCGGGCCGCTGCTCCAGCCACTCCTCAGCTTCCGCGCCGGCCGCCCCCTGCGCCGTCTCACCAACCCGGTGGTGGCGATCTCTTTCTTCACCCTCAACCTCTACATCTGGCACGTCCCGTTCCTCTACCAGGCGGTGCTGACCAACGAGTCCCTGCACGTCTTCGAGCACCTGCTCTTCATCGGCACCGGGATCCTGCTCTGGATGCCGCTGTTCGGGCCGCTGCCGAAGCCGCAGTGGTTCGGCAAGGCCGCCCACGTCGTCTACACCGTCTTCATCTGGGCGCCGGCGATGGTGATGGCCAACGCCTTCATGTGGTCCGACGTCGTCTTCTACCCGGACTATTCGAAGACCGCCGAAGCGGTCGGCATCACGCCGATCGCCGACCAGAGCACCTCGGGCGCGATCCTGATGGCCGAGTGCACGGTCCTCGCCCTCTGCATCTTCGGCTGGGTCTTCCTCAACTGGGCCAAGGAGGACATCGAAAAACAGGACCTCCTGGACCTGGCGATCGACCGCCACGTCGAGCTGACCCCGGCCCGCGCCGCCCGCGCCGTCGCCGCCGGCCGCGGGCCCGAACTGCGCGCCCGGATCGAAGCGGGCCAGTCGATCCCCGAGCATCACACGCCCTGAACCGTCTGTCCCGCGGGTGGCGCGTGGCCGGGAGCTGCATAGCGGTTTGCGGCGATCTCCTCAAGGGTTAAGCTGCACCTACCGAAATTAAGTACGCCCCGGCGGACCTTTTGTTGATCGGCGGTGTTGAAGTCGGCGGAAATTCGGCGCTCGCGGAGAGAAGCGGGCGAGAGAAGTGGGCATTTGTGTCGAAAGAGGAAGCGAACAGTGATCGGTAAAGACGCCCGCCGGCGGTCGGCGTACCTGGCGGCGCTCGTGCTCGCCGCGGTCCTCGCCTTCGCCTTCCCGGCGCTCGCCGCCGCCGACACGACCTCCGCCGGCGAAGCGGCCGCGGCGGTCGAAGAAGGGGGCGCGGTCCTCGAACCCGTCCCCACCACGCCGGCGCAGGCGCTCGCGTTCTGGACCCGGCCGCGGCTCGAAGCCGCCGTGCCGCTGCCGCCCGTGGTTCTGCCCGGCGAGGCGCCGGAAGCCCCTCGTCCCGCCCGCGAAGGCGCTCAGGAGAGCGCTCAAGCCGGCCCGCAAAGCGCGCGCACCGCGGCGCTCGCCGCCGCCGCGACCGGCGTCGGCGGCGTCGAAATCACCGGCGACGAATCGAAGGTCTTCCCGAACAGCGCCAACGGCAAGGTGTACGGGGTCTTCGGGATCTCGCCGCCGCAGCTGTTCGAATGCTCCGGCAGCCTGGTCAGCGGCAACCTGGTGCTCACCGCCGGGCACTGCGTGATCAACCCCGAAACCGGTGCCCGCGCGATGCTCGTCATCTTCATGCCCGGGTACAACGAACAGTCGGAGCCGTACGGCACCGCGGTGTCGACGGCGACCGACTATGTCTTCACCAAGTCCTGGGAACAGACGGCGAAACCCGGCTCGATCCCCAACGAGGGCAACGACCTGGCGCTGCTGAAAATGCGCACCAACGTCGAAGCGACGGTCGGCGGGGCGCTGAAGATCGCCTTCGACCAGAGCTGCAACCAGACCTACACCCAGTACGGCTACCCGGCCGAAAAGCCCTACGACGGCGAAGTCCTGTACTCGCACGTCGCCCCCTACCTCGGCCCGGACACGAACCCGCTGTTCTCGCCGACGCCGATGAAAATCCAAAGCGACTTCACCAAGGGCGCCAGCGGCGGGCCCTGGACGGTCGGGCCGAGCAGCGCGCCGACCGTCCTCTCGCTGACCGCCTACAGCTACGAAAGCCAGCCCGGCTACCTCTACGGGCCCTACTTCGGCGAGGTCGCGCGGAAGGCCTACGAACTCGCGCTCGGGCGGCCGGTGCCGATCGGGATCGAAGAAACCTGCAAGCCGCTGGAACCGCCGGTCGTCCACCCGCCCGCGCCCGCCCCGGCCCCGCCCAGTGCGGCACCGGCGGCGCCCACGGTCAGGCTGCGGGTGACGCGCGTCCGCCGGCGCGCCAACGGCTCCGCCGTCCTCACCGCGAAGGTGAGCACCGCCGGGGAGCTGAAGCTGAGCGGCACCGCCGTGCGGGCCGAATCGCTCAGCACCCAGGCCGCCGGCAAGTACCGCCTGATCGTCGCCCCGAAGGGCAAGGCGACCCGCCGGCTCAAGCGTGCGGGGCGCACCAAGGTCGGCGTCAGGGTCGCCTTCAGCGCCTCCGGCAAGACCCGCCGGGTCTCGCGCTCGATCCGCCTCACCCGTCGGGGCGCCGGGGCGCCGGCCCAGCCATCCAGCTCCGCCGGTCGCCGCGCGGTCCGTTAGGTGGTCGATCCCACGGCCGAGGAGGGACGGGGGCGGGGTTCGGGCCCAGGCGGCCGTCCGAGGTGGTCCCGGGCGCCTCATGGGGGTCCTGGCGGGCTGTGACCCCCATGAGGCGCCCGGGACGTGAGGGATGTGTGGGGAAGAGGGCACGGGTTCGTGACGAAGACGTCGGGGACGTCACACTTTCGTGCCATTTGAAGGCCAAGATCGGGGCCCCGGAGCTCGCTGCAGCGATTAGTGTCGCCCCAGCGACCTTTATCGCTGCAGCGTGTCCCGGACGTCCGAGGAAGACGGGAGGAAGGGTGACGGACCCCCCCTTCCCCGGCCGACCCCGGTCAGCTGTTCTTTTTGCCGGACTGGTCGGTATAAGGAACAGCTGGAGGGAGGGGCGTCCTCGAGGCGACGGCGAATTCCCACTTCGGTGACGAACCCGTGACGGTCCCGTGACTCCCTCGCGACCCATGCCTCTCTCCCCGCAGACCCGGCCGTCTCGGCCACGGCCACAGCCCGCCAGGGTCGTGGCCGGGACGGCCGCGTCCCTTGTCCTTCGGGCGCCAGCCGGCACGCGCCCCATCCCTTCCCAGGGCTCCCGCGCCATCTAGGCTGCCCCCGACTCACGGCGTGGGGAACTCCGGTGTGAATCCGGGGCTGACGCGCAGCGGTGTGGGCTCCGCAGCGGTGGGCTCGCTCGATTACGCCGCCGTCCCTGGTCATCCTTAGGATCGCCCGGTGAGCGAGGTCGGCCAGGGGAGCACCGCGGCGGGCGCCGACATCTGGGCGCCGGCGGCGATCCTCGCCGACCTCGACGGCACGCTGGTCGACTCGGTCGCCTCCAGCCAGCGGGCCTGGGGCGCGTTCGCGCGTCGGCGCGGGCTGGACGAGGAGGAGACGCACCGTTTCGCGATGGGCCGGCCGACGCGGGAGACGGTGGCGCTGCTCGTGCCGGAGGGTGAGCGGGAGGCCGAACAGGGGCAGATCGACCGCGACGAGGTGGACGACGCCCGCTCGGTGACCGCCTACCCGGGCGCCGCCGAGCTGCTCGCCGGGCCGATCCCGATCGCGGTGGTGACCAGCGGCTCGACCGCGCTGGCGACGGCGCGCCTGCGCGGCGCGGGGCTCGAGCCGCCCGCCGTCCTCGTCACCGCCGACCGGATCGTGCGGGGGAAGCCCGACCCCGAACCGTTCCTGCTCGGCGCCCGCGAGCTCGGCGTCGACCCGGCCCGCTGCCTCGCCCTCGAGGACGCCCCGAGCGGGATCGAGTCGGCGCGCGCCGCCGGCATCCCGGTCGTCGCCGTCCGCACCTCCCACCCCGACGCCGAACTGGCCGGGGCGACGGTCGTCCTCGACACCCTCGCCGAAGCGGTCGCCCGTCTGCTCTGACGGGGCGCTACGCGGCGGCGGGGGCGGCGAGGGCCGCGGCCTCGGCCAGCAGCTCGACGCTGCGCACGCGGTTCTCGACCGAGTCGGCGTAGTGGACGGTGATCAGCTCCTGGGCGCCGGTCTTCGCCTGGAAGTCGGCGAGGTAGGCGGCGGCTTCGGCGCCGGTGCCGATCGCCGAGTAGGTGAGCATCTCGTCGACCGCGCGGGCGCGGGGTGAGGCGAGGATCTGGTCGACCTCCTCCTCGGAGAGCTTGCCGCCCCCCGGTGGCCTGAAGAGCCCTTTGACGCGCACGCGCCGCGTCACCTCGAGCTGGGCCTCGGCGCTCGCCTTGTCAGGCGCCGCGATCACGCCGACGCCGGCCATCGCGTAGGGCTCGGCCAGCTGCGCGGAGGGCTTGAAGCTCTCGCGGTAGAGGCGCAGCGCGTCGAAGAGCGAGTGCGGCGCGAAGTGGGAGGCGAAGGCGTAGGGGAGTCCCAGGACCGCGGCGAGCTGGGCGCCGAAGAGCGAGGAGCCGAGGATGTAGAGGGGGACGTGGGTGCCCTTGCCGGGGATCGCGACGACGCCGGAGATCGGGCTGTTCTCGGAGAGGAGGCCCTGCAGCTCGACCACGTCCTGGGGGAAGCGTTCGCTCGAGAGCTCGTCGCGACGCAGCGCCCGCATCGCGGCGGTGTCGGAGCCGGGGGCGCGGCCGAGGCCGAGGTCGATGCGGCCGGGGTGGAGGGTCTCCAGGGTGCCGAACTGCTCGGCGATCACCAGCGGCGAGTGGTTGGGCAGCATGATGCCGCCGGCGCCGAGGCGGATCGTCTCCGTGTGGGCGGCGATGTGGGCGATCAGGACCGCGGTCGCGGAGCTGGCGATCGAGCGGATGTTGTGGTGCTCGGCGTACCAGATGCGGCGGTAGCCGAGCCGTTCCGCCGCCCGGGCGAGCTCGACGCTCCCCGCGAAGCTGTCGGCGATGGTCTCGGCGGGGCCGACCGCGGCGAGGTCGAGGATCGAGAGCGGGACGTCGGGGCGCCGCGGCGCGTCGGTCGGGTCGGTCATCCCCTAAGCATGCCGGACGCGGTCGTTCGTCTAGAGCCCGGACCCGATCCCGCCCCCGCGCGCCTCCGCCCACTCGTCGACGCCGGCGTCGAAGTCGACGATCCGCTCGATCGCGGCGAGCTCCTCGGCGCTGAAGTCGAGGTTGGCGAGCGCGGCGACGTTCTGGTCCAGCTGTGCGGGCGAGGAGGCGCCGATCACCAGCGAGGTGACGCGCGGGTCGCGGAGCGCCCAGGCGAGTGCCATCTGCGCCAGGGTCTGGCCGCGCTCGGAGGCGAGCGTGGCCAGCCGGCGGACCCGGTCGATGACGCCGTCGTCGAGCCAGGAGTCCTCGAAGGCGCCGTAGCCCCTGCGGGCGGCGCGGGAGTCGGCCGGGACGCCGTCCAGATAACGGCCGGTGAGGAGGCCCTGGGCGAGGGCGGTGAAGCCGATCACGCCGAACCCGAGCTCCCCGGCCGCCTCGAGGAGGCCCTCGTCCTCGATCCAGCGGTTCAGCATCGAGTAGCTCGGTTGGTGGATCAGCAGCGGCGTGCCGAGGTCGGCGAGGATCGCGGCCGCCCGGCGGGTGTGCTCGGCGTCGTAGGAGGAGATGCCGACGTAGAGCGCCTTGCCCTGGCGGACCGCGGTGTCGAGCGCGCCCATCGTCTCCTCGAGCGGGGTCGAGCCGTCGAGCCGGTGCGAGTAGAAGATGTCGACGTAGTCGAGGCCGAGGCGGGCGAGCGACTGGTCGAGCGAGGCGAGCATGTACTTGCGCGACCCGCCGCCCTGGCCGTAGGGGCCCGGCCACATGTCCCAGCCCGCCTTGGTCGAGACGACCAACTCGTCGCGATAGGGGCGGAAGTCCTCCCGCATCAGCCGGCCGAAGTTGACCTCGGCGGCCCCGTAAGGCGGGCCGTAGTTGTTGGCGAGGTCGTGGTGGACGATGCCGAGGTCGAAGGCGCGGCGGGCGATCTCCCGCTGCCCCTCGAAGTTCCGGTCGTCGCCGAAGTTGTGCCAGTAGCCGAGCGAGAGCACCGGCAGCTCGAGCCCCGAACGCCCCGTGCGCCGGTAGATCATCCCGCCGTAGCGATCGGGGTCTGCCTCGTAGCTCATCGCCCGATTTCTACCCACTCCGCGGGTTCGACGCCACCGCGGGCCGCCCGAGGTCCTCGCCGCCACCCGCGAGCTGGTCGAAGAAAGTCATGTGGCCCTCCTCGAGACCTTGCCGGGCGCTGCCCGCGGGGCGCCCGCGGCCGTGCGTTCGCAGTTAGCCACAACAGTTGTGGCTAACTGCGAACGCGGTCCGGGGCGCGCCCGCCACAACGCACGGGGACCGTCCCGTCGCGTGGTGGGAAACCGTCGGTAGGAGACGGAAACCAACCACCGAAGGCCGGGGGCTCCCCGGGCCGGCGCACGCCCGCGAGGCGGCAGCCGGCGGCCCGCCTCCGGCGTTTACGCCTTTCGCCGGCGATCTGCCTGGATCAGGTATGAAGGCGCGGTGCCTCACGTGATTGCCTGGTGTGGATTCGTTGGGGCCTGGCTGCTGGTCGCCGGGCCGCTCGACCAGGCGGTGCCGCCGGTCTGGTGGGTGCAGCGACGGCGGCTGTGCGGCGCGACCACCCGCCTGCGCATGGAGCGCCGCCGGCGACGACCCGCCCTCGACGGCTGAGATGGCGCCGCGCGAATGGGTAGAGCGGCTGGGCGCGGTGGCCCGCGGCGTCCGCGACGGCGACGAAGCCAAGGTCGTCGGCGCGGTCGAGGCCCTGAGCCGCCGCCACCGCCTGCTGGCGCCGCTGGCCCTGGTCGTCGGCGGCGTCGCGATCCTCTTCGGCAGCCTTCGCCTGCTGCTCTCCAACTGGCGCCTCACGGCGATCCAGATCCCACCCGCGATGTGGATCTGGGTGGCGATGTACGACCTCCGCGCCCACGTCCTCCACGACAACACCGTGCACACGCTGACCGGCCCGGTGGTCATCCCCATCGTCGCCGCGATCATGGCGATCACCGCCGGCTGCTTCTACCTCAACGCGGTCTTCGGCTTCGCGATCAGCCAGGGCGGCAAGCCGGAACTCGGCCCGGCGATGCGGGAAGCGCGGCAGCACCTGGCGACGATCCTGGCCGCCGGCGCCGTCGTCGGCCTCGCCCTCGGGCTGACGGTCACCGTCGTCACCCGCGCCCACCGGCCCTGGTTCGCGCTCACCCTGAGCATCGTGATCGGCGTGATGATGGTCGCCTACGTCGCCGTCCCGGCGCGCCTGATCGGCATCGACACCGGCACCGTCTCCCGCCGCGACCGCCTCTCGGCGAGCGTCGTCAGCAGCGTCCTCGGCGCCGCCGTCAGCACCCCCGCCTACGTGATCGGCCGGGTCGGGCTGCTGATGATCGGCTCCCCGTTCCTCCGCTTCCCGGGGATCCTCGTCTACGCGCTCGGCTTCACCCTGCAGGCGGGCGCGACCAGCGCGGTCAAAGCGGTGAAGCTGGGGGCGAAGCTCGGCCGCCGCGACGCGCAGGCGACGGTGCGCGAGGACGTCTGACTCGACGGAGGCCGGAGGCGATGAGATGATCGCCGCCGTTCCATGAACAAACTCGACCTGGGCACACGACTGCGCGCGCTGCGCGCCGAGCGGGGACTCTCGCTCAGCCAACTGGAAGCGGCGACGCACATCTCGAGCTCCTTCCTCTCCCTGGTCGAGAGCGGCAAATCCGACATCACGATCAGCCGGCTGGTGCGGCTCGCCGACTTCTACGACGTCGAGCTGAGCGACCTGGTCGAGGGCCGGCGCTCCGACCGGCGCCCGATCGAGGTGATCCGCGAGGGCGAAGGCAGCGTCCTCGCCTCGCGCGCCGAGGGGGTGGTGGCGCGCTTCCTCGGCCACTTCCGCTGGCAGCTCTCGCCGCTGATCGTCGAGTACGAGCCGGGCGGCGCCTTCGACGCCGTCGACGGCGAGCGGGCGGCGCGCGAGATGCTTCACCACCACGAGCTCTTCATCTACGTCGTCTCGGGGACCTTCGAAATCGAGGTGAGCGGGGAGGGCCCGGTGACGGTCAACCGCGGCGACTCGGTCCTGATCCGCGACGGCGCCGACCGCGTCGTCAACATCGGCCGCCGCCCCGGCCGGCTGCTGGCCGTCGGCGTCGCCGTCGGCGGGACCTGACGCCGCCCGGCGCCCGCCTTCCTTAGATTCCCCTGAGAGTGAGCTCCGCGGAACTCGTCCGGGGGGGCTCCGAGGCGGAGCCCGTATGGCGCTTCGGCCACTGGCCGGCGGTCCGCCGCTGCGCGCTCGCGCTCTACTTCGCCGGCTTCGTCGTCTGGAGCTACACCTACGGGATCCCGGTCCAGCGCGAGCTGGTGGTCGCCTGGGTCTGCGGGGCGCTCGCCTGCGCCTGTCTCGGTCGCCACCCGCGGGAGATGCTGCAGCTCGTCTTCGACTGGGCGCCGATGGTGGTCGTCCTCGCCGCCTACGACATGACCCGCGGGCTCGCCGACAAGCTCGGCATCGGCGTCCACTTCCTGCCGATGATCGACTTCGACCGCACGGTCTTCTTCGGCCAGACCCCGACCGAATGGCTGCAGCACCACCTCTACGACCCCCACGTCCTGAGCGCCTGGAACGTCGCCTTCACGCTCGTCTACACGAGCTACTTCATCACCCCGTTCGCCCTCGCGGGCTGGCTCTGGGCCCGCGACCGCCCCGCCTATCTCCGTTTCGTCAAGCGGCTCGTCTCGCTCTCGATCGCGGCCGTCGTCACCTACGTCCTCTTCCCGGCGGCGCCGCCCTGGTTGGCCGGGCAGGAAGGGCACCTCCACGACGTGGCCCGGACCACCTCGGAAGGCTGGAAGATCATCGGGGTCGGCACCTCGATCCTCTTCTCCGAAGGGCAGGCCGCGGTCAACCTGGTCGCCGCGGTGCCCTCGCTCCACGCCGCCTTCACGATGCTGGTCGCGCTCACCGCCTGGGACATGATCCCGCGGCGCCGCGCGCGCCCGCTGGTGCTCCTCTATCCCGCCGCGATGGCGCTGACCCTGATGGCGACCGGCGAGCACTACTTCTTCGACATCCTGCTCGGCTGGGCCTACGCGGGGGTGACGCTGCTCGGCTGGTCGGCCTGGGAGCGGCGTCGAGTTCCATAGTTTTTCTATCTTGTCGGAGTGAACTCGGCTCCGTCCGACCGCGCCGCGGCGATCGACCTGGTCGCGAGCACCCTGCTCGGGCGCGCCGCACGCCTCACCCGCCTGCTGATGCGGAGCGGCGCCCACAGCCTCTCGCGGACCGAGGTCGGCGTCCTCTCGACCCTCTCCGACGGCCCCCGCCGGATCACCGAACTGGCCCAGACCGAGGCGCTCGCTCAACCAACCGTCACCCAGCTGATCGACAAGCTCGAGGGGCGCGGGCTGGTCGCCCGCGCGCGCTCGGGTGAGGACGCGCGCGTGGTCCTGGTCGCGGCCACCGCCGCCGGGGCCGAGCGCCTGGAGGAGGTCAGGGCCGAGGTCCGCGCCAGCATGCGCGAGGCGCTCGCCGACCTTCCCGATGCCGAGCTGACCGAGCTCGCCCACGCGGCCGAGACCCTCGGGGGGCTGATCGAGAAGCTGCAGCCCGCCCGCGACGCATGAGCGCCACGCGCCGCGCCCGGCTCCTGCCCGGAGCGCTGGTCTCGATGGTGATGGTCACCGGGATCATCTCCTCGCTCGGCGCGCCGCTGATCCCGAGCATCAGCGCGGACCTCGGCGTGTCCCTCAGCGCGGCCCAGTGGTCGCTGACCGCGACCCTGCTGGTCGGCGTCGTGTCCGCGCCGATCATGGGACGGCTGGCCGACGGGCCGCGGCGCCGCGAGGCCCTGCTCGGCAGCCTCCTGGTCGTCACCGCCGGCAGCGTGATCGCGGCGCTCGCTCCGAGCCTCGCGGTCCTCGTCGCCGGACGGGCGATGCAGGGCCTCGGCCTCGGCCTGGTGCCGCTGGGGATGGCGGCGGCGCGCGACGAGCTGCCGGCGGCGCAGGTCCCCGGCGTGATCGGGCTGCTCTCGGTCGCGGGCGCGGCGGGGGTCGGGGCCGGCTACCCGATCTCCGGCCTGCTTGCCGGGATCGACCTCTCGGCGGCCTTCTGGTTCGGCGCGGTGGCGTCGTCGCTGGCCCTGGCGCTCGCCTTCGTCTTCGTCCCCTCGACCGCGGGGCGGCCGCCCGCGCCGCTCGACGCGGTCGGCGCGGCGCTGCTGACGGGCGGCCTCGCGGCCCTGCTGATCGCGATCGCCGAGGGGAGCGGCTGGGGTTGGGGCGCGGCGCCGACGGTCGTCCTCTTCCTCGCCGCGATCGCCTCGCTCGGCATCTGGGCGGCCCAGCAGCTGCGCGTCGCCGAGCCGCTCGTCGACCTGCGCCTCGCCCGCCACCCGGCGGTGCTGACCGCCGACGTCTGCGCGACCGTGCTCGGCGTCGCCATGTACATGTTCCTCTCCGCCGCCAGCGAGTACGTGCAG
The DNA here is from genome assembly GCA_018268675.1 of Actinomycetota bacterium. Classification (GTDB taxonomy): domain Bacteria; phylum Actinomycetota; class Thermoleophilia; order Solirubrobacterales; family 70-9; genus VAYN01. Next base: position 30,562 of record JAFDWB010000062.1, read on the forward strand.
ACGCCGAGCACGCTCGGGTACGGGTTCTCCGCCTCGGTGGTCGTCGCCGGGCTCTGCCTGGTCCCCTTCTCGGTGGTCAGCGTCGTCGGCTCGCGCGCCCTGCCGCTCTCCACCCGGCTGCTCGGCAAGCGGAACCTGCTGCCGGTCGGCTCGCTGGTGATCGCCGCGGGCGGCCTCGTCTTCGCCCTCTTCCACGTTCACCTGTGGAGCGCCTTCGCGATGATGGCGGTGCTCGGGCTCGGCTTCGGGCTCACCTTCGCGGCGATCCCGGGGATGATCGTCGGCGCCGTGCCGGAAAGCGAGACCGGCAGCGCGACCGGCTTCTACCAGGTGGTCCGCTACATCGGCTTCTCGCTCGGGAGCGCGATCGCCGCGTCGCTGCTCGCCTCGGCGACCCCGGCCGGGAGCCGCCTTCCCGGCCTCTCCGGCTACACGGCGATCGTCTGGACCGGGATCGCGATCTGCGTCGCCGCCGCGGCCCTCGCCTGGCTGCTGCCGCGGCGCGGCGCGGGGGCCGCGCGCGAGCCGGACGCCGCCGAGCTCCGCCGCGAGGAGGAGGAAGCCGAGCTCGCGAGCGCCGGCCTGCCGGGGGTCGGAGCCGACTGAGCCGCCGGCGTGCGACGCTGGTGGGATGGCCTCCGACACCGTCGCGCAGCCGAGCCACGGCCTCGCCGCCTACCGCCGCGTCCTCGCGGCCCCGCGGGTGCGGTCCCTGGTGGTCCTCGCCACGGTCGCGCGGATGCCGATCGGGATGGGCGCGGTCGCTCTCATCCTCTTCGTCCACGACCAGTTGCACTCGTTCGGCAGCGCCGGGGTCGTGGCGGGCGCCTACACGATCGGGCTGGGCGTCACCGGGCCGATGCTGGCGAGGCTGATCGACCGGCGCGGCTCGCGGCTTGTCGTCGTGCCTGGCGCGCTGGTCGCCTTCGCGGCCCTGGTGGTGACGGTGCTGCTCGGGATCGCCGGTGCCGGGACGATCCCGCTGGCCGCGGCAGCCTTCCTCTCCGGGGCGACGAACCCGCCGGTCGGCGGCATCCTCCGGCAGCGCTGGCCCGAGCTCGTCGGCCCGGGCGAGCTCCACACCGCCTATGCCCTCGACGCGGTGATGATCGACCTCGTCTTCATCGGCGGCCCGCTTCTCGCCGGGGTCTTCGCGGCGACGGCGGGTCCGGCGACGGGGCTGATCGTCGCGGGCGCGCTCGGCGTGGTCGGCGCCGCCGGGTTCGCCCGCCTCTCGACCGTGCCCGCGGGCAGCAACCCGGACGCCGAGCGCCACTGGCTCGGCGCGCTCGCCTCGCCGACGCTGCGCCTGCTCGTCTTCTCCGGGGTGCCGATGGCCGGCACCTTCGGCGCCCTGGACGTCACCTTGCCCGCCTTCGGGGCGCACCATGGCGCCGCCGCGCTCGGTGGCCCGTTCACGGCGGCGCTGGCGGTCGGCTCGGGGATCGGGGGCATTCTCTACGGCAGCCGTCACAACCTGCTCGGCCCGCCGCGGCGGGCGCTGGTCGCCCTCGGGGCGTTGATGGCGCTCACCTGCGTGCCGCTGATCGGCGCCCAGACGGTTGCCGAGATGTTCGTCTGCGCGGCGCTCGCCGGCATCTGCGTGGCGCCCCAGGTCACGGTCCGCAACCAGATCGCGCAGGGCAGCCTGATCGCCGGCACGGCGACCGAGGCATTCACCTGGCTGACCTTGGCGACGACCGTGGGCGCGAGCATGGGCTCGGCGATCGTCGGCCCGCTGGTCGAGGTGGCGGGCTGGCGGGCCGGGGCGGTGGTCGCCGTCGCCCTCCCGGCCGCGGCCACCCTGGTCCTGTTGGCGCGCCGCGACGTGATCGAGTGAGCGCGTCGTTGACAGGCGGGGACGCGCCCGCCAGGATCGGCGCATGTCCGACATGGTCAAGGTCGATCCCACGGCCTCGCTCGGCTCCTCCTACGCCGCCGCCCTGGCGCTGAAGGACTTCGACCGGATCCTCGAGCTGCTGCACCCGGAGATCGACTTCCGCGCCCTGACCCCGCGCCGTTTCTGGGAGGCCTCGGATCCGGAGGAGATCGTCGCCGGCGTGCTGCGCGTGTGGTTCGAAGACAGCGACGAGATCATCTCGATGGAGCAGTTGGAAACCGACGCCTTCGCCGACCGGGAGCGGGTCGGCTACCGCTTCCTCGTGCGCAACCCGGAAGGCCTCTTCGAGGTCGAGCAGCAGGCCTACATCGGCGAGCGCGACGGCCGGATCGGCTGGATGCGCACGGTCTGCTCCGGGTTCCGGCCGGTCGAGGGGGAGTGAGTGGCGGACGTCGCCGCCGCCAACGAGGAGTCGCGGGACGCCTGGAGCGGGCCCCTCTTCGAGCGCTTCGTGCGCTTCCGTCCCTACGTCGCCGAAGGGCTCGGGGCGCACGGCGAGGTGGCGATGGCGGTGCACCCACCGGCCGCGGGCGCGCGGGTCCTCGACATCGGCTGCGGCTTCGGCGACACCACGCGGCGCCTGGCGGCGCTGGTCGGGGGTGAGGGGGAGGTGGTCGGCGTCGACGTGTCGGAGCCGTTCGTCGAGCTGGCGCGCGAGGAGGCGGCGGCGATGGGCGTCGCCAACGTCGAGTACCGGCTCGGCGACGTCCAGGTGGCCGACCTCGGCGGCCCCTACGACTACGCCTTCTCGCGGATGGGCGTGATGTTCTTCGCCAACCCGGTGCAGGCGCTCGGCAACATCCGCGAGGCGATGAGTCCGGGCGGCCGCGTCTGCTTCGTGGTCTGGCGGCGCAAGCTCGACAACTCCTGGGTCCACGAGGCCGAGCGGGTCGTCGAAGGCTACCTCGAGCACCCGGAGAAGTCCGAGGAGCCGACCTGCGGCCCGGGTCCCTTTTCGATGGCCGACGCCGATGTCGTCACCGAACAGCTCCGCATCGCCGGCTTCGAGCAGATCGAGCTGCGCCGCTGCGACCTGCCGCTCCGCATGGGCGCCGACCTCGACGGCGCCGTCGACCTGGTGATGGCGATCGGCCCCGCCGGCGAGGTCCTCCGCCTCTGGGGCGATCGCGCCGACGAGCTCCGCCCCCGCATCGCCGCCGATGTCCGCGCGGCCCTCGAGCAGTTCGAGACCCCCGAGGGAATCGAGGCCCCGTCCTCGACCTGGATCGTCTCGGCCGTCGCGCCGGGGTAGTCCGGCTGCCGCCCGGCGGCGCGCCCGTACCAGGGAGCCCCGGCCTTCCGGTGTTCCTTACTTGCACATACGCCAAGTAAGGAACACCGCAGGGCGTCAGCCGGCCCCGCCCCCCGAATCAACGCCCGGACGCTCCGCCCCCGCCAGCTCGTACGCCGCGCGGAGGCCTTCGGCGAAGGCGCGGACGGCATTGAGCTCGGTGGGGCTCTCGGCGCCGCCGACGACGCGGTGGGGGATCTGGAGGCGTTCCAGGAGGGGGCGGAGGTCGTCGCGGCGCTCTTGGCCTGCGGCGATCACGACTCGGTCGGCGGGGATCAATTCGAAGGTCCCGTCCTCCAGCTCGATCTCGACCCCGTGCGGGGTGATCTGACGGTAGGTGAGGTTGGTGCGCGTCTCGACCCCCGCGTGCTTCAGCGCGTCGATCCAAACCCAGCGCGTCGTGCGGCCGATCCCCGCGCCGATTCGGCCCGAGCGGCGCATCAGCGTTACACGCGTCCCATTGGTCAAATCTTTGGTGTGGAGAGAAACTCGGTCTATACGCGAGTAAGTCCCCACGGGAGCCGGAGCGACTCGGTAGCGCTCGAAGAAATCGGCCGCATCGGCGGGTTCGTGCGTCAGTAGGTGCGCCAAGTCGACGCCGATGCCGCCGGCGCCGACGATCGCCACGGAGCGGGCGTCGCCGAGGCCGGCCTCGAACGCCTCGGCGTAGTCGACGACGTGGGGGAGGGACGAGCCGGGGATGTCGACCGCGCGAGGGTGGACGCCGGTGGCGAGGACGACGCCGGCGCAGTCGGCGATCACGTTGGCGTCGTGCTCGTGAACCTCATGGCCGAGGTGGATGCGCACGCCGAGGCGCGCGAGCTCGGATTCGAAGTAGGCGATCGTCGCCCCGTAGTCCTCCTTGCCGGGAACGAGCCGCGCCCAGCGGAACTGGCCTCCCAGCTCCTCGCGCGCCTCGTAGAGATGGACCGCGCCCCCGAGCGCCGCCAGCGCCCGCGCCGCCTCCATCCCCGCCGGCCCGCCGCCGATCACGGCGAATCTTTTCCTCTGTGCGGGAGACGCGTCGACCCCGAACTCGACCTCGTATCCCGCCCGCGGATTCACGAGGCACGACACGCGCTCCCCCACGATCGAGCGATCGATGCACGCCTGATCGCAGGAGATGCACACGTTCACCGCTCCGGCTTCCCGTCCCTTCGCCACGATCCGTGGATCGGCCAAAAAGGGCCGCGACATCGAAACCAGATCGACGCCTCCCCCCGCGAGCACGACCTCCGCGTCTCGCAGCCGATTGATCCTGTTCCCCGCAATCACCGGCACCGCCGCCGTAGCCGCCGTAGTGGCGGCAGTGCCGGTGATCGAGGTCTTCAGTCCTTCCGCCCAACCCACAAACGCCCCCGCCGGCACTGCCCCCTGCACCGTCGGCACCCCCGATTCGTGCCACCCGACCCCGACGTTCAACGCGTCGACCCCCGCCGCGACGAGCGCCGCCGCGAACGCCTCGACCTCCTCCCAAGGCCGTGCCTCGGGCATCAACTCCGCCCCCGTCATCCGGAAGAGGACCGGGAAGCCGTCCCCGACCGCCTCGCGCACCGCCGCCGCGATCTCGATCCCGAAGCGCATCCGCCGCTCCGCGTCGCCGCCCCAGGAGTCGTCGCGGAGGTTGGTCACCGGAGAGAGGAACTGGTCGACCAGGTACCCCTCGGAGCCCATCACCTCGACCGCGGCGAAGCCGAGCTCCCGCGCCAGCGCCGCCCCCGCCGCGAACTCCGCGACCACCTCCCACACCTCGTCCTCGCCGAGCGCCCGCGGCTCGACCCGCGACACGCGGCTCGCCACCGCCGAGGGCGCGACGACCTCCCCGGGCGAGTCGCCGAGCGCGTAGCGCCCGGCGTGGAAGAGCTGCAGGGCGATCCGCGCCTCGGTCCCCTCCGTCGCCCCCGCGACCTCGCTGAGCGCCCGTCGCGCGCCCTCCGTGCCGAGCACCCCGTAGCTCGCGTCCGCCGCCGCGTCCGCCGACACCGCCCAGCCCCCGGTCACGATCAGCCCCGCGCCGCCGAGCGCGCGCTCGCGGTAGAACGCCGCCAGCCGCCTGCCGGCGTCGGCCGCCCCCTCGACCCCGAGGTGCATCGACCCCATCACGATCCGGTGCGGGAGCCGCAGGCCGCCGATCGCGATCGGCGCGAAGATGTGGTCGAGCGCGGCGCCCGGCTCAGGCATCCGGCAGCCGCAGCGGCCCGGTCGCGTCGTCGAAGAACGGCGGCGCGACGATCGTCAGCCCGCCGTCGACCACGATCGTCTGCCCGGTGATGTACTCGGAGCGCGGTTCGAGCAGGAACTCGACCGTGTCGGCGACCTCCTCGACCGTCCCCGGCCGCCCTTTGGGCACCTTCGGCAGCACCTTCTCCTCCATGTCGGGCATCCCCTCGACGCCGTAGAAGTAGGCCAGCGAGTCGGAGTCGATCAGCCCGCCGTTAACCCCGTTGACGTTGATCCCGAGCGGCGCGAACTCGACCGCCATGTAGCGCACGTAGGCCTCCAGCGCGGCCTTCGCGGCGCCGAGGTTGGCGTAGGTCGGGTAGGCGCGGATCGAGCCGTAGCTCGACAGCGTGACGATCCGCCCGCCGTCCGTCATCAGGTCCACCGCCCGCTGCGCCCCGAGCACGAAGGAGCGGATGTTCATCGCGTAGGAGCGGTCGAGGTGGTGCAGTTTCAGGTCGCGGATCAGCTTGAAGCTCGACGCCGCCGCGTTGTCGACGAAGTAGTCGAGCCGGCCGAACTCCTCGCCCGCGGCCTCGAAGAGGCGGTCGATGTCCTCCGGCGACTCCATGTCGGCCTGCACCGCGATCGCCCGCCCGCCGCGCTCCTCGACCCCGCGCACGACCTCCGCCGCGAGCTCCTCGTTCACCTTGTAGTTGACCACCGCCGAGCCGCCCTTCGACGCCAGCGACAGCGCCAGCGTGCGGCCGATCCCGCGCGAGCTCCCGGTGATCAGCGCCACCTTCCCGGCGGCGAACCCCTCAGCCATCGATCAACCCAGCTCCCGCTCGGCGATCGAGGCGTGGACGGGGGCGAAGACCTCGCGGGCGATGATCGTCTTCTGGATCTCGTTGGTCCCCTCCTCGAAGCGCTGCGCGCGCGCGTCGCGGTACACCCGCTCGATCGGCGAGGAGGCCCAGAAGCCGATCCCCCCGTGCGCCTGGAGCGCCTTGTCGGTGACCCGGGTGAGCATGTCGACCGCGGTCAGCTTCGACATCGAGGAGAGCACAGCGGCGTCCGCCGCGCCCGCCTCCCAGCGCCGCGCCGCGTGCAGGGCAAGCTGGCGGGCCGCTTCGATGTCGGCGGCGTTCTCGGCGAGCGCGAAGGAGATCGCCTGGCGCTGGGAGAGCGACTTGCCGAAGGTGACGCGCCGCGCCGCGTGCTCCGCCGCCAGCTCCTGCGCCCGTCGCGCCAGCCCGACGCAGGTCGTCGCGACGGCGATCCGGCTCGGCGTCAGGAAGCCGCCGAAGGCGACCTGCAGACCCTTGCCCTCCTCGCCGAGCGTGTCCGACACCGGCACCGGGGCGCGGTCGAAGACCAGGTGAGCGTGGTCGGTCCCGCGCACGCCCATCGACTCGCCCATGTCCTCGACCCGCACGTTCGGCGTGTCGCGGTCGACCAGCAGCGCCACCGTCCCTTCGGCGCCGGTCGTCCCCGCCAACCGCGCGAAGAGGAGCCAGCGGTCGCAGCTCACCCCGAAGGTGATCAGGTGCTTCTCGCCGGTCAGGTAGTAGGTGTCGCCCTCGCGCTCCACCTCGCAGCGGAGGTCGGCGCCGGTGCCGGCGGTCGGCTCGGTCAGGGTGAAGGCGACGGTGAGGTCGCCGGTCACCGCGGGCATCACATAATCGCGGCGCTGCTCCTCGGTCGCGAACTGGTCGACCGAGCGCCACACCCCGTTGGAGACGTGGACGATCATCCGCAGCGAGGCGTGCGACATCGAGAAGAGCTCGAGCAGCTCCAGGTAGCGCGAGAACGGGATCCCGCGGCCGCCGTACTCGACCGGCCCGGCCAGCGAGAGGTAGCCGCGCCCCTTCAGCTCGTCCCGCAGCTCCGGCGGCACCGCGCGCTCGGCCTCGATCCGCCGCGTCCACTCCTCCCCCTCCCCGGCGACGTACGCGGCGATCTCCGCTTTCAGCTCCTCGAAGCCCGCCTCGTCGAAGGTCTCGGGCAGGGGAATGGCGGCTTGCGGCGTCATCAGACGGGCTCCTTGCTGGTCGGTTGCGGCTCCTCCGGCCGGAGCCCTTTGGCGCGGTCGCGCAGGACGAACTTCTGGATCTTGCCACTCGGCGTGCGGGGCATCGCGGCGACCGTCTCGACCCGCTCGGGCCAGTAATGCTTCGCCACCCCGTGCGCGTCCAGGTGCTCGCGGACCTCGGCGAGGCTGAAGTCGGCGCTCCAGTCGGGGTCGCGGACGACGAAGGCGCAGGCGCGCTCGCCGAGGCGCGGGTCGGGCATCGCCACGATCGCCACCTCGGCCACCGCCGGGTGCGCGTGGAGCAGCTGCTCGATCTCGGCGACCGGCACCTTCTCGCCGCCGCGGTTGACGATGTCCTTGACCCGGCCGGTGAGGCGTAGGTAGCCGTCGGCGTCGATCGTCGCCAGGTCGCCGGTGCGGTACCAGCCGTCCGCGGTCATCGCCGCCGCGGTCAGGTCGGGACGGTCGAGGTACCCCTCGAAGAGGCAGCGGCTCGTCACCTGGAAATTCCCCTCCTCGTCGGGGCCGAGGACCTGGTCGGCGTCGTCCACGATCCGGATCCGGGTGCCGGCGAGCGCCCGCCCGTCGGTGCCCCAGACCTTCTCCGGGTCGTCGCCGGGGGCGGCGAGGGCGCCGAGACAGGACTCGGTCGAGCCCCAGGCGCCGCAGACCGCGGCGGCGAGGATGCGGGTCGCGCGCTCGGCGAGCGCCCGCGGCACCGCGGCGCCGGTGACGACGAAGATCCGCAGCGCCGGCGGCGCCTCCTCCTCGCCCGCCTCGACCACCCGCACGAGGTCGGCGAGGAACGGCGTCGCCGCCTGCACGAAGCTGCCGTCCCACTCGCGCAGGGCGCGGGCGCCGCGGCGCGGGTCCCAGACGTCCTGGATCACCTGGGTCGAGCCGAGCGCGAAGGCCAGCCACATCCCGTACAGCAGGCCGGTCTGGTGGGCGAGCGGGGTGGGGATGAAGATCGTGTCGGCGCGGCCGAGTCCGAGGTGCTCGACCTCCATCATCGCCGCCCGGGTCAGCGCGTCGTAGCGATGCAGCACGCCTTTAGGCTCACCGGTCGAGCCGGAGGTGAAGAAGAGCTGGGAGAGTGCCGTCGGCGCCGGTTTGCGGGCGGCGATCGCGGCGCGGTCGGGGTCTTGGGCGGCGAGCGCGGCGGCAAAGTCGTGCCAGCGGGCCGCGCCGGCCTCGGGGAGGGCCGGGGCGCCGGCGGCGCCGACCACGAGCACGTGCTCGACCGGGAGCGGGGCGTCGCCGTTCGGCGCGGCAAGCATCGCGGCGACCTCCTCGGCGTGCCGCCGCCCGCGGAACTCGTCGGCGACGACCAGCACCCGCGCCCCGGAGCGGCGCAGGGCGAAGCCGATCTCGCGCTCGCGGAAGATCGGCATCAGGGCGCAGCAGATCGCCCCGACCTTCATGCAGGCGAGGGTCAGGATCACGAACTCGCCCCAGTTCGGCAGCTGGTAGGCGACCGTCTCGCCCGGCTCGACCCCGAGCTCCAGCAGCAGCGACGCCGCCCGGTCGGCCTCGCGGTCGAGCTCCTCCCAGGTCCACACCCGGGTGCCGCCCGCCCGCACGTCGACGACCGCGTCCTCGCCCGGCCGCTCGCGCGCCCAGCGCCCGACCCAGTCGACGATCGGGATCTCCGCCGCCTGGTCGATCGCGATCGACTCGACCGCCCCCGCCGGGGCGCCCTCGCCGGAGCGGGCGCGGTCGTCCTCGATCGAGAGGTCGATGCCGATCGCCGCCATGTCCTCGAGGAAGCCGGGGTAGGAGATGCGGAACGCGTTCGGGTAGGTCAGCGAGCTCTCGCCGCGGGCGCGCGAGGCCGCCACGGTGAGCGACATGTGGACCCGGTGGTCGTTGAAGCTGGAGAGGGGGGAGCCGGTCAGGTCGCCCTCGATCCCGCGCACCACCAGCTCGTCGCCCTGCTCTTCGACGTCGCCGCCCATGCGGTTCAGCTGCAACATCGAGACGACCCGGTCGGACTCCTTCAGACGCACGTGGGCGACGTTGTGGAAGCGCGTCTCGCCGCTCGCGAACTGACCCATCGTCGAGAGCACCGGCAGCATGTCGGGCATCGGCCGGCAGTCGATCTCGACCCCACGCAGCCGCACCCCGTCGTGGCGGACCCGCACCCCGCCCGCGGCGCGGTCGAGCTCCATCGGCAGGCCCATCTCGGCGACCACGTCGAGGAAGTGGGCCTCGGGGTGGTCGACCTTGCCGCCGTCGATCTCGGCGACGCCGCGGAAGAGCACGTCCGACGGGTGGATCGAGGTGGCGGCGAGGCCGAAGGCGAGCGAGCCGATGTCGGGAGGGAGGGTGATCTCGGCCGGATGGGCGGTCTGCCCGGGTTCGATCTCGAAGCGCCGCCAGTCGTCGGCGACCGCGACCTCGAGCCCGAACTCGCGCATCATGTTCACGGTCAGTTCGACGTAGGGGCGCTCGTTCAGGGTGCCCTCGACCTCGATCGTCGTCGGCCCGCTCGCGAACGGCGCGACCATGATCAGGCCCGAGATCCACTGGCTGAGCGTGCCCGCGATCGACACCCGGCCGCCGTGCGGGCGCCGCGGCCGGACCGTGATCGGGGGGGTCGAGTTGGCGGAGGAGAGCTCGACGCCCATGTCGGTGAGGGCCTCGAGCAGCGGTCCGATCGGGCGGCGCTGGAAGTACTTCTGGCCGGTGATCGTGACCGGCGCGTCGGCCAGCGAGGCAAGCCCGACCATGAAGTAGAGCGTGGTGCCGGAGGAGCCGACCGAGACGGTGTCGCGCAGCGGCCGGTAGGGGAGGCCGCCGCCGACGAGGAAGCCGTCGGCGGTCGTCTCGATCCGGGTGCCGAGGCCGGTCAGCACCTCGATCGTCGATTGGACGTGTTTGGCGGCGACGCCGCCCTTGATGCGGCTCTCGCCCTCGGCCAGCGACGCCAGCATCAGCGCCCGGTGGGCGTGGTACTTGGACGCGGGGACCGAGATGTCGCCTTCCAGGCGTCCCGTCGTTTCCCGAACGTAGAGATGCACTGCCGGGAACGTATATGTAGAGCCAGTCGGCAGGCGGTCTGCGTACCCCGATCAGGCGGGTGGCGCGAGGGCCGGGTCCGCGCGAATCGGGATAATGGGGTTGCATGTGCGCCCGGTGCCGTCCGCAGTGATCCCAGGAGGAGACCCAGTGTCGTACCAGGCACCTGTCGTCACCGGGCTCGGGGCGCTCACGCCGGTCGGGCTCGACGCGCCCTCGACCTGGGAGGCACTCGTGGCCGGCCGGTCGGGGATCGGGCCGATCACCCAGTTCGACGCCTCCGGGCTGGCGACGCGGATCGCCGGTGAGGTGAGGGGGTTCGATCCGGTGGAGACGCTCGGCGCCAAGCGGGCGCACCGCACGGCGCGCTTCTCGCAGCTGGCGATCGCGGCGGCGCGCGAGGCGGTCGCCGACGCGGGGCTCGACGTGGCGGCGGTGGCCGACCGGGTCGGGGTCGCGATCGGCAGCGCGGTGGCGGGGACGCCGGAGACCGAGCGCAACCTGCGGGCGTTGGTCGACGAGGGGCCGCGCGCCGTCAGCCCCTTCTACGTCGCCTCGACGATCCTCAACATGGCCTCCTGCGAGGTGGCGATCGACCTCGGCGCCCACGGGCCGGTGACCGCGAGCGCGCTGGCCTGCGCGACCGGCACCTACGCGCTGCTGGAGGCGCGCCGCCTGATCGTCGCGGGGGAGGCCGACGTGGTGATCGCGGGCGGGGCCGACGCGGGGATCAACGAGGCGGTGATCGCCGGCCTCTCCAACATGGGCCCGCTGTCGGAGCGCAACGACGACCCGGCGGGCGCGAGCCGCCCCTTCGACTCCGACCGCGACGGCTTCGTGTTCGGCGAGGGCGCGGTCGTCCTCGTCCTCGAGTCGGCCGAGCACGCGGCGGCCCGCGGCGCCACCACCTACGGCTCGGTGGCGGGCGGTGCCCTCACCTCGGACGCCTTCCACATGAGCGCCCCGGAGCCGAGCGGCGATTATGCCGCGGGCGCCATCCGCCTGGCCCTCGAGCGCTCCGGCATCGCCCCCGAGGAGCTCGGCTACATCTGTGCCCACGGCACCGCCACCCGGGCCAACGACACCTCGGAGAGCCGCGCCATCCGCGAGGCCCTGGGCGACGCCGCCGACCACATCCCGGTCTCCTCCCCCAAGTCCATGGTCGGCCACCTGATCGCCGCCGCCGGCGCCCTCGCCGGGATGGTCTGCCTCCTCGCCATCCGCGACGGCGTCGTCCCTCCGACCATCAACCTCACCGACCCCGACCCCGACTGCGACCTCGACCACGTCGCCCTCACCGCCCGCCAGGCCACCGTCGACGCGGCGATCGCCAACGCCTTCGGCTTCGGCGGCCAGAATTGCGTCGTCGGCTTCCGGCGTTAGCTGCGTAGTCGCGGCAATTCGGGCGGGTCGGCGACGACGATCTCGCCACCCCCGGGGCCCGGTTTGAAGCCGATCCCCTCGAGCAGGGTCGAGAGCGGCACTTCGAGTGCGCCCGCCAACCTGATCACGGTCTCCAGGAGCGGCTGACGCTGGCCGGTCTCGAACAGGCTGATCTGGGTGCGGTGGATGCCCGCGCGTTCGGCGAGGCTTTCCTGGCTCAGCCTTCTGGCCTGTCTGATCCGCAGGAGGTTCCCCCCAAAACGCTCCAAAAGGTCCATATTTGCAGGCTTTCTGCTTCATAGCGACACTCAACAGGCGGGGGCCTGAGATTGGTTGCGGGGCTCGAAAATCAGATTCAGAAGTAGACAACACGTCTCGGACGGACTAAGGTGCGCTTCAGGAGGCAGCGTCGTGGGCAGGCTGGGGTCGGTCGAACGCGCCGTGACACTTCTGCGCGCTTTGCGTGTGACTTTTTCCGCGATTTAGATTGTGAGGTAAAGAGTGAATGTCGCTATCCTCTCGGCGATGCCCGAGCTGGACTTCAAGACGCCCTTCGACGAGTTGAGCGAGCTGCGCGCGGTGCTGACGACCCGGCAGATCGCGGAGTTGACCGGCCTGCGCCGCGAGACGATCTCGCGGGCGCGTCCCGACAGCCGCTTCCAGCGGCGGACGGAGAAAGCTTTGGGGGAGCTCTATCTCGTCGCCACCCGGATGCGGGCGGTAGTCGGCGACGATCTGGGTCAACTCGCCGCGGTCCTGCGGCGACCTCAGGCGGAGTTCGCGGGACGCTCGATCGCGGATCTGCTCCGAGATGGTCAGGTGGATGTCGTCCTCGAGCACCTGCCCTCGCCGGCGTCGTCCCCGGAGATGCGGCCGGAGGACATCCAGTTCGATCCGGCGACGCTTGCCGCCCTGGCTGAGACCGGGGACCCCGCGGCGGAGACGCCGGCGGCCGCCGAAGATCGCGAGGTCGCGGCCTTGATCGAAGCCGATCCGGACCTGGGATCCCGGCTCCCCTCGATCGAGGCGGCGATCCGCGACCACTTCGGCCCCGGCGCGCGGATCGGGCGGGCGATCGTCACCGAGCAGAGCGCGCCGGAGGGGAGCGACCACCTCTACCTTCGTGTCCGCACCGAGCTGCCCTTCGACGAGGAGATCGAGCGCCTCGCCGATCTGCTGAGCGAGGAGGAGGGTCTCCTCGGTCCCGTGCGGGCGCGGTTGACGATCGGCACGCTGTGAACTGGGAGGACTACATCGTGCTCGCCAGGGCCCTGGCCCGGCATCGGCGCGAGGCCATGGATCGGAGCGCAGTGAGCCGCGCCTATTACGGCGCGTTCAACAAGTCCCGACGCTGGCTCGAAGCCAACGTCACGCCGATCGACGACCGCCGCGCCCACGAACAGGTCTGGGAGACCTTCAAAACCGCCGACCTCGCCAGCGCCGGGACCCGCAGGGAGTGGCTCCTGGTCGGCGGTCTCGGCGACTCGCTGCGTCGTCTCCGCAACCAGGCCGACTACGACGACCAGGTCGAGCTTGCCGGTGGCGTCGAGCGGGCGGTGGCGTCCGCGGAGCGGATCGTCCGGCTGCTCGACCGGCTCGAGCTCGCCCACTGATGGCACCTCCCCGATCGTTGCGATGGATGTCCGCGGCCGTTTCGCGATGAATGTCGCGGCGGCGCGGCGAGAGGCCGGCATGAGCCGGGAGGAGCTGGCGCAGCGCGCGGGCCTGGACCGCTCGGAGATCGACTCGATCGAGGCCGGGAGAGGGGCGCCCGATCTGGACACGCTGGTGCGGCTCTCCGGCGCACTCGGTGTCTCGGCCGACGTCTTGGTCGAGGGGATCTCCTAAGAATCTGTCGCGAGCGCGCGTTCGTAGACGCGGTACTTCTTAACCACGCGGCCGTTCATGGCTTCGAGGCCGGAGTTCATCGCGTGGTTGGTCTCGAGGATGAAGCCGGCCTCGCCGTGTTTCAGGCGTGAGCGGGCGGCGGCTTCGAAGTGTTCGACGTAGAGGAGGGCGGCGACGCCGGTGTGCTGCCACTCGGGCTTGACGCCGAGGAAGCCGACGCGGAGGCGATCGGTGGTGCGGTTGCGCATCAGGAAGTCGAACCAGCCGGTGGGGAGGAGGCGGCCGTTCATGCGTTTCTGGAGCTGGTTGGCGTCCATCACGGTGATCGCCATCGCGATCGTCTCCCCCTCGCGTTCGGCGACCATGAACCATTCGGGCGAGTAGACGAGCTGGAGGTCGAGCGCGTAGGCGTCCAGGTCCTCCTTCGAGTAGGGGACGAAGCCCCAGTTCTCCGACCAGGCCGAGTTGTAGACGTCGGCAAACTTGTCGAGGTCCTTGCGCAGCGAGCGGCGGGTCATTTTGCGCACCTCGACCCCGTACTTCTCGCGGCAGCGCTTGGCGAGTTTCTCGATGATCGGCTTCATCGAGGCGCGGTCGTCGATCGAGAGGTCCCAGGAGAGGAGGTCCATCGCCTTCACCAGGCCCGCCTCCTCGATCCGCCGCTGGTAGTAGGGCGGGTGCCAGTTCTGGCGGATCAGCGGTTCGAGGTCGAAGCCCTCGATCAGGATCCCGCCCTCCTCGTTCAGGCTGAAGTCCATCGGCCCGAGCATCTGGTCGCAGCCGCGCGCCCGCAGCCACGCCTCCGCGGTCCCGAGGAGCGCGGTGAGGATCTCCGGGTCGTCCTCGAACTCGAGGAAGCCGAACATCCCGGTCCGGGTGCCGTGGAACTGGTTGTAGGCGAAATCGATCTGGGCGGTGATCCGCCCGACCACGCGCCCCTCGCGCCGGGCCAGGAAGTACTCCGCTTCGCCGTGCTTGAAGTAGGCGTTCAGGCGCCGGCTGAGGAAGATGCGCCGCTCGAGTTTCAGCGGCGTCACCCACGGCGTGCCCGCGTGGAGGCGGAAGGGCAGGTCGATGAACTCGCCGATCTGGCGGCGACCCTCGACGGTGGTGATCTCGACCCCCACGGTCAGGAAACCTACTGCCCCGGTGAGTTCGCAGTTTGCCGCGCTATCCGCGGGTTTCTGCGAACTCATCGCGACGGGCGCTCAGTTGAACTCGATCACGCTGCGGATGCCGTCCTGGGCCTCCATCAGCTCGAAGCCGCGGTTCACTTCGTCCAGGGTGATCTTGTGGGAGATGAAGGGGGTGACGTCGATCTCGCCGGCGAGGGCCCGGTCGACGAGGATGGGGACCTGGTCGCGCCCCTTGACGCCGCCGAAGGAGGAGCCGGCGACGCGGCGGCCGGTGATCAGGAGGCGGGGGACGACGTCGAGGGTCTCGCCCTTGCCGGCGCGAGCGCGAGCGGCTGCCCGAACTCCTCCAGCACCGCGGCCCGGATCTTCACGCTCGCTCCTCCTCTCGAAAGGCCCTTTCCAAGCCGATCCTAGCCCCAGCCCGCCGCCCCGCCGGCGCCTCGGGCATCCGTCTATCCCGGTCCGGTCTTTTAAGTAGCCGGGTAGGCCTGCCGACATGGAGTCCATGCGCCCGCTCCTCCTCGCCCCGCTCGCCGCCTTGGCGGCGCTGCTCCTCTTCGGGGCGACCGAGGCCGGGGCGGGCGACCCGACCTGCCACGGGAAACCGGCGACGATCGTCTCCAATGCGCCGACGATCATCGGCACCAAGGCCCCCGACGTGATCGTCGCCGGCCCCGGGAACAACGTCATCCACGGGGAAGGCGGCAACGACCTGATCTGCGCCGGGGCCGGCAACGACACCATCTACGGCGAACGCGGCAACGACACGATCTACGGCGAAGAAGGCGAAGACACGATCTACGGGGAACGCGGCTCCGACACCCTCGACGGCGGCCCCGGCAACGACCGGATCTTCGGCGGCCGCGGCTCCGACCAGATCGAAGGTGGGCCGGGCTCCGACCTGCTCGAGGGCGAACAGGGCAACGACACCGTCAACGGCGGCGCCGGTGACCACGACATCGTCGAGGGCAACCAGGGCGACGACACGCTGAACGGCGGTCCCGGCAACGAAGACGTGATCATCGGCGGCCCCGGCAACGACCAGATCGACGGCGGCCCCGGCGAACACGACATCGCCGACTACGCGGGCGCCGGCGGCGCGGTCACCATCAACCTGCAGACGCAGACCGTCACCGGGGCCGAGAACGAGCACCTGGAAGGGATCGAGGACGCGATCGGCGGTTCCGGGAACGACACCCTGATCGGCTCCTCGGAAACCGCGAACCGGCTCGACGGCGGACCCGGCAACGACCACCTCGAAGCGGTCGGCCCCGGCGACGCCGCCTTCGGCGGTCCGGGCGGCGACCAGTGCACCGGCGGCTTCGCCGCAGAAACCTCCTGCGGGCCGGCGGCGGGCACCAACGGCCTCGCGGTCGAAATCTACGAATCGATCGACGGCCAGTCGACGCTGATCCTCACCGGCAGCCCCGGTCCCGACGTCGGCACCGTCGACTACTCGGCCGGTCAGTGGATCATCACCGGCTCCGACGTCACCCTTGGCGACCCGACCAACCCCGACTGCACCGGCGGCGGCACGGTGGTCTGCACCGGCAAGGTCGACGCGATCGAAGCGAACATGGGGGCGGGCGACGACGAAATGACGATCGGCGAATCCGTCCCGGCCTCGATCTCGGCGACGCTCGAAGGCGGCACCGGCTCCGACAAGCTCGTCGGCGGCCCCGGCAACGACGTCCTCTACGCGGGCCCCGACCACGTCCCCGACATCCTCGAAGGCGGCCCCGGCAACGACGTCCTCTACGGGGTCAACATCTTCCACCCGAAAAAAGACTCGGGCGCGGCGACGATGAACGGCGGCCCCGGCTCAGACCTGATGATCGGGGGCCAGCCCTGCGACGGCGACACCTTCAACGGCGGCCCGGGCGCCAACGACAGCGCCTCCTTCGCCCGCATCCACAACTCGGCCGGCGTCGCGGTCGAAGCAACGATCGGCGGCTCCGTCACGACCCCCGGCGTCCCCAACTGCACCCCCGGCCACATCACCGCCAGCACGGAGAAGATCGAGGGCTCGCCCGGCAACGACATCCTCACCGGCGACAACGGGCCGAACACCCTGCTCGGCCGCGGCGGCAACGACAAGCTGAACGGGATGGGCGGCGTCGACGACTGCATCGGCGGCGCCGGCCACGACACCGCCACCAACTGCGAGCAGGAAGCCTCGATCCCCTGACCGGGTAGCGTGAAGTCGATGTCCGACGCCGACCCCGAGATCGAGGTCGTCCTCGCCGCCTACGACGCCTTCGCCCGCGGCGACATCACCGCCGCGACCAAGGATCTCGACCCCGAAGTCGAGTGGATCCCGCCGATCGCCTGCGGGGGCGGCGGTCCACGCGTCGGCCCGGCCGCCGTCGCGGAGTACCTGGAGGACGCGCGGGCGGAGTGGAAGCACCTCACCTCGGAGCCCGCCGCGCAGCGGGTCGGGCCGGAGATCGTCGTCGTCCACCGCCTCCACGGCAACCTCCTGGACGGGGCGCCGCGGGAGGTCGAAATCGCCGACGCCTTCCGCTTCCGCGAGGGGCGGATCGGCCGCATGCGCGCCTACGAGGCGCCCGAGGAGGCCTTTGCCGCGGCGCCGCTGCGGCGCTGGATCGACGCCTATCTGGCCGCCTGGGAGTCGAACGACCCGGAGGCGATCGCGGCGCTCTTCACGCCCGACGCGGTCTACCGTTTCGAGCCCTGGGAGCCCTGGCGCGGCGGCGAGGAGATCGTCGCCGGCTGGCTCGAGCACGCCGACAAGCCCGGCGCCGCGACCTTCCACTGGTGGCACGTCGCCCGCGACGGCGACCTCTGGACGGTCGAGGCGCGCACCCGCTACCACGACCGCAGGGGCGACTACTCGAACCTCTGGCTGGTCGAGCTCGACGACGCGGGACGCGCCCGCGGCTTCAGCGAGTGGCGGAAGCAGCTGCCCGAGGGCGCGGGCGGTTGAGCCGGCCGGTCGCCGGCTGCCGCTCAGATGGCGGTGAGGCGGGACAGCTCGTCGGGGGTGAGGGTGAGCTGCATGGAGGCGAGGAGCGGGACGAGCTGGGACGCGTCGCGGGCGCTGGCGATCGGGGCGAGGACGGTCGGCTGCTCGCGCAGCCAGGCGAGGGCGACGGCGGCGGGCTGGGTGTCGTGGGCGGCGGCGATCTCGTCGAGCGCCGCGAGCATCCGTTCGCCGCGGGCGTCCAGGTAGGGGACGGCGCCAGGGGCGCGGGGGCTGTCGACCGCGGCACCGCCGGGGCGGTACTTGCCGGTGAGGAAGCCGCGCGCCAGGCCGTAGTAGGGGAAGCAGGCGAGGCCCTCGCGTTCGCAGACCGGACGCGGGTCGGTCTCGTAGTCGCGCTCCATCAGGTTGTAGTGGGGTTGCACCGCGACGAAGCGGGGCAGGCCCTCGCGGTCGGCCAGCGCGAGCGCCTCGGCGAGGCGCGCGCCCGAGTAGTTGGAGGCGGCGATGTGGCGTACCTTGCCCGCGGCGACCAGCTCGCCGAAGGCGCCGAGCGTCTCCGCGAGCGGCGTGTCCGGATCGTCGGCGTGGGCGTAGTAGAGGTCGATGTGGTAGGTCCCGAGGCGGCGCAGGGAGTCGTCGGCGGCGCGGCGGATCGTCTCCGGGCGAAGGTTGTCGAGCCCCGGGAATTTGCCGACCTTGGTGGCGATCACGACGTCGTCGCGGTTGCCGCGCGCCGCCATCCACTCGCCGATGATCGTCTCCGACTCGCCGCCGTCGCCGCCCGGCGCCCAGGCGGAGTAGGAGTCGGCGGTGTCGACGAAGTTGCCGCCGCCGGCGACGTAGGCGTCGAGCACCGCGAAGGAGGCCTCGCGGTCGGCGGTCCAGCCGAAGACGTTACCGCCGAGGCAGAGGCCGGAGACGTCGAGGTCGGAGCCGGGGATGAGCGCCATCGGGCGACTCTAGCGACTCGGCCAAGTGGCCGAAATCGCGCCGGAAGCGGCGAAAACCAGACGTTCGGCGGTGTCGATGTTCGCCGACCGGAGCGAATCGATAGGTTTCCGATACGAGTAAAAATGAGGAGTGGCGGGTAAGGCCACCTTCGGCTCTGGCAAGCGCTTTCAGTCTCGTCTACGGGACCTCCTGAAAGGTTGATTCGGTGAAAGATAAAGACCTGGGGCTCAAATTCTGGGCGGCTGTGGCAGTGAGCGCGATCGGCATGGGTGTCGCCATCGCTTTCGTCGCGGGCTTCTTCCTCGGGCACTTCACCGGGCACGAAACGACCACCACGGTGACGGCGGCCGGCGCAGGGGCGGCCGGGGAAGCCGAAACCGCCGCCAACGGGATCACCCCGGCGCCCGAATTCACCGCCGAAGAACTGAGCGCGCACGCGGGCGCCAACTGGATCACGAACGGCGGCAGCATGTCGAACGACCGCTTCTCGACCCTCTCCGAAATCAACACCGAAAACGTCAAGGAACTGAAAGGCGACTGGGTCACCAAGATCGGCGCCAACGCCACCGCGGCCAAGTTCTCCGCCGAGGGCCAGGCGATCGAGTACGAAGGGACGATCTACATCACCGACGGGGCCGACGACGTCTTCGCGATCGACGCCCACAACGGCCACCGGCTCTGGAC
>JAFDWB010000063.1 GCA_018268675.1 Actinomycetota bacterium
GATACGCGCTGCAGCGACAGGTGTCGCCGGGACGACACCTGTCGCTGCAGCGAGCTCCGGGGCCTCGATCTCGGCCTTCAAATGGCACGGAAGTGTGACGTCCCCGACGTCTTTCGTCACGAACCCGTGCCCTCTTCCCCACGCACCCCTCACGTCCCGGGCGCCTCATGGGGGTCACAGCCTGCCAGGAGCCCCATGAGGCGCCCGGGACGTGACTCGGACGGCCGCCCCGGCCAGAACCCTGCCCGTCCCTTGGAAGGACTTCGAATCAGACGCCGGCGGCAGCCGCGTCCTCTTTCACCTGGAAAGAGGAGCCGCAGCCGCAGGCGGCCACGACGTTCGGGTTGTTGACCTGGAAGCCGGCGCCCTGGAGGCCTTCGACGTAGTCGACCTCGGAGCCGAAGACGAACTGCATCGAGACCTTGTCGACGACGACGGAGACGCCGTCGACGGTGAAGACGTGGTCGTCGTCCTTCGCCTTGTCGAAGGCGAGCGCGTACTGGAAGCCGGAGCAGCCGCCGCCGCGCACGGCGACGCGCAGGGCCTGGTCGGTGCCCTCCTGGCCGGCCAGCAGCTCGCCGATCTTGGCGGCGGCTTTGTCAGACAGGGTGATCGCTGCGTTGGTCGTGTCGGTCACTTCACAAAGTGTAGCGAGGTCGCGGCGGCAACCGTGGCGGCCCGGCCGGGCTGACGACGGCGCGTTTGGCAGAATCGACGCTGTGAGCGCCGGGGCCGAGACCGCGATCGTCTGCGACAGCAGCCAGTACCTGCCCCCCGAGGTGATCGGCGCGAAAGGGATCGGGGTGGTCAGCCTCTACGTCTCGATCGACGGGCAGCAGGAACGCGAGCTGCAGATCACCGACTACGACGACTTCTACGGCCGGCTGCGCCAATCCAGCAGCGGGGCGACGACCTCCCAGCCCTCGCTCGGCGACTTCCTCGACGTCTGGCAGCCGCTACTCGACGCGGGCAAGGAGGTCGTCTCGATCCACATCTCCTCGGCCATCTCCGGCACCTTCGAGGCCGCCAACCAGGCCCGCCAAAGGCTGGTCGAGGAGGGCAAGGGCGGCGATCGCGTCCATGTCTACGACTCCGAAATGGCCTGCGGGGCGACCGGCCTTTGCGTGCTTGCCGCGGCCGCGGCGATCGAAGCAGGCGGCGGACCGGCGGAGGCGCTCGCTCGCGCCCAGGACGTACGCGACACGCTGAAGATGTGGTTCGCCGTCGACACGCTCGAGTACCTGCGCAAGGGAGGCCGCATCGGCGGCGCCAGCGCCTGGATCGGCGGCGCCCTCAAGATCAAGCCGATCCTCACCATCGACCGCGAAATCGTCCCGATCGAACGGGTCCGCACCCGCGCCCGCTCGCTCGAGCGCCTGCGTGGCTACGCCCGCCAGCTGCACGAATCGGGCGCCGACGCCTGGGTCGTCCAGCACATCCAGGATCCCGAGACGGCGGCGACGCTGGCCGCCGACTGCCGCGAGATCTTCGGCGGCGAGCCCGCCTTCATCTCCGAGATCGGCCCGGTGATCGGCGCCCACGTCGGGCCCGGCCTGATCGGCCTCGGGGCCGTGTCCTGGTCCCTTCTCAAAGCAGGCTGACCGCCGCCGCGCCCCGATGGCGAAGCTGCTGCTGATCTCCGGCAGCCTGCGCGGCGCCTCGACCAACTCGGCGACCACGCGGACGGCGGCGGCGCTGGCGCCGGACGGGGTCGAGGCGAGGATCTACGACGGCATGGGCCGCCTCCCCCACTTCAACCCCGACGACGACCCGGCCGACGGGGTCGGGCTCGACCCCGAGGTGGCGGCGCTGCGAGCGGCACTCGGCAAGAGCGACGCGCTCCTCCTCTCGACCCCGGAGTACGCGGGCGCCCTGCCGGGCTCGTTCAAGAACCTGCTCGACTGGACCGTCGGCGGCGGCCAGACCTACGGGATGCCGGTCGCCTGGATCAACGTCTCCGGCGCCGCCGCGCCGACCGGTGGCGCCGATGCCCACGAGAGCCTCCGCAAAGTCCTCGGCTATACCGGCGCGCGGATCGTCGAGGACGCCGTCCTGCGCCTGCCGCTGTCGCGCGACGACATCGGCGCGGACGGGCTGATCGCCCCGAGCGGGGCACGCGCTGCGATCGTCGCGGCCGTCACCGCGCTCTTCACGGCGAGCTAGTAGCCGCGCTTCCTCCGCCGTCGGCCGCGCATCAATCTGATCCCGACGAGGAACCCGACCGCGGCCGCGGCCATGACCAACTGCGGTTTGTGCTCCTCGAGCTGGCGGCGCCAGTCGGTGACTTCGGTGACCTTGCCGCGCAGGGCTTCGACGTTCGACCCCAACTGCACGCGCTGGACGTCGATGTCACGGCGGATCTCCGCCGCCGAGCGCCCCGGTTTGCCCGCCGTGGAGGGCCGCGCCGGTTTCGGGTCGACGCTCATTTGTCCTCCTTCGACAGCATTTCCTTGGTCAGCTTGGCCTCTTCGATCGCCTGTTCCGGCACCGGCGGGGAGCCGGCCTTCACCGCTTTGTAGGCGACGAGCGCGGCCAGCGCGGCGATCAGCAGGAAGACGGCGGCCTCGATGAAGAAGCCGGGCCACGTCTTGCCGTTGAAGACCTCTTCGTTCAGCAGCCAGGCGATCCCCTCCATCACCAGGATCAGGGCGAGGAAGGCGAACGTCCCGGCGGCGATCCCGACCGCGGCGCCGCTCGCGATCTTGCCCGCCTTCTCGGAGACCTCGGCCTTGGCGAGCTCGATCTCCTCGCGGACGAGGCCGGAGAGCCCTTCGGTGACGTCGAAGACGAGCTCGCCGAGCTTGCGCTCGTCCTTCGGCGCGTCCGGCGGCGGCACCGGGGGCGGCGTCTGTGGGTTGACTGGTGGCGTCTGGCTGTCGGGCATCGGGCTCCCTCTCTCAGTCCGGCGGATCTTCACCGTAGATGCGGCGGAAGACGGTGGCGGCGACGCGCGCCGCGGCGATGCTGGCCAGCGCCCCGAAGCCCGCCAGCAAGCCGCTCCAGACCAGCCTCTTTACCAACTCGTTGTCCACTCCTACGACCTTTCCCCTCGCGGTGACGCCGAAACCTTAGTCAGCGCGGCTCGAGGCCGTCGCAAATCGTCGTCACCAAAAGGTTCCTTGCTTCGTCGAAGCGGGCGTCGGCGGGGGCGACGTCGTCGAAGATCCACTCGGTGAGGAGCTGCTCGACGGCGCCGTAGAAGGCCTGCGAGGCGAAGCGCGGGGCGACGTCGGAGCGGAACTCGCCCGCCGCCTGACCGTCGGCGACGATCTTCGCGATCCCTTCGTAGGCGCGGCGGATCTCCTCCAGGTGGGTGCGGCCGAACGAGTTCGCGGCGCGCGTGACCTCGACGATGATCACCTTCATCAGCTCCGGGTCGTGGCGGTAGGAGTCGAAGATGAAGGCGGCGACCGCGCCGAGCTTCTCGCGGTGGCTCCCCGGCGTCTGTTCGGCCCCCTCGATCGCCGCCAGCAGCAGCGACCAGCGCTCGAGGAAGAGTTCGTTCAGCACCTGGTCCTTGGAGTTGAAGTAGTGGTAGACGAGGCCGTAGGCGACCCCCGCCTCGTCGGCGATGTCGGAGACGCGGGTGGCGTGGAAGCCCTGGCGGGCGAAGACCGTGACCGCGGCGTCGAGGATCTGCCGGCGTTTGTCGACGGCGCCGGAGCGCTGTTGGACCGAGCGCTCCATCAGGATCCCGCCGGGGCGCGGTCGGGCCACGCGTAGGCGGCCGGGCGGCGGTTGGCGAGCGCGGGCAGGGCCTCGCGGACGCGCTCCTGGGCGGCGAGGTCGAGGTCGGCGCGGACGAAGCACTCCTCGTCGGGCGCCGTCGCCAGCACCACCCCCCAGGGGTCGACGATCATCGAGCGCCCGTAGCTGTCGAAGTGTGGCGGCGCCTTGCCGACCTGGCCGGGGGCGAGGACGAAGACCGCGTTCTCGATCGCCCGGGCGCGCAGCAGCACCTCCCAGTGGTCGCGGCCGGTGGTGCTGGTGAAGGCGGCCGGGACGGCGACCAGGCGGGCGCCGCGCACGGCGAGGATCCGGTGCAACTCGGGAAAGCGCAGGTCGTAACAGATCGTCAGCCCGGCGAGGAGGTCCCCGACCGGCGCGGTGACGATCTCGGTGCCCGGCTGCTCGTGGGCCGACTCACGGTAGGAGACACCGCCCGCGTCGACGTCGAACATGTGGATCTTGCGGTAGACGGCGAGGTCCTCGCCGTCGGGCCCGATCAGCACCGAGGCGTTGAAGGGCTTCTCCCCCTCCCCGGCGCGCTCGGAGATCGAGCCCGCCAGCAGGTGGATGCCGAGCGCCCGAGCCCAGTCGCGGGCAGCCGTGAGGCTCGGGCCGTCGAGCGGCTCCGCCCCGGCGACCATCTCCTCGCCGGCCGCGAGCAGGTTCCACTTCTCCGGCAGGGCGACGAGCTCGGCGCCGTCGGCGGCCGCGGCGCGGACCAGCGCCTCGGCGGCGGCCAAGTTGCGGGCCTTCTCGGCGGTAGAGTTGAGTTGTACGGCGGCGACGCGCATTTCGGGCGTTTTACGGGGCTTTCTCGGCAAGGAAAAACCCGATTGACTCGTCAATCAGGAGCCAGTATAGGCCGCCGACGCCCGGCGACCGCGCCGATCAGCCGCGACGGGCTTCCAGCTCGGCGACCAGCAGCTTGGTGTGGAGGGAGGCGATCAGGTCCTTGAGCGGCTGAGCGCCCGTTTCGAGCATCTCGACGACCCGCTCGGGGGGAATCTCCCCCGCCAGCCGGTTCATCACCATGTCGACCTCCTCGCGGACCAGCGATTCGAGCGCGTTCTTGTAGCGGAGGGTGTCGTACACGGTGAAGCCGATCTGCTCGTCGTAGCCGCCGGCGCGGAAGCGGCTGATCGCCTCGATGATCGTCACGTCGGAGGGCGAGTAGCCGCGCTTCGTCGGGGTGAGGACGCCGATCTCGGCGAGCCGGTCGAGCACCTCCTTGGGCACGCCGTAGCGCCGGCGGACGTCGGCGGCGCTGGTCCGGGTGCGCTCGCCGGCGAGCGCCCGGTCGAGGATCTGGTCCTCCAGCGCGAGCAGCGCCTCGGCCCGGTCGGTCCCCTCGTCGAGCACCCCCTTGATCGCCTTCAGCGGCATGAAGCGCTCCTCCTGCAGACGCTTGATCAGGCGGATGCGGTCGACGAACTCGGGCGGGTAGTAGGCCATGTTGCGGCTCGTCTTCACCCCTTCCGGGAGCAGCCCCTCGCGCAGGTAGTGCTTGATCGTCGGCGCCGGGACGCCGCTGGCCTCGGCCAGCTCGCCCATCCGCAGCAGCTCGGTCGCCTCGGCGGCCATCGCCTACGCCATGGCCGCGTCGCGGGCGGCGATCCCGAGCAGCTCCCGCGCCTCGGCGACGGTGGCCGGGCGACGGCCGACGTCTTCGGCCATCTGCCGCGCCTTGCCGACCAGGTCGCCGTTGGAGCGCGCCATCGTCCCGTCGGGCAGGTAGAGGTTGTCCTCGACCCCGGCGCGCACGTTGCCGCCGAGCACCAAGGCCGCGGCGAGCAGTTTCCACTGGTCGCGGGAGATGCCGATCAGCTGCCACTGGTTGGGGCCCTCCGGCCCGCCCGGGATCTGGTCGGACATCGCGGTGACGTTGCGCGGGGTCGGGCGGATGCCGCCGGTCACCCCCATCACCAGCGAGATCTGGAGGGGCGGCTCGAGCAGGCCCATGTCGAGCAGCGGGTCAAGGTTGGCGACGTGGCCCGCGTCGAAGCACTCGTGCTCGGGCTTGATCCCGAGGTCGCGCATCGCGGTGAGGAACTCGGTGATCGTGTCGAAGCTGTTCTCGAACACCGCCTTGAAGACGAAGTCTTTACGCCGCCGCGAGTACTTCGCGTAGTTCATCGAGCTCATGTTGAGCGCCGCCACTTCCGGTCGACACTCGCGCAGGTAGTCGATGCGCTTCTCGATCGGGACCCCGATCGCGCCGGTCGAGTAGTTGACGATCACGTCGTCGACCGCGCCGCGGATCGCCTCGGTGATCGCGCGGAAGTCCTCGACCTCGTAGGAGGGATTGCCGTCGGGCTTGCGCGCGTGGATGTGGATCTGGGACGCCCCCTCCTCGACCGCCCGCCGGGCCTCGGCGGCGTACTCCTCCGGCGTGTAGGGGATCGCCGGGCACTGGTCCCGATTCGCGATCACGCCGCTGATCGAGCAACTGATGATCACCGGGTCCTCGTAGCGGCTCATCGCGTCCTCCTAGACCGGCATCACGCCGTGGCGTTTCGGCGGCTTCGTCACGTGTTTGGTGCGGGCCATGCGCAGGGCCTTGACGATCGTGGGGCGGGTCTCACGCGGATCGATCACGTCGTCGATCATCGCGTTGCCGGCGGCGATGTAGGGGTCGATGTTCTGGCGCACCGCGTTCAGCATCGCCTCGCGGGTCGCCTCGGGGTCCTCGGAGGCCTCGATCGCGGAGCGGCCGATGATGTTCACCGCGCCCTCGGCGCCCATCACCGAGATCTCGGCGCCGGGCCAGGCGACGATCAGGTCGGGCTCATAGGCCTTCCCGCACATCACGTAGTAGCCCGCGCCGTAGGCCTTGCGGACGATCACGGTCACCTTCGGCACGGTCGCGCGGCTGACCGCGTAGAGCATCTTGGCGCCGTGGCGGATGATCCCGGCGTGCTCGACCTTCGAGCCGACCATGAAGCCGGGGACGTCCTGGAGGAAGACCAGCGGGATGTTGAAGGCGTCGCAGAGGTTGATGAAGCGGGCGGCCTTGTCGGCGGAGTCGTTGTCGAGGATCCCCGCCAGGTGCTTCGGCTGGTTGGCGACGATCCCGACCGGCTGGCCGCCGAAGCGGGCGAAGCAGGTGATCACACTCTTGGCGAACTTCGGCTTCAGGTCGAAGTACCCGCCGTCGTCGACGATCTCCCCGATCACGTCGTACATGTCGTACGGCTGACGTGACGAGTCGGGGACGATCTCGAGCAGCCTCTCCGACATCCGGTCATCGGGGTCGGCGCTCGGGGCCAGCGGCGGCTTCTCTTCCCAGTTGGAGGGAAAGAAGGAGAGGTAGCTCTTGACCGCGACGATGCACTCGGCGTCGTCCTTCACCTCGAGGTCGCCGACGCCGCTGATCCGGGTGTGGACGCGGGCGCCGCCGAGGTCCTCCATCGAGATGTCCTCGCCGGTCACCGCCTTGACCAGGTGCGGGCCGGCGAGCGCCATCGCCCCCTGGCCGGCGACCATCGGGACGAAGTCCGCGAGCGCCGGGATGTAGGCGGTCCCGGCCGCGCAGGGCCCCATCATCGCCGCCACCATCGGCACCACGCCCGACATTTCGACCTCCTCGCGGAAGAGGTGGCCGGAGCCGGCGAAGAGCGAGCCCGCCGCCTCCTGGATCCGGGCGCCGGCCGAGTCGAGCAGCCAGACGAACGGCATCCGCTTCTGCAGCGCGATCTCGCGCAGGCGGCCGACCTTGAGCTCGCCGGTCATGCCCATCGAGCCGGCCATCACGGTGAAGTCGTAGGCGGCAATGCAGCAGGGGCGGCCCTCGACGTCGCCCCAACCGGTGACGACGCCGTCGGCGGGCGCCTCGACGTCGTCCATCGCCCGCTGGGCGAAGTGCGGGCGGCCGTGGAGGCCGAGCTCGACGAAGGTGCCGGCGTCGACGAGGAGGTCGATGCGCTCGCGGGCGGTGAGCTTGCCGCGCTCGTGCTGCCTGGCGATCTTCTCCTCGCCGCCG
This sequence comes from Actinomycetota bacterium, assembly GCA_018268675.1. GTDB lineage: Bacteria > Actinomycetota > Thermoleophilia > Solirubrobacterales > 70-9 > VAYN01. The sequence goes on from JAFDWB010000063.1 coordinate 7,709, forward strand.
CCGCGGAAGGCCGCCGCGCGCCGCTCGTGCAGCTGCTCGGTGAGGTCGGCGAGCGGGGCCGCGCCGGGGAGCAGGTGGCGGTTCTCGGTGTCGGCGTCCCCGGCCATCAGCGTCCCCGCCAGCGCGGCTCGCGCTTCTCGAAGAAGGCGGCGACGCCCTCGCGCAGGTCCTCGGTGGTGAGGGTGAGGCTGAGCTGGGAGCGCAGGTACTCGAGCGCGTCGTCGACCGGCATGTCGGCCTGCCGATACATCGCGTCGTGGCCGAGCTTCATCAGCAGTGGAGACTTCGCCGCGAGCCGGGTCGCCCAGTCGGCGACGGCGGCGTCGAACTCGGCGGCCGGGACGGCCTTGTTGGCGAGGCCGAAGCTCACCGCCTCGGCGGCGCTCATCCGGTCGCCGAGCAGCATCATCTCGTTGACCTTCTTGCGCGGCACGTCGCGGAAGATCAGCGCCATGATCATGTAGGGGAAGGCGCCGACGTTGATCTCGGGAGTGGCGAAGAGGGCGCCCTCCTTGGCGATCACCAGGTCGCAGGAGAGGGCGAGGCCGAGGCCGCCCGCCAGCACGTGGCCGTTGACGGCGCAGAGCGAGGGCTTGCCGAGCCGCGGCATCAGGCGGAAGAACTCGAGGAAGAGGTCGGAGGCATAGTGCTTCTGGATCAGGGAGGCATCGGCGGCGAAGCCGCCGAGATCGGCGCCGGCGCAGAAGACCTTCTCCCCCGCGCCGGTCAGGACGACGGCGCGCACCGCCTCGGAGTCGCGCGCCGTCTCCATCGCGGCGACCAGGTCGGCGAGCATCTGCCCGGAGAGCATGTTGCGCTTCTCGGGGTCGTTCAGGGTCACCGTCGCGACGCCGCCCGCGACCTCGTAGAGGACCTTCTCGAAGCTCCCGTCACCCATCGCGGTGGGAACGATAGCGCGTTATCGAAAGTAGGAAGTTCTACTTACCGCGACGGAGCGTGTCCTGGCCGCCGCCGCCGATCAGGCGGTCGCCGCCGCCCATCCCGATCAGCACGTTGTTTCCCGCATCGCCGATCAGGAGGTCGGCGAAGCGGGTGCCGGTGATGTTCTCGATCGAGATCAGCTTGTCGCGGCCGGCCGAGACCTGGCTCGAGTGGCGGGCGAGGTTCACCTTCACCCCCGCCGGTTCGCCCCAGTAGTCGACCGTGTCGGAACCCGGGCCGCCGTCGAGGCGATCGTGCCCGCGCTGGGGCGAGAGCGTGTCGTTCCCGGCGCCGCCGTAGAGGTTGTCGAAGCCACGCCCGCCGCGGAGGACGTCGTTGCCCGCGCCGCCGATCAGCGTGTCGTTGCCGATGTAGCCGTGGAGCACGTCGTTGCCGGGCCCACCGATCACGGTGCCGTCGCCGAGGTTCTCTTCGAGTTCGTCGTTCCCGGCGCCGCCGGAGATGTGGTCGTTCCCCCGTTCGCCGTCGATCCGGTCGTTGCCACCCTGGCCGAAGATCGTGTCGTTCCCGCGGCCGCCGAAGGCGCGGTCCGCCCCCGCCCCGGCACAGACGATGTCGTTGCCGCCGAGCGAGTGGATCACGTCGTTGCCGGCGCCGGCCCAGATCACGTCGGGGCCCTTGGTGCCGACGATGTTGTCGTCGCCTTCGGTCCCGACGATCGTCGCGTTGCGGCCATCGCAAGTATGCGCCGCTCGAGAGTGGGCGGCGACGGGGAACGCGAGCAGGGCGAGAAAGGCGGCGGCGATGGGAAGGAGACGGCGCGCGATGCGGCCCAGGATAGAGGGCGGCGGGACCATCACGCTCCTTCCGGAGTCGAAAGTAGAAAGTGCTACTGTCTACTCGCATTCGGGGCGGGCACGGGAGCGCCCCGGTCAACGACTAGAGGAGAGAACCGTGGCGAGCGCGACCTCAGACGGCTCCAGCGTCATCAAGCCGGACCACGCGGCGGGGCGCAAGCACTTCATCTTCGGCCAGGAGCACGAAGACCTGCGCGAGTCGATGCAGGCATGGGTGAAGAACGAGCTCTACCCCCACCGCAACGAGTGGGAGGAGACCTACTGGCCGACCGCGGCGATGAGGCGGGCGGGCGAGCTCGGCTTCCTCGGCCTCTGCTTCCCGGAGGAGTACGGCGGCCAGGGCGGCGACTACTACTACTCGTTGGTGCGGGCCGAGTGCATGAGCTACTCCGGCTCGGGCGGCACCAACATGGCCTTCGCGGTCCAGTCCGACATGGTGCTGCCGCCGATCCACCTGCTCGGCACCGAGGCGCAGAAACGGCGCTACCTCGAACCGGGGCTGAAGGGCGAGAAGGTCGGCGCGCTGGGGATCACCGAGCCGGGCGCGGGCTCCGACGTCGCCGGGATCCGCACGACCGCGATCCGCGACGGTGACGAATTCGTCATCAACGGCTCGAAGACGTTCATCACCAACGGCCCGCGCGCCGACTTCATCGTGCTCGTCTGCAAGACGAACCCGGAGGAGCGCCACGCCGGGATCACCCTGTTCGTGATCGACCTGAAGGACGACGAGGGCAACCACGTGCCCGGCTTCAGCGTCTCCGCCGAGCTGGAGAAGATGGGGATGCACGCCTCCGACACCGGCGAACTGGCCTTCGAAGACGTCCGCGTCCCCGCCGACTCGATCCTCGGCGAGGAGGGCAAAGGCTTCTACCACATCGCCTGGGAGCTGCAGGGCGAGCGCCTCGTCGCCGCCGCGGGCTGCCACGCGGGGGCGGAACGGATGATCGAGCGGGCGATCGAGTACGCGGGCGAGCGCGAAGCCTTCGGCCGCCCGATCGGCAAATTCCAGGCGCTCCGTCACAAGATCGCCGAGATGGCGACGAAGACGGAGGCTGCCAAGGCGCTCACCTACGCGACCGCCTGGCGGTTCGCCAACGGCGAGTACCCGGTGCGCGAGATCACGATGGCGAAGCTGAACGCCTCGCGGGTCGCCTGCGAGGTCGCCGACGACACGATCCAGATCTTCGGCGGCTACGGCTACATGAAGGAGTACGAGGTCGAGCGCGCCTACCGCGACGTCCGCCTCAACCGCATCGGCGCCGGAACCGACGAGGTGATGCTCGACGTGATCGGGCGGAGCTACGGGCTGTAGGCCCGGCGCGTCAGGTTCGGAGCAGGACCGTCACGAGGACACCGAGGACGGCGAGCATCGTGGTCGCCCACAGCCACCAGTTGAGGGAGCGCAGTTCGCGGATGTCCGTTTCGACGCGATCGAATCTTCCGTCGATTCGGCCCATCGCTTCGTCGATGCGCTCGTCGGTCCACCTCGTGCGTTCCATGCCGGCAACGTACTCCACCGCGCTCTGGAAATCTCGGTCCGTTACACAAAATTTGCACTTGGCCGCGCCATGAGCGCCCAGGTCGTCAAAGACAGCGGGGCACGGGCGGTGCTACCGCCGTTCGGGGCCGAGCACGAGGAGCTGCGACAGACGGTGGCCCGGTTCGTCGGCGCCGAGATCGCGCCGCACGTGGACGAGTGGGAGCGCGCCGAAGAGTTCCCGCGGGAGCTGTACCGGCGCTGCGCCGAGCTCGGCTTCCTCGGGCTGAAGTTCCCGGAGCGCTACGGCGGCCAGGGCGGCGACCACCTGCACGACGCGGTGTGGGTGGAGGAGCTGGCGCGCTCGGGCGGGTCGGGCGGCGTCGCCGCGGGGCTGAACGCGCACGCCTCGATCGCCCTGCCGCCGATCTTCAACTTCGGCACCGAGGAGCAGCGGCAACGATGGCTGGTGCCGGGGATCGCGGGCGAGAAGATCGGGGCGCTGGGGATCACCGAGCCGGGCGCGGGCTCCGACGTCGCCGGGATCACGACCACGGCGCGGCGGATCGACGGCGGCTACCTCGTCGACGGCGCCAAGACCTTCATCACCAACGGCGTCCGCGCCGACTTTCTCGTCTGCGCCTGCAAGACCACCGAGGCGGGCGGCCACGACGGCATCTCCTTCCTCGTGCTCGAGCGCGAGATGCCCGGCTACGAGGTGTCGCGGAAGCTGGAGAAGCTCGGCTGGCACTCCTCCGACACCGGCGAGCTCTCCTTCACCGAGGTCGAGGTGCCGGCGGCGAACCTGCTCGGCGAGGAGAACGGCGGCTTCCGCCTGATCATGGCCAACTTCGCCTGGGAGCGGCTGCTCATGGCGGTCGGCGCCGTCGGGGCGATGCAGCGCCTGCTCGACACGGCGGTCGCCTATGCCCTCGACCGCGAAGCCTTCGGCCGCCCGATCGCCAAGTTCCAGACGATCCGCCACCAGATCGCCGAGATGGCGACCAAGGCCGAGGTCTCCCGCGCCCTCACCTACGACGCCCTGCGCCTGTTCCACGCCGGCCGGCCGTGCATCCGCGAGGTCTCGATGGCGAAGCTCCTCACCCAGCGCGCCGTCCTCGAGATCGCCGACCAGACGCTGCAGATCCACGGCGGCTACGGCTACACGCGCGAGTACGGGATCGAGCGCGCGGTGCGCGACGCCCGGCTCGGTCCGATCGGCGGCGGCACCGACGAGGTGATGAAGGAGATCATCGGCAAGACGATCGGCCTGTGACCGGCGCGCCGGCGTGGGACGATGGGCGCGTGATCTACCTGCTGCGACACGGCGACGCCGAGCACGGCGAGATGGACGACGCCGCGCGCAGGCTGACCGCGAAGGGGGAGCGGCAGGCGCGCGACGCCGGGTTGGCGCTGCGCGAGCTCGGCGCCGGGATCGACGCCTGCCTCGCCAGCCCGAAGGTACGGGCGCTCGACACCGCGCGGCTCGCCGGCGAGGCGCTGGGCGTCGAGGTCGAGGTGACCGAGGCGCTCCGCGGCGGTCCGTTCGACGCGCTCGAACTCGCCGCCGGCCGCGGTGAGGTGCTGCTGGTCGGCCACGAGCCGGACTTCTCGCGCGAGGTCGGCCGCCTCACCGGCGCCAACGCGAAGCTGAAGAAGGGCGGGATCGCGGTGGTCGACGGCTCGTCGCTGGTCGCCCTCTGGCGCCCGGCCGAGCTGCACCGGATCGCGGCTCGCTAGCCGAAGATCAGGAAGGCCGCGCCGCGGACGATGAGCAGGGAGCCGAGGACCAGGGCGACGGTGCCCGCGGTGCGGGCGGCGTTGCGGGAGATCCAGTCGCGGAAGCGGACCACGGCGCCCTCCGTCCATTTCGGCGCCACGTAGAAGCCGATCAGCGGCAGCTCCAGGAGCAGCTGTTGGATCAGGCAGAAGACGATGACCGCAAGGGCCGTCGAGGTGGTCGGCCAGCCGAGCTGCGCGATCTTGCCCAGGGCGACCAGATAGGAAGCGCCGGGCAGCGAGAGCACGGCGCCGACCGCGAAGGTGAGGCGCATCGAGCCGCGGCCCAACATCCGTTCCGGCAGCGATTCCTTTTCCTCCTTCGGCCCGTGCTTTTCCTCCTGGCGCCGGCGACGGCGCTCTTTGGCCTCGCTGACCCGGCCGGTGCGGAGGGCCCAGCCGACGGCCACCAGGATCGCGCCGAAGACGAGGTCCTCGACCGGGCTCAGGGTCGTCTTCCCCGATTCCACCGCACCGCTGCTGTCGAGCGAGAAGACGATCGCCATGCCGAGCCCGATGCTCGTCATGTAGGCGCCGAGCAGGTAGCCGGTGATCAGGCGCCGCGGGTCCGGCAGCAGCATCATGATCGTCACCGCCGCCAGCAACGTCGGGTTGAACATCGCCAGGAGCGAGAGCAGAAAGATGTCGAAGACGTTGCCCACGCGCGGGATTCACTCATGTCCGGGCCGTCGAGGCAAACTGGCCGGCGAGCCAGGAGCGCGCGGTCCGTGTAGCCTCCGCGACCGACTTCACGAGCTAGAGAGGGGAACCATGGGACTTCTGGACGGCAAGGCGGCGATCGTGACCGGCTCGGCGCGGGGGATCGGGCGGGCGACCGCCGAGCTCTTCGCGGCCGAGGGCGCGCGGGTGCTGATCAACGACCTCGACGCCGAGGCGGCCGAGCAGACGGCGGCCGAGATCGAGGGCGAGACCGCGGTCTTCGCCGGCGACCTGACCGCCGCGGGCGCCTGCGACGAGCTGGTCGCCGCCGCGGTCGAGGCCTTCGGCCAGGTCGACGTCGTCGTCAACAACGCCGGCTACACCTGGGACGGGGTCGCCCACAAGGTCACCGACGAGCAGTTCCAGGCGATGCTCGACATCCACACGATCGTCCCCTTCCGGGTCGCCCGGGCCCTCGCCCCGCACTGGCGCGAGGCGGCGAAGAAGGAGCTCTCCGAAGGGGTCGAGGTCTTCCGCAAGCTGATCAACACCTCCTCGACCACGGGGATGATGGGCAACGCGGGCCAGGTCAACTACGCCGCCGGCAAGGCGGGCGTGGTCGGGATCACGAAGACCCTGGCCAAGGAGTGGGGCCGGTTCAGGATCAACGTCAACGCGGTCGCCTTCGGCTTCGTCGAGACCCGCCTCACCGCCGCCAAGGAGGAGGGCGGGGAGATCACCGCCCCGGGCGGGGAGAGGATCGGGCTCGGGATCCCCGAGCAGATGCGGGCGATGGCCGCCGCGGTGATCCCGCTGGGGCGCCCCGCCACCCCGACCGAGGCGGCCGGCCCGGTCCTCTTCCTCGCCTCGCCGCTGGCCGACTACGTGCACGGCCAGGTGCTGAACGTCACCGGCGGGATGTTCGGGGGGATGTACACCTGAGCGGGGCCGCCGCCACCGGCGGGCGGCCCGAGCCGCTCTACCTCCGCTACGCCGACCAGCTCTGGCCGCTCACCAACCGCCTGGCGGGCGCCCATGCCTTCCTCTATCGCAGGACGGGTGGGCGCCTCGGCGAGCGGGTCCCCGGCGGCCGGGGACGGATGCTGCTTCTCGACCACGTCGGCGCCAGGAGCGGCGCCCTGCGCACCACCCCCCTTCTCTACGTCCCTGACGGCGAGAACATCGTCATCGTCGCCTCGAAGGGCGGCTTCCCGAGGCACCCGGCCTGGTTCCACAACCTGCGCGCCAACCCGGTCACCTACGTCCGAGTCGGCCCACAGCGGCGCAAGGTGCGGGCCCGCGTCGCGACGCCCGAGGAGCGCCCGGCACTCTGGGACCGCGCCGTCGCGGTCTGGCCCGGCTACGCGGACTACCGGGCGCGGACCGACCGCGAGATCCCGCTCGTGGCGCTCGAGCCGGCGTAGGGCGAGGGGTCCGGGGCGCGGCCGAGCTGGCGCCCTGTGCCGGCTGACGCCCGACGGCGCGGCCATCCCCCTCATGCTTCGGCTGTTATGAGGGGGATGGCCGCGCCTTGGTCTGCCGCCGGCCCGGGGCGCGCGCCGAGGGAGCGGTCGCGAGCGTCGGGTTGGCCTCCGGCCGGCCTGCCATCAGGTCCCCGGCTGGTGCGTTCGCAGTTATCCACGCTATGTGTGGGTAACTGCGAACTCACCGGGAGGTTCCTCGGGAGGCCGGCGCCCGGGGCCGGCTTCCTAGCGTCTCTCCTCCGCGGGCAGATCACCAGATGCGGTGGCGACCTCTGCGGGGGGCCAGGGGCCGGTCCAGTTGTCGCGGCCGCCGTCGAGGGTGATCGTGGTGCCGGAGAAGAAGTCGCCGGCGGGGGAGGCGAGGTAGGCGAGGAGCCAGGCGATCTCCTCGGGGCGGCCGGCACGGCCGAGGGGGATCGAGTGGGCGACTCGGTCGACGATCTGGGGCGGGTACTTGGTGAGGAGGGTCTCGGTGGCGAACTGGCCGGCGGCGACGGCGCAGGTGGTGATGCCGAAGCGGGCCCATTCGGTCGCCAGGGTCCGCATCATGTTCTCGACCGCCGCCCGGGCGGCGCCGGAGTGGACCATGCCCGGCATCCCGTTGTGGGGCGAGAGGGTGACGCTGAGGATCTTGCCGCCGCCGCCCGGGATGAACGCCTTCGTCGCCGCGGCGTGGGACATCAGCCAGGTGCCCGTGACATTCAGCTCCACCACGGTGCGAAAGCCTTTCGGAGAGATCGCCTCGGCGGGCGAGAGGAACTGGCCGCCAGCGTTGTTGACGAGGACGTCGAGGCGCTCGTGGCGCTCCAGCAGTCGATCGAAGAACCCGTCGACCGGCTCCTCCTCGCGGATGTCGAGGACCTCGTGCTCGAAGGCTCCCGGCAGCCCGGCGGCGAGCGCCGCCGTCTCGGCAAGCGGCTCCGGGCGCCGCCCACAACCGACCACGACCGCGCCCAGCCGCATCAGCTCCAGGGCCGTCTCCCGCCCGAGGCCGCTGCCGGCCCCCGAGACCACCACCACCCGGCCGTCGAGCAGACCGTCCCTGAATACCTGCGAACGCGAGCTTTCAGCCATCGCCGGCCAGCCTACAAGCGCGCCGCGCACGCGTATTTTGGACAGAGATGGCAGTCCACGTCGAACCCCAGCCGCTGAACGGACCGCTCCCCGGCGGCCGCGCCGGCGCCACCGTCGCGGTCGAACCGCTGGTCGCCGGCCACGTCGACTTCCCCCGCGCGGCGATGGTCGACCCGGGCGGCAGCTTCAAGACCCTGCGCCTGGCGCGGGCCATGTCGAGCACCAAGCAGGCCGAGGCGGTCCCCGTCCCCACCTTCCTGATCCGCCACCCGACCGTCGGCCCGGTGCTGGTCGACACCGGCCTGCACCCCTCGATCGCCAGTGGCGGGGCGGAGAACTTCGGCGGCCTCGCCAACCGCTTCGGGCGCCCGGCGCTCGAGCCCGGCGAAGACGTCCCCTCGCAGCTGCGTGCCAAGGGGATCGAGCCGCGCCAGGTCCCGGTCGTCGTGATGACCCACCTCCACCTCGACCACTCCTCGGCGATCTCCGAGTTCCCCGACTCCACGTTCGTCTTCAGCGCCGCCGAGTGGCAGGAGGCGGCACACGGCTCGAAACCGTCCCTGAACGGCTACCGCCGCGCCCATTTCGACCTCGCCTTCGAGTACCGCACGGTCGATTTCGACGGCGATGCGGTGGAGTCCTACGCGACCTTCGGGCGCACTTTCGACCTCTTCGGTGACGGAAGCGTACGCCTCGCGTTCACCCCCGGGCACACTGCCGGGCACTGCTCGGTGGTCTGCCGCCTCGCCGACAGCGACTTCGTCGTCGGCGGCGATGCCGTCTACATGCTGGGCCAGCTGGAGGGACGCGAACCGCTGCCGCCGCGCCCCTTCGACGCCCACAACATGCGCCGCTCACTGCAGGAGCTGCGCCTCTTCCACGCCCAGTTCCCCGGCGCCGTGATCACGCCCGGCCACGATCCGGACTTCTACGCCCGGATCGCGCCGCGCTTCGAGTAGCGAGCCCGTCGTAGAGCTCGCGGACGCGGGCAAAGATCTGGTCGGCGACCTCCTGCTGGCGCTCGCGGCTCGGCGCGCGCTCGACCGGGAAGGTCATCGGTGCCCCGTACTCGACCGTCACCCGCGGGAAGCGCAGCCGCTTCCAGCCCCGCACCCCGGCGGAACCGTGGATCGCAGTGGGGATGATCGCCACGCCGGTCTCCAGCGCGATCCTCCCGATCCCCGGTTTCGCCGTCCCCAGCTGCCCCGAGCGGGAGCGGCCGCCCTCGGCGTAGACCAGCAACAGCTCCCCCTGGTCGATCAGCTCGTAGGCGGTCTCGAAGGCCTTGTCGTCGCGGTGCCCGCGACGGACCGGGAAGACGCCGGCGACCTTGAGCACGTAGGTGAGGCCGGGCGGGCCGAAGAGCTGCGACTTGGCCATGAAGCGGATCTTCCGCCGCAGGTAGACGGCGACGAAGAAGTGGTCGGCCTGGCTGAAGTGGTTGCAGGCGATGACCGCGGCGCCGCGCCGGGGCACGTTGCGGCGGCCGCGCGCGGTGACGCGGTAGAGGAGGACGGTCGGCAGGCTGACGACGAGGCGGGCCGCGGTGTAGGTCCAACCGGCGCCGCGGCGCGCCGATTCGTGGAACTGGTCGAAGTACTCCGCGGGGCGGTCGTCGAGGTAGACCTGTGGCTTGATGTCAGGCATCGGCAAGGTAGGCGCGCGGCGCCGGTCCCTGATCGTCGCGACTCGGGGCGCGCGGCGCGGTCACGAGCGGGCGAGGACCCGACGAACGGCGGGGCGCTCAGCGGTGGCGAAAGAGCCGCGAGGCGAACACGAGCGCGAAGTCGCGCAGCTGGACCGCGCGGTGGAGGAAGCCGGCGGCGTCGCGGCCGGTGGCGCGGTGCTCGAGGTCGATCTCGTACTCCCCCACCCGGTAGCCGGCGCGCACCGCGTCGACGGTCATCCCGATCTCCATGCCGAAACCGCGCGCGAACGGGAGCAGGGCGCGGAGCGTCTCGGCGCGGAGCGCGCGCTGGCCGGAGATCGGGGCGCGCGCCTCGAAGCCGCAGAGCCGCCGCTCCGCCCACCGCGCGAAGCCGAGCGCCACGCCGAAGCCGCCGCCGACCCGCCGCGCGAAGGCCGCCACCGCGAGGTCGCACTCCGCCGCCTCGACCGCATCGACCAGGCGCCCGAGCCGCGCTGCGCTCTCCCCCAGGTCGCCGTCGCAGAGGAGCACCAGCCGTGGCGGGGGCACCGCGCTCAGCGCCGCCTCGCAGGCCGCGGTCACGTTGCCGCCCTTGCCGTGGGACCGTCCCCGCCGCACCACCTGCGCCCCCGCCGTCATCGCCCGCTCCGCGGTGCCGTCGCGCGAGGCGTCGTCGCCGACCCACACCGCCGCCGCCGGGAAGGCCGTCCGCAGCGCCCCCACCGTCGCCGCGATCCGCGCCGCCTCCTCGTGCGCGGCCACGACCACCGCCAGCCCCTCCCCAGCGCTTTGCGGCGTCGACCCCATCCGCGCCCATTCTCGCCTCCGCGGCGGCTATTGTCCCCGCCGATGCCGAACGTCGAGGCGCACATCACCGGCAACGTCTGGAAAATCGAGGTCGCGGTCGGCGACTCGATCAGCGAGGGCGACACGGTCGTCATCCTCGAGTCGATGAAGATGGAGATCCCGGTCGAGGCCGAGGACGACGGCACGGTGAGCGAGATCCGCTGCGAGGAGGGCCAGAGCGTGAGCGAAGGCGACGTCCTCGTCGTCCTCGAGTAGGCCCGATGCCGGCGGGCTCGGCCGGAGGGACCGAGAGCCTCGCCGGGGGCAAGCTGGTGCTCGACCGGCCCGCCGACGCCGTGGCGCGGCTGCGGATCGCCAACCCCGAGCGCCGCAACGCGCTCGACCACGAGATCCTCGCGGCGATCGCGGCGACCCTGCCGCGCCTCGACGACGGGATCGCCACCCGCTGCGTCCTGATCACCGGCACAGCGCCGGTCTTCTCGGCCGGCTACAACATCGCCGAATTCAGCGATGAGGCCTTCGAGCGCGAGGCCGAGGCGCTCGTCGCCCATCCCTTCCAGGCGGCGATGGAGGCGCTCGTCGCCCACCCCTGGCCGACCGTGGCGGCGATCAACGGCCTCTGCCTCGGCGGCGGCCTCGAGCTGGCTGTCAGCTGCGACCTGCGGATCGCCGCGGCCGGCGCCGAGCTCGGCATGCCGCCCGCCAAGCTCGGCCTCGTCTATGGCCACACCGGCCTGCGCCGCTTCCTCGAGACGATCGGCCTCCCCCGCACCCGCGAGATGTTCTTCACCGGCCGCAACACAGATGCGGCGCGGGCCGAGCGGATCGGCCTCGTCGACGAGGTGGTCGCGGAGGAGCGGATCGAGGCGGCGAGCGTCGCCCTGGCGGCAGAGATCGCCGCCGCGGCGCCGCTCTCGGTGCGCGGCAACAAGCGGGTGATCGACATGCTCGCCGCCAACCCGGTCCTCGACGCCGCCCAGGAACGGGAGCTGGTCGAGCTGCGCCGCGCCTGCTTCGGCTCCGCCGACTTCCGCGAGGGCGTCCGCGCCTTCGCCGAGAAACGGCGCCCGGTCTGGAAAGGGCGCTAGCGGTGGCCCGGCCGAGCGCCAAGGCGCGCCGCGAGGAGCTCGCCGCCTCCGACCCGGTGATGGCCGACCTGATCGACCGGCTCGGACCGCTCGACCTCGCCAAGCGCCTGCGCCGCCGCAAGGAGGAGCGCCCCGCCGACGCCTTCGGCGCGCTCCTGCGCTCGATCGTCGGCCAGCAGCTCTCGACCAAGGCGGCACGCGCGATCCACCTGCGCATGCTTGGCCTCTTCGACGGCCCGCCGACCCCGGAGGCCGTGCTCGCCCTCACCGAGGCGGAGCTCCGCGGGGTCGGCTTCTCGCGGCGCAAGGTCGAGTACGTCCACGACCTCGCCGCCCACGTCCTCGACGGCGAGCTCCAGCTCGACCGTCTCGCCGACCTCGGCGACCAGGAGGTGATCGCCGAGATCTCGGCGGTGCGCGGGCTGGGGCGCTGGACGGCGGAGGTGTTCCTGCTGATGCACCTGGGACGGCCGGACGTGATCGTCGGCGGCGACCTCGGGATCCGCAGGGCGATCAAGATCGAGGACCACCTCGGCGCGATGCCGACGCCAAGGCAGGTCGAGGCGCGCGCCGAGCCGTGGCGCCCGAACCGCAGCCTCGCCTGCCTCTACCTCTGGGAGTCGCTCCAAGCTGTACCGGATTAGCACCGCGGTGAGACCAAAGCTCTACTAGTGGTGGCGCACCGTACCGATTCGTCACCAGCCGAACCGCGCAAGTCGCCACCCGGGGCGAATATTCCCGCCCACATCGCCGAAGATAGAGCCATGCGCCTGCGTATCTGGATCGGATTGCTCGCCGCGCTCGTCGTCGGCGCCGGCGCGGTGATCGGCTCGATCCTCACCTACGAACACGACGAAGCGGAATTCCACACCCGCCAACGGGAAGAGGTCGTGAAAGCAGCGCGGGCGGCGGAGTCGGTGGGGGCCCTCTCGGTCGGCGAGCTGGCGGCCGCGGGCGCCTTCATCAAGGCCGACGGCAACGTGTCGAGGCAGGAGTTCGCGGTCATCGGCCATTCGCTCATCAACGGCAACATCCTCCACGCCGCCGCCTTCATCGACGTCGTCCCGAGCGCCGAGCGGGCGAGGTACGAACGGGAACAGGGCTTCCCGATCGTCGAACGCGGGCCGACCGGCGCGATGGTCAAAGCCGGGCGGCGGCCGGTCTACTACCCGCTCACCTACGTCACCTCGAACGCCGAGCCCCTCGCCCGGTCGGCCGCCGGCTTCGACATCGGCACCGACCCGGCCCGCTCCCCCTACCTGATGAAGGCGGCCACCGAGGGCCGCGCGGTGGCGACCGGGGTGATCCCGCTGCTGCTCGGCGGCTCCGGCATCAACGTCTACAAAGCGATCTACCGCGATGGCGCCCCGATCGCCACGCCGGCGGAGCGCCGCCGCGCGCTGATCGGCTTCGCCGCGGGCAGCTTCCTGCTGCGGGACCTTGCCTCGACGGCGATCACGACCCTCCCCGAGGACGTCGCCGCCCAGATCGATGTCGCCCACCACACCGTGGTCGGGCCGCCGGGGGCGCTCGAAGACCCGGCGCGCGCGCAGATCCAGATCGCCGACCGTACCTGGCTGCTGGTCATCCGCGACCCGGCCCGGCCCGATGTCGGCGTGCCGATCCTGTTCGGCGCGGCCGGGCTGGCGCTGGCCGCCGTGCTCGGCTCGCTGATCTGGGTCTGGAGCCGCGAGGAGCGACTGCGCAGGCTGCAGCGCGAAGCCGACGAAGACGCGCTGAGCGGGCTGCGCACGCGGCGCCGCTTCGAGCAGGAGGTGCGGGCCGCGATGGCCCGGTCGCGCCGCGACGGCACCACCGGGGCGCTGCTGATGCTGGACCTCGACGACTTCAAGTCCGTCAACGACTCCCACGGGCACCCGGCCGGCGACAAGGTGATCGGCGAGGTGGCCGAGGTGCTCCGCCGGCGCACCCGCGAAGGCGACATCCTCGGACGGCTGGGCGGCGACGAGTTCGCGATCGCGCTGGCGAGCTGCCGGCCCGACGAGGCGAGCGTCGTCGCCGAAGCGATCGTCAGCGCGATCCGCGCCCGCAAGGCCGACGACCCGGCGACCGAATCGGTGACGGTCAGCGTCGGGGTCGCGATCTTCGGCGTCGACCCGCTGATGAGCTACGCGACCCTCGTCTCCGAGGCCGACACGGCGATGTACGCGGCGAAGGACGCGGGCGGCGACGGGTTCCGCCTCTTCGACCCGAACGCGATCCGGGCCACGGCCCCGGAACGAAGGTAGCGACCGCCCCGGAGCGCACGTATCCGCGTTCCGTCATAGCCTTGACGCGGTCGGACCCCGGGAAAGGAAGCCATGCCCCCTCTGATCACCCCCACGGAAGCACTCGAGCTCGGCCGCCTCACCGAGCCTGCCGAGATCGAGGCGCTGGTCGAGCGCGCCTGGGCGCTGCGCCAGGAGAACTTCGGCGACTCGACCGACATGTGCTCGCTGGTCAACGCCAAGTCGGGCGGCTGCGCCGAGGACTGCGGCTTCTGCGCCCAGAGCCGCTACGCCGACGCCGACACGGTGATGCACGCGATGATGGAGCCGGAGCAGATCCTCGAACACGCGAAGGCCGCCGAGGCGGCGGGTGCCCACCGCTTCTGCATGGTGACCCAGGGGCAGGGCCTCTCCAGACGCGACTTCCAGAAGATCCTCGAAGGCGCCGAGCTGGTCGCCTCCGAGACCAACCTGAAGCGCTGCATCTCGATCGGCCACATGTCGACCGAGCGGGCCAGGGCGCTGAAGGAGGCCGGGGTCCAGCGCGTCCACCACAACGTCGAGTCGGCCCGCTCCTACTACCCCGAGGTCTCGAGCACGGTCCGCTACGAGGGCCGGCTGCGGACGATCCAGGCGGTCAAGGAGGCGGGCCTCGAGACCTGCGTCGGCGGCATCCTGAACCTCGGCGAGACCGAGGAGCAGCGGGTCGAGATGGCCTTCGAGCTGTCCGAGATAAACCCCACCTCGGTGCCGATCAACCTGCTGATCCCGAAGGCGGGGACGAAGTTCGGCGAGCGCGAGGTGATGGAGCCGCTCGAGGTCGTCAAGTGGATCGCGATCTTCCGGCTGATCATCCCCGGGGCGCTCTTCCGGCTCTGCGGCGGCCGGGTCGAGAACCTCGGCGACCTCCACCGGATGGCGGTCAAGGCGGGCCTCAACGGGGTGATGATGGGGAACTTCCTGACCACGCTGGGGGCCGAGCCCGCCGAGGACCGGGCGATGTTCGAGGAGCTCGGGCTGAACGTCGCCCGCCAGCCCGACAACGGCTCCAACCCGCGCCCCGACAACCGCTCCGGCCACCTCGAGGGCGACACCCCGAGGACGCCGATGGAGGCGCTGATCGACCACCAGGACGAGGCGCCCATGTGGGACCCCTCGACGCAGCTGCGGGTGGTGAAGAAGGGCGAGCGCCACCCGTCCTACCCCACCGCGGCCTAGGGGCAAGGGGTGACCGACGTCGCGGCCCACCTCGAGGAGCTGCGCGAGCGCGGCCTCCACCGGCGGCTGCGGCTGATCGAAGGACCGCAGGGGCCGCGCGTCCTCCTCGACGGGCACGAGGTGCTCCTGCTCTGCTCCAACGATTACCTCGGACTGTCGGGCGACCCGCGGGTGCGCGAGGCGGCGGCGGAGACGGCGCTCCGCTGGGGCGCCGGGGCGGGCGCGTCGCGGCTGATCAGCGGCAACATGGCGCCGCACCGGGAGCTGGAGGAGGCGCTGGCGGCGTTCAAGGGGTACGAGCGGGCGCTCCTCTTCGGCTCCGGCTACCTGGCGAACTCGGGGACGATCGCGGCGCTGGCGGGGCCCGGCGAGGTCGTCTTCTCCGACGAGCTGAACCATGCCTCGATCATCGACGGCTGCCGGTTGGCGCGGGCGCAGACCGCGATCTACCGCCACAACGACGTCGACCACCTGGAGTCGCTGCTGCGCGGCGCGGCGGGGGCGCCGGCGCTGATCGTCACCGACGGGGTCTTCTCGATGGACGGCGACGTCGCGCCGCTGGCCGAGCTGCTGGAGCTGGCGCGGCGCCACGGAGCGCGGCTGATGGTCGACGAGGCGCACGCGACCGGGGTCCTCGGGCCGGGCGGGCGTGGCACCGTCGCCGCGGCGGGGCTCTCCGGCGACGTCGACGTGGTGATGGGGACGATGGGCAAGGCGCTCGGGTCCTACGGCGCCTACATCTGCGCGAGCGCCGAGACCGTCGACTACCTGGTCAACCGGGCGCGCCAGTTCGTCTTCTCGACCGCGCCGCCGCCGCCCGTGGTGGGCGCCGCGCGGGCGGCGCTCGGGGTGCTCGAAGCCGAGCCGGAGCGGGTCGACGCGCTGCTGGCGAACGCGCTGGCGCTGCGCGACGGCCTGGTCGCCGAGGGCCTCGACGCGGGTGCCTCCATCACCCAGATCGTGCCGATCGAGGTCGGCGAGGCCGAGCCGACGATGGCGCTCTGCGAGCGGGTGCTGGAGCGCGGCGTCTTCGCCCAGGGCATCCGTCCGCCGACCGTGCCGGAGGGGTCCTCGCGCCTGCGCTTCACGGTGATGGCGACGCACGACCCGGCCGAGCTCCGCCGCGCGGCGCACGAGGTCGGCGAGGCGGCGCGCGAGATCGGCCTGCTGAAGGCCCCGACGATCGCCGCCTGATGCCGGGGCTCTCGCGCGAGCAGTGGCAGGTCTCGACGCGGCGCGACGAGACGGGCCAGGCGGCGCGGGCGAGCGGCATCTTCGTCACCGGGACCGGCACCGGGGTCGGCAAGACCGTCGTCGCCGCGGCGATCGCCCGCACCCTGGCGGCGGACGGCCGGAGCGTCGCCGTCTTCAAGCCGGCCGTGACCGGCATGGACGAGTTCCCGGGCTACGAGGAATCGGCCGCGCGGGATCTGGGCTCGGCGGCGAACCTCCCCGACCAGGCCCTGCTCCGCCTCGCCGCGGGCTGCCCGCAGACCGACGACGAGATCGCTCCCTACCGCTACGGCCCGCCGATGTCCCCCCACCTGGCCGCCGGGCTGGCGGGCGAGGAGATCGACCCGGAGCGGGTGATGGCCGCCGCGCGCGCGGCGGCGACCGGCGTCGAGGCGATCGTCTGCGAGGGCGTCGGCGGCCTCCTCGTCCCCCTCTCCCCCAGCTGGAGCGTGCGCTCCTTCGCGGTCGAGCTCGGCTACCCGGTCGTGATCGTCGCCCCGCCGGGCCTCGGCACGATCAACCACACCCTGCTCACGGTCGAATCGGTCCGCCAGGTGGGCCTCAAGATCGCCGCCATCGTCCTCGACCCCTGGCCCGCCGAGCCGACCCCGATCGAGGCCGACAACCGCGAGACGATCGCCGCCCTCTCCGGCGCCCCGGTCCTGACCTTCCCCCGCGTCGACCTGGCGGAGCTCGGGAGCTGGCCGGAGCTGCGGGTTCCCTAGCTCGCGCCCGAGGTAAGGGACGGGCCGCGAGGGTCTGGCGGAAGCGTCGCCGGAACGGTCACGGAAGTCCGACTTCGTGTCGTCCCTGTGCCCGCTTCCCCACGAACCCGTCACGCCCAGGATGCAACTCGGACGGCCGCCCTCGTCCGTCCCTCCCCCACCCGAACCACCCGTCAGCCCGAAACGATCACATCCAAATACCCCGGCGCGAGCTCAACCCTGAACCCCGCCGCCTCCGCGACCCCCGCGGCCCCCTCCGCATCCTCCGGCACCGCCTTCGCCTCCAGCAGCGCCCGCGCCACGTCGCCGCGGACCGCCTTCGCCATATGGCTCACCGGCTTGCGCTTGCCCCTCGACTCGGTGAAGGCGCGCACCACGAGCTGGGTCGCGCGCTGCGGCTTCCAGGCCGCCGCGTAGGCGCCGGAGCGCATGTCGACCACCAGGGTGCCCGGCTTGTCGGGGAGCGCCTCGGCGAGGGCCGGGCGCCAGAAGGCGGCGAGGCCGCCGATCCCGTCCAGCTTCGCTTTCGCCGAGAGGCGGTAATAGGGGATGCGGTCGGCGGGCCGGACGACGCCCCAGAGAGCCGAGGCGATCAGCACCCGGCCCTGGGCGCGCGTGGGGAGCTCCGGGAGCCTCAGGCGGTCGTAGAGGACGCCGGTGTAGACCTCGGCGGCCGGGCCCGCCGGGGCGGAGGTCAGCTGCGCGTCGACGGCGACCTCGCCGGCCTGGCCCTTCGAGACCGCGAGCATCGAGACCGCCCGCGCGAGCGGCAGCTCCGCGAGCGCGCCGAGCGCCCCGAGCAGCTTCCGCCTCGACTCCGTCAGCGAGTCGGCGTAGGCGAGCTCGTCGAGCGCCACGGGTGCGCCCGTCGCGGGCGCGGTCTTCCCCTCCGACGGGGGCAGCAGGATCAGCATCGGGGCAGGACATTAAGAGACCTGCCGGCGCGAAGACCCGCGCGGCCGTGTCACGGCCCCCGCATCGATCTCCGCACTCCCGTGCAATTGTTCCCGGGCGATGAGCGACGCCGCCCGGCTCAACCAGCTCGACCAGAAGTTCGTCTGGCACCCGTTCACCCAGCAGCTGGGGTGGAGCGAGGAAGAGCCGCTGATGATCGAGCGCGGCGAGGGCGTCCACCTTTTCGACGTCGAGGGCAACCGCTACATCGACGGCACCTCCTCGCTCTGGTGCAACGTCCACGGCCATCACCATCCCGACCTCGACCGGGCGGCCCGCGAGCAGCTCGACAAGTTCGCGCACTCGACCATGCTCGGCCTCTCCCACCCCGGCGCGACGGAGCTGGCGGCGCGCCTGATCGAGATCGCGCCGGCCGGCCTGCGGCGCGTCTTCTACTCCGACTCCGGCTCGACCGCCGCCGAGATCGCCCTGAAGATGGCCTTCCAGTACCACCAGCAACGCGGCGACACCGCCCGCACCCGCTTCGTCCGCCTGCGCGAGGCCTACCACGGCGACACGCTCGGCTCGGTCTCGGTCGGCGGCATCGACCTCTTCCACGCGACCTACCGGCCGCTCCTCTTCGACACCCTGGCGGCGGAGCCCGGCGACGCCGAGCACATGGAGCGACTGCTGAGCGCCCACGAGGGCGAGATCGCGGCGGTGATCATGGAGCCGCTGGTGCAGGGCGCCGGAGGAATGATCGTCCACCCCGAGGGCTACCTGCGCGCGGTCCGCGAGCTCTGCGACCGCCACGGGGTGCTGCTGATCTGTGACGAGGTGGCGACGGGATTCGGCCGGACCGGGACGATGTTCGCGGTCGAACGCGAAGCGGTCGCGCCGGACTTCCTCTGCCTCGCCAAGGGGATCACCGGCGGCTACCTGCCGCTCGCGGCGACCCTCACGACCGAGGCGGTCTACGACGGTTTCCTCGGCGCGCCGGCGGAGGCGAAAACCTTCTTCCACGGCCACACCTACACCGGCAATGCGGTCGCCTGCGCGGTCGCGCTCGCCAACCTCGAAGTCTTCGAGCGCGAGCGCACGATCGAGCGCCTGCAGCCGAAGATCGCCCTCCTGGACCGCCGCCTCGCCGAGATCGCCGAGCTGCCGGGCGTCACCGAGGTCCGCTCGCGGGGCGTCATGGTCGGCATCGATCTCGGCGCCCACGACCCCGAACTGCGTCTCGGCCACCGGGTGACGCTCGAGGCCCGCCGGCGCGGCGCCCTGATCCGCCCCCTCGGCGACGTCGTCGTCCTCATGCCGCCCCTGGCGATCAGCGAGGAAAAGCTCGAAACCCTCCTCGACGTCACCGCCGACTCGATCGCCGCCGCCCTCGCCGCTGTTGATGGGCCGAAAACCCGCCTATAGGTCCGGTTTTCGGCCCATCAACCTGGCGGCCCGGGCGGGAGGAAGATTCACCTGTGATCTTTCGGGGAGACCGCCGTAGTACGGGCGTGGGTGAGACCGCGGTCGCAGAGGCGAGGGAGGCTCCGGGGAAGGCCGAGGTGGCGTTCGACCGGCTCTACCGGACGAGCCGGGACGACGTCTATGCCTATGTGGCCGGAATGCTCCGCGACGGGCCGGCGGCGGAGGAAGTGACCGCGACCGCGTTCGAGCGCGCCTACCGGAAGCGGCACCGCTTCGACCCGGGCCGGGGGGAGCCGCGTGCCTGGCTCTTCGGCATCGCCCGCAACGCGGCGCTCGACGAGCTGCGGCGCCGCGGCCGCCAGACCGAGCTGGCCACCGAGCCCGCCGATCTCGACGGCGTCGCGGTCGAGGCGGGGGCCGAGCAAGCGGAGCGGCGGCTCGCCCTGCGCGCCGCGCTCGCCCACCTCGCGCCGCGCGACCGCGAGCTGATCGCGCTCAAGTTCTTCGCCGGGCTCGACAACGCCGAGATCGCCGCCGTCCTCGGGATCAGCGAGTCGAACGCCGGCACCCGGCTGCACCGCGCCGTGACCAAGTTGAGGGAGGCCCTCGATGGATCGATTTGACGACGAGACCATGTTCGCCGAGCTGCGGGCGCTGCGCCCGGCGCCGCGGCCGGAGTTCGCGGCCAAGCTCGACGAACGCGCCGCCGCGGGCTTCCCGCGCGGCGCGTCGCCGTCCGCCGGCCCCTTCGCCCGGCTCGCCGACCGCCGGCGGGCGCTGAGCCCGCGCCACCGGCTCGTGCCGGTGCTCGCCACCGCCCTCGCCACGCTGGTCGTGGCGACCGCGGCCGTCTCGATCTCGCAGTCCGGGGGCGGATCGAACGCCACCGAAGACGCCTCGCTGGGCATGGTGGCCGGCCAACGGTCCCACGGTCCCGCCGAACCGGCTGGACCTGCCACGCAGGCAGCACCGGCGCCGACCCACCCGCCGCAAACCCACCACGGCGGCCACGCCGCGCGCAAGTCGGGCGGCGGGACGTCCAGCGGCGAAACGGTCCACGAAGCGGAACTCCCGGCCATCGCCAACGCGCCGGCGGCGGGAGTCGAAAGTGCCGCGGGAGCCGCGGAAGGCGCCCCCCAGACCACCCACCGCGACATCGAACGCTCCGCCTCCGTCGTCCTCGGCACCAAACCGGGCGAAGTCTCGGCCGCGGCGGCGAAGGTCTTCGAAGCGGTCCACGCGGCCAACGGGGTCGTCCTGCACTCCAAGGTGCAGAGCGGCAGCAGCGGGGCGACCGGGGCCTACTTCGACCTCCTGATCCCGAGCGCCAAGCTCGGCGAAGCGCTGGCGGCCTTCTCCTCGATCGCCGAAGTGCGCGAACGCCACGACTCGACCAACGACATCACCGCACCGACGGTGAGCGCGGCCGAAGAACTGCGCGATTCCAACGCGGCGATCGAAGGCCTGTTGAAGGAGCTCGGCGCCTCCGAAACGGAAGCCGAACGGGAAGCGGTCGAAGCCCAGCTCCGCGAAGAGCGCCGCCGGCACGCCGCGATCCGCGCCCGCCTCGACCACCTCGACCAACGCGCGTCGATGTCGGAAGTCACGGTCCGGATCGTCACCGGGCGCGGCGCCGGCGTCACGCCCCCGCCGCCGGGCCCCGGCAGCTGGGGGATCGGCAACGCGCTCCGCGACGCCGGCCACATCCTCACGATCGCCGCCGCGATCTCCCTGATCGCGCTCGCGCTCCTCACCCCGATCGCCCTCCTCGCCCTCGCCCTCTGGCTCGCCAACCGCTTCCGCGTCCGCCGCCTCCGCGAGCGCACCCTCGGCTGACCCCCCCGGGGTGCTTCCGAGCTTTTCCGCCACATATGGCGGGAAAGATCGGAAGCACCCCGTAGGGTTGGGCGATGGCGGAGAGCCTCGAAAAGCCCGTCACGCCGCGGCCCGCCGCGTCGATCGTCCTCATGCGGCGCGGGGGCAGGCACTCCCAGCGCGCGCTCGAGGTGCTGATGCTGCGGCGCTCCCCCGCCGCCGCGTTCTTCCCCGGTGCCTGGGTCTTCCCCGGCGGCGCGGTCGAGACCGAGGACGGCGAGGGCCCGGACGGCTTCCGCGCCTGCGCGGTCCGCGAGCTCCGCGAGGAGGCCGGGATCGACCTCGCCCCCGACGAGGAGCTCGTCCCCTTCTGCCGCTGGATCACCCCGGAGGCGATCCCGAAGCGCTTCGACGCCTGGTTCTTCATGGCCCTCGCCCCCGCCCACACGCCGCCGCGGATCGATGGCGGCGAGATCGTCGACGCGCGCTGGTTCGAGCCCGCCGCGGCGCTCGCCGGCGCCGACGACGGCGAGATCGGCCTCGCCTTCCCCACCCGCGTGCAGCTCGGCTGGCTCGCCGAGCACCCGACCTCGGCCGCCGCCCTCGACGCCTACCGCGGCCGCGCGCTCGAGCCGCTCGTGCCGGAGATCGTCGGCGAGGGCGCGGAGGCCCGCGTCGTCCTCCCGGGCTTCGGCGACTCCTTCGACCTCAAGAACCTGGCCGAGGACCTTCGCCCTGACTGACCGCGTCGGGGAACGGCGCCAGCCCCGCGTGCCAGGGGCCGGGCGGGTAGGTGTGGATGCCGCTCTCGTCCATCTCCGACTGGATCCGCGCGAACAACTGCCCGGCGTTCTTGAGCGCCGCTTTCAGCTCTTCCTCGGAGCGCTCGCGCAGCCGCCAGAGGAACCACAGCTGGCGGTCGTTGACGCCGAAGTCGATCTCTCCGGTCATCGTCGTCACCCAGGCGAGGAAGCCCGGCCCGAAGAGCTCGCGGAGCGCGACCGGGTCGAAGTCCTTCGGCACGGTCGTCCAGAAGCGTTTGTTGAAGTCGAGCGACTCGAATTCGACCTTGCGAGAGAAGCGCTGCGCGACGTGCTCGGCCCCCTCGATCGACTCGACGTTGAAGGCGGGGACGACCTGGGCCAGGTCGGGCATGTGGGACTTCGCGAGGATCGCCGTCGGCAGCACCGCCTTGTTCAGGAAGCCGCCCATCTCGCGTTCGTCGGCGTCGCAGGAGGAGCCCCAGAAGCCTTCGACGAGTTGGCCCGTGAGCCGGTTCGAGCCGCCGACGCAGAGCGCCACCGGCCCGTCTTTCGGGTTGATGCCGCCGATCGGCTCGTAGGTGACCCCGTGCCGCTCGCCGTAGCGGCGCACCAGGTCGGCCCAGTCCTGCGCTTCCTGCTTGGCGCCCATCGCCTGATCCTACGTCGGCGACTCGTCCGTCGCGTCCGTCACGCCCTCGATCGGCGCTAAGGTTCCCCGCAAGTCGATCGAACCCTCACAGGGAGCCTCAATGGTCATCGTCATCATCGTCGTCGTAGTCCTGATCCTGCTCGCGGCCTTCTATTACGTCGCGAAGCGCAACGGCATCATCGCCTCTCGCAACCGCGTCGACGAGTCCTGGAGCGGCATCGACGTCCAGCTCAAACGGCGCCACGATCTCGTCCCCAACCTGGTCGAGACGGTCAAAGGCTACGCCTCGCACGAGAGCCAGGTGTTCGAAAAAGTGACCCAGGCGCGGGCCGAATCGATGTCGGCGAAAAGCGTCCAGGACACCGCGACGGCCGAGACCAAACTGACCGGCGCGCTGACCGACCTGCGCGCGGTCGCCGAGCAGTACCCGAACCTCAAAGCGACCGAAAACTTCCAGCAGCTCAGCCGTCAGCTGTCGGAGCTGGAGGACGAAATCCAGGCATCGCGGCGGATCTACAACTCCAACGTGCAGGCCTACAACACCGACATCCAGCAGTTCCCGGGCTCGATCATCGCCAACCAGGGCGGCTTCACGGCGCGCCAGTACTTCGAAATCGAAGACAAATCGGACCGCGAACCGGTCGCTGTCAGCTTCGACAAATAGGAGCGTCGATGCCTACCGAGACCAAGGAAGCCACCCTCTGGATCTGCGAGAGCTGCGGGTTCATCTACGACCCGGCGATCGGCGACCCCGACGGTGGCATCCCCCCCGGCACCGCCTTCGAGGACATCCCCGACAGCTGGTTCTGCCCCGTCTGCGGCGCTCGCACCAGCGATTTCCGCCCCCTGGAGCCCGGCGAAGCCTGAGGGTCGGCGCCGCGGACGGGCCGTTTCAGGATGGGGACGGCGTTCGGGGCGCCTTGCGTGGGAGCTCGTGACGAATTGCGCAGCCTCGGTGCGCCTTCCGTCAGCTTCGGAGCTCGCCAGGCCCGCACCGGACACCGTCCCCGACGCGTGTCGCCCATCCGACGCTTGTCCTCCATACGAGTACAAGCGTCGGGGAGGACGGCATGGGCTCATACTTCAGCGGGCGCGGATGTAATCGTGGGCAGCCGGGGTGCGAGCCCACCCCTCGGTCGTTTGGTGAGTTGAGGGCTTCCTGCCGCCGAGGCCACAGGCAATTCCCCCCGCCTCCGCCGAACCTCTAGGGTTTGGCCGGTGAGCCAGTTTGACTACGACTGGGTGGTGGTGGGGAGCGGGTTCGGCGGGTCCGTCTCGGCGCTGCGGCTGGCCGAGAAGGGGTACTCGGTGGGCGTGCTCGAGTGTGGGCGGCGCTTCGAGGACGGGGACTTCCCGAAGTCGACCTGGGACCTGCGGCGGTACTTCTGGGCGCCGCGGATCGGGCTCAAGGGCATCTTCCGGCTGACCCAGTTCCGCGACGTCGCCGTGGTCAGCGGCTGCGGGGTCGGCGGCGGCAGCCTCGGCTACGCGAACACGCTCTACGTCCCGCCCGGCGATTTCTTCCGCGACCCGCAGTGGGCCGACCTCGAGGACTGGGAGCGTACGCTGGCGCCGCACTACGAGGAGGCGCAGCGGATGCTCGGCGTCGTCCAGGTGCAGCAGGACGACCCGGCCGACCAGCTGCTGCGGGAGCTCGGCGAGCACCTCGGCGTCGGCGACACCTACCGCAAGACCCCGGTCGGCGTATACCAAGAGAACCCCGGGGCGACCGTGCCCGACCCCTTTTTCGGCGGCGAGGGCCCCGACCGCACCGGCTGCCTCCAGTGCGGCCGCTGCATGGTCGGCTGCCCCCACGGCGCCAAGAACACGCTGGTCAAGAACTACCTCTGGCTGGCCGAGCGGCGCGGGGTGCGGATCGAGCCCGAACGGACCGTGACCGAGGTGCGCCCGCTCGGCGCGCCCGACGGCTCCGACGGCTACGCGATCACCAGCGAGCGTTCCGGCCTCCTCCCCGGCCGCGGCCGCCGCACGATCACGGCCCGCGGCGTCGTCCTCGCCGCCGGCCCGCTCGGCACCAACAAGCTGATGCAGCGCTGCCGGCTCGGCGGCGCCCTCCCCCGCATCTCCGCCCGCCTCGGCGAGTTGGTCCGCACCAACAGCGAGATGATCCTCGCGGTCACCGTCCCCGAGGACTACCCCGACGACCTGACCAGGCGGGTCGCGATCACCTCCTCGATCTACCCCGACGCGCACACCCACATCGAGACCGTCACCTACGGCCACGACGGCGACTCGATGTCGACGCTCTACACGCTGCTGGTCGGCGACGGGACGAAAGTGACGCGGCCGCTGAAGCTGCTCGGCCAGATCGTCCGCCACCCGGCCGACTTCGCCAAGATCATGTGGCCGAAGGGGTGGTCGAGCCGCACGATCATCATCCTGGTGATGCAGACGCTGGACAACGCGATCGCCCTGCGGCCGAAGCTGAAGCGCAACGGCGACGTGCGGCTGCGCACCGAACAGGACCCCGCGCGCCCCAACCCGACCTTCATCCCGGTCGCCAACGAGGCCGCCGAATGGCTCGCCGAGCGCACTGGCGGGATCGCCCAGTCGAGCATGTCGGAGGCGCTCTTCAACGTGCCGAACACCGCCCACATCCTCGGCGGCGCGGTGATCGGCCACTCACCCGAGGACGGCGTCGTCGACTTCCGCCAGCGCGTCTTCGGCTACGAGAACCTGCTGGTCTGCGACGGCTCGGCGGTGCCCGCGAACGTCGGCGTCAACCCGTCATTGACGATCACCGCCCTGGCCGAGCACGCGATGAGTCACGTGCCCGCCCAGGGCGAAGGCGACGCTCAGGCCGCCGCGTACAGCTCGTTGACGTAGTCCCAGTTGACGACGTTCCAGAAGGCGTCGAGGTATTCGGGACGCTTGTTCTGGTACTTCAGGTAGTAGGCGTGCTCCCAGACGTCGACGCCGAGCAGCGGCGAGGACCCGTCGGAAAGCGGCGTGTCCTGGTTCGGGGTCGAGACCACCGCGAGGCCCGAGGAGTCCTTGACCAGCCAGGCCCAGCCGGAGCCGAAGCGGTTCGCGCCCGCCGCTTTGAACTCCTCCTTGAAGGCGTCGAAGGAGCCGAAGGTGTCGTTGATCGCGTCGGCGATCGCGCCGCTCGGCTCACCGCCGCCGTCGGGGCTCATCATCTTCCAGAACAGCGAGTGGTTGTAGTGGCCGCCCGCGTTGTTGCGGACCGGGCCCTGCTTGTCGCCGGGCAGGCTCGAGAGGTTCGTGAGGACGTCCTCGACCGAGCGGTCGGCCCATTCGGTGCCCTCCAGGGCGGCGTTCGCTTTGTCGACGTAGGCCTGGTGGTGTTTGTCGTGGTGGATGCGCATCGTCGCCTCGTCGATGTGGGGCTCGAGCGCGTCGTACGCGTAGGGAAGATCGGGTACCTCGAATGCCATCAGGGGTTCTCCTCTCGTGCGGAATATGGAGTCCCCCAGAGCCTATCCACCGGCGGCTCTCGCCCCCCGCCAGGGTCGGCGACCGGCCTTCATTCGGCGTTGGTCGCCGGCGGCACCGCGGCCGGGTTGCCGCCCGTCCATTCGTTGAAGCGGTACCAGGAAGGCTTCGCTTCGTAATCGGAGGTGAGCAGCCCGGCGGAGGCGCAGAAGACGCAGGTGCCGCCTTCGTCGGTCCAGGTGAACCACCAGACGCCTTCGGCCTTCCAACGGATCCGGTTGCGGGAGAGCAGTTCCAGCGCTTCGGTGAGCTGGTTGGCCTGGCCCTGCGGCCCGCGCTGCCAGCGGGTGGGGCCGCTCTGGGAGCCCCAGCCGAGCTCGGTGATGTACATCGGCGTGCGGGAGTCGCCGAACCGGCGCATGATGCGGCGGAGGTTGTTCAGCTCCGTGCCCATCGCCCGCGCCTCGGCGACGTAGGGGTGGAGCGCAACGCCGTCGAAGTAGGGCTTCACGTTCCCGGCCTCGTAGACGCGTTTGAGGAAATCGCCGGAGGCGACGTTGGGCGGGATCTGGAGCGGCCGGCCGAAGAGCCCGCCGATCAGCACCTTCGAGCCCGGCTGCGCCGCGTGCAGGGTGCGGCCGGAGATGCGGATCAGCTTCGCGTATTCGCCCGGTTCGGGGTTCTTGGCCTGGGTGACGATGTTCTCCTCGTTCCAGATCTCCCAGTGGGTGATCGGCAGGTAGGGGAGCTTCCGGTGGGCTTCCCAGAATTCGCCTTCGGGCCCGTAGCGGAGCGCCGCTTCGCGGAGGAACTTCTGCCACGCCCACCGCTGCCAGGAGGTCCGGACCGGGAGCTGGAGCGCTTCCGTCGCGACCCATTCCGGCGAGCCCCAGACGAACGGCATGATCCTGATCCGCTCTTCGGCCGCCAGTTCGACCTCCTTGTCGAAGCTCGACCAGTCGGGCCTCACCACCAGCGGGCTCTTCCCCTCGATCCCCGACCAGAACAGCGGCAGCCGCACGCTGTCGACCCCGGCTTCCCGCATCAGTGCGAAGTCCTTGTGCCCGAGCGGGTTCTGCGGCGACACCCCGACGAACCCCGGCGGCAGATACGCCCCCGCCCCCGCGGGCACCCCGAGCACCGCCGCCACCACGGCCACCACCACCCAAATTTTCCGCACCATCAATGCCTTCAAACCCCCGGCCCGGCAAAGTAGCGCGCACCCGCGGCGGCCAGACCGCCCCACGCCTCCCCCCTCTGCCACAATCCTCCTCTCTCGGGGCGTGGCGCAGCCTGGTAGCGCGCACCGTTCGGGTCGGTGAGGTCCCCGGTTCAAATCCGGGCGCCCCGATTGGCTAGAGGGCCGCGAAGGGACGCGAACAAGGGCAAGAAGCCCGCGGTTTGCGGCTCTTCGCCGGTCTTGGCCCGATGGCGCTCGGACCCGGGGCAGGGATTGGACCCTGCCCAGGAACCCCCGGGTAGAGGAACCCCTGCCGGGAACTCGACTGGGCTGCGGGGAGGGTTGCCCTTTCCTACCCCTCAGCCGCCGAGCACAATCTTGATCTTCGTCCCGGCGGCGTGCACGGTTCCGGCCTTCGGAGTCTGCCTGACGACCTTGCCTGATCGCGCGGTGATGCCTTTCCTCTTGGTGACCTCGCCGAGCCTGCAGCCGGCGGCAAGGGAACTCTTCCTGGCTGCCCCGAGCTTCTTGCCCTTCAGGCTCGGCACGATGCAGCTCTTGGCCGGCGCGGCCGGGGGGACGACCGGCGCGACATAGGTGAAGAGCTGGGCCGAGGTCGCGGTGCCGGCGACAGTCGTCACCGTGACCGGGACCGAGCCGGCAGCGGCTGCCGGCGCGAGCGCGGTTATCTGGGATTCGGAGTTCACGGTGAAGCTCGACGCTGGGGCGGTCCCGAACTTGACCGCGCTCGTGCCCTCGAAGTCGGTGCCATTGATCGTGATCGAGGTCCCCCCCGCCGTCGATCCTGAGGTCGTGCCGAGCGAGACGATGGTCGGCGCAGGCTGCACTTCGGCGTTGTAACCGAGTTCGCCGGCTATCGGCCCGATCGGGGCCTGGGTCTGACCTTCGGCGAGAAGAGGAACCCAGCCTCCGTATTCGCCACCTGCATGATTGATCGGGAGGGCACCTCCGGCGGGGGTGTCGATGCCGACGAGATCGCCGGCCTTGATCGGGAGGTTCGTGGCAAAAGACTGCTGCGCCGGACCGCTCGGGGTCTGGGGTGCGCTCGTCCCGACAGCGGTGTATTCACCGAACCCGCTCGGGCGCAGGACCCGGATCTCGTACCCCGGCACGGCCGAGGCACCGGTCACTCGCCAGCGGATGACTGCACCGTTCACCGGCGAGGCGACCGGATTTGAGCCCGAGACCTTCTGGTTGACGAGCGTGCAGGCGGGGCCGCAGCTCGATTCCAGGAAGGTGCCGGCGAGCGGGCTGCCGAGGGTTATCGGCGCCGCGTTCGCCGAGGCGCACGAGAGGAGCACGGCGACTGCGGTCAGGACGGGTAGCGAACGGCGCACGGTTGCCTCCGGGTTCGAAGAAAAAGGACCGGAGAAGACTCTCATCGTGCGCGAACCCCGTCAAACCCCACGCGCCATGAACGGGTCACATCACAACTCGCGACTTGCTTGCGACGACACCGAGCCTTATTCGACCTTTGCGATCGCCGCTTCGACTGCGGCGAGGCTTGGGTTTTCCTGCAGCGTGACGTTGCCGTTCGGGCCCTCGATCACCATCGCGAGGCCGTAGCGGATGCCGAGCTTCGAGCCGAGTTCCTCCTGGGCTTCGAGGCTTTTCGACATCGCGCTCCCCGGTTCGGTCCCCTCCTTGAACGCCTTTTCCCATTCGGCCATTTCGAGTTCTTCCACCCCGCTCGCGAGCGAGTTGAGGAAGTTTTCGCGCAGGCCGGAGCGTTTGTTTTCGGCTTCCGACACGCCGAAGCGGTCGGCTTCCTTCTGGTTGGCGTAGAAGAGGTAGGCGTACTGCCAGCCATCGCCCTGTTCGGCCGCCGCTTCGGTGCCGTAGAAGCCGTACTCGATCGGATTTTCGCTGTTCGAGTAGTGGCGGTAGAGGAACTTGGCCTTGCCCGGGCGCGCGTATTTTTCGGTCAGCGCGGGGATCGTCGAGAGGAAGCCTTCGCGGCACAACGAGCTCTGCTCGTCGCAGAAGACCTGGACCGTCACCGGCGCGTTTTCGGAGCCCAGACGCGCGCCTTCCTGCGGCACGCCGCCAAAGAGTTGCTGCGCTTCGCTGATCGCGGCGATGTGGACGGTGTTCTTGTTCGCCTTCTGGGTGGCGATCTGGACGATCGCGTAGCCGAGCGCGATCGCCGCCAGGAGCATGATCAGCAGCACCCAGCCACGGCCGCGGCGCGGCATCGGCCGCCGTAGGACCTCGGGCTCGGACTCGGTCGTCACGTTGCTCACCTGCCCATTATCGCGAGCGGCGCATCTCATAGCCCCCAACCTCCGCAATCAACCGTTGACACGGACCGACGACCGGGATAGGAAGGAGTTCCCAGTTTCCTCAACTTCGGGAGGGTCTTGATGGCCAACCACCTGACGCCGGGCGAGCTCGCCGACCAGCTGCGAATGGATCAGCAGGAGGTGATCGGGAGGTGCGTCCAGATGGGCATCCCGATCTTCCACGGGCGGATCGACCGGACCCTCTTCGAAACGTCGCTGCGTCAACTCTCCGGCGGCGGGAAAGCGAGGAGTTTGCGCGCCGGCTCGCCGCGCCAATAGACTCCCCCGCGATGCAGGGGAGGGGGACCGATTCGAAGACGCTGGCGGACCTTTTGGTCCGTGCGGCGGAGATGTACGGGGCGCACCCGGCGGTCCGCTACCGCGACGGCGACGCCTGGGTCGACCGCAGCTTCCAGGAGGTGCTGGACGTCGTCCGGCCGCTGGCGCTGGGCCTGGCCGCGCTTGGGATCGAGAAGGGGGACCGGGTCTCGATCCTCGGCAACACGCGCCCTGAGTGGACCTACTTCGACTTCGCCGCGCTCTCGATCGGCGCCACGGTGGTGCCGATCTATCAGACCAACTCGCCGGAGGAGTGCGCCTACGTGCTCGAGAACTCCGACGCCAAGGTGGTCGTGGTCGAGAACGACGAGCAGCTGGCAAAGATCCGCGAGGTCCGCGCCGGGCTGCCCCAGCTCGAGCAGATCGTGATGATGGTCGGCGAGGCCGACGACGTCCTCTCGATGGACCAGCTGGCGGCGAAGGGCGGCGAGGTCGACGCGGGACTCTTCGAGCAGCGGATCGCCGCGGTCACGTCCGCCGACATCTGCACCTTCATCTACACCTCCGGCACCACCGGGCCGCCGAAGGGCTGCATCATCAGCCACGGCAACTACCGCTCGATGCTCGACATGGTCGACCAGACCAGCGTGATCGAGGAGGACGACCTCACCTACCTCTACCTCCCCCTCGCCCACTCCTTCGCGCTGCTGATCCAACTCGGCAGCTTCGACCTCGGCGCGACCCTCGCCTACTGGCAGGGGGACCCGAACAAGATCGTCCCCGATCTCGGTGAACTCAAACCGACCTACTTCCCCTCGGTGCCGCGCATCTTCGAGAAGATCTACACCGCCGCCAACAGCGGCATGGAGAAACAGGGCGGCCTCAAGAAAGCGATCTTCGACTGGTCGATCAGGACCGGCAAGCGGATGCGCGAGACCGAACGGGCCGGGGGCAAGCCGGGGTGGCTGCTGCAGCGCCAGTACGCCTTCGCCGACAAGCAGGTGCTCGGGAAGATCCGCGGCCTGTTCGGCGGCAACCTGCGCCTGGCGGTCTCCGGGGCGGCGCCGATCAACCCCGACATCCTGCGCTTCTTCGACGCCGCGGGCGTCCTCGTGGTCGAGGGCTGGGGGATGACCGAGACCTCCACCGCGGCGACCGTCGCCACCCCCGACGACTTCAAGTTCGGCACGATCGGCAAGCCCTTCCCCGGTTGCGAGGTGAAGATCGCCGACGACGGCGAGATCCTGGTCAAGGGCCCCAACGTCTTCCAGGGCTACCACAAGAACCCCGAGGCGACCGCCGAGACGATCGTCGACGGCTGGCTCCACACCGGCGACATCGGCGAGATCGACGCCGAGGGCTTCATCAAGATCACCGGCCGCAAAAAGGACATCATCATCACCGCGGGCGGCAAGAACATCACCCCTGCGAACCTCGAGGCCGAGATCCGCCAGCACCAGTTGGTGTCCCAGTGCGTGGTGGTCGGCGACCGCCGTCCCTACCTGGTCGCCCTCGTCACCCTGGACCCCGAAGAAGCCCTCGCCTACGCCAAAGACCACGGCCTCCCCGAGGACCTCACCCAGCTCGCCTCCAACCCCGAGATCCGCAAGACCATCGAAGCCCACGTCGAGGAGATCAACCAGAAATTCGCCCGGGTCGAGCAGGTGAAGAAGATCGCGATCCTCCCCCGCGACCTGACCCAGGAAGACGGCGAGCTGACCCCGACGCTGAAGGTGAAGCGGGCGGTCGTCACCCAGAAGCACGAGCGCGAGATCGAAGAGCTGTACGCGGCTTGACCCGGCGCCCGAGGCGGATGGGACGGGAGCGCCACTGATGGCCTGAGTGTGCTGTGACGTTCCCGGCATCTTCATACCGACCCGTGCTCTCTTCCGCGCAATCCGAGTGCGTTCGCACTTATCCACAACTGTTGTGGCCAACTGCGAACTCGTCGGCGCGGCGCACGATGGGGCGCGGCCAGCCGGCCGTCACGGCGCGGGCCGGCGGGGCTTGCCCCGCCGGCCCGCCCGCCGCTGGCCCTCAGCCTGCCTTCGAGATTTGAACCGACGGCAGAGCCGGCATCGCGGTCACGGCGATCTCCATGCTGTCACCCCCTCCCTGGCCTCTTTTCCGCGAGACCCGTGTCATTTCTCTGGGGGATTTGTTTGCTCTGACGCGTTACAGCAGATTGCAGACAAAACATTTCGTTATATGAGCTAGTCTCACTGCTCAGGGTCAGTCAAGTGATCCAGGGGAACTCAGGTTGGGGCTCAAGGTCAAACGGCGATACGCGGCGCACGAGCGGGTCGATCCGCGACTCGTCAAGGCGATCAGCAGCCCGCTGCGGGTCGAGATCCTCATCGAGTGCGGCATCTCCCCCATCTCCCAGTCGGAATTCAGGGCGCGCCAGGGAGGTCGCCACAGCCTGCAGCTGATCTCCCACCATTTCGACGTGCTCGTCGAATGTGAGGCGATCGAAGTCGCCTTCACCCGCCGTGTGAACGGGGCCAACGTCAACTACTACGAGGCGACGGCCCGGGCGCTGTTCAGCGAAGAGGACTTCAACCACCTCCCCGAGGCGCTGAAGGGAAGCTTCAGCGCCCTGATCTGCTCGACCTTCCAGGAGACCGCCCACGAATCGCTGCTGGCGAACCTCTTCGACTCCCACCCCGAGCGCCATGCCAGCTGGACGCCGCTCCAACTCGACCTGGCCGGGTTTCTCAGGATCTGCAGGAGGCTGGACGAGATCTTCTACTCGCTGATGGCAGAGCAGGAGGCGGCAGCGGAGCGGATGAGGCGATCTGGCGAGCGGCCGATGCACGCGACCGTCGGCATGTTCGGGTTCCAAACGCCGTCACCGGTACGGGAACACGACCGACATCGGACGCCGATGGCCTGACCCCGCTCAAATGCGCATTTGAGCGGTTCTCGTCTACCTTGCCCCGCCGCAGGGAGGACGACAAGGCACCGACAGACAAAAGGTCGTCCGCACTAGAGAGGGAGGGGATTTCAGATGGACGACCGAAGCCGGGGCAGAGGACCGATCGACCAGGATCTCGTGCGGGCGCTGGCGCACCCGACGCGGGTGATGATCCTCGAGGCGCTGCAGGGGAGGACGGCGAGCCCGACCGAACTGGCGCGCCGGTTCGGGGAAAGCCTCGGCGTGA
>JAFDWB010000064.1 GCA_018268675.1 Actinomycetota bacterium
ACCAGTCCGGCAAAAAGAACAGCTGACCGGGGTCGGCCGGGGAACGGGAGGTCCGTCACCCTTCCTCCCGTCTTCCTCGGACGTCCGGGACACGCTGCAGCGACAGGTGTCGCTGGGACGACACCTGTCGCTGCAGCGAGCTCCGGGGCCCCGATCTTGGCCTTCAAATGGCACGGAAGTGTGACGTCCCCGACATCTTCGTCACGATCCCGTGCCCTCTTCCCCACGCACCTCTCACGTCCCGGGCGCCTCATGGGGGTCACAGCCTGCCAGGACGCCCATGAGGCGCCCGGGACGCATCTCGGACGGCCGCCCGCGCCGAGGGCGCGGCCGTAGCCACACCTACCCCCGCCCCGTAGGTGTCTCCG
Organism: Actinomycetota bacterium; assembly: GCA_018268675.1. Lineage (GTDB taxonomy): Bacteria > Actinomycetota > Thermoleophilia > Solirubrobacterales > 70-9 > VAYN01. The sequence continues at coordinate 369 of JAFDWB010000064.1, forward strand.
GGCGAATCTCCTTCGGCAGCATGAAGCGGACGTCCTCGTGGACGGTGCGCAGCTCGCCGACGTCCTCGGCGCCGCGGTCGCGGAAGAGGGCGACGAGGCGCTCGACCAACTCCTCGGGGGCGCTCGCGCCCGAGGTGATGCCGACCGTCTCGACCCCCTCCAGCCAGGCCTCCTCGACCTGGGTGTGGTTGTCGATCAGGTGCGAGTCGGCGCCGTGTTCGCGGGCGACCTCGACCAGGCGGTTGGAGTTGGAGGAGTTGGTCGAGCCGATCACCAGCACCAGGTCGCACTCGCGCGCCAGCTGCTTGACCGCGATCTGGCGGTTGGTGGTCGCGTAGCAGATGTCGTCGGACTTGCTGGAGACGATCGAGGGGAACTTGGCGCGCAGGGCGTCGATCACCGCGGCGGTCTCGTCGACCGAAAGCGTGGTCTGGGTGATGAAGGCGACCTTGTCGGGGTCGGGGACGTCGAGGCCCGCCACCTCCTCCGCGGTTTCGATCAGCACGATCGAGTCCGGCGCCTCGCCCATCGTCCCTTCGACCTCCTCGTGCCCCGCGTGGCCGACCATCACGATCGTGTATCCCTCGGCGGCGAAGCGCCGCGCCGAGACGTGGACCTTGGTCACCAGCGGGCAGGTCGCGTCGATCGTGCGCAGACCGCGCGCCGCGGCGTTGTCGTGGACGGCCGGGGCGACCCCGTGGGCGGAGAAGACGACGATCGCCCCCTCCGGCACCTCGCCCTCCTGGTCGACGAAGATCGCGCCGCGCTTGGAGAGCTCCTCCACCACGTGTTTGTTGTGGACGATCTCCTTGCGGACGTAGACCGGCGCGCCGTGGACCTCGAGCGCGCGCTCGACCGTGTGCACGGCACGGTCGACCCCGGCGCAGTAGCCGCGCGGTGCGGCGAGCAGGACCCGGCGCGGGCCCGCGGTGGCGGTGCTTGGCATTTCCCCAGGGTACCGGTGGAGGGGTTGCGGGCCGCGCCTCGGGCTTGGCCTCGGGGCGCATCGGGGATAGCCTGACCGGCGATGAGCACGCAGGGTCGCCACCTCGACCGCCTGACGGCGGTGGACGCTTCCTTCCTCGCCAACGAGGACGCCTCCAGCCACATGCACGTCGGCGCGCTGCCGATCTTCGAGGGGCCGCCGCCGCGCTACGTCGACCTGGTCGAGCACGTCCGCGGGCGCCTCCACCTGGTGCCGCGCTTCCGCCAGAAACTCGTGGTGCCGCCGCTGGAGACGGGGCGACCGCTCTGGGTCGACGACGTCAACTTCAACCTCAGCTACCACATCCGCCACACCGCGCTGCCCGAGCCGGGTGGCGAGGCGGAGCTGAAACGGCTGACCGCGCGGGTCTTCTCGCAGCAGCTCGACCGTTCCAAGCCGCTCTGGGAGCTCTGGCTCGTCCAGGGGCTGGAGCGCGACCGCTTCGCGATCCTCACCAAGACCCACCACGCGATGGTCGACGGGATCTCCGGCGTCGACATCGGCACCGTGCTGTTCGACCTCGAGCCGGTGCCGGAGCCCGCCGCGGTCACCGACGACTGGGTGCCGCGCCGCCCACCCTCGACGGCGGAGCTGGTCGGGCGCGGGATCGGCGACGCGATCGGGGTGCCGATCAAGTTCGCCGAGCGGGCGTTCGACGCGGTCCGCCACCCGGAGGCGACCGCGCGCAAGGCGGTCGAGGCGCTCGAGGGCTTCAGCGAGATCGTCAGCGCTTTCGCCGACCCGGCCCCGGACGTGCCGCTGAACCACGAGATCGGGCCGCACCGCCGCTACGTCTGGGCGCGCTCGGAGCTGGCGACCTTCAAGCGGATCAAGGACACCTTCGGCGGCACCGTCAACGACGTCGTGCTGGCGGTCGTCACCGGGTCGATCCGCAGCTGGCTGCACAGCCGCGGGGTGCGCACCGAGGGGCTCGAGCTGCGGGCGCTGGTGCCGGTCTCGATCCGCACCGAGGACGAGCAGGGCAACCTCGGCAACCGGATCACGCTGATGCGCGGCCCGCTGCCCGTCTACATCGAGGACCCGGTGCGGCGCCTCCACACGATCAGCGAGGAGATGGCGGGGCTGAAGCAGTCCAAACAGGCCCTGGGGGCGGAAATGATCTCCCGCTTCAACGACTTCGCGCCGCCGACGCTGCTCGCGCAGGCCTCGCGACTCAACTTCAGCACCCGGCTCTTCAACCTGCTGGTGACCAACGTGCCGGGGCCGCAGGTCCCCCTCTACGTCCTCGGGCGGGAACTGGAAGAGGTCTTCCCGGTCGCCTTCCTGCCGCAGAACCACGCGCTCGCGGTGGCGATCATGAGCTACAACGGCAAGATCGGCTTCAGCCTGCTCGCCGATTACGACTCGATGGCCGACGTCGAGCTGCTCGCCGACGGGATCAACGCGGCGCTCGAGGAGCTCCTCGACGCGGCGGGCGAGGCGGCCGCCGCGGCGTAGCGCAGAGCCGGGATCAACGCCCGGCTACTCTCTGTCGATGGGCCTCCTGCTCCTCCTTGCCTTCATCGTCGTCCCGCTCGCCGAGCTCTACGTGATCATCCAGGTGGGCGAACTGATCGGCGTCGTGCCGACCCTCCTCCTGCTGCTGGCCGACGCGGTACTCGGGTCGTGGTTGATCAAACACCAGGGCCGGAGCGCCTGGCGCCGCTTCAACCAGGCGTTGGCGGAACGGCGCCTGCCGGGCAAGGAGGTCACCGGCGGCTTCCTGATCATCCTCGGCGGCGCCCTCCTGATCGCCCCCGGCTTCATCACCGACATCTTCGGCGCCCTGCTGCTGGTGCCGCCCACCCGCGCCGTCGCCCGCCGCATCCTGCGCCGCTTCACGATCGGCCGCGTGGCGGTCGTCGGGGTCCCGGTCGGGGCGGCGATGGGCGGCTTCGGCGCGGGCCGCGGAGGCGGGCGGGGCGCGAATCGCTCCTACGACTACGACGTCGACGCCGAAGAGGTCCCCGACGAGCCTGAGTGGGACCACCGCCTCCCGCCCGCCGACCCTCCGCGTTGATGGGCCGAAAACCTCTCTATATCAGCGCTTTTCGCCCCATCAACCGGTGACCCAGGCGCGCGCGGCGGCCTCGTCGCGGCGCTCGAAGAGCTTCACGTCGACCGGGATGACCCGGGCGACGAGGGGGAAGGAGCGGCGGAACAGCAGCCCCGCGTCGGCGACGATCGCGACGCGGCGCCAGTCCTTGCTGTGGCCGAGGTCGAGCTCGGGGTCGGAGCGGAGCGCTTCGAAGCGCCCTTTCAGCGAGCCGAGGTCGAAGCCCTCGGCCCCGACCAGCAGCAGCCGCACCTCCCCCGCCGCCGCCGCGTCGCGCAGCGCCGGCGCCAGCACCTCGGCGTAGTCGGCGTCGGTCAGCTCGCCGCCGACGCGGAAGCCGAGCGCGCCGCCCGGCGGGTCCTCGATCGGCTCGATCAAGTCGGCCGCGGCGCGCTCAGAACCCGAGCGCGAACTTGGCGTCCTCGGACATCATTTCCGGTGACCAGGCGGGGTCGAAGACCATCTTCGGGTGGACCGCCGAGACGCCCGGGAGGTCGCCGACGAACTCGCGCATCTGCTCGGAGACCTGGGGGCCGATCGGGCAGGCGGGGGTGGTCAGCGTGAAGGTGACGTAGACATCCTCCTGCTCGATCGAGACGTCGTAGACGAGGCCGAGGGAGACGAAGTCGAGCCCGAGCTCGGGGTCGATGACCTCCTCGAGCGCCTCGTAGACGTCTTCCTCGGTGACCTCTTCCGGATGGGTGACCGGGCCGTCGGCGGCGGGCTGCTGCTCCTCGGACCGGGACTGCTGCTCTTGATCTGCCATGGGCAGATGGTACCCGGGTCAGGCGCCGGGCCGGGGCGGCAGCGGCTCCGCCGGCGGGTCCTCGGCGTCCGGCAGCAGGCGCAGCTGCCAGTAGCCGACGTCGCGCCAGGCGCCGCACTTCCAGCCGATGTCGCGGAGGGCGCCGATCGGCTCGAAGCCGAGGCGCTCGTGGAGGGCGACGCTGGCCGGGTTCGGCAGGGTGATCCCGGCGACCGCGACGCGGAAGCGCTGGGCGCGGAGGCGCTCGAAGAGCTCCCCGTAGAGAGCGCGGCCGACCCCCTCGCCCTGGTGGCCGGAGCCGACGTAGACGGACGTCTCGACCGCCCAGCGGTAGGCGGCCCGCTCCGCCCAGCGGCAGGCGTAGGCGTAGCCGACGACCTCGCCGCCTGTCTCGGCGACGAGGAACTGGTGGGTCGCCGAGTAGTTCTCGATCCGGCGGGAGAACTCGGCGGCGTCGGGCGGCTCCAGCTCGAAGGAGATCGGCGTCGATTCGACGCTCGGCGCGTAGATCGCGGCGCAGGCAGCGGCGTCGCGCCCGGGGTCGGCGGAGCGGATCGTCATCGACAAGCCGCCCACAATAGGCTGCGATCGATGAGCAGGGGTCCGGGCCATGTCATTCGGCGCTCGATCGGGATCGTGTTCGCCGACGGCGGCCTGCTGACGCTGAGCGGCACGGCGCCGGGGGGTCGCGGCGCCGACCACGGCGAGGAGCCGCTGCTGGCGGTGCTCTGCGACCCCGACGCGGCGCCGATCGCCTTCGAGGAGGCCCTGCTCTCGACCGAATACGGCGAGGATGGCGTGCAGCGGCGGGCGACGCTGGAGCTCTGGCTCGACCCTGAGTCGGGGCCGCCGATCCGCGGCGGCGGCACCCTGATCAGCGCGGTGAGCGCCGAGATCGACGGGCTCCAGACGCGGATTGCCTTCTTCCGCTGGTCGGTCGAGGGCCGCGAGGGACTCGGCCACTACGAGATCGCGCGGGCGCGTGGCTGAGCCCGGGGGCGGCGCCGACACGGGCGGACCGATCGAGGCGGTCGTCTCCGATTTCGGCGGCGTGCTCACCACGCCGCTGATGTCCTCCTTCCTGGCCCTGCAGGACGCCCACGGGGTCAGCGGCGAGGACTTCGGCGAGGCGATGCGGGCGGCCGCGGCGGCGGGCGACGGCGAGGTCCCGCTGTTCAAGCTCGAGCGCGGCGACATCACCGAACCGGAATTCCTCGAGCTGCTCCGGGACGGGCTCGAGGCGCGGCTCGGCCACCGTCCCGAGCTGCACCGGTTCCGCGAGATCTTCTTCGAGGCGCTCGACCCGAACGAGCCGATGATCGAGCTGATGCGCGAGTGCCGGCGCGGCGGGAGGCGGATGGCGATGCTCACCAACAACGTCCAGGAGTGGGAGCCGCTCTGGCGCACGATGCTGCCGGTCGACGAGATCTTCGAGCTGGTGGTCGACTCCGGCTACGTCGGCTACCGCAAGCCGGAACGGCAGATCTACGAGATCACCCTGGAGCGCCTCGGCCTCCCCGCCACCGCCTGCCTCTTCGTCGACGACCTCGAGGTCAACTGCGACGCCGCCCGTGAGCTCGGCTTCCGCACCGTGCACTACCGCGACGCCGACCAGGCGATCGCCGAGGTCCGCGCGGCGCTCGCCTAGCGGCCGCTCAGTTGTCGCTGCCCGCGCGGTCCCAGATGTAGAGCTCGACCGCCTCGACGGCGAGCTGCATCAGGCGGGGCGGGGCGAGCAGGCCGAGGACCAGCTCGAGGGCGTCGTCCTCGGTGACGCCGGCGTCGACGGCCTCCTCGCCGCGGAAGCCGGCGGCGAGCTTCAGAGCCTCGCGGCGGTTCTCGCCGAGGGAGCCGAAGGCGCCCATCAGGAAGTCGCGGTTGGGGATCGGCTGGCCGACCTCGAGGGAGCCGTGCCAGGCGGCGAGCATCGAGAGGTCGTGCTCGTCGAGCTCGGCGATCGCCTTCGCGTAGTGGAGCTCGAGCTCCGAGTCGGGGATCTCGTCGACCCAGGCGCGCACCGCCTCGCCGAGGAGCTGGCGACGGGCCTCGCGACCGATCGAGTCGGCTATGGCGCGGATCGCATCGGCTGGATCGACGAAACAGAGGGACATGGGATGAAGAAAATCTAGGGGGGTCGGGGGACGGTAAAACGGTGGCGGTAATGCCCAGTTTGCGCGGTGGGGGGCGGAGCGGCACCGGGCGGGGTCCAAGGGCGTCGCCCGAGCGTGCGCCGCCGCCCTACATAGTCTGGACGGGTGCCGCTGAAACTGATCCTCGGACCCCCCAACTCGGGGCGCGCGGGCCTCGTCCGGCGTCGCTACCTGGATGCCCTGGAGCGGGACCCGGTGCTGGTGGTGCCGACCGTCGACGACGTTTTCGCCTTCGAGCGCGAGCTCTGCGGGGCGGGCGCCGCCCTCGGCGGCACGGTGCTCACCTTCGGCGCCCTGTTCGGGCAGATCGCCACCGCCGCGGGGCGCCCGCCCGGCGCCGTCCTCTCCCCCGCCCAGCGCCGCCGCTGCGTCGCGGTGGCGGTCGAGGAGCTGTCGGGGCGGCTCGGGCCGCTGCGCCGTTCGGCCGGGCGCCCGGGCTTCGCCGCCGCCTTCGCGCGACTGCTCGACGAGCTGCAGGCCGCCGGGGTCGGGCCGCCGCAGGTCGAGGCGAGCGCCGGCACCCTCGAGGGCTCCGCCTACCTCACCGACGTCGCCACCCTCTTCGCCGGTTACGAGGCGGCGCGCGAGCGCAGCGGCAGGCTGGACGCCGCCGGGATCGCCCGCGAGGCGGTCGGCCTCCTGCGCGCGGACCCCGGGCCGTGGGCGGGCCGCCCCATCTTCCTCTATGGACTCGACGACCTCACCCCGCCGCAGTTCGACCTGGTCGCGGCGCTCGCCGCCCGCACCGAGGTCACGGTCGCGGTCCCCTTCGAGCCCGGCGACGAGGCGCTGGCGGCGCGCGGCCGGCTGCTGGGACAGCTGCGGGCGCTGGGGCCGGTCGAGGAGACGACCCTCGAGGCCGACCCGGCCAACACCGCGAGCCCCCAGCTCTACGCCCTGGCGCGCGGCTTCGGCCTCCCCGAGGCGTCCCCCGCGCCTCTCCCCGAGCGCTCCGACCTGACCCTGCTGCGCTCGGCCGGGACCCGCGCCGAGGCGGAGGCGATCGCCGCCGAGGTCTCCCGCCTCGTCCGCGACGGCGCCGCCCCCGACGAGATCGCGGTCGCCCTGCGAGATCCCGGCCGCCGCGGCCCCGAGCTCGAAGCGGCGCTCGAGGCGAACGGGATCGCCGCCGCGCTCGAGGCCGAGGTGCCGGTGACCTCGACCTCGGTCGGCGGCGCCGTCGTCGCCCTGCTCGAGACCGCCTTCGGCAGCGGGCGGGCAGCCGACCTCCTGCGCTACCTCCGCGGACCTTCGGGCTTCCGCCCGGACTCGGTCGACTGGTTGGAGAAACGCATCCGCGGCGAACGGATCGCCGACGCGGCGACCGCGCTCGCGCGTTGGGGCGCCACCGACGGCGAGGAGCCGCGCGACCTGCGCCGCCTGCGCGACGCCGCCGCCGAATCCCCGGCCGCGCTCTGTGCCGCGGTCGCCGGGCTGGTCGGGACGATGGCCTCGCGCCCGTTCCGGACCGGCGAGGACGGGCCGCGCCTCGGCCCCGGCGACGGGCTCGAGCTGCGCGCCGCGGGCGCGATCGCGGCGGCGCTCTCGGAGCTCGCCGCGCTCGGGCCGCTCGCCCCCGCCCCGCAGCGCCTCGCGGAGACGGTCGCGGCGCTCGATTTCCGCGTCTGGAGCGGCCCGGTCGAGGGCCGGGTGCGGATCGCCAGCCCCTACCGCCTGCGCGCCGCGCGCTTCGACCACGTGCTCGTCGGCTCGCTGCAGGACGGCGAGTTCCCCCGCCGCGACCGCGGCGGCGACCCGTTCCTCTCCGAGGCGCAGCGGGAGCGGCTCGGCCTCGACCCCCGCCGCGACACCGAAGCCGAGGAGCGCTACCTCTTCGGCGTCTGCCTGGCGCTGCCGCGCCGGCGCCTCTTCCTCTCCTACCGCGACAGCGACGAGAACGGCGCCGCCGAGTCGCGCTCGCCGCTGCTGGAGGAGGTGCGGGCGCTGCTCGCCCCGCCGACGCCGGCCGACGGGGCGGCCGACCCGGTCGAGGCGGCGATCACCCGCGAGCGCGGCCTCGCCGACGTCGTCGCCCCCCTCGCCGAGGCGCCGTCCGCCGACGAGCTGGCCCGCGCCCTCGCCGCCCACGGCCCCGGCGCCGACCCCCGCGCTCTCCTCGCCGCGGTCGGGATCGACGACACCACCCCGCCCCCCACCTCGACGCTTGTCAACGATACGAAGACAAGCGTCGAGAGCGTCGGCCTCGTTGCCGCGCTCGAGGACCGGCTCCGGCGCGCGCGGCGAGCCGAGGCCGCGGCGCGGGCGCCGGGGCCACTGACGAACCCCGCGGTGCTCGCGTCCCTTGCGGGGGTCGAGGCCTACGGCGGCACCACCCTGGAGGGGTTCGACGAATGCTCCTACCGCTGGTTCGCCGACCACGAGCTCGACCCGCAGCCGCTCGACCCGGTGCCCGACCCGCTGGTCCAGGGCGGCCTCATCCACGCCGTGCTGGAGCGCCTGTATCGGGAGCGGCCCGGCGGCGATCCCCTCCCGCGCCCGGCGTCCCTGGCCGCCTGGATCGACCGCGGGCGTGCGCTCCTCACCGAGCAGCTGGCCGAGCGCGAAGTGGGCGGGCATCCGGCCGAGCGGGCGATGGCGCGGCGGGTCGAGCGCCTGCTCGAGCGCTTCCTCGGCGAAGAGGCGGCGCGCGACACCGGCGGCTTCGAGCCGTGGCTGCTGGAGGCGGGCTTCGGCCTCGGCGAGGAGGCGGAGCGGCCGAGCCTCGACCTCGGCGGCTGGGGGCTCCACGGGGCGATCGACCGCGTCGACCGGGCGCCCGACGGCCGCGCCGTCGTCCACGACTACAAGCTCGCCGCGAGCGTCACCGCGCGCGACAAGTTCGAGGAGCGGGCGAAGCTGCAGTTGCCGCTCTACCTGCTCGCGGCGCAGATCCACTGGGGCGCCGAGCCGGTCGGCGGCATCTACCACCCGCTGCGGGGGACCTCGAACCGGCGCCCTCGCGGCGTCGTCGCGGCCGGGTCCGCGGCCGAGCTCGGCTACGACCTCTACCGCGGCGACGTGGTCGAGGAGGCGGAGCTGGAGGAGCTGCTGGAGCAGACGCGCGAGCGCGGGGCGGCGATCGTCGCCCGCATCCGCGCCGGCGAGATCCGCCGCGACCCCGGCCCGCGCGAGGGCCTCCGCGGCCACGATGTCTGCCCGACCTGGTGCTCCTTCGCGCCGATCTGCCGCCGCGACCGCGCCCCCTCTTATGTGGAGCGTGAAGAGAACGAGGCGGGGTGGGAGCGGTGAGCGCGGCGACACCGGTCGAGCCCGCAGTCGAGCGCTCCCCCACCCCCGAGCAGCGCGCCGCGATCGAGGCGCGCGGCCGCGACGTCCTGCTCGAGGCGGGCGCCGGTTCCGGGAAGACCGGGGTGATGGTCGAGCGCTACGTCCGCCTCGTCGTCGACGAGGGCGTCTCCCCCGACGCCGTCCTCGCCTTCACCTTCACCGACAAGGCGGCGGCCGAGCTGCGCGCCCGGGTGCGGGCCGAGCTCGCCCGCCGCGCCGCCGGCACCGGCGCCGCCGCGGTGCGGGCCGCCGCCCTCCTCTCGACCGTCGGCGGTGCCTGGATCACCACCATCCACGGCTTCTGCAACCGCGTCCTCGCCGCCCACCCGGTGGCCGCCGGGGTCGACCCAGGCTTCCGCGTCCTCGATCAGCCCGAGGCCGAGCGCGCCGCCCGCGAGGCCTTCGACGCCGCCCTCGCCGAGTTCCTCGCCGCGAGCGACCCCGCCCGCGAGGAGACCGTCGCCGCCTACGACCTCGAAGGCCTGCGCGCCGTCGTCGTCGCCTCCCAAGACGAGCTGCGCAGCCGCGGCGTCGCCGAGCCGGCGCTCCCCGACCCGCCCGCCACCGATCCCGCCGAGGCGCTCGCCCGCGCGATCGAGGCGGCCGGCGAATGCCTCGAGGAGCTGGCCTCGGGCAACGGCAGGCGCGCGGCGCTCGAGGACGCCCTCGCCCGCCTCACCCAGCCCGGCCCGCCGCCGTCCCTGGCCGAGCTGGAAGCGCTCCGGCCCGGCGGCACCGCGAAAGCGCTCGGCCCGTTCCGCGACGCGCTCGAGGAGGCGATCGCCCGCACCGCCGAGGCGGGCGAGGGCGGCGTCGCCTACCGCCATCTCGCCGATCTGCTGCGCCTCTACACCGCCGCCTTCGAGGCCGCCAAGGCCCGCCGCGCCGGGATCGACTTCGAGGACCTCCAGATCCTCGCCGCGCGCCTGCTCGAGCGCGCCGAGATCGGCGGCGCCTACCGCGGCCGCTTCTCCCACCTTCTGGTCGACGAGTTCCAGGACACGAATCGCCTGCAATTGCGCCTGATCGAGGCGCTCCAAGGGCCGCGTTCCCAGCTCGTCGTGGTCGGCGACGAACTGCAGTCGATCTATTCCTTCCGGCACGCCGACCTCGATGTCTTCCGCCGCCGCCGCGAGGAGATCGACGCCGACCCCGGGGCCGAGCTGATGCGCCTCAGCGGCAACTTCCGCTCGCGCCCCGAGGTGATCGGCGCGGTCAACCTCTTCGGCGCGGCGCTGCTCGGCCCCGCCTACCGGCCGCTGCGGGTCGGCGCGCCGCCCGCGAAGCCGGCGCCGCGCGGCAGCGGGCCGGCGGTCGAGCTCCACCTCACCGCGCGCGACGGCTGGGACGAGGAGGGGATCGACCTCGACCCGGCGATCGACGGCCGCACGCCGCTGAACTGCCTGGCCGAGGCGCGGACGCTGGCGGCGCGCCTGCGCGAGCTCCACGACGCGGGGGTCGAGCGCGGCGCGATGGTCGTCCTGCTGCGCGCCTTCACCCACCTGGACGCCTACGAAGACTCGCTGGCGCGTGCCGGCCTGCGCCCTTATGTGGTCGGCGGGCGCGGCTACTGGTCCCAGCAGCAGGTCGCCGACGTGACGGCGCTGCTGGCGACGATCGCCAACCCCCTGGACGACGAGGCGCTCTTCGGCGCCCTCGCCTCGCCCGCCTGCGCGGTCGCCCCGGACACGCTCTGGCTGCTGCGCGCGGCGGCGGGGCGGCGACGCCACGTCTGGCCGGCGCTGGAGCGGCTGGCGCTCGGCGGCGAGGCGGAGCTCGCCGAGCCCGAACGCCTCGGGGAGATCCCGGCGGGGGAGCGCGAGCTGCTCGCGGAGTTCGCGACCCAGATGGTGGGACTGCGGGCGCGGGCGCCGCGCCTCGGCCTGGCCGGGCTGGTCGAGGCGGCGGTGACCGAGACCGGCTACGACCTGGCGACGCTGCTGCGGCCCGCGGGCGAGGCGCGGCTCGCCAACGTGCGCAAGCTCTCCCGCCTGGCGGCGGCCTACGAGGAGCGCGAGGGCCGCGACCTGCGCGGCCTGCTCGACTTCCTCGCCGCGCGCGCCGAGGCCGACAGCGAGGCCCAGGCGGCGACCGCGGCGGAGGGCCACGACGGCGTGCGGATCATGACCGTCCACAACGCCAAGGGCCTCGAGTTCGAGGTCGTCGCCGTTCCCGACCTCGCCCGCGGTCTGCTGTCGGGCGGGCGGCGTCCGGTCCTCGCCCTGGGGCGTGAGCAGCCGCCCCGTGTCGGCCTCCAGTGGCGGCGCCTCGGGCGGGCGTCGGTGAACCTCTACGACTACGGCGAGCTGATCGAGGCAGGCGAGGCGCGCGACTCCGAGGAGGGCCTGCGCCTCTTCCACGTCGCCGCGACCCGGGCGCGCGAGCGCCTGATCCTCAGCGGGGTGGTGAAACCCGAGCCGAGCAAGGAGCTGCGGCCGGGGACCGCGGTGGTCGAGCGCCTGGTCGAGACGCTGGGGATGCCGCGCGACGAGGACTCGGAGGTCGTGGTCCCGGCGCCGGAGGCGCGGCCGGGACTGGAGGAGGAGTTCGGACCGTCGGAGATCGCCGTCCATGTCAATGCCCCCTCGCCCGAGCGGGCCGCCGAACTGCGGGACCTGCACCTCGACACCGCCGCGGATCGGCCGCTCGGCTCGGGGACGCCGCCGTTGGTCGAGCGCCAGCCGCCGATCGTGCCCGCGCGACCGCTCTCCTACACCGCGATCTCGGCGTTCGAGGAATGCGCCTACCGGTTCTACATGGAGCGCGTGTTGGGACTGCCGGCTGCCGCGGCGGCGGGGGGCACCGGGGCCGGAGATGAGGGGCCCTCCGCGCGCGAAGAACGAAGTGCGCGGGGCGCCGCGGTGCACGCGTTGCTCGAGTGGTCGCAGGCGAACGGGTGGGGCGAGCCCTCGGCGGAGCTGGCGCGGCGGCACGCGTCGGCCGCGGGGCTCGACCTGGACGGTGCAGGTGCGGAGGAATTGCTGGGGCCGGTGCGGGACTGGCTCGGCTCGCCGCTGCGGGAAGAGATCGCCGGGGCCGCGCGAGCGCGTGCCGAGGTCCCGATCCTGCTCGGGGCAGGGGGCACCGTGCTGCGGGGTTCGATCGACCTGTTGGTGGAGCGCGAGGAGGCACCACCGCTGGTCGTCGACTATAAGACCGACCGCCTCGGCAGCGAGGACCCGGCGGCTCGCGCCGAGCACTACGAGATCCAGCGCTCGATCTACGCGATGGCCGCGGCGGAGAGCCTCGGCGCGAGCGAGGTCGAGGTCGCCTACGTCTTTCTCGAGCGCGCCGACGCCCCGGTCCGCACGATCCTCACCGCCGCCGACATGGAGGCCGGCCGCGCCCGCATCGAGGCCGCCGTCGCCGCGATCGGCGCCGGCGACTTCTCCCCCGCCCCCGAGCCCGAGCGCACCTGGGACCTATGCCGCGGCTGTCCCGCCCTCGGCCGCCTCTGCTCCGGCCCCGGCGATCCACCAGGTTGATGGGCCGAAAACCCGCCTATATGTCGCGTTTTCGGCCCATCAACATCGAGCCGCGGGGTCAGGGGCCCGCGCTCGCGGAGGAATCGAGGCGAGAAGCCAAGTCGTCGAGGTTCAGTTCCTTCAGGCCCTCGCCGACGGCGTCGAGCTCGCCGGCGCAGTAGTCGACCAGCTCGCGGCCCTCGCGGCAGAGGTCGAGGGTCTCGCGCAGGCCCGCCTGGCCCGAGTCGAGGCGGTCGATGATCTCCTCGAGTCGCTCGACGGCGGCCTCGTAGCTCGCCGGGGCCCCGTCAGTCACGGAGATCTCCTCCGGGCGTGGGTCGGGGATCTGCAGCGGTTCGGGCGTCGATTCGGCCATCGTGGAAGCGGAGGGTAAAACGGCCGGCGGCGGCTGCGGACGCGGCGGCGGTCAGGGGCTCGCCGGCGGCGGTCTCGGCGAGGGCGTAGCCGCGCTCGAGCGTGCGCTCCGGATCGTGGGCGCGAAGGGCGACAGCGGCGTTGCGGAGCGCCTCGCGGCGCCGGGCCAGAGCTCGATCTCCGGCGCCGTCGAGCGCGGCCGCGTGACGACGCGCCTTGTCCTGCCCGACCCGGTCGGCCCGGTCGAGCGCCCGCCGCCGCGCCCGGTCGAGGACGACCGTCGCGATCCGGCGCTGGAAGGCCGCCCGCTCGGCGACGCCGCGTTCCGACGCGGCGCGGATCTCGCGCGTCTTCTGGTTCAGGACTGTGCGCTGCCGTTGCAGGGCACGGGCCGGGCCGCGGGCCAGCGCGCCGAGGTGCCGGGCCCGGGCCGCGATCGCCCCGTCCGCCCCGCGCCGCAACGCCAGCGCCTGGCGCCTCACCTCCGCCCGCGCCGCGACGCAGTCGAGCGGCACCGCCGCCTCGGCGGCGTGGGTCGGGGTCGAGCAGGAGACGGCGGCGACGTCGTCGATCAGGGTCGAGTCGCGCTCGTGGCCGACCGCGCTCACGACCGGCACCCGCAGCATCGCCACCGTCCGGCACAGGGTCTCGTCGCAGAAGGCCCAGAGATCGGCGAGGCTGCCGCCGCCGCGGGTGACGACGATCGCCTCGACCTCCGGCCGCGCCGCCAGGTCCTGCAGCGCCCGCGCGATCGCCGGCGCCGCGTGGCGGTCCTGGACCGGGGCGAACGCCCAGACCACGGTCCCGCCCCAGCCGCGCCGGGCGAGCCCGGCCAGCAGGTCGCGCCGCGCCGCGCCGCCCTCGGCGGTGACGACCCCGATCGTCTTCGGCAGCAGCGGCCGCGCCAGCTGCTTCTGCAGCTCGAAGAGGCCCTCGGCGCGGAGCTGGGTGCGGAGCGCCTCGAGCCGCGCCATCAGGTCGCCTTCCCCCGCCAGCCGCACATGCGTGGCGCGGAAGCAGAAGTTGGCCGACGCGGCGCCGCCGCCCGGGTAGTAGTCGAGCCCGCCGGCGATCACCACTTCGGCGCCGTCGCGCAGCGCCCCCTCGGGCAGGCCCGCCCGCTCGAGGTCGTTGAGCCAGATCGCGCAGGGCACCGCCCCCTCGCCGTCGCGCAGTTCGAAGTAAGCCTGCACCTTGCTCCGCCCCACCCCGGTCACCTCGCCGATCAAGAGCACCCGCGGCCGTTCCCGCATCCACTCTTTGAGCCGGTTGGCGTACCGCCCGACCGCGAACGGCCCCGGCAGATCCGGCCCCGGCCGGACAGGCGCGCCAAGCGAGATATCTGGTTCGTCCACGGCCATCACCCTAAAGGCGCCGGCTGACGCGGCTGGACCAAGCGGATCAGCGTGTCAGGCAGTCTGTTTCCAGCGTTTGGCCCAAGCCTTGAGCTCGCGAATCGCCGGCCCGAGCTCCATCCCGGTCGGCGTCAGCGAGTAGGTGACGCGCACCGGCGTCCCCGCTTCGACCTCGCGTTCGACCAGGCCTTCCTCCTCGAGCTCGCGCAGGCGCTGGGAGAGCAGGCGGTCGGAGAGGCCGGGCACCGCCTTGCGGAGCTCGCCGTAGCGCATCGGACGCTCGGTCAGGGCGCAGACGATCGCCCCGGTCCAGCGCTTGCCGATCAGCTCGATCGCCTCGTGGAACTGCGGGCAGACTTCCGTGCAGGGCGGCGGCGCGGCGGACTCTGGATGGGTCTGTGCGGCGGTATTCACGTCAATCGACCTTACTGAACGTAAGTCACCGGCCGGCGGATTTCCCGCCCACCTGCACGATCCAATACTTCAGTGATCACTTAAGTGTCTGCTATACCTCCCTCCGTGCCCGCCGACGCCGACGTCCTCGATCGCACCTTCCACGCCCTCGCCGACGCGAGCCGTCGCTCGATCGTGGTCCGGCTCAGCGAGGGCCCGGCCTCGGTCAGCGCCCTGGCGGAGCCGCTGGACATGTCGCTGTCGGCGGTCGTCCAGCACATCGAAGTGCTGCAGAAGAGCGGCATCGTCCGCTCCGAAAAGGTCGGCCGGGTGCGGATCTGCCGCCTCGAGCCGGCGCCGATGGGCGAGATCGAGCAGTGGATCGCGCGCCACCGCCGGGTCTGGGAGGGCCGCCTCGACCAGCTCGGCGACATCCTCGAATCAACCTATGGGAGGAACCCATGAGCATTGTCCACGCCGATTTCACGATCGAGCGCCAGTACGACTGCACCCCCGCACAGGCCTTCAGCGCCTTCGCCGACCCGGAGCTGAAGGGCCGCTGGTTCGCGGTCCCTGCCGACTGGGAGAACCGCGCCTGGGAGCTCGACTTCCGGGTCGGCGGCGGGGAGCTGAACCGCGGCGCGCCGCCGGGCCGACCCGTCCACACCTTCCGCAGCCGCTACCACGACATCGTGCCCGACGAGCGGATCGTCTTCGCCTACGACCTGCTGGTCGACGACCGCCTGATGTCGGTATCGCTGACCACGGTCGAGCTCTCGCCGGTCGAAGGCGGCACCCGCCTCCTCTTCACCGAGCAGGGCGCGTTCTTCGACGGCCTCGACGACCCGGCCGAGCGCGAGCACGGGACCGGCCTGCTCCTCGACGCCCTCGGCGACTTCCTCGCCGCGGAGCCCGCCCGATGACCCTGACGCTCCACGAGCACCCCTTCGCCTCCTACTGCTGGAAGGCGCTGGTCGCGCTGTATGAGCGGGGCGTCCCGTTCGAGCGGCACCAGGTGGACGACGAGGCCGACCGCGCCCGGCTGGCCGAGCTCTGGCCGTTCGCGAGCATCCCGGTCCTCGTCGACGACGACGCCGGCCTCGCGCTGGCGGAATCGACGATCGTGGTCGAGTACCTCGACCGCTTCGGCGACGCGCCGCCGCTGGTCCCGGCCGAGCCCGATGAGGCGCTGCGGGCGCGGCTCTGGGACCGGGTGATCGACGGCCACGTGCAGACGCCGATGCAGAAGATCGTCGCCGACCGTCTGCGGGACGAGGCCGCCCGCGACCCGCACGGCGTCGAGGAGGCCCGCGCGGCGCTCGACCGCGCCTACGCGGTGCTCGACGAGCGCCTGCGGGGCGAGGAGTGGCTCGCCGGCCCCGCCTTCACGCTCGCCGATTGCGCCGCCGCCCCGGCGCTCTTCTACGGGCGCGCGGTCCGGCGTTGGGATGAGGAGGGCCTCGCCGACCTCACCCGGTACTTCGAGGCGCTCACCGCGCGCCCCTCGGTCGCCCGCGTGATCGACGAGGCGCGGCCCTTCCGCCCCGTCTTCCCCCTCCCCTGGCCCGACCACGTCGACTGAGCGCGGACGCGAGGCACCCGGCTCAGCGCGCGCAGGCCCCGGTGCTGACCGGGCCGTCGGAGGCGTGCCGCAGCGCTTCGCGCACTTCCCCGGCGGGCACCGCGAACCCGCCCGCGGGCCCGCTGGTCGTCGCCGCGAAGACGACCCCCACCACCTGTCCCGCCGCGTCCAGCAGCGGCCCGCCCGAGTTGCCGCTGCGCACGTCGCCGCCCAGCGCGGTGATCGTCCGCTCGATCGGCCCGCGCCCGTAGGAGTCCTGGCTGATCGTTTCGCGCGTCTCGCCGATCCGCGCCGGGGTCACCGTGTAGGGCCCGTTCTCGGGGTAGCCGAGGACCGCCGCGGGCGCCCCTTCGTGCGAGCCCGAGGCGATCGGCAGGGTCGGGATCTCCGCTTCCACCCGCAGCAGCGCCAGGTCCTCTTCGGGCTGGTAGTAGACGGCGGTTGCGTCCAGCTCCACCCCGCTCTGCGTGGTCACCGTGGTGTCGGTGGCGCCGGCGACCACGTGGGCGTTGGTGACGATCAGGTTCGGCCGCACCGCCCAGCCCGAGCCCTCGATGCCGAGCCCGCACGCGGTGCTCAGCACCCGCACCACCGAGCCGCCGGCGTGGAGGATCTGGGGGTCGGCGGCGATCCTCGGGTCGGGGCGGCGGGCCGGCGTCGCCGGACCGGTGATCGAGGGCGCCGGATCGACCCGGTCGAGCGCGTTCAGCACCCCGCCGCTGGGCGGCAGCATGTGGTCGAGCTCGCTCAGGATCACCGATTCCTGGACGTCGGAGCGCAGCTGCGTGGTCCCCGGCGCGTGGAGCGCGACGGCGCCGAAGATCCAGGCGAGCCCGAGCGCCACGGCACCGATCAGCACCGCCCCGCCCGCCCCGTCGGCGTGGTGGAGGAAGGGGCGCCGGATCAGCCGCCGCCGCAGCGCCAGGGCCAGCCCCTCCAGCGCCACCGCCGACAGCGCCCCGAGCAGGAGCGCGCCGATCGCCGCGCAGAGCGGCGCGTAGGGCGAGTCGGATCCCTGCGAGAGCACCAGCGGGCCCAACCTGCTGCCGAGGAACGCGCCCAGCGCGAACCCACCGAGGGTCAGCGCCCCGACGATCAGGCCCTGACGGTAGCCCCAGAGCCCGAGAGCGACGGTGAAGGCGACGATCGCCCAATCGAGAACGGTCACTGTGTCCAAATACAAGCATGCAGCGGACGACTCAATTAACTTTCCTGCGGTGAGCAGGCAGTCTCCCGATTCAGCGCGTCGTAGACGACTGCTTACGCGTGCGATGCCGCTCGGCGCGGTCGCGATCGTCGCCTTCGTCGTCGGCGCCTCCACCGGCGCCCCCGGCTCGCCCGAAAAGACCGCCGCCAACCGCTTTGCCGAAGCCTGGGAAGCGAAGAACTTCAAGGCGATGTACGCGGAACTGAACGACGCCTCGCAGGCGCGGGTCACGATCAAGCAGTTCACCGCCGCCTACCGTGAAGCGCGCGACATCGCGACGATGCGCGGGCTGGTCGCCGAACCGGCCGAAGACGCGCGGTCCGAAGGCGGGCAGACGGTCGTGCCGGTGCCGCTGAAGATCACGACGGTGGCCTTCGGCACGATCGAAGAAAAGATCGAGCTGCCGTGGGCGAACGGCGGCATCGACTGGCGCGGCTACCTCGTCTTTCCCGGGTTGCGCGCCGGCGAGAAGCTCGAGGCCGAAACCGAACTGGCGCCGCGGGCGCCGATCCTCGCCGCCGACGGGACGCCGCTCGCCGAAGGCCCGGCGACCGAACGAGAACACCCGATCGGGAGCGCCGCGATCGACGTCACCGGGGAAATCGGCGAAGCCTCCGAAGAAGAAGAGCCGGCGCTGGCGATGCGCGGCTTCCCACCGGAAACTCCGGTCGGGATCAGCGGTCTGGAGCAGGCCTTCAACGGCCGGCTGGCCGGGAAGCCGGGCGGCAAGCTGCTGGCGGTGCCGATCCAGGCGGGCAAGGGCGCGAAGGGGCGCGTGCTCGCCGAAGACGCGCCCCAGCCGGGAGCGCCGGTGAAGACGACGATCGATCCGCATCTGCAGGAAGCCGCGGTCGCGGCGCTGGCCGGGCGACTGGGCGGCGTCGCCGTGCTCGACGCGAAGAACGGCGACGTCCGCGCCCTCGCGGGCCAGGCCTTCTCCGCCCCGCAGCCCCCCGGCTCGACCTTCAAGATCATCACCGCCACCGCGGCGCTGCAGAAGCGGGTGGTCAAGCTCAGCGACGAATTCGAAATCACGAACGGGATCAACGTCGGCGGCCGCTTCATCGAAAATGCCAACGGCGAGTACTGCGGCGGCACCTTCCGCGAAGCCTTCGCCGAGTCCTGCAACGCCGACTTCCTGCCGCTCGGCCCAAAGATCGGCGACAAGAAGATGGTCGAAACGGCGGAAGCGTTCGGCTTCAACGCGCCACCGACCCTCTACGCACCGTCGATCGTGAAGGAACTCGAACCGGCCGAATCGACGATCCCCAAGGAAATCGGCGAAGAAGTCGAACTCGCCGTCTCCGCGATCGGCCAGGGCCAAGTCCTGGCGACGCCGCTGCAGATGGCGAGCGTGGCCCAGACGATTGCGAACGGCGGGGTACGGATGCCGACCTCGATCGTGCAAACGAAGAAACTGCGGCCGACGATGAAGCCGGTCCGCGTGATGTCGAAGAAGACCGCCGAACAGCTCACCGAACTGATGACCGGCGTCGTCACGGAAGGGACCGGCACGGCGGGCGCGATCGCCGCGGGCCAGGTCGCCGGGAAGACCGGCACCGCCGAACTCGGCCAGCTGGTCGAAAACGAAGAAGGTCAGGAAGAAGAAGGGGGCGAAGAAGAAGAAAGCCCCCAGCACAAGAAAGACGCCTGGTTCTCCGCCTTCGCCACCGTCGAAAAGCCCAAGCTGGCGATCGGCGTCCTCCTGATCGAAGCCGAAGCCGCGGGCGGCGAAGTCGCCGCCCCGATCGCCTCCGAAGTATTCGCGGCGGGGTTCGGGTAGGGGCGCCTGGAACTGCCGCCCGGGACGGCTACAGGTCGATTTTGACGGTGCCGGATTCCCCGGAGGGGCCGGGGATGTGGAGCAGCAGGGGGCGGTTGCCGGAGACCGATTCGGGGAGTTCGAAGATCGCCACGGAGCCTTGGATCGGGCCCATCTGGGCGGTCGAGTCGAGGACCGGGATCTGTTCGTGTTCTTCGACCGTACCGCCGAAGGGGAAGGCGAATTCGCTTTCGCTCGGCAGCGCTTCGTAGACGTTGTTTTCGGCGTCGGTGATCGTCAGGTGATCGACGAGCGTCTTGGTTTCGCCCGATTCGTTCTGCACCTGGAGGAAGATGCCGAAGTAGTTCGCGTCCTTTTTCGGCGGCTGCTGGCCGGTCAGGTAGGCGGCGTCCTCGTTGTCGTATTCGTTCAGGTAGCGGGAGAAGATCACGGTGTACTTGAGACCGCCGACCTGGACGACTTCACCCTCTTCCACTTCGCGCGGATCGCCGGAGCCGCAGCCCGTGACGCCGATCGCCAGCAGGCCCAACATGAGGGCGACGACGAGCGGCAGGATGATCCGTCGGTGCTTGGCGAACATGGGCGGCGCGGAGTCTATTAGGGGATGCCGGTCGCGTAGCGGTTCCCCCCGGCGACAGCGATCCGCTCGCCTCCGGGTCCTTCCGCCTCGAGGATGTCGCGCAGGCGGTTCAGGGTCTTTTTCCAGCCCTTTCGCTGGTAGCGCGCGCCGAAGCTGAGGGCCTCGACCAGCTTGTCGATGTGTTCTTTCGGCGTCGTCCAGTGGGTCACGCGCAGAAGCGTCATCCCCGCCCGGCCGGGCTCGACCTCCCAGACCGTGTGGTTCGGGATGCGGTTGGAGCGGCCACCCGCGCCGCGCTCGACGATCTTGAACGGCGGCTCGAGCTCGACAATCGTCGTGTCCTCCCAGGGCGAGCGCAGCGGCGCGTTCACCCGGAACCGGGCCCCGGCCCCGACCCCGCGCGCCTCGATCCGCGTCAGGCGGAAGCCGGTGAGGAAGTGGTCGGTGTAGGTCGGACGGCGGGCGAGGTCGGAGATCAGCTCGAAAACCGCCTCACGCGGGGCGTCGACCTCGACTTCGGCACTGATCGGACCCATCGCCGCCGAATCCTATTGGTCGCGCGAGGACGAGGCGGCCCCGCCCCGACGCTTGTCTTCGTATCGAGGACAAGCGTCGGAAGGCGTCGGGGGCCGGCCGTAGGATTGCGCTGGGTGAACGCTGTGCCGAATCCTGTCGATCCCCCGCCGGAGGGCGGGCAGCCGCCGATCTCGCTGGCCGCCGAGCGCGCCCGGGCGCAGCTCCACGAGGAGATCGAGCGGGTCCGCGCCGGGGTCGAAGAGATGCTCACCGAACAGGGCGCCGCGAGCGCCGAGGACGAGGCGCTGCGCCGCGATCTCGACGCCCTCCGCGAGGACACCCGCCTCTTCGTCAAGAAGCGGACCAAACGGGTCGAGCGCAAGCTGGAGCGCCGCATCGACGGCGTCGAGGAGCGGACCGAGCGGCTCGCCGCCCGGATCGACCAGGTCGAGGCCGAGCGCGCCGCCGCCGAGGTCCGCATCCACTCGGCGACCGAGCAGATGCTCGACGAGCTCCTCCGCGAGATCCGCGCGATCGCCGAGCTCCTCACCCGGCACTAGTCGAGTTCAGGCCGCCTCCGGCGCCACCACCGCGGTGCAGCTCGGGCAGCGGCGCGCCGACACCGAGATTTCGGTCGTGCATTCGGGGCAGGGGCGTTTCTTCGGCGAGATCCCGCGCGCGTTCTGGTAGGCCTTGAACGGGACGATGACAAAGAAGTAGACGGCCGCCGCGGTCGAGGCGAAGACGATCAGCGCGTTGATGAAGGCGCCGTATTTGAAGGCGCTGCCGTTGATCGTGAAGGTGAGCGCGGAGAAGTCCGGTTCACCGACGATCGCGGCGATGATCGGCGTGATCAGGTCTTCGATCAGCGCTTCGACCAGGGCGAACGTGGCCAGCGCCATGATCAGCCCGACGGCGACCGAGATCAGGTCGCCTTTCAGCATGAATTCCTTGAACCCTTTGAGCATCAGCAGGA
This sequence comes from Actinomycetota bacterium, assembly GCA_018268675.1. Lineage (GTDB taxonomy): Bacteria > Actinomycetota > Thermoleophilia > Solirubrobacterales > 70-9 > VAYN01. The sequence goes on from JAFDWB010000064.1 coordinate 21,845, forward strand.
CCTCCGCGGGGTGACTGGGACGGGGATGAGCCCGACCCTACCCCGCGGAGCGAATCATTGATAGTGGGTACTACTCGGTCGAGATGCTCGGGTCCGCCTGGACCTTGTGCGGCATCACCATGAGGAAGTTGCTGGTCGCGTCCTCGGCCAGGCCCAGGATCCGCGCGGCCTCCTCGTCCTGGCCGGTGGCGCGCAGCTCCTCGGCGTAGCCGGAGAGCAGGTCGTCGATGTCGATCAGGGCCTCCGAGTCGAGGTCCTTCAGCTCGACTTTGGCGCCCCGACCAAGCCGCCGTTCGATCGCCTCGGGGTCGATCCCGAAGGCGTTGAAGCGGACGTAGACGCGGCCACCGGTCATCCCGGCGCAGGCCCACGGCCCGATGTCGCCGAGCACGATCGCCCGCCCCGAGGTCATGTACTCGAAGGCGAACCCCTTCGCGTTGGCGCGGTCGACGATGCAGCCGCGGGCGTCGTCGATGTCCTGCTGCGGCTCACCGCCGAGCACCACGTCGGCGCCGGAGAGGCGGATGCAGAAGCGCGAGTCGGCCGAGCCCTGGACATACAGCTTGCCCCGCTGGGCGCCGTAGGCGAACGACTTGCCGACCGAGCCGTTCAGCCGCTTCCCGGTCGCCCCCTTGCCCTTGAGGATCGCGATCGTCCCCCCCAGCATCGCCTTGCCGACGCCGTCCTGGGCGCCGCCCTCGACCCGCAGCGCCACCCCGTAGGAGTTGAACGCGCCGAGGCCTTGGCCGGCGACCGAGCCGCCGTTGAACTCGAGGCTGGCGAGGATCTCGTCGCTCGGCGCCGGGCCGCCTTCGAAGATCCGCGAGCGCGCGATCGCCCCCGCCAGCTCGGTCCCGAGCACGCGGTCGTTGGCGTCGGTCGGCCGCGGGAACTCGCTGCGCACCGTGTTGCCGCCGCAGATTTCCGGCGCCAGCGCGGCGATCTCCGCCGAGGCGGCCTTCGCCTCCATGCGGATCGGTCGGGCGACGACGAGGCCCGCTTCGGCCCTGGTGTCGGCGAACTCCTCGGCGACCGGCAGGTCGAGCGGCTCGAGGTCGAGGTACTCCTCCAGTGGCGTGATCAGCGGCGCCAGGTCGATCCGGTCGGTCATCGCCACCTGCTCGAGCAGGTCATAACGGCCGACCAGGTCCTGGGCACGGCTGTAGCCGAGCGAGGCGACCACCCGCTTGACCTCCTCGCCCATCGAGGCGAAGAAGCGGGCGCAGCTCTCGGCCGAGCGGTCGACCTCCTGCGGGGTGAACTTCTTGAGGCCGTGCTCGGCGGCCTGCTCGGTCGTCTCGATCTGCGTGGCGATGCCGACGTGGCAGGTGTCGAGCTGGCAGCCGCGGCAGATCGTGCAGCCGAGCGAGACCATCGCCAGCGTCCCGAAGCCGACCCGGTTGGCGCCGAGGCAGTGGAGCTTGACGATGTCGTAGCCGGTGCGGTACCCGCCATCGGCCCAGACCTCGACCCGGTTGCGGAGCCCCGCCTCCATCAGCGCCTGGTGGACGGCGCGGGTGCCGATGTCGCTCGGCAACCCAACGTGGCGGAGCGCGTGCTGGCGCGCCGCGCCGGTGCCGCCCTCGAAGCCCGAGAGCGTGATGATGTCCGCCCCCGCCTTGGCGATCCCGAGGCCGATCGTGCCGATGTTCGGCACCACCGGCACCTTGACCGACACCCGCACGTCCGGGTTCACCGTCTTCAGCTCGTCGATCAGCTCGGCGAGGTCCTCGATCGAGTAGAGGTCGTGGTTGTTCGACGGCGAGATCAGGTCGGTGCCCGGCGACGCGTTACGCGCCGCGGCGACCTTCTCGGAGACCTTCTTGCCCGGCAGGTGGCCGCCCTCGCCCGGCTTCGCCCCCTGGCCGATCTTGATCTCGGCGACGTAGGAGCTGTTCACCATCTCGGCGGAGACGCCGAAGCGGCCCGAGGCGATCTGCTGCCCGCGCCATTTGCGGTACTGGCCGTACATGTCGCGGATCTCCCCACCCTCGCCGTTCATGCAGAGGATGTTGGTCGCCTTGGCCGCGTCGGCGTAGGCCCGGAAGGCCGGTTCCGACTGCGAGCCGAAGCTCATCGACGAGATGACGATCGGATAATCGTGGTGGCCGACGCCGGCGTCGACGGTGCTCGGGTCGACCGGCTCGCGGTCCCCCTTCAGCGCCATGATGTGGCGCATCGAGATCGGGCTCTGCTTCTCCAGCTCGCGGACCTTCTCCGAGTACTCCTCGTAGGTGCCGCTCCCGTTCGCGGTCGCGATCGCGAACTTGTAGACCTTCGGGTAGAAGCGGAACGTCTTCGCCGGTTTGGCCGACGCGTCGTCGCCGGCGAGCGTCTTGGCGCGCTCGTTGGTGTCGGCGTCGAGGTCGGCGAAACCGGTGCCGCCCTTCTCGGTCGCCGCGAACGCCTTCGTCTGGAAGATCTCGGCCAGCTCCGGCTTCACCCCGATCGAGGAGAACTGGCGCGCGTACCCGCGCACCTCGTGGATGCCGATCGTCGAGATCACTTTCTCGATGCCTTTGGTGAGCGCCGCGCAGAGGTTGCCGACGTCCTTCTCGTAATCCTCGACGCAGATCACTTCGACCATCACGTAGGGGCAGACGCCGTTGGCGCCGAGCCCGAGCGCCAGCATCACGTCGTGGACGTTGCGCAACGCCGCCGAGCGCAGGACGATCCCGCAGCGCCGCCGCAGGTTCACTTCGCCGCGCTCGACCTTGAACTGCTTCAGTGCCTGGTCGACCGCCGAGGTCGCCAGATGCGGGTCGAGGTAGCGCCGCTCGCCGTCGTAGACGGTGCGGTCGGTGAGGATCACCAGCTCGGCCCCGTTGCGGACCTTTTTCACCGCCTCGTGCTTGATCCGCTCGATCGCGCCCGCCGTCGTCTCCGACTCGAGCAGCGAGATGTCGACCGCGGCGGCGCGGCCGCGGAACTCCTCCCAGAGGTCCTCGAGCAGGTAGGTGTGGTGGTCGCGGGCGATCTTCCGGTAGGTCTTGTCGGAGAGCGGCGCGAGGCCGTGGTGCCCGCCGAGGATCACCGGGAAGGCGGTTTCGACCGTCGCCGTGTCCTCGGCGGCGGAGTCGAACGACGGCCGCCGGCCGAACAGCGTGCGGGTCGAGAAGTGCTCCAGCTCGCGTTCGCGGTCGAGCGCCGGGTTGGTGACCACGGCGACCGTCTCCTTGAAGTAGTCGGCGAGGTTCTGCCGCTCCGGCGAGAGCGCCGCCAGCGGCCCGTCGTACCCGAGCGAGCCGACCGGCTCGGCCCCGTTCGACGCCATCTGCTGGACCAGTTTGACGTCGTCGCGCTGCCAGCCGAAGCCCGCCAGGATGCGATCTTCGACCTTCACCGGCTCGGCCGGGCCGGCTTCCGAGTAGCCGGGGACGTCGGCGCCCTCGAGCGGGCCGCCGGTCTCCAGCGCGCGCTCGTACGGCGCCACGGCGTCGATCCCGTTGCGGGCCAGCCAGCGGTCCTTGACGATCCGCAGCATCTCCGCGTGCGGGTGCAGGGTCGAGGCGCGGCGGGCCCGGTCGATCATCACCATCGTCTTCTCGCCGGGCGCCATCGGCTGCGGCTCGGAGACCATCTTGTGGACCGAGACCACGCCCGGCTCGGAGCTGAAGACGAAGTCCGACTCGGTCTCCACTTTCCACAGTGGGCGCAGGCCCATCGCGTCGGCGGAGAAGACGCATTCGTCGTCGTGGCGGGCGATCAGCGCGACCGGGCCCTGGGCGAACGGCCCCATCGTCTGGTGCAGGTACATGTAGAAGCCGCGCAGCTCCTCCGGCAGGGTGCGGATCTCGGCGACGATCGGCGGCAGGATCATCTCCATCGCCTCCGCCAGCGAGAGACCCTCGCGACTCACCATCGTGTCGATCGTCAGGTTCAGGTCCTGCGAGTCGGAGGCGCCGGGGGTGATCTGGACCGCCAGCATCTTCGCCTCCTGGCGCAGCTGTTCGATCGTGTTGATCTCGCCGTTGTGGCCGAGCGCCGAGAACGGCTGCACCCGCTTGAAGGAGGGCCAGGTGTTGGTCGAGTAGCGGTTGTGGCCGAAGGCGCCGACGGTCTCGAAGCGGGGGTCCGTGAGGTCCGGGTAGTAGGCCCCGAGCACGCTCGGCGCGCCCATCACCTTGTACACGCAGGTGGTCCCGGAGAAGGACGGGACGTGGACGCCGAGCCGGCGCTCCAGCTCCAGCAGCAGCTCGAAGACGACCGCGTCGCGGTGCTCGGCGTCGGAGACGAGCCCGGCGATCTGCCAGAAGACCGGCTCCTCCTCGCGCGCGGTCGGGCCGAGCGCGGTCGAGTCGACGGCGCCGTCGCGCTCGGCGAGGATGCGGAAGCCGCCCTCGGCGAGCAGCTCGCGGCCGTCGTGCTTGATCTTCTCGACGTCCTGGGAGCGCTCGACGAAGACGTGGGCGACGGCGAAGGCAGCATCGAGGGTGAGCGCCGGGTCATGCCCGCCGACCCGGACCTCCTCGGCCCAGATCTTCCGCGGCAGGTCGAGCAGCAGGCCACAGCCGTCCCCCTCCCCGTCGACGTTGCCGGCCCGGTGGAGCATCTTCTGCAGGGCCGGGATCGCCAGCGCGATCGGTTCGTGGCTCGGCGTCGCGTCCTTGCGCACGGACGCGTAGATCGCGCAGGCGTCGTTGTCTTCGACGCTCGGCGGTGAAACCAGTGGCTTGTAGGGGCGCTCCGGCGAGTAACGCTCGACTCGACGGGCGTCGGGCTGACTGGGCATATCTACCTCCCGGGATCCGCGCCTTCTTCGAGCGGGCGCGCGACGGGTTTGCGGGCTCCCGGAGTATAGGGAGCCCGCAACGCATCATGAGTGCGTTCTCAGAAATCCTCGCTAAGCGGGGATTTCCGAGAACGCGGCGGGGCTCAGCCGCCCCAGGAGGGGTTGAAACCGCCGTTCACGAGCACCTTCGCCTTGCCGCCCGCGTAGGGGACCGAGGCGATCTTCAGCTGCGAGCCGGGCCCTTCGAAGCCGCCGAGGTACCCGTACACGGTCTTGCCGTCGGGACTGAGCGCGACGCCGGCGAAGCCGGTCTCGGGATTGCTCGCGCTGAGCGACTTTTCCGCCCCGGTCTTCGGATTCACGGTGACCGCGTAGCTCGTGTCCTGGCCCTCGAACTCGGTCAGCAGCTGGTTCCCGGACGCCGACCAGGCGGTCGGGAAAAGCCCGACGACCAGCGGCCCGACCGTGGTGTGGGTGAGGCGCTTCACCGACTTGCCGTTCGCGTTCATCAGGAAGAGGTCGTTCTTCGGGCCGTATTTGCGCTGCTTCGCGTTCAGCTGCTTGACGAAGACGATCTGCCCCTGCGGCCCCCAGAGCGGCGAGGTCGAGATGCCGTCGTTGGTCAGCTGCGAGGTCGGGCCGCCGGTGACCGGGTCGCGGAAGATGTTGGTCTTCGTCGGGTAGGCCTGGCTCGCGGAGAGGCCGAAGACGACTTCCTTGTTGTCGGGGGAGAAGCTCAAGCCCTGGAAGTAGCCGGTCGCGATCCGGGTCGCCTTGCCGGTTTCGACGTCGATGATGTAGAGCGTGCGGGTGCCCAGTTCGCCGCCGCGGAGCGCCGCCACCATGCTCGAATCCGGGGACCAGGCGACGGTGAAGGTTTCGCGCCAGGGAGAGAAGATCGTCTTCGTCTTCCCGGTCCCCACGTTGTAGAGCTTCATTTCCGGCGTGTGGTTCTTCGCTTCCCGTTCGAAGATGACGAGTTCGCCGTTCGGCGAGACCTTCGCGTTGGCGCCCGCGCCGATCGCCTTCGCCCCCTTGCCGTTGTCCTGGGCGACGGAGATGTGCGGGTGGTAGAGGTTGGTGCTGTAGGCGAGCGTCGCCTGGGCGGCGGCCGGAAGGGCCAGGAGCGCGGCGACGGCAACGAGGGCAGGGATCAGCTTGAGCTTCGGCAAGGTAGGCATGCGGCCGACTCTATCCGCGTCGCGGGCAACGGAAAAGAGCTTCCACCCATTCGTCCAGCTGTTCCTTTCTTCGGAGGGGTCGGCAAAAGGAACAGCCCGCGGGAGGGGCGGCGGTCAGAGCTCGGGGACGTCGACGCCGAGCGGTTCGAAGGGGAGGCGGCGGACCTCGGCCCAGCCCTCGCAGCGCTCCTTCAGGGCCGCCGCGACGCCGCCCGCGTCGTCCCAGGTCGTCCAGACGAGGACGGTCGGGCCGGCGCCCGAGATCGTCGCCCCCAGCGCGCCGAGCTCGGCCGCCGCGTCGACGATCTCCATCGAGCGCGGGTAGAGCGCGCGCCGGCGCGGCTGGTGGATGCGGTCGTGGAGGCCGCGGCGGACCAGGTCGAGGTCGGCGCTCCGCAGTCCCAGCACCAGCAACGCCGCGGCGGACACGTTGGCGACCGCGTCGCCCAGCGGCAGCTCCGCCGGGATCGCCTCCCGGGCGAGCCGCGTCGAGACCTCCTCGCCCGGGATCACCACGACCCCCTCGAGCCCCTCCGGCGCCTCGAACCGCGCCGCAAACACCCCCGCTCCCTCGACGCTTGTCTTCGTATCGTTGACAAGCGTCGGAACGCCGGCTGCAGAGCAGACGACGAAGCCGCCGTAGATCGCCGCTGCGACGTTGTCGGGGTGGCCCTCGATCGCGGTCGCGCGGGCGAGCAGCTCCTCACGCGTGAGCGCCAGCTCGAAGAGGTGGTCGGCGGCAGCGAGGCCCGCGACGATCGCCGCCGCGCTCGACCCGAGCCCTCGCGCCAACGGGATCTCCGAGCGCAGCCGGAAGGCGATCCCGTCCGCCGGGTGCAGCGTCTCGAAGGCCCGCACGAGCAGGTTCTCGCGCCCCGTCGGCACCGCCAGCCCGCCGGGATCGAACGAGTACTCCCCCGCCTCTTCGACCTCCAGCTCCAGGTGCAGGGCCACCGCCGCCGCCATCGCGTCGTACCCCGGCCCCAGGTTGGCCGAGGAGGCGGGGACGCGGACGAGTCGGTGCCGGGCGGTCATCGCAGGTGATCCTCGCCGCCATTGTGTTGCAATTCGACAGCCCAGCGCGCGAGCAGCGGGTCGACCGGCTGCCATCCCCCCTCGACTTTGCGGACCTGGCCACCACGGACCAACGCTTCGCGGGCGTAGCGGGCGCTGCTCTTGGAGAGGTTGAAGCGGGTCAAGGTCCGCTCGGCGAAGAGACCCGCGCCACCAACCGCAAGAGCCGCGAAGACGGCCTGTTCTTTCGTCTCCAGGGAGTCCCAGGCCGCCCTCAGCGCCTCGTCATGCTCGGCGAACACCGTGGTCACGGCCCGCTGCCAACACTCGGCGTCCGCTGCCTGGTCGATCGGGGTCTGCTCCCACAGCTGATGAGCCAGGAGCATCGCCCGCTGAGGATGCCCGGCGGCAAGATCGAGCAGGGGATCGAGTGCCGCACCCACGCTGCGTCGCGTCTTCTCGAATCGCCCACTGACGTATTCGGCGATGTCGAAATCGGCCAGCGGCGCCAACTCGAACGCTCTTGCCTGGCCGAAGAACGGCCGCTCGTACCGGCCGAAGAGCTCGTTCATCAGGCCGGGATGTGACCCGGCGAAGATGTAGCTCGCGGCGTCGCCGTGGCGCTGGATGCGACTGCGGAAGAGCCCGTCGATGCCGGGGCCCACCGCCAGGAGTGCCTGGAACTCGTCGAAGGCGACCAGGGTTCTCTTGCCGGTGCGCTCGAAGAGGCCCACCGGAAGATCGAGCAAGCCGGAGAGCAGCCGTTTCGTCCGTTCCTCGACCCGCGGGCGCGAATCGACCCGCACCGGGCCACCGCCGACGCTGATCCCGGGACGAAGCGCGCGGATCGCCGACCGGGCCAGCTCGCCCGCTCGCGACCGGATGACGGCATACCCGTCTTCCATTCGTTCGGCGACCTCGATCTCGGAGAGGACGCCGTAGAAGTCGACCTCCACGTAGTTCATCCCGATCGCTTCGGCGTCGCGGCCGAGCCGCCGCAGCAGGCTCGTCTTGCCGTAACGCCGCGGTGCCGAGAGTCGGACCGCGTGTCCTCCCTCGGCCAATGCCAGAAGCCGCTTCGACTCTTCGTCCCGATCGATCAGGTCGTCGGGATCGACGGGCTGGCTGAAGACGAAGGGATTGAGCGCGTCCATCAATAGTTCAGTCTCACTCTACCAAAAAGGTACAGTGAGACTGAACTACCTCTTCAGTCTCCGAAGACCGCGCGCTCGACCGCGCTCAGGTCGTTCTCGCAGCTGATCACCGCCGGAGCTTTGCCGAGCGCGGTGTCGGGGTCCTTGAGGCCGTGGCCGGTGAGGACCGCGACCACGGTCTCCGGTTTCGGGTCGCCGTCGACGGTCGGCAGGCCGTGGGCGAGGAGGCCCGCCACCGAGGCGGCCGAGGCCGGCTCGCAGAAGACGCCGACGCAGCTCGCCAGCCAGTGGTAGGCGTCGATGATCTGCTCGTCGGTGACCGCGGCGACGCGGCCACGCGAGGTGGTGAAGGCGGCCATCGCCTCCTCCCAGCGGGCCGGGTTGCCGATCCGGATCGCGGAGGCGATCGTCTCCGGGTTCTCGACCGGCTTGCCGGTGACGAGCGGCGCCGCGCCCGCGGCCTGGAAGCCGTAGAGGATCGGCGCCGCGCCCATCTCCTGGAAGCCGCGCCAGTAGGCGGTCACGTTGCCCGCGTTGCCGACCGGGATCGCCAGGGCGTCGGGCGCCCGCCCGAGCTCGTCGATCAGCTCGAAGGCGGCGGTCTTCTGCCCTTCGATCCGGTACGGGTTGACCGAGTTGACGAGCTCGATCGGGTGCTTCTGGGAGAGCTCGCGGACGATCCGCAGGGCGTCGTCGAAGTTGCCTTTGAGGGCGACCACGCGCGCCCCGTGGATCAGCGCCTGGGCGAGCTTGCCGATCGCGATCTTCCCCTCCGGCACGATCACCGCCCCGCGCAGCCCGGCGCGGGCCGCGTAGGCCGCGCAGCTCGCCGCCGTGTTGCCGGTCGAGGCGCAGATCACCGCGTCCACCCCGCGCCCCTTCGCCCGCGAGACGGCGACGGTCATGCCGCGGTCCTTGAACGAGCCGGTCGGGTTGGCGCCGTCGAACTTCAGCATCACCTCGGCGCCGACCCGTTCGGAGAGGACCGGCGAGGGGATCAGCGGCGTCGAGCCCTCCTGCAGGCTGACGATCGGGTCGTCGGGCTCCAGGTTCAGGCGGTCGCGGTAGCGTTCGATCAGGCCCCGTTCCGGCACTAGAAGCCTTCCTCGATCACGTGGATCGAACGGGCCGGGCCGCGCAGCTCGTCGAGCCCGTTCAGCGCCTCGACCGCCCGCGCGAAGCTCGACTCGAGGCACTCGTGCAGGACCATCACCAGGCGCGCGTCCTCGCCGATCCCGCGCTGGACGACGCTCTTCACCGAGACGTCGTGATCGCCGAGCACGGTCGCGATCCGGGCCAGCACGCCGGGCTGGTCGGCGACCTCGAGGTGCAGGTAGAAGGAGCTGGGGACGTCGCCGACGATCGGCAGCTCGGTCCGCGTCTCGTGCACCGGGGCGTCGCCGGCGAGGATCGAGACGACGTCGCCGAGCACCGCGCTCGCCGTCTGCAGGCCGCCGGCGCCGGGCCCCGACAGGGTCACCTCGTTGATCGCGTCGGCCTGGATCATCACCGCGTTGAAGGCACCCTCGATCGGCGCCAGCGGGTGGCCCGAGTAGAGGAAGCAGGGGAAGACGCGGACGCTGATCCCGGCGCCGCGCCGCTCCGCCACGCCGAGCAGCTTCAGCGAGAGGCCGAGCTCCTTGGCGAAGGCGAGGTCGTCGGGCTGGATCGCCTCGATCCCCTCGTAGGTGACCTCGGCGAGCGTCACCGGCGTGTGGAAGGCGAGCCGCGCGAGGATCGCCATCTTCGCCGCCGCGTCGGCGCCGGAGACGTCGTCGGTCGGGTCCGCCTCGGCGTAGCCCAGCTCCTGGGCGCGGGCGAGGATGTCGTCGTAGCCCGCCCCGCTCGCCGCCATCTCGCTGAGGATGAAGTTGGTGGTGCCGTTGACGATCCCGTAGACCTTGTCGATCTCGGTCGCCGCGAAGCCCTCCTGGATCGTCCGCACGATCGGGATCACCGCCGCCACCGCCGCCTCGAAGCGCAGCTGCACGCCGCACTCGCGGGCGACCGCGAAGAGCTCGTCGCCGTGCTGGGCGAGAAGCTGCTTGTTGGCGGTGACGAATGGGCGCCCGGCGCGCATCGCGGCGATCGCGTACTCGCGGGCGGGCTCGGTCCCTCCCATCAGCTCGACGACGAGATCGGAGCGCTCGAGGATCGCCTCGAAGTCGCCGCTGCTGCGGGTCAGCACCCCGGCCAGCTCGGGGCGCCTGCCGGTCGCCGCCTCGACCGCGTCGGCGCGCTCGGCGAGCAGCTCGGCGAAGGCGGCGCCGACGTTGCCGCGGCCGAGCAGCCCGATCCGCACCGGTTTCGGCCCGTCGCCGGAGTCGACCGCTTCTCCCGTCGCCGCCAGGACCTCAGACATCGCGGGCCGTCAGGTCGTCGTAGGTCTCGCGGCGGACCACCACGCGGGCCTCGCCGTCGCGGCAGAAGATCACCGGCGGCCGGGTAACGCCGTTGTAGTTGCTGGCCATGGCGTGGCCGTAGGCACCGGTGGCCGGGGTGACGAGGACGTCGCCGACCGCGGGCGCCGCCAGCCGCGCGTCGCGGACCAGGACGTCGCCCGACTCGCAGTGCATCCCGGCGACGGTGACGAGGGTGTCGGGCTCCTCCCCCGCGCGGTCGGCGATCAGCGCCTCGTAGCGGGAGCCGTAAAGCATCGGCCGCAGGTTGTCGGACATGCCGCCGTCGACCGCGACGTAGGTGCGGACGCCGGGGATCTCCTTCACGGTGCCGATCCGGTAGGCGGTGACGCCGGCGTTGGCGACCAGCGAACGCCCCGGCTCGACCATGATCCGCACGCCGTCGCCGAAGACCTCGCGCACGCCCGCGACCTTGACGCCGACGTAGTCGTCGATCGTCGGCGGGCGGTCCTCCTCGGTGTAGGCGACGCCGAGCCCACCGCCGACGTCGACCACCTCGCACCACTCGCCGGCCAGCTCGCCGAGCGCGGCGATCGCCAGGCGGTAGGGCTCGAGCTCGAAGATCTGGGACCCGATGTGGGCGTGGAGGCCGACCAGCTCGAGCGTGTCGGAGGCGAGCGCGCGCTCGATCGCGGCGGCCGCCTGGCCCGCGCCGTCGCCCATGCCGAAGCCGAACTTCGAGTCGAGCTGCCCGGTGGTGATGAAGTCGTGCGTGGAGGGCTTGACCCCGGGCGTCACCCGGATCAGCACCTTCATCGGCGCGTCGAGGAGGCGCTCGGCGCGCTCGATCTCGTCGAAGGAGTCGAGGATCAGGTGGCCGATGCCCGCCCGCGCCGCCATCAGGATCTCCTCGTCGGTCTTGTTGTTGCCGTGCATGTGGATGCGCGCCGGGTCGAAGCCGGCGGCGAGGGCGATGTGGAGCTCGCCGCCGGAGGCGACGTCGACCGAGAGCCCCTCCTCGGCGAAGAGCCGGTAGGCGGCGGTGGCTGGGAACGCCTTGCTGGCGAAGAGGATCTCGCCGCCGGTGCCGCGGCGCTCGAACGCCTCGCGGTAGGCGCGGGCGCGGGCGCGCAGATCGTCCTCGGCGTAGACGTAGGCGGGGGTGCCGTGCGCTTCGACCAGGTCGAGGAGATCGCAGCCACCGATCTCGAGGTGGCCGCGCTCGTTCAGCCGGCTGCCGAGCGGCAGCACCGCCGAGCCGGCGATCGGATCGCCCGCGAGTGCCCCGGATCCAGGGCCCGTCTGAACCTGCTCCGCCATCGGCGGCATTGTGACGATCGAGGGTGCGGGCGGCTCAGTGGCCGCCGCCGCCGACCAGGCCGCCGACGACTTCGCTGACCCCGTCGACGGTCTTGCCGACCACCGATTCCGGCCCGGCGGCGCCGTTGACGGCTTCTTCGGTGACGTGCGTGGCGCCGACTTCTTCGAGCGAGCCGCCGAGCGCTCCGTTGGCGCCCTTGACGACTTCGTTCACCGATTCGGTGATGACTTCGGAGGGCTTGGCCGTCGTCACCGGGGTCGGCGGGAGGGTGATGGTCGGGCCACCGCCGCTGGTGCCGGTCGAGCCGCCGCCCGAGCCCGACGAGCCGCCCGCGGAGGTGCCCGAGCCGCTCGTCCCCGGGGAGCCCGAGGAGGTGCCGCTCGCGGGGCCGACGCCGGAGGAGCCGGACGGGCCGGGCGACGGGGAGCCCGTGGACGAGGAAGGATGGTGGGAGCGGGAGCCGGATCCGCCGCCGCCCGGGTGTTCGGTGCCCGCGCTCGGGGCCGTTTCGACGAGTCCGGCGGGCGGGCTCGATTCGTGGGTCGAGGTCGCCGCGCCCTTGCCCCCGCCTCTCGGCCGTGCCGCGCCGCCCGTATGGCCAGCGCCTTTGCCGTTGGTCGCGGGCCGCCCGGTGCCGGGCGTCACCCCACCGATGCTCGCGAACGGCCGGTGTTCAGGCGCCGCGACCGCCTTGCCGGTGGCGACCGCGGTCTTCTGGTCGTGGCCCGAGAGCGCCGGGATCGGCAGGTCGTAGAAAACCTGCGCCGAGACGAGGACGACGAAAGCGCCGATCGCGATGACGATCACGACCACGCCCGACAGCGCGCCGACGAGGTAAGTATGTGCCTGCCGAATCATGGGTTACTCAGAACTCGGGAATTCCACTACCTAGTACTGCCTAAAATGGCTTACGGACTGGGTTTGCGCCCGGTTATCTATCGGCCGCAGGTCCGCTAAAGATAACCCAACGGGTCCACGACTTCGCCGTTTATACGAACCTCGAAGTGGACGTGCGGGCCTAGGCAGTACCCCGTACAGCCGGAATATCCGATGACCTCTCCCTGGGTCACGCCTTCGCCGGCGGCCGCCGCGAACTCCGACTGGTGCGCGTAACAGGTCGAGAGGCCGCCGCCGTGGTCGATGCAGGTGTAGTTGCCGTAGCCGCCGCTTTCCGCCGCCGACTGGGTCAAGGCGACAGTCCCCGTCAGCGCGGCGCGGATCGGCGTGCCTTCGGGCACGGCGATGTCGATCCCCGGGTGGTACTCGTAGCTGCCGCCGATCGTGCGCGATCCGAAGCCCGAGGCGATCGGTCCGTCGACCGGCCAGATCATCGCCCCGCTGCCTGGTTTCACCCCGCCCAGCGGCAGCGGTGACGATCCACTCGCCGCCAACTGTTCGGCGATCCTGCCCTGGATCGCTTCGACGTCGCCGTCGAGCTCGGTTTCGTGGTGGCGGACGCGGGCGAGCGCCGCCTCGCGGTGGCCGCGGGCGACGACGAGCTGCCCCTGCCGGCCCTGCAGGGCACCGCGGGTGGCGAGCAGTGCGCGCCCTTCGGCGGCGATCGCGTCCCGGGCGTGTTCGATTTCCCCTTTCGCCGCGGCGCGCCGCTCGACCGTGATCGCGACCCCGTCCCGCAACTCCCGCACCCGCTCCGCCGCCGCCTCGTCGGCCTGGTGGATGCGGTCGAGGTATTCGGCCCGCGCTTCGGCCTCTTCGAGGCCCCCTTCGCCGACCAGCACGTCGAGCAGCCCCGGGCTCCCCGACTCATACATCGCGACCAGCCGGTCCCGCAGCGACCCGAGCGCCACCCGCAGATGCGAGCGCAGCCGCGCCAGCCGATCGTGCGCCGCTTCGAGCGCTTCGCTCGCCGCCACCAGTCGCGACTGTTCCGCCGCCAGCCGTTCCCGGGTCGCCGCCTCGCGCACCCGAATCGCCGACACCGCCCCGGCCAGCCGGTGGATCCGCTCCTGGTACCGAGAGATCGTCGTCGTCAGCACCCCCTTGCGTTCCCGCGTTTCTTCGAGCTGCGATTCCTTCGCTTCGAGCTGCTGCGTCAGATCCACCCCCGGCGCCGCAGGCGCGAGGACGGCCACGCCGAGGGCCGCTGCGAGCACGGCAAGGACGATCGCCAGGAGACGGGACACCGCATCGAGGCTAGCCAGACGTCCCCCGCCGCCCAAGGCCAGGGACGAGTTGCAACCTCGGTTGCCCCTCGCAAGGCGGGTTGCAGGGTCGGTGGCCGGCGGCTGTTCCCCGGCTGCCGCCGGATCGGGGGAGCCTCGGCCTTCCGGTGTTCCTTAACTTGCGCATATGGCAAGTAAGGAACACCGCAGGGGCCGGCCCAGGCGTCAGCCGCCCGCGCCCCTTCCCCCCGCGGGGGCGTTCTCCACGCTCAGTAGCCCGCCGTCGGCCTCTTCCTCCATCTGTAGCGTCGTGTGCTCGATGCCGAAGGTCTCACCCAGCTGCATTTCGAGCTGCTGGCGCACGAGGTCGCGGTCGACGCCGCGGGCGACGACGACGTGGGCGGCGAGGGCCGGGAAGCCGGCGGTCACCGTCCACACGTGGAGATCGTGGACGGAGCGGACGCCGGAGACGTCGCAGAGCGCGGCGCCCATGCCCTCGACGTCGATCCCGGCGGGCGCCGACTCCATCAGCACGTCGAACGGTTCCTTGATCAGGCGCCAGGACGAGATGAGGACGAGGACGGCGATCAACAGGCCGACGATCGGGTCGACGATGTCGGAGCCGCCGGCGAGGACCACGGCGCCCGCGACGATGACGCCGAGCGAGCCCAGCGCGTCGGCGAAGGAGTGGCGGATGACGCCCTCCAGGTTGATGTCCTCGCGCTCGCCGCGGGCGAGGTAGAGCGTCGCCGCGGCGTTGCCGAGCAGGCCGAGGACGCCGAGCGCGAGGACGCCGCCGCCCGCGATCGGGGGCGGGTTCGAGAAGCGGCCGATCGCCTCGACGCCGATCACGACGCTGACCGCCACCAGCGTCAACCCGTTGACGAGCGCCGCCAGCACCTCCGAGCGCTGGTACCCGAAGGTGCGCCGCCCCGACGCCGGCCGCGCGGCGAGCCGCGCCGCGATCAGCGCGAGGACGATCGAGCCGACGTCGGAGAGCAGGTGCCCGGCGTCGGCGAGGACGGCCAGCGACCCGGTGATGATCCCGCCCACCGCCTCCGCCACCAGCAGCACGACGTTGATCGCCAGCGCGACCACCAGCCGGCGCCGCGAGTCCTCCCGCCGCGCCTCCAGCGCGTGCGCGCCGAAGCCGTGGCCATGTCCGTGGCCGCCGCCCGCGTGGTCGTGGTCGTGCACGACCTGAGCTTAGGACCTATCTCAGGCCGCGACGGGCTCCCGCGGAGCGCTCGCGGCGGCCGCCACCTCGGCGGCGAAGCCGAGCCGCTCGGTGTACTCGCGCGCCTGCATCCGCGAGACGACCATCCGCTGGATCTCCGCCGTGCCCTCGAACAGCTGGTAGATCTTGGCGTCGCGGAACCACTTCTCGAGCGGGTGGTCGGTGTCCCAGGCGGCGGGGCCGACGAGGTCCATCAGCGTCGTCGTCGCCCACATCGTCACGTCACCCGCCTTCAGCTTCGACATCGAGCCCTGGCCGCCGGTCATCGGCCGGCCGTTCCGCCCCATCCACGAGGCCCGCCGGACGAGCAGCCGCGCCGCCTCGATCTCGGTCGCGACGTCGGCCAGCGTCTGCTGCACGCGCTGCGCGCTCAGCAGCTGCACGCCGCCTTCTTCGCGCCCGTAGAGGTATTCGAGGGTCCACTCGTACGCCGCCTGGGCGATCCCCAGCGCCGAGGCGCCGACGATCGGCCGGGTGATCTCGAAGGTCGCCAGCGCGTCCGCCCCGGCGCGGGATGCCTGCCCCGAGCGCCCGCGCTCGAGCTTGCGCCGCAGCTTCTCCTCCCCGCCGAGCAGGTTCTCGGCCGGGATGCGGCAGTCCTCCAGCACCACCTCGGCGGTGTGCGAGGCGCGGATCCCGAGCTTCGACTCCTTCTTCCCCTGGGACAGCCCCGGCGTCCCCCGCTCGATCACGAAGGAGGCCTGGCCGCGGGTGCCGAGCGTCGGGTCGACGGTGGCGACGACGACGTGGACGTCGGCGATCCCGCCGTTGGTGATGAACACCTTGGTGCCGTTGAGGACCCACTCGTCGCCCTCGCGCACCGCGGTCGTCTTCAGGCTCTTCACATCGGAGCCCGCCTGCGGCTCGGTGACCGCGTAGGCGCCGAGTTTCACCTGCTCCGCGTCGCCGAAGCACTCCGGCACCCAGCGCATCGTCTGCTCGGGCGTGCCCGAGGCGGCGATGCCCGCGGCGGCGAGGCCGGAGCCGCTGATCGCCAGCGCGATCCCGGCGCAGCCCCAGTGGAACTCCTCGGCGAAGATCGGCTGCATCTGGCCCTCCGGGTCTTCCGCCGCCCGCTGCATCCCCTCGAGCCCGCCGAAACCCTGCCGGCGCGCCTCCTGGATGACCTCCCACGGGATGCTCTCCTCGCGGTCGTGCCGCGGCGCCGCGGGGCGGATCACCTCGCGGGCGAACCGGCGGCACTCGGCCTGGTAGGCCAACTGCTCGTCGTTGAGTCCGAAATCCACTGTGCCTCCTCGCTCTCGGCTCCACGGCGGCCCCTGTCTGACCGCTCGGGAGTGACTGATTGACTGGTCAGTCAGCCAGTCGCGTAAGAGTAGCCGACCGGCCGGAGCGACGCGGCGCCTGTAGCGTTGCTGCGGGTGAGCGCCGACCAACCGATCAACGCCGACGTGGGAGGGGCGCCGGAGCCCCCCGAGCCGCAAGCGGCGGCGGCGAGCCGGTCGCCGGCGAGCGCCCCGGACCCGGCCGGCCCGCGGCGGCGGCGCCGGATCCCCGGGCCGATCAAGCTGGTCTCGGCGCTGGTCGCGATCGCGGTCGCGTTCATCGTCCTCGCGATCGTCGCGGGCGGCGGCTCGAAGAAGGACGGCGGGAGCGGCGCCTCCGCCTCGTCCGCCGCGACCACGAAGCAAGGAGGCGCGGCCGACGCGCCGACGGCGTCAGAAAGCGAAGGAGAAGAAGAAGAAGAAGAAGAAGAAAACGGGGCGCGGCGCCCCGGCCCCGAAGCGCTCGGCTACCCCACCTTCGCGACCTCCAACACGACCCGGATCGCCGGCGCCGACCCGACCGCGAACGCTGCCGCCGCGACCCTCGCCGTCTTCCCCGGCACGAACGAAAAGCAACGGCCCGTCGCCGTCGCCCTGGTCGGCACCGAAGACTGGGCCGGGGCGATCGCCGCCGCCGTGCTGATGGCCGAACCGGTGCGCGCGCCGCTCCTCTTCGGCGAACCGGAAAAGGTTCCCGCCCCGACCCAGGAAGCGCTGGCGAAACTCCAGCCGGGCGGCGGCGCCGCGTCGGGCGGCGACGCGGTCTTCGCGATCGGCCAGGTCCAGGTCCCGAGCGGGATGCGCGCCGGCAGGATCGACGCCGGCGCCGCGGCGACCGAGGCGGCGGCGATCGCCCGCCTCCGCGACCGCCTCGCCGGCGCCCCGCCGGAAGCGATCGTCCTCGCCTCCAGCAGCGAACCGGCCTTCGCCGCGCCCGCCGCCGCCTTCGCCGCCCGCTCCGGCGACCCGGTGCTCTTCACCGAAGCCAAGAAGCTCCCGCGGGAAACCGTGGTCGCCCTGCGCCGCGACGAAGGCGTGCCGGTCTACGCCCTCGGGCCGGGCTCGGCGATCTCGGGTGGCGTGCTCAAGGAAGTGGAAAAGCTCGGCTCGACGGTGAAGCGGATCAGCGGCGCCAATCCGGTCTCCTCGGCGATCGCCTTCGCCCGCTACCAGGATGGCAAGTTCGGCTGGCACGTCACCGACCCCGGCCACGGTTTCGTCCTCGCCCGCTCCGACGCGCCGCTGGAAGCCGCCGCCGCGGCCCCGCTGTCGGCCTCCGGCACCTGGGGACCGTTGCTGCTCACCGACAGCGCCGCTACGCTGCCGTCCGAATTGCGCGGCTACTTCCTCGACGTCAAGCCCGGTTACACGACCGACCCGACCCGGGCGTTCTACAACCACGTCTGGATCGTCGGGAACGCCGGGCAGATCAGCGTCGAACAGCAGGCAGAAGTCAACGAAGTCGCCGAATTGGCGAAGATCGGGGAATAGATGAGTGAGGCGGAGAACCCCCAGCTGCTCGGCGGCGAGCAGGGCATCACGGTCGAGGACATCCGTGCCCTCGCCGGCCCGGCGACGCCCCATTTCTCGCTCCAGATCCGCAACCGGATCAAACGGCTGATCGAGCCCTACCCGGCCGGGCACCCGGTCCGCCTCGAAGGCGAACGGCAGATCGCCCGGCTGCAGAAGCTCTCCGACAACAGCGGCGAGCCACGGCGCACGCTCGGCATCTCGCACTGAGATGCGGCGCCTGGCACCCGGTGTCTGGCGCCTGAAGGAGTTCCCCGGTCCGACGATCAACGTCTACCTGGCCGAGACCACGCTGATCGACGCCGGGCGCACCTGGGACCGGCGGCGGATCTTCGCCGAGCTCGAGGGTGTCGAGATCGGCGAAGTCGCCCTCACCCATGTCCACCCCGACCACCAAGGCTGTGCGCGGTGGGTCTGCGAGGCGCGCGGGGTGCCGCTCGCCTGCCACGCCGACGACGTCGACGCGATGGAGGGCCGGCGCCCGGTGGGCGCGACCGACTGGTGGCTGTCGAAGCTCTACGACCGCCTCTGGACGGGGCCGCCGCGCAAGGTCGACCGCGTCCTCGCCGAAGGCGACGAGGTGGCCGGCTTCCGCGTCGTCCACGCGCCCGGGCACGCGCCCGGCGAGGTGATCTTCTTCCGCGACTCCGACCGGGTGGCGATCTGCGGCGACGTGGTCCGCAACATGAGCTACCTGACCGGCCTGCCGGGGGTGCGCCAACCGCCCGACGAGCTGACCCCGGACCCGGCCGAGAACCGCCGCTCCATCCGCAAGCTGGCGGCGCTCGAGCCGTCCCTGATCCTCCCCGGCCACGGTCCGGCGATCAGCGACATGGCCGCCTTCGCCCGGTTCGTCGGCGCCCTGCCCGTGGACTGACGGCGCGACCGCCGCTACGATCGGCGGATGGATACGCCGCTCGCACCGGAGGTGGGGGTCGATTCGCCGGATCACGCGCGCGAGCTCGCGATCCAGCGCCTCAAGATGAAGCAGGACTTCAAGGGCGTCCTCGCCGGCGGCCTCTTCGCGATCGCCGTGGTCGTCGTCATCTGGGCGCTCGGCGAAGGCGGGTACTTCTGGCCGATGTGGGTGATGCTCGGCGTCGCGATCGCCGTCGTCGGGCAGGGCTGGAAGGCCTACGGCCCCAGCAACCGGATCACCGAGGCCGACGTCCGGCGGGAGATGGGCCGGAGCTCGTAGTTCTTCGTGGGCGGCGCGGCCGTCCGAGTTGCGTCCCGGGCGCCTCATGGGGGTTCCTGGCAGGCTGTGACCCCCATGAGGCGCCCGGGACGTGAGGGGTGCGTGGGGAAGAGGGCACGGGTTCGTGACGAAGACGTCGGGGACGTCACGCTCTCGTGCCATTTGAAGGCCGAGATCGGGGCCCCAGAGCTCGCTGCAGCGACAGGTGTCGTCCCGGCGACACCTGTCGCTGCAGCGCATCCCGGACGCCTGAAGAAGACGGGAGGAAGAGTGACGGACCTCCCTCTCCCCGGCCGAGGGCCCTCTCTGACGAGGCCGCGTCCCTTCCCCCTTCGGGCGCCGGCTCGCGAGCCCAGCTCCGGGAACCTAGCCCGCCCCCGGGCCGAAGGCGTCGACGATGCGGTTCTGGAACTCGCTCAGCTCCTCGGGCGAGATGAAGTAGGTCGGCGGGGTCAGGAAGAGGCCGTCGGCGCGGCGGGCGGTGGCCTCGACCCGCTCACGGACCTTGTCGAGGGGGCCGGCGGCGCAGTAGGCCTCGACCATCGCGTCGCTGATCGCCGCCGGGACGGCCGCCAGGTCGCCGCGGCGGAAGGCGTCGCCGGCGGCCGCCGCCTCGGCCCCGAAGCCGTGCATCTCCCAGAGCGGCGCGTAGGTCTTCACCGTCGCGTAGAAGGAGATCGTGCGGCGCGCGAGGTCGAGCGCGCGGCCCTCGTCGTCGTCGATCGCGCAGCAGACCGTCGGCAGGTAGTCGAAGTCCGCGCGCCGGCGGCCGGAGCGCCCGAGCCCGCCTTCGAAACCCGGGACGACGACCTCGTCGATCCACCGCAGGCTCTGGATCGGGTGGCCGATCAGTCCGTCGGCGACGTCGCCGGCCATCCGCGCCATCCCCGCCTGGACCGCGGCGGCGTAGATCGGCGGCGCCGATCCGGCGCGGGCGGGCGGGTGCGGGCGCACCCACCCCTTGATGTCGATGTCGTAGTAGTCGCCCTCGTAGCGGATCGGCTCGCCCGCCGAGGCCTGGCGCATGATCAGCCGGGTCGCCTCGATCGCCTCGCGCAGGTGCGGCGCCGGGCGGCCGTAGTCGATGTTGTGCCAGGTCTCGTTGAGGCGCTTGACGCCCGACCCGAGGCCGAGGCGAAAGCGCCCGCCCGACATCTCGTCGAGGTCGAGCGCGGTGATCGCGTGGACGAACGGGCTGCGGGTGAAGGCCCAGGTGATCCCGGTGCCGACTCCGATCCGCTCCGTCTTCGCCGCCAGGTAGGCGGCCTGGGTGTCGGCCGCGCGGAAGAGTTCTGGCGCCCAGATGCACTCGATCCCCGCCGCCTCGGCCCGCCGTGCGTCCGCCTCGAGGTCGGCGACCGTGGTCCCGATCGCCGCCACCGAGATCCGCTCCAGCGCGCTCACGCCGGGGCGAGGACGCGCTTGGCGACCTGCTCGCGGTGCCAGCGGGCGTCGCCGAACATCGAGGCGTTGGCGCGCCCGCGCTTGAGGAAGAAGTGGAGGTCGTGCTCCCAGGTGAAGCCGATGCCGCCGTGGACCTGGATCGAGGCGTCGGGGACGCGCCAGCCCGCGTCGGAGGCGTAGGCCTTCGCGATCGAGGCGGCGAGCGGCAGCCCGTCGGGGTCGGCATCGGCGGCCCAGGCGGCGCCGTAGGCGGCGGAGCGCGAGTTCTCGGTCTCCAGCAGCATCTGCGCGCAGCGGTGCGACACCGCCTGGTAGGCGCCGATCGGCCGGCCGAACTGTTCGCGGTCCTTGGCGTAGGCGACCGCCATGTCGAGGGCACGCTGAGCGACCCCGGTCGACTCGGCCGCCAGCGCCACCGCCCCGCGCAGGAACGCCGCGCCGAACTCGGCGCCGTGCCCGGGCAGGGTCTGGTCGGCGGGGACGCGGACCCCCGCGAAGCTCACCGTGGAGAGGCGACGCGTGGGGTCGATCGAGACCTCCGGGGTCACGCTCACCCCGGCGGCGTCGGCGGGGACGACGTGGCGGCGGCCGTCGGCGGTGGCGACGAGGAAGAACGCCGCGCCCGCGGCGTCGGCCACCAGCTGCTTGCTGCCGTCGAGGACGACCCCGTCGCCGTCGGCCTCGGCCTTCATCGGGTAGGCGCCCGGCGTCCCCGTCGAGCCCGCGTCGACCATCGCCTGCGTCCCCCGCGCGGTCCCCTCGGCGAGCGGGCGCAGCCAGCGCTCCTTCTGCTCCTCGGAGCCGCCCCCGGCGAGCGCCAGCCCGACCACCGTGTTGGAGAAGAGCGGCGAGGGGGCGAGCGCGTACCCCATCTCCTCGCAGAGCACCGCGAGGTCGACGATCCCGAGCCCCTGTCCGCCCCACTCCTCCGGCAGCGCCAGCCCGGGCCAGCCGAGCTCCGCCATCTCGCGCCAGCCGTCCTCGTCGGTGCCGTCCGCGCTCGCCGCGATCTCCCGCATCCGCTCCGACCCGAAGCGCGCGGCGAGGAAGTCGCGGGCGGTCGCGCGGATCGCTTCCTGCTCGTCGGTGAGGTCGAAGTACAAGCTCGCTCCCCTAGCGCATCCGCGGCAGGCCGAGCACCCGCTCGGCGATGATGTTCTTGAGGATGTCGGTGGTGCCGCCCTCGATCGAGTTGGCCCGCGACCGCAGGAACTCGTACTGCCATGCCCCGTTCGCGATCGCCCCGTCGGCGCCTCGCGCCAGCGGCGCCCAGACGCCCTCGATATCCAGCGCCAGCTCGGTCAGGCCCTGGTTGATGTCGGCCCATTGCCACTTGCCGAGCGAGCCCTCCGGCCCGGGGATCCCGGACTCCATCGTCTTGGTCAGCCCGCGGTAGGCGTTCAGCCGCATCGTCTCGGCCTCGATGAAGAGCTGGGCGATCCGCTGGCGGAACCAGGCGTCGTCGGCGGCCGAGCCGCCGCCCGCCTCGCGCACCTCCCGCGCCAGCGCCGCCAGCCGCGCGAGCCGGTTGTGGATCGCCGCGATCGCCCCGAAGGCGAGCCCGGCGCGCTCGTTCATCAGCGTCGTGATCGCCACCGCCCAGCCGTTCCCGACCCCGCCGACGACGTTCTCGTCGGGGACCCGCGCCTCGTTGATGAAGACCTCGTTGAACTCGCCCTCGCCGGTGATCTGCACCAACGGCTTGGCTTCCACCCCCTCCTGCTCCATGTCCATCAGGAAGTAGGTCAGTCCCTGGTGCTTGGGCGCGTCGGGGTCGGTCCGGGCGACCAGCATGCACCACTTCGCGTACTGGGCGAACGTCGTCCAGACCTTCTGCCCGGTGACGACCCAACCGTCACCGTCCTTGACCGCGCGGGTCTTCAGCGAGGCGAGGTCGGAGCCGGAATCGGGCTCCGAGAAGCCCTGGCACCAGATCTCCTCGCCGGTCAGGATCGGCTCCAGGTAGCGCTCCTTCTGCGCCTCGGTGCCGTGCGCGATCACCACCGGCCCGCCCATCGCCAGGCCCAGCACGTTGGCCGGGCTCGGCGCTTCCTGGGCGGCGGCCTCGCCGACGAAGATCGCCTGCTCGATCAGCGTCGCGCCGCGACCGCCGTACTCCTTCGGCCAGGAGATTCCCGCCCAGCCCGCCGCGTGCAGCTTGCGCTGCCAGTCGCGGCGGAACGCCATCACCTCGTCGAGCGAGCCCTCCGGCTCGGGCCCTGGATTGTTCGCGCGCAGCCAGTCGGCGACCTCGTCGCGGAACCCCTGCTCCGATGGCGACAGCGTCAGGTCCATCGAGCACTCAGCATATGGCTTTCTATCTCCGCCTCGCTAAACCCGCTGGATCAGCGTCCCCGTCCCGAGGCCGCCACCGCAGCACATCGTCACCAGGCCCATCTCCTTGTCGGAGCGCTCCATCTCGTGCAGCAGGGTGGTGATCAGGCGGGCGCCGGTGGAGCCCAGCGGGTGGCCGATCGCGATCGCGCCGCCGTTGACGTTGACGCGGTCCATGTCGGGTTCGAGCTCCCGCTGCCAGGCGCAGACGACCGAGGCGAAGGCCTCGTTGAT
Source organism: Actinomycetota bacterium (assembly GCA_018268675.1). Taxonomy (GTDB): domain Bacteria; phylum Actinomycetota; class Thermoleophilia; order Solirubrobacterales; family 70-9; genus VAYN01. Next base: position 44,953 of record JAFDWB010000064.1, read on the forward strand.
CTCGATCAGGTCGACGTCGGAGATCGTCATCCCGTTGCGGTCGAGGAGCTTTTCGGTCGCCGGGATCGGGCCGGTCAGCATGATCACCGGGTCGACCCCGACCGTGGTGATGTCGTAGATGCGGGCGCGCGGGGTGAGACCGAGCGCCTCGGCCTTCTCGCGGGTCATCAGCAGCACCGCGGCGGCGCCGTCGGAGACCTGGGAGGAGTTGCCGGCGGTGATCTTGCCGTCGGGCTTGAAGGCGGGCCTCAGCGCGGCGAGGCCCTCGAGCGTCGTCTCGCGCAGCCCCTGGTCGGTGACGTGGGTGTCGCCGTCGACCTGCATCGGCACCATCTCGCGCTCGAAGCGACCCTCGTCGGTCGCCTGTTTGGCCAGCTGCTGGGAGCGCAGGCCGAACTCGTCGAGCTCGGAGCGGGGGATCTCCCAGCGGTCGGCGATCATCTCGGCGGAGATGCCCTGGGGGACGAGGTCGTAGCGCTCCATCAGCTCCTGCGAGAACGCCAGGCCGCGCTCGGCCATGATCTCGCCCGCGGCGGCGAAGGAGTTTTTCCCCATGTGCTCGACCCCGCCGCCGATCGCGACGTCGTGGACGCCGGCGGCGATCAGGGTGGCGGCGAAGTTGACGGCCTGCTGGGCGGAACCGCACTGGCGGTCGACGGTGGTCGCCGGGACCTCCTCGGGCAGCCCGGCCTCGAGCCAGGCGTTGCGGCCGATGTTGATCGACTGCTCGCCCCATTGCTGGACGCAGCCGCAGACCACGTCGCCGACCTCGATCGGGTCGATCCCGGCGCGGGAGATCAGCTCCGCGTAGGTCCTCGCCATCAGGTTGGACGGGTGGAGGTCGCGGTACCAGCCCTTCTCCAGGTGGCCGCGGCCGACCGGGGTGCGGACCGCCTCGACGATCACGACCTCGCGCCCGCCGAGCCTGCCCTTGCCGTTCTCCATCGTCCCTCCCGTCTATGGATTCGGCGCCCCGCCGGACGCCGCATGGACCCCAGACGTTACTCGCTTGATTGACTCGTCGATCAGGCGCGCCGCGTCGCGCGGGAAACATTGATAGGAACCCGGCCGATGAGCGACTCGAAGGGGTACGAAAGTCCGGGGATCGCGGGGAGCGGCGCCATCGCCACCGGCCTCGCCGCGGTCTCGACCACCACCGCGGAGACGATCCTCCTGGCGCGCTCGGAGGCCTCCGCCTGGCGCGCCGAGGAGAAGGTCGTCGCCGCCTGCACGAAGATCGAGGGGGCCGAGCCCTCGCGCCTGCGGGTCACGACCGACCCCAAGGACCTGGCCGGGTGCGATGTCGTCGTCGAGGCGATCGTCGAGGAGCTCGACGCCAAGGCGGAGCTGATCAAGACGCTCGCCGAGGCCTGCCCGGACGCCGACCTGGCGACCACCACGTCCTCGCTCGGCATCGACGAAATCGCCGAGAAGGCCGCGGTGCCGCGCCTCTACGGCCTCCACGTCTTCAACCCGGTGCCGCGGATGGCGCTGGTCGAGGTCTGCGTCCCCGGCGGCGCCGAAGGCGCCCGGGACCGGGCGATGGCCTGGTGCGCGGCGCTCGGCAAGACGGCGGTCGAGGTCCCCGACCAGGCGGGCTTCGTCGTCAACCGCCTGCTCTTCCCCTACCTCTTCGACGCCGTGCGGATGGTCGAGCGGACCGGCATGGAGCCGGGCGAGGTCGACGCCTGCATGAAGCTCGGGGCGGGCCACCCGATGGGCCCGCTGGCGCTGCTCGACTTCGTCGGCCTCGACGTCGCCGAGGCGATCGGCGACGCGCTCTTCGCCGACTCCGGCGACGGGGCCCACAAGCCCCCCGGCCTGATCGTCGAGATGATCGGCGAACGCAAGCTGGGACGGAAGACCGGGACGGGCTTCTACAGCTACGACTGATCCCCGCGCGCCTCCCGTCGCACCGGGATGTTGATGGGCCGAAAAGCCCTGATATAGAGCACTTTTCGGCCCATCAACCGCGGCGGGCGCGGCGGGCGGGCGGCACCGGCGAGCAGGGGATCCGGGAAGGGACGCACGGGCGGCGCTACTCGGCGGGCGCCGTCTTCCCCTTCCCGGAAATGTCCCAGATCACGTCGGCCTCGGAGATCTTCTGGCGGCGGGCGACGATTTCGACCTCCTCCCAGGGCAGTTCGGCCTCTGGAAGATCGTCCCAGCGGGCGAGGTCGAGAGCCTCGATCGACCCTCTGAGCGCCGGGCCGAGGTGCTCCTCGGAGCGCAACAGCGCCCTCAACACCTCAAGTTGCTTGTCGGTCAGGCGAACAACCCACACGGGGGCACCTCCAGCTTGAGCGGGACGCGGGTTGCCCAGAGAAATTAGGCGCCGGTACGGACGGAAGAACCGCCGCCGGCGTTGCTGATCCGGACCGCCTCGATCCGGTTCTCGCGCACCGCCTCGACCCGCAGCGTGTAGCCGTCCACGGTGATCGAGTCGCCGCGTTTGGGCAGCCGCCCGAGCTCGCCGAAGACGTAGCCGCCGATCGAGTTGTAGGTGTCGGAATCGGCACCCGGGAGGTCGATCCCGGCGTCCTCGAGATCACCGAGGCTGACGTGCCCGCGCACGAACCAGTCGCCGTTGGTCAGCCGGCGCACCGAGGCGGCGCGCGGGTCGGTCTCGTCCTCGATCTCCCCCACCACCTCCTCGAGGATGTCCTCGACGGTGACGATCCCGACCGTCCGACCGTACTCGTCGACCACCACCGAGAGCGAGGTGCGCTGCACCTGGAGGTCGTGCAGGAGGTCGTCGAGCGGGCGGGTCTCGGGCACGATCAGGGCGTCGCGGATCACCGAACCGATCGTCGCCTCCGGGCCGTCGCTCATGTAGACCCGGGCGAGGCTGTTGTTGTGGACGACGCCCTTGACCCGGTCCGGGTTGTCGTCTTCGATCACCACCAGGCGGGTGTGGCCGGAGGTGACGCAGCGGCGCAGCGCCGCCTCCACGGTCTCGTCGGCGTCGACCGTGACGACCGCCGGAATCGGCGTCATCACCTCCCGCGCCTCCTGTTCGTGGAGGTGGAAGACGCCCGCCAGGTGCCCCGCCTCGCCGGGGTCGAGGCCGCCTTGCTTTGCCCCGCGGGCGATGATCAGGCGGAGCTCCTCGGGCGACGTCTCCTCGGCGCCCTCGACGTCGATCCGCAGCACCCGCTGGACGAGGAAGTTGGCGGGCGCGTTGGTGGCGACGATCAGCGGGTGGAGCACGCGGCCGAGGAAGATCAGCGGCCCGGTGACCCGGATCAGGACCTTCTCGGGGATGCCGATCGCGACCATCTTCGGCGACTGCTCGCCGAGGATCACGTGCAGGAAGGTGACGATGACGAAGGCGAGCGCGATCGAGATCGCAAGCGCGATCGCTTCGCTGGCGAAGCCGGTGAAGAGGGGCTTCAACAGGACGGCGATCGCGGGCTCGCCGAGGAAGCCGATGCCGAGCGAGGCGAGCGTGATCCCGACCTGGCTCGTGGCGACGAACTCGTCGACGCGGTCGAGCTGGTCGAGCGCCCGGCCGGCGCCCCGCACGCGTTCGTGGCGCATCTGCTCGAGGCGCGCGCGGCGCGAGCGCACGACCGCGAACTCGGCCGCGACGAAGAAGCCGTTGACCGCGATCAACAGCAGCAGAAGGACGAGCAGGAGGACGCTCATCGGCGATGTGACCCGGTAGTTCGGGCTGGAGCGTCCTCGGCCATGCGGCTTTCCCAATATAGCCGGCTTGTCCGCGGATTCCCGCCGAGCCGGCATATTGCGAAGCCGAGGATGAAGGTCGCGACGCTCAGCGAGATGCTCGAAGAGGTGGTCCGCCTAGGCGAGACGACCGGCACCGGCCAGGAGGCCCACGAACTGCGCGGGGAACTCGAGGGGCGGCTGGCGACCGTGCGCGCGGCGGTGGCGGGCGCCACGGTGCCGCGGGTGATCGCGATCGAGCGCCTGATCGAGCCGGTCCGCGTGGCGGGCTTCTGGGTGCCGGAGATGATCGCGATCGCGGGCGGCGAGGACGTCGCCGGGGACCCCGGCCTGGCGCCCGCCGAGGTTGCCTGGGGCGAGCTTGCCGGCCTCCGCCCCGATGTCGTGATCATCATGGTCGACGGCTACCTGGAGGATGTCCAGGCCCAGGCGATGGAGGTCTGGGAGCACATCGAGAGCCTCGGCGCCGCCCGCGTCTACGCCGTCGCCGCCCAGGCCGCCTTCCGCGATCCCGGTCCACGCCTGATCGACGGCGTCGAGCTGGTCGGCCACCTCCTCCACCCCGACCTGATGGACGCCCCGGGGAACACGCCGTTCACGCGCCTCCGCAGCCCGGCGCCCCGTACGGCCGAGGCGTAGTCCGCCGCTCCCCGCTCAGGCGACGGCCAGGGCGAGGACGAAGCTGAGGATGCCGAGGGCGGCCATCGCCGCGAGCTCGATCGCGAGGCGGCTGTTGCGATCGAGGTTGCGGCCGTAGCGGCCTTTCTCGCCGGCGACGATGAGGAGGCCGCAGAGGACGCCGCAGACCAGGCCGCCGACGTGGGCGCCGATGCTGATCGCGCCGTCGGCGAAGGTGAAGACGAGGTTGATCAGGATGAGGATGCCGATCTGGCCGGCGATCGCGTCCAACCTCCGTCCCCGGGCGATCACGAAGGTCGCGCCGAGGACCCCGAAGATCGCCCCCGAGGCGCCGGCGCTCAGCGTGTTCGGTTCGAGCCACAGGGCGACGAACGACCCCGCCAGCAGCGAGGCGAAGTAGAGGACGGTGAAGCGCGGCGTCCCGATCGAGGGCTCGAGCAGCCGCCCGAGGATGAACAGCAGGTACATGTTGAAGCCGATGTGGATGATGCTCACGTGGACGAAGCCCGCGGTGACGACCCGCCACCACTCGCCGCCTTCGCTCACCGCCGGCCCCCACAGACCGCCCATTTCGTAGATGTCGCGACTGGTGATCCCGGTGCCGCCGCCGCCGTGGGCGATCTCGATCAGGTAGACGATCACGTTGATCGCGATCAGGATCGTCGTCGCCGGGAAACCGCCGAGCGAGAGCGCCGCCGGCGTCCCGGTCGGGTTGCGGACCACGCGGGTGCGCTGGTTCATGCACTCCGGGCAGCGCATGCCGACCGGGGTCGGGGTCATGCACTCAGGGCAGATCGGCCGCCCGCAGGAGGAGCAGGAGACGCCGGTCTCGCGGTTCGGATGGCGGTAACAGGTCTGGGGCACGGCAGCGGAGCCTACAATCGTCACCTATGGAGCCCATGAGCCCCGCCCGCCTCTACGCAGCGGCGGCGGGTGCGCTGCTCGTCATCCTCGGCATCGCGGGCTTCTTCTACGGCTCCTCGTTCGGCTCCCCCGGTACCGTCGACCACACCCTCGGCGCCCTCCGCACCAACGGTTGGAGCAACCTGCTCTGGGTCCTCGTCGGCGCCCTCGGCCTCCTGCTCGCGGGGACCGCCTCCCGCGCCTACGCCCTCGCCGCCGGTCTCCTCTTCACCCTCCTCGGCATCTGGGGCCTGACCCTCGCCCCCACCGCCGCGATCCTCGGCCACCTTCCGGCCTCGGGCGCCGACGAAGCCCTCTGTCTCACTCTGGGGATCCTCGGCCTGCTGGCCGCCGCCGGCACCCCGCGAGAGGAAGCGGACCCGGCCGTCGGCGGGGTCGGTGAGATCGGCCCCTGAACGAAGTTTCGTGGTTCGTGGGGGGGATGGAAGGCTTGCCGGCTGACGCCCAGGGAAAAGGGACGGGCCGTCTCGTCCACGACCCGGGCGGGCTGTGGCCGTGGACGAGACGGCCGGGTCCGTGGGGAGAGGGATCGTGACGAAGATGCCGGGAACGTCACCCTTCCTCCCGGCTTCCTCGTTGGTCAGAAAGACGCGTCGAATATTGGGGCGCTCAGGGCTCCCCAATGTGCGGAGCAGCGTCCCAGGGGCCTGGTATCGGCCTCCCGAGGGCCGGGAGGTGTGACGTCCCCGGCATCTTCGTCACGACCTGTGCCGGCTTCCCCACGCACCCCTCCCGACCCGGGCGCCTCATGGGGGTCACAGCCTGCCCGGACCCCCATGAGGCGCGCGGGGCACCTCGGACGGCCGCAAGCCCTCGACGCTTCTCCACGCTTCGCCCGGAAGCCCCTAGAACGGCGTCCGCCCGCGCACCCCTTGCGCGAGCCCCTTCAGGCCGCCGGCCTCCTGCTTGCCGCGGCGGCGCAGCTCGAACAGCACGAGCGCCCCCGTCGCCACCCCACCGACGCCGACCGCGACCACCGGCCGCACCCAGTTGCGGGGATCGCGGAGCGCCCGCAGCTCGGACTCGGAAAGCTCCTCGGCCCAATCGGAGAGCTCGGTCGCCGCCGCCGCGGAGAGCGCCGTGAAGGTGTCCTCGATCCGCCCCGAGAGGCGCTCCGGCGGCTCGATCGGCCGCAGTACGTCGCCGAGCAGGGCCTCCACGTCCCAGGTCGTCGCCTCTCCCCCTTCACCCGGCGTCATCGCCCATCTCCTCCTGCAGCTGTTTGATCGCCCTGTGGATCAGGACCTTGGTCGCGCCGTCGGACCGACCGAGCGCCCGCGCGATCTCGCGGTTGTCCATGCCGAGCGCGAAGCGCATGATCAGCGCCTCGCGGCGGTCGTCGGAGAGCGCGTCGAGGTTGGCCATCACCTGCCGCAGCTCCTCGCGCCCCGCGACCAGATCCTCGGTGTCGTGCCGGGCCGCGATCGGGTCGGCGCTCTCCAACGGCGTCTGCGGCCGGCGCGAGCGGTCGCGGTAGTAGTTCGACGCCAGGTTGTGGGCGATGCGGATCAGCCACGGCCGCAGCGGCCGCCCGTCGGACTCGCGCCGCGCCCGGTCGAAGTGCCGGTAGGCCTGCAGGAAGGCCTGCTCGGTGAGGTCCTCCGCGTCGTGGTGGTTCCCCACCCGGTAATAGGCGTACGAATAGACGTCGCGCAGGTGGGCCCGGTAGAACTCCTCGAAGGCGCGGTCGAGCTCCGCCTTCTTCGCCGGCGCCAGTTCGGCCGGCTCGACGTTCTCCTCGGGGCCGCTCACCGCCCCACCCTAGAGGCCCGGCCGCCGCCCACCTCATGCCGCCTGCCTCGCCCGCTCCGCGCTGCGCAGACCGGCCACCCAGTCCTCGCAGGCGACTTCGCCGCGGATCAGCCTCGCCAGGCCCTCCAGCGCCTCGCCACCGACCCCGGAGGCGGCGACCGCGTCGGCCAGCAGCGGCGTCGTGTCGAGGCCCTCGGAGGCCTGGCCGATGATCGCCGGGATCTCCTCCGCCGGCGTGCCCGCGCCGAGCAGCTCGCCCGCGCGCCGATTGCGCCCGTTCGGCGCCAGCATCGAGGCGGTCAGGTCGCCGACCCCGGCAAGTCCGGAAAAGGTCTCCGGGTCGGCGCCGTGGGCGACCCCGCAGGCGATGCACTCGCGCCAGATCTCGGCCACCGCGATCCCCGCCGCGTTCAGCCCGTGCGGCTCGGCGGCCGCGGCCGCCAGCGCGGCGGCGTTCTTCGCGGCGCCCGCCATCTCCACCCCGACCACGTCGGCGGAGCGCTCGCAGACCAGCCCGGCACGGTTGAAGACCTCGCCGAGCTGGGCGCGCAGGTCCGGGTCGGCCGAGCCGAGCACCAGCGCCGCCGAGCCGGAGACCGCCTCCGCCGCGTGGGCGGGTCCGCCGAGCGAGGCGAGCGCCCGCGCCCGCACCCGTTCGCCGACGTACTCGGAAGGCAGCTGGCCCTGCGGCGCGACCAGGCCCTTGGTCAGCAGCAGGATCGAGGAGCGTGCCCCGGCTCGATCGGCGATCGCCCCGACCGCGGCGGGCAGCGATTTGGACGGGATCGCGAGGACGATCAGGTCGAGGCCGGTCAGCTCGATCGCGCTCGCCGGCCGCACGTCGATCGACTCCGGCAGCGCCACCCCGGGCAGGTAGCGGCGGTTCTCGCCGTCCTCGATCAGCTCCGCGGCGCCGCTCGCGGTACGCGCCCCGAGCTGCACCTCGAGCCCCCCGCGCGCCAGCAGCACCGCCACCGCCGTCCCCCAGCTGCCGGCGCCGATCACGGCCGCGCGCCGCATCGGCGGCAGCCCGCCCAGGTCTTCCCACTGCAGGAGGACGTTGGGCCAGATCCGTGTGGTGACGTTCTCGGCCAGCTGCTGGGAGGGCTCCTCGGCGCGCGGGAACGTCATCGCCTTGCCGCAACGCACCTTCACCTTGCGCGGCCGGATGCGCCAGCCGCGACGCACCGCTTCGGTGCCGATCACCGCCGCGGGCAGGACCGGCGCCCCCGTCTGCAAGGCCAGGCGCCCGACCCCGCGCTTCGGGTTGGCGAGGCTGCCGCTGCGGATCCGCGTCCCCTCCGGGAAGATGCAGAGAGTCCCGCCCCGTTCGACCACGATGCGAGCCGTCTCCATCGAGTCGGCGTCGGATTCCCCGCGGCGGATCGGGAAGGCGCCGAGCCGCGAGAGGAACCAGGCCTGGACCGGGTGCCGGAAGAGCTCCACCTTGGCGACGTAGTTCATCGGCCGCCGGAACGGCAGGCAGGCGCCGACCACGAAGGGGTCGAGGAAGCTGCGGTGGTTGGCGGCGACGATCAGGCCGCCGTCGACGTTGCGGGCGTATTTGCGGCCGGTGCGGGAGAGCCGGAAGTAGACGAGGAAGAAGGGGATGAAGGCCAGCCGGATGACCACGTAGAGCGGCCAGTTGACGCTGTGCTTGCGGGTGTAGGCATGCAGCGCCGCGAGGCGCTCCTCGGAGATCACGCTGTCCGCTACACGGCTCCCCCCGGCCGGTTACGCCCGCTCAACGCTGGGCCGCGCGCGGGTTGACGACCGGGCGGAGGTTCGTCTCGACCTCCTCGCGCAGATGCTCGAAGGCCGGCGGCAGGGAGAGCTTCTCGCCGAGGTGCTCGAGCGGCTCGTCGACGGTGAACCCGGGCCCGATCGTGGCGACCTCGAAGAGCACCCCGCTGGGCTCGCGGAAGTAGACCGACTTGAAGTAGAAGCGGTCGATCTCGGGGGTCGGCCGGGCACCGGCGGCGATCGCCCGGTCGCGCCAGGCCATGTGCTCGTCGGGGATCGAGGCCCAGGCGACGTGGTGGACCGAGCCGGCGCCCTGGATTCCCCGCTCCGCCGGGGGCGGGTCATATATGTAGAGGCCACCGCGCTCGGGGCCGCGCGCCTCCCAGCCCGACTCGGTGGGCTCGAACTCGAGCGCCTCCAGGAGGGCGGCGCTTGCCGCGGGCGCCGCGGCGTAGGCGCGGACCGCGTGGAAGCCCTGCAGCGCCAGCTCCGGCGGGATCTCCGGGTGGTCGGCGATCAGCGGCGCGTCGGGGACGTCGGCGGCGAGGAGCTCGTGATCGAGCCCCTCGGGGTCGGCGAAGCGCAGGCCCTCGCCCTCGCGCCGGCTCTCGATCCCGAGCGCGCCCAGCCGCCCGTCCCAGAAGTCGAGCGCCTCTGGCGACGCGACCCGCCAGACGATCCGGTGCACCATCCCCGCCCCCGCCCGGCCGGGCGCCGCACCGGGGTACTCGAAGAAGGTCAGATCGGCGCCCGGATCGCCCTCCTCGTCGGCGAAGAACAGGTGGTAGACGGTCGGGCTGTCCTGGTTGACGGTTTTCTTCACCAGGCGCAGCCCCAGCACCCCGGTGTAGAAGTCGACGTTGCGTTGCGCGTCCGCGGTGATCGCGGTGATGTGGTGGATGCCTTCGAGCTTCATCAGGCACGTATACCATCCGCCCGATGAAGCCCTGGCGCCGGAGGACTGTCAGAGGGCTTCTCGTGCTCGGCAGCCTGCTCGCGTTCCTCAGCGTCTTCGCGATCTGGGTCGAGCGCCAGGCCCTCGATACCGGGGAGTGGGTCAACACCTCGGGCCAGCTGATCCAGAACTCGGAAATCCGCACCGCGGTGGCGGATTACCTGGTCGAACAGCTCTACGAAAACGTCGACGTCGAAAAGGAACTGGAAGACATCCTGCCCGGCGAAACGAAGGAACTGGCCGGGCCCGCGGCGGGCGGGCTGCGCCAGGTGGCCGGGACGGGGGCGGAAAAAGTCCTCGAAACCGGGACCGCCCAGAACCTCTGGGAAACCGCGAACCGGACCGCCCACGACCAGCTGATGGCGGTGCTGGAAAACAAGAAAGAAGCGGTGAGCACGGCGAACGGCGAAGTCAAGCTCAACCTGGGGAGCATGCTGACCAACCTCGCCGGGCAGATCGGGCTGGCCAAGAACCTGGCCGAAAAGCTGCCGCCGGACGCCGGTCAGATCACGATCCTGAAGTCCGAACAGCTGAAGACGGCGCAGGACGTCGTCGTCGCGATCAAGGGTCTGGCGCTGCTGCTCTCGATCATCACCTTCCTCGTCTTCGGGCTGGCGATCTACCTGACCCAGGACGGCCGCTGGGTGACGGTGCTGTTCAGCGGCGTGGCGCTGATCGTCGCCGGGCTTCTGGTGGTGGTGCTGCGCCACGTCGCGGGCGGCGTCGTCGTCGGCCAACTGGTGGAACAGCAGAACGTGAAGCCGGCGGCCGAAGCGGCCTGGTCGATCGGCACCTCGCTGATGGTCTCGATCGCGACGACGGTGATCATCGTCGGCGTCCTCTTCGCCGCGGCCGGCTGGCTCTCCTCGCCGACCGGGGCGGCGCGCGGGACGCGGCGGGTGATCGCCCCGGCGCTGAGCCGCTATCTCCCCTACTGCTACGGCGGCCTGGTGCTGATCCTCGCGATCTATCTGCTGACCGCCTCGGGGGTGGGGCTGCGAACCTTCCTCACCGTCGTCGTGATCGGCGGCATGGCCGCGTTCGGCCTCCACGAGCTGAGCAAACAGACCGCGGAGGAGTTTCCCGGCCTTACCTTCGACGACGTCGTCGCGCCGACCCGCAAACGGATCGCGACCGCGGTGTCGGACGCGAACCTCGGCGAGCGCGCCTCGAAACTCAAACTCCCCGAGGTCAAGCGGCCCGACGTCAAACGACCGAGCCGGACCCTGGGGATCCCGGACGTGCGGCGCCCGAGCGGACGGGGGCGCGGTCGGGAGAACCCGGCCCAGGCGATGCGCGAAGAAGACGCCCGCCTCTCGAGCCTCGAACGCCTCGCCACCCTGCACGAAAAAGGCGTCCTCACCGACGAGGAGTTCGCCGCCGAGAAGGCGCGCCTCGTCAAATAGCCGCCTTCCCGTGTGCGCTTCTTGCGTATGCGGCAAGTGACGCACACCGCGGCGAGCCGGCCCCCGAACTGAACGAGACCACCCGCCCGCGCCCCCGCCTCGCCTCCGCGCGGAGGCGTCCCCTAGTGTCTGGACGATGCCGAGACGGCTCCTCCCCGGCCTGCTCGCGGCGCTCGCGCTCGCGGTGGCCCTCTCCTCCTGCGGTGGCGGCAGCAGCGCGACGAGCACCCAGAGGACCGTGATGCGCAAGGCCAGTCCCCAATCCGGCCAGACCTTCCTCCCCGACGTCAGCGGCACCCACCACTCGGTCAAACCCCCCATCTACGCCTTCGGCGGCGACGGCAATCTCACCGCCAAGAACCTCGAATGGCACGGCTGGGGCGAATCCAAGGCGACCGCTTTCGGCACCGTCGCCGAGCACCCCGCCTCCGGCCTGGTCAACACCTTCTCCGGCAGCGTCACCGCCTCCGTCCCCCGCACCTGCAAGGGCGTCCGCTACTACACCGAGATCATCGCCCACGTGCCCAAACAGGCCGACTTCGTCCCCACCGAAGCGACGAAGCTGACGACGCCCTGCGGCTGACGCGCCCGCGGCCTTCGGCTCAGCCGACGGGCCCGGTCGGGGTGTCCAGATGGCGGGTCTCGTTGAAGCTGCGCAGCAGCCAGCGGCCATCTTCGTGGACCACGAGGCGGGAGATGGAGCCGTTGTCGGCGTGGATGAAGGCAAACGGCCGACTCGCGGTGGCCATCGCGCAGAGCGCGCCGATCACGGCGCCGTGCGCGAAGGCCACGGCGACGGTCCCCGCCGGGACTGCCTCGACGATCGTCTCGATCGCCCTCCGGAGCCTCCCCTCGAACTCCTCCGGCGCCTCGGCCCCCGGGATCACATCCCACCGTTCGCGCGCCGCGATCTCGGCGACCAGCGGATCGCCTTCGGCGACCTTGATCCGGTACTCGCCACCCTCGAGCCCACCCAGGAAGACCTCCCGCAGATCGGGCAGCACCACCGCCTCGAGTCCGGCACCCTCGGCCAGCGGCCGCGCCGTTTCCTGCGTCCGCCGCAGATTGGAGACGAACATCCCGGAGAACACCTCGTCCCCGAGCTCGTCCGCGACCGACCGCGCCTGCGCCTTCCCGACCGCCGACAGCGCCGGGTCCCCCTGCCCGGCGATCAACGGAAAGCGCTTGCCCGGCAACGCCGCCTCCGAGGCCCCGTGACGGACCAGCACCACCTCGACCGAGTCAGCCGGCGGCACATAGCGGCGCTGCTCGAACCCGCTCGCTTCGGTCGTCGCCTGTTCGCTCATCGTCGGACTCGCACCCTAGAGCCGCTCCGCGCGGAAAGCGCATCCAGGTCGCCACCGGTGCAAGGTCGTGCCAAGCACCCACGAACCCGCATGTTTACGCAAATTCTTTCTACTTTTCGGTATTGATCTGCGCACTTTGGGACACATAGCCTCACGCCTCCAGTCCACCGCTCGGGAGGAGCCAAGTGATTCGCAAACGTGTCACGTCCGTGTTGGTCGTCGCAGCCATCGGCGCCGTCGGCCTGGTGAACGGCGCGTCGGCCTCGGGACCGCGCCATCCGCTTACCTCTGTCATCCAGACCTCGAAGTCCTGCTCGTCCGGCTACACCCGGGCGGTGCTCCCCGACGGCGTGAAATGTCTCCACGACGGTGAGTTCTGCACCAAGACCTACCAGTCTTACTACCACCGATACGGCTACACCTGTGCGCTCGGTAGCGACGGGCGTCTGCGCCTTTCCGTCTGGTAGCACACCCGCACAGAAACAGAGGAGGAATACTGATGGCAAGGGGATGGGTCCACACGGTCCACAAGAGTGGAATATGGGTTAACGAGATCGAGGGAGACGGCACGCTCTCGTCCCACGCCACCAAAGAGGAGGCGGTCGCAGCGGGTCGCCGCGAGGCGATCTCCCGCCGCACCGAGCATGTGATCCACCGCCTCGACGGCACCTTCGCCGAACGCAACAGCTACGGCAACGATCGGTTCCCGCCGCGAGGTTGAGACATGGCGAAGCAACCCCGCCTCGAGAAGCTGACGATCTCCCTGTTGAAAGCCGACCTGGGGCGCGCGGACATACTCCACGACCCAGGCGGTGTCGCCGGGCATCGGATCGCCTTGCTCAACAAAGACGAGGACTCCCTCTTCACCGCCTCCTCCCCTCCCCACCCACCCGACTGGACCCGCTTCCTCGATCCCCACACGACCGTCGACCTAAAATCAGCCTTGGCAACGGCGTCGGCTTCCGCAGTCCTGGTCTCCGAGGCCGAAGGCCGGCTCTTCGCAGTCACCTGGGGTCAGGGCCGCCACCTGCTCGAATCCGATGCCTTCGAGCAGGATTTCGGATTGAAGGTAGTCCTGAACACGGTCGCGCCCGATCAGTTGAAGAGCGTCGACGCGAAGACGATCGACGAGACGACCGTTCATACCAGGCGCGACGTCAGTCGCGATTCGCCCCTCACCACCTTCGAACTTGACCCGAGCCGAGACCTGCTGCGCGCAGTCACCGGAACGCCAAGCGATCAAACGCTTGCGCATCGGCTGACTGGTGCCGACAGCCTAGGGATAGTGACCCGCGAGCAGGTTCCCGACTTGCCCAAGCTCGGCGCACGACTGCTCAAGGCCTACGCAAGCGAGACTTACAAGGAGAACTTCGATTTTGTCGACTACCTACGGCCGGTGAAGAGCCAGTCGGTGAAAGAGGAGCTCGACGCGAGGCTGCTAGACGTGCTGGCGGGCAGGGAGATAGACGATGTCCACCTTGCCGCTCCCGAGGTGCTCGATTGGCTCGACGTGGATGGTTTTCGTTACCGCACCGGCGGCGATGACGCCGAGAAGACGCAAGACCCCCGAATTAGTGTCTATCTCGACGCGCGCACCGAGGACCCAACTTTCGAGGACCTGAAGCGCGACCACCTGATCGCGGTGAGGGCAACCGACGGCGGCCCCGGCGAGAGCTGGCCGATATATCGCTGCATCGTCTACCAGGTCGAGCTCGACGAATATCTCTACGTGCTCTCCGGCGGTGCCTGGTTTCGGGTCGACCGCTCCTATCGTGACAAGATCGAGCGGGAGGTCCGCGAGCTGAACCAATACGAAGACCTACCGAGCGCCGATCTGGAAACGAGCGAGGACGCCTACAATCAGAAAGCCGCTATCGCCCTCGGTGCACTCTGCCTCGACAGGAAGTTGGTCTATGACGGAGGCCCCGGCAAGATGGAGCTCTGTGACCTCCTGACCGACGAGGGTCGCTTCGTCCACTTCAAGCTCCGCGGGAGTTCCTCCACCTCAGCCACCTTTTCGCACAGGGCACGAACAGCGCCGAGCGCCTTCTCCTCGATGACGAGTTTCGCGCGAAGGCCCGTACTTTGAGGTCACCTTTGCCGTGATAACTCGGAGCACCCGCGACACGCCCCTGACCCTCCCGTTCTTCAGTCTCGTGAATCTGCGGGCCGCGGCTCGCAGATTGCGCGCTTACCGGTTCAAGGTGTCAGTCGCTGAGGTCCACGAGGACTAAGAGAGCGAATAGGTGAGAGTAGGCTGATCCCGGGACGCGATTTCTGCGACGGAGAGGACGGCCAGAATATGACCGAGGCGCGCGCGATGCGGGACCCGCGGGGCCGGAGCGTGTCGCTGGAGGCGGAGCGATGGGAGCACATCATCAGCGGCCACCCCGAGCTGCGGGACAACCAGGCGGACATCGTGCGCGCGGTGGAGTCGCCGAGCGAGGTGCTTGCGGGCCGGGCGCCCGACGAAGATTGGTTCTACCTGGCGGAGGCGGGGCCGAGCCGCTGGCTCAAGGTGGTCGTCGTCTTCGACCGGGCGGGCAGTGGGCGTATCATCACTGCATTCGGACGACGAAGGAAGCCATGAGCGTGACGATCGCCGACATCACTTTTGATCGCGTCGAGTACGACGCTGGCGCCGACGTGCTCTATCTGCACGTGGGCGACCCCTCTACCGCGGTCGACTTCGACGAGACGCCCGAGGGTCACGCGCTTCGCTTCGACGCCGAGGGCAGGCTGGTCGGGATCACGCTGGTCCGCCCTAAGCATCTGCTGGAAGAGGGCGGCGGCCTGCACATCACGCTGCCGGTGGCGAGCGAGGTGTCGGCTCGGGAGCTGACGCCGGCCCTGAGCGCCTGACGGCGTCCTGCCGCCGATAAGCCCGCCGCCGGGATCGAACCGGCAACCTCCTGATTACAAATCAGGTGCTCTCCCAGGTTGAGCTAGGCGGGCGTGGGGCCGATGATGGCTAGATGGATGTCACGTTTCGGTTCCTCGCCCCGGATGAGGGTGGCGTCCTGACCGCGGCGATAGAAGCAGCTTACGGGACGACCTACGACGTGCGGTGGGTTTACGACCCGGCGGAGGTCTGCGCCCGGCTCGGGGACGGGCGCTATGTGTCTTGCGTGGCGGAGACGGAGGCGGGGGAACTGCTCTGCCACGAGGGGATGAGCCTGGCGGCGGCGGGGGATGCGGTGGGCCACTCGGGGCAGGCGGTGACGCTGGCGGCGGCACGGGGGCAGCACCTGTTCACGCGCACGAAGCGGACGCTGATGGACTGGGGGCAGGAACGGGGGCTCGCCGGGATGTACAGCGAGGCGACCGCCGCGCATCCCTACAGCCAGAAGGCGAACATCGAGCTGGGGGCGCACGAGACGGGCTTCCTGCTCGGCTGGATCCCGGCCTCGGTCGAGAACGACGCGGCGGAGGGGCCGCGGCGGCGCGAGTCGGCGGCGCTGCTCTACACGAAGCTGAACGACGGCCACGAGCGGCGCGTCTACGCGCCCGAGCGCCATCACGAGATCGTCGGGCAGACCCTCGCGCTGTGCGAGCTGCGCGGGACGCTCGCCCAGCCACCCGCCGACTTCGAGCCGGCGGAGCGCAGTGAGATCCACACCGAGATCGACGCCGATCACAACCTTGCGCTGCTGACGGTGACGGTGCCCGGCGCCGACCTCGAGGAGGTGCTGGCCGCCGAGCGCCGGCGCCTGTTCGACGACGGCCTCGACGCGCTCTACGTCGACCTGCCTCTCGACACGCCGGCGACCGCCCTCCTCGCCGACCACCTCGAGCGCCTGCGCGTCTCCTACGCGGGGATCTTCCCCAACCACCGGGCCGACGGTGACGTCCTGCGGATGCAGTCGCTGCACCGGGTCCGAGTCAAGGCCGACGACGTTGCCGTCGCCTCGGACCACGGGCGCGAGCTGCTCGAGTACGTGCTCGCCGACCTCGAGCGCGGCGACCAGCCCGGCTAGACCGCGACCTCCCGCGAGGCGAGGTGGGCGCCGACCTTGCGCTTCACCCGCTGCAGGGCGTTGTCGACGGTCTTCGTGTCGCACTCGAGGCGCTCGGCGATCTGTTCGTAGGAGTGGCCGTCGAGATAGAGCGACAGCACGCGGCTCTCCAGGTCCGACAGCACCCCCGAGACCCCGGACAGGCACGACACGAGGCTCTCCAGCTCTTCGGTCGCGATCACCTGGTTGACCGGGTCGTGGACGCTCGGCCCGGGCAGGATCTCGTCCAGCGTCGTTTCCGACTCGCCGCTCGCAGCCGGGGTCTGGCTGAACGAGACGTACTGGTTCAGCGGCGTGTGCTTGTTGCGGGTCGCGGTCTTCACCGCGGTGATGATCTGGCGCGTGATGCAGAGCTCGGCGAAGTTGCGGAAGCTCGACTCGCGGTCGGAGCGGTAGTCGCGGATCGCCTTGTAGAGGCCGAGCAGCCCCTCCTGGATCAGGTCGTCGGACTCGCCGCCGAGGAGGAAGTAGGAGGAGGCCTTCAGACGGACGAAACCGCGGTATCTGCGGACGATCGCGTCGTAGGCGTCGGTCCTGCCGTCCTTGGCGAGGGCGACGAGATAGTGATCATCAAGCTCAGCTTGAGGGTTAGATCGCGCGGCCAGCGCGCTGCCACGGCGCGACGAAGTCGGCCGAAATTCCTGCTTAGGCGTCGATAGTGCCACAGATCCTTCTCCTTGCTGAAGGGTCGTGACGCCACTTACCTCCCCCGAGGCGCCTCTTATCCGGTGGGCTTCTCCTCAGACTCAAGCTGAGGTTCACCCTTTATTGAGGCGGCAGTTTACGCGCCCGCGGAGTTCTGTCAACCCCAAATTGCGACTTTTTGCAAACGCCGTTGCATTTGCAGGAACTCGCCGTGGGGGTCAGGAGCGCTGGCGGACCGACTCGAAGAGGAGCGCGGTGGCGGCGGCGGAGACGTTCAGGGACTCGATCCGGCCCAGTCGCGGCAAGGCGACGAGCCCGTCGCAGCTCGAAGCGACCCGCGGTCGAAGCCCTTTCCCCTCCCCGCCGAGCACGATCACCGTCGGCCCGGTGAGGTCGACGCCCCAGGGCGGCTGCGTCCCGTCGGCGTCGGCGCCCCAGATCCAGAAGCCCGCCTCCTTCGCCTCCTCCAGCCAGTCGGCCAGGTTCCGCACGTGGGCGACCTCGAGGTGCTCGACCGCCCCCGCCGAGGTCTTACAGACGACCGGCGTGACCATCGCCGCCCGCCGCTCCGGGATCACCACCCCAGCGACCCCGGCCGACTCCGCCGAGCGGCAGACCGCGCCGAGATTCCGTGGGTCCTGCACTTGGTCGAGCGCGACGATCAGCGCGTCCGGCCTCCGCAGCATCCCCTCCGCGTCGCCGTAGGGATACGGATCGACCTCCGCCACCACACCTTGGTGGTCCGGCGACCCACACAGCCGCTCCAGCTCCGCCGCCGATGTCTCCGGCGCCCGCCAGACTTTCCGCACCCGCCGCCGCCCCCGTTCCGCCTCCTGGACCGGCTGCACCCCGTAGATGACCTGCGAAGCCATCAGCGCCGGACTAGCCGGGGACCGTCAGCCGAGTCCCTGACCTCCCAGCCCAGAGCGGCGAGCCGATCCCGAATCTCGTCCGCCCGGGAGAAGTCTTTGGCTGCCCGAGCGTCCTCACGCTCCTGGAGCAACTGCTCAGCCTCGGAATCGGCCGCACCCTGGTCCTCGGCGAGCGAACGAAGCCCGACGAGGTCGAGCATCTCGGCCACGGCTCGGGCAGCCCCCGGAACTTCATCCCGATTCGCTTCCCCGACCAGCTCGAAGACCTCCGCCATCGCCCGGGGGGTGTTGAAGTCATCGGCAAGAGCCTCCCGGAACGCCTCGAAGCGCGACTCCGGGGGAGACCCGCCGGAACCTCCCCGCTGTTGTTCCGCCGGGTCTCCCCCGGAGGACGCCCCCGCCTGCCCTCGGAAGAAATTGCGAAGCCGCTCGACCCGGGCGACAGCTTCCTCCATCTGCCGCCCCCCAAACGCCAACGGCTGCCGGTAGTGCCCCGAAATCAGATAAGCAACGACAGCCTCCCGCCCATACCGGTCGAGCGCCTCGCTCAACTGGAAGATGTTGCCCTCCGATTTCGACATCTTCTCCCCCGCCGCGTCGACCATCCCGTTGTGCATCCAGACGTGCGCGAAGGGCCGCCCGGCCGACTCGGACTGGGCGATCTCGTTCTCGTGGTGGGGGAAGACGAGGTCGGAGCCGCCGCCGTGGACGGCGAAGGAGGCGCCCAGCTCCCGCTCGGCCATCACCGAGCACTCGATGTGCCAGGCCGGGCGGCCGGGTCCCCAGGGGGAGTCCCAACTCGTGTCCTCGCCTTCCTTGGTCGCCTTCCAGAGGGCGAAGTCGAGCCGCTCCTCCTTGAGGCCGGCGGCGCCTGCCTCCTCGCCCTGGTCCATGTCCTCGGGGCGCCGGTTGGAGAGCTTGCCGTAGCCGGGGAAGCTGCGGACGCGGAAGTAGACGTCGCCGCCCGACTCGTAGGCGTGGCCGCCCGCGATCAGCTCGGCGATCAGCGCGACGATCCCGTCGATCGTCTCGGTCGCCTTCGGCTCGGCGTCGGGCCGCCCGAGTCCCAGCCGGTCGGTGTCGTGGATGTAGGCCGCGGTCATCGCCGCCGCGAACGCCGCCGAGCCCTCCCCGGCCCGCGCCGCCGCCGCGTAGATCTTGTCGTTGATGTCGGTGACGTTGATCACCAGGCGGGCCTTGTAGCCCTCCGAGCGTAGGAAGCGCGCGAACAGCGAGAAAATGACGAACGGGCGCGCGTTGCCGATGTGGATGCGGCTGTAGACGGTCGGGCCGCAGGCATAGATGCCGACCTCGTGGTCGGGGTCGAGCGTCTGCACGGCCCCGCTCAGCGTGTCCCTGATCCGCACCTCTCGCATCGTGCGGGCGAGGTTAACCGGCCGGGCGCCGCCGACGCCGCGCCGTACCGCTAGTAGGTCCGGTAGCCGGCGGGCGACTTCGGTTTCTGGTCGCTGTCGCGGAGCCAGGTCGGGCCGCCGTCCTCGGCAGCCGCCTGCACCTCTCGTCGCGCCTTGTTGACGCTGGCGCGGATCTCTTCCTCGGTCGCCGCCCGGGCGCGCTCCTCGCGCCGCTGGGCCTGCAGCTTGATCCGGTCGGACTCCGCCTGCAGCTGCTCCTCGGCGCGGGCGCGGGCGGTATCCTCGGCTTCGCGCTCGACCTTCTCGACCAGCCTGCGAACACTCTCGGCAGCTTCGCGGCGGACCTCCTCCGTCCCCTCCATGACCCGCTTCTCGATCTCGGTCTCGAGCCGGATCGCCGTCTCGTGGGCAGCTTCGGCGGCGGCCTCCGATTCGGCGGCGCGCTGCTCGGCTTCGGCGATCCGTTTGTCGGCCTCGATCTGGATCCGCTGCCGCGCCTCCTCGACCCGCCGGTCGATCTCGGTGCGCACGCTCGCCTTCGCGTCGTCGACGTCCTGCTTCGCCTGCGCCTCCGCCGCCGCGACCCTCGCGGTGGCGTCGGCATCCGCCTCGGCGGCCTTCGCGAGCGTCCGCTCACGCTCCGCCTGCGAGGTGCGGCGCAGCTCCTCGAAAGACCTCTCGGCCCGGTCGCGCCCCGCCTCGGCGGCGGCAAGCTTCGACTCGGCGGCAGCCTGCGCCTCGTTCGCCGCCCCGATCTGCCGGCGCGCCTGCGCGCTCATCTCGCGCAGCGTCTTCATCGCCCGCTCCTTGAGCTCCGCGCGCACCTTGTCGGCCGCGCCCTCGGCTGCGGCTACCCGTGCCTCGGAGACCTTGACCCACTCCAAGGCCTGAGCGGCGACCGCGTGCATGTCGCGGTTCGCCTCGCGGACCGCTTTCAGCTGCCTCGCCGGTTCGCTCATGCGCTGGAAGCCTACTGGGCGTCCCGGCTGCTCGCCTCGCGAGCCCGCAGCTCGCGCTTCAGCACCTTGCCGGTCGCGTTCCGCGGCAGCTCGGCGAGGAACTCGACCTCGCGCGGCGTCTTGTAGGAGGCGAGGTTCGCCTTCACGTGCGCGCCGAGCTCCTCGGCCGTCACCGACGCTCCGTCCTCCAGCACCACGAACGCTTTGAGCCGCTGGCCGAACTTCTCGTCGTCGACCCCGATGACCGCCACCTCGACGACCCCGTCGAGATCGGCGAGCAGGTCCTCGACCTCGCGCGGGAAGACGTTCTCGCCGCCGGAGACGATCATCTCGTCGTCGCGCCCGTCGACGAAGAGGCGCCCGTCGGGGTCGAAGTGGCCGACGTCGCCGCTGGAGAGCAGGCCGTCGATCGCCTCTTTGTTGCCGCCGCCGGTGTAGCCCTCCATCCGCATGTCGTTGCCGACGAAGATCCGGCCCACCTCGCCCCGCGGCACCTCCTTCCCGGCCTCGTCGAGGAGGCGGACGGTGGTGTCACGCAACGGCCGCCCCGCGGTGCCGGGCGCGGCGCGCAGGTCGGCGGGCGTGGCGACGGTGGCGATCGAGACCTCGGTCGAGCCGTAGAGGTTGTAGATGTTGTCGCCGAAGCGGTCCATCCACTGGGTCGCCAGCTCGCCCGGCAGCGCCGAGCCCGAGAGCGCGGCGATCTTCAGCGACGGCAGCTTGTAGCGGCCGAGCACCTCCTCGGGCAGACCGAGGATCCGCTGGACCATCACCGGCACCACGGTGAGCGCGTCGGCGTTGGTCCGTTCGACCGCCGCCAGCGTCTCCTCCGGATCGAAGCGCCGCCGCAGCACCATCGTCGAGCTGGTCGGCAGGGCGATCACGAAGTGCAGGAAGCCCCAGGAGTGGAAGAGCGGTGCCGCGATCATCATTGTCGAGCCGCGCCGGTAAGGGATCATGTCGATCAGCGAGGCGAGGGTCATCAGCCCGTCCGGGCTGGTCCGTTGCGCTCCCTTCGGCGTGCCGGTGGTGCCCGAGGTGAGGATGACGAAGCGCGCCTTGCCCTCCGGCGGGAGGAGGTCGGAGTCGTCGCCCACCGCGATCAGCTGCTCGAGCGTGGTGGCGCCCGCGGGCGGCGCGCCGTCGTGCCAGGCGACGATCCGCCGCACGCTCGGGTCGACCCCGGCGAGGAGGTCGCCGAACTCCTCGTCGTAGACGAGCGCCTTCGGCCCCTCGCGCCGCATCACCTCGACCAGCTGCGGCCCGGCGAACATCGTGTTGAGGTAGAGCGCCGAGGCGCCGAGCTTGGCCGCCGCGAGCGTCGCCTCGAGGAAGCCGCGGTGGTTGCGGGCCATCACGCCGATCCCGTCGCCGGGGCCGATCCCGAGCGCTTCGAAGGAGTGGGCGAGGGCGTTGGAGCGGCGGTGCAGTCGCTCCCAGGTCAGCGAGCCCCGTTCGTCGAGGATCGCGATCTCGTAGGGGTGCTCGATCGCGGCGATCGTGACCCCGGTCGCCGGGGACGCGCCCCAGCGCAGGAAGGTCGAGCCGACCCGCAGGGCCTTGTCCGGCCGCAGCGGCGCGACGATCCCCGCCCGACGCAGCACCCGCGCCTCGAAGAGGAAGTCGGAGACGGTCCCTCGCATAGCGGTTTGCCTCGTATTCGACATCGAATCGTGAAGACTATTCCCCTGAGGCGGCGTGGGGGCGCCTCGCACGCCGCCTCAGGATCGGGGTCAGTCGTCTCTCGGGTCAGTCGTCTTCTACTTGCGCGACCGCGATGCAGGCGACGCCCTCGCCGCGGCCGATCCAGCCCATGCCCTCGTTGGTGGTCGCCTTGACCGTGACCCGGGCCGCGGTCGCCTCGCCCAGCAGCTGTTCCATCTGCGCCTTGTAGGGCCCGAGGCGCGGCCGCTCGCAGATCACGGTCGCGTCGACGTTGACGACCCTGCCGGCGATCGTCCCGATCGCGGTCAGCAGGAGGTCGATCGAGCTCGCGTCGCGCCACTCCTCGTCCTCGGGCGGGAAGAGCGTGCCGATGTCCCCGCCGCCGGCGGCCCCGAGGATCGCGTCGATCACCGCGTGGGTGAGGACGTCGGCGTCGGAGTGGCCCGCGAGGCCCTGCGGGTGGTCGACCTCGACCCCGCCGAGCACCAGCCTGCGCCCGTCGACGAAGCGGTGGGAGTCGTAGCCGATCCCGATCATCCCGCCCCTCAGCCGACCCGCGCGCCGAGCGGCTCGAGCCGCCGCCGGCGCCCCTCGAAGACGGCGATCTCCTCGACCCCGAGCTCCTCGAGGAAGGCGAGCGCGTCCGCGTAGCGGAAGCCGACCTGCTCGGGCACGTGGGCGTCGGAGGAGAGCGCGAAGGGCACCCCGGCCTCGACCACGAGCTCGGCGAAGGCGCGGGCCGGGTAGAGCTCCCCGACCGGCTTGCGGAGGCCCGCGGTGGAGAGCTCGACCGCCGAGCCGCCCGCCACGATCGCTTCCACGGCGGGCTCGTAGAAGCGCCGCAGGTCGCCCTCCGGAAGCGGGCGCCGGTCGCGACCCCAGACCTTCACCAGGTCCGGATGGGCGAGGATGTCGAAGAGGCCGGAGCGGGCGCAGCGGCCGAAGTGGTCGAAGTACCGGGTCCAGATCTCCTCGGCGTCGCCGCCCCCCTCCCAGACGTCGAAGCCGTCGTGGTCGACCGCCGCGTCGCCCTCGCCGACGAAGTGGACCGAGCCGACGACGTAGTCGAAGTCGCGCGCCTCCAGCATCGCCGCGGTCCGCCCTTCGGCGCCGGGGATGAAGTCGCACTCGATCCCGAGTCGCAGCGAGGTCGAGCGGACGAAGTCGCAGTACTCGTCGAGGTCGTCGACAGCGTTCTCCAGCCACAGCTGGTGGCGCCAGAGGTCGAGCGCCTGGCGGAAGCGGTAGACGTGCTCGGCGACGCCCAGCTCCTCGATCCCGGCCTCGTCCGCGGCCGCCCGGTAGCGCTCGACGTTGGCGGCGTTGAAGAAGCGCCCGAAGGTGGTGTGGTCCTCGTCGGGACGGAGGTGGAGGTGGTAATCGGTGAGCATGGGACAAGCCTAGAGACGGCGCTCGGCGAGCAGCAGCTCGGCCACCCGGAGGTCGAGCGGCGTCGTCACCTTGAGGTTCGGGACGCCCGGGTCGTGGATCAGCACCCTGCCGCCGGCGGCCTCGACCAGCATCGCCTCGTCGGTCGCCGCGTCGCGGACCGCGTGGTCGACCTCGAGCGCCGCGCGCAGCGCCGCGGTCCGGAAGACCTGGGGCGTCTGCGCCGCCCACAGCTCGGCGCGATCGAGGGTGTCACCGATGATGCGCGTCGACTCTTGGGTGCTGTCCACCCGCAAGTCGACGCGGACCCGCTTGACGGTGTCGGCGATCGGGCACGCCGCGATGACCCCGTCCGCCTCGGGATCGCCGACCAGGATCGCGCGGAGGTCGTCGAGGAGCCCCGCGGTCACCAGCGGGCGCGCCGCGTCGTGGACGGCGACGTACTCGGTCGCCACCCGGGCCAGGGCGTTGGCGACGGACGCCGCCCGGGTCGCGCCGCCGTCGACGACCTCGACCCGCTCCATGCCCCCCAGCTCGTGGTCGAACCCCGCGGGCGCCGCGACGACGACGCCCGCCACCGAGCCGCTCGCCAGGCACGCGTCCAGCGACCAGGCGATCATCGGCCGGCCGCCGAGCGGCACGAAGGCCTTCGGACCGCCGGCTCCGAGACGCTCCCCGGAGCCGGCGGCCGCGATGACGGCCGTCACCTCAGATTTGCTTCCCCTCACTCAGGCGGAGGCGGTGGCGGCGAACCGCTCCTCCAGGAGGCCGTCGAGGTATTCCTCGGCGCCGTCCTCGTCCTTGTCGAGGGCATACATGAACTCTGAGGCGAGGATCTTCTTCGCCCGGGTGTACATCTGCTTCTCGCCGGTGGACAGGCCCTTTTCCATCTCGCGGATGGCCAGGTTGCGGACGACCTCGGCCAGCTCGAACACATCGCCGGTCTTGATCTTCTCGCGGTTGTACTTGAAACGCCGATTCCAGTTTTTCGGCATCTCGGAGACGTCGTCGGTGAGGACGGCGGTGACTTTTTTGATTTCCTCCTCGTCGATCACGCGCCGCAGACCAGCCTTGCCGGCGTTTTCGGTAGGAACCATGACGGTCAGCTCGTTGTGGAGGATTTTGATCGTGAGGTACTCACGCTCGCTGCCCATCAGCTCCCGCGTTTCCTTGGTCATGACCAAGCCGGCCCCGTGATGCGGGTAGACGACCTTGTCGCCCTCCTCGAAGTCGCAGACGTACACGACGTCTTCCTCGAAGACCTCTTCCACGGTGGCCTCATCTAGCTCGGAAATCGGTGGCTCCTTTCTTCACGCGACAGCGCCAATCGCCGTCAACTCTGTAAGTACCTGTCCACCAGATCGACCTCCTGGAGCCGGCGCAGGCCCTCGCGGATGTCCTTGGCCCGGCTCGGGCCGACACCGTCGACGGCGGCGAGGTCGGCGTCGGCGGCCGCGAGGACCTCCTCCAACCCGCCCAGCTCGTGGGTGATCTTCTGGACGACAAGCTTGGGGATCCGCGGCACCCGGCCGAGCACCCGGTAGCCGCGCGGCGCGACCGGGAAGTCGACGGTGTTGATCTTGCGGTCGTAGCCGAGCAGCTCGGCGAGCCGCCCGAAGTCGAGGACGTCCTGGTGCGGCAGCCGCGAGAGCGCCTGCAGCATCGATGCCAGGCCCTCCTCGGAGTCCTCGACCGCATAGTCGCGGAGCAGCGCGGTCTTGTCGGCGGCGACGCCGACCATCGTCTCCTCGAGCTGCATCTCGATCAGCCGGCCCTCGGTGCCGAGCTCGACGATGTAGCGCTCGACCTCGACCGCCATCCGCGTCACCAGCTCGGCGCGCTGGAGGACGGCGAGCGCGTCGTGAAGGACGGTGCGGCCCTCGAACTCGAGCACGGTCAGCCGCGTCGACACCTCGTCGAGCCGCTGCCGGTACTTCTCCAGCGTCGCCAGCCCCTGGTTGGCCTTGGCGAGCACCGCGGGGATGTCCTGCAAGATGTACTTGGCGCCCTCGACGTAGAGCGAGACGACCTCGCGGCGCTGCGAGATCGCGATCACCAGCGCGTCGGTCTGCTTGCAGACGCGCTCGGCGGTGCGATGGCGGGTGCCGGTCTCCGAGGAGAGGATCGTCGGGTCCGGCATCAGTTGCACGTTGGCCCAGGCGATCTTCGTCGCCTCGGCGTTGAGGACGATCGCGCCGTCCATCTTCGCCACCTGGTAGAGCATCGCCGGCGTGTAGTCGATGTCGAGGCGGATGCCGCCGGACAGCAGATGGGAGATCTCGTCGAGCTCGCCGACGACGATCAGGCCGCCGGTCCGGGCGTGGACGATGTTGTCGATTCCCTCTCGCAGAGCGCCTCCGGGCGCAACGACATCCAATGCCCTGAGTAGCCGTGGATCCTGCCTTTCCGACAACTCATGGAGCGCATCCCCTGACAAAGAGGCCATCCACCTAATTATGGCAAAAACGGCTCTGGAATGCGGTTCAGGGTGAGTTCGCACTTCACCGCGCATAGCGCGGGTTTCTGCGAACTCATCGGGGGGGCATCGGGCGCCGGCCGGCCGGTGCTACGCGGCGCCGACCAGGTCGCGCTCGGGATCGATGCCCCAGCGGCCGCCGACCGCCGCCAGCTCCGGGCTGAGGGGCCAGCGGTCGGGTTGCTCGTCGCCCTCGAAGCTCGGGTTGGCGCCCTTCAGGGCCATGCAGCCGGTGTTGTCGCCGATCGCGCGGATCGCGGTGACGTCGTCGGCGGGCAGGCGCTGGTCGGCCGGGACGGTGGCCAGCTCGACGCGCTCGGACTCGATCGTCCGGGCATCGGGGCCAACCTCCTGGATCAGGGTCGGGGCGACGCATTCGACCGCCGGGTGGGCGAGGTTCCACTGGCAGGCGAGGCCCATCGGCGTGAGGCCCGCGCGCTCGGCGAACGGGCGCAGGCGGTCGAGCTTCTCGAGGCCTGCCTCGATCCAGCCCGCCGGGCGGAAGGCGCGATGGTCGCCTTGGGCCAGCTCCATGCCGGGCCGCAGGTCGTCCCAGAAGAGGCCGCCGTAATCGACCACGCGGGTGATCACCTTGACCTCGTGGCGAGCCGCCGCGTCGAGCACCAACTCGCCGGGCCAGGGCTCCAGCGGATTGAGGATGATCATCGCCCAGTCGATCCTGTCGCCAAAGCGCTCGAGGCAGGAGATCAAGTCGAGCGTGAAGCCGTTCGCGGGCCCGGGCGCGACGCCGATCCGCGCGGCGAGCCCCGCCTCGCGCAGCGCCGCCATCCCGTCCCAGACCACCTCGGAGCTGTAACCGGTGCGGTCGGGGTTGTGCAGCAGCAGCAGGTCGAACCGCGAGGCGCCGACCCGCTCGAGGCTCCGCTCGGTCGCCATCCGCAAGTAGGACGCGTACTGGTCCGGGCCGCGGAGCGCCGCGTCGGTGAAGCGCGGGAAGCCTTTCGGCCCGTTGCGCTCGCCCTCGTAGAAGTCGTGGCCGACCGCGCCGACCAGCGCGTAGTCGTCGCGGGCGACGCCCGCGAGCGCCCGCCCGAGCACCGCGTCCGCCTCACCCTGCCCGTAGGCGTCGGCGGTGAGGACCGTGTCGATCCCCTCCCCCGGGCGCAGCAGCGCCGTCAGCCGGTCCTCCTCGATCGCCTCACCGAAGTGGAGGAACCGGCCGCCGCTCCAGGTGCCGATCGCGCTGCGGCCGGGCTCCCTCACTCAGGTGCCTTGCTCAGTGCTCGGGGTGGTCGGCGTCGTCGGCGTCGGCCTCGTGGCCGTGCACGCCGTCGCCCTCGCCTTTGGCCCCGACCCCGACCTTCGGCCGTTCGGCCTCGTCCAGCGGGTGCTTGTTGCTCGGCGGGATGATCTCCAGCCGCAACGGCTGATCGTCCTCGTCGCCGGAGGCGTCGCGGGTCACCATCACGGTCGAGCCCGGCGTCATCGGGCCGGCCCGCAGCACTTCGTCGGCGAGCGGGTCCTCGATGTAGCGCTGGATCGCCCGGCGCAACGGGCGCGCCCCCATCGACGGGTCCCAGCCTTTCTCGACCAGCAGGTCCTTGGCCTCGTCGGTCAGCTCCAGCTGGAGTTCGTGCTCGGCGACCTGGACGCGGACCCGGTTGATCATCAGGTCGATGATCTCCTTGACCTCCTCCTTGGCCAGCTTGTGGAACACGATGACCTCGTCGATCCGGTTGAGGAACTCCGGCCGGAACACTTTTTTGAGGTCGCCCATGATCCGGTTCTTCATGTCGTCGTAGGACATGCCGGTTTCGTCGGAGACGGTGAAGCCGATCGAGGTGTTCTTCGAGATCTCGGCGGCGCCGATGTTCGAGGTCATGATCACGATCGCGTTGCGGAAGTCGACCGTGCGGCCCTGGGCGTCGGTGAGGCGCCCGTCCTCGAGGATCTGCAACAGGATGTTGAAGACGTCGGGGTGGGCCTTCTCGATCTCGTCCAGGAGCAGCACCGAGTACGGCTTGCGGCGCACGGCCTCGGTGAGCTGGCCGCCCTCGTCGTAGCCGATGTAGCCCGGGGGCGAGCCGACCAGGCGGCTGACCGCGTGCTTCTCCATGTACTCGGACATGTCGATCCGGATCATCGCCTCCTCGTCGTCGAACAAGAAGTCGGCGAGCGTGCGGGCGAGCTCGGTCTTGCCGACCCCGGAGGGGCCGAGGAAGATGAACGAGCCGGCCGGCCGCTTCGGGTCCTTGATCCCGGCGCGGGAGCGGCGGATCGCCTTCGAGACGGCGGTGATCGCGACCTCCTGGCCGATCACCCGCTTGTGGAGTTCCTCCTCCATGCGGATCAGCTTCTTGGTCTCGGCCTCGGTCAGTTTGAAGACCGGGATCCCGGTCCACATCGAGACGATGTCGGCGATCTCCTCCTCGCCGACGACCGGCCGTTCGCCGTTCTCACCCTCCGCCCACTCGTCTTCGAGCTGGCGCTTGCGGGTGGTCAGCTGGCGCTCCTGATC
>JAFDWB010000065.1 GCA_018268675.1 Actinomycetota bacterium
AAGACGTGGATTGCATGTTTGCGTTGGCCCTTCGGTGGGAGAGAAGGGGGACGCCGGCGGGATCGTCCGTGACGTGGATTGATCTTTCGATCGTGGCCATCTCGGAGCCCGCCGGCGTCGCGGTCGCGCACACGTACGGGAGTTGGGGGCTGTCGCCCGGATGCAATCCTGTGTGCGGACCCATGCCAACTCTGCGGAGGTGCGCAGCCATGCACAAGCTTTTCATCGGTATCGATGTCGCGCAGGACTGGCTCGACATTGCCGAGGGCGGTGACGCCGGCGATGTCCGGCGCATCGCCAACAAGGACGAAGCGATCGCCCGCTGGGTCGCCTCGCTCGATCCACGCCGCATCGGCCTCGTCGCCTTCGAGCCGACGGGCGGCTTGGAACGCGCGGTGCGCCGGGCGCTCGCCGCCGCGCATATCCCGTTTGCGCGGGTGCATCCGAACGAGGTCGTGGCGTTCCGCGCCAGCCGCGGCGTCAAGGCCAAGACCGATGCCATCGACGCCCGTCTGCTCGCCGATTTCGCCGCGCGCGAACTCAGCCGTCGCGGCCTCGCCCCGATCGTCGAGGACGACGAGGAGATGCGTGAGATGGTGGCGCGACGCCGACAGCTCGTCGAGGCCCGGCAGGCCGAGCGCTGCCGCCGCGCCCGCGCCGCCAGCCCCCTCGTGCGCGACAGCATCGACCGGCTGCTCGCGCTGCTCACCGAGCAGCTCGGCGACATGGATCGCATGATCGCCGCCCATATCGCCGCCCGGCCAGAGCTTGCGCAGACCGCCGCCCGGCTGCAGACCGTGACCGGCTGCGGCCCGGTCCTCGCCGCCACCCTGCTCGGCGAACTGCCCGAACTCGGACGCCTCTCCGGCAAGGAGATCGCCGCCCTGATCGGACTCGCGCCGCGGACGCGCCAGAGCGGCAAGCAGCGCCAGCGTGCCGTCACCGGACACGGCCGTCCGGGCGTCCGCCAGGTGCTGTTCAATGCCGCCCGCTGCGCCATCCGCTGGAACCCCGTCATGCGGGCGTTCTTCCTCCGCCTCACCGAGCAGAACCAGCGCCCGGGAAAGGTCGCCCTCCTCGCCGTCATGCGGAAGATGCTCGTCACGCTCAACGCCATCGCCCGCGACGGCCAGCCATGGCGCCACAACCAAACACCCCACCTCGCATGAATCACACACGCCGACAGCGGCTGGGCCTGTGGAAAGGTGGGCGACCGCTGATCGTCCACCTTTCCACAGGCAAACCCCTATCCCCCCTTGCAATCCAACACGGGAGATGGCCGGCCTGCGCCGGCCATGACGCAGGAACGGCGGATTGCAATTAAACCGGGCTGCCTTGGGCCAAGCCCGGCCACGACACAGACACCCACAGCCCCTAAGAAACATTCCCTGTAACGATTGCAGGCGTGTTGCAGCGGGCTTAGGGTCCGGCCGATGAACGGGACCGGCACCCCGGCGGGGCGGCGCGCCGTCTGGCCGCTCGTCCTCGCGCTGCTCGGGCTCGGCGCCCTGGCCGCGGCGGCGGTGTTCGCCCTGCGGGTCGCGCATATGAAGGAACGCGCAGCCAGCCTGCCGGGTCCCGCGGCGCCTGCCATCGCGCCCGCCCGTCCCGCCGCCGCCCCGGCCGCGCCCGCCGCGCCGCCCGGCCCCACGCCGCCGTCCTTCGACATCGTCCGAATCGCGCCGAACGGCGATGCGGTGCTGGCCGGACGCGCCGCGCCGGGGGCCGAGGTGTCGGTGCTGGCCGACGGCAAGCCGGTCGGCCGCGCCGTCGCCGATGCGGGCGGCGCCTGGGCGCTGACCACGGACAAGCCGCTGCCGTCCGGCGGGCACGAACTGACGCTCACGGAGCGCGTTCCGGGCGCGGCCGAAATCGCCGGCCCCGGATCGGTGGTCGCCGTCGTGCCGGCGAAGCCGTCCGGCCCCGCGCTCGCGGTGCTGGCGCAGCCGGACGCCGCCTCCCGCGTGCTGCAGGCCCCGCCGTCTCCGGCGGCAGCGCCCGGAGCCGCGCCGGGAGCGCCGGCGGCGAAGGGCCAGCCCCTCGGCCTCGCGACCGTCGATTACGACGAGCGCGGCGTGCTGCGCTTCGCCGGCGCCGCCCCGCCAGGCCGCGCGGTGCGGGTCTATGTGGACGACGCGCCGGTGGGCGACGCGGTCGCCGATGCGGACGGGCGCTGGACGCT
>JAFDWB010000066.1 GCA_018268675.1 Actinomycetota bacterium
ACCAAGGTCTCGCGCGAGGAGAACCTGGCGATGATCGCCGAGTCGGTCGCCTTCTGCCGCGAGCGCGGCAAGCGGGTCGTCTACGACGCCGAGCACTTCTTCGACGCCTACCGCGAGGACCCCGGGTACGCGCTCTCCTGTCTGGAGGCGGCGATCGACGCCGGGGCCGAGAACGTCACCGTCTGCGACACCAACGGGGCCAGCCTGCCGAATCAGGTGGCGGCGGCGACCGAGGTGGTCGTCGGGCGCTTCGGCGGGCGCGCCGAGGTCGGCATCCACGCCCACGACGACGCGGGCTGCGGGGTCGCCAACAGCCTCGCCGCGGTGGAAGCGGGCGCGCGCATGGTGCAGGGGACCGTGAACGGCTACGGCGAGCGCTGCGGCAACGCCAACCTGACCACGATCCTGCCCGCCCTGCAGCTGAAGATGGGCTTCGACGTAGTCCCGCCCGAGAAGCTCGCGATGTTGACCGAGACGGTCCACTTCGTCGACGAGCTCTGCAACCTGGTGCCGAACCCGAACGCCCCCTACGTCGGCCGCAACGCCTTCGCCCACAAGGGCGGGATGCACGTCGCCGGGGTGGAGGCCGACGCGCGCACCTTCGAGCACATCGACCCGGCCGCGGTCGGCAACGAGCGCGCGATCCTGCCCTCCGAGCTCTCCGGCAAGGCGACGATCCGCGACCAGGCCGCCGCCGCGGGCCTCGAGATGGACGACGCGACCGCCTCACGGACGATCGAGGTGCTGAAGGAACGCGAGCACCGTGGCTTCCACTACGAGGCGGCGCCCGCCTCCTTCGAGCTGCTGCTGCGCCACGAGGCGGGCGTCTACAAGCCGCTCTTCGAGCTCGAGAGCTACCGGGTCGTGACCCAGAAGCGGGCCGGGGGAGAGGTCGAGACCGAGGCGACCGTGAAGGTCAAGGTCGACGGCGAGCGCTACGTCAAGATCGCCGAGGGCAACGGGCCGGTGAGCGCGCTCGACAAGGCGCTCCGCGAGGCGATCGGCGACCGCCACCCGCACCTGAAGGACATCGAGCTGACCAACTACAAGGTGCGCATCCTCGACCAGGACCACGGCACCGACGCGATCACCCGCGTCCTGCTCGACTCCGCCGACGGCGAGCGCGAGTGGGGGACGACGGGGGTGTCCGGGAACGTGATCGAGGCCTCCTGGCAGGCGCTGGTCGACTCGCTGGAGTACGCCTTCCAGTGACCGACTTCGAGCCGATCCCGCTGGCGCGCCCGGAGCTGGGGGCGCGCGAGGAGGAGCTGGTGCTCGAGGTGCTGCGCTCGGGGCGGCTCTCGCTCGGCCCGATGGGGGAGCGCTTCGAGCGCGCCTTCGCCGAGTTCCTCGGGGTCGAGGACGCGGTCGCCGTGTCGAGCGGCACCGCGGCGCTCCATCTCGGCGTGCGCCAACTCGGCTGGGGGGCGGGTGACGAGATCATCACCAGCCCGTTCACGTTCGTCGCCTCCTCCAACTGCCTGCTCTACGAGGGCGCGCGCCCGGTCTTCGTCGACGTCGACCCGGTGACTCTGGATCTCGACCCCGCGGCCGCCGCCGCGGCGGTCACCGAGCGCACCGTCGGGCTGCTGCCGATCGACATCTTCGGCTGGCCCGTCGCCTGGCCCGAGCTCGAGGCGCTGGCAGCGCGCCACGGCCTCGGCATCCTCGAGGACGCCTGTCAGGCGCTCGGCGCGGTCGACTCGGAGGGCCGCCAGGCCGGCAGCCGCGGCCACTTCTCCACCTTCGCCTTCTACGCCAACAAGCAGATGACGACGGGGGAGGGCGGGATGATCGTCCCCCCCGACCCGGGCGCGGCGGCGCGCCTGCGCAGCGAGCGCAACCAGGGCCGCGCCGTCGACATGGGCTGGCTCGACCACGACCGGCTCGGCTTCAACTACCGGCTCTCCGACGTGGCGGCGGCGATCGGGCTCGCCCAGGTGGAGAAGCTGCCGCGCCTGCTGGCGGAGCGCGCCGCGGTGGCGGCGATGTACGCGGAGCGGTTGGCCGGGGTGCCCGGGGTGGGGGCGCCGATGGCGGTGCGCGGGCGCGAGGTGCGGAGCTGGTTCGTCTACGTGGTGCGGCTCGCCGACGGGGTCGACCGCGACGCGGTGATCAAGCGTCTCCGCGAGCGCGGCATCGACTCCAAGGACTACCTGCCGAGCATCCATCTCTTCCCCCACATCCGCGAGCTCGGCTACCGCGAGGGCCAGTTCCCGGTCGCCGAGGCCGCCTCGGCCCACTCGATGGCGCTGCCGTTCTTCCCCGGGATGGGCGAGGCGCAGGTCGAGCGGGTCTGCGCCGAGCTGGCGGCCGCCGTCGACGCCTCGGTCCGCGACCCGGGCGCCGGATAGCCAATAATCGGCCCCGATGGCTCGCTTCCCCACCGACGACGACGCGCCGGCGCGCTTCCGCAAAGACCCCGACCCGCGCTTCTGGCGGATGAACCGCTCGCTGCCCTTCGACTGGCAGCTGGCTCCTTATGACGTGCTCCAGTCCCAGGCGCACGCCCGCGGGCTCGCCCGGATCGGGGTGATGAGCGAAGCCGAGGCGGAGGAGATCGCCGCCGGGCTCGACCGGGTGCTGGCCCGGATCGAGGCGCCCGGCTTCGCCTTCGAGGAGTCCGACGAGGACATCCACATGGCGATCGAGCGGCTGCTCGGCGAGGAGGTCGGGTCGGTGGCGGGGAAGCTGCATACCGGGCGCTCGCGCAACGACCAGGTGGCGACCGACGTCGCGATGGTCGTGAACGCGGCCTCGCGCCGGGCGATGCGGCTCTGCGCGGCGGCGATGGAGGGGTTGCTCGGCCTCGCCGAGTCGCACAAGGACTGGCCGATGCCGGGGTACACGCACCTCCAGCGCGCCCAGCCGGTCTATCTCGGCCACCACCTGCTCGCCTACTTCTGGATGCTCTCCCGCGACGCCGGCCGCTTCGGCTTCGCCGCCGAGTCGGCGAGCGTGATGCCGCTCGGCTCGGGCGCCCTCGCCGGGGTCAACTGGCCGATCGACCGCCGGATCGTCGCCGCCGAGCTCGGCTTCGCCTCGATCACCCAGAACTCGCTCGACGGCACCTCCAACCGCGACTTCGTGATCGACTACCTGAGCGCCGCGGCGACCTGCGCGATGCACCTCTCGCGGCTCGGCTCGGAGCTGGTGATCTGGTCGAGCACCGAGTTCGGCTTCGTCGAGCTCGACGAGGGCTTCTCCTCGGGCTCCTCGATCATGCCGCAGAAGAAGAACCCCGACGCGGCTGAGCTGCTGCGGGCCAAGAGCCCGCGCGTTGCCGCCGCCCACCAGACCTTGCTCGGGGTGATGCACGCGCTGCCGCTGACCTACGGCAAGGACATGCAGGAGGACAAGGAGCCGCTCTGGGACGCGATCGACACGGTCGAGGCGAGCCTCGCGGCGACCGCCGGGATCCTCGAGGACATCGGCTTCGACCGCGCGCGCCTGGAAGAGGCATCCGGCGACGAGATGCTGGCCGCGACCGAGGTCGCCGACCTCCTCGTCCGCCACGGCGTGCCGTTCCGCGAGGCGCACGGGATCGTCGGCGAGCTGGTCCGCGACGCGATCGCCGCCGACCTGCCGCTGTCGGGCCTCGACCGTGAGCAGATCGCCGCCCGCTCCGCGGCGCTCGCCGGGGCCGGCGGCGAGGAGTACTACGAGGTGCTCCGGCGCGGCAGCTGGCTGGAGTCGAAGCGGATCGCCGGCGGCACCGGCTCCGAGCCGCTCGCCGCCCAGATCGAGGAGGCGCGCGCGGCCCTCGCGTCCGTCCGCGACGCCGCAGGCGCCTGACTCCCGTCCAGCTGTTCCTTATGCCCAACATTCCGGCAAAAGGAACAGCTGGACTGGGGGCTGACTTTTTCAGTCGCTCGGTCCACGACGTCGCCCGCGACCTGGTCGGCTGCCGCCTCTTCTACGACGGCGTCGGCGGCACCATCGTGGAGACCGAGGCCTACGAACGCGAAGACCCGGCAAGCCACTCCTTCGTCGGCCTCACCGAGCGGACCAAGGTCATGTTCGGGCCGCCCGGCCATGCCTACGTGTACCTCTCCTACGGCATCCACAGCCTGCTGAACTTCGTCTGCGAGCCGGAGGGCGACGCGGCCGCGGTCCTGATCCGCGCCCTCGAGCCGACCGTGGGCATCGACCGGATCCGGAGCCGCCGTCCCGCCGCCCGCACCGACCTCGACCTCTGCTCCGGTCCCGGCAAGCTCA
Organism: Actinomycetota bacterium; assembly: GCA_018268675.1. GTDB lineage: Bacteria > Actinomycetota > Thermoleophilia > Solirubrobacterales > 70-9 > VAYN01. Next base: position 4,219 of record JAFDWB010000066.1, read on the forward strand.
CCGAGGCCCTCGGCGTCACCCTCGCCGACAACGCGTCCCGCCTCGACCGCCTCCCGTTCCAAGTCCTCGGACCCGACGGCACCCCGCCCGAAGTTGTCACCAGCCCCCGCATCGGCATCACCAAAGCGGTGGAGAAGCCCTGGCGCTTCAGCGCCGCCGGCAATCGTTTCGTGTCCCGCCCCCGCCCGTCGTGACCCGCTTCCTCCGCGCAGCCCCGCGAGCGCCGTCAGGGCGACCCCTGAGCGAACCTCCCCGCAGTTCGTGAGCGAAGGGGTCGCCCTGACGGCGCCCCCGCAAACCCGACGAAGCTACCCCGCAGTGACCCCGCCGCCCGCGCTCGCCCCGCCGCTGGGCGGCGCCGCTTCCTTGGCCGGAGGTGCCGCTTCTTCGGGCGCCTGTTCGACTTCTTCGACCGGCGGTTCGGTTTCGGTTTCGTTGCGCCCGGCCGTCCCACCGGCTTCGACTTCTTCTTCGGGCACGATTTCTTCTTCGGCTTCGTAGCTTTCTTCTGGGGCGACGTATTCGGACTGTTCGTATTCGCCGGCTTCGATTTCGTGTTCGGCTTCTTCGCCCGACTTGCCTTCGTGTTCCTTTTCCGTCTTCGCCCGTTCTTTCGCCTTCTTTTCGGCCAGGTGTTCCTTCTTGATCGCTTCCCAGGCGGTGATCACCCGGTTCCAGATCAGCGCCGGGAAGGTGCCGCCCATCACCGGGCCGCCGTTGAAGAGGGTGAGCATCGGCGTCGTCGTGTTCGGGTAGCCGACCCAGACGCAGGCGGTCACTTCGGAGGCGACCCCGCCGCAGAACCAGGCGTCACCCTCTTCCTCGGTCGTCCCCGTCTTGCCCCACTCTTCCGGCGCGCCGGTCTGCGCCGCGGTCCCGGTGCCGTGGCTGACCACCGTTTCCATGATCGACTTCTCTTCGCGGACGGTTTCTTCCTTGAAGACCTGGTCGTGGATGACGGTGTTTTCGCCGCCCTTGATCGGCTTGCCGTTCTTGGTCACTTCGGTGAAGGTCAGCGGGGTTTTGCCGGGGATGGGGGCGAGGCTGCCGGAGACACGGGCGCCGTTGTTGCCGATCGTCGAGTAGGCGTAGGCCCAGCCGAGCGGCGAGACGCCCTGCTTCAGCCCGCCCAGCGCCATCGCCGGGTTGGTGGAGATCGGCCCTTCGTAGCCCGCCTTGTGGATCGTCTTCGCGATCGAGCGGGTGCGGTCTTCGATCGTCTTGCCCTTCAGCCCTTCCAGCGCCAGGGCGGCGTAGATCGAGTTGTCGGAGTAGGTGAGGCCGCAGGCGATCGAGCACGACCCGAGGTAGCCTTCTTCGTCGTTGTGCACGGTGAACGTTTCTTCGCCGTGTTTGCCGAAGTGGTAGGTCCGCTGTTCGGAGGGGAATTCGGTTTCCGGCGAGATCCCCTCTTCGAGCGCCGTCAGCAGCGTGAAGGGCTTGATCGAGGAGCCGGGCTGGCGCTGTCCCATGGTCGCCAGGTTGAAGGGCGCCTTTTCGAAGTTCGGGCCGCCCACCATCGCCGAGATGCCGCCGGTGTGATCGTCGATCACTACCACCGAGGCGGTCGCGGGCAGCCCGCCGAGGTAGGACTGGACCGCTTCTTCGGCCGCTTCCTGGAGCTGCAGGTTGAGCGTCGAGTGGACTTCGAGGCCGCCGAAGTAGGCCTTCTGGGGGCCGTAGCGTTCGACCAGCTGCTGGCGCAGGAAGGCGGTGAAGTAGGGGGCCTTCGACTTCAGGGTCGGCAGCTTGATGTCGGATGGGGCGGGGAGCGCCTTGTGGACCCCTTCGGTGTACTGCTGCTGCGTTATGTAGCCCTGTTCAAGCATCTTTTCCAGCACCAAATTGCGTCGCGCCAGGGCCGATTCGGGGTTGTATTTCGGGTCGAAGGCCGAGGGCGAGGCGATGATCCCGGCCAGCGTCGCCGCCTCCCAGGGCTGCAGCACGGCTGCGCAGGGCTGGCTTTCGGTGCCGCAGCCGGGGTGGGCGGCGCCGAAGTAGGTCTGGGCCGCGGCCTCGATCCCGTAGGCGCCTTCGCCGAAGTAGATCGTGTTCAGGTATTCGGTGAGGATCTTCGACTTCGACCAGTGCTTGGACAGTTTGTAGGCGAGCGCCGCCTCGCGGAACTTCTCCAGGATCGTGCGGCTGCCTTCCGCTTCCAGCGCGTTCTTGACGAACTGCTCGGTGATCGTCGAGGCGCCTTGCTGGGCGCTGCCGCTCATGAAGTCGCTGACCAGGGCGCGGGCGATGCCGCGCAGGTCGACACCGTCGTTTTCGTAGAAGCGGGCGTCCTCGATCGAGACCACCGCGTTCTTGATGTTGGGGCTGATCTGGCTCGCGTTGAGGAGGATCTTGTTCTGTTCGGAGGAGAGCGTGCCGATCGCCCGCCCGTTCGAGTCGACCACCTTGCTGTTCTTCGCGCCCTTGTATTTGGCGAAGTTGTAGATCGCGGGCAGGTCCTGGGAGACCGCGGCCATCATCCCGAAGACCATCGAGATCACCGCCAGGATGCCGAGCCCGAGCAGCACGAAGAGGAACCGCAGTTTCTTCAGCCGTGGTCGCGAGCGCTTGGGTGGGCCGGGGGCGGGGGCGAACGGCGTTGCCGGGGGCACCGGCGGGATCTCGCCGCCGCCGTCGCTGCTGCTTCGGCGCTTGAGTAAGGAGACGGCCATCGGGTGGGTAAACACCGGGCGGGTCAAAAAATGCGCCCGAAAGGCGCCTGGACCCGTCGAGCGAGCCGCGGAGTTTAGCATTGCCGCCGTGCCCGGATCGACCCCCGAACTGACGCGGAACGCGGTCGACGTGCTGCCCGAGGGGCGCCTCGCCGAGCAGCTGCAGGGCGAGCGGCCGCTGCGGGTGAAGCTCGGGATCGACCCGACCACCGCCGACATCCACCTCGGCCACACCGTGGTGCTCGGCAAGCTGGCGGAATTCCAGGCGGCGGGGCACACCGTCGTCCTCATCGTCGGCGACTTCACCGCCCGGGTGGGCGACCCGAGCGGCCGCTCGGCCTCGCGGCCGGTGCCGACGCCGGAGGAGATCGAGGCGAACGCCACCACCTACCAGGAGCAGGCGTTCAAGCTCCTCGACCCCGCGCGGACCGAGGTTCGGCGCAACGGCGAGTGGCTGGACATGCGGCTCGACGAGCTGCTGCGGCTGATGGGGACGACGACGGTGGCGCGGCTGCTGGAGCGCGACGACTTCCAGAAGCGGATGGCGGCGAACGCGCCGATCGCCGCCCACGAGCTGCTCTACCCGCTGCTCCAGGGCTACGACTCGGTGGCGGTCGAGGCCGACGTCGAGCTCGGTGGCACCGACCAGAAGTTCAACCTCCTCTTCGGGCGCGACGTGCAGAGCGCCTACGGCAGGCCGCAGCAGTCGATCATGACCCTGCCGATCCTCGTCGGGACCGATGGCGTACGGAAGATGAGCAAGAGCCTCGGCAACTATGTCGGGGTGACCGACCCGCCGGCGGAGATGTTCGGCAAGCTGATGTCGATCCCCGACGAGGCGATGGACGAGTACTTCCGCCTGTTGCTGGGGGAGGACGGGCGGCCGCCCGGCCCGCCCAATCAGGCGAAGCGGGAGCTCGGGCGGCGGCTGGTCGAGCGCTTCCACGGCGCCGGGGCCGGGGCGGCGGCCGAGGCGGCCTTCGACCGGGTCTTCGTCGAGCGCTCGGTGCCCGACGACATCCCCGCGGTCGACCTCGGCGGGTATCTGGGCGACGGCGACGGGGCCGTGCACCTGCCGCGGCTGCTGGCCGGGGCGTTCGGGATCAGCTCGAGCGAGGCGCGGCGCCTGCTGGCCGGCGGCGGTGTCAAACTCGACGGGGAGCCGCTCGCGGCCGACCCGCTGGACCTGCCCGCGGCGGCGCTCGCGGGGCGGGTATTGCAAGTCGGCAAGCGGCGATTTGCACGACTTCACGCGGCGGGCTAGACAAGCCCCGGCAGAAGCGCTATATTCCGTCGCCCTCTGGGGCTCCCGTGTGGAGCCCCGGCGTCTGAGAGAGGCGAATCCCGTCTCGGAGGCGCAACGGTCTTTGAAAACTGAGCAGCGTGCACTCCGCGGACCCGAGCAACTGGTCTGCGGAATGTTTGAGCCCGATCCACTCGGCCAACGTCAGCGTGCCGAGTGGTCTTGATTTACCTCGTCAAGTCGGCCGCCGTACTTGTGTACTCGGCGGCCATCTCGATTTGACAGGCTCTCTGTAGAAGTAAATTTCACGGAGAGTTTGATCCTGGCTCAGGACGAACGCTGGCGGCGTGCTTAACACATGCAAGTGGTGCGACGAACCAGGGCTTGCCCTGGGGCAAAGCCGCGAACGGGTGAGTAACACGTGGGT
>JAFDWB010000067.1 GCA_018268675.1 Actinomycetota bacterium
CAGCGACACCTGTCGCTGCAGCGAGCTCCGGGGCCCCGATCTCGGCCCTCAAATGGCACGGAAGCGTGACGTCCCCGAAGTCTTCGTCACGAACCGGTGCCCTCTTCCCCACGCACCCCTCACGTCCCGGGCGCCTCATGGGGGTCACAGCCTGCCAGGACCCCCATGAGGCGCCCGGGACGGACCTCGGACGGCCGCCCCCGCGCACCGAACCCTTGCCCGTCCCTTCCCGGCCGTGGGATCGACCATCTGGGCCACGGCTCGTGGGGATGCAGGAGGGACGCGGGAGGCAGGGGGGTCCGCGCGCCCCTCGCTGCACCTGCGCGCCGGTAGCCAGGGAGGGATGCCGACGCGGCCGTCCCCGGGCGGTTGGCCTGGGGACAGTCCAAGCAAGCTATACCGCCCGGTCAGGTTCCGGTCAAGGGAGTTATTACCGAACTGCTACGTTCGCTCGGTCGCGCCGGGCGTGGTGGGGGTCGGAGTGGGGCGGGCGATGCCCCAGCCGCGGCGTTCGATCAGCTCGATCCCGAGCACGCTGCCGATCGGGCCGAAGGGGGTGAGGGTGGCGGCGAGGAGGGTGTAGGGCGCCTCGTGGCGGACGCAGGCGATCCAGATGATCACGCAGAGGCCGCAGAAGCCGATCCCGTGCGCCCAGCCGAAGATCATCGTCTCGGTTTCGAAGCCGGGGGCGATCCAGAAGAAGAGGAGGCCGAGGAAGATCGCCAGCTCGACGTAGGAGACCCGCTTCACCCAGACGAAGAGCTCGCCCGGGACCGGCTTCTCGAAGGGTTTGAACGGGCGCGGGCGGCGCACGGCGGGCCGCCGCTCAGACGCCGGGGGTGAGCGCCGTCAGCGCGATCCGCTCCTGCTCGAGCGCGTGCGCGGCGGCGTATCCCTCGCCCGGGCTGGCGCGGCCGGGGCGGCCGATGTAGGTGAGGTCGACGCCCTCCGGCAGCACCTGCGGGAAGCGCCGCGACATCACCTTCCAGGCGCCCATGTTCCGCGGCTCCTCCTGGACCCAGGCGATCTCCTTCAGGTTCGGGTAGCCGGCGATCACTTCTTCGAGCCGCTGCTTGGCGAACGGGTAGAGCATCTCGACCCGCGCGATCGCCACGTTCTCGGCGGCGGCGCGGCGCTCGGTGGCGTCCATGTCGTAGTAGATCTTGCCAGTGCAGAGGACCAGGCGCTCGACCTTCTCGCGGCGCCCCTCGACGGTCGGGTCGTCGAGGATGTGGCGCCACTCGCCGTTGGTCAGGTCCTCCATCGTCGAGGAGGCGCGGTCGAGCCGCAAAAGCCCCTTCGGCGTGAAGACGATCAGCGGCCGCGCCTTGCGGATCAGCGCCTGGCGGCGCAGCAGGTGGAAGTACTGGGCGGCGGTGGTCGGGTTGGCGATCCGGATGTTGCCCTCCGCCCCGAGCGCGAGGAAGCGCTCGATCCGGGCGCTCGAGTGCTCCGGCCCCGATCCCTCGTACCCGTGCGGCAGCAGCATCGTCAGCCGGCTCGTCTGGCCCCACTTCGCCTCGCCGGAGACGATGAAGCTGTCGACGATCACCTGCGCGGCGTTGGCGAAGTCGCCGAACTGCGCCTCCCAGAGGACCAGCGCGCTCGGCTGGGCGGCCGAGTAGCCGTACTCGAAGCCGAGGCAGGCGACCTCCGAAAGCGGGCTGTTGTGCAGCTCGAACGGCGCCTTCGCCTCGCGCAGGTGCTGCATCGGCGTGTACTCGAGCCCGGTGTTCTCGTCGTGCAGGACGAGGTGGCGGTGGGAGAAGGTGCCGCGCTCGGTGTCCTGGCCGGTGAGCCGGATGTGGACGCCCTCGGTGAGCAGCGAGCTGAACGCGAGCCCCTCGGCCTGGCCATAGTCGATGCCGCCTTCGGCGAGCGCGTCGGTCCGCTTGCCGAGCGGCCGCCGCAGCTTGCGGTGGACGTTGAAGCCGTCCGGCACCCGCAGCAGTTCCTCGTTCAGCTTGATCAGGTCGTCGGCGGTCAGCGAGGTGTCGACCGGCGGGCTCGCGGTGCGGTCGAGTTCGCCGGTGCCGGTGGCGACGGTCGGGTCCTCGTAATCGCCCGCGTCCATCTTCTCGCGCAGCTGCTTGAGCGCCGCCGACATCTCGGCCCGCCGCGACTCGCCCTCCTGCTCGACCACCTCGGCGGTGGTCACGCCCTCGCCGATCAGCTTCTCCGCGTAGAGCTCGGAGACCGGCTTGTGGTCTTTGATCTTCGCCGCCACGGTCGGCTGCGTGTAGGCGGGCTCGTCGGTCTCGTTGTGGCCGTAGCGCCGATACCCGATCACGTCGATGACGACGTCCCGGTGCCAGCGCTCGCGGTAGGCCATCGCCAGCCGCACCGCCGCCATGCAGGCCTCGACGTCGTCGGCGTTGACGTGGATGATCGGCACGTTGAAGCCCTTGGCGAGGTCGCCTGCGTACGGGGTCGAGCGGGCGTCCTCGGGGTCGGTGGTGAAGCCGACCTGGTTGTCCTGGATCAGGTGGACGGTGCCGCCGGTGCTGTAGCCGTTCAGCCCCTGCAGGTTGAGCGTTTCCGCGACGACCCCCTGGGCGGGGAAGGCGGCGTCGCCATGCAGCAGCACCGGCACCGCGCTCATCGTGTCCTGGGTCAGCTGCGCGCCGTCGAACTTGTTCTGCAGGAAGCGGGCGCCGCCGGTCACCACCGGGTCGACGAACTCGAGGTGGCTCGGGTTCGGATAGAGGCGGACCGAGGTCTTCTCGCCGTCGGCGCTCTCGTAGACGCCGCGGTGACCGTAGTGGTATTTGACGTCGCCGGTGCCGCCGTGGGGGATCGCGGCGACCGCCTTCACCGCGCTCAGCCGTTTGGAGCCCTCGAACTCGGCGAGGATCGATTCGACCGAGCGCCCGAGGTTGTGGGCGAGGACGCTGAGCCGGCCGCGGTGGGCCATGCCGAAGACGACGTCGTCGGCGCCGGCGCGGTGGGCGAGCGTGACGACCTCGTCGAGCATCGGCACGATCACGTCGAGCCCCTCGATCGAGAACATCTTCTGCCCGAGATACGTTTTCTCGAGGAAGCGCTCGAACTGGAAGACATCGATCAGCCGGTGCAGGAGGCGCTCTTTTTCCTCGTCCGAGAGCGACTGGCGATGGGCGCCGGTCTCGATCATCTCCCGCATCCAGATCCGCTGCTGGTGGGAGGCGATGTGCTCGAACTGGTAGCCGATCGTCGAGCAGTAGGCGTCGCGGATCCGCGGCAGCGCCTCGAGCAGCGTTTCGCCGGGCACGCCGATCCGCAGGATCGAGGCCGGGATCCGCGCCATCAGCTCGGGCGTCAGGTTGAGGTTCTTCGGGTCGAGGCTCGGGTCCCCCTTCGGCTCCTTGCCGAGCGGGTCGAGGCGGGCGGCCAGGTGGCCCTGGGTGCGGTAGGCCTTCAGCAGCGAGGTCGCCGCCTGCACCGCCTGCAACAGATCCTCGTCGACCTGGCCGGGGACCCTCACCGGTTCGGCGGCGGGCGCGCCGGCGGTGAGCGGCGCGGGCGAGGCGGAGGCGGGGTGGGCGTTGGTGACCGGCGCCGTCTCGATGCCGAGGTCGGCGGCGACCGACTCGTAGAACTCGTCCTCCCCCTGCAGCAGCTGCTCGACCCGGCGCAGGAACTCGCCCGACTCGGCGCCCTGGATGACGCGGTGGTCGTAGGTCGAGGTCAGCGTCATCACTTCGAGACGCCGAGCTGCTTGATCCGTTCGGGCGAGGCGTGCGACCACTCCGGCGGGTAGGCGATCGAGCCGGTGGCGATGATCGCGCTCTGGCCGGCGAGCAGGCGCGGCACCGAGGCGACGGTGCCGATCCCACCCGGGTTGGTGAGGCTGATATTGGTGCCGAGGAAGTCGTCGGCGGTCAGCTTGTTCTCGCGGGTCTTCGCGATCAGGTCCTCGTAGCGCGAGTGGAAGCCCGCGAAGTCGAGCTCCTGGGCGCCCTTGATCGCCGGGACCATGAGGCTGTGGGAGCCGTCCTTGCGGGTGACGTCGACGGCGATGCCGAGGTTGACCGGGCCGTTCTCGATCGCGTAGGGCTTGCCGTCGCGCTCCGCGAAGCTGCGGACCATGACCGGGTGGTCGCCGGCGGCCTTGACGATCGCCCAGGCGACGAGGTGGGTGAAGGAGGTCTTCAGGCCGCGCGCGTTCAGCTGCGCGTTGATCGCCTTGCGCTTCGCGTCGAGCGTGTCGACGGCGATCGTGCGGAAGCTGGTCGCCGTGGGCACCGCCCGGCTCTCGTCCATCGCCTTGGCGAGCATCGCCGCCGGCCCCCGCAGCTGCTTCTCCTCGCCCGCGGTCGCAGCGGGAGGCGCGCCGTTGCCGGAGCCGTTGAGCACGTCGTCCTTGGTGACCTTGCCCCCGAACCCCGTGGCCGTCACCTTCCCCAGGTCGATCCCTTGAGCCTCAGCCACCCGCCGAGCGATCGGCGTGGCCTTGACATCGGCCCCGTTGGCCGTCCCGTTCCCCACGTTGATAGCCACGCCGTCCGCACCGGACGTCCCACCCGCGGGTGATGCTTCTCCGCCCGCAGCTTGCGAGGACGGGGGAGCGTCATCCGCGACAGGACCCGCGGTCGCGGCGCCCGTCCCTTGTCCGTCCGCACCCTCTCCAGCCTCCATCTCGAGCATCGGCGCCCCGACCGGCACCTCGTCGTCGACCTCGACCAGCAGCTTGGTCACCGTCCCGCTCGTCGGCGCCGGCACCTCCGCGTCGACCTTGTCGGTGGAGACCTCGACGACGGTGTCGCCCTCGTTGACGAAATCGCCTACGGCTACGCGCCACTCGAGGACAATGCCCTCGGTCACCGACTCGCCCATCTCGGGCATGACGATCTGCACGGTTGCCGTCTCTGGCATTTCTTCGGTCCAGTATTACGAACCGAGCCTGCGGGCGGCCTCCTCGGGATAACCTGGTACCCGATGAGTTACTTCGTCACCGGGGCAACGGGTTTCATCGGGCGCAACCTGGTCGAGCGGCTGCTGCAGCGCGAGGGGACGATCTACGCGCTCGTGCGGGCCGGCTCGCGCGGCCGGCTGGAGGAGCTGCGCACCGGCTGGGGTGCCGACGGGGCCCGCGTGGTGCCGATCTCCGGCGATCTGACGCAGCCCGGGCTGGCGATCTCCGAGGAGGACCTGGTGGCGATGCGCGGCGAGGTCGAGCACTTCTTCCACCTCGCCGCGATCTACGACATCACCGCGGGCGCCGAGGCGCAGCAGATCGCCAACGTCGACGGCACGCGCCACGCAATCGAGCTTGCCGGGGCGCTCGAGGCGGGCTGCTTCCACCACGCCAGCTCGATCGCCGCCGCCGGCCTCTACAAGGGCGTCTGGACCGAGGGCATGTTCGACGAGGCGCAACGCCTCGACACGAACCCCTACTTCCGCACCAAGCACGAAGCCGAGCGGCTGGTGCGCGAGGACTGCGCCCGGCCGTGGCGGGTGTACCGGCCGGGGATCGTGGTCGGCGACTCGCGCACCGGGGCGATCGACAAGGTCGACGGCCCCTACTACTTCTTCAAGGCCCTGCAGCGGGCGCGGCGGGTGCTGCCGTCGTGGCTGCCGACGGTCGGGGTCGAAGGCGGCGAGATCAACATCGTCCCGGTCGACTTCGTCGCCGCGGCGATCGACCACATCGCTCACGAGCCGGACCTCGACGGGCGCGCCTTCCACCTCACCGACCCCGACCCGCGGCGGGCCGGGGAGGTGGTGAACATCTTCGCCAAGGCGGCCGACGCGCCGCAGATGGCGTGGCGGCTCGACACCGACGTGACCGAGCCCGCGAGCGGCGCCCTGCGCTCGGCGCTGCGGCTGCTGCCGGGGTCGAAGCGGGCGGTCGCGGCGGTGCTGGGGGAGCTCGGACTGCCCGCCTCGGTGCTCACCTACGTCGACTACCCGACCCGCTTCGACTCGACCGCGACGCAGGAGGTGCTCGCCGGGAGCGGCATCGAGGTGCCCGCGCTGGAGACCTACGCGACGCGGATCTGGGACTACTGGGAGCGCAACCTCGATCCCGACCTGTTCAAGGACCGCAGCCTGGCGGGCGCGGTGCGCGGCAAGGTGGTGCTGATCACCGGGGCGTCCTCGGGGATCGGCCGGGCGACCGCGGTCAAGGTCGCCGACGCGGGGGCCACGGTGCTGCTGGTCGCGCGCTCGATCGACAAGCTCGAAGAGACCAAAGACGAAATCTTCGCCGCCGGGGGGGTCGCCCACATCCATAAGTGCGACATGGCGGACGCCGAGGACGTCGCCCGGATGGCGGAGGAGGTGCTCACCTACCACGGCCACGTCGACATCCTGGTCAACAACGCGGGGCGCTCGATCCGGCGCTCGGTGGCGCTCTCCTACGACCGCTTCCACGACTACGAGCGGACGATCCAGCTGAACTACCTCGGGTCCCTGCGGCTGATCCTGGCCCTGCTCCCGGCGATGCGGGAGCGCAAGTCGGGCCACATCATCAACATCAGCTCGATCGGGGTGCAGACGAACCCGCCGCGGTTCTCGGCCTACGTCGCCTCGAAGGCGGCCCTCGACGCGTTCAGCCGCGTGATCGCCTCCGAGGTGATCGACGACAAGGTCCACATCACCACGATCAACATGCCGCTGGTGCGGACGCCGATGATCGCGCCGACGCGGATGTACGACATGTTCCCGGCGATCACCCCCGAGGAGGCCGCCGAGATGATCGCCAAGGCGATGGTCGACAAGCCGAAGAAGGTGGCGACCAAGCTCGGCAACTTCGGCGAGCTCCTCTACGCGGTGGCGCCGAAGGCGAGCGACTCGATCCTCAACACCGCCTACAAGCTCTTCCCCGACTCCCAGGCGGCGAAAGGCAAGACCGAGGAGAAGCCCGACAAAGCCCCGTCGACCGAGGCGGTCGCCTTCGCGCATCTGATGAAAGGCGTCCACTGGTAGAGACGCGCTCCGACCGGCGCATCTCGGCGTGCGTGGGGTCCTGCTCGCTTGGTGAGTTGACCACACCCCAGCGGGGTCAACTCACCAAGCGTCCAGGGCGCCAGCCTGCGGCGCCGGCAGCCAGTACCGTCCCCCGCATGACTGCCGGGCGGCGGCTCAAGCACTGGGGGTGGGGGTACGAGGACCAGGCGCCGACGGCGGCGCAGCTGGCGGAGGCGGGGGCGGGGATCAGGGCGCGCTTCGGGTTCGGGGGCGAGGCGCGGGCGGCGGTGCCGCTGGAGGAGGTCGAGGTCCGGCCGCCGCGGCTGCGACGGCCGGAGGCGTTCGGGGACCTGTTCAGCGACGCGAAGTACGAGCGCGTCTCGCGGGCGCTCGGCAAGGCCTATCGGGACATCGTGCGCGGCCACCGTGGCGAGTTCGAGCACCCGCCCGACCTGGTGGCGCTGCCCCGGGACTGCTCGGAGGTGGAGACGGTGCTCGCCTGGGCGGAGGCGGAGGGCGCCGCAGTGGTGCCGTTCGGCGGCGGCACGAGCGTGGTCGGCGGGGTGGAGGCGCGGCTCGGGGACCGGCCGGCGGTGACGATGGACCTGCGGCGGCTCGACCGCGTGGTCGAAGTCGACCCGACGAGCCTCGCGGCGCGGATCGAGGCGGGGGCGACCGGGCCGCGCCTCGAGGGGCAGCTGCGGGAGCGCGGCCTGACCATGCGCTGCTTCCCGCAGTCCTTCGAGTACTCGACGCTCGGCGGCTGGATCGCGACCCGGGCAGGCGGTCACTTCGCGACCAAGGAGACGCACGTCGACGACCTGGTCGAGTCGGTCCGCGCGGTGACCCCGCGGGGGACCTGGGAGAGCCGGCGGCTGCCCGCCTCCGGCGCGGGCCCGTCCCCGGACCGGCTGCTGCTCGGCTCGGAGGGCATCCTCGGCGCGATCACCGAGGCCTGGGTGCGGGTCCGGCCGCGCCCCGAGTGGAAGGCGGCGGCGACGGTGCGCTTCGAGCGCTTCGCCGACGCCTGTGAGGCGGTGCGGGAGATCGTCCAGGCCGGCCTCGACCCCGCCAACTGCCGGCTCCTCGAAGCGGCGGAGGCCGGGCTGACCGGGGCGGGCGACGGCACCTCGCACCTGCTCCTCCTCGCCTTCGAGTCCGCCCACCACCCGGTGGACGAGGCGCTGCGCCTGGCCCTCGACGCCGCCGCGTCTCACGCCGGCGCGGGGGACGCGCCCCGGTTCACAGGCGACGGAGGTGCGAGGTCCGGCGGGGCGGCGGAGAGCTGGCGGGGGGCGTTTCTGGCGGCGCCGTACCTGCGCGACACCTTCGTCTGCTGCGGGGTGCTGTCTGAGACCTTCGAGACCGCGATCACCTGGGACCGGCTCGAGGAGCTCCACGCGACCGTGGTCGACACGGCGCGGCGGGCGGTCGCCGAGATCTCGGGCGCGCCGCGGGAGGGGCGGGGCGCGCCGCTCGTCACCTGCCGCTTCACCCACGCCTACCCGGACGGGGTCGCGCCCTACTTCACCGTGCTCGGCCCGGCGATCCGCGGCGGCGAGGTCGAGCAGTGGGACGAGATCAAGGCGGCCGTCTCGGCGGCGCTGATCGACGCGGGCGGCACGATCACCCACCACCACGCGGTCGGCCGCGACCACCGCCCCTGGTATGACCGCCAGCGCCCGGCCCCCTTCGCCGCCGCCCTGCGTGCCGCCAAGGCCGAGCTCGACCCGGCCGCGATCCTCAACCCCGGCGTCCTGCTCGACCCCTGACCGGGCGCCCCCGGTGAGTTCGCAGTAACCCGCGCCATGCGCGGAAAAGTGCGAACGCGGGGGCGGGGGATGGCTCCGGGGACGGCCGGCGGTACCCTGTCGCGACCAGTTCTGGTGGCGGGGACCGCCGCATGCCACGCATCTCCGCCGCCCGCGCGATGGAAACGATCACGTCCGAACACCCGACCGTGCCGCCCGCCGACGAGACCAAGAATCTCGATGAGCCGGTCGAGCCCCGCCGCAGCCCTCTGCGCGCCGCGATCAAGACCGGGCGGCCGAAAGAGTGGATCAAAAACGTCTTCGTCTTCGCCGGCCTGTTGTTCTCCGGCAAGTTCAACCAGCCGCACGACATCCTCGATGCCGTCATCACCTTCGTCGCCTTCTGCCTGATCTCCAGCGCGGGCTACTTCGTCAACGACCTGATCGACGTCGAGCTCGACCGCAAACACCCGAAGAAGCGCTACCGGCCCCTCGCCGCCCGCGAGCTCTCCGAGCGCAGCGCGATGACGATCGCGCCCGTGCTCGCGCTGATCGCCGTCGGCATCGGCTTCGGCGTCAACTGGAAAGTCGGCCTGATGGTGGTCGGCTACGGCGTCGCCCAGATGGCCTACAGCCTCGGCCTCAAGCAGATCGTGATCATCGACGTGATGACGCTGGCGGGCCTCTTCATCCTCCGCGTCGCCGCCGGCGCCAGCGCCGTCGACGCCCACGCCTCCGAGTGGTTGCTGCTCTGCACCGGCTTCCTCGCCGCCTTCCTCGGCTTCACCAAGCGGCGCCAGGAGGCCGTCTCCGAGCTCCACGAAGGGACCGCCACCCGGCCCGTCCTCGAGCACTACTCGCTCCCCTTCCTCGACCAGATGGTGTCCCTGGTCACCACCGGCAC
>JAFDWB010000068.1 GCA_018268675.1 Actinomycetota bacterium
CGCTTCGCCCACGGGGTGAGCGGCTCGGACTCGACTTCGATCTGGCCCTCGGGGGTGCGGACGGCGACGGCCCAGGTCGAGACGCCGCGCATCATCACCCCCTCGAGCACCGCCTGGCCGCCGACCGGCGCGTCGCGCTTGGCGACCAGCGCGCCGTCGGGCATGCGCAGCGGATCCCCTCCGTTGGTGCCGCTGGAGGGGGAGGTTGGGGACGCTTGTGCCGAGCCCGCGATCGGGCTCACGGTTGCTACCGCCTGCCGGCCCGGTGTTTGGCCTGGCGACGCTGGAAGCGCTCGACGCGCCCGCCGGTGTCGACCAGCTTCTGCTTACCGGTGTAGAAGGGGTGGCACTCGGAGCAGAGCTCGACGTGCAGGTCGTCCTTGGTCGACCGCGTGTAGAACTGGTTGCCGCACGAGCAGTGCACGTTGGCGAGGGTGTAATCGGGGTGGATTGAAGCTTTCACTCCTAAGAGTTTAGAGCAGTGCGCAACGGGGCTCTTCGAGGCGCTCGATTCCACCCAGAGCACGCCGGCTGAGGCCCCCCGGCGCACCCGTCCCACCCTCCGATTCGGCGACTAGGAGGGCGGGACGGGTGCGCCTCGTGCGTATCCGGTGACGGAGAGGGCACGGGCCCCGCAGAGCGTTCGTCCTTGGTTCGGCATCCCGGCCCTGATGACGAACGCATCTGTGGTCGGCCCGGGTCGGGCCCGGTGAGTTCGCAGAAACCCGCGGATGGCGCGGGGAAGTGCGAACTCACCGCCGGGCACGGGTGAGTTCGCACTTATCTACAACTGTTGTGGCCAACTGCGAACTCACCGGCCTGGGGCCCACCAAGGCGCGGCCATCGCCCTCATAACCAGCCGAAGCATGAGGGGGATGGCCGCGCCGCCGGGGCGTCAGCCGACCGGCTACCCCGCCAGCGGCGCCGCGAAGCTGTCGATCACGGCGAGCAGGACGCTGGTCACCTCGGCCCGGCGGGCCGGATCGGAGGAGCGGGCGAGCAGCATCGCCGCCTCGTCGAGCGCACCGAGCAGGAGGTGGGCGGTGGATTTGACCGGCAGTGGGCGGATCTCCCCCGCCTCGATCGCGGCGATCAGGCTCGCCTCGATCAGGCCGAGGCCGTTGGCGGCGGCGATCGCCCGCCAGCGATCCCAGCCGAGGACGGCGGGCGCGTCGTGGAGGACGATCTGCTGGAAGCCCGGCTCCGCGCACTCGTCGAGGAAAGCGCCGACGCCGGCCTTCATCGCCGCCAGCGGGCTGTCCATGGCGGAGTCGAGGACGACGTGGGCGACGCGCTCGGTGGACTCGGCCTCGAGCCGTTCGTAGATCGCCTCCAGCAGCGCCGGCTTGCCCGCCGGGAAGTGGTGGTAGAGCGCGCCGCGGGTGAGGCCGGCGGCGCGGACGATCTCCTCGGCACCGACGTCGTCGTAGCCGCGCGCGGCGAAGAGCTCCCGCCCGGAGGCGATCAGCGCCTTGCGCGTGGTCTCGGTGCGCTGCGCCTGGGTCCGGCGGCCCGGAGTTTGACTTTCATTCATACTGTATGTACGTTAGAGGACGAATGAGCGAGATTTGTCAAATCCGGATTCCGCAGGGAACTATCCGCTACCGGGAAGCGGGAGCGGGGCCGCCGATCGTCTTCGTGCACGGATACCTGGTCGACGGCCGCCTCTGGGACGGCGTCGTCGATGCACTTGCCGACCGCTTCCGCTGTATCGCCCCCCACTGGCCGCTGGGCGCCCACCCGATCGCGATGAAGCCCGACGCCGACCTCTCCCCGCCCGGGATCGCGACGATCGTCGAGGGATTTCTGGCGGCGCTCGACCTCGACGACGTGACCTTGGTCGGCAACGACTCCGGCGGTGCGATCTGCCAGGTGCTGGTCGCCCGCCGCCCCACCCGCGTCGGCCGCCTCGTCCTCACCAACTGCGACACCCACGAGAACTTCCCGCCGGGCATCTTCAAGGCGCTGCCGCCACTCGCGAAGGTACCTGGCGGGGTGACGATGCTATCCCTCCCCTTCCGGATCCCCGCCGTGACCCGCACCGCCTTCCGCCCCTTCGCGAAGCGCCGGCCGCCGGCCGGCCTGGTCGAGTCCTGGGCGACGCCGGCGCGCACCGACAAGGCGGTGCTCCGCGACCTCGGCAAGGTGACCCGGGGCATGGACAAGCGCCACACGCTTGCCGCCGCGGCGAGCCTCACGGGCTCCGAATTCCCGCTCCTCCTCGCCTGGGCACCCGGCGACCGCTTCTTCCCGATCCGCTACGCGGAGCGCCTCGCCGCCGAGGTCGGCGGCGCCAACCTGGTCCGGATCCCCGAATCGGCGACCTTCGTGCCGTTCGACCAACCCGAGCGCGTCGCGGCGGAGATCGCCGACTTTGCGCCGTCGCTGTAACGGCTTCGCGAACAACTGTTCGCAAAAACCGCAAACTGCAACTTTTTCGTCCGACCGGAGGGTGAATCTTCCTCAAACCCCCCTATTTGAGGACGGAGAGCCATGTCCAAGCAGATCTTCGACCAGGACCGGCCGCGCAGCACGATGGCCCGGCTGCTCGACGAAGCCTTCGCGGGCTGCGACGAGTGGACCATCGCGCCACCGGTTCAGCGGCGAAGCACGCTCGACTTCAGGCCTCGCGTCGTGAGCTCGTCGAGAATCTTCGGCAGCGCCGACGCGGTGCGCTCCCAAGAGTTCCGCGCGCTGTAGTAGTCAGCATCGTGCAAGAGGAGGATGTCCCCGGGGCGCACGCCCGCGGTCACCTTCTGCGTGATCGATTCCGCGGTCGCCCCCCGCGTCCAGTCCCGTCCCCACTTCGACCACAACACCGGGCGCCAGCCGCGTGAGCGGATCGCCCGCAACCCGGCGCCGCTGAAGATCCCGTAGGGCGGCCGATAGTCGGCGATCGCCTGGCCGCTCGCCTCCTCGATCGCGGCTCGCCCGCGCTCGGCGTCGTCGAGCAGGGCCCGCGGGCTCAACCGCAGCTGGTTGCGGTGCCGGTGGCAGTGGAGCTCGACCCGGTGGCCGGCGGCGACGATCTCGGCCGCCAGCGCCGGGCGCCGCTCGACCTGCTCGCCGGCGAGGAAGAAGGTCGCGGTGGCGCCTCGCTCGCGCAGGATCTCGAGGACGGCCGCGGTGCCCTGCGGGTGCGGGCCGTCGTCGAAGGTGAGGAAGACGCCGTCGACGCCCTCCTCGCGCAGGACGATCCCGAGCCGGCGACCGACCGGCGGCACGATCGGCGCCAGCGCCGGGCCCGCGTGGGGGATCGCCGCCGCCAGGGCGAGCGCCCCCGCCCCGGTGGCCCGGCGCGCCACCGGCGCGCCGCTCAAGGGTTGGCTTCGGCTGCGGCCGTTTCGTTCGCGACTTCGCGCGAGGATTCGGCCGGCCCGAGGTTCTTCGCGGCCGGCGCCGCCGTCGGCGGGTTCTGGGTGCCGAAGTGGATGCGGCTCGTCACCGGCCTGGCGACCTTGACCACGTCGCGGTAGGGCGTCAGCCAGTCGGCGGCGAGGCTGATGCCGACGAAGAGCGCGATCGCGATCACCGCCGTCACGCCCGCCAGGGCGACGCGGGACGTCCGCAGCCGCCAGATCGCCTCCTGGCGCACCCGCGGCCGCACCGCGAGCGCCCGTGAGGCGATCGAGGGCAGCGAGGCGAACGAGGAGTCGGGCGAGCTCCGCTCCCCGGCCACATGACGCAGGGTCGACTCGAGCTCGTGGTCGGAGTGCGCCACCTCGGCGATCCCGAACCGTTCGAAGGCGGCGTTGTTGGCGCGCAGATGGCCGGCCGAGAAACCGTAGGAGATCACCGGACAGCCGCGGATGTGCGCCTCGAGCACGGTGAGCCCGGCGGTCGCGTGGATCATCGCGTCGGCGGCCGCCATCCAGTCGCTCATCTGTTCGGTGAAGCCGAGCACGCGGACGCGCTCGTTGTTGGCGAACCGCGCCTCGAGCCGCTGTCGGGCGCCCTCGTTGCGGCCGGCGATGCAGACCACCTCGGTCTCGCCGTCGGCGAGCGCCAATTCGATCGCCCGCTCCAGGTCGCCGACCCCCCAGCCACCGCCGGAGACGAGCACCATGCGGGCATGCGGGTCGACGCCCAGCTCCTCGCGGGCGGCGCGGCGCGTGCGCGGCATCAGGAACTCCGGCGAGATCGGCGGTCGCGCCCACTCGACCCGGTCCGGCCCGACCAGGCGTTCGACTTCCTCGATCGACTCGGGGTGGGTGACGTAGTGGAGGTCGACGCCCGGGTGGGCCCAGTAACGGAGCCCGGCGAGGTCGGTGATCGCCGACTGCACCGGAATGTCGAGGCGGCGCTTCTCGCGCAGCATCCCCAGCACCACGGTCACCCCGGGGTAGGTGGAGATGATCGCGTCCGGGCCGCGCTCGGCGATCAGGCGCAGAAGGCCGCGCGCCCCGGTCAGGTACATCAGCTGCATCGCCAGCCAGCGCGTCGGCGCGAACTTGGCGATCAGCCAGTACTGGACGTCGAAGACCCAGGGGGCGCGGCGGAAGGTGAAGCGGGAGCCGCCGCGGACGACCGCGGACATCATCTTGCCCATCGCCTCGAGGCCGTTCTCGATCGTCACCTCGGCGCCGGGGACCTCCTTCTCGAGGTCGGCGGCGATCATCCGGGCGGGCAGGTCGTGCCCCTCGCCGATGTCGGCGGTGAGGACGAGCACCCGGGGGTCGCGCGCCTCACCCGGCCGCGAGGCCCCCGCGAGCAGCGCCCCGGCGGCATGTTCGTTGCCGTTCAGCGACGGCTTGGTGCCGGGGATCGGGTCCGGCGGGCGGGTCGTGCAGCGGACCCATTCGACGTACTTCCGCACCCCGTCTTTGAAGCTCGTCTCGGCTTTCCAGCCGAGCTCCTCGAGGGCCCGCTCGTTGGAGATCACCTTGCCGGGGAAGTCCCCGGGCCGCGGCGGCGTGTGGGTGATCTCGCAGGTGTCGACGTTTTCCTGGACCCGCTCGGCGATTTCGAGGATCGTCACGATCTCGTCGCCGGAGAGGTTGTAGGTGCGGCCGGCCGCCTGCGGGGCGAGCGCGGCGACGATCCCTTCGGCCAGGTCCTCGACGTAGATGAAGCTGCGGGTGGTCGAGCCGTCGCCGGCGATCGTCAGCGCCTTGCCTTCGAAGGAAAGGTCGGTGAATTTGGCGACCACGCCGGCGGCGCGCGCCCGCGGCCCGTAGGGGATGCCGAAGCGCAGCACGGTCGACTCGAGGTCATACAGTTCGGCGTAGCCGGAGCAGTAGGTCTCACCGGCGAGCTTGGTCGCCGTGTAGAGGTGCCGCGGCGCCGGGATCGCGGTTTCCTCGCTCACCTCCTGCTCGGGGCAGTCGGAGTAGACCCAGGTGGTCGAGCCGTAGACGACGCGGCCGACCTTGGCCCGGCAGGCCGCCTCCAGCACCTGGAGCGTGCCGCGGGTGTTGACCTCCTCGGCCAGGACCGGGTCGGCGAGCACGTGGCCGACGTCGGCGACGGCGGCGAGGTGGATGACCGCGTCGCAGTCGCGCATCGCCAGGTCGAGGTTGCTCGGGTCGGTGATCGAGCCGGTGAAGGTCTCGACCTCGAGCGGCGAGTGGTA
>JAFDWB010000069.1 GCA_018268675.1 Actinomycetota bacterium
AGCGTGTCCCGGACGTCCGAGGAAGACGGGAGGAAGGGTGACGGACCTCCCGTTCCCCGGCCGACCCCGGTCAGCTGTTCTTTTTGCCGGACTGGTCGGCATAAGGAACAGCTGGAGGGAGGGGCGTCCTCGAGGCGATGCGAATTCCCACTTCGGTGACGGACCCGTGACGGTCCCGTGACCCCCACGCGACCCTTCCCCCTCTCCCCACGGACCCGGCCGTCTCGGCCACGGCCACAGCCCGCCAGGGTCGTGGCCGAGACGGCCCGTCCCTTGCCCCTTCGGGCGCCAGCTCCCTGAGGCCCGAACGTCAGTAGATGTAGTTGCGCAGCTTGTTCGGCTGCAGCACGGTGACCCGGCCGCGGCCGGAGCGGACGACGCCGGCCCGCTCGAGCTCGGCCAGGAAGCGGCTCACCGACTCGCGCGAGGTGCCGGCGAGCTGGGCGAGGTCGGTCTGGTTCATGCGGATCGTCACCTCGCTCATCTCGTCGTCGCCGTCCGTGTCGCCTTCCTGGCCCTCTTTGGAGAGCTGGGCGAGGATGCCGGCGACGCGGCTCGGGACGGTCTGGAACGACTGGCGGGAGAGGCGCATGTTGGCGGCGCGGAGGCGGCGGACCAAGCCGGCGACCAGCTTCAGAGCGATCTCCGGGTTGCGGGCGAGCAGGCCACGGACGTCGTTGGCCGGCAGCGCCAGCAGGGTGCCGTCGGTGATCGACTCGGCGGAGGCGGAGCGACGGTCGCCGTCGAGCATCGCCAGCTCGCCGAAGATCTCCCCCGGCCCGAGCGTCGCCAGCGTGATCGCCCGGCCGTCGGAGTGTTCGCGGGTGACGCGGAAGCTGCCGTCGCTGACGATGTAGCAGGCGTCCGAGGAGTCGCCCTCGTGGAAGACCCGCGTCCCGGCCGGGAAGGATCGCGACACGGCGACGTGGGAGAAGCGCTCCAGCTCCCCCTCCTCGAGGTCCGCGAAGAGCGGCACGCTCCTCAGCAGCTCGATCGCAGTCTGCTCCGTCGTCTCAGGCACCCCCGTCGATTATGGCAACGGCCGGTCGCCAAGACGCCTCCGCACCGACACAAGGCCCGATCGGGTGGGTCAGGCGGAGGCGGTGAGTTTGCGCGGGCCGCGGCTGAAGCCGGCGCCGATCAGGGCCTCCTCGTGGCCGGAGCCGATCACCGCCTCGCCGTCGAGCTTCTCGATCGGCAGTTTCGGCAGCTTGCCTTCTCCTACCGCGTCGGCCAGCGCCTGCATCGCGTCGCCGAGCGCCGCCTCGTCCATCTCCCGCAGCCGCAGCAGGCCGCGGCCGCCGCGCTCGACGAAGACCTCGGGCTCGCCGTCGCGCAACAGCAGGTAGGCGCCGGGGGTGCGGCCCGGGCGGCGCCCGCCCTCCAGCTTCGGCCAGGGCAGCGAGGCGCCGTAGGGGTTGGCGGGGTCGGTCGCCGCCAGCACCGTGTACTCGCCCCGCGGTTCGGGGAGGGCGCGGAGGCGCTCGACCGCGCCGGGGAGCGCGAACTGGGCGCCGCCGAGCCCCTCGACGAAGTAGCCGCGCCGCGCCGTCCCCAGCAGCTCCAGGTTGCCGAGCTCCGAGTAGAGGGTCGAGAAGCCGCCGGGGACGCCCTCGGCGAGCACCGTCTCCCGGGTGACGATCCCGTAGCGCTCCATCATCAGCTCCGCCTGGGCGCGCAGGCGGGCACCGGGGCCGGGGGCGCCGGCGAAGATCGGCGCGGTGAGGGACCAGCGTCCCTGCACGGCGGCGCCGGTGGTCGAGCGGCGGCGGGCGAAGCGGCGGCCCGCCCGTTCGGTCTGCGGCACGGCGCGCAGGCGCGGCGCCCGCAGCGGCGCGAAGGCGTCGTTGGTCACCTCGCCGCCCCAGGCGAGGTCCCAGAGCGCGTTGTGGAGGTCCTCGGCCGGGTGCTCGATGTCGGCGACGAGGTCGAGCCAGAACGACGGCCCGGCACTCAGCCGCTCGCGGATCGCGTCGTGGACCTCCCCGCCGGGGATCTCCAGCTTGCCGTTGGCCGGCGGCGGGCCGGCGAGCCGCACGTCCTCGCGGAAGTAGAGCGCGACGCGGCCGTCGCTGCGCCCGAGCGCGCCCGCCCCGATCCAGATCAGCTCGCCGCTGGTGCAGAGCTGGTCGAGCCAGTTCTGCGAGTAGGCGCCGAGCCGGCGCGGCAGCACGTCGGTCTCCCAGACCTTCGGCGTCAGCGCCACCCCCTGCAGCGGCACCAACGCCTCGCGCAGGCGGTCGGGGCCGGCGCCCGCCGGGCGGAAGGCGTCGACGTTCTGCCAGCTCGGCAGGAAGCGCGCGAGCTCGGTGCGGTCGGCCGCCTCGACCTCCTTGCGCAGGCGGGCGAGCGAGGCGCGCCGCACTCGCCGCAGGACATCGGAGTCGCACCACTCGCGCTCGGTCCCGCCGGGGAGGAGCTCGCCGCGGACCAGCGCGCCTTCGGACTCCAGCTCGCGCAGCGCCGGGCCGGGGTCGACGCCGTAGCGGTGCGCCGGCTGCCCGGTCGGGAAGGGCCCGTGCGTGCGGGCGTAGCGGCGGACCAGGGCGCGCATCGCGTCGGGGTGGTCGGCGAGGAAGGTCTCCGGCAGCCCGGGCGGCGGCGGCACCCCGAGCGCGTCGCGGTAGAGCCCCGCGTCCTCGCTCGCGATCCAGCGCTCCTCGCCGGCGATCCGCACCTTCGCGATCCGCCGCTCCCCGGCCAGCTTCTGCAGCATCGACTCGGCCGAGTACCCCTCCGCCACCCGCTCGGCCGCCTCCGCCGTCGTGAGGTCGCCGAGGTTGCGGAGGATCTGCTGGAGCGCGTCGCGGTCGCCGGCCTGGCCCGCCTCGGTGCGGTGCTGGAGCTGCGCTTCGACCTCCTCGAGCGCCTCGGGGTCGATCAGCTCGCGCAGCTCCTCCTGGCCCAGCAGCTCGCGCAACAGGTCGCGGTCGAGGGCGAGCGCGGCGGCGCGGCGCTCGGCGTTCGGCGTGTCCCCCTCGTACATATAGGTGGCGACGTAGTCGAAGAGGAGCGAGGAGGCGAACGGCGAGGCGGTCGGCGTCTCCACCTCGACCAGGGAGAGCGAGCGGGCGTGCAGCTTTTCCAGCAGGTCGGTGAGCGCCGGGAGGTCGAGCACGTCCTGGAGGCACTCGCGGTAGGTCTCGAGCACGACCGGGAAGCGGGGAAAATCGCGCGCCACTTCGAGCAGCGACTGTGACTTCAGGCGCTGCTGCCAGAGCGGCGTGCGTTTGCCCGGGTAGGCGCGGGGAATGAGGAGCGATCGTGACGCGTTCTCGCGGAAACGCGCGCCGAAGAGCGCCGAGCCGGAGAGCTCGCCGACGACCAGGTCTTCGAGCTCGTCGGGCTCGACCAGCACCAGCTCGGCGGGCGGCGGCTCGTCGGCGTCGGGGAGGTGGACGACGATGCCGTCGTCGGACCAGATCGCGTCGGCCTCGAGGCCCCGCTCGTTGCGGATCTTGGCGGCGAGCGCGAGGCCCCAGGCGGCGTGGACGCGGCCGCCGTACGGGGAGAGCACGCAGAGGCGCCAGTCGCCGATCTCGTCGCGGAAGCGCTCGACCACGATCGTCTCGTCGGAGGGGACGACGCGGGTCGCGTCCTGCTGTTCGCGGAGGTAGGCGACGAGGTTGTTGGCGGCGCGGCGGTCGAGGTCGTACTCCTTGGCGAGGTCCTCGGGCTTGCGGGCGACCGCCTCGCGGGCGAAGGCGCCGATCGCGCGGCCGAGCTCGGCGGGGCGGCCGATCCCGTCGCCGCGCCAGAACGGCACCGCGCCGGGGGCGCCGGGGGCGGGCGTGACGATCACCCGGTCGCGGGTGATTTCCTCGATCCGCCAGGTCGAGGCGCCGAGCAGGAACGTCTGCCCGGCGCGCGCCTCGTAGACCATCTCCTCGTCCAGCTCGCCGACACGCCGGCCGTCCGGCAGGTGGACGCCGTAGAGGCCGCGGTCGGGGATCGCGCCGGCGTTGGTGACGACCAGCTGGCGGGCGCCTTTGCGGCCGTGGATCGTCCCCTCCATGCGGTCCCAGACGATCCGCGGGCGCAGCTCGGCGAAGCGGTCGGAGGGGTAGCGGCCGTCGAGCATGTCGAGCACGTTCTCCAGCTGCTCGCGCGAGAGGTCGTGGAAGGACTCGGTCGCGGTGACCACGCGCTCGACCTCGTCCACCTCCCACTCGTCGAGCGCCGCCATCGACACGAGGTGCTGCGCCAGCACGTCGAGCGGGTTCTGCGGGATCGTCGTCTCCTCGATCTCCCCCTCGCGCATCCGCCGCGCGACCACCGCGCACTCGAGCAGGTCGCCGCGGTATTTGGGGAAGATCCGCCCTTTCGAGGTCTCCCCGATCCCGTGCCCCGCCCGCCCGATCCGCTGCAACCCTCGCGTCACCGACTTCGGCGACTCGACCTGGATGACGAGATCGACGGCGCCCATGTCGATCCCCAGCTCCAGGGAGGAGGTCGCGACGAGGCAGGGGAGCTCCCCCGACTTGAGCATCTCCTCCACCAGCGTGCGCTCCTCGTGGGAGAGCGAGCCGTGGTGGGCTCGGGCTATTTCGACGTTGCCCAGCGGATCCTTCGGGGAAGACTCGGCGGAACAACTGCCGGGAGGTTCCGGCGAGTCTTCCCCGAAGGATCCGCCCCCGTCGTGCCCCGCGTGCTCGGTGGCCGGGAGCTCCGCTTCTCCTTCCCCGTTCGCAAGCTCATTGAGGCGTTTTGCCAGTCTCTCGGCCGCGCGGCGGTTGTTGACGAAGATGATCGTCGAGGTGTGCGCCTGGACAAGCCTCAGCAGCTCGGGGTAGATCGCGGGCCAGATCGAGCGGATGTGGGCGCTGGGCTCGATTTCGCTCGGCTGCGCGGTGCCGTTCTCACTCGGATACGCGGGAGCCCCCGGATCGGCCATGTCCTCGACCGGCACCACGATCTCAAGGTCAAGATCTTTCCTCGTCCCCGCATCGACGATCTTGCACTGGCGTTTGGGCCCCACCAGGAACTGAGCAATCCGCTCAAGCGGCCTCTGCGTGGCCGACAGCCCGATCCTTTGGACGTTCCCGCTGGAGGCCTCCGGGGAGGACCCGCCGGAACCTCCCCGCTGTTGTTCCGCCGGGTCCTCCCCGGAGGCCTCCCCCGCGCCGCGAACCAGATGATCGAGCCTCTCTAGGGTCAAGGAGAGGTGCGACCCCCGCTTGGTCTGGGCGACCGCATGGATCTCGTCCACGATCACCGCCTCGACCCCGACGAGGATCTCCCGCACCGCCGAGCTCATCATCAGGTAGAGCGACTCTGGGGTCGTGATCAGGATGTCGGGCGGCGTTTTCGCCATCGCCCGGCGGTCTTTCTGCGAGGTGTCGCCGGTGCGCAGGCCGACGGAGATGTCGGCGCCGATGCCGCGAAGGGGCGCGCGGAGGTTGCGCTCGATGTCGTAGGAAAGGGCTTTGAGCGGGGAGATGTAGACCAGCCGGACGCCCGTGCCCAGCTGGGGCTCGCGCGAGAGCCGGTCGATCCCCCAGAGGAAGGCCGCGAGCGTCTTGCCCGAGCCCGTGGGGGCGCAGATCAGCGCGTTGTCGCCACCCGAGATCGCCGCCCAGCCGCCTGCCTGGGCGGGCGTCGGCCCCTCGAAGGAGGCCTCGAACCAGCGCCGCACGGGCGCCGAGAACGGCCCCAGCGGGTCAGAATCCGTGCGTCGTCTCGATCCGGTCGCCAACCCATCGATCTTACGCAGGCCCAAACGTCGATGGGCCGAAAACCCGTCAGATAGTCAGGTTTTCGGCCCGTCAACACCGGAGCCGGGGGCGGCGGTCGCTACGGGGTGCCGCCGGTGAACTTCGTGAATTCGGTCCAGGACTTCTTCGGCACGAAGCCTTTCTTGAAGAGGCCGGAGCCGTTGCAGAAGTTGCAGGTTTCGGGGGCGTCGTCGACCGAGAACCAGTAGACCCGCTTGATGCGGAATTTGGCCGCGTCCGCCTTCAACAGGGTGAAGGCGCCCTTCAGTTCGCGCGCCTGTCCCGAGGCGCCGACCGCGAACACGTTCGACGGGCCCTGGGGCCGTTCGGAGCTCCAACCGAGCTCGGTGATCCAGAGGCTCTTGGCCGCGTCCCCGGCCCGTTTCAGGACCCCGCGGACTTCTTCGATCTCCGGCGTCAGCTGGCGGTACCGCGCCACGTACGGGTGCAGCGCGACCCCCTGGAAGCTGGATTTGATCTGCGGGTTCGTCTTGTACATCTGTTCGAGGAAGTAGGAGGCGAACCAGTTGGGGCTGGTCGCGTGCATGACCTTTTTGCCCTTCAGGTAACGCGCCCCGGCGGGCTTCGCGAAAAGCCCGGCGAGGATCACCTGGGCGGTCGGGTCGGCCGCCTTGATCGCCGCCGAGGAGGCCTTCACGAGCTTCCCGTATTCGGTCGGGTTCGGCTTGGCGACGAAGTACTTGAAGTTGGGCTCGTTCCAGATCTGCCAGGCGTTGATCGGTTTGTCCGGGAGCAGCGGGTTTTCGCTCCAGAACGTGCCGTTCGGCCCGTAGCGGGCGACCGCCGCCTGGAGGAAGGACGACCAGGCCGCCGCGGCCGGGCCGGAGGCGGGCAGGCGGGCAGGCGCCGTGGCACCGGTCCCGGGCACGGTCACGTTCGGCACCGCCCAGTTGGGCGCGCCGACCACGAACGGCAGCAGTTCGATCCCGCTCTTGGCGGCCCGTTCGACCAGCGGATCGAAGCTCGACCAGTCGTAGGAGCCGGGTTTCGGCTGCACGGCGCCCCAGATCATCGCCACCCGCATCTCTTTGACGCCGCCCTGCTCGAGCGTGTTGAACTGTTCCTGGGTCAGCGTCGACTGGGGCACCACGCCGAAGAACTTGGCCGGCGCGGCGGCGGCGCTCGCGGCGAGGACACCGAGCGCGACGACGACCGCCAACACGGCCGTCAGCGCGCGCGCATTCCTGCTGGCTTTAAGCATCGATCCCTCCATGATGGGTTTTGGACTAGCTCGCGTTGGACGAGGAGACACGTCCGTCGGAGCCACCCTGGCCCGACTTCCGCTGGCGGTAGAGCACCACGCCGATCGAGATCGCCGCGAGGACGACGATCGCGATCAGGATCGGTACCAGCGGTGAGGAACTGCCACTGCTCTTCGCGACGTGGGTGCCGGTCTGGGTCGGCGCGCCGACTTCCTTGGCGCCGCCGATGCCGTTTTCGCCGGCCCCGCCGTTCGGCTTGTTGCCCCCACCGGCGCCCCCGGCCGTGGAAGGATTCTTTTCCCCTTCCTTCGAAGAACCTTCTTCTGACGACTTGGCGCCTCCAGACCCGGACTTCTTGCCGCCCCCCGTGCCCGCTCCGCCGGTTTCCGCTTCGGAACCTTTGGCCGCAGGATTGTTATGGGAGCTGTGATGGGTAGCCGTCTTTTCCCCGCCCGGTTCATTCTTCACCGAGGGAAGTTCGGTTTCATAGACCTGTTCGCCGGAGTTCCCGCCGGCGAAGGCGCTCACCGGGAACAGAGCCCATGCGAGCAGAGCAAGCACTAGCGGAAGCAAGAAGGAAGAGCGGGCCCAGCTATGGGTCTGACGGCGACGGCCACCTGGCATTCCGCCGGAGGTTAGAGGAATGGACGGCGTTCCTCTGTCCGGTCGCCCTGATCGGGGCGCTGGCGCTCGCCGGAGGAGGCTTCTCGCTGAGCTCCCGACATATCGCCGGGCTGGTCCTGTGGCTGATCGTGATCGCCCTGCTGGTCCTCGGCGTCGCCGGCCGAGCGTTGATCGCGAAGCCGTTCTACTGGGCTGCGGGGCTGCTCCTGGGTCTGGCGATTTGGTCTGCAATCTCATCTCTCTGGTCCGGTTCTGTCGAGTTGAGCGTCACCGAGGCCGATCGGGTTCTCGTCTACCTCGGGGTCTTTCTTGCCGCGTTCCTGCTCGCCCAAACCAACCAGAGGCGCCAACGTTTCGGTGAAGGGATCGCAATCGCGTTGGCCTTGTTGGCGATCTTCGCCCTCTCCACCCGCCTTTTCCCCTTCGTCTACAACCTCCCCTTCGACGAAACCAAAAGCGCCCGCCTCCAGTATCCGCTCGGCTACTGGAATGCCGACGCG
Source organism: Actinomycetota bacterium (assembly GCA_018268675.1). Lineage (GTDB taxonomy): Bacteria > Actinomycetota > Thermoleophilia > Solirubrobacterales > 70-9 > VAYN01. Next base: position 8,062 of record JAFDWB010000069.1, read on the forward strand.
ATCGTCTTCTCCTTCGCCGCCGCGCTGCTCCTCTGGATGAGCCGACGCTCGCTCTACGGCTCCCTGCGCTGGTTTGCGGTCGGCGCGCTGCCCCCGGTCCTGCTCGCCCTCTACTTCACCCACTCGCGCGGCGGCGTCCTCACCCTGATCGTCGCCGCGGGCACCCTGATCGCCCTCTCGCGCGACCGCCTCTGGTACCTGGCGACGCTTTTGATCGCCGCGGTCATGACCCTGCCGGCGATCGCCCTGACCCACTCCTACACCGAACTCGCGAACAACTATCTCTTCCCCCCGATCGTCGGGCAAGGGCGCAAAGTGGGCGGAATCTTGCTGCTCGGGGTCGCGCTCACGGTGCTCGCGGTGTGGGCGATGCGCCGGTTCGAGCGGGGCGGCTCGGCGCCGGTCCGGCGGGCGCTGGCGATCTCCCGCGACCGGCGCGTCCTGCGCGGGATCGCGATCGGCGGCGTCGCCCTCCTCCTCGTCGCCGGGATCCTCTTCGGCCAGACCGCCTGGCACAAGTTCACCAGCACCGATCTAGGCACCTCCACCTCGACCGGCTCCCCCGCCGCCGCCACCAGCCTCACCGAAGCCTCCAGCCACGGCCGCAGCCAGTTCTGGGACGTGGCGCTGGAAGCGTTCGCCGAAGAGCCGATCCTCGGCCAGGGCGCGGGCACCTACCAGTTCGCCTGGGACCAGCTGCGCCCGATCCCGATGACCAACACCCAGGCGCACTCGCTCTACCTGCAGGCGCTGAGCGAGCTGGGGATCGTCGGCGGGGCGCTGGCGCTCGGCATGGTCCTCTTCATGCTCTGGACCGGCTTCACCGCCTGGCGCGCCGCGGGCGGGCGCGAGCGGGAGCTCTACGCGATCCTCCTCGGCGTCAGCTTCGCCTTCGCGGTCGGCGTCGCCTACGACTGGTTCTGGCAGCTGGCGGTGGTCGGCGCGGTCTTCTTCATGGCGACCGGGGCGCTCGTCGCGGCGCGCTGCGGGCAGCTTTTGCGGGCGCGCGCCGCGGCCCGGGCGCGTGCCGGGCTCGAGGCGGAGGCGGACGGGGGAAGCCGTCGATTCGGGCTCACGATCGTCGGCCTGGCGGTAGCCTGGCTGACCATGGTCGCGCTCACCGGCCCGCTGCTGGTCGACCACGAGATCGCCCAGTCGAGCGCCGCGGCCAACGCGAGCCCGCCGAACCTCGAAAGCGCCGTGAGCCACGCTGAGACGGCGCGCTCGATCGAGCCCTGGGCGGCGTCCCCCTATCTCCAACTGGGCCTCCTGGCGGAGCTGAAAGGAGAATTGCCGGAAGCGATCAATCGCTTCAGCCAGGCGATCGAACGGGAGGATCACAACTGGACGCTCTATTACCTGCGGGCGCGGGCGGAGCACCAAGCGGGGCAGAAGGAAGCCGCCGAACGGGACCGCCAGGAAGCGGCACGGCTGAATCCACTCGAAACTTGCATCACCGAAGGGTTTGAAGCTTGTAAATGACCCGCACGCCTGACACCGAGAAGATCGCCGCCGAACGGCGCGCCGCCGCCGCCGGGCGGGGCCCCGCGGCGATCCCCGCGCGGGCGGCGGACCGGCTCGGGCTGGGCGGGCCGGAGGGCTCGCGCCAGCGCGGTGCGCTGCTGCGGCGGCTGCTGGCGCTCGGCGACTGGACGGCGCTGATCGTCGCCCTCTGCGTGGTCACCGCGGCGACCGTCTCGACCAACGTCGCCGACCTCTTCTGGGCCGTCCTCTTCAGCCCCAGCTGGATCCTCGTGGTGAAGCTCCACGGCCTCTACGACCACGACCACCGCCGGATCCGCCACTCGACCCTCGACGAGCTGCCGTCGCTGGTCTCGGCGACCGTGCTCGGGACGCTGGTGCTCGACGGCCTGATGGCGATCAGCCCGGTCGGTCCGCTCTCGCCGATGAGCGCGATCGCGGTCGGCGTCGGCACCCTGGTCGGCAGCTTCGTCCTGCGCGGCGTCCTGCGCTGGGTCTGGCACCGGGCGACGCCGCTGGCGCTCGGCCTGGTGATCGGCCCGCCCGCCACCGTCGACACGGTCGCCCGCCGCGTGATGACCCACCCGGAGACGCGCCTACAGCTGGTCGGCTACCTGTCTGCCTCGACCGAGGAGGACTCGGCCGAGCTGCCGCGCCTCGGCAGCCTCGCCGACATCTCGGAGGTGGCGCAGGCGACCGGGATCGAGCGGGTGGTCGTCACCGAACAGCAGATGAGCGAGCCCGCCGCCGAGCGGCTGATCGAGGAGTGCAAGGAGGCGGGGCTGGCGCTCACCTTCCTGCCCCAGCACTACGGGCTGCTCGGGCCGGGGATCGAGCTGAACCGGCTCGCCGAGCTGCCGGTGCTCGACTTCCGCTTCTCCGACCCGCCGCGCTCGACCCAGGCGATGAAGCGGGCGATGGACGTGTGCGTCTCCGGCGTCCTGCTGGTGGTGCTCTCGCCGCTGCTGCTGGCGGCGGCGCTGGCGATCCTGCTCGATTCCGGGCGGCCGGTCTTCTTCCGCCAGCGGCGCGCGGGCAAGGACGGGGTGCCGTTCCGGATGCTGAAGTTCCGCACCATGGTCGCCGACGCCGAGGACCGGCTGGGCGAGCTGATCGACCTGTCGAAGCTCACCGAGCCGGCCTTCAAGATCCCCGACGACCCGCGCGTGACCCGGGTCGGCAAGCTCCTGCGGCGGACCTCGATCGACGAGCTGCCGCAGCTGATCAACGTGCTGCGCGGGGAGATGTCGCTGGTCGGGCCGCGGCCGGAGGAGGAGGCGGTGGTCGCCCTCTACGACGAGCGCCAGCGCGGCCGCCTCGCGATCAAGCCCGGCCTCACCGGGCCGATGCAGGTCTACGGGCGCAGCGACCTGACCTTCGAGGAGCGGCTGGCGATGGAGCGCGACTACCTCGACAACCTCTCGCTGCTGACCGACCTGCAGATCCTGATGCGGACACCGCGCGCGATCGTGCGCGGCGAAGGCGCCTACTAGCGCCGGGCTCATGCCCGACCTCGAGGTCGTGATCGTCAGCCACGGCGCCGAGGCGCTGCTGCGGCGCTGCCTGGCGAGCCTGCGGGCGCACCCGCCGGGTGGCGCGGTGATGCGGGTGACGGTGGTCGACAGCGGCAGCCCGGACGGGACGCCCGAGATGGTGGCCCGGGAGTTCCCCGAGGTGCGGCTGGTGCGGCGGGGGAACATCGGCTTCTCGGCGGCGAACAACCTGGTGCTGCGGGAGGGCGGCGCGGAGGCGGTGCTGCTGCTGAACCCCGACACCGAGATTTACGCGGGGACGCTCGACACCTGCCTCGCGCGGCTCGCCGCCGATCCGCAGGTCGGCATGGTCGGGGCGAAGCTGGTGCGCGAGGACGGCGAGCTCGACCACGCCGCGAAGCGCTCCTTCCCCACCCCGCTGTCGGCGCTCGCGCACTTCACCGGGATCGGGCGCGGCGAGGGCGCCGGCGCCTCGCTCTCCCAGTACCGGGCCACGCACCTCGGCGACGACGAGGCGGGCGAGGTCGACGCGGTCAACGGCGCGTTCATGCTCTGCCGCGCCGCCGCCGTCGCCCAGGTCGGCCTGCTCGACGAGGGCTACTGGCTCTACATGGAGGACCTCGACTGGTGCCACCGTTTCTGGGACGCGGGCTGGAAGGTCTTCTACGAACCGGCGGCCGTGGCCCTCCACGTGAAGGGCGGCTCGAGCGCGCGCCGCCGCGCCCCCCGCCAGGAGATCGCCTTCCACCGCGGCATGGGCCGCTTCTACCGCCGCTTCGACGCCCCGGCCGCGAACCCGCTCCTGAACCTCGCCGTCTACCTCGGGATCGGCGCGAAGCTCGCCGTGAGCCTCGCGATCACCGCGGTGCGGGGGCGGGGGCGGCCGCGCGCACCGATCAGTAAGTCCTGATCCCAACCGAGCCCGCCACCCGGTCCCCGGCCGATGAGTTCGCACTTCCCCGCGCTATCCGCGGGCTTCTGCGAACTCGACCCCGGCGAAGCTCACACCGCCACCGTCCGCTGCTCCGCCGCCTTGCGGAAGATGGCGACGGCGGCGACCAGGAGGACGATCACGGCGCCGAGGCCGATCGCGAGACCCGCGAGGTCGGCGATCTTCGAGGTGGCGATCTGCCAGGCCGCCTCCGCGGCTTCGCGGTCGGTGCCGCTCGCGAGGAGGCGGTCGACGATCTGGTGGCCGGCGAGGGCACGGGCGAGCAGCGCCAGCCCGCCGGTCGCGCCGAGGGCCAGGCCGACGCCGACCAGCGTCCGCGAAAGGCGCCGCCGGCCGAGCCACAGGGCGAGCGCGTAGAAGGCGAGCGCGACGAGCACCGCGGGCAGCTTCAGGTCGCGGACCACGCGCACCGCTTCCTGCGCCTGGCTCAGCTCTTCGGCTTCGAGCACCTTGATCCGCGCCGCTCCCGGCGCGACCAGCGAGCCGAGTTCCGACACCCCGAGTTCGCGCGCGAGAGGCGTTTCGCCGAGCGCGTCGGCGAGCCGGCGCAGCGCCGGGGTCAGGTTGACCACCACCGCTTCGCCGTTGCCTTCTTCGTCGAGCACCCGCACCAGGGCGCGGTGGGCGCTCCGGTTCGCCTCCCGCCAGATCGCCCCGAACTGCGGCGTCGCGATCACCCGTTCGGCCAGCGCGGTCTCCCCGCGCCGCAGCCGCGGCAGCACCTGTTCGGCGATTTCGCCCTGCCCGGCGGCACCGAGCTGCGCTTCCGTCTGCGCCGTCAGCTCTTCGCCGAGGAAGGCGGCGACGCGGTGGCGCACTTCGGGGTTTTCGATCATCCGGCCGCTGGTCGCGACCCAGCTGCCGGTGTCGAGCAGCTGGTCGTTCGCCCAGATCGAGGCGATCGCGACGACGCCGGCCAGGGTGGCGAGGGCGAGCGCGACCACGATCGCGACCGGGTGGCTGCGCGGCTCCAGGCTCATTCGTCCCCGGCTACCCCGTTTGCGTCTGCATCTGCCCCCGCTGGGAGGGGGTAATCGCGGACGCTGACCGCGTAGGCTCCCCCACGCCTCAGCCCGGCGGGCGGAGGCCGTCGAGGGCGATCGCGACCAGGCGTTCGATCTGCTCGGGCTCGGTGCGGCGGAGGCCGGCGATGCCGCTGACCAGCTTGGTGAGATCGGAGATGTCGACGTCGTCGCGGACCACGCCGGCAGCCTGGGCGCGCCGCAGGAGCGGATCGCCGGCCCCGTAGATGGCGGCGCGACAGCCCTCGAAGACGGGCGCATCGCGGTCGAGGTAGGCGAACATCTCCTCCGCCAGGGCGCGCTTGGTGGCGGCGAAGGTGACGAACTCGCCGAGCCAGCCGGTCAGCGCCTCCCACGGCGACAGATCCTCGTACTTGGCCGCCGCGGCGCAGATTTCTTCGACCCCGCCGAGGTAGGTGGCCTCGATCAGGTCCTCGCGGCGGGGGAAGTGGCGGTAGAGGGTGCCGATCCCCACCCCGGCGCGCTTGCTGATCTCCTCCAGCGTCGCGCCCGACCCCTCCTCGGCGAACGCCTCGCGCGCCGCGGCGAGCAGCTTGTCGTAGTTGCGGCGCGCGTCGGCGCGCTTCGGCCGGGCCGCGAGCGCGGTCAGGTCGCTCGTGCTGTCGGCGGACGCGGCCATCTCGAATTCGTCCATCGCGGCCCGGAGGAACCGGAGGACGGCTCCATTTTACCACCACGGAGGCGGGCCGCCGCCCGCACTCTTCAGCTCACCAGGGCAGCGAGTCGGCGATCTCGGCGAGGCGCGGGGCCGTCTTGTCGCGCTCGGAGAGGAGCGGCTCGGCGACCTGCCAGTCGACGCCGACCTCGGGGTCGTCCCAGGCGATCCCCGCCTCGGTCGCCGGGTCGTAGAGCGAGGACACCTGGTAGCAGACGTCGGCGACCTCGCTCAGCACCGCGAAGCCGTGGCCGAAGCCGACCGGGACGAAGAGCTGGCGGTGGTTCTCGTCGTCCAGCACGTGCGCCTCCCACTGCCCGTAGGTCGGCGAGTCGCGCCGCAGGTCGACCGCGACGTCGAGGATCGCACCGCGCGCCGCGCGCACCAGCTTCGCCTGCCCCGGCGAGGTCTGGAAGTGGATGCCGCGCAGCGTCCCCCGCGAGGAGCGCGAGTGGTTGTGCTGGACGAAATCGGCGTCCACCCCGAGCCCGGCCCACTCCTCGCGCGCGTAGGACTCGAGCATGAAGCCCCGCGCGTCGCCGTGCACGACCGGCTCGATCAGGACGACGCCGTCGAGCTTCGTCTCCAGTTGCGCTGCCATCGCGGGCGGGAGGCTAGCCGAGCGCCTTGCCGTACTGCCGTTCGTAGTACTCGCGGTACTCGCCGGAGCGGATCGGGCCCCACCAGTCCTCGTTGTCGCGGTACCAAGCGACCGTCTTCTCGATCCCCTCGTCGAAATGGACCTGCGCCTCCCAGCCGAGCTCGCGCTTCAGCTTCTCGGAGGAGAGCGAGTAACGGCGGTCGTGGCCGGGACGGTCCTGGACGTATTCGATCAGCGACTCGTCGCCGTCGACCAGCTCGATGACGCGCTTGACGACCTCGATGTTCTCGCACTCGTCGGGGCCGCCGACGTTGTAGGCCTCGCCCGCCTTGCCCTTCGCGAGCACGGTGTGGATGCCGCGGCAGAAGTCCTCCACGTAGAGCCAGTTGCGGACCTGGCGGCCGTCGCCGTAGACGGGGAGCGAGTCACCGTGGATCGCGTTCAGCACCATCAGCGGGATCAGCTTCTCCGGGTACTGGCGCGGGCCGTAGTTGTTGGAGCCGCGGACGATCGAGGCGTCGAGGCCGTAGGTGTGGACGTGGGCGGCGACGAGGAGGTCGCCCGCCGCCTTGGTCGCCGAGTAGGGCGAGGAGGGGTCGAGCGGCGAGGTCTCGGTGAAGGAGCCGGAGTCGATCGAGCCGTAGACCTCGTCGGTGGAGACCTGGACGTAGCGCCCGATGCCGAGCTCGCGGGCGGCGTCGAGGAGCGTGCCGGTGCCGATCACGTGGGTGCGGGCGAAGGCGTCCTGGTCGTCGATCGAGCGGTCGACGTGGGACTCGGCGGCGAAGTTGACGACCGCGTCGACACCCTGCATCGCCTCGCGGACGATCACCGGATCCTCGATCGCGCCCTCGATCAGCTGCGTGCCCTCGGGCAGGTTCTCCGGCCGGCCGGCGTAGGTGAGCTTGTCGAGCACGACGATGTCGTGGTCCTGCCCGGCGATGCGGACGTAGGTGGAGCCGATGAATCCGGCGGCGCCGGTGACCAGGAGCTTCATGGAGTGCGTTCCTCCCTCGCTAGTTCGTGTCGGAATCGCGCTGGGCGAGGTACCCGGCGAGGCCATCGTGCCAGGACGGCAGCCGGATCGCGTGCTCGCGCTGGCTCCGCAGTACCGAGAAGGCGGGGCGCGGCGCGGGCCGGCCGAGCATCTCGGTGGTGCCGGAGAGCACTTTGGTTTCGGTCTTCGCCTGCTCGAAGATCTCGCGCGCGAATTCGTACCAGGAGCACTGGCCCGCGGCGGCCATGTGGTGGATGCCGTACTCGATCCCCTCGATCAGCCGGGTGAGGCCGTAGGCGAGGTGCCAGGTGTAGGTGGGCGAGACGACCTGGTCGCGGACCACCAGGACCTCGTTGGTCGATTCGGCGAGCCGCAGCATCGTGTCGACGAAGTTGCCGCCGTTGATGCCGAAGAGTCCCGAGGAGCGGACGATGAAGTGCCGCTTGTTGGCCGCCGCCGTCGCCTCCTCGCCGGCCAGCTTCGTGCGGCCGTAGGCGGAGAGCGGCGCGGGCTGGTCGGACTCCACATAAGGCTCGCCCTTGCGCCCGTCGAAGACGTAGTCGGTGGAGACGAAGACGACCGCCGCACCGGCCTCGCGGGCCGCCGCCGCGACGATCCCCGCCCCGGTCCCGTTGACCGCGAACGCGGCCTCCTCGGCGGCCTCGGCCCCGTCGACGTCGGTCCAGGCGCTGCAGTTGACGACCATGTCGGGCCGCTCGAGGTCCATCCGCCGCCGCACCTGGTCGGCCTCGGTCACGTCCATCTCCGCCCGCCCGAACCCGACCACGTCGTGCCCCGCGTTCCCCGCCGCGAGCACCATGTCGCGCCCGAGCATCCCGGCGGCCCCCGCGACCAGCACCTTCATCGATCTATCCCCCCGTGCGTCTTCATCGTCAACGGCCGCAACAGGCTATTCCCCCGAAAGGTGCGGCGGCCTGCGGGTCTGGCGGGAAGGGGCGGGGCGCCGGTCAGGGGCGGGGCGGCCGTCCGAGTTGCATCCCGGGATGTGAGGGGTGCGTGGGGGAGAAGGCACAAGGACGTCACGAAGTCGGACTTCCCGTGACGATCTCGTGCGGAAAGGAGCCCACCGACGGTGGCGACGGGGCGCCTGTGGAGCGTTAGTGGCGCATAGAGAGAGTTTCTCTCCACAGCAAAGTCCTGACCGATGGGAAGGCATGGGGAAGACGGGAGGAACCGTGACGTTCCCGACGTCTTCGTCACAAGGTCCCACTTCGGTGACGAACCCTCCACGCCTTTCATATCCGGCATCGCCACCTACGCCGGCGAGACAGCCCCGAGCACGGCCTTGAAGACGGCGGCGAGGAAGCTGCCGGTGGGAGCGGCACCGGCCTGCGCCTGGAAGGCGTACCAGGCGGGGTTGAGGTTGCCGCCTTCCCCCTGGAGCCCCGAGTGGCCGTCCCAGGTGGGGCCGCCGAAGTCGCGCACGTTGTACCAGGCGACCAGTTGGATGTTCGCCGGCGCCGCATTCGCCTTGATCCACTCGAAGGATTCGGTCAGGAGCGCCGCCGATTCTTCCGGGTCGACGGTGCCCCCGACCGGCACCGTGCCGCTCGTCGGCCAGCCGATCTCGGTGATCCAGAGCGACTTGGCGCTCCCTTCGGGCAAGGCGTCGAGGTAGGCGCGCACGCCGTCGACGGCGCCCGCCATGCCCGCGGCGCCTTCCACGAATGAGTAGGGATGGATCGCCACCCCGGTCACGTTCGGCGACAGCCCGCCGGCGGCCGCCGCCCCCGCGAGGAAGGCTTCGAACGGTTCGCCGACCTGGGTGTTGAGGGCGCCGAAGAGCACGTTGGTCGGTCCTCCCGCCCGCGCCCAGGACGCCGCCTGGAGCTGTTCGGCCGAGTAGGCGAGGAAGGCCCCGTAGCTCTGCGGCTGGGCGCAGTTGCCGCTCTGCCCGATCCACGGCAGGCCCGCCGCCGCGCATTCGGCTTCGGTGAGCTGCGGATCGTTCGACGGGATGTTGGGCTCGTTCCACACTTCCCAGGCGGTGATCGGCGTCGGGTTCGCCTTCCCTTCCCAGAAGGTGCCGTTGACGCCGTACCGTTCGACCGCTTCGCGCAGCCACACGCCCCAACTCGCCCATTCGGGGTCGCCCGGCGGCGGGAAGCGCGTCCCGCTCTGCACGGTCGGCAGGATCGTCAGGCCCCGCCGCCACGCTTCTTCGACCAGCTTGTCGTTGGCCGACCAGTCGCCGCCCGGCCCGGTGTACTGGAGCGGCACGTGGTAGACGGTCGCCCCGGAGGCCTGGACGGCGTCGAGCAGTTCGGGCTGCGAGGAGTGGTTCCCGTCCCAGTTCAGCCCGAAGCTCAGGGCCGAGGCGGAGGAAGAGAGCGCGAGCACGAGCCCGATCGCGAGCGCCGCCACGAGCAGCAGCCGCCCCCGAACGCGTGCGCGTTCCGTCGACCTTCCGTGGCGCCGGGCGGCGGAAGCGGGTTGCCTCATCCGAGCCCGAAACAGCCCGCCCGGCCGAAAGGTGCGGCGCGGCGCGGTCTGGGCGCGGCCGCCCGGCGGGCGGGGCCGCTACTGGATCTCGATCACCGAGTTGTCGCCGACCAGGAGGCGGAGGGTCTTCGGCAGACCCTCGCTGCGGGTCAGCTTCACGTTGCGGCCGAGGAGGCTCGCCTCCATGCGGGTGCCGAGGTCCTCGACGGTGGAGTTGGCGAGGACGATCGAGTGCTCGACCTCGCAGCGGCGGACGGCCACCTCGTCGCCGATCGAGGTGTAGGGGCCGATGAAGGCGTCTTCGATCGTGGCGCCGCGGCCGATCACGGCGGGCCCGCGGACGATGGAGCGGACGATCTTAGCGCCCGGGGCGATGACGACCCGGCCTTCGACCCGGGAGGCCTCGTCGACCTCGCCCTCCGAGGACTCCTCGATCTCCTCCAGGACGAGGCGGTTGGCCTCGAGCATGTCGGCGAGCTGCCCGGTGTCCTTCCACCAGCCGCGGACGACCTCGGACTGGACCCGGCGGCCGTCGTCGATCAGGGTCTGGATCGCCTCGGTGATCTCGAGCTCGCCGCGCCAGGAGGGCTCAAGGCGGCGGGCGGCCTCGAAGATCAGCGGGCTGAAGAGGTAGACGCCGACCAGCGCCAGGTTGGAGGGCGGGTCTTTCGGCTTCTCGATCAGCCGGACGATGCCGCCCTCCGGGGTCAGCTCCGCCACGCCATAAGACTGCGGGTCGTCGACCGGCGTCAGCAGGATCAGCGCATCCGGCTCATCCTCCTCGAAGGTCGAGACGAGCCCGCGCAGCCCGTGGCTCAGCAGGTTGTCGCCCAGATACATGACGAACGGCGAGCCGCCGATGAACTCCTCCGCGGTGAGCACCGCGTGCGCCAGCCCGGCTGGCTTGTCCTGGACGATGTAGGTGATCCTCGCCCCGAACTGCGAGCCGTCCCCGGCCGCCTCCCGGATCTCGTCCCCGGTCTCCGGCGCGATGATGATCCCGATCTCCTCCACCCCCGCGTCGACCAACGCCTCGATCCCGTAGAAGAGGACCGGCTTGTTCGCCACCGGCACCAGTTGCTTCGCGGAGGTGTGCGTGATCGGCCGCAGCCGCGTGCCGGCGCCGCCGGAGAGGATCAGTCCCTTGAGGGGCTCCATCGGGGGCGCAGCCTAGCGGGAGAGCCAAGCGGGGGTCGGCGCCCGCCAGGCCGGCCTACCCCGGGCCCGGAGCGGCGCGACGACTGAGTACCCTGCGACCGCCCCTTGCGTCCTTGCGTGTACATCCCGAACTTCAACGGCGAGCGGTGGCTGCCGCGGACCCTGCAGAGCCTGCGCGACCAGACCGCGCGGGCCGATGTGGTGGTGGTCGACAACGGCTCGACCGACGGCTCGACCGCGACGGTGCGGGCCGACTTCCCGGAGGTGACGGTGCTCGAGCTGGGTGAGAACATCGGCTTCGGCGCCGCTCTCAATCGGGCGGTGGCGGCCCATCCGGCGGAGACCATCGTGCTGCTCAACAACGACGTCGAGTGCGAGCCGGGCTTCTCCGCCGCCTTGGCCGCGGGTCTCGGGGAGGGCGTCGACATGGTCGCCGGGGTGCTCCTCCAAGAGCGCGAGCCGGGGTTGATCGACAGCGCCGGCGTGATCGCGGACCACACGCTGATGGGGTTCGACTACCTGAACGGGGAACCCGTCGCGGTCGCCGACGATGCCCCCGACCCGCTCGGCCCGACCGGTGGCGCGGCGCTCTACCGCCGCGAGGCCTGGGACGCCGTCGGCGGCTTCGACGAGCGCATCTTCCTCTACTACGAGGACCTCGATCTGGCGCTGCGGATCGCCGCCCGCGGCGGTCGCTGCCGCCTGGCGCCGGGAGCGCGCGCGCTCCATGCCTACTCGGCGAGCCTCGGCGCGGCGAGTGGCGCCAAGTACGAACGCACCGGCTGGAGCCGCGGCTACATGCTGCGCCGCTACGGGGTGATGCGAGATCCGGCGCTCGCCCTGCGGGCGCTCGCCTGCGAGGCGGCGATCGGCGCCGGTCAGGCTCTCCGCGACCGCACCCTCAAAGGGATCGCCGGGCGGATCGGCGGTTTCCGCGCCGGCGCCGGCCTTCCCCACCGCGAAGTCGGGGCCGCCCCGCTGATCGACATCGGCGTCCGCGATGCCCTGGCGCTGCGGCGGCGTCGCCGCGGCTGAGATGGTCGGGGCGGCGCAAGTCCCCGTCGGTCGGGTCAATAGCCTGGCGGCGATGCAAGTCGAGGCCCCCAAAGCCCGCGGCGGCTCCTGACCTTGGCCGCCACCCTCTTCGCCGCGGCCGTCACCTGCATCGGGGCGCTGTTCCTCGGACAGGCCGCCCTGCGCCTTTCCGGCGCCAAGGAGTGGAACTGGCTGGCGCCGATGGTCGGCATCTCGATCGGGATGCTCTTCGCCACCCCCACCAACCACATCCCCGGTCGCGCGCTGACGATGGCGATCCTCCTCGGGCTCCTGATCGTGGCGGCGATGTTCTGGTGCCTGACCTCGCCCGCCCACACCCCTCCGGGGAAGGACCTGCTTGCCGCGGCACCGGTCGCGGCGCTGCTGATGGTGCCGTTCCTGGCCGTCGACCGCGCGGGGATCCTGGGGACCGGGCTGAACAACGACATGTCGGTGCACCTGCTCTTCGCCGAAGGCTTCATCTCCGAAAGCGCCACCTTCACCCGAGCCCTGCCGCTGGACTATCCGCTCGGCCCCCACGCCACCGCGGCCCTGCTGACGAAAGGCCTCGGCATCGAAGCGCAGCAGGGGTTCACTGGCTGGACGCTGGCGATCCCGATCCTCACCGCCTGGACCTCGTTGGCGGTGGCGCGCAAGGCCACCTGGATCGCGAAGCTGATCATCGCCACCGTGGTCGGGCTCCCCTTCCTCGTCGCCGCCTACTACGGTCAGGGCGCCTTCAAGGAGATCACCCAAGCGGGGCTGGTCCTCGCCGCCGCGCTTTCCCTGGGCGGTTACGGGCCCCGCCTGGACCGGGGCCGCTGGGTCCCGTTCGCGCTGCTCGCGGGCGGAATGGTCTCCGTCTACTCGATCACCGGTCTGCCCTGGCCGTTGATCTTCCTCGGGATCTATGTGGCCGGGGCGCTGATCCGGTTCTCGCTCGCCCACGGCCTCCGGGAACTCCCGCGCCGGGTGCGAGCGGAGCTGGCACCGGTCGGGATCGGGATCGCGGTGCTGGTCGTCGCGCTGTTGCCCCAGGCCGACCGGATCGCCCACTTCATCTCGCTGCGCAGCAGCGTGAACGGGACCGGGATCGCGACCGGGGACCTCGGCAATCTCGTCGCGCCGCTGTCCCCGTGGGAGGCGTTCGGCGTCTGGGGCAACGCCGACTTCCGCTTCCCCGACGTGTCGGCGATCGGCGGCCCGATCTGGACTGCCGCGATCGTCGCGCTGGTCGTGATCGGGGCCATCTGGGCGGTCCGGCGGAAGCATTGGCTCTTGCCCGCGGCAGCCTTCATGGGGATGGCGATCTGGTGGATCTCGAACCACTCCCAGTCCCCCTACGTGTCGGCGAAGGGGCTGGTCATCGCCTCGCCTCTGCTGCTCCTGATCGCGGTGCTGCCGCTCAGCGATCGGATATCCGGCACCTTCTGGCGGTGGGCGGGGGCCGTGGTCGGCATCGCCCTCGTCTTCGCGGTCGGTGCCTCGGACCTGCGGGCTTTGAAGATCAGTCCGGTCGGCCCGGTCGGCCATGCGCACGAACTGGAGTCCTTCCGGCCCACCCTCGCGGGCAAGCGCGTGCTCTTCCTCGGCGACGACGACTTCGTCGATTGGGAGCTTGCGGGCGCCAAGGTCGTGCCGGTCATCTTCGGCGGCCTCGGACATATCCCGACCCGCCCGCAGAAGAAATGGGAACCCGGCCAACCGCTCGATTTCGACTCTGTCACCGCCGCCGTCCTGAACGACTTCGAATGGGTCCTGACCACCCGCGACGCCGCCGCGAGCGAACCGCCACCTCAGTTCCACCTCGTCCGCAGCACCGCCAACTTCGAGCTCTGGAAGCGGACCGGCGACGTCCAGGAAGTCTCCCTGCTGCAAGAGGGAGGGATGCCCGGCGCCATCCTGGACTGCTCCAAGCCGGCCGGAAGAGCGCTCGCCGCCGCACCGGGAATTGCCGCGATCAGGACCCCGCCGGTCGTCGAAACGGTCGAAAACGTCGGCGCCGAACAGACGGCGTCGGTCGCGATCAAGCTTCCGTCGGCGGGCGAATGGCAGCTGGAGACCCCCTACATCAGCTCGCTGCCGCTGATCGTCAGAGGCCCGGGACTTGATGCGACGCTGCCCGCGAATCTCGACCGCCAGGGTCCCCGTTGGCCGATCGGGAGCATCCGCACGTCGGGCCCCGAAACGGTGACCCTGGAACTGGAAGTCGAAGGGGCCACGCTCGCCCCGCCCAACTCGGGAGCCATCCTCGGCGCGATCGTGGCGACGAAGGTGGGCAGCGACCGGATCGTGCCGCTGGCGAGGGCGTGCGGGAAGTACGTCGACTGGTACCGCCGTGAGTCGAGCCACCCTTAGGCCGTGAGCCGGGACGACGTCCTCAACTCCGGCGAGGCCGGTGGCAAGGTCATCCGCGGCAGCGCCCTGCGGGTCGGCGCCAACGCCGCGGGCTTCGTGGTCGGGCTGGCGACGGCGGCGATCCTTCTGCGGCATCTCGGCGTCGATGATTCCGGTCGCTACGTCACCGTCCTCTCGCTGGTCGGCATCGCGGTCGCCGTCGTCGACACCGGGCTGAACCAGACCGGGAGCAGCTCGCTGGCGCGGCTGGCCCCTACCGAGCGGCGCGCGCTGCTCGCCAACATCCTCGGCCAGCGCCTCGTCGTCGCCCCGCTGGCGCTCGTGTTGCTGGTGGCCTTCGCGCTGGTGGTCGGCTACCCGAGCTCGATGGTCCTCGGGACGCTCCTGGCCGGTGCGGGCCTGATGACGATCGCGGTCGCCGACGCGCTGCTCTTGCCCTTGACCGTGCAGCTGCGCAACGGCGGCCTCGCCTTCGTCGATTTCCTGCGCCAGCTGGTGACCCTGACCGGGGTCGCGATCTTGGCCGCGGCCGGCGCCGCGCTGACGCCGTTCTTCGCCATCCAGATCGCGGTCGGGTTGGTCGTGCTCGCGGTCTCGCCCGCTCTCGTCGGCCGCCGCGAACTCGTCCGGCCGCGGTTCGAACGGGCCGCGCAGCGCGGTTTGTTCTCCATCGCGCTGCCGATCGCGGCGGCGCTGGCCCTCGGCCAGATCTACTTCCGCCTGGTGATCGTGCTGATGTCGCTGATCTCGACCAGCAAGCAGACCGGCTACTTCGGCGGCTCGCTGCGGGCGATGGAAGCGCTGATCGTGCTGCCGGTACTGGTCGCCAGCGTCGCCCTGCCGCTGCTCAGCGCCGCGGCGCGAGACGACCACGCGCGTCTGCGCTACGCGATCGAGGGGCTCGGCGAGGGTGCGGTGATCGCGGGCGTGTTCATCGTCCTGGTCACGATCCGCGCCGCCGAGCCGGTGATGGAAGCGATCGGCGGTCCCAGCTTCGGTCCGGCCGGCGACGTGCTGCGGATCCAGGTGGTCGCCCTCCTCTTCATCGCGCTCTACCAGATCTGGACCGTCTCGCTGATCGCCCTGGGGCGCCAGCACGAGCTGATCCTGACCAACGCCCTCGCCCTGGCGGGAATCGCCGTCTTCGCCGCGGCGCTGGTGCCGCCCCTGGGCGCCCGCGGCGGCGCGATCGCCAGCGTCCTCGGCGACGCCCTGCTCGCCTCGCTGATCTTCTGGCGGCTGCGACGCTCGATCACCGTCGTGATCCGCCTCGACTTCCTCTTGCGAGTGCTCGTGGCCGCGGCAGCGGCGCTGGTCCTCCTCCTCGTTCCCGGCCTGCCCGCCCTGCTCACCGCCGCCCTGATGGGGCTGGCCTTCGTCGTCGTCGGCCACCTGGTCCACATGGTCCCGCCCGAGGTGCTGGCCGCGATGCCCCTGCGCCGGGCCGCACCCTCCGGTGCTGGCCCGGGCACGCCGGGAGGTTGAGCGGATTGACTACCCTGCGGCCGTGACCTCCCCGCCTCCAGCGCTCGGCCGGGCGAAGGCGGCGCTCGGCCGCTCGGCGGAGCGTCTCGACCTGAGCCCCCCGTCGGCGATGCTGACCTCCGAGCGCGCCCGGGTCAGACGGCTCGGCAACTTCGCCTTCGCGATGCGGGGGGTCACCGGCATTCGACGGACCCGCTGGCTGCTCAACGTCCGCCAAGTGCCGCGGCCGCCGATCGAGCGCCGGGCACCGCAGCCGGTCGACGCGGTCGACCTCGCGATCGCCGAGCGCCTGATCGCTGCCCACCGCACGCCCTCGGCACCGGCGGCGGGCGAGAACATGTGGGCCTGGATCTCGGAGAACCGCCAGCGTGAGCTGGCCGAAAGGCTGGCGGGAGACGA
The DNA here is from genome assembly GCA_018268675.1 of Actinomycetota bacterium. Classification (GTDB taxonomy): domain Bacteria; phylum Actinomycetota; class Thermoleophilia; order Solirubrobacterales; family 70-9; genus VAYN01. Next base: position 24,183 of record JAFDWB010000069.1, read on the forward strand.
CCCTCGGGCCCTGGCGCAGCTACTCGTGGCGATGTTCCGCGAAGACTTCGTGCTCGGAATGGCGCAGGGTCCGCTGGTGTGGCGTGCCAACTCGCGCCTCGAGGATCAGGCCTGGGCGCTCAAGTCGGTCGACTCGCTGGTCTCGCTGGCCGAGGCGGCCGGGGTCGTCCCGGTCGAGAATCCGGAGCAGGGCGGCAGCGGCCTGGCGTTCCGCGGCGGGCTCGAGGGCCTTCTCACCGCGCTCGAGGAGGCCCTCGGCTTCCGGCTCGACTTCCCCGATGTCGGCGCCCAGAGCGGCCTGCTCGTCGACGGTCGTCTGATCACGCCCAGCACCCCCGACCAGGTCTACGCGGCGCTGCGACTGGACGATGCGATCCGCATCAACCTCGATACCGACTCGGCGGCCCACCCGCGCGTGACCGAGATCGGCGGCGGCTACGGCGCCCTCTGCTACTGGTTCCTCCAGCGCCGCCCCGGGGTCGCCTCCTACACGATCGTCGACCTGCCGCTGGTCAACGCGATCCAGGGCTACTTCCTCGCCCGCGCCCTGGGACCCGAGAACGTCTCCTTCCACGGCGAGGCTCCGAGCCTGGTGCGGATCCTGCCCGATCACGCCCTGGCCGAGGCGGCGGCCCCCTGCGACGCGGTCGTCAACAAGGACAGCATGCCGGAGATGCCCCCAGAGGCGATGGTCGAGTACCTCGAGTGGGCGAAGAAGAACTGCCGCGGCGTCTTCTACAGCTACAACCAGGAGGCGGCGGGAGAGTTCCTCGGCGAGGCGCAGGGAGTGGTTCCCGCCGCGGTCGCCGAGCTGGGCGGGTTCGAACGGGTGCGTCGCGAGACCGCCTGGGTGAGGGTCGGATACGTGGAGGAGGTCTACCGCTGCATGGCCGCCGCGGAAGCGCGCGGCGAGCGCCCCCACGCGAGCCAGGCGAGTCCGCGACGGACGAGCGGGCCGCCTTCGGCGTAGTGCCTGGTGCGGTTGTCGGCAAGCAATAGGTTCTCCTGCTCGCCGACCCGAAAGGTCCGGCTCTGGTGCCAGCGCTCGGGCGGATACGCCACCCCGTCGCGGCCGACCACCCGCACACCGAGGCCGCGGGCCAGAACCTGGCGGGTCAGGCCGGAACTGCCGCCCTCGAGCGCAACCGCCCCGAGCTTGTCGACCCCGAGCGGCCAGTCGAGCCCCAGCAGCACCTCTCGTTCGAGCGCGAAGCCATTCGTCCGCAGGTGCGGATTGGGGAACGGCTCGTGGCCCGGGCGAAGGCGCCGAAGCGGGCCCGGACGGACGGCGTTGGGGCTCTCCCAGGATCCGGTCGCCCCCACCATCCCGACCTCCGGGTCGCCAAGCGCCCGATCCAGGAAGAGGAGCCAGTCCTCGGCGAGCAACTCGGTGGCGGTGTTGACGAAGCAGTAGCGCTCGGCTGCGACCAGGCCGACGATCGCCCGGTAGTGGTCGAGGTCCATCCCGGTGCCGAGCTCGACGATCTCGTGCGGGACGGCGGCGAAAGAGCGGTGCCACGGCTCGCGATCCCCGTCGGGACCGGCCAAGGCGACGACCAGGTGGTGCTCGGTCCCGGCCGATCGCAGACGGTAGGAGGCGAGAAAGCGTTCGGCCATCTCGATTCCGTACGGCGTCCAGGCGAGGTAGACCAGACAGAGCCCGCTCATCGCGGCTTTTCGAGCACCGCGTAGCAGCAGTCACCACCGGCGAAGTGGTCGACGAGGTAGACGAACGGCAGCAGTGGCAGGCTGATCGCGTAGGAGAGCCAAAGCTTCCAACCGGGCGTCCAACGGCCGGCGATCAGGAAGTGGATGCTGTACGCGGTCGAGATCGCGGTCGAGCTGGTCCCCACGTCGCGCACGCCGAGCCCGAACCGGGAAGCGATGCGCTCCAGGGCGCGGGGCGAAAAATGCTGTTGGTGGCGAGGCAGATCCAACGGAGCCCAGCGGCTCCGGTAGAGGCGCCGCTGCCAGCAGGCCCAGTTCGGCACTTCGATCGCCAGCAAGCCTCCCGGAGCGAGCCTGGACACCGCCCGCTCGACGGTCGGGACGGGGTCGACGATGTGCTCGAGGGCGTGCGCCATCGTGATCAGCTCGAAGCTTTCCTCCGGCCACGGGTCATCTTCGAGGGTTCCCTGGTGGACTCGGGCGCCCCGCCGCTCCGCCGCCGCGATGGCGGCGGCGCTCGGGTCGATGCCGAAGGTGGTCCAGCCGCGCTGGGCGAAGTCCGCCAGCAGAGCCCCCGCCCCGCAGCCGACGTCGAGGACCTTGCCCGCCTTCACGTCGGACAGCTCGAACGGGGGCCGGCGGTTGCGGCGAGCGGCACTGCGCTCCCGATAGCGGGCGCGCAGGCGGTGCAGCGGGCCGGCGGCGCCGGCGCCCGAGTGTTCGTAGTAGCCCTCGTAATAGCCCGCCGCGTAGTAGCGAGCGAGCTCGTCGTTGGTCAGCTGGGGGTCGGTGACCCCGAAGCAGCAGGCCGGGCATTCGACGATCGTGAAGGGCCCGTCGCCGGTGTCGAGGCGGTCATAGGCGGCATACGGGGTCGGGCGCAGGGGGCCGCCACAGATCGGACAGGAGGTCGGCTTCACCCTCAGCCTCTGCCGCGGGAGACGGAAGGAGTGGATTCTCCCTCGACGGGCTCGTCCTCGGATCGCTCGCGGTCAGGCTGCCCTCCCTCATCCTTCTCCAGCCTTTGCTGCAGCAACGCCAGCCGCTGAGCCAGGATCTTGTTCTGGTCGGAAAGGCGCGAGATGGCGATCGAGAAGTGGATCAGGAGGATGAGGACGAACAAGAAGCCGAGACCGAAGAGAGCCGCCGGAGGATAGTAGATGCCCACCGCGTGGGAAAAGGTCGTCAACAGACCCCGCCACAGCGCCAGCACGAGCAGGATCACGCCGGCCGCCAACCAGAGGAGCGCGTACCGCTCCATCAGGTGTTTGCGTCGCACGAGCTCGAAGATGACCAGGCAGACGAGCACCCCGAAGATGATCACCTCGAGCCTTTGGCCCAGGAAAGAGGAGATCTGGTTCGTCGCGAGGATCATCGGCTGCGCTCGGCGGCGGCGTCGGCGGCCTCACGTACCGGACGCGCCCGAAGCAGCGCGACGAGGACGGCGAGGAGCACCTTGATCATGTAGTAGACGGACTGGCTCGACGAGATCGCCGACTCCCCGGTCAAGCGCGGCGACATCACCACCGGTACCTCGGCGCTGCGCAGGCGGTGGGTGTGCATGAGGACGATCGCCTCCACCTCCGGGTAGTCGTTCGGGTAGTCGTTGGCGAACAGCTCGATCCCTCGCCGATCCGTCATCCGAAACCCTGAGGTGGGGTCGGTGATGCGCTGTCGGGTGACGAGCGACAAGAGCCAGGAAAAAAACCTGATCCCCACCCGCCGGGCAGCCGAGGAGCGGTAGCCGCCGGACACCGGCGCGAGGAAACGGGAACCGGTGACCATGTTGAGCCCGGCATCGTGATCGAGCCGCTCGAGCAGGGCGGAGATGAAGCTCGGGTCATGCTGGCCATCGCCGTCGACCTGGACCGCAATCTCGTAGTCGTTCTCCTCGGCATAGATGTAGCCCGCCTGCATCGCTCCCCCGATACCCAGGTTGAACGGCAACCGAAGCACCTCGGCCCCGGCCGCGGTGGCCAGTTCGCCGGTGCCGTCGGAGGAGCCGTCATCGATCACGAGCACGTCGAACTGCGGCGCTTGAGCCTGGATCGCCTCGATCGTCGCGGCGATCGCGCCGGCCTCGTTGTGTGCGGGCACGAGGGCGAGGTGGCGGCTCATGAGGCTCCAGCTTGCCAGGAATCGCGGCGGCGGGATCAGCCGGAGCCAAGCCAGGCACGAGCACGCAGCAGGTCACCTTCGACGGCAAGCGATCGCCGGTCACGCAGTGCGCCGCGAAGGCGAAGGACGCCTTCGACCTTTCCGCGGAGGGTGGCGAGGAACCGGCGTCGGCGCGCCGCGCGAGCCAACGCCCCCACCTCGGCCACGGCGATCCGTGGCAGCGCGGCGGCGGGGACGAACCGAGCCTGGGTGACGATCCGGTTGCGGGCGACGAGGCGCGCGTTCTCGGCGCCGGGCCGCTCGAATCCCGCCTTCCAGGAGACGTTGCCGAGATGCCAGACGACCGCCTCGGGCACGTAGCTGAAGCGCCATCCCGCGATCTGCGCCCGCACATTCAGATCGACGTCCTCGTAGAAGGAGAAGAAGGTCTCGTCATACCCGCCGAGCCCGGAGAAGAGCTCGCGACGCAGAAGGCAGGCGGCGCCACAGACGCCGAAGATCTCGCGCGGGCGCAGCCACCGCGCGGCCTGGTCCTCCCCCGCCGCGGTCTCCAACGCGCGGCCGTCCCGCGTCAGCGCCATCCCGGCGCTGTAGAGACGGGCGCTGCCGGGGTCGCGGCCCGGCCCCTCCAGTTGGAGGATGCGCGGCTGCGTCCCGGCGAGGCCGGGGTCGTCGACAAGCGCTGCCGACAGCGCCGCGACACTCGTCGGCTCGAGCTCGGTGTCGGCGTTCAGCGGCATCACGAAGGGCGCCGAGGTACGCGCCGCGCCGAGGTTGACGGCGTGGGCGAAACCCATATTGCGCTCGAGGGTTACGTGAGCGATGCCGCGTTCGCGCAACAGGTCGACGGTCCGGTCGGCGGAGCCGTTGTCGACGGCCAACAGCTCGATCGGCATCTCCTGGGCGGCGATCGAGTCGAGCAGCCGCGGGAGGAGCGCGGCGGAGTTCCAGGTAGGTATGACAACCGCGACCTTCGGCGGGACACTCACGAGCGGCAGCCTGACAGACCATGCCGCCGGCCCGGCCGCCAAGCGTCCCGGTAGCGTTACCCGAAGCGCACTGGGCCGAGAGCCCGTCCCCAAGCCACGATGCCCGTCGAGAACGAACTGACGATCCAGCCCATTCCTTCAGCTCCGGGGCCAGACGCACCGCCCGCGATCCGGGTCAAAGACCTCCACAAGTCCTTCCGCATCCCGACGCAGCGGGTCGACTCGCTGAAAGAGCGCGCCGTGCACCCGTTCGCCACCCGCGAGCACCGTGAGCTGCACGCGCTGAACGGGATCTCCTTCGAGATCCGCCAGGGTGAGTTCTTCGGCATCGTCGGTCGCAACGGCTCGGGCAAGAGCACGCTGCTGAAGCTGCTGGCGAGCATCTACCGTGCCGACTCCGGATCGATCGAGATCGCCGGCCGACTCGCCCCCTTCATCGAGCTGGGCGTCGGCTTCAACCACGACCTGACCGCGCGTGAGAACGTCGTGCTCAACGGTGTGATGATGGGCCTGACGCCACGCGAGATGCGCCGCCGCCTCGACGCCGTGATCGACTTCGCCGAGCTGCGCGAGTTCGCCGACCTGAAACTGAAGAACTACTCGTCGGGGATGATGGTGCGGCTCGCCTTCTCGGTGATGATGGAGGCCGACGCCGACGTGCTCCTGATCGACGAGGTGCTGGCGGTCGGTGACGCCTCCTTCCAGCAGAAGTGTGCCGATGCCTTCCACCAGATGAAAGCCGAAGGCAAGACGATCGTCCTGGTCACCCACGAGATGGGAGCCGTCGACGCCTACTGCCACCGCGCGATGCTGCTGAGCGACGGTGACATCAAGCACGCCGGCGACCCGGCCGAGGTAAGTCGTGAGTACCTGAAGCTGAACTTTGCCAGCGAGCTCAACTCGGAGTTGGAAAAGACGATCCCGGCCGAGGAGAACGAGCCGGGCGAGGGTGCGGACCTGGCAGGCCTGCGGATCGTCGACGAGGAGGGTGAGGAGACGCAGACCGTCGAGATGGGTGATCCGATCCATCTGGAGGCGGAAATCGAATTGCTGCGCCCCGTACCGGGACTGCACGTGGGCCTGGTCGTCGCCAACGCCGACGACGTCTCGATGTTCGAACTCAGCGTGCCCATCCGGTCCAAGGACGGCGACAACATCAAAGGCAGAAAGGTCACGGTTTCGGCAACGATCCAGAATCCGCTGTCGCCGGGCAGGCACTTCATCCACTGCGGGATCCAAAGCCCCTTCGGGGTCTCGGTCTTCAGGTCGAAAGCCGCGACCTTCGTCGTCTTCGGCACCCATCCGTCGAAAGGCATCATCGCCCCCGAGCACGAGTACGAGTACGTCATCGAAGGCGAAGACGACCTTTGAGCGTCGACGCGCCCCCTACTCCGACCGCCGGACTGGGCCTCCAACGGGTCAGCGGCCCCTCGGCCCTGGGCGGTGGCCCGCGGCGATTCTTCGACCTGCTGTGGCTGATGTCGGTGACCGAATTCAAGCGCGTCTACTTCGGCACCGTGCTCGGCTACCTCTGGTCCCTGATCCGCCCGCTGCTGCTCTTCAGCGTGCTGCTCCTCGTCTTCACCAAGGTGTTCCACGTCGGCGGGACGCTGGTCGAACACTACCCAGTGATGCTGCTGATGGGCATCGTCTTGTTCACCTTCTTCCAGGAAGCCACCTCCAATTCGGTGACCTCGGTGGTCGCCCAGGAGGGTGTCGTCCGCAAGACCCAGTTCCCGCGCCTGGTGATACCGCTGGCGACGGTCCTGACGGCGACCTTCAACCTGCTGCTGAACCTGATCGTGGTGCTGATCTTCGTGCTCGCCTTCGGGGTCTCACCAGTCTGGACCTGGCTCCTGTTCCCGATTGCTCTCCTCTTCCTCTTCGCCCTCACCGGCGCGGTGGCGATGGCGCTCTCGGTGCTCTACGTCCGCTTCCGCGACGTCGCGATCATCTGGACCGTCGTCGCCCAGGTGTTGCTCTACGTGACGCCGATCCTCTATCCGGTCAACGCGTTCAACAACCCGACCTACGAACGCCTCCTGATGATCAACCCGCTGGCCGTGATCTTCTCCTCGATCCGCATCTGGGTCCTCCACGAAGCCGATGCACCGACCCCTGTGCACAGCGCCGGCGGTTGGCTCGGGCTCCTGCCCGCGGCGGCGATCTTCCTCGGCACGCTCGCCTACGGCGCCTGGATCTTCAGGCGAGAAGCGCCGCGCATCGCCGAGGAGCTATAAGGGGCACGCCCCCGCCCTGGGTAGACTTGCGGGAATGGTCGAGCAGACGAGACCGCTCCGGCTGGCCCAGCCGACGGACGATGCCGATCTGCGCGCCCGCCTCGCGGAGCGCGACGAGGAGATCCTCCGCCTGCGCGACCTCCTCATCACCCGCGACGCTGAACTCGGCGCTGCCAAGGGACGTCTGGCGATGATCGAACAGGGTTCTCAGCGACTCGGCGAAGCGGCCGCACGGGTGCCGATTCCGGGCGCGACCAGGATCCTCCAGATGATGATCCGCTTCGTCCAGCGCAGCCTCGGTTAGTGACGGCGCCCCGCTTCTCGATAGTCACGCCGGTGTACCAGACTCCCGCGCCGGTCCTGCGGGACATGCTGCGCTCGGTTCTGCGCCAGAGCTTCGGTGACTGGGAGTTGTGTGTGGTCGACGACGCCTCGCCCGACCTCGGCGTGCGGCGAATCGTCGAGTCGGTGGCGGCGATCGACCCGCGGGTGAAGCTCGGCGTCCGCGAGGTCAACGGCGGGATCGTCGACGCCTCGAACGACGCCCTGGCGATGGCGACCGGCGAGTTCGTCGCCCTGCTCGACCACGACGACAAGCTCCACCCGGACGCACTGCGGATGGTCGATGCGGCAATCGGCGATGACCACACCGTCGACTACGTCTACACCGACGAAGACAAGATCGACGAGAAGGGCCGCCACGCCGGCCCCTTCCTCAAGCCAGATTGGTCGCCGGATCGGTTCCGCACCCAGATGTACACCTGTCATCTGAGTGTGCTGCGACGTTCGCTGGTGGAGGAGGTCGGCGGCTTCGACGCGGAGTTCGAGGGAGCCCAGGACTGGGATCTGGTGTTGCGCGTGACCGAGCGAGCCCGCACCGTTCGCCACGTGCCCCGGGTCCTGTACCACTGGCGCGGGATCGAAGGCTCCACCGCCGCGGCTCCGGAGGAAGGCGGCGGTGAAGCGGCGAAGCCGTGGGCATTCGAGGCCGGGACGCGGGCGATCCAGGCTCATTGCGATCGGACCGGCGTCGAGGCGCGCGCCGTGCGAGACGCCGAAGACCTCGGGGTCTACCACCTCGAGCCGGCCCTCCGATCCAACCCCGCGGTCAGCATCGTGATCCCGACCAACGGGCAACGTCGCGAGATCCGCTACCAGGAGGTGACGCTGGTCGAGCACTGCGTGCGCAGCATCATCACCGACTCGACCTACCCGAACTACGAGGTCGTCGTCGTCGTCGACTCCGCGACCCCGAAAGCGACGATCTCCGCCCTGCAGGACATCGCGGGAGATCGGCTGGTGCTGGTGCCCTTCGACCGGACGTTCAACTTCGCCGCGAAGATCAACGCGGGCGCCGTCCGCGCCTCGGGTGAGCACCTGGTGCTGCTGAACGACGACATCGAGGTCTCCACCGACGACTGGATGGAGCGGATGGTGATGTATTCGTCGGTGCCCGAGATCGGCGCCGTCGGCGGACGCCTCCTGCTCGAAGACGGGCGGCTCCAGCACGGCGGCGTCGCGTTCGAAGGAGGTCTGCCCGGCCACCCGTACTACGGCTGGCCCGGCGATGCTCCCGGCTACGCCAACTCACTGAAGGTCGCCCGCAACCTGCTGGCCGTGACCGGCGCCTGCCTGATGACGCCGCGCGACGTCTTCGACGAGGTCGGCGGCCTCGCGGTGACCTACCCGATCAACTACAACGACGTCGACTACTGCCTCAAGGTTCGCGAGTGCGGGCGGCGGGTCGTCTACGACCCCGATCTGGTCATGCACCACTTCGAGTCCTCGAGCCGTTCCTCGGATGTCGCCGATTGGGAGAAGGAGAAGCTGCTCGAACGCTGGCGCGGGGCGACCGATCCCGACCCCTACTCGAATCCCTACCTGCACCGCGAAATGCCTACCTTGGTGGCGGCGTTCGCCTGGGCTCGCCGTTCGCCGCGTCTACGGCTGCGGGCCGGCCGAATCTAGGTCCGGCCCAGCTCGGTGACCGCACGGCGGTCGGCGGCGACCAGCGCCTCGCGCATCACCGCGTCCTCGGCGGTTCCCGGCCGGCCGGCGGGCCGAGGGCCCGCCTCGCGGACCTGCTCGAGCAGCGCCTCGATCCGGTCGGTACGCGCCGCGACACTGGTCACGTCGCCCGCCCTGATCCCGGCCCGGGCGCGGGCGAGCAAATGCGGTTCGGCGTGCAGGCGGCGCAGGAGGTCGGCGAGATCGGGGGCGTCCCCGGGCTCGAACAGCCAGCCGTTCTCGCCCTCCCGGATCGCGTCCGGCAACGCCCCGATCCGGGAGGCGATCACCGGGATGCCGAGGGCGAAGGCCTCGCGGACGACGATCGAGTAGGTCTCCGGCACGACCGAGGGAACCACCACCACGTCGGCGTCGGCGAGGAGGACCGGAAGGTGCGCGGGATTGAAGCCGTTCGCGAGACGCAGGGTGAGGCCGGGGATGTTGTCGGCGGCCAGCTGCATTTCGCGCGCGAGCGGTGGCAGCGCGACACCATGGATCGTGTAGAAGGTGCGCGGCACCTTTGCCAGTCGCAGCGCCTCGACCACCGTCTCGAAGCCCTTGTGCTTGACCGTGACGCCGATCGAGGCGAGCCGGAGCGGGCCCCCCGGCGGATTCTCCTCGTGGAGGATCGGTCCGAACGGAGCGACCGCGTTCGGGACGATCTCGATCGTCCCGAAATCGCCTCGCTCCGTGGCGAATGAGTCGGCCACGTACCGGGAGGGGGCAAGCACGGCGTCGGCACTCCGCAGGGCCTCGCCGAAGCTGCGCGCCCGCAGCGCCCAGCGCAGCGCGGGGTCACGCTGGTCGCCGAAGCAATGGCGGGCACATGCCCGGCCGTTCTCCGGGCCTGCACAGGGCTCGCCGGAGCGACGCTCGAGGTGCGCCCGCGGACACTTGAAGTAGAAGTCGTGCAGCTCGACCATCACCGGGATCCCCCAGCGGTGGGCGACCTCGACGTAGCCGGGAGAGTGCCCGAGCAGATGGGTGACGAGGACGACGTCGGGCTCGAACTCGGTCAGGAGGCGCTCGAAGATCCCCTCCTGCACCGGCTCGTAGACGGGAAAGCGTTCGAAGGTCGACCCCCCGCCGACCATCGTGACCACCGGGATCCCGTCCCGTACGTCCCGGCGCAGATCGAGCGTGCGCGGAAGCTCGCTCGGATCACGGGTGAAGACCACCGCCTCGTGGCCCCGCCGGACCAACTCGCCGGCGACCTGCGCGGTCAGGCGCTCGACCCCGGCCACGCCGAGCGGCGGGTATCCATGGCTGACCAGGAGCACCTTCACCGTCGGCGACTCATCTCTCGCCGCGACGGCTGTTGGCGAGGAGCGAGAACGCGTCGACGACCTCGTCGGGGTAGTCGGCGTAGTGAACGCCGAGCCACTGGCCGGCGATCGCCGCGGCACGTCGCAGCGCGGCCTCCGTCCGCCACCCCTGCAACTCCTCGCCCTCCAGCGCAAGCTCCTCCTCCAGGTAGCGCCAGTCGCCCGCGATCAACCCCCGCACCAGCGCCGCGGCCTCGTCCTCGCCCATCGAGCGGCCGTTGATCTCACGGTTCGCGATCCCGTCGTCGACGTTGCGCATGAAGCGGCGCCGCAGCGAGTAATCGTGCGAGTGGTAGACCTTCGACTCGGCCTCGTGCACGAGCGCCATCCCCGCCTCGAGGACCTCGCGCGCCCAGAGCAGGTCCTCGCCGATCGCGCGCACCGAGCGGAACGGGTACCGGCGCATCACGTCGGCCCGCACCGCCGCGCTGACAGTGTGGAAATTGAGCAGTAACCGGCGCTGCTCGACCGGCATCGCCTCGTAGGCGTCCCAGTCGGCGATCCGCTTGACCAACCGCTCCGCGCCACCACTCACCTCGAGCTCGCCGTCACGGCGGGAGAGCAGGTCGGCGTCCGGGTAGGGCAGCACACGGCTGCTCGCGCCGGCGACGCTGGGGTCGCCGTCGAGGGTCCGCAGCAGCGGCGCCAGCCAGTTGCGGTCGACCGGCCGGCTGCGTTCGTTGAGGAAGACGAGGATGTCGCCGCGGGCGTGCTCGGCCAGGAGATTGCGCGTCAGCCCGTGGTCGAACTCGGACGGGTCGATCGCGATCGCGGTCGCGTCGAACTCTTCGAGCACCGTGATCGTGGCGTCTCGCGAGGCCGAATCGACGCCGACGATCTCCATTTCTGCTTCGGCCTCCTGGGAGAGCAGGATCGGCAGCGTCGCGCGCAACGCCTCCTCGGCGTCCATCAGCGGCATCAGGACCGAGACCCGGTGGCGCCCCGGGCCGCCGGAGAGTGCCTGGAAGCCTCCGCGCCTGAGGATCTCCGGGCTCCCCCCGGTGCGCCGCCGCCGTGGCTTGAACGACGGCAGCTCCATCAGCTCGCGCTGCGCGTCGAGGGCCGCCCGGGTGCGTCGCCCCTGCAGCTCGAGCACCTGCTCGGTACGAACCGAGAGCAGATGCTCGAGCGGGTCCTCGCCGGCCACGTCGCGGCTGACCGCGGCCAGGAGCGGCGAGATCGAGAGCCGAATCGGGTAGATCGAGCCGTACTCCACCACGATCATCCGATCTTCGAGGTAGTGCTTGTAGTCGTCGGGCTCGATCCGGTGGTGCCAACGCTCGGCGAAGAGCCTGCTGTTGTGCTCGATGTGCCGGGTCTTGTCGTCGGCCCAGCGAGTGACGGACTCGAGGTGATACAGGACGCTCCGTGGGCAGTAAAGGGCACTCCGTCCCCGCTCACGCAGCTTGAGGCAGAGGTCGACGTCCTCGTAGCCATTGTGGAACGCGGTGTCGAACCCGCCCATGGCAGAGAAGTCCTCGCGGTGGACCAGCATGCAGGCAGCGGTCACCGCGGTCACCTCGCGGCCCCGCTCGAGCGCCGGGTGGTCGCCGGGGAGGCCGGCATAGAGATGGTGCGGCCATAGGTCCTGTCCGATCACGACGCCGGCGTGCTGGATGGTCCCGTCGGGATAGAGCAGTTTGGAGCCGACGGCCGCCGCCTCCGGGTGCTCGGTCGCTTCCTCGATCAGCGCGTCGAGCCAGCCCGCGAGCGGCACCGTGTCGTTGTTGAGAAAGACGAAGAAGTCAGCGTCCTCGGCGGCCGCGGCGCCGTCGTTGCAGGCGACGGCAAAGCCGCCGTTCTCGGCCCGGCCAACCACTGTCAGCCGCTCGTCGTAGTCCTCGAAACGCTCTACCGTGCGGTCCGAGGAGGCGTCGTCGACGACCACCACCCGCAGATCGCAGGCAGTCGGTGGATGGGCGAAGATCGCCGCCAGGCAGGTGCTCACGAGGTGCGCCCCGTTGAAGGTGGGAATCACCACCGCGCACCTCGGCAGCGTGCTCATCGGCTCAGGTGCCGGGCCTGTTGCGCTTCGCGACCTCGGCGGCGAAACCGGCCTCACGCCGGCGCCGGAGGAAGTGCATCCCCGGCATGTCTTTCAAGGCCGCGTAGAGACGAAACGGCGCGCTGGCACGGATCCGCTCGAGGCCGACCCTCGCGGCGACCAGCTCCTGGTTGACCTGGGCCATTTCCTCCTCGCGTCGGGCCGCGGTCCGGCGCAGCTCCTCCAGCTCGGCATCGCGCCGCAGCAGCTGGTCGTGGGCGTCGATCAGCGCCCGGCGGAGCTCGCCCTCGCGGCCGCCGATCTCGGCCAGGGCCTGCTCCAGCTCGGCGGTCCGCCCCGCGGCGAGTCGCAGCTCGGCCAGTTCGCGGAGCCGAGCCTGGATCTCGCGCAGACCCTCGCGCGCCATCGGCACGGCTTTGGCGACGAATTGGTAGGTGCGGGCATCGGGGTCGCGCTCCAATTCCTCGCGCAGCTCGATCGGGACCGCCTCGAAGTCGACCTCGATCTCGGAGGCGTCGAGGTTGAGCTCATGGCGGTGCAGCTCGGCGAGGCCGAGCTCAGCTTCGTCAAGCAACTGCTCGAAGCTCTCGCGGGTGAAGAAGCGTAGGTGGGTCGAGTCCAGCAGCCCGATGTCGCCGTAGCGGAAGTGTCCGGCGAGCAGCGCCAGCCGCACGCTGCCGTGGGCGACGTTCGGGATCGAGATCACGAAGGCGCCGTCGTCGGCGAGGTGGGGGCGAAGCTTGCCGAGGGTCGTAAGCGGATCGCGCAGATGCTCGAGCACATCGGCGGCGACGATCACGTCGAACTTCTCCGCGCTCAGCTCGGCGTCGAAATCGAGTTGATCGAGGTCGCCCACGATGACCCGCTCGCAGAACTGCGTGGCCCGCTCCGCCATCGCCGCGTCGAGCTCGATCCCGACCACCGTGCAGCCGCGGTCGATCATCGCCCGCGACATGTAGCCGGTGGCCGGGCCCAACTCGAGCACGCGCTTGCCCTCGCCGACCATCCGCACGACATCGGCATGGACGCCGTCCGACGCGAGGTCGATGGGCTCGAAGTCGTAGCGCGGAGCGGACGAACGCTGCTCGGCGGAGGCATCGCTCATTGGCGGGAGCCTAGCAACCACCCGAAGGGTCATTTCCGCTCCCGGAGCCGCCGGACGAGCGGTGGCGAGATCGACGACGGTCGATCAGCGCCGCCGCAACCAGAGTGCTCCCGGGCGGCGTCCGGGGACAAACGAGGGGATTGCCCGCGCCAGCCGATCGGGGTGCTCGACGGCAACGGCATTGGCCGGGATGAGCACCTCGAAATCGCCGTTGAAGGCGAGGAAAGCCTGGATCAAGTACTGCTCGGCCCAGAAGTAGCCCATCGACTCGAACCACTCTCGCGGGTACTCCCATGGCAGAAAGATGTCGTGGAAATGGACGATTACTCCGGAGGCGAGCGTCGGCAGCACGTCGAGCACCACGTAGTTGACGTCGCTACCCAGCTTCACCGTGTGGGTGGTGTCGACGAAGAGGATGTCACCGTTCCCCAAGAGGGAGAAATCGTCCAGACCTACTTCGGTGGCCCCCTTCGGCGCGAACCGGGTCGGCGGCGGCGGATCCTCCCCGAGGATCTGGGCACGCGGATAAGGGTCATAGGCGAGATGCTCGGTGGCGACCCCGTCGGCAGCGTTGCGCCGCGCCGCCTCGCCGATCAAGAGGGTGGTCATGCCGGAGCCGAGCTCGAGCACCCGCCGCGGCTTGCGCGCCCGCACCATCGCGTAGAGGAGCTCGGCGTCGACGGCGCCGTAGTTGGTGTTGTCGAGGAAGAACTCGCCCGGCGGTCGCGGGCCTGCGGCGGGGAAATCGAACTCGGCGACGTAGTCGGCCAATTCGCTCTCGATCAGCGCGATCGCGTCGTCGACGTTCAGCGCCACCCCGGCCAGCCTGTTGCGGCGGTCCCAGATGTCGTCCGGAAGTAGCGTCAGATCCGGGATCGGGCTGTAATAGTCGTGTCGGACGATGTCATATGCCCCCTTCGGCACGATCTCGTATTCCGCGGTTTGAAACCGGCTCACGCTGCCCCTCGGGATCACCTCGGTGTTCGGATCCGGGCGCCCCGAACCCACCGGCACCAGCTCCAGGCCGTTGCGACGGGCGATCCCTTCGATCACCCGTCGGCCCAACCCGCGCACCTTCCGACCGAGGCCTCCGACCGCTCCCGCCATCGGCGTGCTAGGCCGCCCGTCCCGTCCGCGGCTCCCGAATCTGGTAATCGCCGCGGCTCAGGACCTTCTCCAGCCACACATAGAGGACGATGAACAGGTAGCGGCTGCCCATCTCTTTCATCTTCAGCTTCGCCTCGCCACTGGTGCGGTTCGTCCACGAGGTCGGGATGACGGCGAAGCTGTGGCCGCGGACGATGGCCTTCAGGGGGAGCTCGACGGTGAGGTTGAAGTGCTTGGAGAGGAGCGGCTGGACGGTTTCGATGACCTCGCGGCGGTAGGCCTTGAAGGCGTTGGTGGTGTCGTTGTAGCGGTGGCGGAAGAGGACGCGGATGAACTGGTTGGCGAGGCGGTTGATGAAGAGCTTGAGAGGCGGGTAGTCGTGGATCTCGGCGCCGGGCATGAAGCGGGAGCCGAAGGCGCAGTCCCAGCCCTCTTCGAGCAGGCGCTGGTAGCGGACCAGGTCGCGGGGGTCGTCGGAGGCGTCGGCCATCACGATCGCCACCGCGTCCCCCTCGAAGACGTCGAGACCCGCGCGGATCGCGTTGCCGAAACCACGTTCGTAGTGGGACCTGTGGACGCGGACGCGCGGATTCTTGGCCCCCAGGGCGGCGATGACGGCTTCGGTCCCGTCTTCGGAATCGTCGTTGACGACCACGATCTCGTAGTCGATCTCGGCGGCCTCCAGAGTGGACACCAGCCCTTCGACCGTCGCCCCGACCGATCCCTCCTCGTTCTGGGCCGGCATGACCACCGAGAGTCTCATCGCGGGGAAGCTATCGGACCGCAATGAGAGAACCACGGGTGGAGACCGCCTGGTGCCACTCGACGCGATTGCTAGCATTGACGGCACTGATAGCAATGCAGGAGGAAGTCTGTGTCGGTGCTCACCGTCCGCAATCTCGATGACGACCTGAAGACCCGACTGCGGGTCAGGGCCGCTCAGCATGGTCGCTCGATGGAGGCCGAGGCGCGCGAGATCCTGCGTGCGTCGCTCTCTGATCACCAAGGCGGCAATGTCGGGACTTGGATCTATGAGCGGTTCGCAGGCCTCGGATTGGACGAGCTCGAACTCCCGCCCCGCACCGAGCTGACGCGCGTGCCTGACCTCGGCCAGTGATCGTCCTGGACACGAATGTGATCTCGGAGCTGGCACGCCAGGGGCCGAGTGAGCGAGTCTTGGCGTGGGTCGACAGCCAGGACAGGGTTGCGGTGACGGCGACGACCGCAGCCGAGTTGCTCTGCGGGATCGCGCGGCTGCCTGACGGCGCTCGGAAGTCCCGGCTCGAGGAGGCTATTCGGGAGATGATGGACGGCCCCCTGAGGGACGGGGTGCTCGCCTTCGATCGTGCCGCGGCCTCACACTACGCGGAGATCGTCGCCGATCGCGACAAGGCTGGTCGGCCGATCGCCATCGCCGACGCTCAGATCACCGCGATCTGTCGGTCGCGCGGAGCGCCGCTCGGGACCAGAAACGTACGCGACTTCGACGCGGTCGGAATCAAGGTGGTCAATCCTTGGGAGCAACCCGAGTAGCCCCGCCTCCGATCGACGGGAGCGCCGACCTTACGCGGGCGCCGCCGTCCACCGCTCGACGTTCTGCTCGTACATCTCCTGGAGGATCTCGTCGATCCCGTAGCGGAGGTTGAAGTTGGGGTAGTCGGCCTGGAAGGGGGCCAGGTCGGAGATCCACCAGCGGTGGTCGCCGATGCGGGGCTCCTCGCCCATCTCCCAGGAGAGGGTGTTGCCGGAGACGCGCTCGCAGACCTCGATCGCCTCCAGCATCGAGCAGTTGGAGAAGCGGCCGCCGCCGATGTTGTAGACGGCGTGGGCGCGGGGCGCCCTGCGGAACTCGTCGAAGGCGGCGATCAGGTCGGCGGAGTGGATGTTGTCGCGGACCTGCTTGCCCTCGTAGCCGAAGACGGTGTAATGGGTGCCGGTGACGGTGCACTTCATCAGGTAGGCGAGGAAGCCGTGCAGCTTGGCGCCGGCGTGCTGCGGACCGGTCAGGCAGCCGCCGCGGAAGCACACCGTGGGCATGTCGAAGTAGTACCCGTACTCCTGGACGAGCAGGTCGGCCGCCGCCTTGGAGACGCCGAAGAGGGAGTGGGTCGAGGTGTCGATCGACATCGAGGTGTCGATGCCTTTGTAGTAAGGGTGGTCTTCCGGCAGCTCGAGCCGCTTCTCCTGAGACAACAGCGGCAGCCGGTTAGGCGTGTCGCCGTACACCTTGTTGGTCGAGGTGAAGATGAAAGGCGCGTCGATCGCGTGCGCGCGCGCCGCCTCCAGCAGGTTCAGGGTGCCGTTCGCGTTCACCCCGAAGTCGGTCTGCGGCTCACTCGCGGCCCAGTCGTGGGACGGCTGCGCGGCGGTGTGGATGACCAGCTCGATCGACCCCGCGTGCTCCCGGAAGATCCGCGTGATCTCGGCAGCGTCGCGGATGTCGACGTTCTCCCACTTGAAGCTCGCGTGCTCGTCGACCAGCCGCTGGGTGACATGAGAAGTCGATGACTCCGGGCCGAAGAAGCGCGCCCGCATGTCGTTCTCGATCCCGACCACGTCGAAGCCCTGGCCGATGAAGTGATCGACGGCCTCGGAGCCGATCAGGCCTCCGGCCCCGGTGATGATTGCTACGGGCACGTTCCTACTCCTTCCCCCCCCGCGGGGGTCTTGATCTCGAGCGCCGCGGCGATCCGGTCCTCGTCGGCGGCGACCCACTCGTGGATGTCGGCGAGCACCTTGTGGGCGTCGCGGCGCGGGCGCCACTCGTCGAGCTCAAAGAGCCTGGCACAGTCCGAAAGGTATATGGGCACGTCTCCTTGTCTGGTCTCCGCGACCGGGGAGATCGGGACCTCGTTGCCGGTCAGCTCCTGGCAGATCGCGGTCGTCTCCAGGAGCGAGAGGCTGCAGGCACGGCCGCCGCCGGCGTTCACGGTGCGGCCGTCCCACTTCGCCGGGTCGAGGAGCTGGCGCTCGACCAGGTCGACAAGATCCTCCACGTGGAGGAGATCGCGAACCTGCTTGCCATGCCCTCCGAACCCGATGTAGGAGAGCGGGTTGCGGAAGTGGTGGGCGAGCATCCAGTGGGTGAACACCCCCTGGTCGACCTTTCCCATCTGCCAGGGCCCGGCGATCACGCCGAAGCGGTCGACCACCGCGGGGACGCCGAGCGAGGCGCGGTACTCCTCGACCAGGAGCTCGGCCGAGAGCTTGGTGGCGCCGTAGAGGGTGCGCGCGCCCTCGAGCGGGAAGTCCTCGGAGATCCCCGTCGGCGAGACGCCGCGGACCTCCTGCTCGGCCGCCAGCTCGAAGCGCGTCTCCGTCTCCTCCAGCCGCAAGCCGACCTGCGGCTCCACCGGGTAGACGCGGCTGGTCGAGAGGAAGACGAAGAAGGCCGAGCCGCGGCGCGCCAGCTCGAGGCAGTTGTAGGCGCCGGTGAGGTTGGTGTGGACGAGGTAGCCGGTGTCGCCGTCGACCCCGCTCATCACCGAGGGCTCGGCCGAGCACTCCACCAAGGCGTCGATCCGCGCCACCTTGGCGAGGTCCCCGGGCTCGCGCACGTCGCCCTCGACGAACTCGACCCCCGCCGCCGCCAGCCGCGGCAGGTTCAGCTTCGAGCCGCGCCGGTAGAGGTTGTCGAGCGCGACCACGTCCCAGTCGGGGTGGCGCTCTGCCAGCCCGACCGCGAGGTTCGAGCCGACGAAGCCGGCGCCGCCGGTGATCAGAAGGCGGTTCATCGGACCGGGACGCTAGCGCGGCATGCCAACGGAAGCCCCGCGACACACCGCCGGCGCCTCCTCCGCCCTCAATAGACTCGCCCGCCTATGTCGACGAGCTGGGAGAGGCGGAACGCGCCGGTGCTTCTGCTCGGCGCCGCGCTCGTCGTCGCCGCGATCACGCTTGCCGTCGCCGAGTGGCACGTCACCTACTTCCAGGACACCTGGTCCTTCCTGCTCGAACGCCAGGCGTTCAGCGCCGGCTCGTTCCTCGAACCGCACAACGAGCACATCGTCATCGTCCCGGTGGCGATCACGAAGGCGCTGCTGGCGATCTTCGGGATGACCTCGAACACCCCCGAACAGGTGGTGATGGGGATCACCCTGCTGGCCGCCGCGACCCTCATCTTCGTCTATGCCCGCCGCCGGGTCGGGCCCTGGATGGCGCTCTTCGGCGCCGTGATCGTGCTCTTCCTCGGTTCCGCCTGGTGGACGCTCCTCTGGCCGTTCGAGAACGAGTTCACGCTGCCGCTGTGCTTCGGCCTCGGCGCGCTGCTGGTGCTGGAGCGGCGCGACACGCGCGGCGACGTGCTCGGCTGCGCGCTGCTCTCGCTGGCGACCATCTCCGGCAGCCTCGGCATCTGCTTCGTCGCCGCGGCGTTCGTCGAGCTGCTCCTGGAACATCGCGAGCGGGGATGGCGGCGCGCCTACGTCTTCGCCATCCCGCTGCTGCTCTACGTCGCCTGGTACCTGGGCTGGGGGCACAAAGCCGAACACCACCTCACGCTCGCAAACATCCTCACCGCCCCCGCCTACGTCGCCGAAGGCTTCGCGTCCTCGCTCAACGCGCTCACCGGGCTCGGCGCCGCCCCCCACGAACCGACCGCGGCCGCCACCGACTGGGGCCCGGCGCTGTTGATCGCCGCGGTCGCCCTGATCATCCTCGGGCAGCTGCGGCGCCCCGGGGTCTCGAAAGGGCTCTGGATCATCCTCGCCGCCGGGGTCGGCTTCTGGCTGCTCGCCGGCATCAACTTCATCCCCGGCCGCGCCCCGTCCTCGGTCCGCTACATCTACCCCGGCGTCGTCTTCACCCTGCTGATCGCCGCCGAGCTGCTGCGGAAGTGGCCGCTGGGCCCACGCGGCCTCCTGATCGCCGCCTGCGCCACGGCGGCGATGGTCGGGCCCAACCTGGCGCAGTTCAAGGAAGGCCACCAGTTCCTGCAGGCACAGACCGTGATCACCCGCGCCGACCTGGCGGCGATCGAGATCGCCCGCGACACGGTCGCGCCGACCTTCGACCTCGCCTCCGAACAGATCGCCGGCTCACCGTCCCTGACGCCGATCTCGGCGGGTCCCTATCTGGAAGCGGTCGGCCGCTGGGGCTCCCCCGCCTACAGCCTCGCCGAACTCGAGGCGGCGCCGGAAGGGGGGCGCCACTGGGCCGACGTGGTCCTCTCCGAGGCCCTGCCGATCACCCACGAAACCAAACCCGGGTTCAGCCTGCGGGCGCCGTCCGGGGTGGCCTGCGCGACGCTCCTGCCGGGCAAGGCGCCGAGCACGCAGGTCCCGCTGAAGCCGGGGACGACGGCGACGGTCGAAGTCGCCCGCGGCGCCCCCGCGGCGATCTCGCTGCGACGCTTCGCCCAGGACGAATTCCCGGTTGCCGTCGCGAGCGTCGAAGGCGGGACGACGACGACCGTCCAGATCCCCCGCGACCGGGCGCCGAACCCCTGGTACGCGCACGTCGAAGCCACCCAGACCGCCCGCGTCTGCAGCTGAGCCCGCGCCCGGCGAGGCGCGGTCCCGCTCAGGGAATCGCCTCCGACTCGACCGGTTCCTGCTCCGCCGTCAGCGTCTCGATGTTGGCGAGGGAGACCGCGCGGGTCTGGGAGAACAGCACGAAGAGGCTGATGAAGTTGCCGAGCGCGACCAGCGAGACGATCAGCGCGGCGAGCGCGACGTAGCTGGTCCAGCCGGGGATCGAGGAGGTGGTGAAGACCTTGAGGAAGACGACGACCGCGGCCAGCACCACCCCGAGGAGGCCGAAGGCGACGAAGGCGGCCAGCGCCCGGATCGCGATCCGCTCGGTGAACGGCATCAGCATCCGCAGGCCGTGCATGGCGAGCTTGCCGTAGGTCATTTTCGACTCGCCCTGGTAGCGCACGCCGCGTTCGCAGGGCACGTAGACGACGGGCAGGTCGAGGGCGAGGATCGCCGAGGAGTAGGCGAGGTCGAAGGTCGGGTGGATCAGCACGCGCTTCGCCACCTTCCCGCGCATCGCCGCGTAGTTGCCGGTCCGCACGGTGGCGCCGGTGAGCGCCCGGAAGAGGACCTTGAAGCCGCGGTAGAGCAGCTTGAACAGCGGCGGCTCGTGGCGTTTCGTGCGCAGCGCGAGGACGACGTGATGGCCCGGCGCCTCGCCCTCGTCGAGCGCGGCGAGGAGGCGCGGCAGGTCCTCGGGGCGGTCCTCGCCGTCGGCATCCATCGTCACCACCGCGTCGTCGTCGGCGATGCGGGGCAGCATCTTGCGCAGCGCGTAGACGATCCCCCGCTGGTGGCCGAGGTTGAACGGCGGCTGCAGGACGACCACGTCGCCGCAGGCGCGCAGGCCCTCGACCTCGGGGTCCTGGCCCGCGGTGTCGTCGATGACGACGAAGCGGACCGCGCCCCGCGCGGCCTCGGGCAGCGCGCCGAGCACCTCGAGCAGCCGCTCGCGGAGGACCCGGAAGGAGCCGGTGTCGCGGTAGACCGGGGTGACGACCCAGGTGGTCATCAGCTCGCCCGGGCGGGTCCTTCACGGCGCAGCAGTTCGTATTCCCCCCACTTGCCGATCGGCCGGAAGCCGTGTTCGAGGTAGCGCACCAGCACCCCTTCGCCGAGTCCCCAGCTCGCGGCGAGCGCCCGGTTGCGGAGCAGGCAAAGGTCCTTGGTGCCTTCGGTCGCTTCGATCACCCGTTCCTGATGTTCTTCGTCGAAGAGTTTCTCCCAGGCGGTCGCCGTGAAGGACGGCGGTTCCTGTTCGGACCAAAGGTAGAAGCTGTCCATCCCCGGCTCCATCAAGGTCGCCGCACAGTCTCGCTTGATCGCGTGCGCAACGTCGGTGTAGAGCGTGACTTCTTCTTCGCTCCCGAGGCGCACTTCGCTCGCCCCCGGGAGGTGGAGCGGGTAGGCGGCGTCGTAGCCGGCGCGGGCCGTGTCGAGCGATTCGCGCAGGTAGACGTTGACGACGAACCAGGAGAGGGTCACCGCGACCACGACCCCGAAGCCGGCCAGGGCGACGCGGTCCGGGCCCGCCTCGGTCGCGCGCGCCAGCCCGCGCACCCCGTTGGCGACGCAGAGCACCCCGGTCGGCACCAGGAGGAGGGCCGAGAGGAAGACCTGGCTGCCCGCCACCGGGAAGGCGTGCAGGGACTGCAGGACGGCGAGCAGCGGCAGGAGGAGGCGGGCGAAGGAGGGCGAGGGCTCGGGGCCGGTGGTCGTCGCCACCAGCGCGACCCAGGCGAACGGCAGCATGCTGAGCGGGTAGCCGGCCAGCGAGCTCGAGTCGAAGGGCAAGAGCTGCCCGGGCACCGAGAGCGCCATCGTCACCCCGACCACGATCGCGAACAGCGACCAGATGCCGAGCCAGAGCGGGCTCGACTCGGCCCCGCCGCGCCGCCGCACCGCGTACCAGTAGGCGCAGGCGCCGCCGAGGCCGACGACGTCGAAGGCGTAGACGCGGCGCGAGAGTTCGAGCGCGATGGTGAAGGCGCTCCCCTGGCGCAGCGGCTGTTTGATCACCCCGTCGATCAGCCCGTGCACGCTGGTGCCGGCGCCGAGGATCGCGACGCAGCAGACGACCGCGAGCACGAGGAAGCCGCCGAGGAGCCAGCGCAGGTCGGCGGCGGCGCGCCGGGCGGGCTCGCGGGCCCGCAGGACGAGGACGACGGCGAGCGCGCTGATCGCGACGTGGACGGCGTAGTGGCGCGCCCAGCCTTCGCCGATCTTGCCCAGCATCAGCAGGATCGGGATGGCGACGAAGAGGACCTCGATCCCGAGCCGGGGCCAGCGCCGCCGCCACAGGGTCGGGAAGCTGACGGCGCAGGCGAGCGCGACCGAGATGACGGCGAAGATGCCGACGTTGATCTTGACCAGGACGAGGGCGGCGAGCGCGGCGCCGAGCACGGCCATCGCGTAGGGCGACTCCCGCTCGCGGACGAAGCCGGCGATCAGGACGATCGCGGCCAGCAGCAGGGCGATCAGGCCGATCGGGTGCATCGGCTCGTTGGTGAGGACGTAGAGGGAGGAGAAGGCGAGCACCTGGGTCGCCAGCCCGAAGAGAAAGCTGCGGGTCAGCCGCCACATCCCGAGGCCGAAGAGCAGGCTGGACAACACCCAGACGACCGTCGTCACCGTGCGTCCCGCGTCGTGGTCGACGGGGATGCCGAAGCTGGAGAAGATCCCGCCCCAGAACTCGTAGTAGAAGGGCCCGTACTGGCTGAAGACCCGGTCGTAGAGTTCGCCGTGGTTCACGAAGCCCTTCAGCGCGGTCAGCATGTAGCCCTCGTCGTCGTAGCTCGCGAACCCGGTGAACATCCGCGGGTGCGCGATCAGGACCGTGACCAGGGTCACCGCGGCGAAGCAGATGGCCGCGAGGGCGATGCGCAGGCGCCGATCCCCTCGCAGTGGCGCCGCCCAGGCGGCGAGGCGCTCGAGGTTCACGACCTGCGCAACACCGCGAAGAGCGACGTGCCGGCGGGCCAGAGGCGGCGCATGGCCCGCGACGCGCTGGCGACCTGGTAGAGCGTCTCGTTCAGCGGATCGGGGAGGTCCGGGAACTCGGCGTCGTCGCCGGCGTCGGCGGCACCGGCGCGCTCGCGCAGCCGCCGCCACCAGCCGAGCGGGATCAGCTCCGGGAAGAGATAGGAGCGCTCGACGATCTCGAAGCCGGAGAGCTCGGCGGCGCTCGCCAGCGAGGCCTTCGTGTAGCGGCGGTGGTGGCCGAGGAGGACGTCCCAGTTGGACCAGAGCGAGGGCATCGCCGGGACGGTCAGCAGGAGCACGGTGCCGGGGTCCGATTTCCGCGCCAGATCGGCGAGGAAGCCGCGATCGTCCTCGATGTGCTCGAGCACGTCGAGCATGGTCAGGACGGCGGCGCCGCGATAGTCGCCCTCGCGGCGGTTGGCGGCGGCGCCGAAACGCTCGACCAGGCCTTCTTCCAGGCCCTCGATCGGCTCGACGAACCCGTAGCGCGCATCGGGGCGGCGCGCGGCGAGGAAATCGCCGAGGAAGCCGGGCCCGGCGCCGACGTCGACGAGGTCGAACGGGCCCGCGGGGAGCTTCGACTCGACCAGCTCCCAGCGGACGCGGTTCCAGAAGAAGTCCCGCGAGCGCTCGAGCTGGCGGTTGAGGTGGTCCTCCAGTGGCTCGGCCAAGGCGCCCACGCTAGCGGACGCTCCACCTGCCAGGATTTGAGCCGCCCTCCGCCCGCGCGATCGATCGATGCCCACCCGTCCGGAACTTCCCGCCCACGACGAGGTCCACGTCTGGCGGATCGAGCTCGGCGGCGGCGATCGCCGGGGCGGCGCGCGGCGCGCGCGCGGCGAGATCCTGGCGGCATACCTCGAGGGCGCGGACGAGGCGGAGCTCACCCTGGACCCGAACGGGAAGCCGCGCCTCGCGCGGGAGCCCGGGCGCCTCTCCTTCAACCTCTCGCACTCCGGCGACCTGGCGCTGCTCGCGATCGCGCCGGGCGGGGTCGAGGTCGGCATCGACGTCGAGCGCCTGCGCCCGCGGCGAGACCTGGCCCGGCTGGCGCGCCGCTGGCTCCCGGCGGCGGACGCGGACGCCGTCGCCGCGGCCGAGGACCCCGACCGCGAGCGCGTCTTCTACGCTGCCTGGACCCGCCACGAGGCCCGCGTCAAGTGCGCCGGCACCGGCCTCGCCGGACCGGCACCGGGCCCCGAGGTCCTCGCCCGGCCGCTCGAGATCGACGACGGCTACGCAGCAGCGGTGGCGGTCACGAGCGTCACCACGCCCGGCATCTCGCTCAGGCGGTGGTGAAGGGGCACCGGCTGGCGCCTCGGAGCTGGCGCCGGGCCGGTTGGTGAGTTGACCCCGCTGGGGTGTGGTCAACTCACCAACCGTCCAGGGTTTTCAGGGATGGGCACGGTGTTCGAGGCCTTTCGCATGGGAGCGCGTGACGAAGTGCGCGGCCTCGGTGCGTCTTCCGTCCGCGGTCTGGGTTGATGGGCCGAAAACCGCTGATATGGAGCGCTTTTCGGCCCATCAACGTCGGGGGGGGCGCGGAAGGCGCAGACGCTTGGTGATTTGAGGGCGCCAGGGCCCACACAACTCAGCAAGCGACGGGGACCCCCGTCACGGAACCGTGACTTCTCCTGCCTTCCGTCACATCTCACCCGCCACATGAGCCGCGGCCCTCAACCCGCAACCCATCGCGGCCAGCGGCCCTCCGCGGCCGGCCGCCGTCCCTGCGGCTGCGCCCCTACGGGTGCGTCTTGCCGTGCGTGATCTGGACGAAGGCGCGCCAGGCGGGCTTTGCCTTGAACCCCTTGCCGGCCTTGAAGAAGCCGACCGAGTCGCAGAAGGCGCAGGAATCGGGCAGGTCCTTCCAGGAGAACCAGTAGACCTGCTTCAGGTCGAGGCGGGCGCGGTTCTGAAGCAGATAGGCGTAGGCGCTCTTCAGTTCTTCCACCTGGCCTTGGATCCCGTGCTCGAAGGCGTTGACGTGGAAGTCGTTCTGCGAGCCCCAGCCCATCTCGGTGACGTAGAGCGGCACGCGATCGTGGCTCTTCACCGTCACTTCGTGCACTTCTTCGACGATTTCTTCGAGCTGTTCGGTGTCGATCGCGTAGGGGTGCAGCGCGACGCCGTCGAAGTAGCTCTTGATCCCCTTCACCTTGTACAGGGCTTCGAGGAACTTGGCGGCGTACATGCCTCTGGTGCCCTTCGGCGAGGGCCGGCCGAAGAGGCCGGTGAGGACCACCTTCGCGCCCGGCTCGGCCGCTTTGATCACCGGCGTCGAGAGCTTCAGCAGGCGCGCGTAGTCGGGCGGGCTGACCGGATAGGCGAAGTAGAAGAAGTTGGCCTCGTTCCAGACCTGCCAGGTCTTGATCGGCAGCGGCTTGGCGATCGGTTTCAGATTCGCGCCTTCGATTTCGTAGATCGGGCCCCGCGCCGCCTTTTCCTTTTCTTCGCGGATCTTCGCGGGCGAGTGTTCGACCCAGAACTGACCACCAGGCCCGTAGCGTTCGACCGCGGCCTTGAGGAACGCCGTGTAGGCGGTGCGCTGGGCGGCGTTGCCGATCGGCAGCGTCGTTTCCTTGCGCGCCAGCCACTTCGGCGTCGC
Organism: Actinomycetota bacterium; assembly: GCA_018268675.1. GTDB lineage: Bacteria > Actinomycetota > Thermoleophilia > Solirubrobacterales > 70-9 > VAYN01. Next base: position 49,808 of record JAFDWB010000069.1, read on the forward strand.
GATCACGAAGGGCAGGACCGAGAGCCCCTGCCGGGCCGCTTCTTCGACCACCGGGTCGAACGCCCCCCAGTCGTAGCCGCCCTTCTTGGTCGGCTGGACCGCGGCCCAGACCAGCGGTGCCCGGATCGCTTCGATCCCACCCGCCTTCATGTACTTGGCGTCCTTTTCGGTCACCGGCGTCTGCGGCACGATGCCGAAGAAGCCCTTCGGCGGGCGCGGGGTCGCCGCCGCCGCGGCGAGGGTCGTCGACTCCTGCGCGAGGAGGAAGACGCCGCCGACGAGGGCCAGCGTGAGCATGGCTGCGGAGAGCAGTCGCCTCAAAGGAGTTGGACAGGGTAGCGGGATGGCGAGAAGTTCACAGGCACGTGAAAGCGGTCAGGGACCCGAGCAGTCTTGAACACCGCCTCCCTGAAGATGTATCGGTCCTGTCACCGATCTGGCACGGGGGCGGGCGTCGCGGCCGCGGCCTTCGCGTAGGCGGCCTTCGCCGCGGCGAGGGTGACGGTCGAGCCGACGACGCCCGCGGCGAGCGCGAGGAGCGCCGTGCCCGCGCCGCTCTCCTCGATCCCGAGCGCGCCGTCGACCGAGAGCGGGCCGGGGCCGCCGTCGACGATCAGGAGCAGCGCCGCGATGATCGTCAGGTTGAACTCGTAGCCGCCCTCGCTGGTCCAGAAGCCGTTCTTCCAGTGGACGGTGCGGATCGCGGTCGTCATCGTCGCGATCAGCGAGGTCGCCGCCGCCGGGGTGAAGGCGCCGAGCGCGATCCCGGTGCCGCCGAGCGTCTCCGAGAGCGCCGCCGCGTAGGCATTGCCGCGGGCCGGCGCCAGCCCGAGCGAGTCCATCATCCCGGTCGTCCCCTCGATCCCCGGGCCGCCGAACCAGCCGCGCAGCTTCTGCGTGCCGTGGCCGATGAACATCCCGCCGATGACGAGGCGGGCGAGCAGACGTCCGAGCTTCATGCGAGTACCTCCGAGGAAAGGAGACAGGGAGATGGTTGAGCCGGGAGGGCCGCGGCCCTCAGCCCGGCGCCAGCTCCAGTACCCGCCACGGCCCCTCGCCGCACATCGGCTGCGTCTCCCCCGCGTTCCAGCGCTCCTGGAGGTCGGCGTAGTGCGGGCTCGCCGGGTGGCCGGACTCGCCGCTGAACATCTGCCAGCACGAGCGGTCGGGGTCGGTCGGGTCGGCGACCATCCGCCAACTCGGCGCCCAGACCGCGCGGTAGGGATCGTTCGGGTCGTAGGCGATCTGGCAGACCGTCTCCTGCGCGCCCCCCGCCCGCACCCGGCGGTTGAGCAGCCGGCGCAGGACCGGGTTGGCGCCGCCGAGCGCGTGCGGGAACTCCATCGCGTGGACGTCGCCCCAGCGCCAGGCGTCCGGCTCGGGGCCGAAGCGGTCGGTGAGGTCGTCGAGGGCACCCGCCAGCGCCTCGACCACGAGGTCCTCCCACGGCCGCCCGACGAGCCCCTCGTCGGCTTCCTCCCAGAGGCTCATCAGGTGGGAATGCCAGCGCCACGGCGAGGTGATGTGGGCGCTGAAGCCATTGTCGGCGCGGTCGAGCCAGCGCTCGCAGAGGTCGCGGTCGCCGATCGCCGCCCGCGCCACCTCGCGGGCGAGCCGCAGGATGAAGGCCTGGTAGATCGTCCCGGCGACGGTGTCGACGTCGAGCCCGCCGTCCCAGGCGCGCAGCCGCTCGGTCGCCGCGCGCTCGCGCTGCCCCGGCGGGTGGAGGCGCGAGAGCCGCCGCGCCGCCTCGAGCCCGGGCAGCGACAGCACGTCGGTCTGCATCGCGGCGAAGAAGTCGAGGTCGTGCTTCTCGCGCTCCTCCAGCAGCTCCTCGATCCGCCGCGCGCGGTAGCCGTCGAGCCATTCGGAGGTGATGTGGTGCGGATAATCGTCGCCGACGATCCGGTTGTTGGCGGTGACCAGGTAGCCGGACTCGGGGTCGACGACCTCCGGCAGCTCCGCGTACGGGACCGTCCCCTCCCACTCGAACTCGCCGGTCCAGCCTGGCTTCGGCAGGTCGGCGACGCCGCCGCGGCGGCGCGGCAGGCGGCCGATCAGCTTGTAGCCGATCGAGCCGTGGCGGTCGGCCCAGATCATGTTCGAGGGCGGCGAGGTGTGACCCTCGAGGCGGGCGACGAGGTCGGGGCCGGACTCCGCCTCGAGCTGGTCGAACATGCCGTCGAAGGCGGTCGGTTCGCGCAGGGCCGTCCAGGCGAGGGCCAGCGGCTCGGCGTCGTCGGCGCCGAGCGCCTCGTTGACGATCGGCCCGTGGTGGGTCTCGCGCACCTCCAGCACCTCGGGGGCGCGCCCCTTGACGGCGATCTCCTCGCGCCGCGTCGCCAGCGGCAGCCACTCGCCCTCGAAGAGATAACGGTCGCCGTCGACCCGCTCGACGAACAGGTCCTGGACATCGGCCATCACGTTGGTGATCGTCCAGCAGACGTCGTTGCCCTGTCCCATGTAGATGCCGGGCATGCCGGGCAGCGTGGCGCCGCGGAGGAAGCGCTCGCCGCGCCGCAGCTCCATCTCCTCCCAGATCGCGGGCATGCTCGGTGGCAGGTGCGGGTCGCCGGCGATCAGCGGCATGCCGGTGACCGAACGCGCGCCGGACACCGCCCAGTTGTTGGAGCCGCTCGCCTCGGTGGCGAGGCCGAGGGCGCGCCGCACCGCGTCGATCTGCTCGACCAGCGGCAGGCCGACCCCGTTCCAGGGCGTCTGGTCGACGACCGGGTTGTCGCGCGGGTAGGCGGGGTCGAGGCGCGCGGTCAGCTCCGGGCCGAGCTCCCGCACCATGTCGGCGCGCAGCAGCTCCCGCTCCCAGTTGGTGCAGAGGCCGAAGGCGAGCAGCTTGCCGAGGCAGAGGATGTCGACCGGCGTCCACGGCTCCCAGGCGAGCCGCAGCAACTGCATCTCGAACGGCGGCGCCTTGGCCGCGGCGGCGCCGGCGTTCACCCCGGCGCAGAACCGCTCCAGCCGCTCGCGCAGCTCCGGCTCCAGCTCCTCGGCCTCGCGCTCGGCGATCCGGCGGATCCCCAGCGTCCGCATCAGCCGGTCGACCGGCAGCGTCTCCGCGCCCGCGAACTCCGACAGCCGCCCGCTCACCACCCGCTGGTAGAAGTGCATCTGCCAGAGCCGATCTTGCGCGTGGACGAACCCCTGCGCGAAGTGCACGTCGGCGGCCTCCCGCGCCTCGATGTGGGGAACGCCCCAGCGGTCGCGCCGCACCGTCACCGCCCCGCGCAAGCCCGGCACCTCGAGGCGCCCGCTCACCCGCGGCAGCGCCCGCCGCGCCAGCCGCTGCCAGGCGATCCCGACCGAGGCCGCCGCGGCCCCCACCCCCGCCGCGCCCGCCAGCAGCCCCACCGTGCCCACTCGCCTCACGCCCGTCCCCAACATGCCGAGCATCTTCCCAGACCTGGCCGGCCGGCCAATACCGCCAGGATCATGCAGAAGTTCAAGCATCTTGGAAGCGGCCGAAACTTCCCCGACCGGGAGGAGTTTCACCAGCATCGACGGCCGCTGCGGCCGTCCCGGACAAAGGAAGTGGACGATGGACAGGGTCAGGAGGACCGCCCTCGCGGCGGCGATGATCTGTGCCTGCATGGCGGTGATCGCGAGCGGCGCGATCGCGAAGCCGGCGGGCAAGGCGAACACTGCGAGCGGCAAGAGCGCGCGCTCGGGCCGACTCGACAGGAGCTTCGGCGAAGGCGGCAAGGTGACGGCGGCCTTCCCGGCCGGGAACACGGGCTCGACCGCGCCGAAGTACACGCTGCCGTTCGAATTCACCCCGGGGCACCTGGAGATGGCGCCGGCCCCGGGCGGCAAGGTCGTGGTCGCGGGGGCGACGAAGGTCGTCCGCTACCTCGCCGACGGCAAGCCCGACCCGAGCTTCGGCAACGGCGGCACCGCCAACGTGCCGAACCCGCCGGGCTACGCGTTCGTCCTCGCGGGCGTCGCGGTGGACTCCCAGGGACGGGTCGTTCTCGCCGGCCTGGCGCGGCCGCTGCCCGCGAGCTCGGCGCCCGACCCGCTGCTGAGCTCGGCCGTGGTCATGCGCCTCAACGCCGACGGCACCCCCGACTCGGGGTTCGGCAACGGCGGGACCGTGCTCACCGACTTCGGCCTCGGCGCCCCGAAGGCGCCGGGCGGCCCGTACCTCGGCGCTTCGGTCGGGCTCCGCGACGTCGTCATCGGCCCCAACGACCTGCCGGTGGTGAGCGGCGCCTACGTGACCGAAGTCGGGACCAGCAGGGGGTCGGCCGAATCGGAAGGCTTCGTCGCCCGGCTGACCGAAACCGGCGCTCTCGACCAGAGCTTCGGTGAAAAGGGCCTGCGGAAGATCGCCAGCATCTCCAGCTTCGGGCAGCTCGTCTCGCGGCCGGTTGGCTTCCTCGCGCTCGGCGAACAGTCGCAGCAGCCCTACCTGCAGCTGACCGGCTTCGCCGCCGGCGGCAACCTCGACACCGGTTTCGGCTCCTTCGGGTTCCGCGCGCTCGCGGGCGAAGCGGCGCCGACGCTCGCGGTCGCGCCGTCGGGCAAGGTGCTGCTCCTCGGCCCGCCCCGGTGGCACCACGTCTACCGCCCCAAGAAGGTGAAGGACGCAGAAACCGGCAAGATCGTCACCAAGAAGGTGCGGACCTGGATCGGCGAGCAGACGGTCCAACGGCTGCTGCCGAGCGGTGCGGGCGACCCGAGCTTCGGCCGCTCGGGCGCGGTCACCTATAACGACCCGAAGCCAGGCTCCTACACGGCGATCGCGGTCGACGCCAAGGAACGGATCTACCTGGCGGGCCGCATCGGCAAGCACGCAGGCAGCTCGCGGAAGGGCCAGCAGAGGACCAACTTCCTCCTCGCCCGGACCAAGCCGAACGGCTCCCCGGACCGTTCGTTCGGCCACGCCGCCACGGTGAGCACCGACTTCGGTGCCCGCGCCAACGCGTTCGCGACCCAGGTGATGCTCGACCCGAAGGGCCGCATCCTGGTCGGCGGCGGGATCGAGTCCCCGCAGCTCGAAAGCGGTGGCGGCTTCGCCATCGCCCGGTACCTGCCCTAGGTAATCAACAAGGTCTAATCAACCAGGTCTACTCCACCAGGTCAGGAGGGAGGCGCGCCTCGGAAGCGAGTTTTTCGAGGTGCGCCTCCATCGCCATCGCCGCCATCGGCAGGAGCTCGGGGGGGACGTCGTCCCAGACGATGAGGAGGAGGGCGGAGCGGGAACGCTCGCCGGTGGAGAGGGCGGCGAGGAGCCTCCGCTCCCTCTCCAGCCGGTGATCGATGTACTCGGCGAGCTTCGCGCTCGGGTCGGTGATCCACGGGCCATGGCCGGGGCACATCAGGCTGAGGGCCTCGGCGGCGAGCAGGGAGAGCGAGTCGAGGAAGGCGACGAGGGAGTCGCCGCCGGGCGGGACGATGGTGGAGCCGAGGCCGAGGACGAGGTCGCCGCAGAAGCAGACGCCGTCGGCGGTGAGGAAGACGACGTGATCGGCGGCGTGGCCGGGGGTGGCGAGGGCGCGCAGGTCGCCGTGGCGCTCGCCACCGGTCGGCCGGACGACCGGCGCGCCGAGGAGGTCGGCACCCGCGAGGTGGTCCTCGTGGGAGTGGGTGACGAGGACCGTGCCGATGCCGCCGCGTGCCGCCGCCGCGGCGCGGATCGCCTCCAGGTGGACCGGGTCCTCGCTGCCGGGGTCGATCACCGCGCAGGGGTCGGCGCCGTAGACGTAGGTATTGGTCCCTTCCAGCGTCATCGGCCCCGGATTGGGCGCGACGATCCGCAGGATCTCCGGGTGCCCCGGCGCCGCCTCAGCCACGCGCTCCACACCCGCTGTCGCCCCCGACGCTTGTCTTCGTATCGAGGACAAGCGTCGAGGAGCCTGCCGTCGCCGGGCTCAGGCCTCGACCTCTTTGGCGATCGCGGCGCGGGCGTCGGCGGGCTCGAGCACGACCAGGTCGCCGGCGCCGCGCAGGATCTCGCGCACCAGCCAGGCCTTGCCCGCGTAGGGGAGCTCGACCACGACGGCGCCGTCGGCGAGCTCCTCGACCACGGTCCGCTCCTCGCGCAGCCAGCGCGCCCGCTCGGGCGAGACCCACACCCGCGCCACCTCGGCGGCGGGCACCTCGCCGTGCGTCATCCAGCCCTCGACGCGGGCGAATTCCTCGATCTCGGGGCGCGGCTGGAAGGTTGCCTCGGTCGGCGCCGCCTCCTTGATCCGGTCGAGCTTGAAGTGGCGGACGCCGTCCTTCTTCAGGTCGTAGGCCTCGACGTACCAGCCCTCGCGACCGTTCTGCAGGCGGTAGGGCTCGATCTGGCGCGTGGTCAGCTCGTCCTCGTTCTCCTTGTAGTAGGAGAGCTCCAACACCGTCGAGTCGGCGATCGCCTGGTTCAGGAGCCGCGCCACGCTGGCGTCGCCGCCGCCCGCGGGGACGATCTCGAGCCCCTCCTCGGAGGGGTCGTGGCCGAGCGCCTTGACGATTTTCTCGCGCGCCTTCTCCAGGTTCGACTGCGGCAGGTGGTCGCCGAAGAGGTCGATCGCGGCGACCAGCGCCTTCGCCTCCAGCGGCAGCAGGCGCGCCGGGCGGGCGAAGTTGTCCCCGTAGGGCTCCGAGTCGACCTCGATCTCGTCGCCGAGGATTTCGGCGTAGAGCACGTAGGTGCCGCCGCCGAAGTTGACGACGTTCAGCAGCTCGATGTCCTCGCGCAACTCGTCCTCGGTCAGTTCGAGGCGGGCGCGCAGGTCGGCGACCGCGAGGCGTTCGCCCGCTTTCGCCGCTTCGATCAGCATCCCGGCGAGGGTGACGAGGCGGGCGAAGCGCTCCGGCCGGATCGCCGCGTCGCCGCGCCCGTTGGAGCGCGAGCGGCGGGGCTGGTCGCGCAGCGGCCGGTCGACGATCTCGGCGGCCTCGAAGCCGTTCTCGTGGCGGTCGCGGAGCAGCGCCAGGCGCGCGTCTGCCTCCTCGCGCAGGTCGTCGGGCGCCAGCACCCGCGCGTTGGCGCGCCAGCGCAGCACCCAGGCGATCAGCTCGCGCTGAGACGCGTAATCGGTTTCGAAGATCTTCCCCTTGCCGGGCGCCTTGTCGCCCGACTTGGCGTCGCGGATCTCCCCGTAGGCGCCGAAGTCGCGCTCGATCAGCCAGGCGATCCGCTCGCGGATCCAGATCTTGGCGCGGCCCTGGGTCTCCCCCAGCTGCCAGTCGGCGCGGCTGCCGTAGTCGCGGCGGTCGAAGTCCTCGGGCGGCGAGAAGTCGTGCTCGGCCTTGGTCGCGTAGCCGACCTTGCCCTGGATGCGGGAGAGGCGGAAGACGCGCACCGCGTCGCGCTCGTGCGCGTGGCCGATCAGGTAAAACTGCCCGCCGCGGAAGACCAGGTGGTAGGGGTCGACCTTGCGCTTCGCGGTCTCGCCCCGCTCCATCGTGAAGTAGGTGAACTCGATCGTCTTGCGGCGCGAGATCGCGGTCTCGATCTTCGAGAGCCGCTGGGAGAGGTCGCGGCCGCCGGCGCTCGCGGTCATCGCCATCTCGACCGGGGCCCGCTCGCCCTCCGCCAGCGGGTTCGGATGGCCCCAGGCCACCTGCTGCAGGGCGAGCCGCAGCGGCTCTGCATAGGCAAAGCCGCCGTCGGTGAGCAAGAGCAGCGCGGTCGAGAGCGCCGCCAGCTCGTCGTCGGAGAAGGAGATCGCGTCGAGGTAGAAGTTCTCCGGCGGCAGCGAGTAGAGCTCGGCCTCGAAGAACCCCTCGCCCGGCTTCTCCACGCCCAGCTGGATGCCGAGGCTCTCCAGCTCGGCCCGGTCCGCGTAGAAGCGCCGCGCGAAGGCGTCGTCGTTCATGTCGCTATATCCCTCGACCTCACGCTTGATCTCGAGGGCCGATACCGGCCTCCCCTGAGCCATCAGGAACGAGATCAACGAGAGCTGTCGAATCAGCTTCTCGGTGTCCTTTGCCACTGGTGCCCAGGATAGTCTGCGCGCGCTGAATGGCACTCCTGCTCGCGCCCCTCCGCTGGCTGACTTCCTCGATTATCCGGCTCGCGCTCTTCGCCGGGTTGCTCTTCCTCGTCTATTTGTTGCTGCTCAAGCCCGCATTCGACAGCGGCGAGAAGACCCTCCGCGAAGGCCTCCACACGATCGAGCGGAAGGCGAACCCGGCCCGCCTCGCCCACTGCATCGAACGGGCCGGCGGCGACCTCGCGAAGACGGAACGCTGCGCGCGACTGTTCTAGCGGGTTAGGCTGGCGCCGGAATGGAATGGCTGACCAACCTGTTCGGCAACCTGACCTCCGGGGTGATCCGGCTGGCGGTCACGGTCGGGATCCTCGCGGCGGTCTACTTCTTCATCGTCAAGCCGATCCTCCACACGACCGAAAAGACGGTCGAAAGCACCAACAAGGCGGTGGAACACTCGTTCAACCAGACGACGGTCGACACGAAGGCGATCGAAGCAAAGGTCAACAAGACGATCGAAGAAGTCAACCGCCAGGTCCAGGGTCAGGTCAGGCGCTCGTTCCACGCCGCCAAGGCCAACGGCAATCCGGAAAAGCTGCTCCACTGCATCCAGCGGGCGAACGGGAACGTCCACCGGATCGAACGCTGTTCCCGGCGTTACCAGTGACGCGTTGACGCGTCAGGCGGCGCGCTCGGAGAACCAGGCGGAGCCGGAGAGGGCGCGGTCGAAGCCGGACCAGGACTCGCCCTCGGGGAGCTGGCGCTCGAGCCGGTCGAAGGAGCCGAGGCGGCCGCCGAGGTTGTCGATCATGTGGACGAGGACGGCCTCGCGGGTGGCGGGGGTGACCGGCGAGCCGTGCTCGAGCGAGCCGTGGTGGCTGAGGATGATGTGGAGGACGCACTGGGCGAGCCGCGGGTCGAAGCCGGGGATGTCCTCGATCGCGCGGCGCACCGTGTAGTAGCCGAGCGGGATCTCGCCCTGGAGGCGGCCGGCGTCGGTGAGGTCGATCGCCAGCGGGTCGTCGTTGTAGGCGAGCAGCTTGCCGATGTCGTGCAGGAGCGCGCCGGTCACGGCGATGTCGCGGTCGATCCCGGGGAAGAAGTTGGCCGCGGCGGAGACCGCCTGGGCGACCGAGAGCGTGTGCTCGAGCAGCCCGTGCCGGTAGGCCTGGTGGAAGGTCTTGGCGGCCGGGGCGTCGCGGAAGCGGTTCCAGGTCTCGGAGTCGGGGGCGAAGAAGAGGTCGAGGAGCTCGCGCAGCTCGACGTTGCGAACGGTCTCCAGCAGGTCGCGCAGATCGGCCTCGAGTCGCTCCGCCGAGACCTCCGAGGGGACCGCGAGGTCGTTCAGCTCGTACTCGCCGTCCTCGGCGGCGCGCAGCTCGGTGACCTTGATCTTCGCCCCCCACCGTTCCGAGGTCTCGAAGACGCCGCTGACGTGGATCGGCGTGCCGGTGCCGCAGAGGGCGTAGCGGACCTCGGCGTCGTCCCAGCAGACCGCCTCCGCCGTGCCGGTCGCGTCGCCGACGGTCATCCGCAGCCACGGCTCGCCGTTGCGCTTGCGCCGCAGCTCACGGCCGCGGACCGCGTAGACGCCCCGCACCCGCTGCCCGTCCTCGAGGTCGCGGATGGCGACGCGGGCGGTGGTCGTCGCCTCGACAGGCGTGGGCACAGCCTCGGGAGCGGGCACCGGCTCCACCGGGGCGAAGGCGGGCTCACCGGCAAAAAGGCTGTCCATCCGCGTCTGCTCAGCCATCTCCCGACCCAAGGTAGAGAGCGAACCGGACGCTTGTTGTAACGACTTCCGCTCGGAGCGTGCTCCGAAAAGACCCGCAAAGAGCGTCTTTTCACGCCAGCGTGATCGCCCGTCGCACCGGCTGCGCGTAGACGACGTCGTCCTCGCAGGCGAGTGACCGAGCCAGTTCGAGCCAGCGCCCGGCACGGTCGGGAGCGTCGACCACTTCGACCGCGACCGGCACGTCGCGCCGCAACGCGAGCACCCGGTCCCCGTGCGGCTCCCCCTCCCCGCGATACCCCCAGACCCCGCGCAACGCGGTCGCCCCCGCCGCGCCCTCACGCCGCAGCTGGTGGACGAGCTCGAGGTAGACGGGATGCCTGGAGCGGGCCGCGACCTCGGAGGTCACCAGCGTGACCCGCGTCGCCTCGCCGTGGAGACATACTCTCGTATAGCGAGAGTAAGTCTCCACGCCCTCCACGGTGACGAGGTGCGCCGCGCCGTCGACCTCTCCAAGCGCCGCCTCGACCGCTGCCCGGTTCCCCACCCCCACCGTCATCGCGGGCACGCCGCGATTCCCCGCGACGAACCGGGCCCGCCGCCGCTCCCCCTCGAGCACCCCGTCCACCCCGAGCACCACGGTCGCCGCCGCCGCCCGATGCCGCCGAAGCGCCGCCACTGCCCCGAGGTGCGGCGCCGTCGGCCCCGTCCGCGGCCCCCACACCGTCACCTTCACCAAGTCCGGCCCCCCATCACCAATCGCGCCCTCCGCCGCACCCCCCGTCCCTTCCCCGTCTTCGACCCCCTCCACCACGATCAGCCCCTCCGCCGCGATCCCTCGCACCTCCTCCACCAGCCCTTCGACCACCCCCGGCTCCCCCACCGCGACCGCGACCAGCGGCGCGTCTTCCGACAGCGACAGCAGCCGGTCGGTCCGCAGCCGGTGCTTGGCGCCGAACCCCTCGACCGCCCGCACCAGCGCCGCCGCCCGTACCCCACGCCGCGCGCACGCGTCCATCACCGCGGACTCGAGCGGCCCGTCGCCGTCGCGGTCGCGCTCGCCGAAGTGGAAGCGCATCTGCAGGAGCGCGTCGCGCGCGTCGCCGCCCCCGCCCATCACAGCAGTCCCCCGAGCCAGTGCCCCAGCGCCACCGCCACGAGGCCCGCCACCAGCGACACCGCGAGGTTCAGCCAGAGGATGCGGGCGTCGCCGTCCTCCCCCGCCCGGTGGGACTCCAGCATCCAGGTCGAGAACGTGGTGTAGGTGCCGACCCCGCCGCCGGCGACGATCGTGTAGGCGGTGCCGGAGAGCGCCGCGCCGGCGAGGGCGCCGAGCACCGCCGCGCCGCTCAGGTTGACCGCCAGCGTCCCGAACGGGAAGTCGGCGTCGAGGCGCGTCGCGACGCTGCTGTCGACGAGGAAGCGGGCGATCGCCATCGCCCCGCCGAGCGCCCCGACCGCGACCCAGGCGAGCGCCGTCACCGCAGCACCCGCGCCCGTCGCGTGGCCACCGTCCCCAGGTGGACGCAGGCGAAGCCGCCGACGATCGTCGCCGCCGCGTAGCCCACCGCCAGCCCCAGGCAGCCTTCTTCGAGCATCGTGAAGAGCTCCAGCTGCAAGGTCGAGAAGGTCGTCAGCGCGCCGCACACCCCGGTGCCGAGGAACGGGCGCCGGTAGGTCGACGGCGGCAGTCGCTCCCCCAGCCGCGTCACGAACCACCCGAGCAGCGCCGCGCCGACCAGGTTCACGGCGAAGGTCGCCCACGGCCACGCGCCCGCCCCGTGCGGCAGCGCCTGCGACAGCCCGACCCGCCCCAGCGCCCCGATCACGCCACCCGCGTAGATCGCGCCCAACTCCCGGCGATCGAATCGTCTCTGTGTCACCACCGCAGCCTCCTACGCGCCGTCTCGACGTCGGTAGGAGCCATCAGCGGTCGCGCCGCGGTTATGGAGCGAGCCCCATCGCTCGGGTCAGGAGGCGAACCTTACCCAAGGTCGAAGGGTTACCGAGCAAACCACCTCGAGGAGGCAGAGATGTTGCGCGCAGTCCTACGGCGGCTCACCTACGCGAACGTGATCGCGACCCTGGCGCTGTTTCTCGCCCTGGGCGGCGGCGCCGTGTGGGCGGCGAACCGCACGGCGGCCAAGATCGGCACCGGCAAGCTGAAGCCGAACGCGGTCACGGCGGGGAAGATCAAGGCCAACGCGGTCACCCAGTCGAAAATCCGCGACAACGCGGTGACCAACGCGAAGCTCCGCGAAGGCGCGGTGAACCTGTCGAAGATCGCCGCCGGGACGAACGTGATCGCGACCGCGACGAGCGCGCCGATCGCGGTCGACGGGGCGAGCGCCGTCGCCGTCAGCTTCAACGGGCCGCTCACCTTCACGCCCGCGGCCGGGAGCGTCTACATGATGAGCATCGAAGTGCGCGGCACCAATCTCGGCCGCTCCGGCAGCGAACCGTGCCGGGTCCAGGTCGTGCCGCTGGTCAACGGGGCCGAATGGGGCGGCGGCGCGCCGCTCGTCCTCAGCGCCTTCGCGCCGACCGCGGAAGCGCCATCGGGCACGATCCCGGCGGCGGGCCAGACCAGCCCGGTCGGCCTTACCGCGAGCGGCGCGACGCAGACGATCGGCGCCAGGCTGATCGGCGGCCCGCGCTGCTCGTCGTCCTCCTCGGTGACCGTCGGGGTCGCCGTCACGCAGCTGAAATAGGGGGGCCCGCAGGGGCACCAGCCGGGCCGGCGATCCGCCTTCACTAATCTTCCGTAAGTGGACCGGATCGTCGCCTGGCACTTCACCGACCCGGGGTGCCCCTGGGCCTACTCCTCGCGCCCCGCGATCGCGCGGCTGCGCTGGCGCTTCGGCGACCAGCTCGACTGGCGCCTGATCGTCATCGGGCTGAGCGAGTCGGCCGAGCGCTACGAGCGGCGCGGCTACACGCCGGGGCGCATGGCGGCCGGGCTGCGCGAGTTCGAGCGGCGCTTCGGGATGCCCTTCGGCAGCGGCGTGAAGCCGCGGATGGCGCCGACCTCGCGCGCCTGCCGGGCAATCGTCGCCGCTCGCGAGGAGTCGATGGAGCTCGGCTATGCGGCCCTGCGCGCGATCCAGCTGATGCAGTTCACGACCACCGGGCTGCTCGACGACGACGCGGCGCTGCGCGGCGCGCTGGCGAAGGTCGACGGGCTCGACGCGGCGGCGATCGTCGCCCGCATCGACGAGCCGGAGATCATCGCCCTCTACGAGGAAGACAAGACGCGGACCCGCTCCGCCGAGGGGCGGCCGACCCACGTCCAGAATCGCCACGCCGAATCCGACGGGCCGGTCCGCTACACCGCACCCTCGGTGATCTTCGAGGCGCCGGACGGCCGCTGGCTCGAGGTCGGCGGCTTCCAGCCCTTCGAGTCCTACGACACCGCGCTCGCCAACCTCGACGGCTCGCTGGAGCGCCGCTCCGCCCCGCGCCGCGCCGCCGACGCCGTGCTCGCCTACCCGATCGGCCTGACCACCGCCGAGGTCGCCGCGATCATGCGCGCCTCCGACCTCGACGACCCCGATATCCGGGCCGCCGAAGCCGGGCTGATCGCCGCCGTCGACTCCGGCGAGCTGCTCTGCGAACCGGCCGGCTCCGACGCCCTCTGGCGCCCCGCGTCCCCGATCGGCCCGCCAGGCGAGCCGGACGTGCTGGACGCCGTCGCGTAGCCGGGGGCGCTACCCCGGCAGGCCGAAGTCGCCGCGGCGGTCGGCGGGGACCAGAGGGAGGAACTCGGGGTGCTCGCCGATGTAGTCGGCGACGAAGGAGCAGAAGGGCATGACCTCGAGCTCCTCGGCCGCGGCGTCGCGGAGCGCCTGGTCGATCATCCGGCCGGCGATGCCTTGGCCTTTGTGGGGGGCGAAGGTTTCGGTGTGGGTGAAGGAGACGATCCCGGGCTGCTTGACGTAGTCGGCGATCGCGATCGTCTCCCCGTCGAGGTGGGTCTCGTAGCGCGACTGCTCCTTGTCGTCGAGGATCTCCGGGGCGCTCACCCGGCCCCCAGCCACTCGGAGACCTGACCGCCCCCGCGCAGGCCCGCGAGGTCGCCCTCCTCGAGCATCCGCGCGGCCACCGCGGCCATCGCCTCGACCGCGACCCAGGCGAGCGAGCCGCCGACGCTGATCCGCCGTGCCCCCGCCGCGGCGATCTCGGCCACCGACAAGGACGGCCGCGCCAGCACGTTCACCGGCCGGGCTACCGCCGCCGTGACCGCCCGGATCTGCTCAGCGTCGGCGAGGCCCGGCGCGTAGAGGACGTCGGCACCCGCCGCCTCGTAGGCCTGCAGGCGCGCGATCGTGTCGTCGAGGTCGGGGTTGCCGCGGATGTGGTTCTCGGCCCGCGCCGTGAGCAGGAACGGGAACGGCTGCTCGCGCGCCGCCGCGGCCGCGGCGGCGATCCGCTCGGCCGCGTGGCCGATGTCGTAGATCCCGGCGGCGGCGTCCCAGTCCTCGATCGAGCCGCCCACCGCGCCCACCGCCGCCACCGCTTCGATCGCCCGCGCCGCCTGCTCGGGCGCCCCGCCGTAGCCGTTCTCGAGGTCGACCGAGACGGGCAGGTCGCACGCCTCGACCAGTGTCTTCACGTGCTCGAGCACCTCGTCCAGCGTCACCCGCCCGTCGGCGCGGCCGAGAGTGAAGGCGAAGCCGCTCGAGGTCGTCGCCAGCGCCTCGAAGCCGAGCGCCTCGAGCACGCGCGCGCTGCCCCCGTCCCACGGGTTCGGGATCAGGAAGCAGGGACCCTCGTGCAGCTCGGCGAACCGGCGGCCGCGCTCCTCCTGGCTCGGGGGCTCCGTGCGCTCCATATATAGGGACGGTAGCTCAGTGCCGGTAGAGCATCCGGCCGCCGAGCAGTTCGGTGACCGTGACGAGACGCAGACCACGCGCCTCGAGCCCTTCGACGATGCCGGGGAGCGCCCCCACCGTCTGCGGGTGACGGCCGCCGTCGTGGAGGAGGACGATCGAGCCGGGCCGCGCCAGGCGCAGGACCCGGGCGCGGATCGCCGCGACGCCGGGGTGGTGGTCGTCGTGGGAGTCGAGCGTCCAGAGCACGATCCCGAGACCGTTGGCCCGCGCCGCCGCTCCCTCCTTGCGGTCGAGTTCGCCGAACGGCGGCCGGAAGAGACACGGGGTGAAGCCGGTGGCGGCGCGGATCGCCGCCTGCGTCGAGGCGAGCTCGGCCTGCCCGGGGTCGACCGGGTGGTGGTAGGAGTGGTTGCCGATCTCGTCGCCGAAGGCGAGGATCTGGCGCATCAGCGCTTCGTTGCCGCGCACGTGGCGGCCCTCCTCGAAGAAGGTGGCGCGGGCCCCGAGGCGATGGAGCGTGGCGAGGATCGGCGGGGTCTGGGTGGGGCTCGGGCCGTCGTCGAAGGTGAGCGCGACCTCGTTCCCCGCCACCGGCTCCTGCCTGACGATCGCGCCGGGTCGCGCCGTGCAGCCGACCGGCTCTTCGCCGGCCCCGACCACGGTGCCCCCGTCGAACCCGCCACGCGCCGCCGCCGGGACCGCCGCGAGCGCCAGGCAGAGGAGAAGCGCCGCGCGACCGACCCGAGCCATGGCGACATGATGCAACGTCGGCGTCCCGACGAGCGTGCCGCGGTCGGCGGTGACGGGGGAGCCGACAAGGCGGCGCGAACGATGGCGAGGGGCGGACTCGAACCGCCGACACCGCGATTTTCAGTCGCGTGCTCTACCAGCTGAGCTACCTCGCCGCGGCGGGCAATGGTACCGGGGAAGCGGGGGTCGGCTCCTTCCCCCGCAGCTCAGCGGCTCCCCCGCCCGCCTCGCCTCGGCCTGCCCGATTTCTTGCAGCGGACGGCGACCGGCGGCTTGAAGGCCCGCACCTTCGCGTTCTGACCGGTGAAGCGGACAAGCGCGCGGCGCCGGGCCTTCGGCGCGTGGCAGAGGTCTTCGGAGTTTTCGAGCAGGCCGTACTTCTTACCGCCCTTCATCTCGAGGACGAAGCGGCTGACGGGTGCGTCCGGCACGACTTCGAAGGTGTTGCGAATGCCCTTGTTGGCCCCGCTGTCGACTTTGCCGGCCAGCAGGATACGGATCTGGCCGTTCAGTTCGGCGACCAGCGCGGGCAGCTTGTAGCCGTACCCGCCGACCAGGTAGACGTTGCCTTCGAGCGGCGCTTCCAGCAGCGGCGTCCACGCTCTCGCCCGGCCGTAGATCGTGCTCGACGGGCAGTTGCCGGCCAGCAGCACCGGCTTGGTGCAGGCCTTGTTCAGGTTGGCCTGGTCGAGGAACTCCCCGCGGGGCAGGTTCACCTGCGCGCGGGCGATCGCGGCTTCGCCGGGCTTTGCCGTCACCACCGCCTTCAGCGCCGGATGGCCGCGCCGCCCGGTGGCACCCTTCAGCCGGAGCTTCAGGCCGGGCTTGAACGCCAGCGCGCCGCAGTTGCCGACCTGGAAGCGACTCGAGGGACCGGCGCTGCCGCCGTCGAGCCCGCCGAGCTGCGAGCTCACCGCCATCGGGTTGCAGCTGGTCGGGTTGAGGCTGAAGTCCTGGCGGTCGATCTTGATCTCGAGCGAGCGCAGCTGCAGCGGAATCCCCTTGAGGATGTGGGGGATCTCTTCCGCGCGCGCGGTGATCTGCGCCGTCCTCGGATCGACGAACAGCGGCGCCCGGACGACGACGTCGCCGAGGTCGAAGGGGCCGGCGACGGCCGGGGTGACCACCACCGCGCTCAGCGGCGCGCCGCCGTAGGGGCCGGCGAGGTAGACCGCCCCACCGACGTGGATCGGTTCCGGCCCGACCCCGGCGGCGGTGTCGACGGTGCCGATCCGGGCGGCCGCCGGACAGCTCGGGTCGGCCTGCTCGGTCTTGCCGCTCTTCCCCCGCGCGGCGGCGATCGCGGCGTCGGGGCAGTACGGGATCCCGGCGAGCCTCGCGGTGAGCCCGGCGGGCAGGGAGAAGTCGAGGCGCGTGAGTTCCTGTTCGCCGTCGTTGCGGGAGAGCCTGATCACCAGCGGCGCGTAGGCACCGGCCTGGGTGACGGTCGTGCCCGCTTCGAATCCGGGCGAGAACGGCAGCGCCCCCGCGCTGGTGACACAGGCACCGCCTCCGGCCCCGCTGGTGATCCGGAACCCGTCTTCTTCGACCGGCGCCGCTTCGGCCGGCGAGTCGGATTCCGCCGACCAAGGGGTCAGCGCGCCGGTGCTCCTGTAGGTGCCGCAGAGCGCGGGCGTGGCGAGCTGCGAGCGGGGCCCGCCGCCGCGGAAGTGCAACGTCAGGTCTTCGAAGGGCACCTGCGGGTTGTCGTCGAAGGTCGCCGTGAGCTGACCCGAGCCGGGGTCGGCCCTCACCTCGCCGGGCAGCTTCAGGGTGACGCCGAAACGCTTGCTTTCGACCACCAGGTAGAGGGCGATCAGGCTGCCGAAGGGGTTTTCGTCCTGGGCGGCCAGGTAGATCGTCCCGTGCAGTTCCGCTTCCAGCAGCGGCGTCGAGATGTCGACGGTGCCGATCCGCGAGGCTTCGGGGCAGCTCACCGGCTTTTCGTCGAAGCGCATCGGGTTCGGCATCGGGAAGCCGGAGCCGCGGTACCCGATCTCGGCCTCGCTGCACGCCGCGAGCCCGGCGGCGGCCGACGGGTTGAGGGTGAGGCCGGGAGGCAAGGTGACGACGGTCTTCTTCAGGTCGGAGCTCGCGAGCCGGCTCGGATCGGTGAGTCCGCGCTGGGGGATGTGCAGATGGGCGGTCGCGGCGGTCCCGCTCGAGGCCTGGCTCGATTCCGGCTGCAGGGAGAGCGTCGGCACTTCCTGCATCGGTTCCGGACCCTGGCCGACCCAGGCTTCGGTCAGCCCACCGCAACCGGTCACCGCCGGCTGGCCGGCGCTCGCTTCGTCTTCGATTGCGTTCGGATCGGGGTTCGCCCAGCTGTTCGTCTGCAAGGTCGCCACCGGCCCCCGCCCGGCCGCCGCTTCTTCGCGCTGCAGGGAGCAGTCGGTCGGGTTCCGCAGAAATGCCATGCCGGACGCGGCGGCGGGGAAGCCTTCCAGCGTGGTGAGGGTGCCGTAAATCAGTTCCGCCGTGGGCAGGTTGGTGCTGCCGACGGTGACGCCGAAATCCTCCGCCGCGCGCAGGGAGCCGAGCAGGCTGACGTTGGCGAAGTTGAGGATGTTCGCCGTGAACTCGGCGGCGGTGCCGATGGCCGGCACGTCGTTGAAGATCGGGGAGGGCGGAATGTAGGGGCCTCCGAAGCCGGCCGAGGTGTAGGCCGTTTTCGCGATGTAAGCGGCCCCCACCATCGACGCGGCCACGGTGCAGAGAGGCGATTCGACCCCCGCCCCCGCGCTGAGCGCCTCCTGGGGACAACGTTTCTCGGTCACCATCGGGTCGCCGACGAAGCCCGGCGGGAGCCTGACGTTCGCCGTGCGCACGGCGCCCGCGGGAACGATCTGCGTCCCGTCGGAGCCGATGACCGTGTTCAGCCAGAAAGCTGTCGAGGCGGTGGCAGGGTGGGCACCCGCACGGAGCTCCGGCTTGCCCTCGGCGTCGAACGCGCCGGCCCAGAAGGCGGCGATGCCGGGCCCGGCGGGAGTCGCGGAGACCACCAGCCGCGCGAGATCGGACTCGGCTTCCGCGCCGCCCCCGGTCACAGTCACCGGCAAGGTCGAGTGCCCGCTCGCCCGGGGTCCGTCGACCGTCAGCGGAACCCTGAACGTCGGCGCACTTTCCTCACCCGGAACGACGCCCGAATAGGAACAGACGAGGACGGTGCCTTCCGCGGCGGCGGGACAGTTCCACCCTTCTTCACCCACGGGACGACTTTCGATACCGGTCGGGAGCGGACCCAACGAAACGGTGAGCGCCGGGATCGCATCCGCGGACGCCCCGCCGACATTGGTCACGCTGACCGCGAGACTGCCGCCTTCGAAGGATTCGGCGCCCGCCACCGAGGTGGAAACGGTGACCGTCGAGCCGCCGCCCTGCAGGCCGCTTTGATCGGGGACAAGTTCAGGTACATCGTGACCCGCCAGCCCGCCGCCGAAGCTCACGAAGTACGGATTTTCCCCGCCGGGATTGCCCGGTCCGCCGGTTACGGTGAGCCTGCCGCCTACCGCGGCGATCGCGGGGACGGCGTCCAACGCCGACTCGATCGCGCCGGGACCGGAGTCGTAGGCGAGCGGGGCGGTCGACTCGCCTTCGAAGGCAAGTGTGAACGTGCCGCCGGAAGCATCGACGGCAACCCGCTGCACCTCCTTCGTGACCGGGGGAAGATTGGTGGGACCGGTGGCGGCGAGCACCCTCCAGGCCGGTGCGGCTACCTGGGCCCCGGCGACAGGCGGGACGGTGAGGGCAAGCGCGACGACTGTGGTCGCGAGCAGCAGGCTGATCGTGGTTCGCCCGGTCACCTTGCCGCCCTCCCGTTCGCGCTCGATCGATCCGCCGTGCCGCCCGGCTTGCTCGCGTGCTTCTTGCCGTGGCGCCTGGCCCGGCTCGGCTTTCGCTTATGCCCTTTTGGCTTGTGCTTCTTGACCGGCGGATTGCTCGGACCGTTGAAGGTGGAGGTCGCCGCGCCCGCCTGGTCCGGCACGGCCGATCGGCTGCCGTTGCACAGCCCTTCGACCCCAGCATCGCATGGAGGGGACGGCGCGAGCGGTTCAGGGAATCCGCCGCCGACCCGCGCGTCGTAGACGTCCCAGCCTTCGTTCCGGTCGCTTCCGACCAGCGCCTGCGGGGTCGCGAAGTAGACATCGCCTCCACCGGCGCTCGCCCCGCCGAAGAAGTTGGCGGAAGGCCTATTGCCACCGACTCTGCCGCCGCTGGGCACTCCGGCGGGTTCGGTGGCGATCAACGACACCTGCCCGTCCTCCCACTGAAAGAGGTTGCGCCGTCCTTCGACCGCCCCGATGGCGAGGGGATCGAACGAGTAGAAATAGAGGCGCTTCCCGTCATCGCTGAGGATCGTCGGCTGGATCGTCCTGTCTTCGGCATCCGTCAACTGAGCGTCGATGAGCGGGGTGAGCTTCCTCGCCGAGTAGGGCGCCTCTCCATCGCGCCGGCACGAGGCGCAGACGGTCCTGCCGTCGGCCGCGGAAAATAGGTAGACCATCGTCACTCCTCCGGGGACCCCGAGCGACGATTCGAATACGAACCTCTTGCCGTCCGGAGTCGCGCGCGAGGTCCAATTGCCTCGAGTGCCGACCAAGGCGGAGGAGTCGAGGACCCCGGCTTCGGTCGCTTCGGCGGCGATCGGAGCGACGAAGTGGATCCCCCCGGCGTGGGCGAGGAAGATGTTGTACGTGCCGGCGTCGAGGTTTGCTCGTTCGCTTCGCCCCACCCCACCGAGGCGGCCGCGCGCGGCGAAGTAGACATAGCTCCCGTCTTCGGAGGCGTCTAGGACCCCGACCACTCCCGCCCCCTTGGCATCGGTGGTGTCGGGCGAGAGATCGGTCAAGCGTTCGCCGGCAGGAGCTGCAGCGTCGTATTCGTAGAGGTCACAACCGGCGCCGGAGATGTCGCCCGGAGTTCCGGCGGGTGCGTTGGAGCAGCTTGTGGCCCCGGAGCTCGAGCCGTTGGCCGCCAGCCCGTAGCGGGCGGTGAAGAAGACGCGGGTGCCGTCGGCGGAGGCGGTCCAGTAGCGCGAGTCACCTTCGTTCGGCGTCGCGGTCTCCGACTGGGAGACGTCGACCGCGGGGGCGGTGCCCGCAAGCTCGGCCGGGTCTTCGCCGTCGCGGAGGAAGATCGCCGGCCACCCGCGGTCGCCGCCGAGGCGACTGATCGCGGTGAAGACGGTGTGCGACCCGTCCGCGGAGACCGCGTGCCAATAGTCGGTCGACGCCTTGGCACCGATCGGCGGGACCGGGTTGTCGGGCAGCTGTGGCAGCGCCCCCGGCACGGATTCGGCCGGTACCGGTTCCCCTGCGCCTCCCGGACCGGGGATGAGCGCCACGTTCCTGATCACACCCCGGTCCCATTCGTAAAGCTGGAAACTGGACGCGGTGGAAGGGATCCCCGGGTAGCGGTACATGGTGCGGAACACGACCCGCCGGCAGTCGGGCGACATCCCCAAGACCAGGTATTCACCTTGGAGCAGCATCCCCCCGGTGGAGAAGACTTCCGAGGGTGTCGGAGGACCCACCGGAGGCAAGCTTGTGATCAGCTGGTAGGAGCCGGTCGCGTTGTCACGCCGGTACAGGTTGGACCCGCCGGCTTCGACAGCCGTGGCCGGAGCGTCGGCAAGGAGAGGCGCGGAGCTGGCGACGATCGCGCACCCGAGATCGGGAGAGAGCACTTTGACGCCGCTGTTCCGAGCACCTACGAAGCGCTTCGGGGCGACGAGCGTCGGCGGGGTCACCTGTTCCGACAGCCATCCCCCGGCGCCGCGGCGAGCCAGATAGACCGCCTCGTCGCCCGAGGTGGCCTCCGGGTACCCGAGTTCGACCACGTAGGCCAACGCGGAGCTCGTCGAGGCGGCCTGAAACTGGGGCTCGGCCCGGCCGACCAGGGGTTTTCCGGGTTTGGCCAGTGGCCCCCTTTCCGGCGGTGAGACCAACTCGAGGCAGCGCCCGTCGGTCAGGCCGCAGGAGTCGAGCGTTTCGAAGGTCTGATCGGGCCCCGCGGCCTCCCCGCCTTCGGAGCTGACCGCCGTGACCCGGTAGTGGTAGCGGGTGGCAGAGCTCAGGCCGCTGATCTGACCGCTCACCACGGTCGGTCCTTGATTGCTACCGATGGTGCCGCTCGCGGCGACGTGCCCGTACGCGCTCGTCGGTCCCCATTCGATCCGGTAGGAGGTGTCCGCGCCGCGCGGATCGATTGTCCCTTCGAGCGTCGCGGAGTTTTCGGTTGCGTCGCGGGCGAGTGTTTCGGGAAACCGCGGCGGACCGACCGTGCTGAAGGTGAGCGTTTCCCCCCGCAAGGTGCCGAGCGCGTTGGTGGCGCTGAGGCGGTACTTGTAGTCCTTGTTCGACTGTAGGTGGGTCAGCGAAAGGCCGACGGCGTGCGTGGAGGAGTCCGGAGGTATCTGGGACGCACCGGGTTCGCAGTCGGCTTCATGTCCGAAGCCCGACGCGGCGGCCAGGCCGTATTCAAACCGACAGCCGGTGTACTGCCGCCCTTCCGGCTGCAGCGTGCCGCTCAGCGTGGCGCTTTCCGCCCGCACCGCGGTCGCGGCGCCGGTGGTCGGGATCGACAGCGCCGGGCCGAAGGCCTTGACCGTCCCGGTGCTCCCGTCGGGGACATAGACCCGATCGCCGGAGGGACTCACGGCGACCCCGAAAGAGTTCCCGATTTCGCCTGCGCCGAAGGCGTAGGCCGGTTTACCGGCCGAGTCGTAGACGGCGACTTCTTCGCCGCGGTTGACGACTAGGGAGTCGTCGGAAGGGTCCACCGCGATCGTCGAGCCGACCGCGTCGACGACGGCTGCCGCCGTAGCCTCGATTCCTTCGAGCCGAAAGGCACCGCCGCTGAACGCCGCCTCGTAGACGGTGCCGAGCGAATCTGCGCCGACGTTGCAGGTCCGTTCCGAGACGACCGAGGTGCGGGCGGGCTGTCCACTGGGCGGATTGGACGCGGGGACATATTCGACCACCGAAGGGTAGACGCCGACGAAGAGGTGCCCGGCCGGATCGGTGGCGACGCCGCACGTCTCCCCGCCGGTTTCCAGTTCGCCGAGCGCGCTGCCGTCAGCGGCGTAGACCTGCAAGCCGGAAAAAGAGTTGTTGGCGACGTAGATATCGCCCGCGGTGCCCCCGGGGGACCCGGGCGGCGCGACCGCGACCTGGTTTTCCGAGCCCGATCCCGCCCCGCCGACGTTTTCGATCACGTTGGCGCCCAGCCCGCTGAAATCGACCGGCTGACCGGCGGCATCGAACTTGTACACCCTGCCCGCGCCGATGTCGTAGACGTAGACATCCCCCGACCCCCGATCGACCGCGACGCTCTCCGGGCCGACGAAGGATTCCGAGCCGCCCGTGCCGTCCGGGCCGAACGAGACGCCCGAGAAGATCCTGGTCTGAGCGGCGGATGCCGAGGTCGGCACCGCCGCGAGCAACAAGCCGACGGCGAGCAGCGTCGATGCGAACCATCCCATTCCGCCGTGCCCGCACGACCTTCCGCCCATGCTGCCCTACCCCTTTCGTCTGCGCTCGGTGCGGCCCGCAGGTCACCACCGCGCCTCACGTCAGACGCTGACCAGCCCTGCCGTGACCAGTGTGGGCGGACTATCGATGACTGGCGCACAAAGGACTATGGACGTTTTCTGAATCACACACTCGTAGGGAATTGGACACACCTACAGACGCAAAACGGGGCCGCGTACGCACACGCGGCCCCGCCTTACCGTTGACGCCCGCTCAACTAGTCAACTTTTACCACGCCGTTGGCATCCGACAGGGCGAAGTCGCCGCTGAAGGTACCGGAGACTCCACCGGTCACTGGCCCTTCCACGTGGACGCTGCTCGCACCGCTGGTGTAGGTCACCGTCGAGCTGGAGGTTGCCGTGACGAACCCTTTGGCCGTGAGCACTTCGAAATCGAACACCGCCGTCTTTTCCGTCGGCGTGAGCGTGATCGATGTGAGTGTCGGCTTGACTTCGGTTGAGCTTCCCCCGAACGTGCATTCTTTCGCTTTGTCGTTGGCGCCGTCCATTTCGACTTCGACCAGGCTTCCCGTGTTCGCCTTGACTTTGCCGTGGACTTCGACGTGTTTGCACACGAGTTCTTCCGTTCCGAGTTTCGTCACCGCGTTCGTGCTTGTGCCGGTGATTGTGGTCCCTACCGCGACCGATCCTTTCGGATCTGTCAGCTGCGGGGCCGCGCTCGCGATCGCCGGCAGCGCCGCGAACGCCATCGCCAGCAGGCCGATCACCAGCCCGAGGCCGAGCGGCTTCCTGATGATGAGCATGTCATCCTCCTTGTTCGGCGGGCATCTGCCCGCCCGGTTGCGCGCCGGGACCTCGGTGCGGTTCGATCAGCGGAGGTCCCGGCGCCTTTCGCTTGCTTATAGCCGGGACTCCCGCGCCACCGCAACGCTCCGCGCGCATTTCTTTTCGTATGCGAAACGAACCGGAGTGTGTTCGGGGACGTTATCCCTGCAAGGCGCGCCGTGAGGGTGTGGAAAGGGTCACGAAACCGTGACCTCTGTCACCCCGATGGCGGCACCGGACGATAGAGCGCCTCGTGCAGACCGCGGAGAGTCGCTTCGCCGAGCACCCGGTCGCCGCCAAGGTGAAGCGCCCTCGGGCGGGCGTCGATCACTCCCCGCAGCCAGGCGTCGACATCACCGCGGATCCACCCGTCCGGAGCCACAGGCGGGGCGCCCCCGTGGCTGGACGTGACCCGCCCTTCCGCCACCCGGGCCCAGACCGCGCAGGCACGCGGGGCGGGCGGATCCGACCCGCCTTCGACGGTGAAGGCGCAGACACCCTCTACCCCGACCGGCGCGCGGGCCAGGGGCAGGCACGCGAGCAGGCCGATCGCGCCGTCGCTCGCGCCCACCGGTTCGGCTGTGGAACCCAGGTGGCGCCGTTCCCAGTAGGCGATCGCCGCGAGCCAGGCGATCGCCCGCCGCGCCCAGACCGTGAGCACGTAGCGCGGCACCCGCCCACCGTCGTCGACGGCTCTCACCAGCCCCGCCCCCTCCAGCCGCCGCAGCATCCGCTTCGCCTTCTGCCGCCCCAGCCCCGGGATCGTCGCGATCAGCTCGGCCCTGGTGCGCGGCCGCTGGAGGAGATGCTGGACCAGCGACAGCTCCCATCCGTCGCCGAGCGCGGCGAACGCCCGCCACGCCCCGTCGCTCTCGGGCCGCAGCGGTCTCCCAGGGTGCACTGTCAGCCAGGACGCGGCCAGCGCCCCCACCCCGAGCAGGTCCTCCCCCGCCGCGGTGAGTCGAAACTCGCCCGCCCCATTCCCGTCCTCCGGCCCCCGCGCGACCGCCCCGAACGCCTCGAGCTGGTCGAGATGTTCCCGCAGAGTCGTGTCGGATTCGAGCATCAACCCGGCGCAAAGATCGCCGAGCCTCCTCGGCCCCGCGCTCAGCGTCTCCAGGGCCGCCCGACTGAGTTCAGGCCGCAGGAGGCGCAGCCCGATGCCGGCCGAGGGGATCGGCGGTTCCGGAATCGTGATCATTCGGCTCCCCCGGGCTGGATCTTCGATTGCCGATGGCGACACCGACGACTGCTCCCCAGCCCTCGTCGCGGCGGCGCCTCCCTGTGCGTCGAGACTCGCACGGATGAGTGTACGCCAGACACTCAGGTTTTTTTACGCCAATTGGTCCGCCATGCTCGCGAGCCACGTCACGGCGCTCGCGGTCACCCCGCCTCGGCCTCGGCCCCGATCGCCGCCACCGCCGCGTCGGCCCCGACGATCGGCGCCAACGTCAGGAACGCCGCCCGGCTCGCCGCCGCCGGCAGCAGCTCCCGACGTCCCTGGACGACATGCCGGTGGGCGACGCTCCAGACCGAACCGACGATCGCTTCCGCCACCAGCGGGCTGGGCCGCCGGCCGGCCGGCGCGCGGCGCACGAGAGTGTCAGCGAAGCCGCGCAAGATCGCGTTGAGACGCGCGGCCCCGGCGGGCCGCGCCGCAAAGGCGTCGAGGAACGCGGCCCGCGCCAGCGCGCCATCCCAGGCGAGCCTGCGAAAGAGCGCATCGACCGCCCGGCAGACCCCGGCCGCCCAGCTGGAGGCGGCCTCGCCCTCGCGCACCGCCGCCGCCAGCGCGTCGGCGCTCAGCCACTCGAGCGCCACCAGGAAGCACGCCCGCGTGTCCTCGAACTCGGCCCGGAAGGCGACTTCGGCGACCCCCGCTTCGTCGGCGACGTGCGCGGGCGAGAGAGCCTCGTAGCCCCCGCGGGCGATGATCGTCGCGGTCGCCTCGAGCAGGCGCATCCGGACGGTTTCCTCCCGTTCGGCGCCCCGCGGACCGCCCGGCGCCCCGGCCTGCCGACCCCGACCGACGGGCAGTCGCGCGCCGGCGGCGGTCCGGTAGGCGAGAAGCCAGTCCTTCAGCTCGGCGCCGCCTGCCGCGATCGCCTCGGGTCGGCCCTCCGAGAAGCGGGCGCGGGCGACGAACCAGATGCCGCCGACCAGCCCGCGGACGATCGCCGGCGGGATCGCCCCGCCGTCCGGCGCCTGGGCCAGGCTCGCCGCGATCATCCGCGCGAACAGCGCTTCAGCCCGCTCGATCCGCTCGCAGGCGACCGGCGTCGCGGCAAGGACCTCGATCAGGGCGAGCCGGGACGGGCCGGGGCGGTCGACCAGCTCCGCCGCGAACGCGTCGAAGGCGCGGCAGAGCCCGTCGTCCCAGTCGCCCGCCTCGGCGCCCGGCTCGCCGCGATAGGCGGCCGAGATCCGGCCCATCGCGTGTTGGACGACGACGTCATAGGTCGCGTAGAAGCACTCCTCCTTGCTGCCGAAGTGCGCGTAGAGCGCCTTCGTCGACACCCCGGCCAAGCCGACCAGCTCGCGCGCTGTCGTCGCCGCGTAGCCGTGCCGCGCGCACGCTTCGATCATCGCCGCGTGCAGCCGCGCGCGCTGGTGACCCGCGACCGCCTTCCGCGACGCGTTCCGCCGCGGCACCAGTTTCGGGAATAAGGCCTCTGCCTCCACTTCGTCCCCTCCCCCCAAAGAGGTAGCTCCCGACTCCCGCGATTCCCAATCGCGACCGAGATGTTTTGTCTGCGCCCGGAGCATACAGCCGGCGTCGCCGGCCGCGGGTCGAGCGGTCCGCGGTGATTGCATGCGGGCGTGCGAATCGCCCGCGCCGCCGCCCTCTGCACCCTCGTCGTCGCGATCGGCGTCGTGCTCGTCTCGGGCGGCTCCGACAGTGGCCCGCGCACGCCCCCGGCGCTCCCGGGCCTGCCGCCGCCTTTTCTCGGCACCGCGGTGAGCGGGGACGGGGGGCTGACCGCAGCGGTCGACGCCTACGGCAACGTGGTCGACCTGCGGGCGCCGGGACCGGCGGGCGCGCCGCTGATCCACAACCCCTCCGCCCGCCAGGCCGCCGGGACGGTACCCGCCGACACGGGGATCGTCCCCTATGTGCGGCTCGGTGGCGGCGAGGCGCGGGCGATGTGGCGGGCCGACTCGGTGTCTCAGCGCTACCTGCCGGGGACGAACGTGGTGCGGACGGTCGCCCGGTTCGGCCGCGCGCGCGTGGTGATGACGGTGGCCGCGGCGGGCGGCTCCCTCGCGATGGTGATCCGCGCCGCGGCGGCGACAGGGATCGCGACCTCCTCCGTCACCCTCGACCTGGCCCCGACGATCCGCTGCGCTCGCGAAAGACGGGCCGGGCAGGTCGACCTCCTCTGTGGCCCGAGGAACGGCGGGCCGCCGACGCTTCATCGCCATCTGCGTCCGAGCGGCGGGGCCGTGGCGCGGGCGTGCCGGCAGGTGGTTCGGACCGCGACCGGGGAGGCACGAGGCTGGCTCGGGCGATCGACGGCGCTCGGGTCCGGCGCACCGCGGTGGGCGCGGGCGCTCTACCGGCGCTCGCTGCTGACGGTCCACGCGCTGACCTCGCGCCGCACCGGCGCGGTCGCGGCCGGAGCGCGCGACGGCTGGGCCTACGTCTGGCCCCGCGACGCCGCCACCGCCGCGCTCGCCCTCGAGGCGTCCGGCCACGGCGCCGAAGCCCGCCATGTCGCGCGCTTCCTCACCGGCCTCGACCTTGCCGCCGCGGCGCGCTTCACCGAAACCGGCGCCCCGGTCCCGGGCCGTCCTGCCCAAGGCGACGCGGCCGGCTGGGTCGCCATCGCCGGCCGCGCCACCGGAGTCCCGCCTCCCGACCGTCCCTTCGCCTGGCGCAACCGCGCCGACTACCAGGAGTCCACCCCCGGCACCTACCTCGGCAACGCCCTCGCCGCCACAGGCTCCCACGTTGACGGGCCGAAAACCGCTGACATAGAGCACTTTTCGGCCCATCAACATGGAGGTGCGGGCGAGATCGCGCGCGAATTCGGTACCTCGCGGGGCCTCGTGCGGAGCGCCGGCGACCCGGGCTCCGGCCTCGACTCCGCCGCCGCCTGGGCAGTGCGCCCGTTCAGAGTCCCGCCCCTCTACCCCGCCGCCGCGAAGACCCTCCAAGCCCTCGTCAGCCAAGGCACCAGATTCGGGATCACCCCCGGCGAAGGCTGGACCGGCGGCCACGACCCCTGGTCCGCCCCGACCGCCTGGAGCGCCTGGGCCCTGGCGGGTCTCTCGGCCGCGCCGGAGAGGGCCGGCGGGAGGGGGCCTCAACCGAACCTCCCCGCAGTTCGTGAGGGCGAGGCCCCCTCCCGTCGGCCCCCTGGCCCGCGCCAAGAAGCCATTGCCCTCCTCCAAGACCTCCGCCGCGCCGCGACCCCCGCGGGCGACCTCCCCGAGCGCGTCGGCGTCCACACCGGGATCCCGACCTCGACCACGCCGCTGCTCTGGTCGAGCGCCTTCACCGTCCTCGCCCTGCGTGAACTCTGGCCCTGACCGGCCCAGCGCAGGAGGACCCCGCCGCCTGGCAGGCTTCACGGATGCGCGTCAGGCCGGCCCGCGGTGACGACGCGGCCGAGCTCGGCCGCGCGCTGAAGGTCGTCGTCGAGGAAGACTGGCTGGCGCTCGAGCCACCGATGACCGCGGCCGAGCTGGCGGCGGGGCTCCGCACGCGCCTCGACGAGGGACAGAAGCTCCTCGCCCTCGAAGACGACGACGGCGCGTCCGCGGGGGAGGGCCCGCTCGTCGGTCTGATCAACCTCCGCCCCACCCGCATCGACGGGGTCTGGTCGATCGGCCTCTGGATCCTCCCCGGCCATCGGGGCAAGGGCGCCGGACGACTGTTGGTGGACGCCGCGATCGAGGCCCGCCCGCCCGGCGTCCACAAGATCGAGCTCGAGGTCTGGCCCGAGAACGAGGCCGCGATCCGCCTCTACGAACGCGCCGGCTTCCAGCGCGAGGGCCTGCGCCGCGACCATTACCGCCGCCGCGACGGCCGCCTCCGCTCCTCGGTGATCATGGCCCGCCTTTTCCCCGACGGCACGCCGCCGCCCCCCGACAAGTGAGTTCGCAGAAACCCGCGGTATGCGCGGGAAAGTGCGAACGCGCTCGGGGCCGGGCCCGGGATCGCGGCGACGTCGCCGGGGTCAAAGCTCGGCGAGCGCCAGCGTCACGGCCTCCTCGGCCGTCTCGGCCTGGATGACCCCCGGCGCGCCCTCCATACGGTCGCTCCCGACCAGACCCCAGCTCCGAAGCGCGACGACGGTCCGCCCCAGCGACCGCGCGTGCCCGATCTCCGACAGCGTCCCCCACTCGCCGCCGATCGCGATCACGACCTCTCCCGACCCGACCACCGCCAGGTTCCGCGCCTGCCCGATCCCCGTCGCCACCACGTGCGTGCAATCCGAATTCGCCTCCCCCAGATCACTCCCCGGCAGCACCCCGACAACTTCGCCACCCGCCGCAGCCGCCCCCCGAGCCACAGCCGCCATCACGCCCCCGCGCCCCCCACAAACCACCGTCACGCCAACTTCCCCCAACCGCTGCCCGACCTCCTCCGCAAGCCCCCAAATCTCGGAGCCCTCGACAGCCCCACCCGCCCCGATGACGGCGACCTGCCGCCCACGCCGATAGGCCCGGCGTGAGGGACCCCCGAACGAACCTCCCCGCAGTTCGTGAGAGAGGGGGTCCCTCACGCCGGGCCCCAGCACGCCGGTCCCCTCACGCCGCTCTCCGTACGGCCCGAGCCCTCTGCATCCGCCCCATCAACTCCAGCGCCCCCGCCTTATGCAGCGGTTCGTTGAGGTTCCCGCACTTCGGACTCTGCACACAGCTCGGACACCCGCTCTCGCACGGACACTCGGCGATCAACCGCTCGGCGTCCCCCACCAACCGCTCGAACTCCTGGAACCCCCGCCTGGTGATCCCCACCCCGCCCGGGTGCCCGTCGTAGATGAAGATCGTCGCGCGGCCGGTCTGGAAGTGGACGTTGGTGGAGAGCCCGCCGATGTCCCAGCGGTCGCACATCGCGATCAGCGGCAGCACCGCGATCTGCGAGTGCTCGGTCGCGTGCAGCGCCCCCAGCAGCACCTCGGGCGGCAGCGCGCCGAAGTTCCCCTCCGGCAGCACATACCAGAGCGCCTGGGTGACGAAGCTCTGCTCGGGCAGCTCCAGGGCGACGATGTCGATCGGCTCGTTGTCGGCGATCGAGACCCGCTGGAAGGCGATCACCTGCTCGGTCACCGACACCTCGCCGAAGCTCAGCTGCACCCCCGCCACCTCGCGCTGCTCGTGGATGCGCTCGATGTAGATGTCGGTCTCCTTCTTCGGCCGCGTGTACCAGTCGCCGTCGAAGCGCGAGACCAGCGCCCGCCGCTCCCGCACGTCGAGCTGCTCCACCTCATACGAGCGCCCCAGGTGCAGGTAGACCGCCCCCGGGTGGATCGTCGTGAACGCGCGCTCCGCCTCGACCAGCCCGAGCATCTCTCCCGACTCCCGCTCGATCACCGCCACCGAATCCGCCGAGGCCGAGCGCAGCGGGATTCGCGAGGCGACGAACTCGCCCCGCCGCGGCGCCAGCCCGCCGCCCGCCCGCCGCAGCTCCCCCGCCTCCAGCAGCCGCTCCACCCGCTCCCGCCACCCGGGCCCGAAGAACTCCTCGTCGGCCTCGCCCAGCGGCAGCTCGTAGGCCGCCGCGACCAGGTGGCGCATCGCGATCTGCTCGTTGCCGTGGTCGAGGATCGCCGCCTCCACCGGCCGCCCGAGGAACTCCTCCGGGTGGCGGCAGAAGAACTGGTCGAGGGCGTCCTGCCCGGCCACGTAGACCGCCAGCCCGCGTCGGCGCCGCCCTGCCCGCCCCCACATCTGCCGCAGCGACGCCACCGTCCCCGGGAAGGTGACGCAGATCGCCGCGTCGAGCTCCCCGACGTCGATCCCCAGCTCGAGCGCGTCCGTCGCCACCACCGCCAGCAGCTCCCCGCGCGCCAGCCGGTCCTCGATCTCGCGCCGCTGCTGGGGCGTGTAGCCGCCGCGGTAGGGGGCGATCAGGCGCGCCAGCTCCGGCCGCCCCCGCCGCTCCAGGTTTTCTCGCGCGAAGCGCTGGATCAGCTCGATCCCGCGCCGCGATTTGAGGAAGCAGATCGTCCGCACCCCGTGGGTGACGAGCTCCGCCAGCAGGTCCGCCGCCTCGGCCAGCGCCGAGCGCCGCGTCCCGGTCGCCTTGTCGATCAGCGGCGGGTTCCACATCGCGACCTCACGCCCCGCCCGCGGCGCGCCGTCGTCGTCGATCAGGCAGAACGAGGTGCCGACCAGCCGCTCGGCCAGCTCCGCCGGGTTGGCGATCGTCGCCGAGGCGAGCAGGAAGCGGGGTTCGGACCCGTAGGCGCGGGCGACCCGCCGCAGCCGCCGCAGCACGTTGGCGACGTGGGACCCGAAGACGCCGCGATAGGTGTGGGCCTCGTCGACCACCACCCACTCGAGGTTGGCGAAGAAGTCGCCCCACTTCTTGTGGCTGGGGAGGATCCCGACGTGCAGCATGTCGGGGTTGGTGAGGATCAGGTTCGATTTGCGGCGGATCGCCGGGCGCTCCTCACGCGGCGTGTCGCCATCGTAGATCGCCTGCCGCAACCCCGGCGGCCGCAGCTGGGCGAGCTTGCGCGCCTGGTCCTGGGCGAGCGCCTTGGTCGGGTAGAGGTAGAGCGCCCGCGCCTTCGGCCGGCGCGCGATCCCGTCGAGCACCGGCAGGTTGAAGGCGAGGCTCTTGCCCGAGGCGGTGCCGCTGGTGACGATCAGGTCGGCGCGCGGGGCCGTCTCCCAGGCGCGCAGCTGGTGCGAGTAGAGCGCCTCTATCCCGGCCCGCCGCAGCGCCGCGACCAGCTCCGGCGCGAGCCCGTCGGGCAGCGGCACCGGCTTCGCGCCGCGGTCGGGCTCCGCGGTCTCGGCGACGATCCGCCCGTCCCGCCGCGCCGGCGAGATCGCCACCCCCCACTGCGTGTCAATGATCGACGAGCGCGCCATCAACCCCGCCCTCCCCCGGCGCGTTCGCACTTTGCGGCGCTATCCGCGGGTTTCTGCGAACGCGCCGCGCGGCCGGCGCGCGACCGTCGCGCCGCTCAGCCACCCCGGACCACCGTCCCGGCGAGGCGCATCGCCTGCAGCGAGGAGCGGTCGTGGATGCGGAGGATGTCGGCGCCCTCGCGCACCGCGAGCGTCACCGCGGCGACCGTCCCCCACTCGCGCTCGCCCGCAGGCCACCGCTCCTCCCAGGACCCGGCGAGCACCGCGCCGACGAAGTCCTTGCGCGACAGCGACACGTAGAGCGGCAGCCCCAGCGCGCGCAGCTCGCCGAGGCGCCGCATCACCTCGAGGTCCTGCTCCGGCGAGAGGTCGAAGTCGAGCCCCGGGTCGATCGCGATCTGCTCGTCGCGCACCCCCAGCTCCCGCATCCGCTCCACCCTCCCCTCGAACCAGGCGACCATGTGGTCGACGGTGTCGTCGTACTCCCGCCACGGCCGGTCGACCCGCGGCGGCCCCTCGATGTGCATCAAGACATAGCCGCACCCGCGCGCCGCGACCAGCTCGAACATCTCGTCGCACCCACCGGAGATGTCGTTGACGCAGGCCGCGCCCGCGTCGAGCGCGCGCCGCGCCACCTCGACCTGGAAGGTATCGGCCGAGACCGGGACCCGTCCCCCCGCCGCGCCGTCCTCCCCGTCGTCGGCACCGATCTCGAGCGCCGCCATCCCGGCAATCGCCGGCAGCAGCGCCGCGCACTCGTCCTCGACCCCCACCGGCGGTCCGCTCCGCGCCGCCACCGCCCCCACGTCAAGCATGTCGAAGCCCGCCTCCACGAGCCCGATCCCGTCCGCGATCGCCTGCTCCGGGGTGCCGCTCCGTGCCCCCTCGAACATCGAGTCGATGGTCACGTTGACGATCCCCGCCCCCACCGGCCGGGCCAGGTCCAGAGTCAGATCACCGAGTCGCCACTCCATCGTCGCTACGGTAGCGGGCGGCCGATGTCGCTTCGCTGCGTATACACCGACCTCGACGGGACCCTCCTCGGGCGGGGAGGGGCGCTCTTCCTCGATCGCGAGGGGAACTTCTCGATGTCGCAGGCGCGCGCGCTCGAGGCGTGCGCCCGGGCCGGGGTCGAGGTCGTGATCATGTCCGGCCGCCGCGAGCCCCAGGTCCACGAGGCCGCCCGCCTGATGGGCCAGGGCTCCTACATCTTCGAGGCGGGCTGCGCCTTCACCATGGACGGCGAGACGACGCTCCTCACCGGCGAGCTCCAGCCCGACGAATACGAGGGCACGGTCTACGAACAGATCGAGCGCCGCGGCATCCCGCAGATGCTCTTCGATCACTTCGGCGGCCGGCTCGAGTACCACTCGCCCTGGCACCACGGCCGCGTCCACTCCCACCTCTTCCGCGGCAAGGTCGACGTCGACGAGGCCAACGCCTTGCTCGGCGAGCACGGCGACGACGACCTCCGCTTCCTCGACAACGGCGCGATCGGCACGCCGATGGCGACCGTCGACGGCCAGACCCACGCCTACCACCTGGTGCCCCACACGGTCTCCAAGGCGGGCGCGGTCGCCGCCCACGCGCGCGCCCGCGGCTTCGCCCCCGACGAGTGCATCGGGGTCGGCGACTCGGTCGAGGACCTCGAGGTCGCCGCCGCGGTCGGCCGCTTCTTCGTCGTCGCCAACGGCCCCGACGGGGACCCCGGCCTGCGCTCCTACCTGCCGCAGTTCGGCAACGTCAGCGTCACCGAGGGCACCAACGGCGACGGCTTCTACGAGGCGGTCGTCTCGGCGCTGATGGCGCGCTGAGCGCCGCCCGCCTCGGCGGCGGCGATCCGCGGCGCCGCCGGGTTGAGCAGCGGGCCGAGCTCGCGGGGCGGCGCCTCGGGCCGCACCGCCAGCGTTTCGGCGCGCCGCCGCGGCCGCTTCACCCGCCAGTACTCCGCGCCGAAGTAGGAGCCGAGGACGAGCGCCGCCGCCAGCACCTGGGCGGTCAGCCCCTCGACCGTCGGGAAGACCGCGAACCAGAGCCCGATCCAGCCGGGGATCGCGAGCGCCACCGTCGTTTCCGGCAACCAGCCGGCGAGCTGCATCTCCTGCACCGACTCGCCGACCATGACGATCAGCACGATGCCGAGCATCACCCCGGTCAGCACCAGCATCTTCTTGTAAGGCATGTGGCGGTGGGCGAGGAAGGTGACGACGCCGACCGCGGCGGTCAGCGAGAGGCCGATCGCGACGCCCTCGAGCACCGTCCCGGCGCCGTAGGTGAGCCGCAGGTTCTGGAGGAAGAGGACGACCTCGAAGCCCTCGCGGTAGACCGAGGTGACGCCGAGGATGATCAG
This sequence comes from Actinomycetota bacterium, assembly GCA_018268675.1. Classification (GTDB taxonomy): domain Bacteria; phylum Actinomycetota; class Thermoleophilia; order Solirubrobacterales; family 70-9; genus VAYN01. Next base: position 83,778 of record JAFDWB010000069.1, read on the forward strand.
GCCCCACATCGTCGCCCGCCGGCTGTCCACGCCGGACCGGGAGAGGATCTTCTTCTTGTGCTTGTTGCGGTTCTGGATCCAGCCGGTCCAGTAGACCTTGTGGAAGAACCAGTTCATGACGACGAGGAGGACGATCACGGCGAGCAGGCCGGTCGCCGCCTGCACCGCGAGCCCGCCGGCGCCCAGCTGCCCGAGCACCCAGGCGGCGACGAACCAGGTGGCGACGCTGGCGAGGAAGCCGGTGCCCGCGCCAAGCGCGATCGGCCGGCGGTAGACCTGCGTCGCCCCGACCATGCTGGCGGTGACCGCGGCGAGCACGAGGATCGTCTCGAGGCCCTCGCGGAAGACAAGCAGGGCGCTGTCGATGACGACCGCGCCGTGGCTGAGGTGCTCGCCCGCGGTCGGTTCAGGCGTCCCGCCGTGGGCGGCGAAGGCGCTCCAGCCAAGCAGGGCGACGAGCAGGCCGCCCAGGTAAAGTGGCCAGTGGCGGCGGAAGGAGTTGGTGAGCGCCGTCAAGGCCCTGCATATTAGGGGATCCCAATTAGGTATGCCTAAAGGAGGAGCGTTGGCGGCCGAGCAGGCGACTGTGGCGGAGCAGGAGTACCTCGAGACGATGTTCTGGATCGACGAGGCCGGGCTGCCGATGACGGGGGCCAACATCGCCCGCGCGATGCAGCTCTCGGCGCCGACCGTGCACGAAATGGTCGGCCGCCTGGTCAAAGACGGCTACGTCGAACGGAACCCCGACAAATCGCTCGCCTTCACCGCCGACGGGCGCGAGCGCGCCTCCTACATCGTGCGCCGCCACCGGATGATCGAGCGCTTCCTCACCGACGTGCTCGGCATCCCCTGGGACGAGGTGCACGAGGAGGCGGAGCGGATCGAGCACGCGATGTCGCCGGTGCTGGAGGAGCGGATGCGGGCGGCGATCGGCGACGCGACGACCTGCCCCCACGGCCACCCGATCGTCGAGGGGATCCGCGAGCGCGGCTCGCTCCTCGCCGACGTCGAGGTCGGCGCCGACGTCACCGTGCTGCGCTTCGAGAACGAGGCCGAGGAGCTCCTCCACTACCTCAAGGACGCCGGCCTCCACCCCGGGCTGGCGGGCAAGGTCTCCGAGTCGACCGAGGACCACGTGACGATCAGGTCCGCCGACGACGAGCACCTCGTCACCCGCTCCGTCGCCGAGACCGTATCCGTGCGCGCCGACCCGGCACCACCGCCCCGCGCCGCGATCCCCGAGCAGCTCGTCCTCTCCAGCGACCGCTACGGGCGCTAGCGCCGGCACCCGCCGCCGACGCTTGTCCTCGATACGAAGACAAGCGTCGAGAGGCACCTATGCGGGCGCGACCCGCAGGCGGTAGGGGCCCTCGGGCAGCGTGAGCTCGCGCGCCTCGGCGCCGTAGAAGACGATCTCGGTGGGCAGTCGCCGCGCGGACAGGTCGACCGGGATCCAGCCGCGCCCGATCGGGGCGACGATCACCACCGAGTGCGCGTCCCCGATCGCGGTGAGCTCGGCTCCCGGTCCCCCGCCCCAGACCACCTCGGCCCCGAAGAAGTCCCGCAGCGCGGCGCTGGTCCGATCCGGGTCTGCGGACGCGATCCCGATCTCGGCGATCTCGACCAGCGACCCCGGCCCGAACTCCCCGACATCGCCCTCGACCTGCGGGCTCGCGATCAGCTCCGCGACGTTCCCGCCGGCGTCGAGGAAGTACAGGCACCCGGCTCCCACATCCGTCCGCACCACCGTGGCCCCGTCCCCTTCCCCATGGTGCCAGTGGAACGGAAGCGCCTCGTGCCGCCCGCCTATCCACTCCAGCGCCCGCCCGATCGAACCCGGCGGAACGTTGATCGCGAAGTGGTACCGAGCGTCGATCCCCGCCTCCGCGCGCCTGAAGCGGATCCGCGACGCCCGCAACCCCACCTCGACCTCGTCCTCCCCCACGCACACCGGCAACCCGAGCGTCTCCCCCCAAAACGCCGCCTGCCGCTCGAGGTCAGCCGCCGCCAACGTGATCTCCGCGATAGGCATCGAACCCATTATCCGGGAGGTGATTCCACGGAACTGGGACGGCTGCCGTCCGTCGGCGCGCCCCGCGTCGTTTGCTGAGTTGAGGGCGCCCCGCCGGGCGCCGGCCGGCCCCTCGACCTAAGCCGGAGTCCCGGCCCGCAGCTTGTCGAGCGCCGCGGCGATCCGCGCCACGCCCTCGCCCGCGTCGGCGGCGGGGACCGGGGCGAAGGAGAGGCGGAGGCTGTTCTCGCCGCCCTCGATCATGAAGTCGGGGCCGGCGACGAAGGAGACGCCCTCGCCTTTGGCCTCGGCGAGGAGGGCCTTGGTGTCGGTGCCCTGGGCGAGATCGAGCCAGAGGAAGTAGCCGCCCTGGGGGACGACGAAGACCGCCTCGGGGATCGACTCCCGGAGCGCCTCGACCAGCGCCTCGCAGCGCGCCTTCAGCTCGCCTTTGACGAAGCTGATGTTCTCGTCGAGGACACCGGAGCGGCAGAGCTCCAAGACGATCGACTCGGCCAGCATGTTGGGCGAGATATAGGTCTCGTTGGCGCGCTTCGAGAGCTTCGCGACCTCCTCCGGCGGGCCGATCAGGTAGCCGACCCGGACGCCGGGGCTGACCGTCTTCGAGAACGAGGAGGCGTGGATCACGCGGCCGCCGTCGTCGATCGAGAGCATCGTCTCGAGCGGCTCCCCCTCGAAGGGGAGCTCGCGGTAGGGGTCGTCCTCGAAGATCCAGAAGCCGTGCTCGGCGGCGAGCTCGACCAGGCGCCGCCGCTTCTCCACCGAGAGCGTGCAGCCGGCCGGGTTGTGGGCGTTGGGGATGACGTGGGCGAGCTCGATCGGCCCGTCCGCCAGTGCCGCCTCCAGCGTCCCCACATCCAGCCCGTCGGCCTCCAGCGGGATCGGCACCAGCTCGGCGCCCAACTGCTGCAGCAGGAGCAGCGTGCGGTCGTAGGTCGGCTGCTCGACCGCCACCCGCGTCCCCGGCTTCACCAGGTGCGCGAACAGCATCGCGCCGGCCTCGAGCGAGCCGTTGGTGATCATCACCTGCGCCGGGTCCATTCCCCCGTGCCGCTCGGCGACCCACTTGCAGAGACCCGGGTGCCCGATCCCGACCCCATAGGAAAGCGCCGTCTCCCAGTCGTCGGTCAGCGCGCGCTGCGCCGCCTCCCGCACCTGCTCGTGGGGAAGGATGTCGGCGCTCGGCGCCCCGCGGGCAAAAGAAATCGTGTCAGCCATCGAGCGACGAATCTAGCAACGTCACCCCTTCCCGCGAGCTCCGCCAATTTCAACGCCCCCGGGGGGCCAACCCGACCTGCTTCCGAGCTTAACCGCCACATATGGCGGGAATGCTCGGAAGCACATCCCGGGAACGGGCGATCGTTGGTTTGGCGGGGCGGCAACAGGGCTTGCTGACTCACGCGCAGCTCACGTCCCTTGGCGTGGGACGGCGGACCATCGACCGCTGGCTCTCCGGCGGGCGGCTACGGGCCTTGCATCGCGACGTCTATGCATTCGGGCCGCGACCGCTCACCAAGCGCGGGAAGTGGCTCGCGGGCGTCCTCGCACTCGGGCCGGGGGCGTTCCTCAGCCACGAGAGCGCGGCGGCGCTCTGGGGGCTGGGCGGGGACCGGCCGCAGATCCACGTCAACGCGCCCCGCGGGCGCCAGGTGCGACCCGGGCGGCGCTCCGGCGTCAAGGTTCACCGGTGCAGGTTCGACCCGGACGAGGTGACGGTCCGCGACGGCATCCCGGTCTCCACCCTCGCCCGCACGCTCTTCGACCTCGCCGAACGCTCCGAACCCCAGCGGCTGAAGAATGCCTGGGACGAAGCGTCGCGTCTGCGCCTGCTGCGCGTCCCCGAGGTCGCCGCAATCTACGAACGCCATCCCGGCCGCCGCCGCGCCCGCAACCGCATCAGGCCCTTCCTCCTCGCCGAGCAGCGCCACGTCGAAGACACCGCCTCTCCCCTCGAGGACCGCTTCGCCGCCTTCGTAGTCGCCCACCGCCTCCCCCCACCGCACACCAACGTCCTCATCGAGGGCGACGAGGTCGACGCCTTCTGGCCCGCCGGCCGCCTGATCGTCGAGCTCGACTCCTGGGAGTTCCACGCCCACCGCGCCGCCTTCGAGCAGGACCGCGACCGCGACACCGACCACCTCCTCGCCGGCTACAAAACGATCCGCGTCACCCACCGCCGCCTGAGCAACGAACCAACCCGCCTCGCCGCCCAGATCCGCGCGCTCCTGCACGACGCTCCGTACGGTTCCAGTGTGCCCCTCCGAATGAAGCTCCCGTACCCCGAACCGAACCCTTAAGGCCGGCCCAGCTGCGCGACGGCTTCAGGCGGAGGGGCACACTGGGGCCTCCAAGCAACCCGTCCCTTGAGCGTCCCTCAGCCGCGCAGCGTCTCGACCGCGATCGCCGCGGTCTCGGTCGGGCTTTCGCCGACCCGCACGCCCTTCGCTTCGAGCGCGTCTTTCTTCGCCTGCGCAGTCCCCGAGGACCCCGAGATGATCGCCCCGGCGTGGCCCATCTGCTTGCCCGGCGGCGCGGTGAAGCCGGCGATGTAGGCGACCACCGGCTTGGTGACCTCGGCGGCGATGAACTCGGCGGCCCGCTCCTCGGCGTCGCCGCCGATCTCGCCGACCATCACGATCAGCTCGGTGTCGGGGTCCGCCTCGTAGAGCTTGAGGATGTCGATGAAGTCCGAGCCGACGATCGGGTCGCCGCCGATCCCGACGATCGAGGAGTTCCCCGTCCCCGCCTGCTTCAGCTCGTTGCCGATCTGGTAGGTGAGCGTCCCCGACTTGGAGACGACGCCGATCGGCCCCGGGTCGAAGAACTGGGCCGGGATGATCCCCACGTTCGCCTTGCCGGGCGAGAGCACGCCGGGGCAGTTCGGCCCGATCAGCCGCACGCCCTTCTCCCTCGCCTTCCAGTAGGTGGAGAGCATGTCGAGCACCGGGATCCCCTCGGTGATCGCGATCACCGTGTCGACGCCGGAGTCGATCGCCTCGTCGATCGCGGGCGCGGCGAAGCGCGCGGGCACGAAGATCATCGACGTGTTGGCACCCGCCTCGGCGACCGCTTCGGCGATCGTGTCGAAGACCGGCGTCCCCTCGACGTCCTGGCCGCCCTTCCCCGGCGTCACGCCGGCGACGAGGTCGGTCCCGTAGGCCTTGTTGCGCAGCCCGTGGAAGGAGCCCTCGCGACCGGTCAGGCCGGAGACGGCGAGCTTCGTCCCCTCGTCGATGATGATGCTCACGACGCACCCCCCGCCAGCTCCACGACCCGGCGCGCGGCGTCGAGCATCGTCTTCTCCTGGTGCATGTTCGGCAGGTTCGCCTCGGCCAGGATCGCCAGCCCCTCCTCGGAGTTGGTCCCGTCGAGGCGCACCACCAGCGGCACCTGCAGGTCGAGCTGCCCGGCGGCGGTGACGATCCCCTTGGCGATCTCGTCGCCGCGGGTGATGCCGCCGAAGATGTTGAAGAGGATCGCCGTCACCTTCGCGTCGGAGGTGATGACTTCGAGCGCGTTGACGATCGCCTCAGCTTTCGAGCCGCCGCCCGCGTCGAGGAAGTTGGCCGGCGCGCCGCCCGCCTGGGCGACGACGTCGAGCGTCGACATGCAGAGCCCGGCGCCGTTGGCCAGGATCCCCACG
>JAFDWB010000006.1 GCA_018268675.1 Actinomycetota bacterium
CACGACGATCCCGACGAAGAAGTCGGAGGTCTTCTCGACCGCCGACGACAACCAGCCCTCGGTGGAGATCCACGTGCTCCAGGGCGAGCGCGAGATGGCCTCGGGCAACAAGAGCCTGGGCAAATTCCAGCTCACCGGCATCCCGCCGGCGCCGCGCGGCATCCCGCAGATCGAGGTCACCTTCGACATCGACGCCAACGGGATCATCTCGGTGACCGCCAAAGACAAAGGCACCGGCAAAGAGCAGAAGATCGAGATCAAATCCGGCTCCGGGCTCTCCGACGAGGAAATCCAGCAGATGGTCACCGACGCCGAGGCACACGCCGAGGAGGACCGCAGGCAGCGCGAGCTGGCCGAGGCCAGGAACGTCGCCGAGAATGCGGCCTACGCGGCCGAGAAAGCGCTGGCCGAGGCGGGCGACAAAGTCGAGGCGGCGACCAAGGAGCAGGTCGAGGCGGCGATCAAGGATGTCCGGGCGACGCTCGACTCGGGCTCGCTGGACGAGGTCAACGCGAAGACCGAGGCGCTGAACACGGCGATGACCGAGGCCTCGCAGCAGATCTACGCGCAGGCGCAGAGCGAGGCGGGGGCGGCCTCGAGCGACGGTGGCTCCGGGAACGGGGCGGCGGCGGACGACGAGGAAGTCGTTGATGCCGAAGTCGTCGACGAGGAGAAATAAGTGAAGTCGGAACAGGACGACATGGACGCGGGCTATCGGCCCGCGGGTCCTGTCCCCGGGTCGGGGCCTTCGTCCTCGCAAGCTGCGGGCGAAGACCCCGACCCGGCGCCACCCGCGGGAGGGGCGCGCTCCGAGGGACGTGCTGACGCGGATGGGGCGCGGGCTCAGGACGCCGAAGGGCAGGTCGAGCGAGATCTCGACCAGTTGCTGGCTGACGCCGAGGCGAAACGGGACGAGTACTTGGATATCGCTCGCAGGGCGCAGGCGGATTTCGAGAACTACCGCAAGCGGATGGCGGCGGAGGTTCAGGCCGCGGCGCTGCGCGGGAAGGTCGAGGTGGCACGGGGCGTGGTCCCCGTGCTCGACGACCTCGAGCGGGCGCTGGGCGCCGCGGGGCTCGACCCCGAGGGCGACTCGGAGGACCCGCTCGCCCACGGTGTGCTCCTCGTCTTCCGCAACCTGCGGGAGACGTTGGGGCGCAGCGGGGTCGAGGTGGTCGACCCGCAGGGCGAGAAGTTCGACCCGAACTTCGCCGAAGCGCTCTCGACCGTGCAGGTCGAGGGGACCGAGGCGGGCGTCGTGGTCGAGGTGATGCAGAAGGGCTACCGGTTCGAGGGGCAGCTGATCCGCCCCGCGATGGTCGTGGTGGCCGCCTAGGAAGAGACGAGAAGTGGCAGACGAGCTCTACAAGACCCTCGGCGTCAAGAAGGACGCGAGCGAGGACGAGATCAAGAAGGCGTACCGGAAACTGGCGCGCAAATACCACCCTGATCGGAACCCCGGCGACGCCGAGGCCGAGGAGAAGTTCAAGGAGGTCTCGGCCGCGCACGACGTCCTCTCCGACCCCGAGAAGCGTAAGGAGTACGACGCGGGCCCGTCCTTCGCCGGGTTCGGCGGCGCGGGCGGCAACCCGTTCGGCGGCGGCAATCCCTTCGGCGGGGGCGGCGCCCAGGCGGGCAGCTTCGGCGCCGACTTCGGCGACATCCTCTCCGGCATCTTCAGCCGCGGGGGCGGTGGCCGGGCGCGGCCGCAGGCGATCCGCGGCCGCGACCTGGAGACCGAAGTCGACCTCGGCTTCGACCAGGCGATCAACGGCACCCAGATCAGCGTCACGGTGCCGAAGCAGGAACGCTGCGAGACCTGCCACGGCTCCGGCGCGGCGCCCGGCACCGCGCCGGTCACCTGCCCGCGCTGCGAAGGCCGCGGCATCGACCCGCAGAACCAGGGCTTCTTCTCGATCAGCCAGCCGTGCCCGCAGTGCGGCGGGGCGGGCGAGATCATCGAGGACCCCTGCCCCACCTGCGGCGGCTCCGGCGTCACCCAGCAGAACAAGCGCTACAAAGTCAACATCCCCGCCGGGGTCAAGGACGGCACCCGGATCCGGCTCGCCGGCAAGGGCGAGGCGGGGCCGCGCGGCGGTCCCAACGGCGACCTCTACGTGACCACGCGGGTCGCCTCCTCCCCGGTCTTCCGCCGGCTGGACGACGGCAACCTCGAGGTGACGGTGCCGATCACGATCCCGGAGGCGGTGCGCGGCGGCACGATCGAGGTGCCGGTCCTGCACGGGACGAAGAAGATCAAGATCGCGCCCGGCACCAGACACGGGGCGATCCAGCGGCTGCGCGGCGAGGGCGCGCCGAAGGCCAAAGGCAAGGGCAACGGCGACATCCGCTACCGCCTCGAGATCGAGGTCCCCAAAGACCTAAGCGAGGAGGGGGAGAAAGCGGTCGAGGAGCTGGCGAGCGCGCTCAACGGGCACGACCCGCGCGCCGACCTGCTGCGGAAGGCGGGCGTCTGATGGCGACCTACCGCCGCCACGAAGTGAAGGCGACCTTCGACGACGAGCAGGGGGTCTTCATGATCTCGGTCGCCGCCGAACTGGCCGAGATGCACCCGCAGACGCTGCGGATGTACGAGACGCGCGGCCTGATCGCGCCGGCGCGCTCGCCGAAGAACACCCGCCTCTACAGCCGGCGCGACGTCGAACGCCTGCGCCGCATCCAGGAGATGACCGCGCAGGGGCTGAACCTGGTCGGGGTCGAGACGGTCCTGGCGCTGGAAGAGCAGGTGGAGAAGCTGAAAGAGAGAGTGAGAGAGCTGGAACGAAGAGGAGAAGAGAGCTGATGCAGCCGGACAAGTTCACGCAGAAATCGCAGGAAGCGATCGCCGCGACCCTGGAGCTGGCGCGCGGCCATCGCAATCCCGAGGCGACCACGGCGCACCTGCTGGTCTCCCTGCTCGAACAGCCCGATGGGCTGGTGGTGCCGATCCTGCAGCGGGTCGGCGCCGACACCGCGACGATCGCGGCGCGCGCCAACGAGGCGGTCGCGGCGCTGCCGAAACTGAGCGGCGCCCAGACCGAGGAACCGCGGCTGTCCGCGGGCCTGGCCGCGACCCTGCGCGTCGCCGAGCGCGAAATGGGGCGCGACGGGTCGAGCCTGATCTCCACCGATCACCTGCTGCGGGCGCTGACCGAGGACCCCACCGTCGGCGACATCCTGCCCTCGAAGGACGAGCTCGACGCCGCGGTGGCGGCCGTTCGTCCCAACCCGGTGACCACCGACAACCCCGAGTCGACCGCGCAGGCGCTGGAGAAATTCGGCCGCGACCTGACCGCGGACGCGCGCTCGGGGCGCCTCGACCCGGTGATCGGGCGCGACGAGGAGATCCGGCGCGTGATCCAGGTGCTGTCCCGGCGGACGAAGAACAACCCGGTGCTGATCGGCGACCCCGGGGTCGGCAAGACGGCGATCGTCGAGGGGCTGGCACAGCGGATCGTCGACGGCGACGTGCCGGAGAGCCTGCGCGACCGCCGCGTGATCGCGCTCGACATCGGCTCGCTGCTGGCGGGCTCCAAATATCGCGGCGAGTTCGAGGAGCGGCTGAAAGCGGTGCTGAACGAGGTGCAGGAGGCGGAGGGGCAGATCGTCCTCTTCCTCGACGAGCTCCACACGATCGTCGGCGCCGGCGCCGCCGAAGGAGCGGTCGACGCGGCCAACCTGCTGAAGCCGATGCTGGCGCGCGGCGAGTTGCGGGCGGTCGGGGCGACGACGCTCGATGAGTACCGCAAGCACATCGAGAAGGACGCCGCGCTGGAGCGGCGCTTCCAGCCCGTCTACGTCGGCGAGCCCGACATGCAGGACACGATCGCGATCCTGCGCGGGCTGAAGCCGCGCTACGAACAGCACCACGGGGTGCGGATCACCGACTCGGCGATCGTCGCCGCGGCGACGCTCTCGGAGCGCTACATCGCCGACCGCTTCCTGCCCGACAAGGCGATCGACCTGATCGACGAGTCGGCCTCGCGGCTGAAGATCGAGATCGACTCG
>JAFDWB010000070.1 GCA_018268675.1 Actinomycetota bacterium
CCTCCAGCTGTTCCTTATGCCGACCAGTCCGGCAAAAAGAACAGCTGACCGGGGTCGGCCGGGGAACGGGAGGTCCGTCACCCTTCCTCCCGTCTTCCTCGGACGTCCGGGACACGCTGCAGCGACAGGTGTCGCTGGGGCGACACTTATCGCTGCAGCGACCGTCGGGGCCCCGATCTCGGCCTTCAGACCGCACGGAAGTGTGACGTCCCCGACGTCTTCGTGACGAACCCGTGCCCTCTTCCCCACGCACCCCTCACGTCCCGGGCGCCTCATGGGGGTCACAGCCTGCCAGGACCCCCATGAGGCGCCCGGGACGTGACTCGGACGGCCGCCGGCGCGCCGAACCCTTGCCCGTCCCTCCCCGGCCGTCGGATCAACCATCTGGGACCGCGGAAGCGCGTGGGACAATCCCGGCATGGGTGGGAGCAACGCCGGGCTTGTCCGCGGCGGCTACAAGGCCGCCCTCCGGGGCGATCTCGACGCGCCGGCCGATCCAGGTGTCTGAGTGCTCGCCGGCGCCGGCGATCGTCATCATGCCTGGATCGGCACCGACGCCCGCCCCGATATCGAGAGCATCGAGGACTGCGAGCGCCTGGTTCGCGCCTTCTACGGGAAGGCGATGTTGGACGAGGAGATCGGCTGGATCTTCACCGACGTCGCCGAGCTCGACCTCGAGGCTCACGTGCCGGTGATCACCTCGTTCTGGGCGACGATCCTGCTCGGTGCGCAGTCCTACGGGGGCGGCGCCTTCGGGGTCCACGCCGAACTGCACCGCAAGGCGGGCGGCCTGCGCCAGGAGCACTTCGAGCGCTGGCTGGTGCTCTGGTGCCAGACCGTGGACGAACTCTTCGACGGCCCGCTCGCCGCCGCCGCGAAGGTGCACGCGCTGCGCGTCGCCAACGCCTTCTACGGCCGCCTGCAGATGTATCCGGTCGCCGACGAGGCGGCCGGGGCCTCCGGCTGAGCGCGCCGTCAGCCGCCGAGCCCGAGCTCGATCAGCCGCGCGAGGAGGAGGGCGGCGGAGAGCAGGAGCTGGACGCGCAGGAGCACGAGGGTCGTGCTGCGCAGGCGCGAGCGGGCGGGCGGCGGCAGGGTCTCGAGGCGGGGGGTCGTCCAGGCGGCCCGTTCGGTGGGGGTGAGGTCGGTCTCCGGGGTGGGACGGCCGCGGCGGCGGGGCCACTGGACCGCCGCCATCGCCGCGAGGACGAGGGCGAGCAGGGCGAAGACGGTAATCGAGATCGTCGCCGCGTCGGCGCCCGGGAAGAGGGTCGTGACGGTGAGGATCGTGGAGAGGGCGACGAGGGCCCCGACCACGGCCGCGCCGAGCGCGTTCAACCAGGTCGGGTTGGCCCACGGGCCGAGCACGTCGCGGTCGTTGCAGAGCAGGAGGAGGAAGGCCGAGGCGCTGGGGAGGAGGATCCCGGCCAGCGCCTGCACTCCGGTGGTGATCAGGCCGAGCGGGGCGCCGGGGATGAGGACCACGGCGGCGGCCAGGGCGACGAAGGCGGCGGAGGTGAGATGGAAGACCCTCGCGTCGCGCCAGCCGCGGTGCAGGGAGTGGCGGAAGCCGAAGTAGTCGCCGACCGCGTAGGAGCCGCTGAGGGCGACCGCGGCGGCGCCGAGGAGCGAGGCGTCGAGGAGGATCAGGGCGAAGAGGTCGCCGGCGAGCGGCGAGACGCTCGCCCGAAGCCCGTGGGCGACCGCGCCGGCGTCGGCGAAGGAGCCGTGGAGCGCGGTGCCATCGAAGGCCCAGGCGCAGGTCAGCATGATCGCCACCGCGCCGAGCAGGACGAGCGCCGTGCCGAGCAGGGTGTCGAGCCGCTCGTAGGCCAGCCAGCGCGGCGTGATCCGCTTGTCGACGACGTTCGACTGCTGGAAGAAGAACTGCCACGGCGCGACCGTGGTCCCGGCGATCGCGATCACCAGGAGGACGAACGAGGTGTTCGACCCGCCCGACCCGCCGGGCGCGGGCGACGGCGCGGGCGCGCCGCCGCTCGCCCCGTGGGCCAGTACCGCGAGCGGGATCGCCGCCAGGCTGACGCCGACCATCACCAGCATCGTCCGCTCCCAGCCGCGGAAGCTGCCGCCGGCGATCACGGCGAGCAGCAGCGCCGCGGCGAGCGGCACCGCCAGGTAGCGGCTGACGCCGAGGAAGCCGAGGGCGAGCGTGACGCCGATGAACTCGGTGACGATCGTCAGCGCGTTCAGGGCGAGGAGGTCGCCCAGCGCGAAGGCGCCCCAGCGGCGGCCGAAGCGCTCGACGATCAGCCGCGCGTGGCCGGCGCCGCTCACCGCGCCGAGCCGGGCGACCATCTCCTGGTTGATGAAGAGGACCGGCGCCAGCGCCGCCAGCACCCAGAGCAGGCCGGTGCCGTGGACCTGCCCCGCCTCCGCGTATACCGAGACCCCGCCCGCGTCGTTGTTGGCCAGCATCACCACCAGGCCCGGCCCGAGGATCGCCAGCAGCGTGGCGAGGCGGCGTCGCCGCGAGCGGCGGGGGCCGGTGTCGGCGGCGGGGACGGTGCCGAACGCCCCTTCGATGTCGCCGACGTGGGCGCGGTCGAGCACCGACCGCCGTTCCGCGGGCGGCGCGAAGGTCGGCTCGAGCACGTTCGTCGGTCCCCCGGCGCGGCTCACGATGCGCTCCGCAGCTCGCGCTTCTTCGTCCCACCCCCGGAGAGCTCGCTGACGTGCCGGATCGCCTCGTCGAGCAGCGAGGCGACGTGCTCGTCGTGGAGCGCGTAGAGCCGTTCCCGCCCGCGCCGGTCGGCGACCACAAGCCGGTGCTCGCGCAGCACCCGCAGCTGGTGGGAGACGGCCGACTGCTCGATCCCGACCGCCTCGACCAGCTGCCCGACCGTGTGCGGCCTCTCCCGCAGCGCGATCAGGATGCGGACCCGGTTCGGGCTCGAGAGCGCGAACATCACGTCGGCGATCGCCTCCGCCTCCCGCGTTGGGTCGGCGCGCGCCTCGGCGCTCTTCTTCGCCGCCTTCTTGCCCTTCTTCTTCACCGGGGGATCGTAGGCCGTGCGCTCATCCGACCGAGGACGCCTCGAGGTCCGCCGGCTCCGGTTCCAGCGCCTCCCAGCGCACCGCGGTCACGTTCGGCTCGAGGCCCAGCCGCCCGGCCGCCGCCTCGATCTGCTCGTCGTGGCGCCCGGTCGTCGCCAGCTCCGCCCGCACCTCGACCAGGCCGGTGCCGTCGATGTCAGCGCTCTCCAGTGCACGCAGGTGGTAGCCGTCGCCGCTGATGCTCTGGAGCAGCAGCGCCCGCACGTGGGCCTCGCCGCTCCCGCGGGTGGTGGCGCGGAAGCGGTAGGTCGTCTCGACCTCGCTGTCGTGGTCGATCGAGGAGCGGTCGATCGCCCGCCCCAGCGGCCGCAGGCCGATGTTGATCACGAGCACGGCGGCGGTCGCGATCCCGGCCTCCCAGACGAAGCCGCTGCCGGCGAGGGCGCCCGCCGCGGCCGCGCACCACAGCGTCGCCGCGGTGTTGATCCCGCGGACGCTGACGCCGTCGCTGATGATCACCCCGGCGCCGAGGAAGCCGACTCCGCTGACCACGTAGGAGGCGATCCGGGTGGGGCTGTTGTCGTGCGGGGTCAGCGAGGAGATGAGCACGAACATCGCCGCGCCGCCGGCCACCAGCGTGTTCGTCCGCAGCCCGGCCCCGCGGCTGCGCCACTGGCGCTCAAGGCCGATCAGGGCCCCGGCCAGCACCGCCACGCCGAGCCGCAGGACGAACTCGCCGGACGACATCGGAGCTCAGCCGATCCCGACCGTGACCAGCTTGACCACCACGAGGCCGACCGCGAACACGAGGTAGCCGCGCAGGGTGATGAGGCCGACCTTGCGCGCCGTCGACATCACCGGCCGCTCCAGCAGTTCGAGCGGCGGCATCCGCCAGGCGGCCCGCTCGGCCTCGCTTGCCTTCGGGGCGGGGTCCCGGCGGCCCGCCTCGCGGCGGCGCTGGAGCAGCAGCACGGCGCCGAGCACAGCTCCGACCGCCGATCCGCCCACCAGCACGCCGATGATCGCGCTCCCGCCGATGTTCGGGAAGAGCACGCCGGCGGTGAGGATCACCGAGAGCAGAACCAGGACCCAGACCACGACGCCGGTGAAGATGTTCGTCTTCATCCCGTTCACCCAGGGCCCGAGGACCGCCTTGTCGTTGCAGAGGAGGAGCAGGAACACCGAGGCGCTCGGGAGGAGGACGCCGGCCAGGGTCTGGACGCCGCTGGTCAGCGTGCCGAGCGGCACCCCGGGGATCAGCACCAGCGCCGTGGCCACCGCGAGGAGGCCCGCGAAGCAGGCGTAGAACCCCTTCGCTTCGGTCACCTTGCGATGGAGCGAGTGCTTGACGTCGAGCACGTCGCTGGTCGCGTAGGCGGTGGAGAGGCCGACGGCGGCGGCGCCGATGATGCTGGCGTCGAGCAGCGCGATCGCAAACAGGGTGCCCGCGGTGTGGGACACATACTTGCCGAGCCCGGCCGCGGTGCCGCCGGCGTCGGTGAAGTGGCCGAAGGCGGAGGTGCCTTCGAAGGCGGCGGCGGAGAAGCCCATCATCGCCGCGGCGCCGACGATCACGATCGTGATGCCGATGATCAGGTCGGCTTTCTCGTAGCGCATGAACGGCGGCGTGATCCGCTTGTCGATCACGTAGGACTGCTGGAAGAAGAGCTGCCAGGGGGCGACCGTGGTGCCGACGATGGCGATGATCAGGAGCATCACCGTCGACAGTTCCGAGCCCGGGGGCATGCCGGGGACGAGGAAGTCGTGGGCCATCTGGGCGGCAGGCGGGTGGGCGAGGACGTAGATCGGGATCAACAGCAACGAGCCGACGACGAGGGCCAGGCAGAGGCGCTCGAAGCGGCGGAAGCTGCCGGTGGACGCGGCGCCGACGATGACGAGGGCGGCGACGATCACGGTCGGGACCTTGGGCAGGCCAAGGTAGGAGCAGGCGAGGCTGACGCCGATGAACTCGGTGACCAGGGTGAGCGCGTTGAGGATGAAGAGGTCGATGACGCTGAAGGCGCCCCAGAACTTGCCGAAGCGCTCGAGGATCAGGCGGGCGTGGCCGACGCCCGAGACGACGCCGAGGCGGACGACCATCTCCTGGTTGACGTAGAGGACGGGGATCAGCAGCAGCAGGGTCCAGAGCAGGTGGGTGCCGTAGTTCTGGCCCGCCTGGGTGTAGGTGCCGAAGGCGCCGGCGTCGTTGTCGCCGACCATCACGATCAGGCCCGGGCCGAGGATCGCGAGCAGGGTCTTGAAGCGGCGGGAGAGGCGCCGGCGGGGCGCCACGTCGCCGATCGACACGGTGCCGAGCGCGCCGCGGATGTCGCCGATATGGGCGTCGTCGAGGACGGCCCGCGCCGGACCCGGCGGGGCGGTGGTCTGGATGTTCATCGGGTGACCTCCTGTGGTCTATGGGTGC
The DNA here is from genome assembly GCA_018268675.1 of Actinomycetota bacterium. GTDB lineage: Bacteria > Actinomycetota > Thermoleophilia > Solirubrobacterales > 70-9 > VAYN01. The sequence goes on from JAFDWB010000070.1 coordinate 5,441, forward strand.
TTGCGTCGCGCACCCAAGGCCGTGGTCACCGTTCCCGGATCAGGGCTCGATGGCGGCGAGGGCGCGCGTGGCGGGTTTGGGTATGTCGTCGCCGTCAGGCATTGCTTCCTCGCTTGTGGTCGAGCGCCGTCGGTCGGCGCCCATGCATGAAAAACCTATCATATGAATCGCGAGTCATGGAAGGTGGGGTGGTCGGGGCCTCTGGTCGCGATCTCCTACGATCGGGGAGTGACGGTCCAACGCATGGATCACGTCGGGGTCGTGGTCGACGACCTCCCGGCGGCGATCGACTTCTTCGTCGCGCTCGGGCTCGAGCTGCAGGGGGAGGCGTCGGTCGAGGGCGACTGGGTCGACCGCGCCATCGGCCTTGACGGCGTGCGTGCCGACATCGCGATGCTGCGGACGCCCGACGGCCACGGCCAACTCGAGCTCTCGACCTTCCGCTCGCCGCTCGACGGCGGCGACCCGCAACCCGCCCCCTCGAACGCCCCCGGCCTCCGCCACGTCTCCTTCCTGGTCGACGACCTCGACGCCGCCCTTGCCGCGGTCCGGGCACACGGCGCCGAGCTCGTCGGCGAGGTCGAGACCTACGGCGACATCTTCCGGCTGTGTTATGTCCGCGGGCCGGCGGGGATCATCGTCGAGCTGGCCGAGCGGCTCGGCTGACGCCCGCCACCGAGCGGCCGCGGGTTAGGTCGACCGCACCGAATCCAGCGTCAGCCGCGTTCTTCGATCACGCTTTTCAGCACCGCGGCCTGGCTGATGTCGATCTCTTTGGTCGCCGTGAGGAGGGTCACGACGCCGCTCTTCGCCTCCGCGGCGATCCGGGCGAGCGCCTCGGCGCGGTCTCCTTCGGCGAGCTCCGCCCGGTAGCGGGCCGAGAACTCCTCGAAGCGCTCTGGGTCATGCCCGTACCAGCGCCGCAGCTCGTCGGAGGGGGCGACCTCTTTGCACCAGTCGTCGAGGTCCGCCTTCTCCTTGGAGACGCCGCGCGGCCAGAGGCGGTCGACCAGGATCCGGCGACCGTCCTCGGGGGTCGGGTGCGCGTAGATTCGGGCGATCCGGAGCTCGCCGTGGGACCGGGCCATGAGCCTGGATTATGGCGGCCGCGCGATCTAGGCTCCCGCCCGGGGAGATTGTCGATGACGACCGTCGAGTCCACGAGCGGAGATGGGGCGGCGGTCGCCGGCGGCGACCTGCGGGGCAAGAGCAAACGGCTGGGACTGCTGCTGGCGGCGGCGATGTTCGTGCTCGTCGTCGACACCTCGCTGATGAACGTGTCGATCGCCTACGTGGTGCGGGACCTCGACACGACGGTGAGCGGGGTGCAGGCGGCGATCGCGCTCGAGGCGCTGGTGTCGGCGGCCTTCATCCTGATCGGCGGCAAGGTCGGCGACCTGATCGGCCGCAAGCGCGCCTACGCACTCGGCCTGGTCGGGTACGCGATCGGCGCGGTGGCGATGATGCTCGCCCAGGGCCTGACCGCGATCATCATCTTCTGGGCGCTGGTCGGCGGCACCGGCGCCTCGCTGCTGCTGCCCGCGATGCAGTCGCTGATCCACGGCAACTTCGAGGGCGAGGCGCAGCGCCGCGTCTACGCGCTCGTCGGCGCCGCCGCCTCGATCGCCGCCGCGGTCGGCCCGCTGCTCGGCGGCTTCATCACCACCTTCCTCTCCTGGCGGGTCGCATTCGGCCTCGAGGCGGCGATCATCGCGGTCGTGCTGTCCGGCCTCGGCCTCGTCCGCGACGTCCCCTACGCCGGCGCCCGCGGGGTCGACGCGGTCGGCGCGGCGCTCTCGGTCCTCGGCATGGGCGGGATCGTGCTCGGCATCCTCGTCTGGCAGGAGGGCGGGGGAGCGGTCGGCGCGCTGATCGTCCTCGGCATCGTCGCCCTGGGGACGCTGGTCTGGTGGCTGCGCAAGCGCAAGCGCGAGCGGCGCCCGGCGCTGCTCGACCCCGACCTCTTCCGCTCGGCTGCGTTCCGGATCGGGGTGACCCAGCAGATGCTGCAGCAGATCGCCCTCGGCGGGGCGATGATCGTGCTGCCGATCTACCTCCAGATGGTGCTCGAATACAACGCCCTGCAGGCGGGCCTCTCCCTGGCACCGCTCTCGCTCAGCATGTTCGGCGTCGCCCTGCTGGCCGGGAAAAAGGCGGGGGCCCGTCGCCCCGCCTCGATCGTCCGCATCGGCTTCCTCCTCGTCAGCGTCGGCTTCGCCCTGCTGATCCCGTTCATCCCCCGCGTCGACAGCGGCTGGTACCTGGTCCTGCCGCTGGCGATCGCCGGCTCCGGCCTCGGCCTGTTGGTGTCCCAGCTCAACAACTTCACCCTCGGGCCGATCGCCGAAGAGCGGATCAGCGAGGCGGCCGGCGTCAACTCGGCGGCGGGCTCGTTCGGCCTCTCCTTCGGGCTCGCCTGCGCCGGGGCGATCATGCTGGCGACGCTGTCGGTGGCCTTCACCAAGAAGGCCGAAGCGAGCACCGTCCTGCCGCCGGCCCAGCAGCAGCACGTCGCCGAAGTGCTCGACGAAGACGCCGAAGTGATGACCAACACCCAGCTGGAAGAACTGCTCGCCGAAGAGCCGCCGCAGATCCGCGCCGAGATCGTCGCCATCAACACCGACACGCGCCCGCTGGCTCTGCAGATCGCGCTGCTGGTGCCGTTGCTGGCCGGGCTCGCGGGGCTGGTCAACTCCTTCCGCATGGCGCGGCTGCCCGACACGAAGCCGCCACCCGGCGCCGAGGGCGTCGTCCTCGGCTGACGCGACGGTATGGCCGAGGGCGTCGACCGGATCGTCTACGTCGGCCACGCGACCGTCCTGATCGAGCTCGACGGCGTGCGGCTGCTCACCGACCCGGTGCTGGGAGGGTGGCTCGGGCCGCTGCGGCGGCAGGGGCCGGCGCCGGGGCCGGAGGTGGTCGAGGGCCTCGACGCGGTGCTGATCTCCCACCTCCACCGCGACCATGTCGACCTACGCTCGCTGCGTCGCCTGCCGTTCGGGGTGCCGCTGATCGTGCCGGGCGGGACGCGGGCGTTCTTCGAGACCCGGCGACCCGGCGCCGAGGTGATCGAGCTCGCTCCCGGCGAGGCCCACCGGCTGGGCGGGGTCACGATCACCGCGACCCCGGCCGACCATGCGCTCGGCCGCCGCGGGGTCGAGGCGATCCCGGTCGGCTTCCTGGTCGAGGGCACCCGGAGCCTCTACTTCGCCGGCGACACTGACCTCTTCGACGGCATGGCGACCCTCGCCGAGGACCTCGACCTCGCCCTTCTCCCGGTCTGGGGCTGGGGCCCGACCCTCGGCCCCGGCCACCTGAACCCGGAGCGCGCCGCCCGCGCCGCAACCCTCCTCGCGCCCCGGATCGCCGTCCCGATCCACTGGGGCACCCTCTACCCCGCCGGCCTGGCGCGCCTGCGCCCCCGGCCCCTGAGCGAGCCCCCACGCGAGTTCGCGGCAAGGGTACGAGCGCTCGCCCCCGGGGTCGACGTGAGGGTTCCGGCGCCGGGCGAGGCAGTGGTGTTGGGGGGTGGGGAAGGGACCGCCGGCTGGCGGCCCCGCCAGCCGCAGCTTCGACGGCACGGCCATCCCCCTCATGCTTAGGCTGTTATGAGGGGGATGGCCGCGCCTTGGCCTGCGCCAGGCCGGGCACGTCCCGCTACAGCGGTCGACCTAGGTCCGGCCAGGGCGGCGCGGTCGTCCTTTGGTCCGGATACCGGACTTAAGGACGACCGCGATCGGGGGGCCGGACGAAAGGGCGACCGCGCCCGGCACCGGACCCGGTGCGTTCGCAGCTTGCGGCGCATACCGTGGGTTTCTGCGAACTCACCGGGGCTGGCGTCTCCGGTGTTCCTTACTTGCCATATGCGCAAGAAAGGAACACCGGAAGGCCGGGGCATTCTGGTCCCGGCGCAGGCCGAGGCGCGCCCCCGTCCCGCCGCGGTTGCGTTCGCCTTGGCACCATAGGAAACTTCCGCGAAATCGCTCAGGGGGGAGGAGTGCAGTTGCGCGGGTCGCGCGTCGGTAGGGCCATCTTCGTCACCGTTCTGGACGCCGCCGTGCTGGTGGTGTTCTCGCAGTTGCTCGCCGGCTTCACGCTCGAGGGGGTCGGGAGCGCGCTCCTGGCGGCGGCGCTCGTCGGGGTCCTGAACGCGCTCGTCTGGCCGGTGCTGGCGCGGCTGGCGCTGCCGCTCAACGTGGTCACGCTGGGGCTCGGGGGGCTGGTGCTGAACGCGCTCCTGGTCGGGCTCGTGATCGACGCGCTGCCGGGGGCCGAGGTCGGCGGAGTCGGCAACGCCATCGTCATCACGATCGTGCTGGCGGCGACCACCGCCGTCGTCAACTCCCTCCTCGCGATCGACGACGACGAATGGTGGTACCGGAGCGTCGTCCGCCGCCAGGCGCGGCGGCGCGGCGACGTCACCCGGAGCGAGGTCCCCGGCCTGCTGCTGCTGGAGATCGACGGCCTCGCCCACGACGTCCTCTGGCGGGCGATCCGCGACGGCACCGCGCCGACCCTGGCGCGCTGGCTGCGCTCCGGCACCCACCGCCTGCGGCGCTGGGAAACCGACTGGTCCTCGCAGACCGGTGCCTGCCAGGCGGGCATCCTCCACGGCGACAACGACGACATGCCCGCCTTCCGCTGGTGGGAGAAGGAGCGGGGGAAGGCGATCGTCACCAACCATCCGCGCGACGCCGAAGAGCTCGAGCGCCGCCACTCCGACGGCAACGGCCTCCTCCACGCCGACGGCGCCAGCCGCGCCAACATCCTCTCCGGCGACGCCCCGCACTCGATGCTGACGATGAGCACCGCGCTCAGCCGCCGCCGTCCGCTCGGCCGTGACTACAGCGCCTACTTCGCCCGCCCCTATGCCGTCGCCCGCACCATCGTCCTGGCCGTCGCCGAGATCGCCCGCGAGCGCCGCGCCGCCCGCGCCCAGGTCCGCGACGACGTCCGCCCCCGCATCCCGCGCAGCCGCACCTACGCGCTGATGCGCGCCTGGGCGACGGTCGTCCAGCGCGACCTCCAGGTGGCGACCGTGATCGGCGACGTGCTCGCCGGCCGCCCCAGCATCTACACCACCTTCCTCGCCTACGACGAGGTCGCCCACCACTCCGGCATCGAACGTCCCGACACCCTCGCCGTCCTCCATGACCTCGACCGCCAGATCGCCCGCATCGCCGCCGCCTGCGAGGAGGCGCCGCGCCCCTACCGGCTCGTCGTCCTCTCCGACCACGGCCAGTCGCAGGGGGAAACCTTCCGCGACCGCTTCGGCCACTCGCTCGAGGAGCTGGTGCGCGAGAGCTGCGACGGGAGCCAGGTGCTCGCCGCGCTCGGCGGCGACGACAACGCGCTCTCCTACCTCAGCGCCGGCCTCACCGAGGTCGCCCGCGACGACACCGTTGCCGGCCGCACCGTGCGCGCCGCGACCCGCGGCCGGGTCGCCGACGGCGCCGTGATGCTCGAGGAGCAGGGGCGCCGGGAGGCGGGCTCCGGCGACGGCGACGACGGCGCGACCGAGACGCCGGAGCTCTCGGTCATGGCATCCGGCTGCCTCGGCCTGGTCAGCTTCCCCCGCCTGCCGGGCCGCGTCCCGCTGGAGCGGATCGAGGAGCTCTACCCGGCGCTGATCCCGGCCCTCCGCGACCACCCCGGGATCGGCTTCGTCATGGTCCGCTCCGAGGCCGACGGCGCCCTCGCGATCGGCCCGGCCGGCGTCCACCACCTCGACGACAAACGCGTGGTGGGGGAGGACCCGCTCGCCCCCTTCGGCCCCAACGCCGCCCGCCACCTGCGCCGCACCGACTCCTTCCCCCACTGCGCCGACCTGATGATCAACAGCGCCTACTGGCCCGAATTCGGCGAAGTCGCCGCCTTCGAGGAGCTGGTCGGCTCCCACGGCGGCCTCGGCGGCACCCAGAGCTTCCCCTTCGCGCTCCACCCGGCCGACCTCGACTGGCCCGCCGAGGAGGTCGTCGGCGCCGAGAGCGTCCACCGCGTCCTGCGCGGCTGGCTTGCCGACCTCGGTCACCCCGGCCACGGCCCGGCACCGATCGCCGCCGAGACCGACGGCGTCGCCTGATCAGGCCGTCGCGCGCCCGCGCCTCCGCCGCTGCCTGCGTTTCTCCCGCATCTCCTCGCTTTTCGCCTTGGCGTCGACGTAGGAGGACTCGACCAGCTCCTTGCCGCCGCTCCAGCCGAAGACCCAGGAGACCAGGATCAGGGCGAGGACCACGTTCCAGGCCGAGGTCACCAGCTGCTGGCTGATCGAGTAGGCGGTCGCGGTGGCCGCGTCGGTCGAACCGGAGAGCGCCACCGAGTTCATCGCCTGGGTGACGCCGACCCCGCCCGGCGTGGCCGAGAACGTGTTCGAGATCGAGTTCGACGCGGTGACCGTGGCGACGTTGTGGAACGTCGCCGGGATCCCGTACGCGGCGAGGAAGACGGCGACGGTCCCGAGCCGCGCCAGGTAGCTGCCGAGCGACGGCGCGAAGACGTCGAACAGGAAGCGGCGCGGCGTCCGCAGCACGGCGCCGCCGTCGGCCACCTGCTCCCGCAGCCCGGCGAGCCGCTTGCGGAAGACCCGGATCAGGATCGCGATCAGGACGCCGCCGCCGATCAAGATGGCGACGACGAGGCCGGTGTGTTCGGCAAGAAAGCCGAACTTGACCGAGAACGAGCCCGCCACCGAGAGGAACAGGTAGAGGTAGAGCGCGGCGCTGAAGACCGCGAAGGGGATCTTCTGGACGACGATCCCCGAGACCATCATCGGGAAGGTCGCGCCGGCGAAGAGGGCGGTGAACATCAGCAGCATCACCCAGGTGCCGATGTTCGCCGGCAGGAAGCCGTTCAGCGCCACCGCGGTGGCGTAGGCCGCGAGCACGATCCGGTATCGCACCCCGCCCAGCGGCGAGGCGCGCAGGATGCCGTGCCAGGCGAGCGCCGCCAGCGCCGTGTTCGCCGTCGCCAGGACGACGCCCGCGACGATCGCCCAGGTCGGGATCTCCCCGAGCTTGTCGAAGAGTTCGTCGATCCACTCGCGGACCGGGATGCCGAGCAGGTCGAGGACGAAGATCGCCAGCGCCGTGCCGCCGACCCAGAGGGCGATTCGGGCGAGGCGGCGGGACGGCGGCTCGGGCGTCACGGGGGCAGCGTGGCCGCGGCCTGCATCTCGTCGAAGCGCTGCGTCGGCAGGCCCCGGGTGGCGAAGAACGACGCCAGCACCAGCAGCGCGGCGACCAGGATGGCGGTCTTCAGCGCCGCGATCTGCGCGTCTTCGTAGTCGGAGACCACCGCGGTGACGGTCGCCGGGGGCAGGCCGGCTTCCTTCGCCGTCGCTTCCACCTGCGCGGACTCGACGAAGCTGCCGCCGGCGGCGAGGTGGACTTCGACCTGACCGCGCACGTCCGCCGAGATCTGCGGATTCGAGGCGATGTTGTTGGTGAAGGCGAGGAGCAGCCCGCTGATCACGATCGCGCCGAGCAGCGCCGTGCCGAGCGAGGAGCCGAGCTGCTGGGCGGTGTTCTGCAGCCCGCCCGCCTCGCTGCGGTCGTCGTCGCCGACCGCCGACTGGACGACGTTGCCGAGCTGGGACACGATCAGCCCCATGCCGACGCCGAGCACGCCCATCGCGATCAGGAAGGCGCTGTTGTCGAGTTCCGGTTCGACCGTATCGAGGAGCAGCAGGGTTGAGACGAACGCGATTGCGAGGCCGACCCGCACCAGGATGCGCGCCGGGAAGCGTTTGGCGAGCACCGAGCCGAGCAGGGCGCTGGCGAAGAGCCCGACCGAGGCGGGCAGCATCCGCACCCCGGTTTCGAGCGCGTCGAGGCCCTGCACGATCTGGAGATAGAGCGGCACGGTGAAGAAGACTCCCATCAGGATCAGGTTCTGGGAGAGCAGCATCGCCACGCCGCTCCGCATCCGCGGCAGCTTCAGCAGGGCGAGGTGGACGAGCGGATCCTCGCCGCGCTCCTCGCGCCGCCGCTCCCAGGCGACGAAGCCGGCCAGGATCAGGGCGCCGGCGGCGATCACGAACGGCGTGAGCGAGAAGCCGAACGGTTCGATCGGCGAGCTGCGCGGCCGCAGCCAGCCCCAGTTGCTCGCCTCCAGGACGCCGAGCACGAGGATCCCCAGCCCCGCCGCGGAGAGCACCGAGCCGACCCAGTCGAGGGTCGGGATGTGGGCCGGGCGCGGCGGCTCCTCGATCAGCCGGATGCTGAGCAGGATCGCGATCGCGACCACGACCTCGCCGGCGAAGACGACCCGCCAGCTGAGCTCGGTGGTCGCCCAGCCGCCGAGGATCGGGCCGACCGCGATGCCCGCCCCGGCGACGCCGCCGAGCACGCCGTAGGCGACGGCGCGGTCCTGCCCGCGGAAGTTCCCGGCGACCAGCGCCACCATCGCCGGCAGCACCAGCGCCGCGCCGATCCCCTCGAGGACCGACCAGCCGATCGCCAGCGAGGGGACGCTCCAGGAGGCGGCGGTCAGCCCCGAGCCGGTGGCGTAGATGACGAGCCCGACGGCGAAGGCGCGCCGCCGCCCCATCAGGTCGCCGAGCTTGCCGCCGGTCAGCATCAGGCCCGCCATCACCAGCGCGTAGAGCGCGATCACCGCCTGGATCGCGGTCACCGTGGTGTCGAAGTCGGCGACCAGCTGCGAGATCGAGACGTTCATCACCGCCTGGTCGAGGACCATCAGGAACTGCGCCGCGGCGAGTACGACGAGGACCGACCAGCGCTTCACGGTGCTAGGGGCGCGGCGGGACGGGTTCCGGCGCGGCCTCCGGTTCGGCCAGCACCTGGCGGCGCCAGAGCTCGGTGCCCGCGGCGAACAGCAGGGCGAAGATCAGGATCCCGAGCGGTTTGCGGAAGGCGGCGATCGGCGCCCAGACGATCAGGACCAGGAAGATGACCAGGGCGGCGCCGTAGATCCCCGCCGGCCCGCGGCGCGCATAGGGCTGGGCGAACTGGCGCAGGGCGACGGCGGGGCGCGTGTTCCCGGCCGCCCAGGCGGCGGCGACGAGGATCACGCCGAAGGCGATCGCCGAGGTCGCGACCGTGACCAGCAGCGAGGTGGCGATGCTCCACACCGCTTCGATCGCCGGTTCGGAGGTCGAGGCTTTGCTCAGCGCGTGCACCACCTCCGCCCCGGCGAAGGAGCGCAGCGCCAGCGCCAGCAGGCCGGCGGCGACGAAGGCGAAGCCGACCGCCCGCAGGCTCTCGCGCCGGCGTGGGCCGGAGAGGTAGATCGCGCCCGCGAAGCAGACGATCACCAGCAGCGTCAGCACGATCGGCAGCTCGCGCACCGCCGAGGCGATTTCCTGTGCCGCGGTCAGCTGGCTCGATTCGAGGATCGTGATGTTCCCGGCGCCGGCGGGGAGCTTTTCTTCGACCCCGCTGATCCCGAAGCGTTCCGCCAGTTTGGCCACCGCCGGGCGCAGTTCGAGGATCACCTTGTTGCCCTGCGTCGCGATCGGCCCGGTTTCCCCGTTCAAGATCCGCAGCAGCGCTTCGTGGGCGGCGCGGTTGGAGGCTTCCCAGACCGTCTGGAACTGGGAGCTGGCGAGGATGCGTTCGGCGATCCGCGGCGCCGCCCCTTCGAGGGCGCCGGCCGCCGGGCCCGCCAGCGGCGCCAGTCGCGGCGGCAGCACCGATTTCAGGTCTTCGCCGAGGTTGACCTTGGTGAAGACTTCTTCGGTGAGGTATTCGGAGAGGCGGCTGCGGACGTCTTCGTTCTGCAGCAGCTTGGTGCTGGTATTGACCCAGTTGTCGGTGTTCAGCGCCTGGCGGTTGATCCAGATCGAGAAGATCGCGGCGAAGGTCAGGACCCCGCCCAGGATGACCAGGGCGAGGGCCCATCGGGGATGTCCGCCGGGCGCCCCCTCGCCCCGCTCGTCGGCCACCCGCTAGACCCCGCGCTCGACCTTGATCGCGCCGTCTTTTTCCGCCTCCAGCAGCCGCGCGTAGTCGGCTTCGTTCTGGTCGGCGTAGGCGACCGAGAAGTCGGCGATCGCCCGTTCGAAGGCTTCGGATTTGCCGAGGTAGGCGGCGATCGCCTCGCGGTCGCCGGTGCGGGCGTGGGCGCGGGCGAGCGTCCAGGCGCAGATCTCCGCGTACCCTTCCATCGCCCGCGGGCTCAGCAGGTCGATTTCGGCCGACCCCTTGCCGTCCCAGAGCTGGCGGACGTAGAAGTGGCGCTCGACCCCGTCGAGGCCAGGGCCCTGGAGCCAGCCGAGGAAGATGTCCCCGGCGGCCTGCATCAGGCGCTGCCCGGCGACCACGCGGCGGCCGTGTTCGGGGTAGGCGCTCGGGCCCGCGAACGGCTCCAGCACCGAGGCCCCCGCCTGCTTGACCTGGAGGAAGAGCGGGTCGTCGTGGTCGCGGCCCATCATCAGCGCGATCCAGGCGCGCATCCCGACGCTGCCGACCCCCACCACTTTGTGGCCGGCGTCGACGTAGCGGAAGCGGTCGAGGAGCGGCTCGACGTAATCGTCGATCGTCTCCCGGTAGCGGCCGATGATCTCGCCCATCATCTCCAGCAGCTGAGCTGGATCGACGTCGGTGGCGAGTTCGGCGATCGGCACCAGCACCGGCGGGCGGCTGGCGATCCGCAGGCCGTCGGGCGTCTGCACCGTCAGCTTCTCGAGCGCCCGCAGGCTGTCCTTGTTGCGCGCCTTCGCGAGGTTGCGCTCGAGCCGCTTGCGGTCCTCGCGGGTGATCCGCGATTCGACCTCGGAGGCGACGTCGGCGACGTCGAGCCGCGCGTACCAGACCGCCAGCTCGCTCATCGCGGCGAATTCCCGCATCGACTCCTGGTATTTGCGCCCCACCGCGCGCACGCAGCGGCGGCGCTGGCGGTCGTCGAAGCCGCGGTCGCGGGCGCCGATCTCGAAGCTCGCGGCGAGCCGCTTGACGTCCCACTCGAACGGGCCGGGCAGCGTCTCGTCGAAGTCGTTGATGTCGAAGACGAGGCGGCGGTCCGGGGCCTGGAAGACGCCGAAGTTGGAGAGGTGCGCGTCGCCGCAGAGCTGGGCGCGCAGGCCGGTGTCCGGCGCCGCGCCGAGGTCGGCGGCCATGATCGCGGCGGCGCCGCGGTAGAAGGTGAAGGCGGACGCCAGCATGCGGCCGTAGCGGACCGGGACCAGCTCCGGGACCCGGGCCTGGTCCTGCTCCTCGAGGATCGCCAGCGGGTCACGGCGGTCGCTCGCGGGCTTCCAGTCGCCGTGCGAGGAGCGGGGGACGGAGGTGCGCGCGGCGCGGCCCGCCGCCCGGCCACGAAGCTCCTCCAGGTTCAGTGGTGCAGCGGTCGCCGAGGCCATGGCGGCATGATATGCGCCGCCGGCGGACCGGTGCATCATTCTTTTCGGGTGATGTCGCCGGTTGTCGGACCGGCGATAAGGTCCCGATCGTGATCTGCCGGGAGACCGTCTACCGGGGGGAGGACTAGGTCCGCCAGCTCGCCGCCATCGGCTCGCTGGCGCTCGCCCTGGGCGCGACGGTGCTCGCCGTCGTCCTGGCGATCGAACGGTTCCCGCGCGGGATCGCCGTGCTCGTCTGCCTCTGCCTGGCGTTGGTCGCGGCCTGGCGGGCGCTGCGCACCGAGGGCGTGCGCCGGCTGCTCGCCGCGGGCCTCGCCGCGGTGGCGGTGACGGCGGCGGTCCTCCTGCTGGTCCTGCTCGGCGGGATCCTGCTCGACCTCGTGGTGCTCGTCGCCTTCGCGGCCGCAGTCGGCCTCGCGCGGACGGCCTTCGCGATCCACGTCGACCTGCAGCCCGCCCCCGCGCCGCGGCGCGCGGTCCTCTTTTTCAACCCGCGCTCGGGCGGCGGCAAGTCGACCCGGTTCCACCTCGCCGAGGAGGCGCGGAAGCGCGGCATCGAGCCGGTCGAACTGGGGCCGGGGCAGGACCTGCGCGAGCTGGTCGAGGCCGCGGTCGCGGGCGGCGCCGACGCGCTGGCGATGGCCGGCGGCGACGGGTCCCAGGCGATCGTCGCCGAACTGGCGGCCGCGCACGGGCTTCCGTACGCGTGCATCCCGGCCGGGACCCGCAACCACTTCGCCCTCGACCTCGGGGTCGATCGCGAGGACGTGGTCGGCGCCCTCGACGCCTTCGTCGAGGGGGGCGAGCGGCGGGTCGACCTGGCCGAGGTGAACGGGCGCGTCTTCGTCAACAACGTCTCGATCGGCCTCTACGCGGACGCGGTCCAGCAGTCCGGCTACCGCGACGCGAAGATCCGCACGCTGCTGGCGACGGCCCCGACCGAGATGGGATCCGGCGGCGCCGGGACCAACGTGCGCTGGCGCGGCCCCGACGGGGAGGAGGAGGGCGGGACGCTCGCCCTGCTGGTCTCCAACAATGCCTACCGGCTGGGGCCGGGCATCGGCTCGGGGACCCGCCCGCGCCTCGACGAGGGTGTGCTCGGCCTCGCCAGCGCCGCGGCCGGGAGCGGTCCCGCGGGCGGGATGGGGTTGCGGCAGTGGCGGGCGCGCAGCTTCACCGTCGAGGCCGCGGGGCCGGTGCCGGCCGGGGTGGATGGCGAGGCGATGACGCTGGCGCCGCCGGTCCGGTTCGCCTCGCGGCCCGCGGCACTGACCGTGCGGATCGCGGTCGGCCATCCCGGCGCCTCGCCGTCGACCGCGGTGCCCGAGCATCTGGGGCGCGCGGTCGTCAAGCTCTTCCGCATCGCGATCGGCGGCGATCCCGCCGCGGTCGGCGAGGTCGACAACACGAGCGAAAGGAGTTGAGATGGACAGCTTCGAGGTCGAGAACCGCGAGACCATCAGCCGCGACGAGGCGGCGACGCGCCTGCGCCGCATCGCCACCCTGCTGTCGGGGGACGAGGAAGAGGTCGAGTTCGAGCGCGGTGGGATGAAGTTCAAGGTCTCGGTCCCCGACCAGGTGCAGTGGAAGGTGGAGCTGGAGCTGGACGACGAGGAGAGCGAGCTCGAGATCGAGCTGAAGTGGTGAGCGGCGCGGCGGGCTGGGTCGAGGAGGTCGAGCGCCTCGACCTCGCCTGCTACGCGGCCGTCGCCTCGACCCCGACGCCGCGGCTGGACGCGGCGATGGCGCGGCTCTCCGAGGCCGCCGATTACTCGCGCCTCTCGCTCGCCGCGGCGGCGGGGCTCGCGGTCCTCGGCGGCCGGTCGGGTCGGCGCGCCGCCTTCTCCGGCCTCGCCTCGGTGGCCGTCACCGCCGCCGTCGTCAACGTCGCGGTGAAGCCGCTGGCGTGCCGCCGCCGCCCCGACCGCCTCGCCCACGAGGTGCCCGTCGACCGCCACGTCCCGATGCCCTCGTCACGCTCCTTCCCCTCTGGGCACTCCGCCGCGGCCTTCGCCTTCGCGGGCGGCGCGGGCAGCGTCCTCCCGGCCGCCTCGATCCCGCTCCACGCCCTTGCCACCCTGGTCGCCTACTCGCGCGTCCACACCGGCGTCCACTACCCCCTCGACGCGATCGTCGGCTCGGTCCTCGGCTCCGCCCTCAGCCAGGTGACGACGCACCTGCTCGGGCCGGGGGCGGGCTGAGCTCCCGCTCGAGCGTCGCCGGTCGGCCCGGGTACAGGACGACGATCAGGCCGAGCGCGACGATGGCGCCGGCGAGCTGGGCCAGGGCGAAGGCCGGGACCGAGGCGGGCGCGATCCCGGCGAAGGTGTCGGAGAGCATCCGGCCGACGTCGATCGCCGGGTTGGCGAAGCTCGTGGAGCTGGTGAAGAAGTAGGCGGCGCCGATGTAGGCGCCGACCGCGGCCGGTGCCAGGTGGCCGCGGCCGGTGCGGGCGAGGGCGAAGATCAGGAAGATGAGGCCGAGGGTGGCGATCACCTCGGCGAGCAGGTGGGGGCCGGAGGCGCGGTGGTGGGTGGAGATCGACACCGCGGCGAGGCCAAACATCGCGTTCGCGGCGATCGCGCCGGCGACGCAGCCGGCCACCTGGGCGGGGAGGTAGGCGAGCAGGTCGCGTCGGTGGCGGCCGCCGAGGGCGACGTCGACCAGTGAGACGACCGGGTTGAAGTGGGCGCCGGAGATCGGGCCGAACATGAGGATGAAGGTGGCGAGGCCGGCCGCGGTCGCCGCCGCGTTCTCGAGGAGCTCAAGGCCGAGATCGCCGGGGGAGAGGTTCGCGGCGGCGATCCCGGAGCCGATCACGGTCGCCGCCAGGAAGGCTGAGCCGAGGAACTCGGCGAGGACGCGGCGGGGAAGGGGGGCCTCGATCACGGGCGCCAGCCTACGCATTGACATCTCCCAATTCAATAGATATATGTAGATAGATGGCCGTCGATCTGGAGCTCGCGCCGAAGACCAAGCGCCCGCCCGGCGAGCCGTGCTGCGAGCCGGTCGTCTACCCCGACGTCGAGCGCGACCGGGCCGAGCGGATGGCGGCGATCGCCAAGTCGCTGGGCGACCCGGTTCGCCTGCAGCTGGTCGACGTGCTGCGCAGGCACGCGGGCAAGGTCTGCGTCTGCGAGCTGGTGCCGCTCTTCGACCTCTCCCAGCCGACCGTGTCCCACCACCTCAAGGTGCTCCGCGAGGCGGGGATCGTCGGCTCCGAGCGCCAGGGCCTCTGGGCCTACTACTACGTGATCCCCGACGCGCTCGAGGAGCTGGCGGGGTGGCTGGCCTGATGGCCAACGCCCTCTTCGTCTGCCTCCACAACGCGGGCCGCTCGCAGATGAGCCAGGCGCTCTTCGAACGGGCCGCCGCGGGCCGCCACGGCGCCCGCTCGGCGGGGACCACCCCGGGCGAGCGGGTCCACCCCGAGGTCGTCACGGCGATGCGGGAGGTCGGCATCGACCTCGCCGAGCGCATCCCGCGCGGGCTGACCGAGGACGACGCCCGCTGGGCCGACGTGGTGGTGACTATGGGCTGTGGCGACAAGTGCCCCTACATCCCCGGCCGGCGCTACGTCGACTGGGATCTCGCCGATCCCGCGGGCCGCCCGCTCGCGGAGGTCCGGGCGACGCGGGAGGAGATCGAGCGGCGCGTGCGCGCGCTGGTCGCCGAGCTCGACGCCGCCTGAGCCGGCGTCGGCGCTCAGTTGGGGCTCAGGCTTCCGCCGACGGCGCGGCCCGCGGCGCGCTGTGCGGACTCGGTTGAGGCCTCGAGTACCTGGGCGAGGCCCATCGCCGCCGCGCCCGCGGGGTCGAGGCGGGATTCGCCGACGACGGCGAAGCAGGGGACGCCGCGGGCGCGGGCGCGCTCGGCGACGGTGCCGACCACCTTGCCGGCCATCGACTGCTCGTCGAGGCGGCCCTCGCCGGTGACGACCAGGGTCGCCTCGTCGAGCAGGCGGTCGAAGCCGAGGAAGTCGAGGACGAAGTCCGCGCCGGAGACGAGCGCGGCGCCGCGCGTCGCCCAGAGGCCGCCCGAGAGGCCACCGGCGCAGCCGGTCATCGGTACGCCGCGGGGATCGCGGGGGAGGGTGGAGGCGAGGCGGTCGAGGCGCTCGGCCAGGCGCGCGACCACGGCCGGGTCGGCGCCCTTCTGCGGGCCGAAGACGGCGGCGGCCTCCTCCCACGGGGTCTCGACGTCGCAGAGCACGGTGAGGGGTGGCAGCTCGACGCCGGCCAGCGCCTCGATCGCCCCCGCACCGCCGTCGGTGGTGGCCGAGCCGCCGACCGACACCAGGATCCGCTCGACCCCCGCCGCGGCGGCGGCCGCGATCAGCTCGCCGGTGCCCCGGGTGCTCGCGCGCCAGGCGTCGCGGCGCTCCGCCGGGACCAACACGAGGCCGCTCGCCTGCGCCATCTCGACCACCCCGACCCGGCCGCCGTCGAGGACGCCGTAGGCCCCCTCGACCGGTTCGCCCAGCGGCCCCCCCACCGTCGCCACGCGCCGCTCCCCGCCGCGGTCGAGCAGCGCCTCGAGCGTCCCTTCGCCGCCGTCCGCGAGCGGCAGCTCGACCGCCTCGAGCCCCGCGTCCCGCAGCCCCGCGCCGACCGCCGCCGCCACCTCGCGCGCGCTGAAGGTCCCCTTGAAGCCGTCCGGACAGACGATCGCCGTTGCCATGGTGGTCATTCTCGCGGTGGGAGGGTCGGGCTGCGCGCCCGGCAATAACATGCATGCGCACGCATGTATCTGCTAGGATCGATCCAACACAGAGAACGAGGAAGTGAGGCGAGGTCGAGATGCAGTTCGGAATCTTTTCGGTCAGCGATGTGAGCAAGAACCCGGTCACCGGTGAGACGCCGAGTGAGGCGGAGCGGATCCGGGCGAGCGTCCAGATCGCCAAGCGGGCCGACGAAGTCGGGCTCGACGTGTTCGCGATCGGGGAGCACCACAACCCGCCGTTCTTCTCGTCGTCGCCGACGACGCTGCTGGCGGCGATCGCGATGCAGACGGAGCGGATCATCCTCAGCACCTCGGTGACGCTGATCACGACGAACGACCCGGTGAAGATCGCCGAGGACTACGCGATGCTCCAGCACCTCGCCGGCGGGCGGGTCGATCTGATGCTCGGGCGGGGGAACACCGGCCCCGTCTACCCGTGGTTCGGCAAGGACATCCGCGAGGGGCTGCCGCTGGCGCTCGAGCACTACAACCTGCTCCACCGCCTCTGGCGCGAGGACGTGGTCGACTGGGAGGGCCACTACCGCACGCCGCTGCAGGGCTTCACCGCGATCCCACGGCCGCTCGACGACGTGCCCCCCTTCGTCTGGCACGGCGCGATCCGCACCCCCGAGATCGCCGAGCAGGCCGCCTACTACGGCAACGGCTACTTCGCCAACAACATCCTGGCCCCGAACTTCCATTTCAAGCCGCTGGTCAACCTGTACCGGGAACGGTTCGCCCACTACGGGCACGGCACGCCGGAGCAGGCGATCGTCGGGCTCGGCGGCCAGGCGTTCGTCGCCAAGACCTCGCAGGAGGCGGTGGCGACCTTCCGCCCCTACTTCGAGGGCTCGCCGATCTACGGCACCAGCTACTCGCTCGAGGACTTCCGCCGGAGCACGCCGCTCAGCGTCGGCAGCCCGCAGGAGGTGATCGAGAAGACGCTGACCTTCCAGGAAGGCTTCGGCGACTACCAGCGCCAGCTGTGGGTGGTGGACGCGATGGGTCTGCCGCTGGAGATGGCGCTCGAGCAGGTCGAGCTGCTGGGGACCGAGGTGGTGCCGGTGCTGCGGCGCGAGATGGAGTCGCGGCGCTCGCCCGAGACCGTCGAGGCGCCCACCCATGCGAGCCTCCTCGCGGCCAAGTACGGCGACGCGCCGCCTCGGCAGCCGACGCCGAACGCCAACCGCGGCGACAACCTCACCGGCGCCTCGCCCTACCAGGACACCGATCCCGAGCTGGCCGCCGCCTACCCGGAGCTGGTCTGATGGCGAGCCGCACCAGGCTCGCCAACGAAGCCTGGGAGGCGCTCTTCCGCGCCCAGATGACGATCGCCGGCGAGTTCGAGCGGGGGGACGAGTGGGGCTCGTTGGCGCCGCGCGAGTACGGCGTGCTGTACGCGCTCTCGACCGCGCCCGGGCCGCTGCGGATCACCGAGCTCTGCGCCGACGTGCTCCTCAGCCAGCCCGGCATGTCGCGGCTGATCGCGCGGCTGGAGGGCAGGGGGCTGATCGAGCGGGTCGACGACCCCGCCGACGCCCGTGCCAGCCGGGTGCGGATGACCGCGGCCGGGGTGCGGACCCAGCGCCAGGTCGGCGCCGCCCACGGCCGCCACGTGGCGAAGATGATGACCCGCGGCCTCGACCGCGACGAGATGACCGAGCTGCGCGATCTCTGCCTCAAGCTGGTCGGGGGCGACGATGACTGAGCCGCTCCGCCTCGTCCTGGTGAGCGCCGGGACCGGCAACCCGTCCTCGACCCGGATGCTCGGCGACCGGATCGCGCAGAAGGCGCTCGACCTCCTCGGCGAGGCCGACGCCCCGGCCACGGTGAACGCGATCGAGCTCGGTCCGCTGGCGGTGGACATCGCCCGGGCGACGGTCTCCGGCGTCCCGTCCGCGGACCTCCAGGCCGCATTCGAGCGGCTCGCCGCCGCCGACGGGGTGATCGCGGCGACCCCCGTCTACAAGGCGGGCCTCAGCGGCCTCTTCAAGTCCTTCGTCGACCTCCTCGACAACGACCTCCTCCTCGCCCGGCCGATCCTCCTCGCGGCCACCGCCGGCAGCGCCCGCCACGCCCTCGTCGTCGACGAGCAGATGCGCCCGCTCTTCGCCTACATGCGGGCCCTCGCCCTGCCGACCTCGGTCTTCGCCACCCCGGAGGACTGGGGCGCGACCGATCTGGGGGAGAGGATCGAGCGCGCCGCGATCGAGCTCGCGGTCCTGATGCGCTCCCGCGTCGGCCACGAGATCGCCGACCGCGCTTGGTCCGCCTACCAGCACGAGTTCGGCGGCAGCGCCGCCCGCGCCGAGCGCACCGCCGCCGACGTCGACTTCGATTCCCCCCTGATGCGCCTCGCCACCGGCGGCTCGGCCGGCGAATCGGCCGCCGCTCAGGACGGCTCCGGCTCGGCGTAGCGCGCCACGGTGAAGGCGATCAGCATCGGCACGTGGAGCGCGTAGACGACGAGGGAGAGGGTGACGACGAGCAGCGGCCCGCCGGCGAGGCCGTTGCGCAGGAAGGCGTACTCGATCAGACCGGCGGTGATCGCGTAGGCGAGCAGGGCCCAGCGGCCGACCTGGAAGAAGCGCGCCCAGGCGAAGTCGTCGACTCGGGTCAGCGAGACGAGGTTGGCGGCGAGGAGGAGGGCCGAAAGGGCGAGCAGGACGATCGCCGGGGTCAACGGGACGGAGCGGGGGAGGTGGGCGGCGAGGTAGATGCCGCCCGCGACGATCAGCGCCAGCGACGCCATCCCCACCTCGGTGACCGGCGGCATGCGGCGCTCTTCCATCAGCCGCTCGAGATCTTGGTCATGATCACCAAGGTGGCGATCTGCAGGGCGCCGAGGATCCCCGCGGTGTAGATGAAGCGTCGCATCAGCCGTTCGATGATCGCCGGGTTCGGCCGCGGCTTCTTCAGCTCGAAGAGGACGGCGATGTTGGCCGGCTCGAGCAGGCCGAGCGCGATCACGGCCATGCAGCCGACCACGATGTAGCTGGCGACGATCCAGCCGTGGTTGTAATAGCTGCTGTCGACGGTGCCGAGCAGGTGCCCCAGCTGCCAGCCGGCGGCCAGGGTCGCGGTCACCACCGTGGGCATGATCAGGACCATCTTCGGCATCAGCCTGGTGGTCAATTCGATCCGCGCCGGGACCGCGAGGCGGCCGAGGATCGGGCCCAGCACGAAGCCGAGGAAGAGGTCCACGATCGTCCACGCCGCCCCGAACGCCACGTGGAAGAACTCCAGCGGCCACAGTTCGTTGACCGCGATCGCGACCACCAGCCCGACGAAGACGACCGCCACCGGGATCAGGCCGAGCCGCGGCACGATCTCGAACTCGGGGATCGTGATCGCGCCGGGCGGTGGAGCCGCCGCCGACGCTCCCGAGGCGGGTGGTTCTGCCGTGGTGGCCATGCACGCGAGCCTACGCGCTTCGGGTGCGGCTGTGAACTGCTTCGGGCGGGGGAAGCTGTCGCCCGAAGCACAAGGGACGGGCCGGGTGTGTCGGGAGAGGGGGAAGGGTCGCGGGGGAGTCACGGGAGCGCCACGGGTCCGTCACCGAAGTGGCACCTCGCCGTCGTCGGGAGGGCACCATCCGTCCAGCTGTTCCTTATGCCGGTATATCGGCCATAAGGAACAGCTGGACGAGGTCGGGCTGGGGAGAGGGAAGGTTCGTCACCCTTCCTCCCGTCTTCCTCAGAGCCCCTGCCTCCCGGCGCTCCTCTCCTGGGGGGCGGTCACGGAAGTCCGACTTCGTCATGTCCCTGTGCCCGCTCCCCCACGGACCCCTCACGTCCACCTCTGTGACTTCGTCACAGACGCTTCCCTCAGCAAATATTCGGAGCTAAACTATTAGGCACCAAAACTTTTTGAGGCGAAGGAAGTGGTGTGCAGATGAGCGGTGCGGTGCAGAGTGCGGGGTCAAAGATCGAGGCGCAGGTGTGGCGGATCGCGGCGGTCGTGGTGTTGGGGACGATCATGTCGGTCCTCGACACGACGATCGTCAACGTCGCCCTCGACACCCTGGGCAAGGACCTGAACGCCTCGGTCGACCAGATCCAGTGGGTCGTCACCGGCTACCTGCTCGCGCTCGCCGCGGTGATCCCGGTCAGCGGCTGGGCCTCGCGGCGGTTCTCCAGTCGCAGCGTCTACATGGTCTCGCTGGTGATGTTCACCGCCGGCTCGGTGCTCTGCGGGCTCGCCCAGTCGGTCGAGTCGCTGGTCGCCTTCCGCGTGATCCAGGGGATCGGCGGCGGCATGCTGGTGCCGACCGGCCAGATGATCCTGGTGCGGGCGGCCGGGCCGCGCAACCTCCCCAAGGTGATGAGCGCGATCGGCGTCCCGATCGTCCTCGCCCCGATCTTCGGCCCGACGCTCGGCGGCCTGCTGCTCGAGCACGTCTCCTGGCAGTCGATCTTCCTCGTCAACCTGCCGGTCGGCATCCTCACCCTCGCGGCCGCGATCAAGCTGCTGCCCAAGGACCGGCCCGAGGGCGCCGAGCGGCTCGACTTCCTCGGCCTCGGCATCCTCTCGGTCGGCCTCGTCGGCATCACCTACGGGCTCGCCGAGACCGGCTCGGCCGGGACCCTGATCGCCGCCTCGGTGCTGGTCCCGCTGGGGATCGGCCTGCTCGGCGTCGCCGCCTTCGTCCTCCGCGCGCTGAAGGTCCCGAACCCCTTGCTGAACGTCCGCCTCTACGCCGACCGCGCCTTCGCCGCGGCCTCGATCACGACCTTCTGCCTCGGCGCCGCGCTCTTCGGCGCGATGGTGCTGATGCCGCTCTACTTCCAGACCGTCCGCGGCCAGGACGCCGTCACCACCGGCCTGCTGCTGATCCCGCAGGGGCTCGGCGCCGCGGTCGCGATGGGGCTCTCCGGCCGCGCCACGGAACGGTGGGGCGGCGGCGTCACCGCGGCGATCGGCACCCTGATCACGTTGGTGGCGACGATCCCCTTCGTCCTCCTCGGCGCCGACACTTCGTTTGCCCTGATCGCGGCGGCGATGGTCTTCCGCGGCTTCGGCATCGGGATGTCGATCATGCCCGCGATGACCGCCGCCTACAGCGTCCTCACCCCGGACCAGGTGACGCACGCGACCCCGCAGCTGACCACCCTGCAGCGGGTCGGCGGCTCGATGGGCACCGCGATCCTCACCGTGATCCTCCAGTCTCACCTGGAAACGGCGGGCGCCTCGCAGGCGGCGATGGCCCAGGCCTTCGGCACCACCTTCCTCTGGGTGATGGGGATCAGCGCGGCGGCGCTTGTGCCGACGCTGATGCTGGCCCGGATCGAGCGGCGCGCCCGGCGCGGCCCCGCCCCGGCGCCCCAGGCGGCCCCCGCCGAGCCGCCGCTGGTCGAACTCGAAACCCGCGAGCTGGCCCTGGAGTCGGCGTGAGCGACCGCGCCGAGGCCGTCGCCGCGGTCCGCGACGAGTTCGGCTGCCTGCTCGGCGCCGAGCGCCGCCTCCGCGGCCGCGACCAGCACCGCAAGACCGAGGATGGCCTGACCATCGCCCACGTCCGCGCCCTCTTCGCCCTCGACAAGCACGACGGCGCGACGGCGGGGGAGATCGCCGAGACCGCGCGGATCAGCCCGGCCAGCGTCACGGGCATGCTCGACGACCTCGAGCGTGACGGCATCGTCACCCGCGCGCGCAGCGAAAGCGACCGCCGGCGTGTCCTCGTCACCCTCACCGACCAGGGCCGGGCGCTCTTGAGCAAGCGCCGCCGTCTCTGGGTGAAGCGCTGGGAGGCGGCGCTCGGCGACCTCCCCGAGCGCGACCTCGAGGTCGCCGCCGAGGTCATGCGCCGCATCGGCGGCATGCTCGACGAGTTGTGAGGCGAGCATCCGCGGCCACAGGATGCGCCACGGTGGCGAACGCCGCGCGAAAAGGTCGAACCTCCCCGCGCCGCGCGACGTATGCTCGGCAGACAGTCACCGGACAGAAGGGGAAGCGATGGACACTTACGTGATTCTCCGGCGTGAAGGTTGGCGGACGCCGGCCGAACTGCAGGAGGCCGCGGGACGCTCGACCCAGGTGGGCGACGAGGAGATGTCCGACGACATCCGCTGGATCCGCAGCTACGTGCTGGAGGAGGACGGCAACGCGGTCGGCACCGTCTGCATCTACCAGGCGTCGAGCCCGGAGGCGATCCGCGAGCACGCCGACCGTGCCGACCTGCCGGTCGACGAGATCGTCAGGGTCGCCGACACCGTGATCGTGCGGCCGGACCCGGAGGCGGCGGCGGCCTGAGGCGGCGCCGCGCTGGGCGAGCGGTCGATCGTGTCGCGGGCGCAGCAGGCGCCGGTTGGGGTCCTCGGCGACCCGCGGCATCAGCAGTGGAACCGGCGGCTCGTGGCGCTCGCGCGGTGGGCCCATCCGCCCCCCGGGGAGCGCGCTTCGCCGGTCACGGTGGTGCGCCAGGTCCCCTTCACGCAGCCGGGGACGGCGACCACGGCGTCAACCTGGGTGCCCGCCGCGGTCGCGGTCGCGCAGCGGACCGGGAAGGAGCGCCCGCCGAATCGCTTCTCCAGGCAGACGGTGACGCGCAGCTTGGCCTGGGGGCGGGCGGCGGTGAAGGAGCCTTGGGCGCCGAGTTCGAGCGAGCTCGCGTCGTAGGCGGGCGCCGCCGCGCGGACGGCGAAGGTCCCGGCGGCATCGGCGCCGACCGCCGCGTAGAGTGCCATCGCGACGAGGGCGACCGTCCCCGGCAGGGCGATCAGGCGGCAGATCTTCGTCACGGTGCAATCACTTCTTTATGGATGCTGACCCCCCGAGCGACGCCCGGCTGACCGACCAGCAGATCGCCATTCTGGCAGCGCTCTGCCGGCCGCTCGCATCCGGCGCCCGGGCGGCCGCCGCGGCGACGGACGGGGAGATCGCCGCCGCCGTCTCGCTCGACGCGGCCGCGGTGGAGGAGCGCCTGCGGGAGCTCTACCGCGAGTTCGGGATCGCCGACCTCCCCGCGGAGCGCCGGCGGACGCGCCTGGCCGAGCTGGCGCTCGCGCGGGGCTACGGGGGGGCGGCGGGCGAGCGTGACCGCCGCGACGGACCGCCCCGGCCCATGCCGGGTGCCCGCGCCGACGTGCCGCTCGGCTCGATCGAGGTCGTCCGCCAGGCCGAACGGGAAGCGGAGGCGGCCCGGCCGCGCACCGAGAAGCGCTCGATCGTCCCCTACATCACGATGGCGATCCTGATCCTGGTGGTGATCGGCTCGACCCTGGCGATCTCCGGCATCTTCAACTCGAGCCCGACGGCGCCGCCCACGCCGAGCCCCGCCGCCTTCCGCACCGAGGTCGCCGCGTACTGCAAGCAGGCCCTCGCCGCTGCCCCGCCGACCGCCGGTGGCAGCCGGGCCGAACGGGCGCGCGGCTATCTCGGGGTGATCGAGGCGATGCGCGGCGACGTCGAATCGCTGGTCCAGCCGAAGCTCCCGAGCATCGCGATCGAACGCTTCCAGACCGGCCTCACCACCGCCGCCAACTACACCAGCGACGTCGCCCGGGAACCGCCCGCGGCCGGCTCGCGTGCCGAGGCCAAGGCCGTCGCCGAACTCACCTACGCGGCGGGCCAGATCGAGGCGGGCGCGACCGGCTACGAACTGGGGCACGACTGTCTCGCGATCGGCGAACTCGTCGCCGCCTCGGCCCGGAACGCGGCCGCGCCCTGAGCGCGCCCCGTGCGCCTTGGACGCCCCGGCGCGCTGCCGCGGAGGGGCGTACCTTTCCGGCGATGGCCTACGACGAGCAGCTTGCCGAGGAACTGCGCGAGCGCCTCGCCGGCGTCGACGGCAAGGTGACCGAGAAAAAGATGTTCGGCGGGCTCGGCTTCATGGTCGACGGCAACCTCGCGGTCGCCGCCTCGGGCCGCGGCGGCCTGCTGGTCCGCACCGACCCCGCCGACGTCGACGAGGTCCTCGCCCTGCCCGGCACCGAGGTGATGGAGATGCGCGGCCGCTCGATGCCGGGTTGGATCTTCGTCGCCCCCGAGGAGCTCGGCGGCGAGGCCGACCTCGACGCCTGGGTCGCCCGCGCCCTCGCCTTCGTCGCCACCCTGCCGGCGAAGTAGGCGCTCAGTCGGGGAGGGCGCCGCGCTCGTCGCGGTCGCGCCGCCGCCGCAGCAGCCACCAGCCGATGCCGAGGATGACCGCGGCGAGGACGACGTAGTCGAGGTAGGCGAGGTGGTGCCGCCAGCTTTCCCAGTTCGAGCCGACGCTTTCGCCGATCAGCGCGAGGGCGAGGACCCAGGGGATCGAGCCGAGCGTCGTCAGCAGGGAGAAGCGGCCGAGCGGCATCTTCGCCACGCCGGCGGGCACCGAGACGAAGGTGCGGACCAAGGGGATCATGCGGGAGAAGAAGACGGTCGCGTTGCCGTAGCGATCGAACCAGCTTTCCACCTGGGCCAGCCGCGCCTGGCTGATGTGGAAGACCTTGTGGCGTTCGAGCAGGTCGAGCCGCCCGTAGAACCCGATCGCGTAACCGATCAGCGACCCGCAGAGGTTCCCGAGCACCCCCGCCGCGACGACCCCGAAGAGCGTCAGTTCGCCTTTCGACACCGCGAATCCGGCGAACAGCATGATCGCCTCGCTCGGGATCGGGATGCAGGCCGACTCGAGCGTCATCAGGATGAACACCGCGGGCAGGCCCGCCGAGCTGATGAATTCGGTCGCCGCGTTGACGATCGGGTTGAGGACGAAGTCGGTGACGGAAGCGCGGATAAGCATGGGGTGCACCGTTGCGAGCCCTCCTTAAATTTTCGTGAGAGCGACGGTCGCGGAATACTCTCATCTTTTCTTCATTTAGGTGGAGGATGGTCTTGAGGATGAAGGTCTTGGTCGTCGAGGACGAGGTGAAGATGGCGGCGCTGCTGCGGCGCGGGCTCAGCGAGGAAGGGCTCGCCGTCGACGTGGCGGAAGAAGGAGAGCGGGCGCTGGCGATGGCCGGCACCGCCGACTACGACGCGGTGGTACTCGATGTGATGCTGCCCGGGATCGACGGGTTCGAGACCTGCCGCCGGCTGCGTCGCGACGGGGTCTGGGCGCCGGTCCTGATGCTGACCGCGCGCGGATCGCTGGACGACCGGGTCGCCGGCCTCGACGGCGGCGCCGACGACTATCTGGTCAAGCCGTTCGCCTTCGCCGAGCTGCTGGCGCGGCTGCGCGCCCTGGTCCGCCGCGGCACGGTCGAGCGCCCGCCGGTGATCGAGGTCGGCGAACTGCGGCTCGATCCCGGCACCCGCCAGGTCTGGCGCGGGGAGACCGAGATCGATCTGTCCTCCAAGGAGTTCACCCTTCTGGAGACCTTCATGCGCCACGCTGGCTACGTCTTGTCACGGACCCAACTCCTCGAGCAGGCCTGGGAGTACGACTTCGAGCACCGCTCCAACGTGGTCGAGGTGTACGTGCGCTACCTGCGCCGCAAAGTCGACGTGCCGTTCGGCAAGAAGTCGATCGAGACCGTGCGCGGGGCCGGCTACAGACTGCGGAAGGACGGAGGGCGCTGAGCCGCCTCTCGATCCGTCTCCGGCTCACGCTCGTCTTCGCCGCGGTGATCGCGGTGGTGCTGGCGGGAACCGGTGTCTTCATCTACCTCCAGTTCCGCAACGACGTCAACACCGCGCTCGACACCGGGCTGCGCTCGCGCGCCGACGAACTCTCGGTCGTGGTCCGCCAGGAGGCGACGAGCCTCGCCGCCCGCGAGCAGCACCTCGTCGGCCGCACCGAGAGCTTCGCCGAGGTGCTCGAACCGAACGGCGCCGTGGTCGACTCCTCGGCCGTGATCGGCTCCACCGACCTGCTCACCGCCAAGGAGCTCCGCGAAGCCGCGGACGACCCGATCTTCATCGACCGCGGTTCGCTGCCGGGTCTGCACGGCGGCGCCCGGCTGCTGGCGGCGCCGGTGAGCACGCCCGCCGGGAAGCGGATCGTCGTCGTCGGCACCTCGACCGAGGATCGCAACGACGCCCTCGGCGACCTCGAGCAGCTGCTCCTCATCGCCCTGCCGGCGGCGCTGATCCTCGCCTCGATCGCCGGTTACTGGGTCGCCGCCGCGGCGCTGCGGCCGGTGGACGCGATGCGGGCGCGCGCCGAGGAGATCTCGAGCGCCGCCCCGGACGAGCGCCTGCCGGTCCCCGAGACCGGCGACGAGATCGCCCGCCTGGGGGTGACGCTGAACGAGATGCTGGCGCGGATCGGCGGCGCGATGGAGCGCGAGCGCGCCTTCGTCGCCGACGCCAGCCACGAGCTGCGCACGCCGCTGGCGATCCTGCGCGCCGAGCTCGACCTGGCGCTCGCCCAGGGTCGCAGCCCGGAGGAACTGCGCGCCGCGCTCGCCTCCGCCGCCGAGGAGACCGACCGCCTCACGCAGCTCTCCGAGGACCTGCTGACGATCGCCCAGACCGAGCGCGGGGAGCTGCCGCTGCGGCTCGAGCCGCTGCGGCTCGGCGAGTCCTTCGAGACGGTCGAGCGGCGCTTCGCCAGGCGGGCGGAGGAAGCGGGGCGGGCGATCGAGGTGGGGGAGGGCGCCGAGATCGAGCTGCGCGCCGACTGGCTGCGGCTCGACCAGGCGATCGGCACGCTCCTCGACAACGCGCTCCGCTACGGAGCCGGGACGATCACTCTGTCGGGGCGGCGCCACGGTGAGGCGGTCGAGATCCACGTCGCCGACGAGGGTGGCGGCTTCCCGCCCGCCTTCCTGCCCCACGCCTTCGAGCGCTTCAGCCGCGCGCCGGGCGTCCGCGAAGGGGGCAGCGGGCTCGGCCTGGCGATCGTCGCCACCGTCGCCGAAGCGCACGGCGGCACCGCCGTCGCCGCCAACCGGCCGGAGGGCGGGGCCGACGTCTCGCTGGTGATCCCGTCCTCGCCCCGCCCCCCGAAGGACGCCGCGTGACCGGCGCCCAGCTCAGCCTCGCGCTTTCGGTGTTCCTCGCCTGCGCGGTCGAGGCGGTCGAGGCCTTCACGATCGTCCTCGCGGTGGGGACGACGCGGCGCTGGGGGCCGGCGTTGGCCGGCGTGGGAGCGGCGACGGTGGTCCTCGCGGTGCTGGTGGCGGCGCTCGGACCGGCGCTGACCGCGCTGCCGATCGGGGTGCTGCGGGTGGTCGTCGGCGGCCTTCTCCTCACCTTCGGCCTGCAGTGGCTGCGCAAGGCGATCCTGCGCGCCGCCGGGGCCAAGGCCAAGCACGACGAGGAGGCGATCTTCCGCGAAGAGGAGGAGGCCGCCGCGGCGGCGGCGCCCGAGGCCGGCTTCGACGGCTACGCCTTCACGATCTCGCTGAAAGCGGTCCTGCTGGAGGGCCTCGAGGTCGCCTTCATCGTGCTCACCTTCGGCGCCAACCAGCACGACGTCGGCCTTGCCGCCGCCGCCGCGGCGGCGGCGATCGTCGCGGTGCTCGCCGCGGGCCTCTCCCTGCGGGCGCCACTCTCCCGCGTGCCCGAGAACGGGATGAAGTTCGCGGTCGGCGTGATGCTGACCAGCTTCGGCATCTTCTGGGGCGCCGAGGGCGCCGGCGCGAGCTGGCCCGGCGGCGATGCCGCGCTGGCCCCCCTCGTCGCCGTCGTCCTCCTCGCGGCGCTCGCGATGACCGCCGACGTCCGCTCGCGGATCGCGACCGCGGAGGGGTCGCCATGAGGCTCCTGCGCCGCGTCGCCCTCGGGGTCTGGGACTTCGTCGTCGGCGACGACTGGCGCCTCGCGCTCGCCGCGGTCGCCGCGATCGGCCTCACCGCCGTCGTCTGCGCCCTCGGCCTCTCGGCGTGGTGGCTCGCCCCTGTGGTCGCGCTCCTCGCCCTGCGTTGGTCCCTGCGCAGCGTCGGTTGAGCCGCTGCGGCTGAAGTCGCCCGGCGCTACTGGTCGTGCTGCATCAGCTGCCAGATCATCCAGAGGACGCCGCCGATCGCACCGATGCCGATCGTCGTGTTGACGGCTTCCGCCGTCTCCGGTTCGACCGTCGCCAGCGCGGCCAGACAGATGAAGACGCCCAGCAACGCCCACGCCCACCTCCAGTCGAAGGCCTTCGGTGAGTTCACGTCACGGATGGTACGCCGATTCCCGGGTGGCGGACGCCGCTGCGCGGGCCCTGCTACTATTACGCAATGCGATACATCAGTGAGCGTTCTACCGACCCCGGCCTTCTCGTCCTTTCGAGCCTCGCCGAGGGACCGAAGCACGGTTACGCGATCACCCAGGACGTCGAGGCGGTGGCGGGGGTGAAGCTCGGTCCCGGGACTCTTTACGGCGCGCTGTCGCGGCTCGAGGGCCGCGGCCTGATCAAGGCGCTCCCGAGCGAGGAGCGCCGCCGGCCCTACAAGATCACGGCGGCCGGCGCGGCGGCGCTGGAGGAGCAGCTGCGCCTCCTCGACCGCGTCGTCGACACCGGGATGAGGCGCCTGCGCGCCGCGGAGGTCGGCTCGTGAGTGCCCGGCTCGCGCGCCTCGCGCTGGCGCTCTACCCGCTGGCCTGGCGGCGTCGCTACGGCGCCGAGATGGCGGCGCTGGTGGAGGACACCGGCAGCTCGCCCCGGGTCCTCGCCGACCTCGCCCGCGGCGCGGTGCGCGCTCACCTGCGGCCCGAGCCCGGGCTGGAAGCCCGGCTCGAGCCGGGCGACCGCGCGCGCCTCGGTCTCAGCTCGATCCTCCTCTGCTTCGTCGTCTTCGCCGCGGCCGGCCTCGGCCTCTACAAGACGACCGAGGGCCACGCCTTCACCGCCGCGGGTGATGCCCACGGTCTGCTCGGCGCCGCCCACACGGCGATCCAGGTGCTCGCCCTCGTCTGTGCCGCGGCCGTGGCGATCGGCGCCGTTCCGCTGGTGGTCGTCGCCCTGCGCCAGGTCCGCGACCGCCGGGCGGTCGAGCGCGCCACCGTCCTCGCCGTCGGCTGCCTGATCGTTTTCGCCCTCGCCACCGGCGCGCTCCGCGTCGTCGCCAACCTGCCATCGGCCCCGGGCCACGCGATCGACGCCGTCGTCCTCGGCGTCTGGACGGTCATCGCCCTGGCCTGTGGCCTGGGTTGCGCTCTCGCCGGCCGCCAGGGCCTGTTCGCGATCACCGTGCCCAAGGACGTCCTCCGCCTCGCCTCGGTCTGCGCGACCGTCGTCGTCCTCGGCATGCTCGGCATCAGCCTCGCCACCGCCGCCTATCTCCTCGCCCTCCTCCGGAGCGCCCCCGGCCTCGCCGCCGAAGGCAACGGCCCGCTCGAACTCCTGAGCGTCGCCGCCTCCCTCGGTATCCAGCTGGCCGTGATGGTCGCCGTCACCGTCCCCGCGACCCTGAGCGCTGCCCGCGCCCGCCGCTCCCACCGCGCCTGACCCGGCCCCCTCCGACGCTTGTCCTTGTATGGAGGACAAGCGTCGGAGCTCCTGCCGGCTGCCGCCCGACGGCGCGCCCGTCCCCCTCATGCTTCGGCTGTTATGAGGTGGACGGGCGCGCCTCGGCCTGGCCGGACCCTCGGGCCCGGCCCGCACCGCGATGAGCTCGCAGAAACCCGCGGATCACGCGGGGAACTGCGAACTCACCGGATCCTCACGCCGCCCCCGAGCGCCCGCCACGTTGATGGGCCGAAAACCTGCCTATATGTCAAGTTTTCGGCCCATCAACATCGGGGCGAGGGTAAGGCTCACAGGACCCGCGCAGTTGTCGGCGTGAGGCGCACCGTCCCTTGCCATCTCTGTGGCGGGACGCCCGGCCCGGCGCACACCAAGGCGCGGCCATCCCCCTCATAGCCCGCCGAAGGATGAGGGGGATGGCCGCGCCGCGAGGCGGCAGCCGGCTACGCCCGATCCGCCACCCGCGGCGCCACCGGGGCGTTCCACCAGCGGTCGAGCCAGCGGATGCCGAGCAACAGGGCGGCGGGGACGACGGCGAGGCCGGCGGCGAGGAGGAACCAGAACTGGAGGGCGTCGGTGCCGGACCCGATCGTGTGGACGATCGCGAGCACCCAGAAGGCGGCGACGAAGCGATGCAGGCGGCGCCAGCGGGCGGGGCCGATCCGGTCGCGCATGTAATAGGTGAGGCCGAGGGCCGCCAGCCCGTATCCGGCGACGATGCCGAAGCCGGTCCAGACCGGCCGGTAGAAGCCGACGAACGGGATCGCGATTCCGGTCAGGCCGGGGTTGAGATAGGCGTCGCCGAGCAGCGCGAGGCCGTGCAGGGCGACCATCGCCAGGGTCGTCAGCGAGAGCGCCTCGTGGATGGCCCGCAGATCGCGCTTGTTCGCGCCCTTGCGTTCCGCGCCCATCATCAGCCCGACCGCGACCCCGGCACTCGCGAGGATCAGCGCCGCGCCGCCCGCCGCGCGGCTGGTGATCCAGAAGAGGTGTTCGCCCGCGATCATGCCGTGAGCACCTCGGGCAGAACCGAACCCAGGGGATCGACCACGCGCACCGCGCCGTCCGTCTCGACGATCACGCCGCCGTAGGGGAGGTACGACTCGGCGCCGTCGGGCCCGGCGAGGAGCGCCGCCTTCGCGAACGTCTCGGCGAGCAGGCCCGTGGGCGCGACCGCGGTCGCCTGGCCGACGCCGGTGAAGGCGGGCAGGCCGCTGCCCGGGTCGAGGATCTGGTGCGCGGGACGCCCGTCGGGCCCGGTCCAGGCGCGCCGCGTGATGCCGCTCGTGGCGACCGCGCCGTCGGCGATCCGCAGCTCGTGCAGCGGCTCGCCGCCGGCCGGATCCTCGACCAGGATCGTGCGCGACCGCCCGCCGCGACCGCCGACCCGCAGGTCGCCGCAGCAGTCGACCGCGAAACTGTCGAACCCGTCCAGCGACTCGGCGAGGACGTCGGCCAGCAGGCCCTTGGCGATCCCACCGGGATCGATCCGCACACCGGGTGGGCGCGAGACGGTGCGGGCGCGATCGTCGACCGCCAGGAGGCACCAGGCGGCGCGCCGGCTCGGCGCCGCCGGGTGGGGAGGGGGCGACTCCCGGTCGGCGCCGCGGGGATCGAACTCGCGCGAGTCGGCATAGCCGGCCGCCTCGATCTCGCCGACCAGGGTCGCGTCGACGAGCCCGCCGCTGCGCTGCCCGGCGGCGCGCGCGGCGGCGACCAGCCGGCGCAGGAGCGGCGAGGCGGGTGCCTCGGGGCGCGGATCGCGGTTGAGCCGGGAGAGCTCGCTCTCGGGATCGAAGCGGGAGAGCGTGCGGTGCGCCTCGAGCAGCGCCTGCCGCGCGTCGCCCACCGCCGCGGCCGCCGCCTCGCCGTCGCGGTCGCCGACCCGCACCGCGCACCGCCCGCCGAAGCACTCGAAGCTCTCGACCGCCTCCCGCCTCATGACTGGCTCGTCACCAGCGGTTCGGTTTCGACCGCTTCGACTTCCGGTTCGGCTTCGACGGTTTCGACTTCTTCGACTTCCGGGCTCGCGGGGCCGACTTCGGTTCCTTCGACTTCCGCTTCCGCCGCCGCTTCTTCTTCGCGCGCCAGTTCGTTCGCGGCGCCCTGTTCGGTTTCCACTTCGCGCGGGTCGGTGGTTTCGACTTCTCGGCGCGTGCTCGCGGTGGCTTGCGTCTTCGCGACCTTCTTGCCCGACAGCGCCGGGTCGTTGCCGGTCGCCATCTGCACGAAGACGATCCCCCAGAGCAGCGCGAAGCAGGCCAGGGAGATCGCGAGGACCCGCCCCCGCAGGTGCCCCGCCCGCTGCCGCTGTTCCGCCAACCGCCGGCCGGCCTGTCGCTTCAGTTCCTGTTTCCTGATCGGGTCCATGACTCCAGGTTGCCTCCGTCCCGATAAGTCCGCCTAAGCGGACCCTGTGAGTTTTCTCAGAACCACGGCTTGCCCACCGAGAGGGCGAGGAAGCCGAGGGCGAGGCCGAGCACGAGCGCCGCCGAGATCGCGCTCACCCGCATCCCGACGCCCGCCAGGCGAGCCTCGCGGGGGCCGTTCCGACGCCAGTCGGCGCTCGCCAGCCGCGGCAGCTCGAGCAGATGGCCGAGCACGTGCAGCGACATGAACCCGATCCAGGCGATGAAGCTCACCTTGTGGGCGAGGATCAGCGTGCTGCTCGGGGGGCCGACGAAGAGCAGGGCGACGCCGGTCGCGAACACGGCGACCGTGGTGAGGACGACACCCGGCGCCAGCACCCGGAGCACGAAGGGCGGCGGCCCCTTGCGCACGTACGGCCGGTCGTGGGTGTAGTACCGGGCGAACCGATATCCGGTGCTGCCGAGCTTCAGCGCCACCGGCGGGATCAGCAGCAGCCCGATGAAGAAGTGGGCGCCGAGCATCTGGCCGATGAAGAGGATCGTGACCCCCTCGGCGGCGAGCAGCGCGAGCAACACCACGCCGACGGCCCCGGTCAGCCGGCCATTTCCGGTGACCCCGCCGGTGCGAGGCGCGACCCGCGCTTCGCGGTCGCCAAGTGAGGCGGCGGTGGAGTCGAACACACACACTATGTTCGAGAGACCGCATGGGTTCCCCTTAAGCGCGGGGTGAGACCTCTCTTACTTTCGGCGGCCGCCCCGGGAGCGGCGATCCGCTCACCGCAGTCCCGGCAGCTCGAAGCTGACCCGGGCGCCGCCCAGGGGCGACTCCTCGGCGCGGATCGTGCCACCGTGCGCCTCGACGATCGTGCGGGCGATCGCGAGGCCGAGGCCGGCGCCGCCGGCGGCGCGGGCGCGGGCGGCGTCGCTGCGGTGGAAGCGGTCGAAGACGCGCTCGCGCTCGGCGGGCGGGATGCCCGGTCCGTCGTCGTCGACGTCGATCCGCAGTCGGTCGCCGGCGGCGGTCGAGGACACCTGGACGGTGCCCGCGGGCCCGGCGTGGCGGCGCCCGTTCTCGACCAGGTTGCGGACGACGCGGGCGATCATGTCGGGGTCGGCGTCGATCCGGCCCACCGCGAGCGCGCCGAGCCGGGCGCCCCCCGGGGCGGCGGTGGAGGCCTCGCGGAGGAAGGCGGCGGCGTCGAGCTCGCGGCGCACCGGGCCGACCCCCTCGTCGAGCCGCGCCAGGGCGAGGAGTTCGTCGACCAGCCGTTCGACCCGGCCCAGCTCGGCGAGGGTCGCCGCCTCGACCCGGCGCACGGCGTCGGTGTCGGGGTTCCGTTCGCGGCCCAGCACTTCGATCTGGCCGCGGATCGCGGTGAGCGGGCTGCGCAGCTCGTGCGAGGCATCGGAGACGAAACTGCGCTGCCTCGCGAAGGCGTCCTCGAGGCGGTCGAGCATGTGGTCGAAGGAGTCGCCGAGGACCCGGAGCTCGGCCGCCGCGGTCGGGTCGACGTCGATCCGTGGGCTGAGGTCGCCGCCGTCGACCGCCGCCGCGGTGGCGGCGAAGCGCCGCAGCGGCGCCGCCGTCCGTGCCGCGAGCAGGTAGCCGGCGAGGAGTGCCGCGACCAGCGCCGCCGCGCCGACCAGCAGGAAGGTCTTCTCGACGTCGGACTGGGCGTCCTCGATCGGCGAGGCGGAGTCGGAAGCGCCGCCGTCGGGAGCGCCGCCACCCGCGGCGGCCTCGGGTGCGCGCGCCTCGCGTTCCTCCTCCTGGTGGATCACCGCCGCCTCGTGCGACATCTGTGCGCGCACGGTGACGAAGACGAGCCCGAACGCCACCACGACGATGGCGCCGAAGGAGAGCGCCAGCCGGCCGCGCAGGCCGAGGCGCTCCCACCGTCTCCTCACCGCGGTTCCCGCAACCGGTAGCCGACCGCCCGCAGGGTCTCGATCGGCGCCGGCGATCCGGGTCGCGCCAGCCGCCGCCGCAGATACCCGACGTAGACCTGCACGATGTTGGTCCCCGGATCGTGTTCGTAGCCCCAGACCGCGGCGAGGATCTCCTCCCGCGTGCAGACCCGCCCCTCGTTCCGCATCAGGTAGGCGAGCAGGTCGGCCTCGCGCTTCGGCAGCTCGGTCTGCGTCCCGTCCCGCTCCGCGGTGCGGGTGATCAGGTCGAGGCGGATCCCCGCGGCCTCCAGCGTGGTCTCCGACGCGTCGGTGCGCAGGTGCGCCCTGATCCGCGCGAGCAGCTCCTCGAAGGCGAATGGCTTGGTGACGTAATCGGTCGCGCCCAGATCGAGCCCCTCGACCCGATCCGCGACCTCCCCGCGCGCGGTCAGCATCACCACCGGCAGCGCCGGACGCGCCCGGCGCACCCGCGCCAGCACCTCGAGCCCGTCGACGCCTGGCAGCATCCGGTCGAGCACGACCAGGTCGACCCCCGGCGCGACCGCCAGGCGGGCGCCCTCCTCGCCGTCGCTCGCCACCCGCACCTCGTACCCCTCGGCGCGCAGCCCGCGCTCGAGGAAATCGGCGATGCCCTCCTCGTCCTCGACGACCACGATCTCCATCGCGGCGATCGTAAGGGTCAGCGACGCGGCTGCCGGCGTTTCGCGCGCATCCCGCCTTCGATCAGGTACCACGGGATGAGGATCAGGGCGCAGATCAGCCCGAAGAAGCCGACCACCCCGATCCCGGCGGCGAGGATGATCGCGAAGAGGCCGATGAAGACCCCGATCGTGATGTCGAGGAGGAGCGAGCGGCGCGCCGCGGCAGCCGGGGAGACGTTGCGCGGAACTTTCACCAGGGCTGCCCCGGCCTCAGGTAGACGGCGAAGAAATCGCGTTCGTCAGGGGTCAGATAGCGTTCCGGCGAGCGGTACATTTCCGGCAGCAGGTTGCTCGGATCGCCGGCGCCGGGATGGCGGTAGCTGATGAAGCTCGTCCAGTCTTCGTTGATGTCGAGCTCGATCGCCCGCACGGCGCCCGCCCGCTTCAGCACCTTCGCCAGCGATTCGACCGTCTGGTAGTTGGCCGCCGCGTAGATCAGGTTGCCGTGGGCGTCGATGCCGAGCCCGGAGCGCCACACCCGCACCGCGTTGTTGACCGTTTCTCCCCATTCGGGGCCGTCGGTGAGGTTCGGGTTGAGTTTGCCTTCGTTGATGATCAAGGGAAGATTCTGCTTGGCGAACCAGACGTTCTTCGGCACGCGGTTGCCGTACTTCCAGTTGATGATGTTGAAGCCGCCGCCTTCGTAGCCGACCACCGTGGCGATGCCGTTGACCATCGTTTCCTTGATCTTGCCGCGGTAGATCAGGCCGGCGTTTGAGGTTTCCAGCGGGAAGCCGCCGTTGAAGGTGGCGACGAGGCGTTTGCGCATGTTCGGCGGCACTTCGCCGGAGCCGCGGTGTTCGAGCGGTTCGGGCGGCTCCGCGGTCCCCGGGACGTAGGCGAGTTCGGTGCGCGACCCGTCCATCCAGGCGACGCCGGCGACGAACTGCGGGTATTCCGGTTCGCTGCGGTAGGTGGTAAGGAGGACCGGTGGCTGCGGTCCGACGTTGGCGCCGGCCTTCTGCCAGACACCCTCGCCGGGCAGTTTCGGGTGCATCACCGGCTTGATGTTCGGCGGGGCGTAGGCCTTTTCTTCTTCGCCTCCTTCGGATTCGCCCGCGCCGACCTGCGCGACGCCGACCTTCGGCAGCGATTTCAGCCCCGGGCCGCCCTTTTCCGGTTCGTTCATCGTGTAGTACCAGTTCTCGATTTCCGAGACGATCGGGTTGCCGCCGTGGGCGCGCAGCCACTCGACGCTGGCGACGGTGACGCCGAGGTTGCGGCTCCCCATCACCGCCGGGACCCAGGAGAGCGCCGCGACGGCGAGGCAGAAGATGCAGGCGGCGGTCAGCACGCGGCGCGCGCGCCGCCACAGCGGAAGTTTCTTGGGGGGACGCTGCCGCCGGCGGGTTGGGCGGGGCGGCTCGGCGGTGACCGTGGCCATCGGTTTCACCCTTGCGTAGTCAGATGAAGATTTGCTTGGAACGGGCGTGAGACGTCTCTAATTTACGCTGCGCTTACGGACGCCGCGCTCCCAGCCGCGCCGCCCGGCCGCTCGAAACCGACGTTCTAATCGACGCTTAACCCCGCAAGGCGTAAATTGGGGGCTCGCCGCCGGGAGGCCCCTGGTGCTGCACCACGTCGAAGACCACCCAGAGCAAAAAGCCGATCCTGCCGAGAGCGCCGGGATCGAGCGCCGGCCGCGACCGTGGCGCCGTCGCCTCGTCCGCGTTCTCCTCGCCGTGGCCCTGATCCTCGTCGGGCTCGCCGTCGTCGCCGGCGTCTACCTGGCGACGCTGCCGGGGGTCGGCGACGCCGAAGCGCGGGTCGCGGCGATCCTCGCCCGCGAAGGCGGCACCGTCCTGCCCTCGCCGCCGCCCGCTCGTCTCGCCGCCGCGGTCGTCTCGACCGAGGACGAGAACTTCTATACCAACCCGGTCTTCGATGTGGCCGCCGGAGCCGGGCGGGCCGCGGTCGCGGCGCTGGGCACGAGCGAAGACCCGGGCGGCAGCACGATCGCCCAGCAGCTCGCCAAGCGCCTCTACCCGCACGGCGGTGGGCTGTGGGGGACGCTCGAAGAGATCGGCCTCGGGGTCAAGCTCTCGCTCGCGTACTCCCACGAACAGGTGCTGTCGATGTACCTGAACTCGGTCTACTACGGCAACGGCTACTGGGGCGATCTCGCCGCCGCCCGGGGTTACTTCGGGGTCTCGCCGCGCCGGCTCACCTGGGGCGAGGCATCGATGTTGGCGGGGCTGCCGCAGGCACCGAGTGCCTATGACCCGCTGGTCCACCTGAACCTCGCCCGCGCCCGCCAGCGCCACGTCCTCGACCAGCTCGTCGCCAACGGCCACCTGACGGCCGCCGCCGCCGACCGCGCCTTCGCCGAACACCTGCCGTTCCGCTGAGGCGGTCACATCTCGGCAACATCGGAGGCCGATATCGGCTTACGATATCGGCGTGCGCGAGTTCCTCCGGGGGGCGGTCGACCTCCACATCCTCCACCACGCCGCAGCCGCCGAGATCCACGGCGCCTGGATGGCCCAGGAGCTTGCCGAGCACGGCTACGAGATCAGCCCCGGGACGCTCTACCCGACCCTGCACCGCCTCGAGGAGGAAGGGCTGCTGACCTCGCGCAAGGCGGTCGAGGACGGCCACGCTCGCCGTGTCTACCGGATCACCGCGGACGGGCGCAAGGCGCTCCGGCGGATGCGCAAGGCGCTGCGCGAACTGGCCGAGGAGGTCCTCGATGACTGACCCGGGCCCGCCGCCGGCCGCCGCCACGCCGCTGCCGACGGTCGCCCGCGAGTGGACGCGGATCGGCGTCACCGGCTTCGGCGGGCCGCCCGCCCACATCGCCCTGCTGCGCAAGCTGGTCGTCGACCGGGAACGGTGGATGGACCACCACGCCTTCGAGGACGCGAACGCGGCCTGCGCGCTGCTGCCCGGGCCGTCCTCGACCCAGCTGGCGATCTTCTGCGCCTATCGCGTCGCGGGCTGGCCGGGCGCGATCGTCGGCGGGCTCGGCTTCATCGTCCCGGCCGTCGTCCTCGTCCTCGCGCTGTCGGTGGTCTTCCTCTCCGCCTCGCCGCCGGACTGGATCCGCGGCGCCGGGGCGGGGGCCGGGGCGGCGGTCGCGGCGGTCGCGGTGCGGGCGGGGCTCGACCTGCTGCGGCCGAGCTACGACCGGGCGCGGAGCGAAACCGGCTCGCTGGTGCGCTGGGCGGCCTACGGCGCGGCGGGGGGCGTCGCCGCGGCGACGATCGGCCCGTGGCTGGTCCTCGTCCTGGTCGGCTGCGGGCTGCTCGAGCTGCTCGTGCGGCGGGCCACCGGGGAGGGGGCGGCGGCGCTCCTCGCACCGCTCCTGGCCCTGCGCCCGACTCCCGGCGCGGGCCTCCTGCGCCCGCTCGCGCCGCTTGCCGTCCTGGTCGCGACCGGCAGCGTCCTCGATCTCTGCTGGACCGCGTTCAAGGTCGGCGCCCTCTCGTTCGGCGGCGGCTTCGTGATCATCCCGCTGATGCAGGGGGACGCCGTCCACACCTACCAGTGGATGACGAACACCGAATTCCTCAACGCGGTGGCGCTCGGCCAGGTGACGCCGGGCCCGGTGGTGGCGACCGTCGCCGCGGTCGGCTACGGCGCCTACGGGATCGGCGGCGGCCTGCTCGCCGCGCTCGTCGCGTTCCTGCCCTCCTTCTCCTTCATCCTGCTTGGCGGCGGCCGCTTCGAGCGCCTCCGCGGCAACCCGCTGGCACGCGGCTTCCTCGCCGGCGCCGGCCCGGCCGCGATCGGCGCGATCCTCGGCTCCGCCGTCCCCCTCACCGGCGCCCTCTCCTGCTACTGGCAGTACCTGATCCTCGCCGCCGCCGCGATCGCCCTGCTCCTCGCCCGCCGCGGCGTCGTCCCGGTGCTGCTCGCCGCGGGCGCGGTGGGCGCCGCGGTGGCGCTGGCCGGCGGACCGCTGCCGGGCGGGTGAGGGACGCCACCCCGGCGGGGGTGGTCCCGTTCCGCGGTCCGAAATCCTCGCCATCCGAGGAACCGGAACGACGGAAGGCGGGGGGCTGCAGCCGGCCGGCCCCGCCTCTCATCCGACCTTTAAATCGTTCTCATGGACGGCTAAATCGCCTTGCCTACCTTGCGCCGCCATGTCGACCGACTCCTTCTCGGCCCTGAACTCCGGGGTCGTCCGTCGCGGGCGCGGCCTGCTGATCAAGGTTCCCGAGATCATCGCCTTCTTCTGGATCACGAAGGTGGCGACGACCGCGCTCGGCGAGTCCACGTCTGACTTCCTCAACGGCTATCTGGGCCCGGCGATCGCGGTGCCGATCATGTTGGTCGCGCTGGGGTGGGCGCTGCGGCGCCAGTTCCGGGCCGACCGGTACGAGGCGTGGACGTACTGGGGGGTCGTCGTCATGGTCGCGATCTTCGGCACCTCCGCCGCCGACGCGCTGCACGTCGGGCTAGGCGTGTCCTACCTCCTGTCGACCGCCTTCTATGTGACCGTCCTGGCGATCGTCTTCCTCGCCTGGCAGCGGAGCGAGGGCACCCTCTCGATCCACTCGATCCGCACCCGCCGCCGTGAGAAGTTCTACTGGGCGACCGTCCTCGCCACCTTCGCCCTCGGCACCGCCGCCGGCGACATGACCGCGATGTCGCTCAACCTCGGGTTCTTCGGCTCGATCTGGCTCTTCGCCGCGCTGATCGCGATCCCGTTCGTCGGCTACCGCTGGTTCGGCATGAACGAGGTGCTCGCCTTCTGGATGGCATACATCCTCACCCGCCCGCTCGGCGCCTCGGTCGCCGACTGGCTGGCCGTCGAACCGAGCCGCGGCGGCCTCGGGCTCGGCACCGGCGGCGTCAGCCTGATCCTCGCCGCTGCGGTGATCTTCCTCACCGCCCGCCTGGCGCGGACGAAGATGGACGTGCGGGTCGAGGAGGTCGGCCTCGACGGATCAGACGTGGGCGGGCTCCGGCACGACCGCGCCCTCGGCCTCGACCTTGGGTAGAGCCTCCGGCAGCGTGTAGAAGTGCTCGGTGGCGCCGCGCACCGCGCGCTGGCGCACCAGCACGATCAGCCCCGCCTTGGCGAGCTCGGTGACGTGGTAGTTGGTGTTGCTGAGGGGGATCTGCAGCTCGCGGCTGAGGTCGCTGGGGGAGAGGACCCGACCGCCGTCGATGCCGAGGATTTCGAGGATCGAGACGCGCAGCGGGTGGGCGGTGGCGCGGGCCAGCCGCTCCCACGCGACCGGGATCGATGCGCCGTTCCGGCGGCTTCCGTTGGTTGCTTTGCCCGTGCCGGTCATCTCGGCGACCCCGTTTCCGTTTCCGTTCGCCCTGCCCACGAATTCCACCTACCCGTTTTCCGCTCGTTCGTGCGCAGCGACGTTACCAAAAATTATTGATCCACGTCCCGAATTTCAGGTAGTCTTGCCTTGGGATGCTCTTCTGGAGGAGAGATGCGTCGTTCGGCGACGCGCGGATTGCCCTTCCCGCGATCTGCCTCGCGGTCGCCTTCGCGATCGCGCTCGCGCCGGCGCCCGCTGCCGCCGACACCGCCTCGGTGATCGCCCCCAGCAACCCGCACGAACCGAAGCTCGACTCTGGCTGGCAGGCGGGCACCTGCAAGCAAGAACCGCCGCTGACCGACACTGAAGCGAGCCATTTCTGCAACGCCAACAGCGACCCGAGCAAATTCTTCTTCGAAGAAGCCGCCGCCCACCCGAACTTCGGCTTCACCCAGTTCATCGTCGCCCACGGCGCGCTCGAAAAGCCGACCGCCGAACTCGAGTACGTGCGGGTCGATCTGCCGGTCGGGCTTAGCGTCAACCCGGGGGCGACGCCGCGCTGCCCGATCGCGGTCTTCGAAGCCGGCGCGGCGGGCTGCGAAAGCTACGGCGCCAAGGTCGGCGAAAGCGGCGTCACCGCCTGGGCGGCGCTCACCTTGTTCCCGCCGATGTCCGGCCTGACCGTCGTCCCCGTCTACAACCTCGTGCCGAAGCAGGGGCAGGCGGCGCGCTTCGGCCTCGAACTGCTCGGCAACGAAGTCTTCCTCGAAGGCGACATCGAATCCGCCGGCGACTATCACGAGGGCTTCACGATCAAAGTGCCGCGCGCGCTGCCGATCCAACTGCCGCTGGAACTGCTCGAAGGCATGGTCTACAAGGACCGCCTCGTCTTCGACGGTCAGGCTCACGATCCGACGACCGGCAACGGCACCTTCCTGACCACTCCGAGCACCTGCCACGGCCGCGCCTTCCTCGAATCCGGGAGCGAATACTCGACCCTGCTGAAAGCCGCCTCCTACAAGGAAATCGAAGCGGGGGAGAGCTTCCCGGCCGGCGCCGGCGCAGCGCTCGAGTCGCCGATCCCGCCCGGCACCTCGCCGAAACGCTGCGACACGATCCCCTACGAACCGGCGCTCGCCGTCGCCCCCGGCACCGCGGAAACTAACGCGCCCGCCCCTGCCCAGACGACCGTCGCCGTCCCCCAGCTGCAGAACCCGCAGGGCCAGGACGACTCGACCACCCGCGAAGCGCAGGTGACGCTGCCGCCGGGGATGGGTCTCAACCCCTCCGCCGCCGCGGCGCCGAACGACCTGAAGGCCTGCGCCGACAGCCAGTTCGTCCTCCATTCGACCGCGCCGATCGCCTGCCCGGCGCAATCCGTGATCGGCACCGCGACGATCACCGCGGCGGCACTCCCGGAAGGCAACCTCGAAGGGAACGTCTACCTCGGCAGCCAGGAGAGCGCCGACCCGACCTCCGGTGAGGAGTACCGGATCTTCATCGACGCCGCCTCCGCCCGCTACGGGATCGACGTGCGCCTGCTCGGCCACGTCTTCGCCGACCCGCTGACCGGGCAGCTGACGACGAGGATCGCCGAAGTCCCGCAGGTGCCGTTCACCAGCTTCACGCTCGACTTCGTCGGCGGCGAGCGCGCCGTGCTCAGCAGCCCGCCGACCTGCGGCCCGAACCAGAGCCTCGCCCGGATGACCCCGTGGTCGGGCAACCCCGCCGCGACGCCAGCCGCCGATTTCGTCCTCCACGCCACCCCGGGCGGAGGGCCCTGCGCAGCCACCCTGGCCGCGCGGCCCTTCGCCCCCTCCTTCGCCGCCGCGCCGGAGAGCACCAAGGCGGGCGCCTACAGCCCGCTCCACGTCACGATCGCCCGCGGCAACGGCAGTCAGGAGCTGAAAGCCGCCTCGGTCGCCCTGGCGCCGGGGATGATCGCCAAGCTCGCCGGGGTCCCGTACTGCCCGGAAGGCGCGATCGCGGCCGCCGCGGCCGCCGCCGGCGCGACCGAGACCGCCTCGCCGAGCTGCCCGGCGCAGAGCCAGGTCGGCACCGCGACGATCCAGGCGGGCACCGGCCCGACGCCCCTCACGATCGCGGGCAAGGCCTTCCTCTCGGGCCCCTACCACGGGGCTCCTCTCTCCCTGGCGGTCGTCACTCCGGCCACGGCCGGGCCGTTCGATCTCGGCACGGTCGTGGTGCGGGTGGCGCTGTTCGTCGACCCGGAAACGGCGCGGGTGACCGCGGTCTCCGACCCGATCCCCGACGTCTTCGGCGGGGCGCAATTGAGCATCCGCTCGGTCGCGCTCGACTTCGGGCGCAAGGAATTCACGCTCAACCCGACCAGTTGCGCCGCGCTGGGCAGCGACGCGACGCTCTCCGGCGGCGGCGCCGACCCCGCCGTGTCGTCGGCGTGGAGCTCGTTCAGCGCCTCGGCCCCGTTTCAGACCTCCGCCTGCCAGGCGCTCGAATTCGCGCCGAAGCTGGTTACCCGCTTCCTCGGCGGCAGGAAGCAGACCCGGCGCGCCGGCCACCCGAAGCTGCGGGCGACGCTGACGGCGCGGCCCGGCGACGCCAACATCGCTCGCGCGACGCTGACGATGCCGCGCTCGGAGCTGATCGACCAGGGCCACATCAAGACGATCTGCACGCGGGTCCAGCTCGCCGCCCACGAGTGTCCGCCGGGCTCGGTCTACGGCTACGCCCGCGCCGAATCGCCGCTGCTGGAAAACCCGCTGGCCGGGCCGGTCTACCTCGTCTCCTCGAATCACGTCCTGCCCGATCTACTTGCCGACCTCCAGGGTCAGGTGGAGATCCGACTCCACGGCGTGGTCAGATCGGTGAAGGGCGGCCGCATCCGCACGACTTTCTCGCCGGTCCCCGACGTCCCCGTCAGCAAGTTCACGCTGACGATGCAAGGCGGCAAGAAGGGCCTGATCCAGAACTCGCGCAACCTCTGCGCTCATAAGTACTTCTCGAAGCTCAAGCTTCTCGCCCAGAACGGCAAGCGCCTGGTGAAGAAGAAGCTGCCGCTCGGCGTTGCCGGCTGTCGGGGCAACAAAGGGCGACGATAGTTGTTTTCCGAGAACGGATTGATGGGTAAGGAGACGCCCCGATGAGGAGGAGTGCGCGGAACGCCGCAGTCATCACCACCGCGACGGCGCTGGCGGCGCTGCTGCTTGCCGCCTTCGGGGCGGCCTCGGCGTCGGCGATCGGGATCGGCACCTGGGAAGCCGGGACGTGCACGGTGCCGGAATGCACCTACAAAAGCGCCGAAAGCGCCTTCTTTTCCCAGGCCGCCGGCCACCCTCCGGATGGCGTCACGGACTTCTCGGTCAACGTCGAAGGTGGGGACCAGGTCAAGCGGGTGAAGGTGGAATTGCCGGAGGGACTGAACGTCAACCCGGTGGCCGCGCCGCAGTGCCCGCTCGAAACCTTCAAAAATGACGAAGCGCAGTGCGCGGCGCTCGGCAGTCAGGTTGGGGTCAGCGAAGTCACGTCGAGCCTTCTCCCGCTCCCACTCGAATTTCCCGTCTACGACCTCGTCCCGAACAACGGCGAACCGGCTCTCTTCGCGTTCCACGTGACGACGCCGGTCCTCCCCCTGATCAGCGAGTACGTCTACCTCGAAACCGCGATCGAATGGGCAGGCGATTATCACGAGTCGTTCTTCATCAACAACATCGCCGCCTTCCCGCCGCTGGGGCGGAACCGCCTGGTGTTCGACGGACAGGCGGGCGGCTCGTTCCTCACCCTGCCGAGCCCCTGCAACGGCAACACGACGAGCATCCTCGAACTCGAAAGCCAGGGTGGGGCGACGGCGGGGCCGCAGCCGACGACCCCGCCGGTGCCGATCGTCGGCTGCGGCGCGGTGCCGTTCGCGCCGAGCGTCGCCGCCGCGGCGAGCGGGCCGACCGACTCCTCGAGCACCGTCTCCGTCTCGCTGAACGTCCCCCAGCACGCGGGCGCCAAAGAGATCAACACCTCGACGGTGAAGTCGGCGAACGTGACCCTGCCCGCCGGCACCGGCCTCAACCCGGCAACCGCGCCGGGCCTCAAGTTCTGCCCCGACACGGCCTTCCCCCTGCACTCGAAGGCGCCGGTCGCCTGCGCGCCGGAATCGCAGATCGGCACGATCCAGATCGAAGCGCCGGAGCTGCCCGCGGGTTCGCTCACCGGGCCCGTCTACCTCGCCGAACAGAAGAGCCGCGACCCGCTCTCGGGTCAGGAGTACCGGATCTTCTTCGACGCCGAATCGAGCCGTTACGGGGTCCAGGTCCGTGAGGAAGGCAAGGTCAGGGCGAACCCGACCACGGGCCAGTTGAGCGCCGAATTCAGCGGCCTGCCGCAGGTCGCCTTCTCCTCGGCGACGCTCACCTTCGGCCCGACCGCCAGGCACGCGATCCCGGTGCTGAGCAGCCCGCCCCTCTGCAGTCAGACGGCGACCTCGAGCGCGGTGCCGTGGTCGACCGGCACGCCGACCTCGACCGGGACGACGGAGCTGAAGATGGCCGCGGCGCCCGGCGGCGGGCCGTGCGCGAAGACGATGGCCGAACGGCCGTTCAGCCCTGCCGTCAGCGCCAAGCCGGTCAGCTCCGCGGCGCTCGCCTACACGCCGTTCCAGTTGCAGGTCAGCCGCAACGAAGGTCAGCAGGAGATCAAAGGCTTCCACCTGACCCTGCCGCCCGGGGCGACGGCGAACATCTCGAAGGTCCCCTACTGCGAACCGAACGAATTCAGCGCCGCGGCGGGACTCTCCGGCCTCGAGGAGCAGAAGAGCTGGAGCTGCCGCGCGCAGAGCCAAATCGGCACCGCGACGATCATGGCCGGCACCGGTCAGACGCCGTTGCAGATCGACGGCCGGGTCTACCTCTCCGGTCCATATAAGGGGGCGCCGCTCTCGGCGATCGTGATCACGCCGGCCGTGGCCGGGCCGTTCGACCTCGGCAACGTGGTCGTCCAGGCGCCGCTCAACCTAAACCCGGAATCCGGCCAGATCGAAGCGAGCGCCGAAATCCCTGACGTCTTCGGCGGCGCCAAGCTCGACATCCGCTCGATCTTCGTGAACCTGAATCGCAAGGAATTCACGCTCAACGGGACGAACTGCAACCACAACGCGACCACCGGCTGGATCTCCGGCGGCGGCGCC
This sequence comes from Actinomycetota bacterium, assembly GCA_018268675.1. Classification (GTDB taxonomy): domain Bacteria; phylum Actinomycetota; class Thermoleophilia; order Solirubrobacterales; family 70-9; genus VAYN01. The sequence continues at coordinate 50,162 of JAFDWB010000070.1, forward strand.
GACCCGACCAACCTGGCCGCCTGGTCCTCCAGCCCGGTCAACGTCCCCTTCCAGGGGAGCGGCTGTGAATCGCTCGCCTTCAAGCCCGGTCTCAAGATCCGCCTCTTCGGCCAGACCCGCCGCGCGAAGCACCCGAAACTCAAGGCGACGCTGACCGCCAAGGAAGGCCAGGCCAACGTGGCGCTCGCCTCGGTGGCGCTGCCGCACTCGATCTTCCTCGATCAGTCGAGCCTGGGCACCGTCTGCACCCGGCCGCAGTTCGCCGCCGGCCGGTGCCCGGCGAAATCGCGCTACGGCTTCGCCCGCGCGTGGACCCCGCTGCTCGCCCACCCGCTCGAAGGCCCCGTCTACCTGCGCTCCTCCGACAACACCCTGCCCGACCTGGTCGCCGACCTGAAAGGCCAGGTCACCATCGTCCTCGACGGCCGGATCGACAGTTTCAAGGGCGGCATCCGCACCACCTTCGCGAGCGTCCCCGATCTGCCGGTCAGCAAGTTCGTCCTCACCCTGCCGGGCGGCAGGCACGGCCTCCTCCAGGCCTCGACCAACCTCTGCGCGAAGCCCGTGCGCGGCATCATCCGCCTGACCGGGCAGAACGGCAAGAAGGCGAACGGTCACCCCATCATCCAGACCCCGTGCAAGAGCAGAAAGCACGGCAAGCGGCACAAGGGCAAGAAGAAGCACAAGACCGCCCACACCCAGAAGTCCAAGCGCTGAACGCCCGCTTCGCCTGCCTGTCTACCCACTACTTATTCCCGATCCAAACCCGCCGACCGGTTGACTTGACCCCACCGCTCTGACCGCTAGTGTCTGTGGCGGGAAAGGGATGTGGTACCGCCACGCAGGGGCGGCGTTATCGCTTTTGGGGAATTGCGTTAACGGAGGAGGGACAGATGGTGAGGGGTTCGGGGCTCACGCTTCCACGCAGGGGATTCGTCGCGGCCTTGGTGGTCGCGGTGGCATTGGTAGTCGCGCCGTCGGCGCAGGCCGCGTTCACCTCTGTCTACGGGGGGGCGGCCCACTGCACTGTGGAACCGTCTCACGGCAACATCCGTGCCTGCAGCGGCTTCACGCTCACCTGGGACCACGCCACGAAAATCGACGTCAACGTGTTCCTGCCGCCGGAAACGGGTGGCACCGAAGGCCCCTATCCGCTGATCGGCGACTTCCACGGTTGGGGCGGCTCGAAGTTGGGGCTGACCACTGTGGAACCGGCCGAAGGACTGACCTTCCAGCAGAAAGACCCCCGCATCCAGCACTGGGCCGAAGAGGGGTACGCGGTCTTCAGCATGAGCGATCGCGGCTGGGGCCTTTCGTGCGGCAAATTCGACCCTCAGATCGCGGAACCGGTCTGTGCCCAGGGGTACAACCACCTGATGGACGATCGCTACGAAGTCCGCGACGCCCAGTACCTGATCTCTGTGCTCGCCGACGAAGGCGTTGCCCAGCCGATGAAGATCGGCGTCACCGGAGCCTCCTACGGTGGCGGCATCTCGGTCGCGCTGGCGGCACTCCGTAACCGCGAAATGCTCCCCAACGGCGAACTGGTCCCCTGGACCAGCCCCGAAGGAGAAGAAATGGAAATCGCGGCCGCGGCCCCGCAGTGGGCGTGGACCGACATCGCCTACGCGCTGGCGCCGAACGGTCGCAACCTCGACTACGTGACCGAATCCTCGTATCGCGGCCCGTCCGGAAAAGCCCCGGTCGGGGTGATGAAGCTGAGCTACACCGAAGCCCTGTACCAGAGTGGGCTGGCGCTGAGCAACTACAACGAATCGAACCCGGAAGCCGACATCCCCGGCTGGCGCCTCCGGCTTCTCGCCGGCGAGCCCTACAGCGACCCGGGTGTCAACGCGATGATCAAACAGCTCACCGCCTATCACTCGGCCTTCTACATCAACCACGCCGAGGCGCCCTCGCCGATGCTGCTCCAGAGTGGGTGGAACGACGACCTCTTCCCGGTCGACGAAGTGCTGCGCCTCTACCAGCGGACCCGGGCGCAGTACCCGAGCGATCCGATCTCACTCTTCCTCGCCGACTACGGTCACTCGCGCAGCCAGAACAAGGCCGCGGATGTCGGCCGGTTCAACGAACGGCTGGAAGCGTGGTTCGCCCACTACCTGAAGGGCGAAGGCGCGTCACCGAGCTCGAGCGTCGAGGCCCTCACCACCACCTGCCCGAACTCGGCAGCCTCCGAAGGGCCGTACACCGCCGGGAATTGGAGCTCGCTCGCACCGGGTGAAGTCCGCCTCCAGTCGAACCAGCCGCAGACGATCGAACACGGCACTGTCGCCGAAGAAGAAGTCCCGACCCTGTCGGGCAAATTCTTCGACCCGATCATCGGTCCGAAAGTGGGAAAAAATGTGTGCTCTTCGGTTCCCGCTGAAGCGCAGCCCCGCGTCGCCAACTACAGCCTCGCCCCGGCTCCGGCGGGTGGCTTCACCCTGATGGGGTCGCCGACGATCGTCGCCAAGGTCCAGTCGCCGACCCCCAACTCGGAGATCGCGGCGCGCCTCGTCGACGTTGCGCCGGAAGGGACCGAGACCCTGATCGCCCGCGGGCTCTACCGACCGACCGGGGGCAGTCAGGAAATGGTCTTCCAACTGCACCCGCAGGGCTATCACTTCGCTGCGGGACACGTGGCGAAACTCGAACTGCTGCCCTCTGACATGCCGTACGGGCGCTTCTCCAACCTGCAGGCCAACGTCACGGTCTCGAGCCTGGAACTGCGCCTGCCGGTGATGGAGCAGCCCGGCTCACTCGGTGGTCTGGTCCAGACCCCGGCGCCGAAAGTAGTCCCCGCCGGCTACCAGCTGGCGGCGGAATACCAGGAAAAGCCGTCCGGTGGCGGTGGCGGGGGGACCCCGCCCACCACCCCGCCGCCCGCGACGATCAAGATCGGCGCCGCCGGGCTGACCGGAAAGCTCACCGCGAACAGCAAGGCCCTCATGGTGCCGTTGCGATGCACCGGCGAAGGTGCCTGCTCGGGTCAGGTCTCGGTGACCGTGAAGGCCTCGAGCGGGAAGGGCCGCACGACGCTGGCCAAGGGCAAATACTCGATCGCGTCCGGAGCGAACCTGACCGCGCGGGTCCCGTTGACCAAGGCCGGCGCGAAGATCGTCCAGGGCCGCCTCGAAATCAAGGGGAAGCGCTCGAAGACCCTCTCCGGCGTCCTGCAGCTGAACGACGCCGGCAGGCCGACGACCCTGACGTTGAATCGCCCGGTCCACCTGACGGGAGGTAAGTGACATGCGCCGGAAACCGACCGCGTCGAACGGAGGAGGACTGATTGTGAGGCGTCTACTGCTCGTGATCGCCGTGGGAATCCTCGGCGCCCTGTTCGTGGCGCCGGCCGCGCAGGGTGCGGTCGGGGTCCAAAAATGGGAATCGCTGACCTGTAAGGAAAACCTCGATCTCCCCTTGATCACCAAACCCGCGGACTTCGGTGTGCCGGAAATCAAACCCGAAAGTGCACTTCCGGCGCCGGCGGGCCAGTGCAAGGGCTCGACCCCCGAAAAGCTCTACACCCAGGCGGGCGGCCACCCGAACTACGGGATCACCGACTTCAAGATCGACACCTATCCGTCGCTCTTCGGGCTCGGCGGCTTCCCGACGACGTTCCTCAAAGACATCGTCGTCGACACGCCTGAAGGATTGAGTGTGAACCCGGAAGCGCTTCCGCAGTGTGAAGTCGAACAGCTCGAGAAACAGGCATGTCCGCCGTCGTCCTTCGTCGGCATCAACTATCTGACGGTCGCGGCTCAGACGCCGACCGGCTCGCCTCCCAAATGCACGGCCCCGGTGCCGAACGAATGCCTTCAGGCCAGGGTCGCCCTGCCGGTGTACAACCTGGTGCCGTTCCAGGGAGTGCCCTCGATGGTCGGCTTCCTGACCGAATCGGGCCCGACCTTCGTCGTCGGCTCGTTGAGTCCGGTCGACCAACACGTCACCTTCACGATCAGTGACATCCACCCGCCGTCGTTGACCAGTCCGCCGATCATCGAGTCGCGCCTGGTCTTCTTCAGCGCGAAGGAAACGAACGTCTTCAACCCGGCGGCGAACGGGACCTATCTGACCATGCCGAGCAACTGCGCGGGTGGACAGGTCTCGAACCTCCGCCTGGACACGCAAGGGCCGCCCTACGAAGAAGGCGAAGCGTCGAGCACCGAAGCGAGCTACACGACGCCCACCGGCGCCACCGGTTGCGAAAACGTTCCCTTCAACCCGGAAATCGCCGTCACCGCGGATGGCCCGAAAGCGGTCGACAGCCCGGAACCGACGACCGTCGACGTCGGCATCCCGTGGGACCCGTCGGCGCCGATCGCGAACTCCTACCTGAAGGTGGCGAAGGTGACGCTGCCGGAAGGGATGGGGATCAACCCGTCGTCAGGCAACGGGCTCCAGGCCTGCACGGACGCACAGTTCCACTACCACACGAATGCCGCGGTGGAATGCCCGGCGGCGTCGAAGATCGGTTCGGTCGACATCGAAACGCCGTCGCTGCCGAACGGCTCGATCACCGGCGAAGTGTTCGTCGGGCAGCCGCTCAAGAACGGCCTTGGTGCATTCGAAAGCGGTGAACAGTTCCGCATCTTCATCTACGCGTTCTCGAAACGCTACGGCGTGAACGTGCGGCTGGAGGGGAAGGTCTTCCCGAACGCGACGACCGGCCGGCTCACCGCGGAAGTGCCGGAAAACCCGCAGGCGACCTTCCGCCACTTCCGCCTGCACTTCTTCGGCGGCGACAACGGCGTCCTCACCTCGCCCTCGATCTGCGGTCCCAACACGACGACGACCGAATTCACCCCGTGGTCGGGCAACCCCGACCACAACACGCCGTCGACGACCACGCCGATGAGCACCGATCCGGGCGGCGGCAGCTGTCCGACCAGCCTCGGCGCCCGCAAGTTCGCGCCGAGCTACAGCGCCGCGACCGAATCGACCGCGGCGGGCAAGTACAGCCCGTTCAAGGTCCACATCGGACGCGGTGACGGGCAGCAGGAGATCAAAGCGGTGAACGTGACCCTGCCGAAGGGCCTGGTCGCGAAGCTCGCCGGGATCCCGTACTGCGGGGAAGCCGAACTGGCCGCCGCGGCGGCAAGCGGCGGCAGCGCCCAGATGGCCCACCCGAGCTGCCCCTCGAACAGCGCGATCGGCCACGTGACGACGGCCGCCGGGACCGGCAACACGCCGCTCAGCCTGCCGGGCACGGCGTACCTCGCCGGTCCATACAAGGGGGCGCCGCTCTCGATGGCGGTGATCACCCCGGCGGTCGCCGGTCCGTTCGACCTCGGCACCGTGGTCGTCCGGGTGGCGCTGAACGTCAACCCGCTGACCGCCCAGGTCAACGCGGTCTCCAACCCGATCCCGAACGTGTTCGGCGGGGTCAAGCTCGACGTCCGCTCGATCGACATCAGCGTCGACCGCAGCAAGTTCATGCTGAATCCGACCAACTGCGCGGCGGGCGCCACGGCGGGGACGCTGAACGGCGGCGGCTCGAACCCGGCGAACGCGGCGAGCTGGAGCAGCTACGCGGTCTCGTCGCCGTTCCAGGCCACCGGCTGCAACAAGCTCGGCTTCAAGCCGACGTTCAACGCGCGGATCTCAGGCCCGACCACGCGGGCGCAGAACCCGCAGATCCGGGTCGTCGTCAGGGCCCGCCAGGGCGACGCCAACATCGCCCGTACGGCGCTCAACCTGCCGAGCTCGCTGTTCCTCGACCAGGGTCACATCAAGACGATCTGCACGAGAGTCCAGCTGGCGGCGCAGCAATGCCCGCAGAACTCGATCTACGGGCACGCCGAAGCGAGCAGCCCGCTGCTGCAGCAGACGTTGAAGGGGCCGGTCTACCTGGTGTCCTCGAAGCACAAGCTCCCGGACCTCCTGGCGAACCTCAGAGGCCAGATCAACATCCAGCTGGACGGCGTGATCAGCTCGAAACACGGCGGGCTGAAGACGGTGTTCAACAACACTCCGGACGTCCCGCTGAAGTCGTTCGTCCTCACCATGAAGGGCGGCAAGAAAAGCCTCCTGCAGAACTCGACCAATCTCTGCAAGAGCCCACAGCTGGCGATCCTCAACATGAAAGGCCAGAACGGGAAGACGGTGAAGAACAACAAGCTCCGTCTCAACATCGCGTCTTGCGGGAGCAAGAAGAACAAGAAGTAGCCCTGGGGAGGGCGCGGAGGCGCGCCGGCGCGGTGGGCTGACTAGCCTCCGCGTCGGTGCGTCCTTCCGTATCAGTCCTGATCGTCGCCTGGAACTCGGGGCCCGAGCTGCGCCGCATCGTGCCGCCACTGCTCGCCGAGCTGCAGGGCGGTGACGAGCTGATCGTGGTCGACAACGACTCGCCCGACGACTCCGCCGCCGTGGTCGCCGAGCTGGCCCCGCGGGCGCGGGTCGTGACGATGGGGCGCAACCGCGGCTTCGCGGGCGGCGCCAACGTCGGCGCCGGCGCCGCGACCGGGGACCTGCTGGTGATCCTCAACCCGGACGCGGTGCCGCGGCCAGGCTGGGGGGAGGCGATCCGCCGGCCCTGGCTCGAGGGGCGGGGCTGGTCGGCCTGGCAGGGGCTGGTGGCCGCGGGCGACGGGACGACGATCAACTCGGCCGGCAACCCGGTCCACTTCACCGGCATCGTCTGGGCGGGGCGGCACGGGGAGCCGCTCGCGGCGGCGCCGGGGCCGGGGGAGGTGACCGCGCTCTCGGGCGCCTGTCTGGCGGTGCCGCTCGAGGTCTGGCGCCGCCACGGCGGCTTCGCCGAGCGGTTCTTCATGTACCACGAGGACGTCGACCTCTCGCTGCGCCTGCGGCTGGCGGGGGAGACGGTCGGGATCGAGCCGACCGCGGTCGTCGCCCACGACTATGAGTTCACCGCCTCGGCCGGGAACAAGTGGCGCTGGCTGGAGCGCAACCGGCTGGCGACCTTGGTGCGCCTCTGGCCGGGCCCGCTGCTCCTCCTGCTCGCCCCGGCGCTGCTGGCGACCGAGGCAGCCCTGCTGCTCGCCGCCGTCGCGGGCGACTGGGGTGGCCAGAAGCTCCGCGCGAACGCCGAAGTCCTCGCCTGGCTCCCGCGCCTCCTCGCCGAGCGCCGCGCGATCCGCCGCGAACGGAGGATCTCCGCCGCCGACTTCGCCGCCGCCCTGACCCCCGACCTCGACTCGCCCTTCATCCCGGCCATCGCCCGCTCCGCCCCGGTGCGCCTGGCGCTGCGCACCTACTGGCGCTTGGTGCTCGTCCTCCTCGGCGGCCGCGGGTAGTCGAGGGGATGGGAGGAGGGCTCCCTCAGCCACCTACCCCCGCTGCGCCGTCGGCCGGATCACGATCTCGTTGATCTCGACCCCGGGTGGGGCGCTCAGGGCGTGGAGGACCTCGCGGGCGATGTCCTCGTCGCGCAAGGCCCACTCGGCCGGCTTGTCGTCGAAGAACTCGGTGTCGGTGATGCCCGGCTCGATCAGGGTCACCTTGATGCGGTCGTTGTCGTCCATCTGGCGAAGCTCCTGGCGCAGCGCCTCGCCCAAGGTCGTCGCGGCGAACTTGGTCACCGAGTAGAGCGATCCGGGGAGGACGCGGCGACCGGCGACCGAGCTGGTGATCACGTAGTGGCCGTCGCCGCGCTCGAGCAGGTGGGGGAGGGTGGCGCGGATCGTCAGCGCCGGCCCGAGCACGTTGGTCAGCACCATCGCGCGCCAGTGCTCGGGCGACTCCTCGAGGAACCCGCGGGTGGCACCGAAGCCGGCGTTGGCGAAGACCGCGTCGATCCGCCCGAACTCGGCCAGCGCCCGCGCCGCCAGCGCCTCGACCTGGTCCCACTCGGTGACGTCGCACTCGACCGCGAGCGCCGCGCCCGGACCGCCGAGCTCCCCGGCCAGGTCCTCGAGCGCCTCGCGCCGACGTGCCGCCAGCACCAGCCGGTAGCGATCGGCCGCCAGGCGCGCGGTCGCGGCGCCGATGCCGCTGCTCGCGCCGGTGATCAGGAGGACGGGACGATTCGGCTCTGCGCCTTGGTTCTCTCTGTTCATCCAGGACATTTAACAGGCCTTGATGTGGCGATCGGCCCGGCTTGCGATAATGACCGCCGTCGTGGATCCGTCGCGCAAGCGCAAGATTCGGCTCGGGGTCGCCCTCTCCGTGGCGGTTCTCCTTGGCGTCGCGCTCATCTACGTCAGCTTCAACGCCTCCGACGAAGCCATGGAACCGTCGCAGATCCTTACCGCCGCGCCGGGGCAGAAGTTCGAGATGAACGCCAAAGTCGTGCCGAGATCGGTCCATCACGAAGGCGAAACCCTCAAGTTCGAAGTCGAGGACCGCACCGGCGGCGTGACGATGCCGGTCAGCTACCAGGGCGTCGTCCCCGACCCGTTCCGCGGCGGCCGCGAGATCGTCCTCACCGGCGCGATGCAAAACGGCACGTTCGTCGGCGAACCGGAATCGCTGATCACCAAGTGCCCGTCGAAGTTCACGACGAACGCCAGCGAAACCGCCGGCAACAGCAGTAGCTACTCCGGCAGTAATGGGTAGCGTCGGCAGCGTCCTGCTGGCGCTCGCGTTCTTCGCCGCCGCCTCCTCCGCGATCACCGCCGTGGTCTGGCGCCACGACGACGCTCGCGTGACCCTCGCCCGGCGCGGCGTCTACGCGGTCTTCTTCCTGCTGCTCGCCTGCATCGCGATCATCGAGGTCAGCTTCGCGACCAACGACTTCTCGCTCAACATCGTCGCCGAACACTCCTCGATCGAGACGCCGATGTTCTACAAGCTGGCGGCGATGTGGTCGAGCCAGGAAGGCTCGCTGCTGCTGTGGTCGTTTGTGCTCTCGGTGGTCGCCTCGCTGTCGCTCTACTCGACCCGCCACAAGCTGCGCGAGATCGTCCCTTGGGCGACCGGGGTGATGATGGCGATCGGCTCCTTCTTCATCGGGCTGATGCTCTTTGCCCCCGACGTCAACCCGTTCCACGTGCTCAACCCGGCGCCGCAGGACGGGGTGGGCCTGAACCCGCTGCTCCAGCACCCGAGCATGATGATCCACCCGCCGATGCTCTACTCGGGGTACGTCGCCTGGACGGTCCCCTTCGCCTTCGCGATCGGCGCCCTGATCACCCGCCGGGTCGACTCCGAATGGCTGCGGGCGACGCGGCGCTTCGCCCTGATCGCCTGGACCTTCCTCGGCTTCGGCCTGCTGCTCGGCGCCCGCTGGTCCTACTCGGAGCTCGGCTGGGGCGGCTACTGGGCCTGGGACCCGGTCGAGAACGCGGCGCTGATGCCGTGGCTGCTCGGCACCGCCTTCCTGCACTCGATCATGGTGCAGGAGAAACGGAACATGCTGAAGGTCTGGAACGCGACGCTGATCGTCGCCACCTTCTCGATGTGCCTGCTCGGCACCTTCCTGGTCCGCTCCGGCGTCCTCCAGTCGATCCACGCCTTCGGCAACGACACGGTCGGGCCGTACCTGCTGGCGGTGATCGGGATCGTCGTCATCGGCTCGACCGTCCTGCTGGTCTCGCGGCTCGACGACCTGCGCTCGGAGAAGCGGATCGACTCGCTGATCTCACGAGAATCGATCTTCCTCGTCAACAACCTGTTGCTGGTCGGGATGACGATCGTGATCGCCTGGGGAACCTTCTTCCCGCTGATCTCCGAACTCTTCACCGGCAACAAGAGCTCGCTCGCGGCGCCCTGGTTCGACCAGTACACGACGCCGCTGGCGGTTCTGCTCGTGCTCTTCACCGGCATCGGGCCGCTGCTCGCCTGGCGGCGGGTGACCTGGGCGTCGGCGAAGCGGGTCTTCCGCGTCCCGCTTCTGGTCGCCGCCGCGACCCTGGTCGTCCTGCTCGCCTTCACCGACGCGGGCAACAAGCCGTGGGCGCTGGCGCTCTTCACCTTCGCCGCGTTCGCGATCTCGGGCGTCCTGCAGGAGTTCTACAACGGCGCCCACGCGCGCCAGAAGACCTCGGGCGGCAACTTCGCCGGCGCCCTGGTCGCGGTCACCGCCCGCAACCGGCGGCGCTACGGCGGCTATATCGCCCACATCGGCGTCGCCGTCCTGCTGATCGGCGTCGCTGCCTCCTCGAGCTTCCAGACCAACGAAAACGTCTCGATGAAACCGGGCGAAACGCGGGTCGTCGACGGGCGCGAATTCACCTACAAGCGTCCCTACGTGCTGGTCGACAGCGAGAAGTACACGTTCGGCGCCCAGGTCGAAGTCAAAGAAGGCGGCAAGTTCCTCACGATGCTGTACACGAGCCGTCGCTTCTTCCGCCCGACCGGCGCCGCGGCGACCGGGCGGATCACCGACTACTTCGCCGGCGAGGCGACCACCGAGGTCGGTTTGAAGACCGGTCCGCTGCGCGACATCTGGGTGACCGTCGCGCCCAACGTGCAGAACGTGCAGCACCGCCTGGCGGTCGCCGAAAAAGGCCTCAAAACCTGCATCGAAGCGGGGCCCGGGACGCCGAGCCAGTGCAAACAGCTCCAAGCGCTGATGCGCGCCGCCGCCGCGACCCCGTCCTTGCAGCCGAAAGCGCTCGCGCAGATCGAAAGCCTGCAACTCCTCTCCGCCGAACGGATCGCCCGCAGCTACGTCAAAGAAGACATCCCGGCGACCTTCAAGGTGATCATCAACCCGCTCGTGTTGTGGATGTGGATCGGCGGGATCATCGGTCTGGTCGGCGCCCTGATCGCCGTCTGGCCCTCCCGCAGCCGCCGCAAGGGGGCGCTGGTGCGGACCGAGGCGGACGCGCTCAAGGAAGCCAAATACCGCGAGATCCGCGACGCCGAACTCGACCACGCTTCCGGCAAGCTCTCCGACGAGGACTACGCGATCCTCGACGCCGAGCTGCGCAAGGAAGCGGTGGAGATCCTCGACGCCGTCGGGGTGGGGGCCGGCAGCGGCGAGCAACTGCGTCCCGGACGCGCGGGCGTGCCGAGCGACTACGTCGGTGGAAACGGCAACGGCAACGGCAACGGTGGCTCGAACGAGCCCGCCGACCGCGGCTAACCGCTCAGAACCTCTACACTCAGCCCCGTGTACACGATCCTCGGCGTCCTCCAGGTCATCATCTCGGTGGTCCTGATCTTCCTGATCCTGCTGCACTCGGGCAAAGATGCGGGCCTTTCCGGCGCCTTCGGCATCGGCGGTGGCGGCAGCCAGATCGGCGGCGGCTCGATGGTCGAGCGCAACCTCGACCGCGCCACCATCTTCTTCGCGATCTTGTTCGTCGTGAACACGATCGTGATCCTGAAGATCTAGCCGGCGGTTCCACTCGGAAGCGACGTGGGGCCGAGGTGTCCGGGCCGGGGCGCCCGTCCGAGGTGCGTCCTGGGCGTCTCGTGGCGGCCCGGGCAGGCTGTGGCCGCCACGAGACGCCCAGGACGTAAGGGTTCCGTGGGGAAGCGGACTCGATCCGTGACGAAGATTCCGGGCACGTCACACTCCCTCCCTCGGCCGCCTGCCGGCCCGCACCACGATCCCCACCGCTGAAGCATTTTGGTGATCATGGGGCCAAGATGCTTCAGCGGTGGCCCCCAGGCGTGGGGATGCCTGGGGTCGTTGACGAAGACGTTGGGAACGTCACACGCTCTCGCGCCCTGGGACTCGGGATCGAGAGCCTGGGACGCGCTGCGGACTTTCACCCTGTCCTGGCAGGGTCACGGTCGGTCACGTGATTCAGACCTCTGAAGAAGACGGGAGGAAGGGTGACGGGCCTCTCCTTTCTCCGGCCGATCCCCATCAGCTGTTCCTTATGGCGCCCATACCGCCATAAGGAACAGCTGGACGGAGGGCTCCCTTCTGGCGACGACGAGCTCTCACTTCGGTGACGGACCCCTGCGGCTCCGGTCACTTCGCCGCGACCCGTTCTCCTATCCCCGCACCCACGGCCGTCTCGGCCACGGCCACAGCCCGCCAGGGTCGTGTCCGAGACGGCCGGGTCCCTTGGGCTTCGGGCCAGCCGGCACACGGCGTCAAGCTTGGCATCGGTGTAACCGGTATTGACAAACACGGTATCTTTGTCAAGCAGGCAGACTTCGAACTCGCGTTTGACAAGGAGGGCAACGTGGAGGCGCATGTGGAGCACGGGCATCACCATCACCACGACGACGTGGAGCTGAACCCGGCGGCCTGGAGCGACGGGAAGCGGTATGCCTGGCTGCTGGGGATACTGGTGCCGCTGGCGCCGTTCATCGCCTGGGGGGCGGTCGAAGGGACCGGGTTCGGGGGGTTCTGGTTCCTCGGGCCGGTGCTCGTCTTCGTCATCTTCCCGCTGCTCGACCTGGCGATCGGGATGGACGCGACGAACCCGCCCGACTCGGTGCTGAAGTGGCTCGAGCAGGACCACTACTACCGCTGGTGCACCTACCTGTTCATCCCGATCCAGTACGCCGGGCTGATCTTCGCCTGCTGGATGTGGGGGGACGGCGGGCTCTCGGTCGTCGAAAGCATCGGCCTCGCGGTCACGATGGGGGTGGTCGGCGGCATCGGCATCAACACCGCCCACGAGCTCGGCCACAAGCGCGACGACCTGGAGAAGTGGCTCTCCCGGGTCGCCCTCGCGCAGACCGGCTACGGGCACTTCTTCATCGAGCACAACCGCGGCCACCACGTGCGGGTCGCCACCCCGGAGGATCCGGCGAGCTCGCGCCTGGGGGAGAGCTTCTGGGAATTCCTGCCGCGCACCGTGTCGGGGAGCCTCCGCTCGGCCTGGGGGCTCGAGGCCGCGCGGCTCGACCGCCTCGGCAAGTCGCATTGGACGCTGCGCAACGACATCCTCGGCGCCTGGGCGATGACCGTGGTCCTGTTTGCCGCGCTCGCCATCGCCTTCGGCCCGATCGTCCTGCCCTACCTGGTCCTGCAGGCGGTGATCGGCTTCTCGCTGCTGGAGGTCGTCAACTACCTCGAGCACTACGGCCTCCTGCGCGAGCGCAAGGAGGACGGGCGGTACCAGCGCTGCCTGCCGCGGCACAGCTGGAACAGCAACAACGTCGCCTCCAACGTGCTCCTCTACCACCTGCAGCGCCACTCCGACCACCACGCCAACCCGACCCGTCGCTACCAGGCGCTCCGCCATGTCGACGAGGCGCCCCAACTGCCGACCGGGTACGCGGGGATGATCGTCCTCGCCTGGTTCCCGCCGGTCTGGCGGCGGGTGATGGACCAGCGCCTGCTCGACCACTTCGACGGCGACGTGACGCGGGCGAACATCAACCCGCGCCGGCGGCAGCAGGTGCTGGCGCGCTACGGAGGTGGCAGGACGGGCGCGGTCGCGACCCCGGGAGCGCCCTCGTGAGCGCCTGGCGCTGCCCCGCCTGCGGCTACGTATACGACGAGGCGGAGGGGCATCCGCGCGAGGGCTTCCCGCCCGCCACGCCCTGGGCCGACGTCCCTGACCACTGGGCCTGCCCCGACTGCGGCGTCCGCGACAAGGTCGACTTCGAGCCGGTCGAGGAGGGCTCCTGACCGCCGGCGCTGCGACGATGGGGGGGATGGCAAGCCGCACCCCGTACCCGGAGGCCGCCCGTGAGCTGCTCCGCCAGACCCTCTTCGACGCAGCCCGGGACCAGCTGGAAAGCCGGCCCTGGTCGGAGGTGACGATGGGCGACATCGCCGCCGGCGCCGGGGTCAGCCGCCAGACCCTCTACAAGGAGTTCGGCAACAAAAGCGAGTTTGCGGTCGCGCTGACGATCCACGAGGGGGAGCGCTTCCTCGGCGCGGTCGAGGACGCCGTGCGCGCCCACACCGACGATCCGCGCGCCGCGATCCACGCGGCGCTCGAGCTGTTCCTGCGCACCGCCGGCGAGGACCCGCTGATCCGCATCCTGCTGAGCGACGACGGCTCCGGCGGCATGCTGCCGTTCGTCACCACGCAGGGGATGCCGGTCGTCGTCTGGGCGACCGGGCGGCTCTCGGCGGTGATCGAGGAAGGCTGGCCGCAGGCGCCGAAGGACGATGTCCGCCTGCTCGCCGAGTCGCTCGTCCGCCTCGCGATCTCCTACATCACGAACCCCTCCGAGACCCCGGGCTCGACCGCCGTCTCCGTCGCCCGCCTGCTCGGCCCCTTCATCGACCGCGCCCTCGGTACCGCCTGATCGACGCTTGTTACCCCATCGGTAACAAGCGTCGGGTGTCAGGGGTCGCTGGGGGCGACGAGTTCGTGCTGGTAGGCGTAGGCGACGGCCTGGGCGCGGTCGCGGGCGCCGATCTTGGCGAAGAGGTGGTTGACGTGGCTCTTCACGGTGGCGGCGCTGACCACGAGGCGGTCGGCGATCTCGCCGTTGGAGAGGCCCGCGGCGATCAGCTCCAGGACCTCGGCCTCGCGCGGGGTCAGGCCGTCGGGGAGCTCGTCGTCGGGGGGAGGGGGCGAATCCTCGCCGCGCCGGACCGCGGTCAGGAGCTGGCGCTGCACGGCGGGATCGATCGCCGCCTCGCCCGCCGCGACCCGCTCGACCGCGCTCTGGATCTGCTCGGCGCCCGCGTCCTTGGTCAGGTAGCCGCGCGCCCCCGCTTGCAGGGCAGCGACCACGGTCTCGTCGTCGGCGTAGGTGGTGAGGGCGACGACGCCGACGCGGGGGTGCGTCTCGGCCAGCCGCCGGGTCGCCTCGATCCCGTCGAGGCGCGGCATCCGCAGGTCCATCAGGACGACGTCGGGCAGCTCGGCGGCGACCATCGCCAGCGCCTCCTCGCCGTCGGCGGCGGCGCCGACCGGCTCGATCCCCTCGATCAGCTCGAGCATCAGGGTCAGCCCCTCGCGAACGACCCGCTGGTCGTCGGCGACGATCACCCGCAGCGGCGCGCCGGCGGCGCCCTCGCTCACGCCGGCACCCAGAGCTCGACCCGGAACCCGTCCTCGGTCGGCCCGGCGAGCAGACGGCCGCCGATCAGCTCGGCGCGCTCCCGCATCCCGCTGACGCCGTAGCCGGAGCCCGCTCCCGCCAGCGCCGCCGGCTGTGGCACCCGCGGCTCGGCGCCGTCGCCGGCGGAGTCGGTGACGATCAGCTGCACGCCGTCGGGGTCGTAGTCGAGGCGGATCGACACCCGCTCGGCTTCCTCGGCGTGCTTGCGTACGTTGGTGAGCGCCTCCTGGGCGGTGCGGAAGACCGCCAGCGCCGCTTCGGAGGGGAGGCGTCGCGGCTCGCCGCTGACCTCGAGCGTGCACTCGATCCCGTGCACCCGGAACTCCTCGATCAGGTCTTCGAGCTTGTCCGGCCCCGGCACGCAGTCGCCGCGCAGGGCCTGGATCGCGGCCCGCGCCTCGTCGAGGCCGGCGGCCGCGTGGCGGTGGGCGCGGCCGATCGCGGCGATCACGTCGGAGTCGACGTCGCGGTCGAGGGCGAGGAGCCGCGCCCCCTCGAGCTCGACCGAGAGCGCCGAGAGCGAGTGGGCGAGGACGTCGTGGAGCTCGCGCGCGATCCGGCTGCGCTCGTCGAGCGCCGCCGCCTCGTTGCGGGCCAGCCGCGTCCGCTCCTCCTCTTCGAGCAGTTCGCGCGCCTGGATCTGGTGGTCCTCGCTGAGCCGCAGCAGGTTGCCGATCACGAACATGAAGATGTAGGCGATGTTGGTCCAGGCGAGGGCGAGGATGCGGTCGTTCGAGCTCGTCAGGATGCCGACGTTGACGATTCCGATGATCGGGATGATCGCCGCCAGCGCCAGCCGTTTCGGCAGGCGGATCACCGCCGACGCCACCGCCGCGTAGGTGCCGAGCACCGCGGTGCCCGACGGCTGGACCGCCATCAGCGCGATCGAGGCGAAGCCGAGCAGGAGGATGAAGACGAACTCGGCAAGGTCGTCCTGGGGGTCGAAGTAGAGCTCGATCCCGATCAGGACGACCAGGGTGCCGCCGCCGAGGAGCGTCACCAGGCCTTCGCCGGTGAGCGACGGGGTGGGCGTCCCGACCAGACCCGAGATCAGGATCAGGACCATCGAGACGACCGGCCAGATGCGCATCCGCAGCGGCGCCCGCCCGTTCGGGCACTCCTGCCCGAGCCGCTGGCGCAGGAACATGATCCCGTGCGGCCGGTCCGGTTCGTCGTCGGGACGGAAGATCTGCATAGGCGTAGGTTAGGAGGCGCCGGCTGTGTTGTCATGGGCGCCGGGGTTGAGCGGCGCGGGCACGCCTCCACCCACGGGTGGAGGGTGAAGTTCGGCGCCTGCGCCGATGCGGCGCGGCGCCCCGCGACGTAGCTTCCACGCCATGGACACGGCGATTCGCGTACACGGGCTGCGGCGTTCCTTCGGCGACGTCGAAGCCGTCGCAGGGGTCGACCTGGAGGTCGGCCACGGGGAGATCTTCGCCTTCCTCGGGCCGAACGGCGCCGGGAAGACGACGACGATCGAGATCCTCGAGGGGTTCGGGGAGCGCGACGCGGGGGAGGTCGAGGTCCTCGGCGCCGATCCCGCGCACGCCGGCGGGGCCTGGCGCCAGCGCGTCGGGATCGTGATGCAGGAGTCGCCCGGGGAGCAGGAGCTGACCGTGCGGGAGTGCATGGAGCTGTACGCCGGTCTCTACCGGGCGCCGCGGCCGGTCGACGCGACCCTGGAGCTGGTCGGGCTCGGTGCCGAGACGGCGGCGAAGATGACCGGCACGCTCTCCGGCGGGCAGCGGCGGCGGCTCGACGTGGCGCTGGCGCTGATCGGCGACCCCGAGCTGATCTTCCTCGACGAGCCGACCACCGGCTTCGACCCGGCGGCGCGCCGCGACGCCTGGAAGATGCTCGATGGCCTGCGCGACCTCGGCAAGACGATCTTCCTCACCACCCACTACATGGAGGAGGCGGAGCGGCTCGCCGACCGGATCGCGGTGATCGCGGGCGGGCGGATCATCGACGAGGGGACGCCGGCGACGATCGGCAACCGCGACATCGCCGCTTCCGAGATCCTCTTCACGCTGCCCGCCGGGATCGACCCCTGGGAGCTGCCGGAGGACCTGCGCGCGCTGATGCAGCCGGAACGGCGGGACGGGCGGATCGAGCTGCACAGCGCCGCGCCGCTCGCCGACCTCGGCCGGCTCGGCTCCTGGGCCGAGGGGCGCGGCATCGAGGTCGGCGAACTCGAGGTGCGCCGACCGACCCTGGAGGA
Source organism: Actinomycetota bacterium (assembly GCA_018268675.1). Classification (GTDB taxonomy): domain Bacteria; phylum Actinomycetota; class Thermoleophilia; order Solirubrobacterales; family 70-9; genus VAYN01. The sequence goes on from JAFDWB010000070.1 coordinate 67,227, forward strand.
CGTCTACCTGCGCCTGACCGCGGAAGCGGCCGGGCCGGCGCCCGAGGAGGCACGCTGAGATGGACATGGTCCTGCACGTCACCCGCTACCAATTGCGCGCATTCCTGCGCAATCGCCGGGCGCGGATGTTCACCATCGTGATCCCGGTGCTCCTCCTGGCCCTCCTGGCGGGTGTCTTCCACGGCGGCGAAACCACCGTCAACGGGGTCACGATCGACTACCGCCAGTTCTTCGTGCCGAGCGTGATCGTCTTCGCCCTCACCCTGACCACGCTGGCGATGCTGGTCGCCTCGGTCGTCCAGCAGCGGGAGCTGGGGATCCTGAAGCGACGCCGGGCGACCCCGATGCCGGCCTGGGCGCTGGTCGTCAGCCAGTCGCTGACCGTGGTGCTGATGGCGATCGGCACCGTGACCGTGCTGCTGGTCATCGGCGCGCTCGCCTTCGGCGTCCACATCCCCGCGAACGGCTGGCCCACCCTGGTCCTCGGAGTGCTCGGCGGCGCTTTCGCCTTCTGCGGGCTCGGCTACGCCCTCAGCACCTTCGCCGACTCCGCCGACACCGCCCAACCGATGATCCAGCTGATCACCTTCCCGCTCTTCTTCATCTCGGGGATCTGGATCCCGCTCTCCCAGCTGCCGGAATGGCTGGCGACGATCGCCAAGATCTTCCCGGTCGAGCATGTCGCCGATCTCGTCCACCGCGCCTACGTCGGCGCCGTACCGATCGGTCCCGTGCTCCTCGATCTCGCCGTCCTCCTCGCCTGGGCGGTGGCCGGCGCGACGGTGGCGGCGCGGCGGTTCGTCTGGCTGCCCCCGCGGCGCGGCTAGGTCCCGCCTCGAAGACCGGCCGCGCCTGTTCGAGGGTGCGCCGCGCCTATCTCTGTTTCGTATTGACCTTGCAGGCCGAGCGATTGCCGCTGTGGAAATAACACTGGTCGTTGACCCAGTGGACCGTGTAGTGGACGCCGGCGAGGACGACGTTGCGGCGGATCGCGTAGAACACCGTGATCTGGCCGAAGTAATCGTTCGGGCCCTGGAACCAGGTGACGCCGCACTTCAGTTTCGAGTTGCTGAGCCGGGTGCAGCGGATCTGCTTTTCCTGGCCGTGGAGGAAGGTCTGGCCGAAGGCTTCTTCCATCGCGAGGCCGCTCAGTTCTTCGGAGCGTTCGCGGGTGAGCAGCGGGATGTGGGCCTTGGGGATCGTGATCGGTGGCGTCGGGCCGCCCGCTTCGACCGCGTTGATCCAGCTCTGCACCCAGGTCTGGATCTGGTCGACCCGGGTGAATACGGCGGGGCTGGCCGGGTTGCAGGTGCCGTCGCCGAGGCTGGTGACCCCGACCTCGACCTGGCTGCCGTCGGCGCGCGTGGCGATCGCCGGGCCGCCCGAGTCGCCGTGGCAGGTGGTGATCTTGAAGTGCGGCGCGTCGAGGGTGCAGACCTGGTGGGTCGGATCGAAGAAGGGGTAGAAGCGGCGCGTCCCTTCCTTGCAGAGCGCCGGTTCCTCGATCGGCACCGTCGCCGCCTGCAACTGGTTCGGCGCGTGTTCCGTGGACTGGTTGTCGATCCCCCAGCCGGCCACGGTCAGCTTGTTGCCTGGTTCGTAGAGCGTCGCTTCGGCCTCGGTGGCGAGTGGGATGGGTGGCGCGGTGACCGGGGCGGAGAGGATCAGGAGGCCCGCGTCGCCCTGCAGCTTCGTCGGGTCGAAGCCCGGGTACGCGAGCACCTTTTCCACCGTGCTGATCTGCGGGCGCGAGATCCTCTGCAGGTTGGACACGCCGGTCGCGACGGCGATCAGGCTGGGCTCGACGATCGAGCTCGATTCGATGTCCTCGACGCAGTGGCCGGCGGTGAGCACCACCCGCGGCGCCACCACCGTGCCGGTGCACGCGTAGCCGGCGGTCGCCTGGACCCCTTCGATGAAGGCGAGCGAGGGATACTGGGCGATCGTCGCGTTGTGCCCGCCGATCACCGAGGCGGTCGCCTTGGGATTGGCGGCGGCCCGCGGGGAGGCGGTCGCGGCGGCGGCGAGGACGAGCGCCCCGAGCAGCGCGAGCGCCACGATGAGGATCGTCGCGCTTCGGCGGCCGGCGCTTCTGGATTTGGCCTCGTCTGGTCGCATCGTCACGTTCCTTGTCGGGGGCCGGGCGGCCGGGTGGTCTACCGGGGGGTTCCGGGGGCGGTCAGTCTAACGGCACCAGTTCGTGAAACCCGCGCAATCGACGGAAAGCTCGGTATCTCGCGGCTGCCGTCCGACGACCGTCCCTAGATGTAATTCCTGACCACGTTGTTCATCCGGGTCTCCTTGGAGGCTGGGGGTGTCGATCCACCCAGCACCAAGGAGAACCCGGATGAAGATTCACGCTAATGCCCCCTTCGGTCCGAAG
>JAFDWB010000071.1 GCA_018268675.1 Actinomycetota bacterium
AGGCGAGGGGGCTGCGGTCGGCGGTCTTCAGGAAGCGCGGCATCGCCCCCGGATCCTCACCGCGGCCCGGGGGCGGCCGCAAGGCACAACGTGCGAAGGGGCGGGGGGGCGGTTGCACAGGGTGGGCCGACCGCGGCCCCCTTTCTCAGAAGCCGCGCTTGTCGACGTACTCCTCGCGCGTCTCCGACAGGTAGGCAGGGACGGTGATGTCCCACCAGCCGGTCGGGTGCATTTCGCTCCACGGCAGCTCGCGCGCGCTCATCGCCTCGATCAGCACCGGGCCCGACTTCGCCTCGATCGCGCGCCGCACCGCGGCCCCGAGCTCCGCGGGGTCCTCCACCCTCTCGGCCGCGCAGCCGAGCGAGCGGGCGAGTCCGGCGACGTCGGCGAAGTACGGCTCTCCCCCGCGCCGCCAGTCGGTCGAGACCGTGCGATCCTTGCCGAAGAGGTTGATCTGCAGGTCCTTGATCGCCTCCCAGCCGCCGTTGTTGAGGACGACGACGACGAGCGGCAGGTCGAGCATCGCCGCGACCGCGAGCTCGGTGCCGGTCTGCAGGAAGCTGCCGTCGCCGACCAGGGCGACGACCTGCCGGTCCGGCTCGCCGAGCTGGGCGCCGATCGCCGCCGGCACCCCGAAGCCGATCCCCGACATGCCGCCGGCGACGATGTTCGTCTTCGGCCCGTAGACCGGGAACTCGTTGAACGCCTGGTTGGCCGGGTTGCTCGAGTCGGTGACCAGGATCGCGTCGCGCGGCATCGCCGCGCGCAGCTCGACCAGCGCCCGCGAGTTCGTCATCGGCCGATAATCGGTGGTCCGCATCGGCGCCAGGTGCTCCTCCCACTGCCGCTGCAGGTCCTGCAGCTCGGCGAAGTAGGGCGACTGCTTGTAGTCGGGGCGCTCGCCGCGGGCCGCGACCGCGTCCCCGAGCGCCGCCAGCGAGAGCTTGGCGTCGCCGACGATGCCGACCTCGACCGGGTAGTTGCGCCCGATCTCGAAGCCGTCGACGTCGATCTGCACCAGCTTCGTCGGCGGGATGTCGAAGGTGACGCCGGGCCGGTAGGAGGAGGTGATGCGGTCGCTGAAGCGGCAGCCGACGGCGAGGATCACGTCGGCGGTCCGGGTCACCGCGTTGCCCGGGATCGACCCCATGTCGCCGCACGGCCAGGCGTAGAGCGGGTGGTCGGCGGGGATCGCGCCCTTGCCCATGAACGAGTGGGTGACCGGGGCGCCGAGCTGCTCGGCGAGCGCGACCAGCTCCTCGCTCGCCGCCGCCGCGATCACGCCGCCGCCCGCCAGGATCACCGGCCGCTCCGCCCCCGCCAGCAGCGCGGCGGCGGACTCGACCAGCTCCGGGTCGGGGGCGACCCGGCCGGAGGGCCGGCGGCTGCCCGCGGCGGGCGGCTCGTACTCGCCGTACTCGGCCTGCAGGTCCTGCGGCAGGTCGATCAGGACCGGCCCGCGGCGGCCGTCGAGCATCGCGTTGAACGCCTGGTCGAGGGCCAGCGGCAGCTGCTCGAGCCGGCTCGGCTGCCACCAACGCTTCACCACCGGCTCGGCCATGCGGGGAAAGTTCGCCCCGTGCGGGCGGTCGATCTCCTGCAGCACGCCGCGGTTCTCCATATAGGTGTGGACGCCGCCGGTGATCAGCAGGAACGGCATCGAGTCGGCGAACGCCGTGGTCAACCCGGTCAGCGTGTTGGTCGCCCCCGGGCCGATCGAGGTGCAGGCGACCGCGAGCTTGCCGGAGGAGCGGTAGTAGCCGTCGGCCATGTGGGCGGCGCCCTGCTCGTGCATCGCCGGCACCACATCGATCTCGTCGCGGCGGTCGGCAAAGGCGTCGAGCAGCGCCGTGTTGCCGTGGCCGGGCACGGCGAACACCTTCTCGATCCCTTCGCGGATCAGGTGCTCGACGACGATCTGCCCCCCGGTCAGCCGCATCAGGCGGGGTCCTGGAGCAGCTCGACCACGTTGCCGTCCGGGTCGCGCATGTAGACCCAGCGCACCCCGAATTCGTCCGCGTGCGGCGCCGAGATGAAGTTGACCCCGTCGCCGCTCAGCCGCTCGTACTCGGCCTCGACGTCCTCGACGCAAAGGCAGATGTGGGCGGCGCCGACCTGCGAGTTGAGCGCCGCGCTGCCGCCGGGTTCGTTGCGGTAGCGGAGCAGCTCCAGCATCGGACCGCCGTCGGGGTGCTTGAGCCAGCTGATCTCGATGTCGGCACCGGGGACGCCGACGCCCTCTTCGGCGTCGGGGCCGGCCGAGACGTAGCTCTTGTGCGGCTCGTACCCGAGCTTGGCGAAGAACTCGTTGCTCTGCTCGATGTCGTTCACGGTGAAGGAGGTGTGGTCGAAGCGGACGATTTTCATCTTGGTCTCCAGGTTGGATTGTCGGGGTTCAGCTCGCGGCACCGGTCGCCTCGTGGACGCCGCGCCAGGCCATCGCGCCGGCCTCGATCGGGACCGCGGCGCCGTTGATGAAGGACGAGTCCTCGGAGGCGAGGAAGCAGACGAGCCGGGCGATCTCGACCGGATCGGCCATCCGCGCGTTGAGGTGGCTGGCGACGAGGACCTGCTCGGCGAGGACCGGGTCCGGCTGCGAGGCGATGTAGCCGCGCGCCATGTCGGTGTCGGCGACGCCGGGGCAGTAGCAGTTGCAGCGAATGCCGTCGGCGGCGAGCTCCAGCGCCGTCACCTTGGTGAAGAGGATCACCCCGCCCTTGGTCGCGCAGTAGGCGCCCGCGCCTTCGAAGCCGACCAGGCCGCTGAGCGAGGAGGCGTTGACGATCGCCCCGGCGGCGGACTCGCGCAGGTAGGGGATCGCGAACTTGGTGGCGAGGAAGACGCCTTTCAGGTTCACGTCGCACACCTTGTCGAAGATGGCCTCGTCGAGGTCCTCGATCCGGGTCCGTTCGGTGAAGCCGGTCTCGTGGATGCCGGCGTTGTTGTGGAGGACGTCGATGCCGCCGAAGCGCTCGGCGGCGGCCGCCACCATCGCCTCGACCGCGGCGGCGTCGGCGATGTCGCCGCCGAAGCCGAGCGCCGCGGCGCCCGCCGCCTCGACCAGCGCCGCGGTCTCCTCGGCGCGCGCCCGGTCGAGGTCGGCGGCGAGCACCCCGCGGGCGCCCTGGCGGGCCATCTCGATCGCCGTCGCGCGGCCGATCCCGGCGCCCGCGCCGGTGACGATGCATACCTTGTCCTGCAGCATTCCTGGTTCCTTTCCTCAGATCTTGACCGCGCGCCCGGTGCGCGAGGACTCGAGTGCCGCGATGGCGACGGCGAGCGAGGCGATCCCGTCCGCGCCGCTCGCCAGCGGCTCCCCGGCGCCGCGCACGGCGGCGTCGAAGCGGCGCACCACCTCCTCGTAGATCGGCCGGCGGTCGGCGATCGCGACCTCCTCGAGCTCGTCGCCGCGGCGCAGGAGCACCTCGCCGACCGGGTCGGGCATCAGCAGGTCGCGGCCGATCAGCGAGCCCTCGCTGCCGTGCACCTCCACCCCGGTCCCGGCGTGCGGCACGGTGAAGGCGTCGTGGAAGGAGACCAGCTGGCCGCCGCGCAGCCGCATCACCCCCATCACCGAGTCCTCGATCCCGGCGCCGGCGAGGCCCTGGTTGGCGCTCATCGCGGTCACCTCGGCGACCTCGTCGTCGAAGAGGAAGCGGACCGCGTCGGCGTCGTGCACGGTGATGTCGAGGACGACGCCGCCGCCCGCCTCGGGGCGCTCGAGGCGCCAGGTCCGCAGCTCCTCGAGCAGCAGGCGGGCGTGGAAGACGCGACCCGCGACCAGCTCGCCGATCTCCCCCGCGGCGATCAGCTCGCGCATCGCGACCAGGGTCGGCGCGGCGCGCAGGTGGTGGTCGGTGGCGAAGACGACCCCCGCCGCCTCGCAGGCCTCGCGCATGCGGAGGGCGTCGGCGAGCGTCAGCGCCAGCGGCTTCTCGCAGAGCACGTGCTTGCCCGCCGCCGCGGCGGCGATCGTCTGCGGCGCGTGCAGGTCGTTGGTGGTGCTGATATAGACGGCGTCGACGGCGTCGTCGGCGAGCAGCTCCGCGAGCGAGGCGTAGGCCTTCTCGAGCCCGTTGCTCGCGGCGAACTCCTCGCCGCGCTCGCGCGAGCTCGAGAAGGCCCCGACGCCGATCGCGTCCGGCTGGGCCCGGACCGCGGGGATGAGGTAGCGCGAGGCCCAGGTGCTCGCGCCGACGAAGGCCCAGCGGACCGGCGGCGCGCTCACGTCGCCGCTCCGCCGGGTGTGGGGACGAGCGCGGCGCCGAGCCGCTCGACCTGACCGACCGGGTCCTCGCCGACCGGCACGAAGACGACGCTGGTCGCGCCGGCGGCGGCGAAGCGGCGTGCTCCCGCCGCGCAGGCCGCGGGATCGCCGTGGACGGCCAGATCGTCGGCGAGGCGGGCGAGGTCGACCGGCCCCGCCGGGTCCTCGACGCCGGCGTGCCGGTAGGCCTCCGGGTAGAGGCCGAGGTCGAGCCACTGGCGCAGGGCGGGCTCGAGCGCTTCCCGGGCCGCGCCCGCGTCCTCCTCGACCCGCGCCCAGACATAGGCGATACGGCGGGCCGGCGGGGCCGGGGACGCGGCCTGGCCGCTCGCCCACTCGACGAAGCCGGGGCCGGAGCCCTCGGGGACGAGGAAGCCGTCGGCCCGCTCGCCCGCGAGCGCCAGCCCGCGCGGCCCGGTGGTGCCGATCACGACCGAGGGAACCACCGCCGGCGGGTGCTCGAGCGCCACCGCGTCGAGGTGGACCGCGCCGCCGTCCATCGTCACCGTCTCACCGCGCAGCAGGGCGCGGACCGCGGCGACGACCTCCCCCAGCGCCGCCATCCGGCGGCGCGGCGCGGCGCCGATCTGGGCCATCCAGGACGGCACGCCGTGACCGATCGCGACCGTGAGGCGGCCCGGGTGGAGGCGCGCGAGGGTGCCGATCTCCATCGCCGCCAGCGCCGGGTTGCGCATCATCGCGGGCAGCAGGCCGATGCCCACCGCGAGCCGCTCGGTGAGCGCGAGCGCCGTCGCCGCCATCGTCAGGCCGCCGGCGAGGAAGCAGTCCTCGACCACCCAGAGCTCGTCCAGCCCGGCGGCCTCCACCCGCCGGGCGAAGTCCGGCAGGCCCTCGACCGGCGCCCGCGCCGGGAAGACGGCCCCGAGCGAGACCCGGTGTTGTTTCGAATCAGCGCTCATATGCAGATCTCGTGAACTCCTTCCCTCCCCGCCCCGACCCGAACGGGATCCGCAGGCGAGATGAAAGCCTGCGGATCCCTGCAGGAGGAGAGTTCGGGCTCTCTGGCTCTAGGTGAGCCAGAAGTTCTGGAACTGGAAATTGCTCAGCGCCTGGCCCAGCACCGACGGCTTGATCCCGTGGACGTTGGACGCCCAGGAATCGATGATCGGGAAGTTGTACGGGATGATGTACCCGCCTTCTTCGTAGTCGATCGTGACCATTTCCGAGGTCAGTTCTTCCTGCTTTTTCTGGTCGGTGGTGCTGACCGCCTCGGCGTACAGCTTGTTGTACTTTTCGTTGTGGAATGCGGTGTAGTTGTAAGGCGCGCCCTTCACCGTGGCCTGACCGGCGGTGACGAGGTAAGGCTCGTAGGCCCACCAGTCCATCCCGAACGGGACCTTCAGGTAGCTGCGGGCGAAGTATTCGGTGGTCGGCTGTTTGACCACCTTCACGTTCATCCCGGCAGCCGCGGCCTGGGTGCCGAGGACTTCCGCGGTCTGGTTCATGCCGGGGGCGATTTCGGTCGAGTAGAGCGAGACCGAGAGGCCCTGCTTGCCCGCCTTCTTCAACAGCGATTCGGCTTTTTCGATGTCCTGTTCGCGCTGCGGCAGGTTCGCGTTTTCGACCCCCGGCGTGTAGCGGCCGAAGACGTCGTTGGCGATGTTGCCGTTGCCGGCGAACACGCTCTCCAGCATCGATTTGCGATTGACGGCGAGGCGCATCGCCTGGCGCACCTGGTTGTCCATGAACGGTTCCGCGTTGGTCATCATGCAGATCGGTGACCAGCCACCGGTTTCGGCGATGCTGACCGTGAGGCCGGCGGCTTCGAGGGTGCTGATCGAGGCTGCCGTCAGGTAGTCGATGCAGTCGACCTGTCCCGCCTGCAGGGCGCTGACCTGCGCGGTTTCTTCGTTGATGTTGATCGTCCGGATTTCGTCCAGGTAGGGCTTCGGCTGATCCCAGTATTCGTCGAATTTGAGCGTGACGCTTTCGCGGCCCGGGGTGAAGCTCTTCAGTTTGAACGGGCCGCAGCCGATCGGCTTCTTCGGGTTGTAGCCGACCGGGACGATGTAGCAGTATTCGTACCGGCCCGCGAGAGCTTCGGAGAAGATCGCGTAGGGCGCGCTGAATTTGACCAGCAACGTAAGTTCGTCGATCACCTTGCTGTTCTTCAGGTCAAGCGTGTTGAGCACCGTCGAGGCCGGGAATTCACCGGTGATGATCCGGTTGAACGTGAACAGCACGTCCTTCGCCGTGCACGGCTTGCCGTCGTGGAATTTGAGCCCTTTTTTGAGCTTGATCGTCCACTCGGTGGCGGTCTTGTTCGGTTCGATCGATTCCGCCAGCGAGAGTTCCGGCTGCCCTTCGGTGTTCAGCTTGATGAGCGAGTCGTAGAGCTGCGCGCCGCGGGCGTAATCGGTGTTGGTGAGGATGTTGTGGGCGTCGAGCGTGTCGGTGTTCGACCCGCCCTGGGCGCCGACGCGGAGGACGCCGCCGGCTTTCGGCTTGCCTTCGCCCGTTCCGGCGGTGTTGGTCGTGGCGTTCGACCCGCTCCCACTGCCACCGCCGCCGCAGGCGGCGAGGATGCTGCCACCGCCGACGACGAGGAGGCCGGTGCCGGCGCCCTGCAATAGCTTCCGGCGGGTGAGATCCGGGCCGATTTTCGGGCCTACCGGGTTCCGATCTGACACTTGGAGACTCCTCCTCGACTGTCGACGACGGGCATGGTTGACATTAGGCTCGGCTGAATCGCCCTAGCAAGTGGCAAACTGAGCCATCGTCACTGCCGCTCTGCACACTGTGCTCTGCGCCTCGATCCGCCTAGCTGAGCCAAAAATTCTTGAACTGGAAGTTGCTCAGCGCCTGTCCGAGCACCGACGGTTGGATCCCGTGCACATTGGGCGCCGCGCGGGATCGAGTTCGCAGTTGGCCACAACTATCGTGGCCAACTGCGAACGCACCCACTCGTGCGCCCGCCCGGTTGACGGTACGAGCCCGTGGGATCGCCCACCTAGGGCGACCGCGGGCCGTCGAAGGACGCGACGATGTCGGCGTTCACCCGGCGGCCGATGTCGGTGGGGCCGCCGTAGGTCCAGAAGCCGTGGAGCTGCCCGGGGTAGCGCAGGACGTCGACCGGGACGCCGGCGTCGCCGAGGCGCGCCGCGTAGGCCTCGACCTCGTCGCGGAGGACGTCGGCGCCCGCGACCACGACCGTCGCCGGCGGCAGCCCGCCCAGGTCGGGGGCGCGCAGGACCGCGATCAGCGGGGTGCGGGCGGCGTCGGCCTCGCCGGCGTAGGCGTCCCAGAACAGTTCCATCGCCTCCCGGGACAGCAGGTAGCCGTCGGCGAACGCCTCGTAGGAGGCGGTGCCGAAGTCGAGGTCGGTGACCGGGTAGATGAGCAACTGGCGATCGATCCGCGGCCCGCCGCGTTCCTTCGCGTAGAGCGACAGCGCCGCGGCGAGGTTGCCCCCGGCGCTGTCGCCGCCGACGATCAACCGGGCGGGGCCGGCGTCCCCCCCGAGCCGCGCCGCCAGCCAGACGAGGGCCGCGTAGGCGTCCTCGAGCGGCCTCGGGTAGGGATGCTCGGGCGCCAGCCGGTAGTCGACCGAGGCCACCAAGGAGCCGGTGTCGACGCAGAGGCGCCGGCAGTCGGCGTCGGCGTGGTCGAGGTCGCCGAGCACCCAGCCGCCCCCGTGCAGCCAGAGGATCGCGCGCTCGGGCGGCGGCCCCGCCGGGTGGTAGAGGCGCACCGGCACCGGCCCCGCCGGGCCCTCGACCGCCGCCTCCTCGACCTTCCCGACCTCGGGCCCGACCCCGATCACAGGCCCTTCGGCCGCCGCGAGCGCGCGGATCTCCTCGACCGTCGAGGCCTCGAGGTCGAGCAGCCCGAGCTCCACGAAGGCGGCCATGATCAGCTTGCTCTCCGGCGCCAGGTCGGCGGGGATGCGGGGGTCGTCCGGGCGCGCCGACGCGTCCATGCTCACGACGCCAGCGTCAGCCGGTCGAGCCGTTCCTGGGCGCTGCGGGCATGGCCGGGGAGCTCTTCGGCCTCGCAGATCGCGACCACCATCGGGGCGGTGGCGCGGGAGCCCTCCTCGGTGGCGC
>JAFDWB010000072.1 GCA_018268675.1 Actinomycetota bacterium
TCGTGGTGCTCCTTCGTCAGTCGACTTTTGCGGGTCAACCGACGAGTCTGGGGCCCGCGGTGGCCGGAACTTCGTCCCGGCCCACGAGGACCCGCTCGTTACACCACTTCTAGCGACATGGCCCACGCTTCCACGTTGATGGGCCGAAAACCGCTGATATAGAGCGGTTTTCGGCCCATCAAACCTCGGAGCGCTCGTCACCCATCCGACGCTTGTAACCCATAGGGCGACAAGCGTCGGGGGAGGACGGCGCCTCGCGCGCTTCCGCCGCACTCCCCAGGTTGACGGGCCGAAAACCGGACTATCTGACGGGTTTTCGGCCCGTCAACCTTGGCGGGCGCGGGAAGCGCGGACGTTTGGTGAGTTGAGGGCGCCAGGGCACACACAACTCAGCAAGCGACGGGGACCCCGTCACGAAACCGAGACCTCTCCCGCATTCCGTCACATCTCCCCCGCCACATGAGCCGCGGATGCCGGGCCGACCTCAGCTTGCCCGGGTCGGCACGGCATCCGCGGCTCTTGCAGGCGCCTCGCGTCCCTACGTCGGCACCTTCACACCATCCTCGTCCACCGGCACGACCATGCGGTGGTCCTCGGGGCCGGGGCGGAGGATCATCACCTCGACCGGGGCGCGGTCCAGGAGCCAGACGAGGTCGGCGCCGGAGAGGCCCTGGGCGCCGGTGGCGCCGGCGGAGACGACGACGCGGTCGAAGTCCTCCTCGGCGAGGAGGCGGGCGAGGGCGTGGCGGTAGGTGCGGCCGCGCTCGATCCGGGCGTCGACCGGGACGCCTTTGGCGCCCGCCTGCTGTTCGATCGCCTCCAGCATCGCCATCGCCGTGGCGGCCTGTTCGGGGATCGAGCAGTCGAGCGGCAGGCTCTTGGGGACCTCGGCGAGGTAGGCGGGCATCAGGGTGGCGCCCTCGGCGCGGGCGAGGCGGAGCGCCGCGTCGACCGCGCGGCGGGAGATCTCGGTGCCGGTGAAGGGCAGGAGGATGTGCCGGACCGCGTCGGGTTCGGCCGGCGCCCGGCGCCCGGACCGAGAGCGGGCGAAGAAGAAGCCCCCCACCAGCCCGAGGACGAGCGCGACCCCGATCAGCACGTGCTCGATCCGAATCGCGGCGATCACGACGGCCCGTTTTCCCGCTTGCCCCGGTTGGCGACGATGCGGACGTCGACGCCCGGCGCCGTCGCGCGCATCAGCCGCTGCGGCAGCGGTTCGCGCAGGCGCGCCAGGCCCTTCGGCGGCGGCGCCTCGCCGACCATGATGTAGGTGCTGCCGCGTTCCCGCGCCACCCGGGCGGCGGCCGCGACGACATCGTCGTGCTCCTCGATCAGCAGCGTCGTGCCGAGCACCGAGGCGAGGCGCCGCAGCGCCGTCACCTGGCGCTCGACCTCGCCCTCGATCCGCAGCGACGGCGGCTTCACCCAGAGCAGGTCGAGGTCGGTCCCCAGCCGCTGCGCCGAGCGCCATGCCCGCCGCACCAGGCGCTGCGCGCTCGGCTGCGGTCGCACCAGCGCCAGGAGCCGCTCTCCCACCGCCTTCGCGGTGTCGTCGGCGACCCGTTCCTGCTCGCGCGTGCCGAGCTCCTCGACGACGGTGTGGACGAGCCGCTTCGACTCGACGTCCTCGGCCACCTGCCGCAGGCTGACCTCGCGCAGCGCCGCCAGGTTCTCGATCTTGAAGAAGTTGTTCAGGGCCGCGTCGATGCTCCCCGAGGCGTAGACCTTCCCCGCCTGCAGACGGGCGATCAGCGCCTCCGGGGTGAGATCGATCAGCACAACCTCGTCGGCGTCGGCGAGCAGCAGGTCGGGCACCGTCTCCCGCACCCGCACCCCGGTCAGCTCGGCGATCTGGTCGTTCAGGGACTCGAGGTGCTGGACGTTGACGGTCGAGAAGACGTCGATGCCGGCGGCGAGCACCGCGGCGATGTCTTCGTAGCGCTTGCCGTGCTCGAGCCCCGGCGGGTTGGTGTGAGCGAGCTCGTCGATCAGCGCCAGCTCGGGGCGGCGCGCGAGCAGCGCCGGCAGGTCCATCTCCGCCACCGTCCCGCCGCCCCGGATCGCGACCTCGCGCCGGGGGACCGCCTCGAGCCCGCGCGCCTGCTCGCTCGTCTCCTGCCGATCGTGGGGCTCGAGGTAGCCGATCACCACGTCCCGCCCGGCCGCCAGTTCGGCGTGCCCCTCCTGCAGCATCCGGTAGGTCTTGCCGACCCCGGCCGCCATGCCGAGAAAGATCTTGTAGTGGCCGGGGGGACCCGCCGGGACCGCGGGCGGCTCAGGGGCCCGATCGGCGCTCACCGGCACTCCCTCAGAGCGCCCGTCGTCGACGTTCCGCACGGGCCATCACCACCTCACGACAGTAGACCGGGACGCCGAGGTCACGGCGCGCCCGCATCACGCCCCCAGCAGGTTGTGGACGACCAGGTCGATCAGCTTGATCCCGACGAAGGGGACGATCAGGCCGCCGAGCCCGTAGATGAGGATGTTCCGCCGCAGCAGCGCGGTCGCGCCGATCGCCCGGTAGCGCACCCCTTTCAGCGACAGGGGGATCAGCAGCGGGATGATCAGGGCGTTGAAGATGACCGCCGAGAGGATCGCCGAGTGCGGCGTCCCCAGGTTCATGATGTTCAGCGAGTGGAGCGGACCCTGTTGGCCGCTCGCCGCCCAGGTCGCGGCGAACATCGCGGGCAGGATCGCGAAGTACTTGGCGACGTCGTTGGCGATCGAGAAGGTGGTGAGGGCGCCGCGGGTGATCAGCAGCTGCTTGCCGACCTCGACGATCTCGATCAGCTTCGTCGGATTGGAGTCGAGGTCGACCATGTTGCCCGCCTCGCGCGCCGCCTGGGTGCCGGTGTTCATCGCCACGCCGACGTCGGCCTGGGCCAGCGCGGGGGCGTCGTTCGTCCCGTCCCCGGTCATCGCGATCAGCCGCCCGTCGGCCTGCTGTTCCTTGATCAGCTCCAGCTTGCGCTCCGGCGTCGCTTCGGCGAGGAAGTCGTCGACGCCCGCCTCTTCGGCGATCTTCGCCGCGGTGAGTTTGTTGTCGCCGGTGACCATGATCGTGCGGATGCCCATCGCGCGCAGCTGGTCGAAGCGGGCTTTCATGCCTTCCTTGACGATGTCTTTGAGGTAGACGACGCCGAGCACGCGCTCGTCGCGGGCGACCGCCAGCGGGGTGCCGCCTTCGCGGCCGATGCGGTCGAGCTCGGCCCGCAGCTCCGGCGGCGCGTGGCCGCCCCCGGTGACGATCCACTGGGCGATCGCGTCGCCCGCGCCCTTCCGCAGCTGGGTGCCGTTGAAGTCGACCCCGCTCATCCGCGTCTCGGCGCTGAACGGGACGAAGGTCGGCTCCTGGCCGTCGAAGTCGTGCTCGCGGATGCCGAACTTCTCCTTCGCGAGGACGACGATCGAGCGCCCCTCCGGGGTCTCGTCGGCGAGCGAGGACACCTGCGCCGCCTCGGCCAACTCCTGCTGGCCGACCCCGGGCATCGGGATGAACTCGACCGCCTCGCGGTTGCCGAGCGTGATCGTGCCGGTCTTGTCGAGGAGAAGGACGTCGCAGTCGCCGGAGGCCTCGACCGCGCGGCCCGACAGCGCGAGCACGTTGCGCCGCACCAGGCGGTCCATACCGGCGATGCCGATCGCCGAGAGCAACGCCCCGATCGTGGTCGGGATCAGCGCCACCAGCAGCGCGATCAGCGTCGTCTCGGAGAGTTCGGTGCCGGCGAAGAGCGCGAACGGGCGCAGGCTGACGACGACGAGGATGAAGACCAGGGTCAGCCCGGCGAGCAGGATGCCGAGCGCGATCTCGTTCGGGGTCTTGCGGCGCGAGGCGCCCTCGACCAGGGAGATCATCCGGTCGAGGAAGGAGCCGCCCGGTTCCTGGGTGATTTCGACGACGATCCGGTCGGAGAGCACGCGGGTGCCACCGGTGACGGCGGAGCGGTCGCCGCCCGCCTCGCGGATCACCGGCGCCGACTCGCCGGTGATCGCCGACTCGTCGACCGAGGCGATCCCTTCGATCACGGTGCCGTCGCCGGGGATGCCCTCCCCCGCTTCGACCACGACGATGTCGCCGCGGACCAGTTCGGAGGCCGCCTTCTCGGTGCCGTCGCGCATCTTCGCGCTCGCCTCGGTGCGCATCGCGCGGAGGCTCGCCGCCTGGGCGCGGCCGCGTCCCTCGGCGAGCGCCTCGGCGAGGTTGGCGAAGATCACGGTCAGCCAGAGCCAGAGCGACACGGTGAAGGTGAACCAGGCCGGTTCGTGGCCGCCACCGAGGCTTTCGCCGCCGAACACCTGGATCAGCCAGCCGACGGTGGTGATCGCGCCGCCGATCTCGACCACGAACATGACCGGGTTGCGGACCTGCACCCGCGGGTCGAGCTTGGTCACCGACTCCCAGATCGCCGGGCGGAGGATCTCCCGGTCGAAGAGCGAGCGTGGCTTCTCGTCGGTCATCGGAGCGGTGCTTCCCTTTCCAGCGCGATGTTGAGTTCGAGCACGTTCACGCCCGGCTCGCCGAGGACGCCGAGCGAGCGGCTTTCGGTGTTCTGGGAGATCAGCTCTTCGACCTTGCTCAGCGGGAGGTGGCGGACCGCGGCGACCCGGTGCGCCTGGATCTGCGCGTTCGCTTCGGAGATGTCGGGGTCGACGCCGGAGGCGGACTGGGTGACGGCGTCGACCGGGATCTGGGAGCGGGTCAGCGACGGGTCGTACGGTTTGTTCAGCTTCAGGTAGGCGGCGAGTTCTTCCCGAATTTCTTCGCGGACTTCCACACTGTTCGGGCCGCCGTTGCCGAAGAAGGTGACGTCGCCGGAGTAACCGGTCGCCGAGGGGCGGGAGTGGAAGTAGCCCTTGCCCTTGAATTCCTGGCCGATCAGGCGGGAGCCGACGACCTTGCCGTCGAGCGAGACCTGCGAGCCGTTGGCGGCACCGGGGAACAGCACCTGCGAGATCCCGGTGATCACCAGCGGGTAGATCAGGCCGAGGACGATGGTCATGGTGACGATCGCGATCGCCCCGGTGAGGAGGTCCTTGCGCAGTCCTCGGGTCATGGGAACAACCTCGCGGTGAGGCCGTTGGAGACCGGGCCGAGCAGGATCGCCGGGAAGAAGGTGAGGGCGCCGACCAGGATCACGATCCCGATCAGGAGGAAGACGAAGGTCGGGTTGTCGGTGCGCATCGTGCCGAGGCCGGCAGGTGACACCTTCTTGCCCGCCAGGGCGCCGGCGACGGCGAGGACGAAGAGGATCGGGGCGAAGCGCGCGGCCAGCATCACGACGCCGCCGAGGAGGTTCGCGAAGGTGATCCCGTAGGCGCCGACGTTGCCGGGCGCGTGCGGCTGGACGAAGCCGGTGTAACCCGCCCAGGCGGAGCCGTTGTTGTTCGCCTGGGAGAGGTAGGCGTAGAGGTTCTCCGAGAAGCCGCTCGGGTTGATGCCGGCATAGATCGAGCGTTTGCCGAGCTCGGTCGCCGAGGCGGCGCCCGCGGAGAGCAGCACCGCCAGCGGGGTGAAGAGGACGGCGAGCGAGACGAGCTTGATCTCGCGCGCCTGGATCTTCTTGCCCAGGTACTCGGGGGTGCGGCCGACCATCAGGCCGCCGATGAAGACGGCGAGGATGACGTAGAGGAGCATCGAGTAGAGGCCGGTGCCGACGCCGCCGAAGATCACCTCGCTGAAGCCGAGGTTGGCGAACGGGACCGTGCCGCCGATCCCGGTGAGGGACTCGAAGGCACCGTTGACGGCCCCGCACGAGGTCACGGTGGTGATCGCCGCCCACAGTGAGGTGCCGGCGATTCCGTAGCGCTGATCCTTGCCCTCCATGTTGCCGCCGGTCGAGCCATGGAAGGCGTGGGTGTTGAGGCCGGCCGCGTGCTCGGCCGGGGTGCCGTGCTGCTCGGCCATGTAGACGACGATCACCCCGGCGATGAACAGCGCGAACATCGCCGCGAAGATCGCCCAGCCCTGCCGCTGGCTGCCGACCATGCGCCCGTAGGTGTAGGTGAGCGCCGCCGGGATCACCAGGATCAGCAACATCTCGACGAAGTTGGTGAGGCCGCTGGGGTTCTCGAACGGGTAGGAGGAGTTGACGTTGAAGAAGCCGCCGCCGTTGGTGCCGAGCTCCTTGATCACCTCCTGGGAGGCGACCGGGCCCTGGGCGAGGATCTGGGTGCCGCCCGAGAGGGTGTGGATCACGGTCGCGTGGCTGAGGTTCTGGATCACCCCCTGGGAGACCAGGAACAGCGCCCCGACCACCGAGATCGGCAGCAGCACGTAGAGGTTGATCCGGACCAGGTCCTGCCAGAAGTTGCCGAGCGACCTGCCCGAGCGGCTGACGATGCCGCGGATCAGCGCCACGAGCACGGCGATCCCGACCGCCGCGGAGACGAAGTTCTGCACCGCGAGACCCGCCATCTGGGCGAAGTACGTAAGCGTCGCTTCGCCGCCGTAGTACTGCCAGTTGGTGTTGGTGAGGAAGGAGGAGGTGGTGTTGAAGCTGAGGTCCCAGGGCCCGGAGTGGAACCCTTCGGGGTTGAACGGCTGGATGCCCTGGGTCCGCAGGATCAGGTACAGGAGGATCCAGAAGAGCAGCGAGAAGACGATCAGGCTGCGTGCGTACCGCTTCCAGTCCTGGCCTTCGTCATCGGGCCTCACCCGCAGCACCCGGTAGGCGCCGCGCTCGATCGGGCCGAAGACCGGGCTCAGGAAGACCCGCTCGTCGTTGAACACCCGCGCCAGGTAGATGCCCAGCGGCTTGATCAGCGCGACCAGGACGATGACGAAGATCGCGATCTGTACGTAGCCCTCGAACACCTACAGGTTCTCCCCGCGGATCAAGGCGTAGACGAGGTACACGCACACCACGAACGACACGACCAGCCCGAACACGTCCGCGACCGACAAGGTCGCCACCGGGGTGCTGACGAGCGCGCTCATATCCGGTCGATCAGCGCGATCAGCCAGTAGAGGAGCGCGAACATCCCGATCGCCAACGCGATCGAGAACACGTCCGCCAAGGGACTGCCGCCGCCGGGGAAGATGTTGGCGAGAAGGAGCACAGAAGCATCCTGCGCCCCCACCCGTCAAGGCCGCATGAAGTTCCGCCCGCCGCCTATTCAGATCGTGTGAAGACGGAGCAAGGGTTCAGCCCGTAGCCGGCTGCCGCCTCCCAGGTGAGTTCGCACTTCGCCGCGCTATCCGCGGGTTTGGCTCGGGCCCCTGCGGTGTTCCATACTTGCCATATGTGCAAGTAAGGAACACCGGAAGGCCGGGTCTCCCCGACGCCCGCGTCGGGCGGCGGGCGGCCTACCCCGCGAAGCGGTAGCCGACGCCGGGATCGGTCTTGATGTACTTCGGGCCGTCGGGGGGCTCGATCTTGCGGCGCAGGTTGGCGATGTGGGCGCGGAGGACCTGGAAGTCGTCTTCGTACTCGAGGCCCCAGACCTCGACCAGGAGGGCGCGGTGGGTCATCAGGCGGCCGCGGTTGCGGGCGAGGGTGCGGAGGAGGTTGAACTCGGTCGGGGTGAGGTGGATCAACTCGCCGTCGCGTTCGACGGTGCGGGCGGCGAGGTCGACCTCGAGTCCGTCGGCGACGATCTTCGGCTCCGACCCTTCGGGGGCCGCGCGGCGGAGGACTGCCTGGAGGCGGGCGACCAGCTCGCGGGGGCCGAACGGCTTGGTGACGTAGTCGTCGGCGCCGGCCGCCAGCGCCTCGACCTTGCGGTCCTCCTCGCCAACCGCCGAGAGGACGAGGATCGGGATCTGCGTCCACTCGCGCAGGCGGCGCGTCACTTCCACCCCGTCGATGTCCGGCAGCATCAGGTCGAGGATCGCCGCCTCGGGCGGTTTCACCGCCGCCAGGTCGAGCGCCTCCTCGCCGGTCGAGGCGGTCACCGCCTCGTAGCCCGCGTCGCGCAGGATCACCCGCAGCGCGCGCAGGATCTGCGGCTCGTCGTCGCAGACCAGGATGCGGGCGTCGCTCACGCCGGCGCCCCGAAGGTGACGACGAAGCTCGATCCCTGCCCGGGCAGGGACTCGACCTCGACCTCGCCGCCGTTGGCCTCGATGAAGCCGCGCGCGATCGCCAGGCCCAACCCCGACCCGGACCCGCTGCCGCCGCGGCGGTAGAACGGTTCGAAGATCCGCTCGCGCAGGTTCTCGGGGATCCCCGGCCCGCGGTCGACCACCCGCACCACCAGCCGCGGCCCGACCAGCCGCGAGCGGACCAGCACCGGCTGGCCCTCGCCGTGGACGACCGCGTTCTCGAGCAGGTTGGCGAAGGCGCGCTCGAGCTGGGACGGGTCGGCGCGCAGCGGCGGCAGGTCGTCGTCCAGCGCGAGGCGCACCTGCTCCCCATAAGGCCCGATCGATTCGCGCGCCGCCGCCAGCAGGTCGCCGAGCTCGACCGGCTCGCGATGCGGCTCCGCTTTCCCCGATTCGAGCCGCGAGACATCGAGCAGGTTCTCGACCAGCCGCGAGAGCCGCTGCCCGCCGTCGACCACCGCGTCGCTCAGCTCGTGGCGCTCGGCGTCGGTGACGCTGGGCGAGTCGAGCGCCGCGCCGGCGGCGATGATCGCGGTCAGCGGCGTCCGCAGATCGTGGGACACCGAGCGGAGCAGCGCCGTCTTCAGCTCGTCGGAGCGGCGCAGGGCCTCCGCCTCGATCGCCTCTTCGCGCATCCGGTCGCGCTCGGCGGCGAGCGCCGCGGCCTCCTCCAGCGCCCGGTCGGCCTCTTCGCGACGGCGCTCGGACTCGGCGGCGCGCGCCCGCGCCAGCTCCGCCAGGGTGCCGCTGGCGATCGCGACGATCACGAACACGACCAGGGCGACGATGTCGTGCTGGGCGTTGATCGTCAGCTTGCGCAGCGGTGGCAGGTAGAAGAAGTTGAAGGCGAGCGCGCTGAGGACGGCGGTGCCGATCCCCATCCAGAGGCCCCAGACGGTGGCCATCAGGAGCACCCCGGGGATGAAGACGATCCCCAACGAGACCGGGTCGGCGATCGTTTCGAGCGCCGCCACGACCGCGGTGCCGATCGCGACGACGACAATCGCGACGAGGGCGCCGAGCGCCATCGAGGGCGGCTTGGGCGAGAGCCGAAATGCGGACATTGCAGGGAGCCTAGACGTGCGCTACTCGTACTGGAGCGATTCCAGCACGTCGAGGCGAGAGGCGCGACGGGCGGGGACGATCGCCACCACGACGCCGGCGAGCCCCGCCAGCACGAGGATCCCGACCAGCGTCCCGACCGGGTAGGAGAGCGTGAACCCTTCCTGCTTCAGCGGCTGCGCGATCAGCGCGGCGAAGACGACGCCGAGCACCAGCCCGAGCATCGCCCCGATCAGCGCCGTGATCACCGCCTCGTAGCGGATCATCGTCCGCACCTGCCGCCGCGACATGCCGATCGCGCGCAGCATGCCGAGCTCCCGCGTGCGCTCGTAGATCGAGAGGCCGAGCGTGTTGGCGACGCCGATCAAGGAGATGACGACGGCGAGTCCGAGCAGCAGGTAGAAGAGCTGCACGATCGAGTCGATCTGCTTTTCGCGTTCTTCGCGCAGTTCGCCCTGGTTCAGGACTTCGGCGGTGGGGAAGGCGCGTTCGGCACCGAGGGTGAGGAGCGTCTGCACCTTGGCGGCGTCGGCGTGCGGTTCGAGGATCACGAAGTCGGTGGTGTCCTTGGTCTGGCGGAAGGCGTCCGCCATCAGCTTCTGGGTGACGAGAACGCTCCCGAACACCCCCAGCTTCGATTCGAATTCCCCCGCGACCGTGAGCCTCGGCCGCGCCCCCGTCTGGCTCAGCAGCGTGAACTTGCTCCCCACTTCGAGGCCGTTTTCGCGCGCGAAGGAGTCGGAGACGATCGCTTCGTCGTCGGCCAGGTGCCGCAGCCTCGCCGGTCCGCCCGCGAGCCATTCGATGTCGACCCCTTCTTCGATGTTCGGCGTCGGCCCGTTCACTTTGACGGTGCCGCCGCTCCCGCCGAGCACGTCGGCTTCGGCGGTGCGGATCGTCGCCACGCTCTTCACCCCGGGCACTTTCGCCGCGGCGAACGCGGCCCCGGCCGGGATCGGCGAGAAGCCGTCGGAGTTCTCGATCACCAGGCCGCCGGCGAAATTTTCGTCGATCACGGTGGCGACCGAGCTCTTCAGGCCGGAGGCGAAGACGGTGATGAAGGTGACCAGGGCGAGGGCGATCATCAGCGCCGCGGCGGTGATCGCGGTGCGGCCGGGGCTGCGCTTCGCGTTCTCGCGGGCGAGGCGGCCGGTGAGGTGGCGGACCCGCTCGAGCGGCCACCCGGCGACGTCGGCGAGCGGCCGCACCAGCGTCGGGCTGAAGAGCGAGACGGCGACCACGACCGCGAGGCCGCCGCCGCCGATCCGCGCCGCCCGGGCACCGACCCCGCCACCGCCGGCGAGCCCGGCGACGACGAGCGCGATCCCGACCGCGCCGAGGATCGCGGCGATCGCGAACCGGGCGACGCGGCGACGCCGGCTTGGCGACGGGGTGAAGGCGTGGAGGGCGGCGATCGGCGGCACCCGGGTCGAGCGGAAGGCCGGGACCAACGCCGAGACGAAGGTGACGAGGAAGGCGACGAGCACCGAGACGATCACCGTGCGCGCCTCCATCACCAGGCCGGTGGTCGGCAGGCCGAAGCCGATCGCGGTGAAGAGCGCCCGCAGCCCGGCGGCGACCGCGTAGCCGCCCGCCAACCCGACGACCGCGCCGACGAGCCCGATCGCCGCCGCTTCCAGCAGCACCGAGCCGAGGATCTGCCGCCGCGAGGCGCCGAGCGTGCGCAGCACCCCGAACTCGGAGACCCGCTGGGCGACCGTGATCGAGAAGGTGTTGAAGATGATGAAGGCGCCGACGAGCACCGCGACGTAGCCGAAGACGAGCAGGATCGTCTGCAGGAAGCCGAGGCCTTCGCGGATTTCTTCGGTGCTGCGGGCGGCTTTTTCCTTCGCCGTCTCGACCCGCGCCGAGAGCGGCAGCACCTTTTCGATCCGCCTTTTCAGCGCCACCGCGGACACGCCGGGCGCGGAGGCGACCGAGATCTGGTCGAAGCGCCCGCGCTTGTGGGTCAGCTGCTGGGCGATCGGCAGCGTCACCTGGGCGATCGAGGCGCCGCCGAAGGACGCCTGGCCGAGCTGGGTCAGGCCGACGAGCTTGAACGGCTCGACCCGCCCGGCGCCGATGATCTTCAGCGTGTCGCCGATCCCCAGTCCCGCCGATTCGGCCGCCGCCTTGTCGAGCGAGGCTTCGCCCGGCCCGCGCGGTCTGTGGCCGTCCACGTAGGTGAGCGACTCAAGGCCCTTCGGCAGCGTCGAGGAGATGAACTTCGGCGCGAATTTCGTCCCGATCGCCTTGTCTTCCGCATCGAAGAGGCCACCCGGCGTGAAGATCGCCCCGGCCGCCTCCTTCACCCCCGGGACGCCCTGCACCTTCGCCAGGTAGGAGGCGGGGACCGTCGGCACTTCGCGGGTTTCCTGCTTGACCGGATTCTGGGCGGTGATCACGACCGCCGTCCCGTGCAGCGACTCGCTGAAGATTTCGTCGAAGGCGGCGAAGATCGTGTCGGTGAGGACGTAGGAGCCGGCGATGAAGGCGACGCCGAGGATCACCGCCAGCGAGGTCGCGAACGCGCGCACCTTGCGCGCCCAGATGCTCTTCAGCGCGAGCTTGGTCACGTCCTAGTCGAGCTGCTTCATCAGCTCGATCACGTCGTCGGCGCCGCCCGGAGCCCCGTCGTGGACGATCCGGCCGTCGCGCAGGGTGATCAGGCGGTCGGCGTGGGCGGCGGCGACCGGGTCGTGGGTGACCATCACCACGGTCTGATCGAACTCGTCGACGGCGCGGCGGAGCAGGTCGAGGACGTCGGCGCTCGCCTTCGAGTCGAGGTTGCCGGTCGGCTCGTCGGCGAACACCACCGCCGGTTTCGAGACCAGCGCGCGGGCGACCGCGACCCGCTGCTGCTGGCCGCCGGAGAGCTCGCTCGGACGGTGCGTGCGCCGGTCCTCCAGCCCCACCGTGAGGATCAGCTGGTCGACCCACTCCTGGTCCGGCCTGCGGCCCGCGATCGAGAGCGGCAGCACCAGGTTCTCCTCCGCGGTCAGCACCGGCAGCAGGTTGAAGAACTGGAAGACGAAGCCGAGCTTGTCGCGGCGCAGGCGGGTCAGCGCGCCGTCGTCGAGCCCGGTGATCTCGATCCCGTCGAGGATCACCGTCCCCGCGGTCGGGGTGTCGAGGCCGGCGAGGATGTGCATCAGCGTCGACTTGCCGGAGCCCGACGGGCCCATGATCGCGGTGAAGCGGTCGCGGTCGAAGGCGGTGGTGACGCCGGCGAGGGCGACAACCTCGGTGTCCCCGGAGCCGTAGACCTTGGTTAGGTCCTCGGCGACTACGACCTTTCCGTCTTCGGTGGTCACGCCCCCGCACGGTAGCGGGCAATACGCTGGAGCGTCCGTGCCGCTGATCGACGACTTCGACGGCTTCCTGGTCGACCTCGACGGGGTCGTCTGGACCGGGCGCGAGCCGGTGCCCGGCTCGCCGGAGGCGCTGGCGACGATGCTGGCGGCGGGCAAGGAGCTCGTCTTCGTCACCAACAACCCGAGCAGGCGGCCCGCGGAGTACGCGGAGCGGCTGCGCGGGCTGGGGGTCGAGGTGGGGGCCGAGCGGATCGTCACCGCCGGGATCACGGTGGCGCGGCTGGCGGCGGCGGCGGCCGGGCCGGGCGGCGGCGCGCTGGTGCTGGGCTTCGAGCCGCTGCACGAGCTGGTCGCGGGCGAAGGTCTGCGCCTGGTCGACTTCGAGGCGCCGACCGAGGCGGGCGTGGTCGTCGTCTCCGGCTGGCGGGACTTCGCCTACGCGCACCTGCTCGCGGCGAAGCGGGCGCTCGACGCGGGCGCCGCCCTCGTCGCCACCAGCCACGACGCGACGATGCCGATGCCGGGCGGCGAGTGGCCGGGCACGGGGGCGATCCTGGCGGCGGTCGAAGTCTGCTCGGGCAAGGTGGCCGAGATCGGCGGCAAGCCCGAGCGCCACCTTTTCGACCTCGCCCTCTCCCGCATCCCGGGCGCCAGGCGCGTGGCGATGATCGGCGACCGCCTCTCCTCCGACATCGTCGGCGGCCACGCCGCCGGCCTCTCCACGATCCTCGTCCTCAGCGGCACGAGCGGCTCCGACGGCGGCTCCGAGGACCCCGCGGCAGCGGCCGTGACGCCCGACCTGACCGTGGCGAACCTCGCCGCCCTGGTCGCGTAGCGGTCAAGCTGACGCCCGTCGGCGCGCCCGTCCCACCCTCCGATTCGGCGGCTAGGAGGGCGGGACGGGCGCCCCTCGCGCGTATCCGGTGACGAGGAGGGCACGGGCCCCGATGAGTTCG
The DNA here is from genome assembly GCA_018268675.1 of Actinomycetota bacterium. Lineage (GTDB taxonomy): Bacteria > Actinomycetota > Thermoleophilia > Solirubrobacterales > 70-9 > VAYN01. The sequence continues at coordinate 13,377 of JAFDWB010000072.1, forward strand.
CACTTATCCACAACTGTTGTGGCCAACTGCGAACGCACCGGGCGGGTGCCGGCCAGGGCGCGGCCATCGCCCTCATAGCCGGCCGGAGCATGAGGGGGATGGCCGCGCCGCCGGGCGTCAGCCGGCCAGGGCGGCGGTTCGCCCCGCCCCGACTCAACGCTCGGCGACGAGCAGGGTCTGCAGGGCGCGGCCGAGGCGGCCCCGCTCGTCGCCCAGGACCGCCTCGGCGGTGCCGTTGCCGCTCGGGCGCGGCAGGGTGACGGCGTCGAGGCAGATCCACTCGCCCTCCGGCAGCCGCTCGAGGTGCACGGTGATGTCGACGTTGATGAAGAAGAAGCGATGGAAATCGATCGCCGCGCTGATCCCGTTGCCGACATCGGCGGCGATCAGGACCCGCTGCAGGGCTGAGGGCTCCTCCCCGCCGACCAGCGGGTGGCGCATCCGCAGCCACGCCGTCCCCGGACCGATCTCCTGAAAGGCGCCGGCGACGAACCGGAAGTCCACCGCGGTGTGGTAGCCCTCGCTCGCGCCGGTGTCGAAGTAGTCGATCGGGGCACCGTCGCCGGGCAGCGGCGGGCCGGGCGGGATCGCCACCGCCTCGGCGGGCAACTCGACCGGCGCCTTCCGCAGGCGCCACGCCCGCGCCAGCATCAGCACCTCACCCCCGACCCGCAGCTCGGCCTCCAGCATCTGCACCCGCCGCCCCGGCCGCACGATCCGCGCCTCCACCGCCACCGGCCCGATCGGAATCGGCCGCAGGATCTCGAAGGTGACCCGGCAGACCTGGAAGTCCACCGCTTCCGGCAGGCCCTCGAGCGCCCACCCGAGCAGCGCCGCCGGCGGTCCGGCGTGTTGGGAGTCGGGGTCCCAGGGCCCCCGGGTCAGGCTGGTGGCGACGAACCCCGCGCCGTCGCGCTCGTAGAAGGCGGACACGGCGCCATCCTAGGCGCGCCCCGCCCCGGCCGACGTCACCAGCTCGTAAGGAGCACGCCGTAACCTTTGACCAAAGACGAACGGAGAAAGGACCTTATGGCCACCAAAGTGGAGAAAACCGACGAGCAGTGGCGCCAGGAGCTGACCCCGAAGCAGTACGAGGTCACCCGCCGCGCGGGCACCGAGCGCGCCTTCACCGGTCCCTACTGGGACAACCACGCCGCCGGGAGCTACGAGTGCGTCTGCTGCGGCACCGAGCTCTTCAGCGCCGACACCAAGTTCGACTCGGGCACCGGCTGGCCCAGCTTCACCGAGCCCGCCAACCTCGAGCACGTCGAATTGCGCCCCGACAAGAGCCTGTTCATGGCCCGCACCGAGGTCGTCTGCAAGAACTGCGACGCGCACCTCGGGCACGTCTTCGACGACGGCCCGCGCGACCGCGGCGGGATGCGCTACTGCATCAACGGCTGCGCGCTGGACTTCAAGCCGTCCCCCCAGCCCCGAGATAGCTGAACTTGACGGCCAACGCGACCGCCTCGGTCCGGGTGTCCACCTCGAGCTTGGCGATCGCGTTGCGCACGTGGGTGTGAACGGTCGCCGGGCTCAGCTGCAGCCGCTCGGCGATCTCTTTCACCCGCAGCCCCTCGGCGAGCAGCTCGAGGATCTGCCGCTCCCGCGGTGAGAGCTCGAGCAGTTTCTCGACCTCCGACGGCTTGCCGCCGGCGAAGTCGCCGCCCAGGAACGTGCCGCCGCCGGTCACCGCCTTGACCGCCTTGGCGATGTCCTCGGCGGGCGCCGACTTCAGCACGTAGCCGCTCGCCCCGGCGCGCAGCGCCAGCGCCAGCAGGTCGGGCTGGGCATGGGCGGTGAAGATGATGACCTTGGTCCGCGGGCGCACCTTCAGCACCTCGCGGGTCGCCTCGATCCCGTCGCGCTTGGGCAACTCGACGTCGATGATCAGGACATCGGGCTCGAGCTCCTTGACCACGTCGACGACATCGCGCCCGTTGCTCGCCTCGCCGACGATCTCCACCACGCTCGAATCGGACATCCGCGCCTTGATCGCCTCGCGGACGATCTCGTGGTCGTCACAGAGGACGACGCGGCGGGCCTCTCGAACGGTGGTGCTCATCGGGGCGAAATTCTTTCAGGCGCGCCGTATTGATGCAAAGAATTAGGTATCGAGAAGCTCCCGTCGGCTTCCTGTCGGTTCTCGATCAAGGCGATGATCGTCCTTCCTACCGCCGTTGCGGTCCCGTTGAGCGTATGCACCGCCTCTGGTGATTCTCCGTTACCGGGCCGATACCTACAACCGAGGCGTCGTGCCTGGTAATCGGTGGTATTCGAGCATGAGGTGAGCTCGCGATAGCGGCCCTGGGACGGGATCCAGGCCTCGCAGTCGTACTTCTTCGCCGCCGGGGCACCGAGATCGCCGACCGGGATGTTGACGACTCGGTATGGAATCTCCAACTTGCCGAGGACGCGCTCCTCGATCGCCAGCAGCCGCTCGTGCTCGCCCTTCGACTCGGCGGGCGCGACGAACGAGAACATCTCCACCTTGTCGAACTGGTGGACGCGGAAGATCCCGCGCGTGTCGCGGCCGGCGGCGCCCGCCTCCCGCCGGAAGCAGGTCGAGAAGGCGCAGTAGCGGAGCGGCAGCTGGTCGGCCTCGAGGATCTGGTCGGCGTGCAGGCCCGCCAGGGCGACCTCGGAGGTTCCGGTGAGGAAGAGGTCGTCCTTCTCGACCTCGTAGATCTGCTCGCGCGCCTCGGGGAGGAAGCCGGTCCCGACCAGCGCCTCTTCGCGGACCAGGACGGGCGGCACGACCGGCTCGTGGCCCTCGGCCCGGACGATGTCGATCGCGAAGCGGACCAGCGCCAGCTCGAGCAGCACCAGGTCCCCCTTCAGGTAGGCGAAGCGCGAGCCGGAGAGCCGCGCCGCCGTCTCCATGTCGATCAGGCCGAGCGCGGTGCCGATCTCGAGGTGGTCGCGCGGCTCGAAGTCGAAGTTGGGCGGCGCGCCGACCTCGCGGATCACCACCGCGTCCTCCTCGGCCGCCCCGTCGGGGGCGTCGTCGTCGGGAATGTTCGGGAGCGCCAGGGTCAGCTCGCGGAGCGCGCCCTCGATCGTCTCCAACTCCGCTTTGCCGGCGTCGATCGTCTCGCGCAGCCGGCCGACCGCGGCGATCTCCGCGTCGGCGTCGCCGCCCTCGCGTTTGATCTCGCCGATCCGCTTGGAGGCGGCGTTGCGCTCCGCCTGCGCGTCCTCCACCTGGGGCAGCAGCTCGCGCCGGCGCGCGTCCAGGGCCAGCAGCTCGTCGACCTCGCCACCCGCGCCACGCCGCGCCAGAGCCGCCTTGACCCGCTCGGGGTCGGCGCGGAGCAGCTTCAGGTCAAGCATTCGCGACGCCCTACGGAGGCGGCGGACCGGTCTTCTGGCCGGGGCGAGACGCTTCCTTGGCGTTGGCGCCCGCGTACTTGGCGACGAATTCCGCCACCTCTTCGGCTTCCTTCCCGACGACGATGTTCTGCGGCATGATCGCGCCGGAGAAGCCACCGTTCTGGATCGCGAACATCACGTCTTCGGGGCTCTCTTCGCGCTGGTCCAGGTTCGGCCCCTGGGTGCGCTCGCCGCGGTTGCCGCTGCCCTGCGTGCCGGCCGCGGTGAGCGTGTGGCAGCCGGAGCAGTGCTGGGCGAAGAGGACGGCCCCGTTGTAGGTGGGTTCGCTCTGCTTCACCGCCAGGCCCTGTTCGCCGTACCCGCAGGCGGAGATGCCGAGGGCGGCGGCGATCGCCGCGGCTATCAGGATCATCGGTTTCGGACGCACGCGGCGCGGATCATATTGTTTGGCGCCGATCGCGAGCTTTCCCGCCGCCGAGACCCTTTCCAGAGCGCTTCCGAACCGCGCCGGAGCGCCGGATCCCCGCTCAGTCAGCGGTGTGGCAGACGGCCTCGATGTTGTTCCCGTCCGGGTCCAACACGAAGGCGCCGTAGTAGGAGGCGTGGTAGAGCGGGCGGGGGCCGGGGGCGCCGTTGTCGGTGCCGCCCGCGGCGAGGCCGGCGGCGTGGAAGGTGTCGACGGCGTCGCGATCGGGCGCCTGGAAGGCGATGTGGACGCCGTGGACGGTGGGGCGGCCGCGGGCCATCAGCCAGAACGAAGGACGGCCTTCGGCGCCGAAGCCGACCATCTCCGGTGCGGGCTCGGACACAACCTCGACCCCGAGGGGCGCCAGCGCCATCTCATAGAAGGCGCGCGAGCCGTCGAAGTCGCTCACCTCGATCCCGACGTGGTCGAACACGCTGCGCAGGCTACTCGGGCAGGCCCGCCAGCGCCAGCAACCGCGGCACGAAGAAGTCGGCGACCTCGTCGAGACCGAGCCGCCCGTCAGGCCGATACCACCGCCAGACGCTGTTGTAGGTGCCGATCACCGCCCGCGACAGCAGGTCGGGGTCGACGGCGGGGATCGCCCCTTCCTCCATTCCCGCCGCGAGCAGGTCGCGCCAGCCGGCTTCGTACTCCTTCAGCAGCGCGAAGGCCCGCAGGCGGGCGTCCTCCTCGCGCGGGGCCCGGCGCGGATGGCGCACGAGCCCCTGCTCGGCGACCAGGACGCGGGCCCGGCGCGCCTCGCGGTCGCTGCGCTCGAAGCTCCGGCGGACCACGGCCGGGAAGACGGCGGCGAACTCACCCTGGCCCGACCGCAGGAACTCGGCCCGAGCGTCCTCGACCGCTTCCACCAGGATCTCGAACAGACACTGCTGCTTCGATTCGAAGTAGTGGTAGAGGGCCGTCGGGCCCAGCCCGACCGCCGCCGCGACGTCCGCCCACTTCGTGTCTTCGTAGCCGTTGTCGCCGAAGTACTCGGTCGCCACGGCGACGATCTCGGCGCGCTTGTTGCGTGACGACGGCTGCGTCTCTGTTCGCTCGTCCCCGCCTCTCCCAGGCATCCCCCGCCTCCTCGAATCGGTTTCCGATCGGTGTTCGCCTTCCAGGACGCGCGCAACCCTACACCGGAATGTGAGCGGTTCCCGGGCCTCGCCGGCGGCCTCGGCGCGTGCCACAATCGCCAGATGAGCGCCGCCTCGATCCCGCCCGACCCACCGGCCAGACGCTTCCAGGAGCCCGGCTGGTTCACCCGCAACGTCTTCAACCGCGCCGTCAGAGGCCTCACCGCGGTCGGCCTCAGCGTCGCGGGCTCGCGCGTCCTCGAAGTCCAGGGCCGCAAGTCGGGACAGTGGCGATCGACCCCGGTGAACCTCCTCGAGGTCGACGGCGACCGCTACCTCGTCGCCCCCCGCGGCGACACCCAGTGGGTCCGGAACATGCGGGTCGTCGGCGGGGGCCGCCTCAAGCTGGGGCGACAGACCGAGGAGTTCAAGGCGACCGAGGTCCCGCTCGAGCCGCGCGTGCCGATCCTCCGCGCCTACCTCGAGAAGTGGAAGTGGGAGGTCGGCGCCTTCTTCGGCGGCGTCGGCCCCGAGTCCTCGGACGCCGAGCTCCTCGCGATCGCCCCGGACCACCCGGTCTTCAAGCTCGATTAGGCCGCCGGCGGCGGGTAGGTCGCCTTCCGGTGTGCGAAACCTGCCGTATAGACAAGTAGGGAACACCGCGGGCGCGCTCGCCGCCGTCGCGATGCTCGTCGGGCTCGCCGGGTGCGGTGGCGGGGGCGCCTCGAAACCCGAATCGGCCCTCCGCAAGCGGCTCCAGGCGGGCGCCGCGAAGCTGACCGCCGCGCGCTCCTTCGAAGCCTCGGTGCTCTTCGAGCTCGAACGGGAATCCGAACCGGAAGAGATCGGCTGCCTCGACCTCGGCGTCGACAACCGCCGGCCGGCCCGCTTCGACATGCGGGTCTACACCGTGGGCTGCGCGGGGGGCGGCGAAGCGAGCGAGGTGATCGCGAGCGGCAACCGCGCCTGGGCGACCTCGGAAGCCGGCCGCTACAGAACCGCGCGGATCCCGCCCCAGCTCCTCCGCGAACTCGACAGCGAACAGACCGAGCTGAAGCAGCTGTTCGTCGCCGCGGAAGACATCAAGGCCGAACCTGGCGGCGCCGCGGTGATGGAAGGCGGCGGCCGCTTCGCCGCCGTCACGAGCTACTCCTTCCACGCCCCGGCCTCGGCCTTCCCCGGCTCCAAGGACGTCGGCTCCCTCGACGTCGAATTCGAGGCGGCCCTCGACCGCCACGGCTACGAAGAAATCGACGCCGACCTCCCCATCCACCCGCCCGCCCCCGCCGAAGTCGAGGGCACGGTCGCCGAGATCCGCACCCGCGCCAATCTCGACGCCCTGATCGGCACCCCACCCTGAGCCGTCCCGACCGGCTGACGCCCGTCGGCGCGCCCCGGTGAGTTCGCAGTTATCGACAACTGTTGTGGCCAACTGCGAACTCACCGGCCTGGGGCCCACCGCGGTCGCACCCCGTCCCTTGGCTTCCCTCCACGGCGACCGCTGTGGCGGCGACTCCAGGGCCAGCGGCGGCCAAGGCGCGGCCATCGCCCTCATAACCAGCCGAAGCATGAGGGGGATGGCCGCGCCGCGAGGCGCCGGCCGGCAGGGCTACAGGCCGCTGGTGGTGGCCGCGCGCACGGCGAGGAAGAAGATGACGATGCAGCTGACGGCCATGATGCCCATCTCGCGGCGGACGATCTGCATGGCGATCGAGTCCTGGGCCTCGGGGGGGAAGGATTCGATGTCGAGGTCGCCGAGCTCGCGCTGGGCGGCGCCGAGGCGGGCGCCCTCGGCGATGAAGGAGATGACCAGGGGCAGGATGCCGTAGAGGTAGTGGAGGTTTTCCTTCGCCTGGTGGTTGGTGACCAGGAGCAGGCCACCGAGCGCCGCCTGCACGAAGACGGCGACCTGGGCGAAGCGGAGCAGGTACCAAAACGGCACCGAGGGGCGGAGTTTGAACCACGCCCACCCCCCGATCGCGCCGGCGGCGAGGTTGAGCAGGATGACGAGCATCCCGACGGCGATGTGCAGCCCCACCATTAGTGACTATCCGGAAATCCGCGCGTGCGGCTGGCGAGTGCCGCACCGAGCGGGGGTAGGACGCAAGGAGGCCGAATGGCAGAGCCATTTGGCCGACTGAGGACGACGCCCCGCGAAGTGTGCGGCGCCGCCAGACGTGCGTGGGGGTTTCCGGATAGTCACTTGGCCTCAAATCCTCCTGAAAGGGTCGGAATTCCGCTTGCTGATGCGGAAAATCACTATGTAGCAAGTTGTCACAATGTGCTTGTATAAAGCACGGCTGAGGGTTACCGAGGGGCCGTGGACGGTCCGGCTCGGGCCTCCAAACCGGACATCACACCACCTTCGTGCTCAAGACCTACTTCCCGATCCTCGTCTTCGCCTTCCTCGGCCTCACGGTCGGCGGCGTCTTCGCCTTCCTGAACCACCTGATCGGGCCGAAGAAGCCGGTCCGCGCGACCGACGCGACCCGCCGCCAGCAGGAGCCCTACGAGTCGGGCATCCCGGTCGAGCCGGTGAAGAACTTCCGCTTCGGCGTCAGCTTCTACCTGATCGCGATGCTCTTCATCCTCTTCGACATCGAGGTCGTCTTCCTCTACCCGGTCGGGGTGATCATGCGGGGCGCCTCGAGCGTCTTCGTGCTCGGCGAGCTCGCCACCTTCGTCGTCCTGCTGATGCTCGCCTTCGTCTACGTCTGGCGGAAGGGGGCCCTGGATTGGAAATAGAGCGCCGCAACCTCGCGAGCCGCCAGGCCACCGCGCGCGACATGCTCCGCGGCGATCTCGAAGGTGAGGACCTCGAGCGCTACGTCGAAGAGCGGGTCGTCACGACCACGTTCGAGAAAATGCTGAATCTCGCGCGGGCGAACTCGATCTTCCCGCTCACCTTCGGCCTCGCCTGCTGCGCGATCGAGGCGCCGATCTCGATCGTCACCGCCCGCTACGACCTCTCCCGCTTCGGCTCCGAGGCCCTCCGCGCCTCCCCCCGCCAGGCCGACCTGATCATCCTCTCGGGCCGCGTCTCGATCAAGATGGCGCCGGTCGTCCGCCGCCTCTACGACCAGATGCTGGAGCCGAAGTGGGCGATCTCGATGGGCGCCTGCTCCTCCTCCGGCGGCATGTTCGACAACCAAGCCGTCGTCCAAGGCGCCGAAAAGTTCATGCCGATCGACATGCACATCCCCGGCTGCCCGCCGCGCCCGGAGGCGGTCATGTACGGATTCAACAA
>JAFDWB010000073.1 GCA_018268675.1 Actinomycetota bacterium
CGCGTCCGCGAGGTGATCGTCGACGACGACGAGCGCCAGGCGACCGTGATCGTGCCCGACGACCAGCTCTCGCTGGCGATCGGCCGCGACGGCCAGAACGCCCGCCTCGCCGCCCGCCTCACCGGTTGGCGCGTCGACATCAAGTCGGAGACCGAGTTCGCCTCCGAGGAAGCCGACGTCGAGTACGAGGGCGAAGAGACCTTCGACGGCCGCTGTATGGCGGTTCTCTCGAACGGCCGCCGCTGCCCGAACGCGGCGATCCCCGGCTCGACCTACTGCGGCCTGCCCCAGCACCAGGCGCTGTCGCGCTTCGACACCAGCCAGGTGGCGATCCTGGCGCCGCTGAGCGACGCCGAGGTCGCGATCCTTTCCGACCCCGACGCCGACCAGGGCCAGGTTGACGAGATCGTCGCCCGCGCGGCGGCCGATTTCGTCGAGGAAGCCGAGGAGGCGGCCGCCGAGGAGTCGGTGGTCGACGAGATCGTCGACGACGCGATCGCCGCGGAGGAGGCCGAGGAGGCGCTCGAGGACCCGGTCGAGGCGGAGTTGGCCGAGGAGGCTGCCGACGAGGCGGCGATCGAGGCCGAAGAGGCGAACGGCACTGCGCCGGTCGCGGAGGAGGCTGAGCAAGCCTAGTGGCAAAAAAGCGGGTTCACGAAATCGCGAAAGCCCATGGGGTCAGTTCGAAAGAGCTGCTGGCGGCGTTGAAGGCGGCCGGGATCGAAGCGAAAGCGGCCGCCTCGAGCGTCGAGGAGGCCGACGCGCTGCGGGCGATCGGCGCCTCCAACGGGAGCGACGGCGGTGCCGCCACGCCGGCGCCGGCGAAGCCGAAGGAGGCCGCGCAAGCCGCTCCGCAGGCCGAGGGAGCCGGGCAGGCACCCGTGCCCGCCGAGGCGAAGCCGGCCGCGCCCCAGGGCGACGGCCCGAAAGCCCCCGTCGCCTCCACCGCGCCGGTCAAACCGCCGGCCAAGAAACCTTCCGCCTCGACCAAACCGGTGCGCCCGGACGGACCCGCCGGGGGTGGGGGCGGGGCCGCCGCGGCGGGTAAAAAACGCCGCGTCGTGATCGACTCGCAGGCCGCCCGCCGCGACCAGATGGGTGGTCCGCCGCCGCAGCGCCCGCCGCGCCGACGCGGCGGCCGCCGCCGCCGGCCGCTGCTCGAGGAGCCGCCCGCGACCCCGACGACCCCGGCCGAGCCGGAGGCGACCAAGGTCAATTCCGGCGCCACCGTGCGCGAGCTCGGCGAGGCGCTCGGCCTGGCCCCGGCCGAGGTGATCAAAAAACTGATGATGATGGGCGAGATGGCGACGCTCACGCAGACGCTCACCGACGAGTCGATCCGCGCGATCGCCGACGAGTACGACCGCAAGATCGAGATCGTCCGCGCCGCCGACGAGGAGCCCGAGGAACCGGAGTTCGACGACGCCGAGGAGGACCTCCTCGACCGCCCGCCGGTGGTCACGATCATGGGCCACGTCGACCACGGCAAGACCTCGCTGCTCGACGCGATCCGCGAGACCGAGGTCGCCGCGGGCGAGGCCGGCGGCATCACCCAGCACATCGGCGCCTACCAGGTCCACCACGAGGACAAGACGATCACCTTCCTCGACACCCCGGGCCACGCCGCCTTCACCGCGATGCGTGCCCGCGGCGCCAAGGTCACCGACGTGGTGGTCGTGGTCGTCGC
>JAFDWB010000074.1 GCA_018268675.1 Actinomycetota bacterium
CCAGGGAGTCGATCGCCCTGGTCCTCGAGGACCAGGGCGATGCCCACGAAGGCGAGGTGGCGGCCCTGGAGGGATGAGAGGCGTGCCCGACGAGTCTGGTTACACCACAACTCGCGACTTGACTACCGTTTGCGGGATCTAGATCACAGAGGGCACGATGCTGCCTGCGTCAGCCACACAGGCTTGGAGCTGCGAAATGCGAACACGTTTTCCCGAACAGGAATCGTCACACAGCCCCGCGTGCCAACTTTGAGAACAGCGCGCTTGACCTTGTCTTGCAGGGCACCAAAGATCACGAAGTACCTCGACGACTTGCTTCCTGGATTGATTACCAGCCCTAGAGTCAGACCCTGATGCAGGGCGATTGCCGTTGGGGCGCAAGCGTAGCCAGAGTGAAATTGAGTGAAGAGACATAACCCGTGATGGACCGACGCCAGCCATAGGTGGCCATACTTAGTGTCGGCGCGGTGGGCGTCCTCCGCCAGGGCATGCTGAGTGACGTGCAACGCGTGAGAGTTCGTGCGCAGGACGGATCGGGACATCCCATGCCTAGCATTCGACAGCAGCGCTATCGGCAGCCTAGCGCCACCCGATATCGCGGATTGACGCGAGTGGGTGACGCTAGAGCAGCCGATCAACGCCGACGCGATGCAGACACCAAGGGCCATCCAAGAATATGAACGGATCTTGCCCATGGCGCCTTGTGGTGGGCTAGTGGGTTAGCGCGATACCGTGGACTAGCTGAGTGGCACTGTAATTGTTAAAGATCACTGGTTCTGACAAGACATTTGCCCCGACGTTGGCGGAGTAGACGCCGGTCATGGCTGCGCTGGTACATCCCGTGGTTTCTGGATTGGTTACCGCAACACATACACCGCCACTTTCGCCCCAACCGTAGGTCTGATACTCCCAGCGCGCAGCGCCAACGCAGAAGCGGCCAGAAACCAGATAGCCACCACAGTATGGACTGGTGCTTGCTGAAGCTGAGGCGACCCCGAACTGCAGGGCAAAGACAGCCGCGAGCGCGGATGCGGTTGCGACCAAGGCGAACAGCCGTCGCCCGAATCTGGATCGACTTCTCATATTTGTGCCTCCATTACGTTGACGATCCTGCTTGGTCGGAAGTCAGGTGATTTCCGACGGTGTACAGTCCCGCCCTCGCGTGGGGAATGCAACGGAAAGGTGTACCGCTCGCACCGTGTCGTTATGACAATGTGTCAAGATCGCAAACGACCGGGTCGGCCATCCGAATCCAATGTGAAGTTGACTCGGGGGCGGGTTAGGGAGCCGTTCCTGCCGCGTTGTCGACGCGACCCCAATATTAGCTAGATATTCGTCCGGTCGGGTATCGGTACAGAGAAGGCATTCCTAGACTACCGCTGGATGTTGCCTGCGGAGCGCGATGCGTTGGGAGAGAGCCTTCGGACCAGCGCGCCGCAGTGTGTGGATAGGGCGGTGGTCAGAGCCCGCCGTGTGGCCCGGCTTCCGTCGCCCACCTACGCGAGCGATGAAGCGAGGGTCATCGAGGACGTATACGAGCATCTGATCGAGATGTTGGAAGTTGGGTGGCGACCAGCTGCGGAAGTTCCTCTTGCCGTCCTTGGTCAGGCTCGATTGGCAGCGGCGGCCGATGTGCGGATTGACGTCTATATCCGGCGGTGGGTTGCGGTCACGTCACATATCTCTCTGCACGTCACGATTGCCGTGAGCCAGCTTGCCCTGTCGAAAGATGCGCGGGTCGAGGTGGCCCGCACGCAGGCACGAGTATTCGATCGTCTCGTCGAGTCGGCCGTAGAGGAGTTCGTTCGCGCGGAAGGGAGCCGAGGCACGAACGCCGGGGCCCGACTGGAACTCGTCAGGGGGCTGCTCGCGGGAGAGGCGGTCGATCCGGCGGCTTTGGGCTATGAGTTCGATCGTCACCACCTGGCGTTGATCGCCGAAGGGCTGGAGGACCGACGACTGAAGGAGCTTGCCGCGGCGTTGTCGGCCAACATCCTTCTGGTCAGCCCGGGGACCTCGGTCCGGTGGGCATGGATGGCGACCGTCGATGAGTTGGAGACGGATGCGATCCGGTCTGCCGTTCAGAAGGCCCTGCCGTCCGAGTGTAAAGTGGGCTTCGGGAGGAGCGAATCTGGAGAGGATGGTTGGCGCGCAAGCCATTCGCAGGCGGCCTCAGCCCTTTCAGTGGCGCTGCGAACGGGAGGTGCCGCCTATTACGAGGACGTGATGCTCGTCGCCTCTGTGTCGTCGGACCGTGTGCCCGAGTCCTTCTTGCGCCGCCACTACCTGAATCCGATCAACGATCCACCACGGGGCAGTGCCACGCTGTTGGAAACCCTCCGCGCTTATCTCGGGGCAGATCGAAATGGCTCTTCGGCAGCGGCTGCACTGAAGGTCAGTCGGCAGACCGTAGGGACACGCCTACAGGCCGCCGAGCATCGCCTGGGCCGCACTTTGAACTCCTGCTGGCTGGAGCTCGAGATCGCTCTGAGGCTGGACGAACTCGATCGGATGGTGCCGCACAGGCAACCCAACTAACTCTCGGGCGGGTGCTGCGGCTACTACCTCGCTGAGCCCTCGTCCTTGATCAGAGACCTGTTACCAAGCGGTCCCTAACCTCCCCGCGCCTCGCGGAGCCGCTTCAGATCGGCCAGATCCTCGGGCCGGCCGGCGAGTTCCTTCAGCTTCACAAGATCGTCGTAGCTGGCGATCTTGATGAGGAGCCCGGCGATCTCGTCCTCGATGGCGTCGGCGGCCATCTCTTCCCAGAGCGGGTGGTCCCCGATCCATTGCATGATGTCGAGGCGCCCGAGCCGGGTCGTCAATACCCAGTTCCCGCCCGTGGCTAGCGCCTCCGGGTCCCGAGGATCGGGGAGCTCGGCCGGGTCGAAATCCGCCGCACCGTCCACCTGCGCGTCCAGCCGAGTCAGCGCTGCGGCCAGTCGCTGCAGGTTGCCCTGCGCGGGAGATGGCACCACGTCGACGTCCTTCGTCGCCCTCACGTGGCCGTGGTAACCGACGGCTACACCACCGATCAGAAAGAAGTCGACGCCTCCGTCGGTCAGCTCCCGCAGGATCCCTGCGATATCCAGGTCAGCCAAGGCGGCGCCGCTGTCCGGCCTGGGCCACCTGGGACATGAATCGCGACAACTCGAAGACTTGTTCGGCGCGTTCTGCCGGGGACCGTTCGCGAAATTCGCGTCGGGCGATGGCTCTCTCCGCGCGCCCGTCCGGATCCCAGTTTCCGACTTTCGCCGCCTTCTTCATCGCTCAAAAAGTAGCGGAGCCTCTGCCAGAGATGGAGGGGAATCCTCCCTGGATGGCTGGATCGTGGTGGCGAGCGTACGGTATGCACATGCTTGACCAGCGGTTGCAAGTCTTCCTCGATGACGAGCTGCACTCGCGCCTGAACACGGTTGCCCAGGAACGCGGTGTTTCGGTCGCCACTGTGGTCCGCGAGGCGATCGACCAGTGGGTGGCCGATTCCGACGGCCGCGGGCGCGCTGCGGGTCGGCGGCTGCTGGATGCCACGCCGATGGCGGTCCCCGATGTTGGAGACCTTCGTCAAGAGCTCGAGCACCTCCGCGGCCGAAGGGCATGATCGTCCTCGACGCGACCGTCCTCGTCTACGCGGTGGGGGCGGACCATCCGTTTCGAGCGCCGTGCAGGGACCCGGTGCAGGCGATCGACGACCGCCGGATCGAGACGACCACGACCGTGGAGGTCATCCAGGAGCTCGTTCACGTTCGCGGGAGGCGGCAGGCGCGAGACGATGCAGCAGCCGTAGGTCGGGACTACGCCGACTTGCTGGCGCCTCTCCTCACGGTCTCGGGTGATGATCTGGCGGAAGGCTGGCGCCGTATGCACGCGTTGAGCGACTCGGCGCCTTCGACGCAGTTCTCGCAGCGGCGTCCGCGCGACATGGTGCAAGCGCTTTGGTCTCGGCTGACAAGGCGTTCTCCGACGCCGAAATCCGCCACGTCGTACCCGACGTGGCGGGGGTCGCTGCCCTCCTCGTAGGACGCCTTGTGTCGGAGTGGCCCTGACCTCAGGCCCGCTCGTACGTGACCAGCTGGATCCCGGCGCCGATCGTCCGGGCGTCGCTGAGGGTCAACGGGACCTTGCGGCCGTCCTTGGGGAAGAGCTTCTTGCCGCCGCCGAGCAGCACTGGGAAGACCATCAGGCGGAGCTCGTCGAGGAGGTCTGCGGCGATCAGGCCCTGGACGAGGCTGGCGGAGCCGGCGACGAGGATGTCGCCGTCGATTTCGTCCTTGACCTCGCCGATCGACTCGGCGAAGTCGCCGGAGAGGATCGTCGAGTTCTGCCAGTCGGCCGCGGTGAGGGTGGTCGAGTAGACGTACTTGGGCATCGAGTTCATCTTCTCGGCGAAGCCGACGTCGTCTTCCATCGACGGCCAGGCGGCGGCGAAGCCTTCGTAGGTGACGCGGCCGAGCAGCTGGGCCTCGGCCTCCTCCAGCTCGCCGAGCTTGAACTTGTCCCCCTCCTCGCCGCGGTCGATCTCGAACGTCCAGCCCCCGTGCGCGAAGTCCTCGGCCCCGCCCGGATCCTCGATCACCCCGTCCAGCGAGATGAACTCGGTGGCGACGATCTTCCCCATGATGCCCTCCTTGTGGTCGTGCGGACGAAGCTTGTCCTCGCCCTTCTACCCCAAGGACGAACTCAGCGCGCGGAAATCGACAGCGATCTCAGCGACTTGGCGGCGGGGCCTTCCAGACGAGGCGCAGATCCTCGGTGGCAACGGTCGGCAGATAGTCGAGCATGTCGTCCCCGGACTCCTCGATCCCGACAATCTCGACGGTCTTGTAGGCGGGGTGATTACTGACGACCGTGCCTTCGGTCCCGGCGGGCCAGCGCTCGACGGGGTTGATCAAGGCGACCACATCGTGTTCGCCGATCACAGCTCGAGTAGTGCTCACCGGTGCTCCTTTCCCCGCAGGAAGGCAGTAGTCAGTCGCGGTCGCTCCATCGGCCCGGTCAGTTCCCAGCCCGTTCTCAGAGAAGCCGCGCGATCACTGTATCGGCCGGGTCCTGCTATCTGAAATTGAACCGTGCAGCGAACGGCGCCCGGTGCTCCCGGCCTGATCATTGAAATTGGCGCGGCTGCGATACCGGCACGGATCTGCCGTTCCAAATAGTCGACGGAGTCGAGGCCGATGCCGAGCATGACCAAGAATCCGTTCGCCTTCGGGCCACCGTCACTGTGGCCGAGCGCAAGCGAGTAGTTCCGCAGCTTGTACTCGATGCCCACCGGTTCATCGCATCGCGGAAGCAGTTCGCCGACTTGGGGTGGCCAGGGCATGGCCGCGACGCTAGGTCGCAAGTGCGCACACGTGGCGCGCACGATGTCAATTTTGTGGGGACGCTCTCGTGCGGAAGCGTGACGATCAGTCCGTCGACCGCACCGTGCGCTCGATCAGGTCCGCGGCGAGCACGGTGCCGGGGGCGGCCTGGAGGCGGCGGGAGGTCTGGGCGAGGCGGTCGGCCAGGGAGGCGTCGTCGAGGAGGCGGGCGATCGCCCCGCGGAGGTCGTCGGGGTCGTGGGCGTAGGTGTCTATGCGGACGCCGAAGCCGGTCTCGGCGATGCGCTGGGCGTTGTCGTGTTGGTCCCAGAAGATGGGGAGGAGGACCATCGGCTTGCCGAAGTAGAGGGACTCGGTGACGGTGTTGTTGCCGCCGTGGGTGATGACCAGGTCGACCTGGGGGAGGACGGAGGTCTGGGGGAGGAACTCGGCGCCGGCCATGTTCGGGGCGAGGTCGAACTCGCTCGCCTGCGGGCCCTTGGAGACGATGAAGCGGTAGGGCGCCTCGGCGAGCTCCGCCACCAGGGTCCGCATCAGCTCCACGTCGGCGGAGCCGAGCGAGCCGAGGCTCAGGTAGACGAGTGGCTCATCGGCGTCGGCGAACTCCTCGGGCAGCCGCCAGTCGGGATCGGTCGCGCGGACGCTGGCGCCGAGGTTGTGCCAGGTCGGCCCGAGCGGCTCGCGGCGTGGGTAGTCGACCTCGTCGGGGTAGAGGTAGAGGTTCAGCGACGGGCTCGCGTGGATGAAGTCGTCGGCCGGGAGCGGCGGCGCGCCGTGCTCGCGACAGAACGCGTCGAACTCCGCGTGCATCTCGGCGTGGGCGGCGCGGTAGGCGTCCCAGAACTCGGCCCAGCCGGAGCGGTCCGCGGTCGGCAGGCCGGAGAAGACCGGCGGCAGGTCGGGGTCCTTGATCTCCAGCGGGTTGCAGGAGTCGATCCGCGCCCAGGGGCGGCCGCTCGCGAACAGCGCCGGGAAGGTGACGACGTTGTCCTCGACCACGAGGTCGGGCTCGAGCTCGCCGATGATCTCGAGCAGCCGCGCGTCGACGTATTTGGCGCCGTCGATCAGCGCCTGGAAGGTCGGCGCGATGAACTCGGAGAGCTGCTCGATCGTCGGCTTGCGGAAGACCGGCGCGGTGTCGCGGATGAAGTCCTTCCAGAACTGACCCGGCGCTTCCTCGGTCTCCGGCGGCGGATTCAGCCGCATCGTCCGCTCCTCGAAGCCCTGCGCCTCGAGCGTCCCGGCGAAGGACTCCTCGACGATGAAGACGACCCGGTGTCCGCGCCGCCGCAACACGTCGCCGATGCCGACGCAGTTGTTGGTCGGCCCGAACGCACCCTCGGGGAAGAAGACGATCGTCGCGGCGCGCTCCGGCACGTCGCTAAACATACGCGGGCAGGCTTCTGACACAAAGTTGGAGCTGAATCCTTACTTTCCGCGCATCACTCACGCGAATTTCAGCGTCACACTGACCCCATGCCGCTGGGCCTCTGGAAGAGCAAGTGGGAGATCCACCGCGAGGACATGGACCGCTACCGCGAGGACATGGACCGCTACCGAGAAGATGTGGAGCGCTACCGCGAGGAAGCGCGCGAAGACCGCGCCCGGTCGGACAGGCGCTGGGTGGAGCTGCGGGAGGAGACGCGCGAGCTCCGGGCCGACTACGACCGGGAGCTCGCCGAGACCAGGCTCTTCAACCGAGAGGTGCTGATCCGGATGGAGAAGACGTACTCGAACCTTGGCGCGACGTTGGAACTGGTCGGCGAAGAGCTGCACGAACTGAAGGCGGCGGTCAAGGCGCAGACCGAGGCGATCATGAAGCTGGTCGACCGCTTCGAAGAACCCGGCGGGCAGCAGCCGGTCTGAGGACGACGGGCTCAGTCGGACGACGAGCGCTCGCCGCCGACCTCCGCTTCGATCCCGGCCAGCAACCACTCGAGGCCGACCTCGAACTTCTCGGCCTTGACCCCGAGGCTCATGTCCTGGCCGACGAACTCGGCCAGGTGGGGGTACTCGCCGCTCGCGGCCTGGGCGGCGATGTAGGCGTCGATCTCGGCGGCGTTCGGGCCGCCGTCGACATTGCCGATGCAGGTCCCGTCGCCCTTCTTCGTCGACATGACCTCCCAGCGGACGAAGCCGAGCGTGTAGGTGTCGACGGCGAGGAGGACGGCCCGCTTGCGCTCCGGGGTTAGCGGCAGGGAGGAGACCGCGGCGAGCGACTGGTCGATGTGGCGGAGGGAGTTGGGGCCGAGGAAGGGCCGGGCGAAGGCGGCGGCGATCATCCACGGGTGGGCGCGGGTCGACTCGCGGGTCCGCTGGGCGATCTGGCGGAGCGCCTCGCGCCAGTCGTCGGTCGGCGGGCCGCCCGGGATGATCGCGCCGGCCATCACCTCGTCCACCATCAGGTCGATCAGGTCGCCCTTGCGCCCGATGTGTGAGTAAAGGCTCATCGGGCGCGCGCCGAGCCTGGTGGCCAGTCTCCTGATGGACACGGCAGTCAGCCCATCGGCGTCGGCGATCTCGATCGCGGCCGCGACGATCGCCTCCCGCGACAGCGGCTGCGGCCCGGCCGCCTCCTCGTCGTCGCGGGTCCACACGGTGTCGATCCCAGTTGCCATCGGGAAAGCATACCGAGCCGATACAGCGTACGAGCATTTGATACGGTGTACGGCGTGAGTCAGCCGGACGCTGCAGCCGCACCCGCCGATCCCAACGCGCTCGATCGCGAGACGCTGGTCGTCGCGGCCGTGGTGCTGCTCGGCGCGATCATGTCGGTCCTCGACACGACGATCGTCAACGTCGCGATCGACCGCCTCTCGATCGACTTCAACGCCTCGCTGACGACGATCCAGTGGGTGGTGACCGGCTACACGCTGGCCCTCGCCGCGGTGATCCCCGCCACCGGCTGGGCCGCCGACCGCTTCGGCACCAAGCGCATCTACATCGCCTCGCTGCTCCTCTTCATGCTCGGCTCGGCCCTCTGCGCCGCCGCCTGGAGCGCCGGCTCGCTGATCGCCTTCCGGGTCCTCCAGGGCGTCGGCGGCGGCATGATCATGCCCTCGGTCATGACGATCATGACCAAGAAGGCCGGCCCGCACCGGATGGGCCGGGTGATGGGCATCCTCGGCGTGCCGATGCTGATCGCGCCGATCGTCGGCCCGATCCTCGGCGGCTGGCTGGTCGACGACGTCTCCTGGCGCTGGATCTTCCTGATCAACGTGCCGATCGGCGTGATCGCCGTGATCCTCGCCCAGATGGTGCTCGAGCCCGACAGGCCCGAGCCCTCCCAGCGCCTCGACTGGCTCGGGATGGCGCTGCTCTCGCCCGGGCTGACGCTCTTCATCTTCGGCCTTGCCGAGTCGGCCAACGGCGGCTTCGGCCAGTTCAAGGCGTGGGCGCCGATCGTCGCCGGCGTCGTCCTCATCAGCGCCTTTTTCCTGCACAGCTGGCGGAAGGGCGGCGGCGCGCTGATCGACATCAAGACCTTCACCCACACCCGCGCGGGAGCCGCGGCCGGCACCTTCCTGCTCTTCGCGATCGCCTTCTTCGGCGCCCTGCTCCTGATCCCGCTCTACTTCCAGACCGTGCGCGGCGCCTCGGCCCTCCAAGCCGGCCTGCTGCTCGCCCCGCAGGGGATCGGCGCGATGCTGACGATGTCACTGGCGGGCAAACTGACCGATCGCTACGGCCCGAACCCCTGGCCGGCCTGCGGCATCCCGCTGCTGGTGATCGGGATCGCCCCGTTCGCCTTCGTCACCGCCCACACCTCCTACGTGCTGCTCTGCAGCTTCAGCTTCGTCCTCGGCCTCGGGATGGGCTTCTCGATGATGCCGACGATGACCGCGGCGATGCAGGCGGTGCCCGCGGCGGCGATCGCCCGCACCTCGACCGCGATGAACATCATCCGCCAGGGCGGCGCCTCGATCGGCACCGCGATCCTCTCGGTGATCCTCACCGCCGAGATCACCGCCAGCCTCGGCCACCACTCCTCCGGCGGCAGCGGCTTCGAAGCGATCCGCCAGCTGCCCCCCGCCCAGCAGGTGGCGATCAAAGAACCGCTGGCGAGCGCCTTCGCCTCGAGCTTCGTCTGGGCCATGATCATGCTCGCGATCGCCTTCATCCCCGCCCTGGCGATGGCCCTCGGCAAGTGGAAGACGGCCGAATCGGGCGGCGAGCGACGCGCGGCCGACGGCGCGCACGTCGTCCTCGAGTAGCCCTCCCGAGGCGCCTTCGCCCACCGATCCCGCCGGCGGGAGTACCGTTCCTCGCATGGAGCAGGATGCCGCCCTGCGAGCGGTCTTCATGCCGGTCCAGCCGCCGACCACCTTCGAGGAGACGGTGGAGCGCCTCGGCACGGCGATCCGGCTGGGGCTCCTGGTGCCGGGCAGCCGGCTGCCGCCGGAGCGCGACCTGGCCAAGCAGCTGCGGATCTCCCGCTCGACCCTGCGCCAGGCGCTCACCACCCTGGTCCAGAGCGGCCACCTGGTGGCGCTGCGCGGTCGCAAGGGCGGCACCTTCGTCGCCGACGAGCCGCCGCTGGTCGACCCGACCGGCGAGCCGCTCGGCGGCGGGGCCTGGGAGGTGCTCGACCAGCGCGTCGCGATCGAGGCGGGCTCGGTCCTGCTCGCCGCCGAGCGGGCCCGGCCGCCGCGCCTCGAGCGCCTCGAGCAGCTGATCGCGGCGATGTCGGCGCAGACCGAGGACTTCGAGGAGTACCGCCGCACCGACCTGCGCTTCCACATCGGCCTCGCCGAGGCGGCCGGCTCGCCCGGCCTGGTCGCCGCGATGACCGACGTGCAGGCGCAGATGACCGACCTGATCGCGTTGATCCCGCACCCGCCCGAGGTCCTCGCCAACTCGAACGAGCAGCACGCGCGCATCGTCAAGGCCCTGCGCCGCGGCGACGGCCCGCGCGCGGTGCGGCTGATGCGCGAGCACACCGAGGGCACCGAGCACATCCTCGCCGGCCTGCTGCCGGCGCCCGCTCAGGACCTGATCCGCTCGCCGGCCTGATCGAAGAGCGGCTCGGCGGCGACCTCGCCCTCGATCCAGCTGCCGAAGATCTCGACCGCGACGTCGGTGCCCGGCACGGCGAGCGCCGCCGGGAGGTAGGCGTAGGCGATCGAGCGGCCGACCGTATAGCCGTAGCCGCCGGTGGTCACCCGGCCGACCACCTCGCCGTCGACCCGCACCGGCTCGTTGCCGAGCGCGACCCGCCGCGGCTCCGCCAGCACGATGCAGACGAGCCGCCGCCGCGGGCCCTCCTCGCCCGCCGCGACGAGCGCCTCGCGGCCGACGAACTCGCCCTTGTCGAGCTTCACGCTGAAGCCGACGCCGCCTTCGTAGGGGTTCTCGTCGGGGGTGATGTCGGCGCCCCACACCCGGTAGCCCTTCTCCAGCCGCATCGAGTCGATCGCCCGGTAGCCGCCCGCGACGATGCCGTGCTCCTGTCCCGCCTCCCAGATCGCCCGCCACAGCCCGAGCCCGTACTCGGTCGGGCAGTAGAGCTCCCAGCCGAGCTCGCCGACGTAGGTGACGCGGAGCGCCCGCAGCGGCACGTCGCCGATCGTGATCTCGCGCAGGTTCATGTAGGGGAAGGCCTCGTTCCCGAGGTCGGATGGGGTCAGCGGCTGGAGCACGTCGCGGGCGCGCGGTCCCCAGACCCCGAAGCACGCCCATTGCGAGGTGACGTCGGCGATCCGCGCGCTCCCGTCCTCCGGCAGGTGCTTGCGCATCCACTCGCGGTCGTGGTTACCGAAGGCAGTCCCGGTGACGATCCCGAAGCGCTCCTCGCCGAGCCGCGAGACGGTGAAGTCGCACTCGATCCCGCCGCGCCGGTTCAGCATCTGCGTGTAGGTGATCTGCCCGACCCCGCGGGCGACGCGGTTGTCGCAGAGGCCTTCGAGGAAGTCGGCCGCGCCCGGCCCCTCGATCTCGAGCTTGGCGAAGGAGGACTCGTCGAAGATCGCCACCCGCTCGCGGCAGGCGCGGTGCTCGGCGCCGATCGCCGGGGACCAGTTCTGTCCCGCCCAGCCACGCGGCCGCAGGTCCTCGTCGCCCGCCGCCGCGTTGGTCTCGTACCAGTTGACCCGCTCCCAGCCCGACTTCTCGCCGAAGGCGGCGCCGTGCTCGCGGTGCCAACCGTTGGCGGGGGAGACGCGGAGCGGCCGCCCGGCGCGGCGCTCGTGGTTGGGATAGCGGATGTCGTAGTAGGTCTCGTAGGTCTCGCGGATCCGCTTGTGGGTGTAGGAGGGCGAGCGGTAGGCGGCGCCGAAGCGGCGAATGTCCATGTGCCAGAGGTCGAGACTCGGTTCGCCCTCGGCGATCCACTCGGCGACGACTTTGCCGATCCCGCCCGCCCCGGCCAGCCCGTGGGCGCAGAAGCCGGCGCAGACGAAGAAGCCCGCCACCTCGGACTCGCCGAGGCAGAACTCGTTGTCGGGCGTGAACGCCTCGGGGCCGTTGATCAGCTTCGTCACCTTGATCTCCGACATCGCCGGCACGCGGCGCTCGGAGTTGCGGGTGATCTCCTCGAAGCGGTCCCAATCCTCTTCCAGCAGGCGGCCGTTGAAGTCGGGCGGGATCGCCTCGAAGTCCCCGGTCCCGTTCGGCATGAAGGCGGGCCGGCTCTGGCGCTCGTAGCCGCCCATCACCAGGCCGTCGCCGTCCTCGCGGTAGTAGACGAGCAGGTCGGGATCGCGCAGCGTCGGCAGGCTGCGCCGCTCCGCGTCCGCGCCGCGAACCTCGCGCACCGCGTCGAGCGGCTGCGTCACCAGGTACTGGTGGGACATCGGCAGGAGCGGCACGCGGACGCCCGCCAGGCGGCCGATCTCGGCGGCGAACATGCCGCCCGCGTCGACCACCACCTCGGCGGCGATGTCGCCGCGCTCGGTCCGCACCCCGCGCACGCGGCCGCCCTTCACCTCGATCCCGGTGACCCGCGTGTCGGTGAAGATGCGACAGCCGCCACGGCGCGCGCCGTCGGCCAGCGCGTAGGTCAGCTGCGAGGGGTCGATGTAGCCGTCGGTCGGCAGCCAGGCGCCGCCGAGCACCCCCTCGGTCGACATCAGCGGGAAGAGCTCCTGGGCCTCGGCCGCCGAGATCAGCTCCAGCGGCAGCCCGAACGTCTTCGCCCACCCCGCCTGGCGGCGCAGCTCCTCCATCCGCTCCTCGGTCGAGGCGAGCCGGATCCCGCCGCACTCGGTCCAGCCCGGGTCGAAGTCCGACTCCTGCCCGATCCGCCGGTAGAGGTCCACCGAGTGCATCATCATCTTGGTCAGCGAGACCGACCCGCGTAGCTGCCCCACCAGCCCGGCGGAGTGGAAGGTCGAGCCGGAGGTGAGCTGGTTGCGGTCGAGGAGGACGACGTCGTCCCAGCCCAGCTCGGCGAGGTGGTAGGCGAGCGAGGTGCCGCCGACGCCGCCGCCGACGATCACGCAGCGGGCCGCGTCGGGGAGCTCAGCGCGGGGCATGGGCGTCCTCCAGCAGCGCCTCGAACGCCGGCCCCTCGGCGGCGGCCAGCAGGCGGTCGAAGTGCTTGGTCGCGTAGGCGGCGAAGTCGAAGTCGAGGTCGGAGATCGCGGTCTGCACGACCCCCCACATCGCCTCGCGGAAGTCGGACATCAGCCGCATCAGTCGCAGCGCGGCGAGGTCGGCGCGGGAGGGCGCCGCGCCCTGGTCCGCCGTCCCTAGGTATGCGGTCAAGAAAGCCTCCTCCTCGGCCGGGCCGAGCTCGTTGTTGACGGCGAAGTTGCCGAGGTCGAACCAGCGGTTGCCCATTCCGGCGTACTCCCAGTCGACGATCCGGATGCCGTCCGGGGAGGCGATGAAGTTGGCGGCGAGGAGGTCGTCGTGGCAGAGGACCGGGGCGCCGCCCGCGAGCGCGGGTGCGGCCTCGATCCGCGCCGCGACCGCGTGGGCGCGCTCGTAGGCCTCCGGCACCGCGCCGCCCCGCGAACGCGTCGCTGCGGCATAGTCCTCGACCAGGCGGAAGGCGTCGAAGCGGGCCTCGATTGCGCCGCTGGCGTGGACCCGGCGGAGCGCCGCCGCGGCCTCGGCCAGCGCCTCCGGCTCGCGCAGGCCCGCCGACTCCATCGTTGGCCCCTCGACGAAGGCGGTCACCAGCACGACCGGGTCCTCGAGCGCCGCCAGGACCTCCGGTGCGACCCCGGCCGCCGCCGCGAGCGCGTTGGCCTCGCGCTCCCCCGAGCGGTCGGAGCCGAGCAGCTCGGTGTCGTTCCCGGGCAGCCGCACCACCACCTCGCGCCCGCCGAACCGCGCCCGGAAGTTGTGATTGGTGATCCCGCCGCCGAGCGCCGCCGGCTCGCCTTCGGCCGGGCCGAGCTGCGCTTCCAATCTCTCCACGGTGTCTGCCGCCAGGGCCAAAGGTGTCAGGAGAAAATTCTCCAAGTTGGCATTGACACGATCCCGAACGCAAGACTAGTCTCGCCCGTAGCCGTTAGGTCGGCTCGCCACACCTTTTACCGCAACGGGCGGAAGCCCAGGGAAGAGAGAGGGTTCATGGAGAGCACCAGCGTCCCGGTCCACGACAGTGACGAGCAACGCCTCGCCGAACTCGGCTACAAACAAACGCTGAACCGCGCCTGGAGTGGGTTCTCCAACTTCGCGATCTCGTTCACGATCATCTCGATCCTGGCCGGCTGCTTCACCACCTACGGCCAGGCCTGGAACAATGGCGGCCCGATCGCGATCTCGATCGGCTGGCCGCTGATCTCGATCCCGATCCTGATCATCGGCTTCTGCATGTCGGAGCTGGTCTCGGCGTATCCGACCGCGGGCGGGATCTACTGGTGGGCGGGCCGCCTCGGTGGGCCGGTCTGGGCCTGGTTCACCGGCTGGTTCAACCTGATCGGGCTGATCGCCGTGGTCGCCTCGGTCGACTACGCGGCCGCGACCTTCCTCAACGTCGTCCTCGGGCTCTACGAAGTGGACATCTTCGGGATCAACTTCGCCGACGAATCGCACGTCCTGGCCGAGGTGTTCCTGCTCTTCGTGCTGATCCTGCTCGTCCACGCGTTCATCAACATCCGCAACACGCACCTGCTCGCCCGCATCAACAGCGTCTCGGTCTGGTGGCACGTCCTCGGCGTCGCCGCCATCGTCCTCGTCCTGATCTTCGTCCCCAGCGGCCACCAGAGCTTCAGCTTCGTCTTCAGCCACCGGATCAACCAGAGCGGATTCAGCGAAGGCATGTACTGGTTCTACGTGCTGCCGCTCGGGTTCCTGCTGACCCAGTACACGATCACCGGCTTCGACGCCTCGGCCCACATCTCCGAGGAGACGCACGGCGCCTCGACGGCGGCGGCGAAGGGCGTCTGGCGCTCGATCTTCTACTCGGCGGTGATCGGCTGGATCGTGCTGCTGGCGATCACCTTCGCGGTCACCAACGTCAAAGGGGCGAACGAAGCGTTCGGCTTCGCCCCCACCCTCCTGGTCGAAGCGCTCGGGACCGGCTGGGGCAAGTTCGTCCTGATCATCTCCACCGTCGGGCAGCTCTTCTGCGGCGCCGCCTGTCTGACCAGCGCCTCGCGGATGTGCTTCGCCTTCTCGCGCGACAACGGCTTCGGCAGACGTCCCTCCTCGGTGCTGCGGCGCGTGAACAGCAAACGGGTGCCGGTCTACGCGGTGCTGATGATGGCGGCGCTGGCGCTGATCATCACCCTGCCGGCGCTGAAGGGGAAGGCGAATGGCGAAGCGGTGCCGTTCGCCTTCTTCGCGGTCGTCTCGATCACCGTGATCGGCCTCTACATCGCCTACGTGATCCCGATCTTCCTGCGCTGGCGCAAAGGTGACGAGTTCAGCGCGGGACCGTGGACCAATGGTCGCAAGTACAGGTGGATGAACCCGTTCGCGACGGTCTGGGTCGGGATCATCACGATCATCTTCTGTCTGCCGTTCACTCCGGAAGCGGTGCCGTGGAACAGTAACTTCAGCTGGGAGGCGTTCAACTACGCGCCCCTGACGGTGGGAGTGGTGATCGTCGGCGCCGGGATCACCTGGTTCGCGACGGCCCGCAAGCACTTCACCGGGCAGGTGCGGGAGATCGAAATCGAGGAAGCGATCGGCCCCGACCCCGACCCGCAGACCTCGGCGCCGTAGCGTTCTTGACGTGACGGTCGAGGAGCTCGAGAAGGCGGTCGCCGACGGCGCGGTCGACACCGTGCTGCTGGCGATCGCCGATATGGAGGGGCGCCTGCAGGGCAAGCGCCTGACCGCGCGCCACTTCCTCGATGAGGTGCGCGAGCACGGCGCCGAGGGCTGCAACTACCTGCTCGCGGTCGACGTCGACATGGAAACCGTGGGCGGCTACGCGATGTCCTCCTGGGATACGGGCTACGGCGACTTCGAGATGGTCCCCGACCTCTCGACCCTGCGGATGGTGCCCTGGCAGCCGGGCACGGCGATGGTGCTCGCCGACATCCGCTGGGGCGACGGGGCGGAAGTCGCCGCCTCGCCGCGGCAGATCCTGCGCCGCCAGCTGGATCGGCTGGAGAGGCGGGCGATGAGCGCCAACGCCGCCACCGAGCTCGAGTTCATCGTCTTCCGCGACACCTACGAGGAGGCCTGGAAGAAGGGCTTCCACGACCTCGAGCCGGCCAACCTCTACAACATCGACTACTCGCTGCTGGGGAGCGCCCGGGTCGAGCCGCTGATCCGGCGGATCCGCAACGAGATGGGCGGCGCCGGGATGACGGTGGAGAACTCGAAGGGCGAGTGCAACCTCGGCCAGCACGAGATCAACTTCCGCTACGAGACCGCGCTGCGGAGCGCCGACAACCACGCGATCTACAAGAACGGCGCCAAGGAGATCGCCGCCCAGGAGGCGATGGCGATCACCTTCATGGCGAAGTTCAACGAGCGCGAGGGGAACTCGTGCCACATCCACTGCTCGCTGGCGAACGCCGACGGGTCCAACGCGTTTGCCGCCGACCAGGCGCTGTTCGAGAGTTTCGTCGCGGGCCAGATCGCCTGCATGCGGGAGATGACCCTGCTCTACGCGCCCCACGTCAACTCCTACAAACGCTTCGCCGCCGGTTCCTTCGCGCCGACCGCGATCGCCTGGGGGCGGGACAACCGCACCTGCTCGCTGCGGGTGGTCGGCCACGGCGAGGGGCTGCGGGTGGAGAACCGGCTGCCGGGCGCCGACGTCAATCCCTACCTGGCGCTGAGCGCGCTGATCGCCGCCGGCCTGCACGGGATCGACAACAAGCTGGCGCTCGAGCCCGCCTTCGAGGGCGATGCCTACAAATCGGACAAGCCGCGCGTCCCCCACAACATCTACGAAGCGCGCGAGGCGTTCGCGGCGAGCGAGGTCGCGGCCGAGGCCTTCGGCGCCGAGGTCGTGGAGCATTACCTGAACCGGGCCAGGGTGGAGATCGAGAACTTCGAGGCGGCGGTGACCGACTGGGAGCGCTTCCGCGGATTCGAGCGGCTGTGAGCGCTCCCGTGGTGGGGATCTGCGCCGCGGTCGAGCGCGTCTCCTGGGGAGTGTGGGACGGCTACGAAGTCACGCTGGCGCCGCGCAGCTATGTGCGGGCGGTGCAGCGGGCCGGGGGGATCGCGCTGGTCCTGCCGCCCGACGAGGCCGCGGTGCGCGAGCCCGACCTGCTGCTCGACCGGATCGACGCGCTGCTGCTCGCGGGCGGCGCCGACATCGACCCGGCGAGCTACGGCGCCGAGCCCCACCCGGAGACGGCGGGGACCTGGCCGGAGCGCGACGCCTTCGAGCTGGCGCTGACGCGGCGGGCGCTGGAGCGCGACATGCCGGTGCTCGGGATCTGCCGCGGAATGCAGTTGCTCAACGTGGCGCTGGGCGGGACGCTCGACCAGCACCTTCCCGAGTCGCTCGGCGGCGACGCGCACCGCTCCATCCCAGGCAGCTTCGGCACCCACGAGGTGCGGCTGTCGCCGGGAACGCTCGCCTGCGGCGGGGCGGGGAGCGAGGGCCTCCTCGTCATGTCGCACCACCACCAGGGCGTCGACCGGCTCGGGGAGGGGCTCGAGGTCAGCGGCCGGTCGGTCGGCGACGACGTGGTCGAGGCGATCGAGCTTCCCGACCGCCGCTTCGCCCTCGGCGTCGTCTGGCACCCCGAGGAGGACGAGGCGAGCGCCGTCATCCCGGCGCTGGTCGAGGCGGCGCGGTCAGCTGTTCCTTTTGCCGGAGAGGTCGAAGAAAGGAACAGCCAGTGAGTTCGCTGACGGTGATCGAGCCCGCCACCGCGCTGCCGATGGCGGAGGTGCCGCGGGCCGGGGTGGAGGAGACCGACGCCGCGGTGGCCCGCGCAAGGGCCGCGTTCCCGGCCTGGCGCGACGTGGCGCCCGCCGATCGCGCGGCGCTGATCCGCCGGCTCGCCGACGCCCTGGAGGCCGAGCACGAGGGCCTCGCGCGGCTCGAGGCGCGCAACGCCGGCAAGCCGATCGGCTCGGCTCGCGGCGAGATCGGGATGGCGATCGAGACCTTCCGCTACTACGCGGGCGCGCCGGAGCGCCTCGTCGGCAAGACGATCCCGGTCGCGGGCGGCATCGACATGATCTTCCGCGAGCCGCTCGGGGTGGTCGCGCTGATCGTGCCCTGGAACTTCCCGCTGAACATCGCGTCCTGGAAGGTCGCCCCGGCGCTCGCCGCCGGCAACACGGTGGTCCTCAAGCCCGCCGAGTTGACCCCGCTGACGGCGATCGAGCTGGAGCGGATCGCGCTCGAGGCGGGCCTCCCGGAGGGCGTGCTGAACGTGGTCGTCGGCCCGGGGAGCGTCTGCGGCTCGCGCCTGGTCGAGCATCCCGACGTCGCCAAGGTCGCCTTCACCGGCTCGACCGAGGTCGGGCGCGGGATCGCGGCGGGCGCGGCGGCGACGATCAAGCGGGTGACGCTCGAGCTCGGCGGCAAGTCGGCCAACGTCGTCTTCGCCGACGCGGACGTCGAGGCGGCGGCGGTCGCGGCGCCGTGGGCGGTCTTCGACAACGCCGGGCAGGACTGCTGCGCGCGGTCGCGGATCCTGGTCGAGGAGGGGGTGGTCGACGATTTCCTCGCCGCGATGGCGCCGGTGGTCGAGGGGATCAGGGTCGGCGACCCGCTCGACGAGGCCACCCAGATGGGGCCGCTGATCTCCGCCGGCCAGCGCGAGTCGGTCGCCTCCTTCGTCCCCGAGGATGCGCCGGTCGCGGTCCGCGGCAGCGCTCCCGAGGGCGACGGCTACTGGTTCGCGCCGGTCGTCCTCTCGCCGGTCTCCAACGAGGACCGCGCCGCCCGGGAGGAGATCTTCGGCCCGGTCGTCAGCGTCATCCCGTTCCGCGGCGAGGCGGAAGCGATCGCCCTCGCCAACGCGACCATCTACGGCCTCTCCGGCTCGATCTGGACGCGCGACGGTGCCCGTGCGCTGCGCGTCGCCCGGGCGATCGAGACCGGCGTGATCTCGATCAACTCGAACAGCTCGGTGCGCGTCTCGACCCCGTTCGGGGGCTTCAAGCAGTCGGGGATCGGCCGCGAGCTCGGCCCCGACGCGCTCGAGCACTACACCGAGCTGAAGAACGTCTACTACGCGACCGCGGAGGGCCGATGACCAGCGACAGGAGCACGGCGGGAAGGTTGGCGGGCAAGGTCTGCGTGATCACCGGGACGGCGAGCGGGATCGGCGCCGAGTCGGCGCGGCTCTTCGAGCACGAGGGCGCGACCGTGGTGGGATCGACCTCGACGCCGAGCAGGCGGTGGGCGCCCTGACGATCGCCGCCGACGTCACCGACGAGGAGCAGGTGCGCGCGGCGATGGCGCTGGCGGTCGAGGAGTACGGCCGCATCGACGTGCTGATGAACAACGCCGGGATCAACCCGACCGACGACGGCTCGGTGCTGGAGACGAGCCTCGAGTCCTGGCAGCGGGTCCAGGACGTGAACCTGCGCGGCGTCTTTCTCTGCTGCAAGCACGGCATCCCCCACCTGCTCGCGGCGGGGGGCGGTTCGGTGATCAACGTCGCCTCCTTCGTCGCGGTGATGGGGGCGGCGGTCTCCCAAGGCTCCTACACGGCCTCGAAGGGGGCGGTGCTGGCGCTCTCGCGGGAGCTCGGGGTCGAGTTCGCCGCCCGCGGCGTCCGCGTCAACGCCCTCTGCCCGGGCCCGGTCAACACCCCGCTGCTGAAGGACCTCTTCGCCAAGGACCCCGAGCGCGCCGCGAAGCGCCTCGTCCACATCCCGATGGGCCGCTTCGGCGAGCCGGGCGAGATCGCCGCCGCCGCGCTCTTTCTCGCGAGCGACGAGTCGAGCTTCGTCACCGCGTCCACCTTCATGGCCGACGGCGGCCTCAGCTCCGCCTACGTCACCCCCGGTCAGCTCGGCTGAGCCGGCCCGTGGCGTCCCCGTGGCAGTTGCCAACGGACGGCGCGCGCCTTCCGCCCTCGCCCCCGGTGCGTTCGCAGTTATCCACGCTATGTGTGGGTAACTGCGAACGCGATCTCGGGCGCGCTGTCGGGCGTCAGTCCGCGCCCCTCACCAGGAACCGACGACCTACCCCCGCGCCGCCGCGACGTCCAGCCAGCGGCCGCATAGCGCGCGACCGAGCTCGTTGAAGGCGCCGATCTTGGCTTCGATCTCGAGCGCCAGGGCGGTCGGGTCGATGCCGATGCGGACCGCGTCGGGGTCGGTCTCGAAGTCGGCGGTCCAGCGAAGGGCGTCGGCGGCGCTGACCTCGGGGTGGAACTGGAGCGCCCAGGCGACCTCGCCGATCCGCGCCGCCTGGAGGCATACCTCGCTGCGGGCGAGGGCCACCGCGCCGGGTGGCAGCGGGAACTCGTAGCTGTGCCACTGGAAGGCCTCGAAGCTCGGGGCGAGCGGTCCGAGTACGGGGTCCTCGGCACCCGCCTCGGTCAGCTCGACCTGGTGCCAGCCGATCTCCGGCCGGGACGCCCGCCGCGGCACCGCACCAGCCGCTGCCGCGACCAACTGGCCGCCGAGACAGAGCCCCATCAACGGCACCCGGTGCTCGAGCAACAGGCCGAGCAGTCGCCGCTCCGGGCCGATCCACGCGTGCCCGTCCTCTTCATCGACGTTCATCGCCCCGCCGAGCGTGAACACCGCGTCGTAACCGAGCGGATCGGCCGGCGGCTCCGCCGACTCGGGCAATAGCCACTCGTCCAAGGCCGCCCCGCGCGCCCTGATCTCGTCGCCGAAGACCCCCGGCCCGGTGTCGCCCTGGTGGGAAATCGCAAGCACCCTCACCCCGCCAGTCTCTCGCAACACGTCGGTCACGAAGTTGGCCCACCCACGTCTTGTTCGGTGCGCTCTTCCCCCGTTGGCTCCGGGGCATGGCAAAGGGATCGAATCGCAGGGTCCGCGGAAGGCGCCACCTCGGGCTCAGGCCGGACTGGCGACCGCTGCTGGAGCTCGCGCCCGACGAGGTCCCCGAGTTCATGTGGATGTTCCGGGTGAGACTCACCGATGGCACCGCGGTCGAGGCTTACAAGCACGCCGCGACCCGGCGATACCTTCACCTTGACGCCGCAGGCCGCGCCTATGCGCTCGTCGGCGATACGACCTACGAACAGGGCGACCCAGGGGTGCTCCTCGCAGAGGCGACCGAGGGCCGCGGGTCTGTTAATATTGTCCGACACAATGAGTGGCTCGACGGCAAGAAGATCACCTGGGCGAGGTCGGCGACGCGGCACCGGATACCGCGTGCGCAGACTCTCTTCGCGATCAGGCACGCGGGGATCTGCTTCGTCGACGGGAAAGGTCGGGACGGCGAACCGCGCCTCTACTTTTTCGGTGACGACGAGCAGGGCCGACCGCTTGAGATCGCTGCGTTCGATCACGAGATCTTCGGCCTGCTCGCCGTCCATTCCATGTTGCTGCGGCGACGATTCGAAGAGCGATACCGGGAGGCTTTGAAATGGCGGAAGTAGAGGGGTTCCGGCTCGCGTCCGGGAAGGTCCTCACCGAAGAGGATGTCGAGAAGATTGCCGACGAGATCGAATCGGATAAGCCCGTCGTGTTCAGCGGGATACGGTTGGTCGGCCGCCCCTCGCTCGATGGCAGCGGGACGTCGCCGCGGGTCAGCTTCCGCGTTCCGCGAGATCTCTACAGGGCGGCGCTCGAGCGGGCCGTCGAGGAAGACCGCACGGTGAGTGCCATTGCGCGCGAGGCGTTGGAGAAGTTCCTGGCCGCACCTTAGGACCTTAGGATCACCGGGTGCTAATCGTCTCCCCGGCGCGACGCGCCACCTCCGTCCTCGCCTTGGTCACCGCGCTCGTCTTCGCGGCCGCGGCGCCCGGCGCTCCGGCCCCCGAGCACCCAGCCGAACCGTTCTTCCCCCGCGGCGGCAACCGCGGCTACGAGGTCAGCCACTACGGCGTCAGCCTCGACTACCAGCCGCGCAGCGGGCTGCTTGACGCGCGGGACGTGATCGAAGCGCGGGCGACGACGGGGCTGCGGCGCTTCTCCCTCGACCTCTACGGCCTGAAGGTGACCGCGGTCAGCGTCGACGGCGAACCCGCGCAGTACAGCCGCGGCCGGGGGAAGGTGAAGGTAGTGCCGGCGACTCCGATCCTCGCCGGCGAACCATTTTCCGTCGCGCTGCGCTACCACGGCGTGCCGCGCAAGGTCATCGACCCCGACGGCTCGACCGAGGGTTGGTACCGGACCAGCGACGGCGCGGTCGCGGTCGGCGAGCCGGTCGGCACCGCCGCCTGGCTGGCCTGCGACAACGTCCCCCGCGACAAGGCGGGCTTCGACATCGAGATCACCGTCCCGGCCGGGGTGAAGGCGGTCTCGAACGGCAGGCTCGTCTCCCGCCACACGCTCAAGAGCGGTCAGGTCCGCTGGTCGTGGTCGGAACCCCACCCGATGGCCACCTACCTCGCCCTCGTCGACATCGGCGCCGGCAAGCTCGTCCAGGGCCACGTCGGCAAGCTGCCGACCTGGACGCTGGTCGACCCGCGCCTGGTCAAGGCCTCACGCGCGGCGATCGATTCGCTGCCGGAGATCATCCGCTGGGAGTCGCGCATCTACGGCCCATACCCGTTCTCGGCGGCGGGCTCGGTGGTTGATGTCGCCAACCTCCAGTACGCGCTCGAGACGCAGTCGCGCCCGATCTACGCCTTCGCTCCCAACCGGACCACGGTCGTCCACGAGACCGCCCACCAGTGGTTCGGAGACTCCGTCAGCCTCGAGCGTTGGCCCAACATCTGGCTGAACGAGGGGTTCGCGACCTGGACCCAGTGGTACTTCGCCGAACAGCACGGCGGCCGCAGCGCCCAGCAGGTCTTCGCCGAGCTCTACCGCCGCCCCGCCTCGCAGACCGGGTTCTGGAACCCGCCCCCCGGCCACCCGGGCCAGGCGAAAAACCTCTTCGCGGTCTCCACCTACGTCCGCGGGGCGATGACCCTGCAGGCGCTCCGCGACAAGATCGGCACCCCCGACCTGCTCCGCATCCTGCGCACCTGGGCGACCGAACACCGCTACGGCAACGCCGACATCGAAGAGTTCATCGCGCTCGCGAACCGCGTCTCCGGCGAGCCCCTCCGCGGCTTCTTCCACCGCTGGCTGTTCGAGCGCGGCAAGCCTTAGCGCCGCGCTCAGGCGCGCCTCAGTACCACTTGCCACGCGCGAAGCCTCCGAACGCGATCAGCCCGACGAGCGGGACGATCAGCCCGACCCAGAAGCTCCAGACGATCATCAGCACGATGCCGACGATGACCAGGATCCCACCCAGCGAGATCCCGCCGATTCCACCGAGACGCGCTTGCGGTACCCCGGATCGAGTTCGTCAACCAGTCGGCGGCGACCGGCGCGCGTTGAAGGATTCGCGACCTCCTCGATTGGCTCTGCGGACATCCCAGGTCGATCACGCCGTGATCTAGGGTGCGCGGATGGAACTGCTCGATCGCAAGCTCGCCTACGCGGGCTACGGCGTCGACGTCGAGATCCGGCGGTATCGGCGCCGCGACGGGACCGAGGTCGAGCGGCAGGTGATCGACCACCCCGGGTCGGTGGCGATCCTCGCCCACGACGAGGAGGTCGTCTACCTGGTCGCCCAGCCGCGCGAGGCGGTCGAGGAGGACGCGCTGCTCGAGATCCCCGCGGGGACGCTCGACCGGGCGGGGGAGAGCGAGCTCGAGTGCGCGCGGCGCGAGCTCGCCGAGGAGGCGCGCCTCGCCGCCGCCGAGTGGACCGAGCTGGCGCAGGTCTACCCGAGCCCCGGCTACATCTCCGAGGTCGTGACGATCTTCCTTGCCACCGGCCTCTCCGCGGCGCGCGGCGAGCGCGACGCCGACGAGGCGATCGACATCGTCCGCCTTCCACTCGCCGACTTGGACGAGGCTCTCCCGCGGATCCGCGACGCCGCCACGCTGATCGCCCTGACGGCGCTCCGCGACCGCCTCGCCCGCGCCGCGCCCACCGGCTAACCCCGCTTCTCGAGCTCCTGGCCCGCCCGCTTTTCTTCGCGCCGGTGTCGCCGGTAGACCGGGCCGATGTAGCCGATCAGCATCCCGATCAGGGTGAAGACGGCGAGCACGATGATCAACGGCGCGTTGAAAGTCGCGAACAGAACTTCGACCTCGACCTTCGCCGAGTTCTGCAGGCAGACCACGACCACCAGCGCGATCAGGATCCCCGTGATCCACGCCCGCCAGTTCGTCGGCTTCTTCTCGTGCGGCCCCACGCCCAGATCCTAGATCCGCGCCAGGTCTGAACGGCGCGGGCGAGCGGGCGCGCTACGGAGCCGGCCAGCGGCCGGGGTCGCGGACCCCGTC
The DNA here is from genome assembly GCA_018268675.1 of Actinomycetota bacterium. GTDB lineage: Bacteria > Actinomycetota > Thermoleophilia > Solirubrobacterales > 70-9 > VAYN01. Next base: position 24,080 of record JAFDWB010000074.1, read on the forward strand.
GCCGCCCTCGGGCTTGTGCCCGCCGACCGCGATCACCTCGAGGCCCTCCGGCCCGGCCTCGAACCCCCGCACCACGTGCGGCGCGACCCGTACCACGTCGAACTGCCGGAGCTCGACCACGTCGTCGTCCAACCGGATCCTCCCGGATCCCCCGACGACCACATAAGCCTCCTCCTGTTCCTTGTGGTGGTGCCCATCCGTGGCCGCCACATTCGGCGCATACCGGAACAAGCTCACCCCAAGCTCCTCCGAGTCCAGATACTTCCGCGAAAACCGCGCCTCGATCTCCGCCCCCCCGAACACGTCATCGATCTCCAACAAATTCTTGACCGCATAGTCGCTCATCCAAGCGAGTCTAGGGAGGCGGGCTACCGGGCCCGACCGATCGTGCAAACTGCCTGAGTACGTTGACGACTTCGATTGAATCGAATACTCTTGATCGACGGGATGGGGTCTGGTGCAGAACAACGGGAGAGAGTCACGCTGCTGACGCTCGGGCCGACGGGGACCTGCCACGAGCGGGCCGCGATCGAGTACATGGCGTTCCAGGGCGTCGATGATTTTGAGGTCGAGCTGATCGACGACTTCTTCGACGGCCTGGAGCGGATCCGCGGGAGGGACAGGGCCTTCCTGATCCAATGCAGCGCACACCCGAAGGTGCACGAGGTCACCGAGCGCCACCACACGGAGGTGTTCGTCGTCGACACGTTCGGTCTCCAGCGGCTCGAGCTCGACGATCTCGAGCGGGCCCGGCGCCACCGGGGTCGGCTCCATCCCCGGATGGACGAAGCGGCGGAGGATCCCGCCTCGCTCGTAGCCGCGCGACACGAGCCAGGCTTCGGCGGCCTCCGTCCCCGGGCGATCGGTGGCGACCGAGACCAGATAGTCGACCTCCCGCAGGCGGATCCATTCGATCGCCGCGGAGAGGTGACCGCCGTCGACCGCGCCCGGCTCCGCCGCTCCCTGCACCAGGTTCATCAGGGTCACGTGCGGCAGGTCGCCGAAGACGGTCGCCAGGACCGGCCCGAAATGGCGGCGCCGGACATCCGCCTCCTCGACGGCGTCGTGCGGCGCGGCTCGCCACAGATCCTCCCTGAAGCGATGCTCGGCCGCGGCGACCGCGGCCCCGTCGTAAATACAGGTGCCACCCATGGGCGTCCCTCCCTGTGCGCGCGTTTTTACCCCTGTCGGCGCTCCTCACCACTATAGGAAGAGAGAACTTGCGCATCAAGCGGCATTTCCTGTAACGGCCGCATGGACGACGAAGGGCGGCCCGGAGGCCGCCCTTCGGTACTGCGCTCTCGTCAGGAGAGCTTTGCCTTGAAGCTCAGGGCTTCGGCGTGCAGGCGCGGATGATTTCCGTCTGCGCCTGGGTCCCGTCTTCGAACTTGCCGAGCACGTGGACTTTCAGCTTCCCGTCCTGACAGGTGGAGCTGATCGGGTTCTTGCCCGCCACGTTCTTCTTGATCTTCAGGTTGAATTTCGTGATCGAGCCGCTGCCGCCGACGAGCTGCGGGATCTTCGCCACCGCGAGGGTGCCGAAGCGGCCGTGGTGGATCTTCGAGATGGTGACCGTGGTCACGATCGCGCCGGAGATCGGGTTGGAGAAGAAGGCGTGGATGTACATCGTCGCCTTGCCGCCCTTTTCGCCGCCGCTGAAGACGAGGATCTTCGAGTTGACGTTGATCGGCCGCTGTTCGGCCAGGGCCACTTCGGCGGTCGCCTGACCGGTCCCGATCAGGGCCGACTTACAGGCCTTTTCGGCGGCGGCCGTGTCGGTCGCCTGCAGCTTGCCGAGCTTGCAGGTCGGGATGCCCTTCAGGTGCACCTGGCCCGCCTTGTCGGCTTCGAGGATCACTTCGCGGACCGCGGGCGGATGGGACCCGTCGGCCTCTTTGATTTCGCCCGAGGCCTTGAGTTCGATCGGCGTCTGCTTGGTCTTCGACAGCGCCGTCGGGCTGAAGCCGCCGTTCGCCGTCAGTTCGAGGTTGCCGACTTTCACCGTGACCGGGGTTTCGCCGCCCGCCGCGGTCGCGATCCCGACGACCGAGACGGCGATCAACGCCCCCAACGCGAGAACCATCAGCACGTGTTTGCGCATATCCCTATATCTCTCCTTTGCGGTCTGCCCATCTGGGGTCGACCGTCGAAACTTTGCGTGAAACCGTGGAACGGTTCCTGCGCGGGTCAACCTATACCACCAGCCCGCACTGCATAAACACGTCGGTCGGCTGAAAAGAGCGGTCCGCTTGCCGCTTTCGGTACGCGCCTTATCCGATCGGGCGCCGCCGCGCCGCGTCCCGTGAGGCCGTCAGTCCAGCCAGACGACCTGGTCGCGCGCGGGACCGACGCCGGCGATCTTCACCGGCACGCCGACGAACTCGGCGATGAAGCCGAGGTAGTCGCGGGCCTCGGTCGGCAGGTCGGCGAGGGTGCGACAGGCGCCGATGTCGGCGTCGAAGCCCGGCAGCTCCTCGTACTCGGCGGTCGCCGAGTGGAGGATCGACTGGTGGTAGGGGAACTCCTCCAGGACCGCGCCTTCCTTGGATCGGTAGCGCACCGCGACGCGCAGGGGGCCGATGCCGCTGAGGACGTCGAGCTTGGTGATCGCCAGGGCGTCCATCCGGTTGAGGCGGACGGCGTAGCGGAGGCCGACGAGGTCCATCCACCCGGCGCGCCGGCGGCGCCCCGTGGTGGTCCCGAACTCGTGGCCCTGTTCGACGATCTGGTCGCCGATCTCGTCGTGGAGCTCGGTCGGGAACGGTCCCGCGCCGACCCGCGTCGTGTATGCCTTCGCGATCCCCCAGACTTCGTCGATGTCGGTGGGGCCCACCCCGGCGCCGACCGTCGCCGCGCCCGCGATCGGGTTGGAGGAGGTGACGAAGGGATAGGTGCCGTGGTCGAGGTCGAGCAGGGTCGCCTGGGCGCCCTCGAAGATCACCGTCTCGCCGCGGTCGAGCGCGTCCCAGCAGAGCTTCGCCGTGTCGGCGATGTGGGGCTCGAGCCGGTGGCCATAGTTGACGTGCTCCTCGACCATCGCGTGCAGGTCGGGCCGCGGATCGATCACGCCGCCCATCGAGCCCTCGGCCGCCGCCTTGGCCTCGTCGCCGGCTTCCTTGCGCAGTTTGCGCCGCTGTACCGAGAGTTCGCGCAGCGCCTGCTGCTTCGGCTCCAGCGCGGCGCGGATCTTCGTCCGCAGGATCTTCTCGTCGAGCAGATCCTGGACCCGGATGCCGAGCCGCAGCGCCTTGTCGGCGTAGGCGAGGCCGATCCCGCGGCGCGTCGTCCCGATCGAGTTCTTCCCCAGTTTCGTCTCGCTCGCGGTATCGAGGAGCACGTGGTAGGGCATGATCAGGTGCGCGTTCGCGGACAGTTTCAGGTTGGCGACCGAGATCCCGGCACGTTTCAGCCCGTCGATCTCGCCGAGCAGCACCCGCGGGTCGACGACCACCCCGTTGCCGATCACGCTGGTCTTCTCGGAGTGGAGGATCCCCGACGGGATCAGGTGAAAGGCGAACGTCTCGCCGTCGCGGACGATCGTGTGGCCGGCGTTGTTGCCGCCCTGGAAGCGGACGATCGTGGTAGCCCGCTCGGCGAGCAGATCGGTGATCTTGCCCTTGCCCTCGTCGCCCCACTGGGCGCCGACTATGACCACACCCGGCACTGGGGGGATTCTGACGTGTGCGGGCCGGAAGTGCGGCGACCTTCCTCGCACGCCGCCCTGTCAGGAGCAGGTGCAGCACGGTGTTACACTCGCCTCGTGCCGACCACCCGTCCCCGCCACACGATCACCGAGACGCCTTCTGTGCAGGCCGCGCTGGACAAGCTGCGCACTCGACTGGGAGACGCCGAGCAGATCGACTTCGGTGAGCTGGTCATGCTCGGGGCCCAGGTCAAAGAGCGCCGGCTGGCCGGTCGAAGCGAGGCGGCGCGCCGGGCGCGCCGGGAGATGATCGACTGGATACTGAACGGCACCGGACCCAAAGTCGACGTCGATGCGGCAGACGAGGTCAAGCACCTCGGCCTGATCGCTCGATACGACGACGCGTAGCGTGCTGCTGATCGACAACTCAGCCTGGTCGCGACTGCTCTCCGGCGCAGTGCCGCAAGTCCGCGCCAACGTGGTGGTCGAAATGCTCGACGCCGATGAGGTCGCCACCTGTCTGCCGTTCTTGCTGGAGGCTGGCTACTCGGCGCGGTCGGCGGCAGACCATGAGCAGAGCATGGATCGACTCGGCACCTTGCCGTCCGTATCCATCGATTCCGAAATCGAGGCAACCGCGCGCAAAGCGCAACGCGAGCTCGCCGCGGTCGGACACCACCGCCTCTCGCCGATCGACCTGATGATCGCCGCCTGCGCCCACGAGGCCGAATACGGGGTCCTTCACTACGACCGCGACTACGACGTGATCGCCGAGCACACCAGCCTCAACTTCGAGAGCCTCTGGGTCGCGCCGTCGGGAACGCTTTAGGCGACCGTGGAATAGGTTGCGTAGCGTCGGTCGCCGCCTTCCAAACGCAGGGTGTGGCACATCTGGCTGAGACGCGAGACGGTGCGAGCGCCGATCTGCTCCTCAAGTTTCTCATGGTCGAGATTGGTGGTGATAAGCACCGAGCGCTCGGTCTCGTAGCGCTCGTTGACGAGGGCGTAGAGCTGCTCGAGCACCCAGTCGGAGCGTTTCTCGGCGCCGAGGTCATCGATGTGGAGGAGGTCGACCGAGGTGAGCTTGTCGAAGAGCGACAGATAGGAGTCGCCGCCCGGTTCGGAGTCGTAGGTGCGGCGAATGCGTGCGAGGAGTTTCGGCAGCGAGTAGATCGCGACGCTCCTGCCCTCCTCCAGGGCCGCCTTCGAGATCAGCATCGCGAGCGTCGTCTTCCCGGTCCCGGTGTCGCCATATATCCACAGGCCGCGCCCATCGGCGAGCCGAGCATCGAGATCCTCGACGAAAGCACGTACTTCGTTGATGACCAACTTGGTCTGCAGGTCGCGAGCCATGTCGGAGACCGGCGGGCGGTCGAAGGAGACGCCGCGGTAGCGAGCCGGGATCACCGAGGAGATGCCGCGGTTGTGACCGCGCGCGAGCCGCTCGGCGCGGCAGTCGCAGGGGCGGGCGACGTCTTCGGGGCCGAGGATCCAGCCGGAGCCGTCGCAGATCCCCAGCGTGCAGACCTGGTCGCGGAAGGGTTCGGAGCGGGCGATCGCGGGCCCGCGGCGCTCGGCCATCAGAATTCCGGCCCCGCCGCGGCGGCCTCGTCGTAGGGCGGCGGGTCTTCGCCGACCGGTTGTTCGATCGGCGCGTCCTGGCCGCTGTAGTCGGCGAACTTCGGGTAGCGGTCGAGGAAGACCAGGTCTTTGGTCGCGATCGGGCCGTTCCTGTGCTTGGCGATGATCAGGTTGGCGAGGCCGTCCGGCTCCTCGTCGGGGTCGCGGTAGTAGTCGGCCCGGTAGAGGAACGCGACCAGGTCGGCGTCCTGCTCGATCTGCCCCGACTCGCGCAGGTCCGACAGCTGCGGCTTCGGCGGCGAGCGCTGCTCGGGGGCGCGGGAGAGCTGCGAGATCGCCATCACCGGCACCTGGAGCTCACGGGCGAGGATCTTGAGGCCGCGGCTGATCTGGCCGACCTGCTCGACCCGGTTGGCGCGCGGGTCGTCGGAGCGCATCAGCTGCATGTAGTCGAGGATGATCAGGCCGAGCCCGCCGCGTTCCTGTTCCTGCGCGTGGAGGCGGCGCGCCTTCGCCCGCAGGTCGAGGATGCCGAGGTCGGAGGAGTCGTCGAACCAGAGCGGCGCGTTTTCGAGTTCGTTGGCCGCCCGCAGCACCTTCGGCCAGTCGCGCTGGTTGACCTGCCCTTTGCGCAGTTTGTCGCCAGGGATGCGCGCGCGGCAGGCGATGAAGCGCTGCGCGAGCTCGACCTCCGACATCTCGAGCGAGAAGAAGGCGACCGGCTTGTTGCGCTTGACGGCGACGTTTTCGGCGATGTTGGCGACCAGCGCCGACTTTCCCATGGCCGGGCGTGCGGCGATGATGATCAGGTTGCCGGGCTGGAAGCCGCCCGTCACGGCGTCGATGTCGCGGAAGCCGGAGGGGGTGCCGGTCAGTTCCATCTCGCCGGTGGAGAGCTTCTCCAGGCGGTCGACCTCGTCGTGGAGGATGTCGCCGAGGATGCGGAAGTCGGAGGCCTGCTCTTTGTGGGCGACTTCGAAGAGGAGTTTCTCGGCCCGCTCGGAGAGTTCGCGCGGCTCGCCGTCGCGCTCGTTGACCCAGCCCTGGATTTCCTGGCCCGCGCCGAGGAGGCGGCGGAGGAGCGAGTTCTGCTGGACGATCTCGGCGTAGTGCTTGGCGTTGCCGGCGGCGGGGACCTTGGCGGCGAGCTCGGAGACGTAGTGTTTGCCGCCCGCCTCGTCGATCCGGTTGCGCTGGGTGAGGGCCTCGGCGACGGAGAGCTCGTCGACCGGCTTCGAGGTGGCGTAGAGGTCATGGATCGCTTCGAAGATCGCCCGGTGGCGGTCGAGGTAGAAGTCGGCGGCGTTGAGCTTCACCTCGTCGATGACGCGGGTCAGGGTCGGCTCGGCGACCAGCATCGCGCCGAGGACGGACTCCTCGGCCTCGATGTTCTGCGGGGGGACGTGGGGCGCCGGGGACGGAGGCATCAGGGATTAGGGATAGACGGTGGGGCGGCGGCAAGCGGGGGGTGCCGGGGACGGGCACCGATCAAACCAAAGGCGGGACGCGGGTCGGGAGGCCGACGGTGCAAATACGTGAAAAAGAAGTCGACGCTTCGGTCACCGAACTGCGGCAGTTGCGACACGCGTCCAGGTGAGGCGATCCAGCCGGCGCCGCCACGCGGCGCGGCGGGCTATTTCTCCTCGCTGATGATCGTCTTGACCGCGGCGACGTTGCCGTCGCCGAGATCGATCTCGACCATGAAGGTGCCGAGTTCGCGCAGCGGCTGCTCGAGCTTGACTTTGCGTTTGTCGATCCGTAGGTCGCGTGCCTCGCGCAGGGCGTCGACGATCTGCTGCGGGCCGACCGAGCCGAAGAGGTGACCGTCCTCGCCGGCGCGCTCGTGGATCGTGAGCACGGTTTTGGACAGCAGGCCGGCGGCTTCGGCTTCGCGGGCGACGCGGGCGGCGGCGGCACGCTCGGCGGCCTCCATCCGGCGCTGCGCTTCCTCGAGCGCGCCCGGGGTCGCCGGCTGCGCCAGCTTGCGTGGCATCAGGTAGTTGCGCAGGTATCCGGGGGCGACGTCGACGGCTTCGCCGCGCCCGCCGAGGTTCTCGACGTCGGCCAGCAGGATCGCCTGTGCCATCAGCGCTCTCCGACGTAGGGCAGGAGCGCGATTTCGCGCGCCCGCTTCACGGCCACCGAGAGCTGACGCTGGTGGGCGCGGGAGAGGCCGGTGACCCGACGGCCGCGCGTCTTCCCCTTGTCGGAGAGGAAGCGGCGCAGGAGGTTCAGGTCCTTGTAATCGACGACTTCGGAGTTGACCCGCGTGTATTTGCGGGGACGGGCGCGATCGGCGCCGCGGCGGCCACGGCGGGCGCCTCCGGTCGAAGAAGTCTCACGGGCACGGGGCATAAGCGACGGCGAAGACTACAGGTAAGCGACGGCCGGCGCCTTCGCGCCGACCGATTGACTTGCTACGTGTGCCTGGGGACCGACCTCAGAACGGGATGTCGTCTTCTTGCCCGCCGCCGGTCGACACCGGGCCGAAGTCCGATTCGTCGGCGGGCACGTCGCTGGGCGGGGGGTTGTATGGCTGCTGCGGCTGTTGCTGCTGGGGCTGGCCGCCGCCGTTCGGGGCGCCGCCACCGCCGTCGCGCGAGCCGAGGAATTGGACGGTGTTGGCGATGATCTGGACCGCCTGGCGTTTGCCGCCACCCTCCTTGGCCTCCCATTCGCGCCAGTCGAGCCGGCCTTCGATCGCCACCGGCCGCCCGCGTGACAGGTAGGTGGCGCAGTTGTCGGCCTGGGCGCCGAAGACGACGACGTTGAAGAAGTTGGCCTTGTCCTCCCACTGCCCGGTCTGAGCATTTTTGCGCCGGCCGTTGACAGCCACGCGCAACTCGCAAACGGAGGTCCCGCCGCCGGTGCTGCGCAGTTCAGGATCCTGCGTGAGGTTCCCGGTGATGACCACCACGTTCACGTTCGAAGCTGCCAAGAGAGTTCACTCCTCTGGATTCGTTGTTGACTTCCAGTCTAGGCGCGGGGACGGCGCGACTCTCCCCCCTGGCGGGGAGGGATATTGCGGAAAGAGCGGGAGCGGCGGTGACGCGACGGGAGTGATGCGAACGAGGGGGGCGCTACTCGCCGGCGGGCTCGACGGCCTCGGCCGGGCGATCCTCGCGGGCGCCGGGGCCGGTAGGGGCGCCGGTCCGCTCGCGCGGGCCGGGAGCGGCGACCGCGGGCGGCACGATCGTCGGCGTGCCCGGCTCGACTTTGAAGATGCGGAAGCGCAGGACGCCGTCGGCGATCTTCAGTTCGTGGTCGAGCGTGTCGAGCAGGTCGGTCGGCGCCTCGAAGCGGAACCAACGGTAGTCGGCCTCGGTGCGGCGGTTGATCTCGTAGGCCATCTTGCGCAGCCCCCAGGTGTTCTCCTGCTGGAGGTTGCCGGCGGCCTCGATCTGGCCGCGCGCCTGCTGCGCCAGGGCATCCCTGGCGGGCGCGTCCAGCTGGGGATCCAGCATCAGCACAAGCTCGTATTCACGTGGTGCGGCCAAAGCGACGGAGGACTATAGCGGGGTCAGTGCGGAGTGAACTCCTCGCTCCCGTCCCCAGGCACGGATGGGGGCGCCGGCGGGGGTTCCGGAAGCGGTGTCGGTGGCGGTTCGGGCGGCGGTGGCGGGACGTATTCCGGGACCCGGGGAGGAGGCGATTCGACCGCCTTCGGGCGCCGTCGGCGCGCTCGGGAACCGATCGTCGCGGTCGCGGCCGGGGCGTCCTGGACGACGGCTCGCCGCCGCGCCTTCGGCTTCTCCCGCCGCGGGCGTGGAGCTCGCTTCGCGGTGACCGGCGCCGGCACTCGCTCCACCTGCACCGCCTCTCGCCTCACCGTCCGCGGCAGCCCGACGTCGGCGCCGAGCGGCGGCGGCTCCGGCGCCCGCACCAGGCCCGGCAGCAGCCGGAGGGCGACCGCCGCGACCGCGACGATCGCCGCCGCCCGCGCCACCCCGCGCCACCTGATCCGCACGCCGTCCATCCCCGCCCAAGGGGTCGGAGACCGGGATCTCTCCCCCCGTCGCTAGGAAGACGCCCGCGCGGCGCGGGCCTTTTCGATGTCGGCGAGCTGGTCGTCGACCCAGTCGCCGGGGTTGCGGGAGAAGATGATCCTGCGCAGGCCCTCCGCCCATTCGGCCTTCCGCTCCGGGTCCATGGTCAGGGCGCGGTAGATCGCGTCGGACTGCTCCTGGATGTCGAACGGGTTGACCGTGATCACCCAGTCCCAGAGCTCCTGGTGGGAGCCGGTGTTCTCGGAGAGCATGAGGACGCCGTCGCGGGTGTTGACCGCGGGCGCCTCCTTGGCGACCAGGTTCATCCCGTCGAAGATCGCGTTCACCATCAGCAGGTCGTAGTGCTTGTAGCGGGCGACCGCGTCGGCGAAGTTCTCGTAGATGCGGAGGTCGATCGGCATCCAGTCGGTGGTCCCGTGGCGGTGGTTGACGACGGCGACGAGCGCTTCGATCCGCTCGCGGTACTCCGCGTACTCCGGCACGTCCTGGCGCGACGGTTGCAGGTGGGCGATGAAGGTCACCTGTTCGCGGAACTCCGGGTGCTGGGTGAGGAAGGTGTCGAAGGCGGTGAAGCCGCGCAGCACGTTCTTCGAGAGGTCGGCGCGGTCGACGCGGATGATCAGGTAGCGCCGCCGCCGCTCCAGCACCTCGCGCTCGGCCTCCGCCACCGCGCTCGAGGCCGCCGCCCGCTGCAGTCGCTCGGCGTCGATCCCCAGCGGGTAGGCGCGGGTCAGCGTGGTGTGGCCGCGGTAGGTGACCTCGCCCGCGGCGTAGTCGACATGGGTGCCGTCGAGCAGTTCGTCGCAGCAGCGCAGGAAGTTGATCGAGTAGGCGTGGGTGTGGAAGCCGACGATGTCGTTGGCGAGCATCCCCTCGAAGAGCGCTTCGCGGATCCGTCCCGGCAGCACCCGCCAGCTGTCGGGCTGGGACCAGGGGATGTGGACGAAATGGTGGAGGAAGACGTCGGGACGCTCGGCGCGGATCATCCCCGGCGCCGTGTAGAGGTGGTAGTCGTGGAGCATCACCAGGGGTTCGTCCTGGCCCTCGATCTGCCCCACCACGGCGCGCGCGATGTCGCCGTTGACCTGCTGGTAGCCGTGGTCCCAGGCGTCGAGCTCCTCCTGGCGGATGTCCGGCGCGTTGGAGAGGTCCCAGAGGTAGTGCTGGATGAACCAGAGGATCGGGTTGGCGATCACGTTGTAGAAGCGGTCGTAGGCGCGCGGTTCGGACTCGACCATCAGCACCCGGTAGTCGATCCCGTCGATCTCGATGTCGACCGGGCCGCCCTCCTCTTCGGAGACGATCACGTCCTCTTCGGTCATCGCCGAGGCGATCCAGAGGGCGTTGCGGTGGGAGACGAGGCCCGAGAGCGCGGTCACCAGGCCGCCGCCGCCGCGGCGCACCGTGCGGTTGCCGTCCCCGTCGCGCTCGAAGTGGGCGGGACCGCGGTTGGAGACGATGATCAACGGCGCGTCGCTCATCGCCCGGGAAGGTTACGGGAGCGGTGGCGGAGGCGGCTCAGGTGTCGAGCCTGGTGATCAGGTCGAGCCAGTCGCGCAGCAGGCGCGGGGAGAGGAACTCGCGGCGGGCGTGCTCCTTGCCCTCGCGGCCGAGCGTTTTGCCGAGGCCCGGGTCGCGGAGGATCTCGAGGCTGCGCGCCGCGCACTCCTCGGCCGAGTTGACGAGGAAGCCCGAGACGCCGTCCTCGATCTGCAGCGGGATCCCGCCGACGTTGCCGCCGATCGTCGGCCGCCCCTTCCAGAGGGCCTCGGTGACGGTCAGCCCGAACCCCTCGCGGATCGACTTCTGCAGGCAGATGTCGGACTGAGACTGGAAGGCGTTGACCTCGATCGCGCCGACGTTGTTGAGGTTGGAGAGGATCTTGATGTCGGGGTCGTTATCCGCGTATTCGTAGGTTTTCTGGAAGTACTCGCGCCCCTCGGGATCGTCGGTGGCCATCGAGCCGACCATCGCCAGCTGCGTCTCCGGCACCTGCTCGGTCACCTGGCGGTAGGCGTCGATCACGCCGATCGGGTCCTTCCACGGGTCGAAGCGGCTGACCTGGGTGATCAGGGGCCGCTCCGGGTCGATCCCGAACTGCCGGCAGATGAAGGCGGCGTCCTCGCGCGAGAAGGCCATGTTCTTCGGCGAGAGCGGGTCGATCGCGGGCGGGATTATGTTCACCGCGTCGCGGTGGGCGCCCATGTTCGCGGGCACGTACTGGTCCATGTGCCAGACGCTCGCGTCGTACTCTTCGATCAGCGGCAGGAGGCGGGCGATCGGGGCCGGGTTCGGCGTCGAGAGGTCGATGTGGCAGCGCCAGATCCAGTGCTTGCCCTTGGCCCCCGCGCCGCGGCGCAGGCCGATCGGCTGCGGGTCGTGGACGATCACCACGTCCCACTCGCCTTCCAGCCCCTCGGCGTTGATCTGGTTGATCTCGTCGAAGATCGCCCACTGCTCGTCGGTGAGCGTCTCCGGCGCCCCTTGCAGCGAGTTGTGGAGGAGCTTGGTCGCTTCGAAGTACTCCTCCTTGCCGAAGATCACGTGCCAGTGCGCGTCGAGGCCGACGTCCCGCATCAGCGGCACGATCGTGTAGAGGATCTCCGACACGCCGCCGCCGAACGCGGTCGCGCTCACGTGCAGGACGCGCTTGCCCTTGAGCGGCTCGGCGAGCTCGAGGATGCGCTCCGTCGTCTCCCTGCCGACGATGCTCGCGTAGTCGGCGAGCGACTTCTGCCCGATGGCGACTTCCTGAAGCAAGGCCGGAGTTCTACAGGTCGAGACGGTTGAGTTCTCCGAACCGGACGCCTATGTGACGAATCCGTGGTTCGCCTATTCCGGTTCGACCTGGTCGGGGCGCTTGCCGAGGGTCACTTCGATCGTCTTGCGCTGGTTTTCGCGCAGGATCGTCAGCTTGAGCTTTTCGCCGGGCTTCTTCGCGGCGACCGCCTGGACCAGGGCGTCGGGCTGGATCATCTTGCGGCCTTCGACTTCGACGATCACGTCGCCGCCGGTTTCGTATTCGGCGGCCTGGAAGCGGAGGGTGCCGGTGGCGCCGCGGAGGCCCGCCTTGGCGGCGGGGCCGCCGGGGACGACGCCGGCGACGAGGGCGCCGAATTCGGTGTTCAGGCCGAGCTTGCGGGCCAGCTGGGGGTAGAGGGGCTGGCTGCTGACGCCGATGTAGGCGTATTCGACGGTGCCGGTTTCGCGCAGCATCGCCACCGAGCGTTCGATCGCCGTGGTCGGGACGGCGAAGCCGACGCCGTCGTTGGCGCCGGAGTTGGTCTCGATCTGCTGGTTGATGCCGACCACCTTGCCCTGGCCTTCGAGCAGCGGGCCGCCGGAGTTGCCGGGATTGATCGAGGCGTCGGTCTGGATCGCGCCGGAGATCTCGAACTGGGTCAGCGATTTGACCGCGCGGTCGGTCGCCGAGACGACCCCGACGGTAAGCGAGCGCTGCTCGCCGAAGGGGCTGCCGATCGCCGCCACCGGCTCGCCGACTTCGAGTTCGGCGTCGTTGCCGAGTTCCAGCGGGTGGAGGGGGAAGCCTTCCGGTTCGACCTTCAGCAGGGCGACGTCGGCGAACGGGTCGAAGCCGAGGATCTTCGCTTCGAGCACGTTGCGGTTGGAGAATTCGACGAAGACTTCCTTCGCGGGCGTGCGCCCGCCACCGCTCGCTTCTTCGGTGACGACGTGGGCGTTGGTGACGATTTCGCCGTTCGCGTCGAGCACGAAGCCGGAGCCCTCGGCGCCCCCCGCGCCGCCGAAGACGGAGCGGATCGTCACCACGCCGGGGGAGACCGCGCGGTAGATCGCGGTCGCGTCGAAGCCCGGCGAGCCGGTCTCGATCGCCAGTTCGGAGGGGACCCGGGGAGCGGTTTCGGTCCCGGGCGCGGCTTCGCTCGGGGTCGTCGATTCGCCCTTGCCCTTGAAGATCACGGTCGAGCTGCCGCTGCCGCAACCGGCGAGCAGGGCGAGCGCGAGCACCGCCGCCAGCGCGAGGCACGCCGCGGTCGCGGTCCGACGCCCGCTCACTGCGGTGCCCTGACGAGGGCCCGCCCGGGTGCCGGCGCGTCGGCCGCGCGGGCCTGCGGCAGCTCCAGGGTGAACGCGGTGAAGCGGCGGCTCGAGCTGATCGTGATCCGGCCGCCCATCCGCTGGGCGAGCTCCGAGGCGATCGCCAGCCCGAGCCCCGAGCCGCCCGCCGAATCGCCGGTGTAGAAGCGCTCGAAGATCCGCCCCTGGACGCGCTGGGGGATGCCGGGGCCCTGATCGGAGACGATCAGCTCGGCGCGGCGGCGGCTGGAGGAGTTGGCGGTCACGGATACCTCGGTGCCCTCGGGGGTGTGGGTGAGGGCGTTGTCCAGGAGGATACGAATGATCTGGCGGACCCGATCGCGGTCGGCCAGCGCGATCACCGGCCGTTCGGCCGTGCGCAGCCGCAGGCGCGAGCCGTGGGCCTCGGCGCGCGGGCCGAACTCGCGGGCCGCCTCGCGGGCGAGGTCGCCGAGGTCGACGCTCGCGGCCGCCATCACCATCGCCCCGGCGTCGAGCTGGGAGAGGTCGAGCAGGTCGGTGGTCAGCTTGGTCAGTCGGTCGATCTGCTGGCGCATCTGGCGCACGAACTCCTCCCGGTCGGCCGGGCTCGGGTCCTCCTCTTCGAGCAGCTCGACGAAGCCGCTGAGGCTGAAGATCGGCGTGCGCAGCTCGTGCGAGGCGTTGGCAATGAAGACTTTGCGGGCGATGTCGAGCTCGGCCAGGCGCCGCTGCATCTCGTTGAAGGTGCGGGCGAGCGGGGCGAGCTGGCCGACCGAGGCGACCGGGATCGTCGTCTCGAAGTTGCCGTCGGCGACCTTGCGGGCGGCGTTCTGGAGGCGGCGCACGTTGGTCGCGGCGACGTTCGCGTAGTAGATGCCGGCGACGAGTGCCAGCGCCGCCGCGATCAGGCCGCCGACCACGATGTCCCGCTTGACCGCCGCGTTGCCGGAGCCGGCGCCGGCGATCGCGACGACGTAGATGTAGACGACTGCGGCGGCGGCGAGCGCGATCCCGACCGCGGTGAGGGCGATGCGCCCGCCGAACCGACTCGGTCGCAGGCGCCGTCTCATCTACTCGACGAAGCGGTAGCCGACGCCGCGCACGGTGAAGAGGAACTCGGGCTCCTTCGGGTCCCGCTCGATCTTCTCGCGCAGGTGGCGGATGTGGACGTCGACGGTGCGCGGGTCGCGGTACTCGGAGTCGCCCCAGACGTGCTCGAGCAGCGTCTCGCGGGTGAGCACCCGGCCGGGCGAGCGGGCCAGCGCGCCGAGGATCTCGAACTCGACGTAGGTGACGCGGATCTCCTCGCCCGCGAGGGTGACGAGGCGGCGGCCGAAGTCGATCGTCAGCTCGCCGTGGACGATCGGCGCGTCGTCGCCGCGCTCGGCCGCGGCACCGGCCATGCGGGAGCGCCGCAGCGCCGCTTTGACGCGGCTGCGGAACTCGCGCATCGAGAACGGCTTGGTGATGTAGTCGTCGGCGCCGACCTCGAGCCCGGCGACCTTGTCGGACTCCGAGCCCTTCGCGGTCAGCATGATGATCGGCACCTGGCTGCGGGCGCGGAGCTCGCGGCAGACTTCGACCCCGTCGCGGCGCGGCAGCATCAGGTCCAGCACGACGAGGTCGAAGCGGCCTTCGTCGAAGCGCTGCAGGGCCTCGGAGCCGTCGAGCGCGGAGGTCACGTGGTAGCCCTCTTTGCGCAGCGGGTAGCTGAGCAGCGTCTGTATCGACTGCTCGTCGTCGACGAGGAGGATGCGGGCCGACCCATTTGCCACGCTTAGAAGGGTAATCCGTGCCTTACCGCGAACGTACCTGGAGTCCCCCGTGGATCTCCGGACATACGTCGGGACTACCAAATGGACGCATGTAGGACTACCTGAAACTAAGGATCCAAATTGGTGAGCCGATAATGGAATCGATGAAGGCAACCGAACTGAAGAACCTCGTCGAGTCCGGCAGCTATAAGCCGGATCCGTCCCGGGTCGCGAGCGCGATGCTGCGCCGCCGGGGCGTGCGCGAGCTGCTCACCGGTGCCTATGCGGGCGCAACTGATCGAAGCCGCGTGCCGGTATCGCTGCGCCATCACGTCGCCTGATCTCGGCGCGCGGCGGGGTGCCGGCGGTGCTCTCGACCTTGCCGATGGTGGTGAGCGGCGTGCCGATCGCGGCGAGCGCCTGGCGGGCGGCGGCGACGGCGGTGGGCGGGAGCGCGGCGAGGAGCTCGTAGTCCTCACCGCCTGAGGCGGCGAGCTCGAGCGGGTCGCGGCCGGCGGCGCGAGCGACCGCGGCGAGGCCGGGCGCGAGCGGGATCGCCTCGGCGTCGACGAGGAGGAGCGCGTCGCTTGCCGCGGCGACGTGGCGCGCGTCGCCCGCGAGCCCGTCGGAGATGTCGATCATCGCCGTCGCGCCGACCGCGGCCAGCGCCCGGCCGGCGGCGAGGCGCGGCGTCGGGTCGAGCTGGCGGGCGCGGAGGGCGTCGGCGAGGGCGGTGCCGGGACCATCTTCGGGGCCGAACGCGTCGGCGGTGAGCGGGTCCTCGAGCAGCAGCAGGCCCGCCGCGGCGCCGCCGAGCGCTCCGGTCACCACGAGCGCGTCGCCGGGGCGCGCGCCGGCGCGGGTGACGAAGTCCTCGGGGCGGGGCGCGTGTCCGGTCACGGTCACGGCGAGGCTGAGGGCCGGCGCCCGGGTGAGGTCGCCGCCGGTGATCGTCGTCCCGGTCTCGCCCGCGACGGCGGCGAGGCCCTCGCCGACCTCGAGCAGCTCCGCCTCGCCGATCTCCGCGGGCGCGCCGAGCCAGACGTAGGCCTCGCCGGCCGCCGCGCCCATCGCCGCCAGGTCCGACAGCGCGGTCGACAGCGCCTTGCGGCCGATCTGGCGCAGCGAGGCGGTCTCGCGGCGGAAGTGGACGCCCTCGACGAGCGCGTCGACCGAGGTCGCGACGGCGCCGCCGGGCACCGTCACGGCCGCGTCGTCGCCGCTCCCGAGCCGCACCTGCGGGCCCGCCGCGGGCAGCCGCCCGCGGAGCAGCGCCAACAGCTCGAACTCGCCCATCCGCGGACTATCCCAGAACGTCACTAACCTCCACCGGAGTGGAGCGACGCCAACCACTCCTCCACCGGATCGGCGAAGCAGGGGCTCGATTCGGGACCAAACCCCCTCGCAGCAAGGGCGTGCGCCTTGCTTTGCAGGTCGGCCTCGCGGTCGTCGTCTTCGGCTTCCTCGTCCTGACCGTCATCAGCCAGTGGTCGGAGATCCAGAGGGAAGGCGTCCACTTCCACGTCCTCTGGCTGATCCCGGCGCTGATCATCCTCGTCTTCTACTACGTGCTCGCCGCCTTCGGCTGGGACCTCGTGCTGCGGAGCCTCGGCTACCGGATCGGCTTCGGACGCGCCCAGGTCGCCTGGGGCCAGCCGCTGCTGGCGCGCTACGTGCCGGGCAGCGTGCTCTACGTGCTCGGGCGGGTGCTGCTGTCGGAGAAAGCCGGGGTGCCGCGGCGGATCTCGCTCGCCTCGATCGTCTACGAACAGGCGATCTCGGCCACCTCGGCGATCGTCGTCGCCGCCTACTTCATCATCAAGCACCCGGATCTCCAGGGGGACACCTGGCGCTGGGGGGTCCTGCTGCTGATCCCGCTCGCGGTCCTCGTCCTCCACCCGAAGGTGTTCGGGCGCCTGTCGAAGAAATTGCTCGGCGCCTTCGGCCGCGACCCGCTGCCGGTGGTGATGGGTCTGCGCGACGTGATCGCGCTGATCGTCTACTACTCGCTGATCTGGATCGTGGTCGCGTTCGGCATCTACAGCGTCGCCCGCTCGGTCACCTACATCCCCTACGAAGACATCCTGCTGGTCGGCTCGGCACAGGCGATCGGCTACTTCGCGGCGCTGGTGACCCTGGTGGCGCCCGCCGGCCTCGGCGTGCGCGACGCCGCCTTCGCCTGGGCGGTGAAGGCGGCGCTGCCGGGGCGCAGCTTCGCGGTCGGCTCGCTGATCTCGATCGCGGTGCGCGGCGTGATGACGGTCGGCGAATTGATCTACGTGGCGCTGGTCACGGCGATGGGCCGCCGCGAGGGTTGGGCGATCCACACCGGCATCCTCCACCCGTCCCGGGAGGAGGCCGAAGCGAGCACCGAGGAAACGGCCGCCCACGCGCCGGAAATCCTCTGAGGGCGCCGCGGCTCTGCGGGGCCCTCTGCGCTGATCGTCACCGGATTCGCATGGGGCGCGGCGACGGGCGCAAGCCGGCGATGTCCATCTGGGACCGCCTTCAGATCGGGATGCGGGCGCCCAGTTGGAAGGCGGTCAGGGCCAGGAGGAGGACGACGAGGGGGCGGTCGCGGGCGACGGCGGCGAAGGGGAGGGGCCAGAGGAGGTACCAGGGCAGGAGCCAGGAGGTGGCGAGGAGGAGGCCGAAGCCGGCCCAGGCGGTGGCGCGGATCCAGTCGAAGCCGTGCCAGGTTCGGACCAGGAGCCAGAGGACCGCGGCGGCGAAGATGACGAGCGCGGCAGCCCGGGCGGCGCCTTGGTCGAGGCCGGAGATGCGGGCGAAGGTGGTCGGGATCGAGAGGTGGCTCGTCTTCCCCTGGTGCTCCCCGGCGAGTTCGAAGGCGCGCAGCCAGTCCCAGCCGAACGCGAGGTAGGCGCCGACGCCGATCGCGAGCGCCCCGCCCATCACTCCAGCCGCAAGCCGGTTGATGGGCCGAAAACCCGTCGTATAGGCGGGTTTTCGGCCCATCAACATTTGGTCCCGGAGGATGGCGAGGACGGCGAAGGGGGCGACGAAGAGGGTCGAGGACTTGATCGCGGCGCCGGCGAGGAGCGATGCGCCGGCGCTCGCCTCGCGGCGGACGACCAGGGCGGCGACGCCGAGGGTCGCGAGAAGCATCGCGAGGCCGTCGTTGTGGGCGCCGCCGACGACGTGGACGAGGACCAGGGGGTTGAGGGCGACGAAGGCGGCGGCGCGGGCCGGGTCGACGCCGCGCCACGCGGCGAGGCGCGCGACGACCCAGGCGAGGCCGAGCACCGAGATCGCCGCGACCGCCTTCAGGACCGCGACCGCGAGCCCTACCGGCAGCCACGCCAGCGGGTAGGTGAGGAGCGTGAACAGCGGGCCGTAGGCGCTCGCGGTATCGGTCCAGGTGACCTGGGCGAAGGCGGGGTCGCCGGGTGCGGCGGCGGGCGCGTGCACGTAGGGGTCGAGGCCGTGGCGCACCCCGAGGCGCGCGTAGTCGACGTAGCTGAAGACATCGTGGGAGAGGAGGACCGGGGCGCAGGCGAAGGCGACGACGGCGACCACGATCAGCGCGCCGACGAGCCGCCCGCCCAACCGCGGCGCCGTGGCGAGCACGCCGAGGTAGGCGAGGAACCCCGCCCACATCAGGCCATAGGCGATCCCCGCGTCGATGCGCCCGCTACCCGTCGCTCGCCTGTGGGGCCGCGCCCGCGCGGGCGGCGCGGCTCATTCGCCCGCTTCCTTGCCCGCGCCGACGCCCGGCTTGGGCCCGCCGTACTTCGGCGGCAGCGGCGGCGGCAGCGGGGCCGGTTCCTGGCCCACGCCCGGGGCGTAGGCGTTCGGGTTGTAGCCGCCGACCGCGCCCTGGCCGGGCAGTGGTTCTTCGCCCGCGCCACCGCCGGTCCCACCGCCGCCGTGGCCTTTCTTCAGCTTCGCCGCCTCGGTCCCCGGCGCGGGCGCGGTGAAGCGCCCGTACCCCGGGCCCCATTCGATCTGTTCCGTCGGTTCGTGGAATTCGTCGCAGCGGACGCCCGCGTCGGCGTAGAGGGAGTGCCAGATTTCCGCCGGGAAGGTGCCGCCGAAGACGGTGATCCCGTTGACGTCGGTCATCGAGATCGCGTTCGATTCCGGATAGCCGACCCAGACCGCGGTGGCGAGGTTCGGCTGGTACCCCGAGAACCAGGCATCGGTGTATTCGTCGGTGGTCCCGGTCTTGCCCGCCTGCCCGACGCAGCCGGTGTAGGCGGCGGTGCCGGTCCCTTCGGTGATGTTGTCGCGCAGCAGGCGCGTCACCTGCCAGGCGACCGCCGGGCTCAGCACCCGCGTCGGCTGCGGGCCCTGTGGGTGGTCGACCTTGCCGCCGGGGAAGACGACCTTGGCGATCGCCACCGGCCGGTGGCGCACCCCGCCCGAGGCGAGCGTCGCGTAGGCGTCGCTCAGTTCGAGCGGGCTGACCCCGTACTTGAGCCCGCCGATCCCTTCCGCCGGCAGCCCCTGCAGGTGCGTGGTGATCCCCATCGACTTCGCCGTCGCGGCGACGTTCTGCGGCCCGACATCGAGGTCGAGCTGCGCGAACACGGTGTTGTCGGAGGTGACCGTCGCCTGCTTCAGGTTGATCGTCCCCTGGTACCCCAGGTCGGCGGTGTGGACTTCCCAGTGTCCCCACTGCGGCAGGTTCAGGTTGAGCGGCTTCGATTCGTAGTAGGTGGTGTAGGGGTCGATGCCCTGCTTGATCGCGGTGGTGAGGACGAAGGCCTTGAAGGTCGAGCCGGGCTGCCGGTGTCCCTGGGCCGCCAGGTTGAACTGGTTCTGCGCGTAGGAGGTGCTGTTCACCATCGCCCGGATGTCACCGTTGCGGGGGTCGATCGACACCAGCGCCGCGGCCGGGTCGGTCGAGTACGGCAGCGCCGCGCGCATCGCCGCCCGCCCGACCCGCTGCAGCTCCGGGCTCAGCGTGGTGTGGACCTGGAGCCCGCCGTCCCTCACCTCGGCGGCGCCGTAGTGCTGGATCAGCAGGTGTTCGACATAGTCGAAGAAGTAGGGCTCGCGGTGGGCGAAGTAGCCGCGGCGGGAAGGACTCAGTCCCAGACCCCGCGCTTCGAGCGCCCGCGCCCGCCGCGGCGCCAGGAAGCCGAGCGACGCCATCTTCTGCAGCACCTCGTCGCGCCGCGCCTTCGCCGCGCGGGGGTTGAGCAGAGGGTTGTATTCGGAGGGCGCCTGGGGGAGCCCGGCGAGCAGCGCCATCTGGCCGACGTCGAGCTTCCACACCGGCCGCGAGAAGTAGATCTGCGACGCCGCCCCGACCCCCACCGCGGTCGCCCCTTCGACGGTCCCGTAGGTCGCCGTGTTCAGGTACTGACCGAGGATCTGGTTCTTCGAGTGGTGTTCGGAGTACTCGAGCGCCAGCTTCGCTTCCTCGATCTTCCGTTCGAGCGTCTTCTGCGGGTGGGCGATGCAGAGGCTGCGGACCAGCTGCTGGGTGATCGTCGAGCCGCCCTCGACCGCTTCGCCCGCTTCCAGGTCGGTGACCGCGGCGCGCAGGATGCCGAGCGTGTCGAGCCCGCCGTGCTGGTAGAAGCGCTGGTCCTCGATCGCCACCGTCGCCAGCTCGAGCTTGCGCGGCAGCTTCGCCGCCGGCACCGGTTCGCTCGCTTCCGGCGAGGCGATCGCCCCCAGCCGCTCCCCGTTGGCCGCCCAGATCACCGAGTTGCCGTGCCGCTGCGCGTGCTCGCAGCTGGCGAGCGAGGGCGCGTCGGCGGCGACGTTCAGCACCCAGCTGGTGACGCCGATCACGGCGACCGCGACCAGCGCGACGACCACCCCGGCGGCGATCGCCACCTTGCCGCCCAGACTCCCGCGGCGCCGCTGCCGACGCCGACCCCGCTGCGTCATGTCCGCAGCCTAAGCGACCGTCGCTAAGCGGTCGTGTCGGTCCCCGAATGGTTGTGGACGATCCCCTGGACCAACAGCTGGTTGGGGATGACGAAGCGGCTGCCGTCGCCGGGGTCGATGAAGGTGTAGGAGAGCGTGATGTCGGAGACGCGGCCCTCGCGTTCTTCGAAGTCGACCCGGTCGCCGATCCTGATCGGCTGGGTGATCGCGATCAGCACCCCGGCGATCACGTTGGCGATCGTGTTCTGGGCGGCGAAGCCGATGATCAGGCCGAGCACCGCGGTCGAGGCGAAGATCCCCGCCGCGAGCTTGCCCAGCGAGGTGAACTGGGCGAGCACGATCGCCGCCACCACCAGCACCGCGGCAAGCACCAGCACCCGCCGCAGGATCGTCAGCCGGGTCCTGGTCGAGCGGGATACCTGTGAGACTGCGCGATCCATGCAGGCCAACCTAGTCGGCGGTGAAGTCGCAAAACCGGAGCCGAAGTTCCCCTACGCGAACTGGGGGCCGTGGGCGGCGATCCTGGGCGTCTTCGCGGCGCTCGCGATCGGCCTCTTCCTCTCCGTCCCGGCCCTGCTCGTGGGCAGCCAGGAAGGCAAGATCGAAGCGCTCTTCCCGCCGGCCTACACGAGCGGCGCGAGCTTCGACCACGGCGACAGCACGGCGATCGCCGTCGACGACCTCACCAACCGCCTCTTCGCCGACCACGAAGAAGAAGTGCGCGTCTTCGGCGCTCGCGGCCAGGAAATCGGCGCCGACGCGATCACCGGGATCGAAGAATCGCAGGGCCTCGCGTTCGACCCCCTGCGGCGCACGCTGTTCGTGGCCGAAAAGGGACCGGGCCGGATCGTCTCCTACGCGATCGGGCGGGAGGAGCCGCGCAAGATCGGCGCGGTGGAAGCGAAGGAACTGCCGCCGAACCTGCGCGGCTTCGAACCCGAAAGCCTCGCCACCGCGCCCGGCGTCCTCGGCTTCTACGCGATCGACGCCGCCGACGGCGCGGTGCTCGTCTTCGACGGCAAAGGCGAATACCGACGCCGGCTCGAAGTGCCCGGCTCGACGTCCCCGCGCACCTTCGAATTGGGCTCGGAAGACAACGGGATCGCCGTCGACACCTCCCCCGGGCCGGGGCGCGGCGACGTGTATGTCCTCTCCGGCAAGGGCGACGGCACGGTCTGGGCCTTCGGGCCGAACGGGCGCTTCCTCTGGGAGCTGACCCCTGAATCGGGGGACGAATTCGCCGCCCTCACCGTCGACTCCCGCGGCGTCCTGTGGATCGCCGAACCGGACGGCGACACCTTCGGGTACAAGACATCGGGGGGCGCCGGGGCCGCGCCGGAACTGACCGGCGCCGAGATCAAGGTCGGCTCTCGGCCGAGCTCGCTCGAGTTCGCCGGCTCCGGCCACCTCTTCGTCGCCCGCGAACTCGACGGCACGCTCACCACCCTCGGCAGCATCATCTCCCAGGTCGCCACCGAGCTGGGCTTCCTGCTGGTGCCGCTGGCGCTCGCCTCGATGTTCGGCGCCAGGGGCCGGGAGATGCTCGAGCGGCTCGGCTTCCGCCGCTTCAAGGCATCGGCGTTCGGCTGGATGGCGCTCGCCTTCGTCCTCTACCTCGCCTTCACCGTCTTCTACTCGGTGGTGATCACCGAACCGAGGCAGAAGGACATCGCCGAAAGCTTCGGCCCGACCGTCGTCCAGGTCCTCCTGATCGTGATCGCGGCGCCGATCGCCGAGGAGACGTGCTTCCGCGGCATGCTCTTCGGCGGGCTGCGGGAGAAGCTGCCGCGGCTGGCGGCGGCGCTGGTCACCGGGGTGATCTTCGGCGGCCTGCACGCGCTGACCGGGGTGAGCGCGGTGCCGCCGCTGATCGTCTTCGGCTTCATCCTGGCGCTGCTCTACGAGCGCACCGGCTCGATCCTGCCGGGCATCTTGCTGCACATGCTGAACAACTCGATCGCCCTGCTCGGGCAGTAGGATTCCGCCCGTGATCCGCCGCCTCGCCCTCACCGTCGGAGCCGCCGCGCTCCTGGCGGCGCCCACCACCGCCGCGGCCGCCGCGCCGCCGCCCAAGCCCGCGGTGCCGAAGGCGACCGTCACGGTCGAAGTCGGCGGCCTCGAAGGCGGCAAGGCGACGATCCTCGACACGGTGCCGGTCACCGGGACGCTGAAGCCCTTCGTCCCCGGGCAGCGGGTCGAAGTGACCTTCTACCGCAACGGCCAGGAAGTGGTGAGCCACAAGATCGCCGTGCAGCCGGGCGCGGAAGAAACCGGGACCTTCGAATCGAGCGTGGTGATGCGGGAAGGCGGCAAGTACGCGGTGTCGGCCAAGCACGCGGCGACCGCCACGCTCGGCGCCGACTCCACCGTGCGCAAGAGCTGGACGGTCAGCTTCCCGCAGCTGAACCCGGGCGAATGCAACGAAGTGGTGGGGGTGTTCAAGTCCCACCTTGCGAAGATGGGGTACGTCAGCGGCGGCGGCAAGTGCTTCACCGCGCGGCTCGGGCGCGAGGTGCTCGCCTACCGCAAAGTCAACGGCATGGCGCGCACCCAGAAGGCCGGCGCGGGGCTGGTCAGGCTGGCTTTCGAAGGCAAGGGCGGCTACCACGTCAAGTACCCGAACGCGGGCGAACACGCCGAGGTGCCGCTCGCCCTCCAGGTGCTGGTGCTGGTGAAACAGGGCAAGCCGTTCGCGATCTACCCGGTGTCGACCGGCAAGCCCTCGACCCCGACGATCACCGGTCACTACCAGTTCTACCGCCAGGAACCGGGCTACAACTCGGAGGGGATGTACTACAGCTTCTACTGGTACAACGGGTACGCCGTCCACGGCTACGCCGAAGTGCCGAACTACGCCGCGAGCCATGGCTGCGTGCGCACCTTCATCGCCGACCAGCCGCGGATCTACGAACAGCTGCACTTCGGCGAGTCCATCTACGTGTTCTGAGGGTGTTCCTTGATCTGCTTGGTCACACGCCCTCAGGCCGCCCGTGGCTGATCTTGAGGCCGCCAAGCGCACCCTGCTCGGGGAGCTGCGCGAGCACTCGCTGGTGATCGGTGAGGTGACGCTGGCGAGCGGGGCGGTCGCCCAGTACTACGTCGACGCGCGACGGGCGCTGATGCGCCCGGTGGGCTTCCGGGCGGCGGGCGAGCTGATCGCGGCGGCTGCGCACGAGCTCGGCGCGACGGCGGTCGGCGGGCCGGCGACGGCGGCGATCCCGCCCGCCTGCGCGCCGCTCGCGGTCGCCGGCGGCGAGGACCTGGTCGCCTTCTTCGTCCGCGGCGAGCGCAAGGAGCACGGGCTGCAGCGCTGGGTCGAGGGGCCGGTCGAGCCGGGTGCCCGGTGCCTGGTGGTCGAGGACACGGTGACGACCGGCGGCTCGACCGCGAAGGCGATCGAGCGTTGCCGCGAGGAGGGCCTCGAGGTCACCGGTGTGGTCGCCGTGGTGGACCGGCTGGCGGGCGGGGCGGAGCGGATCGAAGCCGCCGCCGAGGCTCCCTACCGGGCGCTGGTCACCATCGACGAGATCTACCCGGAGCGGCCCGACCGCGCCTAGGGCAAGGCGGCGAGGAGAGCGATGCCGAGCGAGCCCGACGCCGTCGAGATCCGCGTCGTCGCCTGCCTGGTCGAGAAGCAGCGGACGACGCCGGACGTCTACCCGCTGTCGCTGAACGCCCTGCGCCTCGCCTGCAACCAGTCGACCAACCGCGACCCGGTGGTCGACTACGACGAGCCGACGGTCTCCGACGCCCTGCGGCGGACGGCGCTGCGCGGCTGGACGCGGCTGACGAGCGGCGCCGGCTCGCGGGCGCGCAAGTATCGCCACCTGCTGCCCGAGGCGCTCGGCGTCGACGGCGGCGAGCTGGCGCTGCTCGCGGTGCTGATGCTGCGCGGCGCCCAGACGCCGGGCGAGCTGAAGCAGCGGACCGAGCGGATGGAGGGGTTCGCCGACCTCGCCGCCGTCGGCGAGGCGCTCGACCGGCTGATCGAGCGCGGCTACGTCGTCCGCCACCGGCGCCGCCCGGGCCAGAAGGAGGAGCGCTACGAGCAGGTGCTGGGCGGGGAGGCGAGCGCCGAGGAGTTCCTCAGCGTCGCCGACTCCCCGACCCCCGCCGAGGCCGCCGACGAAGTCACCCGTCTCGACCGCCTCGAAGGCGAACTGCTGGAGCTGAAGGGCGAGATCGCGCGCCTGCGCGAGGCGCTCGGCGAGTAGTAGTCCTCGGGCGGGCCGGTCGCTACCCGCGCGGCGCGGAGGATTCGAGCGGCAGGCCGGCGCCGCGGCTCCCGCCGGGGATCGCGGCGATGACCTGGGCGCGAAGCTTGCCGCGTTCGCGCAGGAGTTGGCGCGCGCCGGTGGTCAACGGCACGTAGAAGGTGTGCCACTGGCCGCCGGTGAGGAGGAAGGTCCGCGAGCCGAGCGAGCGGGTGACGGTGCGGACGAGCGGGCTGCGGTGCCGGCGCGGCGTCGTCACCCTGATGCTGGTGCGCAGGCCGAGGTGCCCGGGGCAGGCGGTGCCGACCGGCCACTGGCAGGCGAGCGTGACCTTGACCCCGTTGCGCATCGCCTTCAGGCGGGAGAAGGTGACCGCGACCGGGATCGTCGTCGTCTTGCAGCCGAGCAGGCGGTCGCCGCCGAGCGCCACGTTGAGCGCGTAGACGCAGACCGGCTGGCGACCGGACTTGAGCGTGACGATGTTGGTGTCGAACCCATGCGCCGGGCCGGCGACGATGTGGGACGCGGCGACGTCGGGGCGGGAGAGGTTCGCGATCGCCCCCAGTTCGTAGGTTTCGACGCCTTCCTGGCCTTCGCGGCCGCCGACGAGGACCTTGATCGAGAGCGCTTCGGTGGGCGCGCTCGGGTCGAGGGCCCAGCCTTTGACCCGCACCTGCCCGGCCGCCGGCGACCCGGTCAGTTCGAGCGAGCCGATCGGGTCGTCGACGCCGACCGCGGGCGTGCCGTTGCCGACCGTCGCCCCGTCGATGTAATTGCTGTCGATGTTGATCGTGGCGCCGCCCCAGGTCTCGTTGTGGCCGCCGCGGAACTGGTGGATCCGCTGGTGGTTGGCCCAGGCGCCGGCGGGCACGACGGCGTCTTCGGTGTTTTCGAGGTTGTTCCAGTTGGCGATCCAGATGTCGTCGGGGAGGACGGCGCCGGTGCCGATCTGGGCGGCGAGGTCGGCGATCCCGGAGCCGCTGGAGGAATAGACGCCCGACTGGTAGCCGAGCTGGTGGAGCTTTTCCGTCCAGGCGGCGAGGAAGGTGAGCACGGCCTTGGTCGCGCTGGTGGTCCGCGTGTAGGACTCCATGTCGAAGTAGATCGGGCTGCCCGGCCCGATCCCGATCGCGGCGGCGTGGCTGACCGCGTCTTCGGCCGCCGCCGTCCCTTGGGTCGCCGCGGTCAGCGTGGACATCTTGGCGCAGCTGCTGCAGCTCGAGGTGGTCGCCTGGAGGCCGACGTAGGTTGGGATCAGGTGCCAGCCCGCGGCGGTCTCGGCGCTCACCCAGGCGGCGGTGAGGTTGGGTTGGGAGCAGGCGCTGTTTTCGCCGCCGATGTAGATGCCGACGCCGCGGAAGGGCGATTCGGCCCAGGCCGCCAGCGCCTTGGTGGAGGGGGCGCTGCAGGTGTCGAAGCCGAGGCCGGTGAAGACGGAGCCCGCGGCCGAGCCGGTGGCGGGCGCGACACTGGCGCGGGCGGTGGCCCGGCGCTGGACGCGCGACCGGGCGGCGGCGCGCTGGTGGTGGGGGGTGACGACGATCGCCTGGCGCCTGCCGAGGAGCGGGCCGGCCGGGCACCGCTGTTCCTTCGAGGGGGCGCCGAGGTAGACGACGCGGCGGTCGAGCCGCACGCAGGTGTGCGAGCCCGGCGCCACCCGGACGACCCCGAACCCGGCCGGGACATGCACGGCGCGCCCGGCGAAGTGAACGGTGCGGGCGCCGGTCCCGGCGGCCGAGGCCGACCCGACCGCCGCGGCGAGCGCTACGAGCAGCACGAGGCCGCCGAACAGAAGCCGGGCGGGAAGGCGCTTGCCGGGTCCGGAGGTCACAGGCCTCAGGGGATTAAACGGGTCGGAGGCCCAGAAGTTGCTGCGTTGCCATGACCGGCAAGCGTGCTTGCCGCCTTCCGGAGGCGCCCGAGGGAGTCCCGCCACAGAGATGCCAAGGGACGGTGCGCGTCCCGCCGACACCTGCGCGCACCCCGTGCGCCTTCCTGGGTCCGGGAGGTTGATGGGCCGAAAACCTGCCCTATAGGAGGTGTTTTCGGCCCATCAACATTTAGGGGCCCACGGGAGTGTGTCGGGACTCCGTGCGGATGCCGTTCCCGCCGGCGACGGATCTCAGCCGGCGCCGATGCCGCCGATGCCGAGGGAGCCTTCGGGGGCGGCCGGGGGGTCGTCGGGATCGGGCTGGTCGTCGACGTCGGGCTCGGCCGGGGCGGGGGCTTCCGGGCCGGGTGGGTCGTCGAGGAAGTCGGCGCTGGGGACGAAGTAGAGATTGCCGGTGGTGGCGGTGGAGAAGTCGAGGATGCGGTCGTGGGTCGCCTCGCCCTTGCCGAGGAACATGTTGTCGAGCATCTGCTCGGTCACCGCGGGGGTGGCGGCGTAGGCCACGTAGTAGGTGCCGAACTCGTTGCCGCCGACGCGGCCGAAGGGCATGTTGAAGCGCATGATCTGAAGCTGTTCGCCCTCCTCGTCTTCGATCACGTTGAGGGTGAGGTGGGCGTCCGGGGCCTTGTCCTCGTCGGCGAACTCGACGTCGTCGAGCTTGGTGCGGCCGAACGCCGCCTCCTGTTCCTCGACGGTCAGGACGTTCCAGCCGGCGAGGTCGTGGAGGTACTTCTGCACGATCAGGTAGCTGCCACCGGCGAAGTCGGGCTCCTCGTCGCCGATCACGACCGCCGCCTCGGCGGCGCGCCCCTCCGGGTTCTCGGTGCCGTCGACGAAGCCGAGCAGGTCGCGCTCGTCGAAGGACTTGAAGCCGTGGATCTCCTCGACGATCCGCACTCCGGGGTGGAGCCGGTCGACGATCAGGTGGGCAAGCTCGAAGCACATGTCGAGGCGTTCGGCACGGAGGTGGAAGAAGAGGTCGCCGGGGGTGGCGGGCGCCGTGTGGACGGGACCGCGCAGTTCGCGGAACGGGTGAAGCCCGGCCGGTCGCGGGGCGCCGAACAGGCGGTCCCAGAGCTCTGCCCCGATCCCCACCACGCTGCTGAGCCGCGCCTCCTGGTACCGGAAGCCGACCGAGCGCCGCAGGCCCGCCAGATCCGGCAACAGGTCGAGGACCGCCGCCTCGCCACCGGGATCGACGCAGGCGGTGAGGAAGATGGCGTCCTCGGTGAGCGGCGTGAGGATGTCCTGCGGCTCCGCTTCGGGCATCACCGAACCCTAGACGGTCGGTTCTGGCTCGGGGTGCGGGGAGGGATGGGGCGCTCTGAAGCCGGCGCCCGGGGGACAAGGGACGGGTCGGGTCGCTGGGGAGAGGGGGAAGGGACCTGGTGAGGACGATGCCGGGCACGTCACCCTTCCTTCCGTCTTCCTCATTGGTCAGAAAGACGCGCGCTTCCCGGGGGCTCCGATTTCGGCCTCCCGAGGGCCGGGAGGAGTGGGGTTCCCGGACCTTCGTCACGACCCTGTGTCGCCTCCCCATGAACCCCTCACGCCACTCGGATGGCGCAAGCCCCCCGAACCGCCGCCCGACCCTCCCCGCCCTCAACCCGCAAGCGCCGCGCCGAGCACCACGAGGGCGAGGGTGAGGGCGGCGATCGCGCCGCGCAGGACCCCGGCGAGGGCCGCGCCGCGCCGGACGCCGTCCGCGAGCTCGGGCGAGTCGATCGCGCGTCGGCGCAGGCGGGTCATCGCGCGCGCCTGGGCCATGCCGACCGCGAGCGCGAGGAGGAGGGCGGCGGCGACGATCGCGGTGGCGAGGAGGAGAGCGTCCCAGGGGTGGCCGGCGAGCAGGATCGCGCCGCTGGCGAGGGCCACCAGCAGCGCGATCGTGCCGACGATCCCGTAGGTGCGGCCGAGCACGCGGAAGAAGGCGATCCGCTGCGGCGGGTCGAGCGTCGCCGAGGCGGCGCGGGCGACGACGAAGATCGCCACCAGGCCACCGATCCAGATCGCCGCCGAGAGGGCGTTGACGACGAGCAGGATGACCGACGTGCCGAGCGGGACCATCGCGGGGCCGGGCGGACTAGGACTGCTTGTAGTAGGCGGCGTTCCGCTCGATGTAGTGCGCCCACTCGGGCGGCACCGCGTCCTGGGGGTAGATCGCGTCCACGGGGCAGGCCTCGACGCAGGCGTCGCAGTCGATGCACTCGTCGGGGTCGATGTAGAGCATCTCCTGGTTCTCGTAGTCGGCCTCGTCCGGGGTCGGGTGGATGCAGTCGACCGGGCAGACCTCGACGCACGAGTTGTCCTTGGTGCCGATGCACGGCTCGGTGATCACGTAGGCCATCGGGTCGGTCCTCCTGGGTCTGATCTTTTAAACACTAGAGGTGTGAAAAATATCAGCCCGCGGCCTCGGCCGCCTCGATCGCGACCGCCAGGCGCGCGAGGGCGGTTGGGCCGAGCGCCGCTTCGGCGGCGACGAACAGCTCGCGCTCCTCGAAGCGCACGTGATCGTGGAGGAGGTCGCCGAGCGCGTGGAGCTCCGGCAGGGTGAGCTCGCCCTCCCGCGCGCGCACGGCTTCGCGGCGGATCGCGAGGTGCTCCTCGAGCATCCGCGCCACCCCCGGCCGGTCAAGCTCCGCCGCGGCCGCCCAGCCCGGCAGGAGCACCTCCTCCTCGACCCGGAAGTGGTGCCGGCCGTGCTCCTCCCAGAAGGAGAGGAACTCTCGCCCCGCGGCCGCCGGATCGTCCGCCTGGCGCAGCTTGCGCGCCGCGAGCAGGGCGACGAGGTGTTCGCGGGAGAGGGGCTTGAGGGCCTTGGCGCGCTTCATCGGGTCTGCTCAGACGCTCGGCCGGGCGTGGAGGAGGACGCGGCCGGCGAGCTGCGCGACGCGGGCGGCGAGCACGGCGTAGACGGCGACGAGGAGCCACTTGGCGGGGGTGTGCAGGGGCCCCGGGCCGCCTTCCTGGGCGAGCGCGAGGGCCGCCACCGCCACCACCGCGAGCGCCGCGACGACGGCATCAAGGCGCGGCCGCGGATCGGGCATGCGCGCGGCGAAGCCGCCGCGGACGCGCACCACCACGGCGAGCAGGTGGAGCAGCGAGCCGAGCACGGTGAGCCCGATCCAGCCCGCGACCAGGAGCGTGCCGACGGCGGTTCGCGTGCCGCCGACGAGAGCGCCCTCGGGCCCCTGCTCGAGCACCGCGGCGCTCGCCACCACCAGCGCCGCGAGCAGGAAGGGCTGCGCCGCCCCGACCAGCCGGGCGGGCAGCGAGAGCGGCCGCGCCGCCGCCCGCAGCGAGGCGAGCACGTTCACGAGCAGCAGGAGCGCGCCGAGGCAGAGCGCGAGCCAGCCCGCGACCGCGACCGGGTCGAGCCCCCAGGCATAGCCGACCGCCAGCGCGACGACGCCGCCCGTCCAGGCGCCGAAGGCGAGCGGCTGCAGGCGCGGGTGGCGCAGCTGGGTCTGGGTCAGGGACGGGTAGAAGGTGTGCAGCGTGCCGACGATCGCGCCGCCGAACCAGCCGGCCAGGTTGAGCGACATGTGGGCGCCGAGGAGATCGCCGGCGCTCCAGAGGACGCCGTGGGCAAGGAGCGAGCCGGCGACCACGCCGAGGCCGAGGAAGAGCGCCCCGGCGCAATACCAGGCGACGGCCCAGAGCGAGCGGCGCAGGGAACGACGCCACATCGTCGCGACCGCGAGCCCCCACAGCGCGAGCGCCGCGAGGAGGAGCCCGACCGCGATCCAGACCGCGGCGCTCGCGGCGAGGGGGATCGCGACTGCGAGCCCGATCGCGCCGAGGTTCCAGGCCGCCAGCTGAGCGCGGACCAGGCGGCGCGGCGGCGGGTCGGTGGCGAGGAAGGCGCCGACGAAGAACTGGGCGGTGCCGAGGACGAGCTGGGAGACGCCGCCGACGAAGGCGAGGTGCAGGGCGAGCCAGCGTCCCCAGTCCCAGGGGGCGAGCGCCTGGACTACCGCGGCGATCGCGGCGGCGGCGAGGAAGGCGATGCCGCAGACGAAGAAGGCGCCGACGACGTCGGTAGGCCGCAGGTCTCCGGGGCGCCGCGGGATCGGCCCGCGGCGGCACCGGCCCGCCCGGGACGGCGCGCCCGCCGCGGGCGCGGGCGGCTCAGTCGCCACCGTCGATGGACCCCGAGACGCCGACCACGCAGCCCGCGAGCTCCGGGTCGTGCGGCTCCCAGCGGGTGAGCCTGGTGCGCGGCAGCAGCTCGGCCAGCAGGCCGTCGGTGATCCCCTTGTGGAGCGCGCAGACCACTTCCTTGTTCTCCATCACCGAGGCGCGGTAGGGGCAGTTCTCGAGCCGGCAGACGAAGCCGGCGGAGCCGCGCTCCTCGAGCTCGGGGGAGAAGCCCAGCGAGGCGACGACCTGGCGGAAGCTTTCGACCGGGTCCGCGGCGGCCGCGTCCGGAGCCAGCTCGCGGCCGATGTCCCGGCCCGTCTTCTCGACCTCGCGCAGACGGTTACGGCCAGCCGGGATCGCCCGCGCCAGCCAGCCGGCGAGGGCGGCGTAGCCGGTCGGCGGCCCTCCGCCGGGCTCGGCGCCGGGGGCGACGGCCCAGAGATCGCCGGGCCGGCCGCGGCGGCCCTTGCTGCGGCTGCGCTCGACCAGCCCCGCCTCGCGCAGCCGCTCCAGATGGCGGCGGACGCCGTTCGGGTGCAGCTCGAGCGCCGTCGCCAGCGCCTCGGTGCCCACCGGGGCGCGTTGCTCGACCAGCCAGGCGAAGATCTTCGCCCGCGTCCGCTGGGAGAGGACGTCATCGGTGTCCATGGGCAGGTCCAAGGTGGCGATTTTTGCACATCGAGACTGTGCAATTCGCCGCGCGGTGATATTTTCCCACCAATGATGTGAAAATGAGGTCTGAGCGACGGAGGACCGATGGCGAGCAGAACCCTCCAGGCGGAGGCAACCGCAGGCGGACGGCGCGACCGGGCGGCCGACTTCGGCATCTCGGGGGAGGGACTGCTGTGGAATTGGCTCCGGGGACTCGCGGGCACGATCGGCGGGGCGGCGCTCGGCTTCGGGCTGGTCGTCGCCCTGCGGGCCGCCTCCGGCCTGCCGATCTGGCAGACCGAGCAGACCGGCTACCCGCACATAGTCGTCCCCCTGATCACCGGCGCGCTCGGGTTCCTGCTCGGCTTCGGCGCCTTCGACTACTGGATCCGCTGGGGGTTCGGGGTGCCGACCAGGCCCGAGGACCACGCCGACCACGGGGCGGCCACCTGGCGCGACTACTTCACCTTCAACACCGACCACAAGGTGATCGGCATCCAGTACATGGTCACCACCTTCTTCTTCTTTTTCGTCGGCGGACTGCTGGCGATGCTGATCCGCGCCGAGCTGGCGCAGCCGGGGACCCAGATCGTCGGCGCGAGCACCTACGACAGCCTCTTCTCCACCCACGCGGTGGTGATGATCTTCCTCTTCCTGATCCCTGTCTTCGCCGGGATCGCCAACTACGTGCTGCCGCTGATGATCGGCGCGCCCGACATGGCGTTCCCGCGCCTGAACGCGCTCAGCTTCTGGCTGCTCCCGGTGGCGGGTGTCATCTTCATCTCCAGCTTCCTGGTCCCCGGCGGCGCCTTCGACGCCGGCTGGACCGGGTACGCGCCGCTCTCCACCGGGGCTCCGCTCGGCCAGTCGTTCTTCAACGTCGGCATCCAGTTCGCCGGCTTCTCCTCGATCCTCGCCGGGCTGAACTTCCTGGTCACGATCATCACCATGCGCGCGCCGGGAATGAGCTTCTGGCGCATGCCGCTGCTGGTCTGGGCCAACCTCGCGACCTCGATGCTGGTGATCGCCGCCACCCCGTTTGTCGCCGGCGCCCAGATGATGGTCCTCTTCGACCGCATCCTGCACACCAACTTCTTCCAGTTCGGCGGTGGCGGCGACGTGGTCAGCTACCAACACATCTTCTGGTTCTACTCACACCCGGCGGTGTACATCATGATCATCCCCGGCTTCGGGATGATCAGCGAGGTGATCTCCACCTTCTCGCGCAAAGCGATCTTCGGCTACCGGCTGATGTCACTGTCGCTGATCGCGATCATCGTCCTCAGCTACTCGGTCTGGGCGCACCACATGTTCGTGTCGGGCATGTTCAGCTGGCTGCGGGTGCCGATGATGCTCACCTCGATGCTGATCGCGGTGCCGACCGGGATCAAGATCTTCTCCTGGCTCGGCACTCTCTTCTTCGGCAAGATCCACGCCGACTCGACCGCGATGCTCTTCGCCCTCGGCTTCGTCGTCACCTTCATCATCGGCGGGATCAGCGGAGTGATGGTGGCGATCGTGCCGATCGACATCCACGTCACCCAGACCTACTTCATCGTCGCCCACATCCACTTCGTACTGTTCGGCGGCTCGGTGTTCACCGTGTTCGCCGGGATCTACTACTGGTTCCCGAAGATCACCGGGCGGATGTACGACGAGCGGCTCGGCCGCATCCACTTCTGGCTGACGCTGATCGGCACCTGGGGGACCTTCGTGCCGATGTTCTGGCTCGGGATGGACGGCATGCCGCGGCGGGTCGCCGACTACGCGAGCCAGTTCGGCGACTGGAACCTGCTGATCAGCTGCTTCGCCTTTCTGCTCGGCGCCGCCCAGCTCCTCTTCCTCTACAACATGGTCGTCTCCTGGCGGTTCGGACCGCGGGCCGGCGCGAACCCGTGGCACGCCCGCTCGATCGAGTGGCTGGTCTCCTCGCCGCCGCCCCGCTTCAACTTCGAGGAGATCCCGCGCGTGGTCGCCGGCCCCTACGAGTACGGCGTGCCCGGCGCCGTGCACGCGCTGATGACCTCGAAGGAGGGCTCAGCCCGCGGGCGGCGGACCGAGAAGCGGCGCCAGCCGGCGTAGCTCTTCGCGGTGGAGCTGGGAGAGCTCCTCGATCCGCTCCTCGCCGAGCGGCGTCAACAGCAGGTGGACGAGCCGGTGATCGGCGGCGTCGCGACGTCGCTCGACCAGGCCGCCGTCGACGGCGCGGTCGATCAGCTCGACCACGCTGTGGTGCCGCGAGACGAGATAGTCGGCCAGCTCGCCGACCGTCGGCGCCGCCTCGCCGGGGTGCCCCTTGATCGCCAGCAACAGTTGGTGCTGGGCCGGGGTGAGGCCGACGGCGCGCGCCTGGTCCTCGCTCCAGCGCAGGAAGTGGCGCAGCGCGGTGCGGAAGCGGAGCAGCTCCTCGTAGTCGCGCGCGGTCGGGCGGCGGGCGGGGGTCATCGGCCACCGCCGGCGGTCGCGCCGCGGCCGGCGCCGAGCAGCTCCAGCGGTCGCAGCTCGCGGGTGCGGTGGCGCTCCTCGTTCAGGTCACGCAGGCGGCCCTCGAGGAGCTGTTCCAGGCGCACGGTCCCGACCGCCACCCCGGGGAGCGAGCGCGCGGCGACCGGCAGCTCGGTCCGCCCCGACTCGGCCATCGCGTAGGCGACGTGGCGGAGCGTGTCGTCGGTGAAGACGAAGGGGGCGCCGATGGGCCCCCCGGGCGCGTCGCGGTCGCTCATCACGTCGGCGACGAATAACACCTCGAGCGGGTCGACGCTGTATTCGCGGGTCAGGTGGACGCCGCGGCGGGCGATCTTCTCGGTGAGGACGGAGCGGCGCAGGATCAGGATCGAGATCGCGTAGGCGGCGGTGGCGCCGATCAGGAGCGGCAGCAGCGCTTCGTAGCGGTGGGTGAGCTCGAGCGCGAAGACGACGCCGGTGAGCGGCGAGCGCATCAGCCCACCGAGCACCCCCGCGAGCCCGACCAGCGGCCAGAACCCGGGCGCCACGTGGGGGAAGATCTGCGCCTCGAGGCCGCCGAGCGCGCCGCCGATCATCAGCATCGGCGCCAGCACGCCGCCGGAGGTCCCCGAGCCGAGCGAGAGGGACCAGATCAGCGTCTTCACGATCAGGATGCCGACGATCAGGTTGAGGGCGATGGTGCCGTTCAGCTCCGACCCGATCACGTCGTAGCCGACCCCGAGGGCCTGCGGCACGACCAGGCCGCCGAGGCCGATGACGAGGCCGCCGATCGCGGGCCACCACATCCAGTGGATCGGCAGGCGGGCGAAGGTGTCCTCGGAGAGGTAGACGAGCGAGGTGGCGAGGAGGGCGAGCAGGCCGGCGAGGATGCCGGAGACGACGCAGAGCGCGTAGGAGGCGGCGTCGAGGTGGAGGGCGCCGGTCGGGGTCGGGAAGATCGGGCCGCTGCCGAGGAGCGGGACGCGGACGATGGTGGCGACGGCGACGGCGGCGGCGACCGGGACGAAGCTGCGCGGTCGCCACTCGAAGAGGAGCAGCTCGACCGCCAGCAGGACGGAGGCGAGCGGCGCGTCGAAGGTCGCCGCCATGCCTGCGGCGGCGCCGGCGACGAGGAGGGTCTTGCGCTCGTCGGCGCTCAGGTGCAGGAGCTGCGCCGAGATCGAGCCGAAGGCGCCGCCGGTCATGATGATCGGGCCCTCGGCGCCGAACGGGCCACCGGTGCCGATCGCGACCGCCGAGGCGAGCGGCTTCAACAGCGCCACCCGCGGTTGGACCTTGCTGCCGCCGGTGAGGATCGATTCGATCGCCTCGGGGATGCCGTGGCCGCGGATCTTCTCCGAGCCGAAGCGCGCGACGAGGCCGACGACGAGGCCGCCGCAGATCGGCGCCAGGAGGATCAGCAGCGGCGGGTGGGGGGCCGCGCCGGGGGCGACCAGCGCGGTGCCGAGCCGCTGGTAGAAGACGAGGTTCGTGATCAGCCCGATCAGCCGCAGCAGGCACCAGGCGACGCCGGCGCTGACCGCCCCGATCGGCAGCGCGAACGCGGTGATCGCGAGCAGCCGCGGGCCGACGTCGAAGTCGCCTAGGTGTCGGAGGTCGGTAGTGGCGGCGGGCACGGCGGAGGGTGCCGGAGAAAATATCGCATCACGATATTTCATCCCCTGCGATCCGAACGCGACCCCCTGGTCGCGTTCGCACTTATCGACAATAGTTGTGGCCAAGTGCGAACTCGCCCGCTTGACAAGCTCCTCGCGCCGCTCACGATCGGACCGGTGACGCTGCCCTGCCGGATCGTCTCGACCTCCCACCAGACGGGGCTCGTGGCGGACCACCTGCCGACCGAGGACTTCGTCGCCTATCAGGGGGCGCGCGCCGCGGGCGGGGCGGGACTGATCGTGATGGAGGCGGTCGCGGTCGCGCCCTCGGGCCTGCTCACCGCCCACACCCTCGCCGGGTACTTCGACTCGACCGTCGCCGGGTACCGGCGCGTCGCCGCGGCGGTGCAGCCGCGCGGGACCAAGCTCTTCGTCCAGCTCTTCCACGGCGGCCGCGAGGTGATCGCCGCGGCGCCGCGGCCGGAGGTGATCTCGGCGGCGGCGCGGCCGAGCCAGCGCTTCCAGACCGAGCCGCGGGCGCTGCGGACCGAGGAGGTGGATGAGCTGGTCGCCTCCTATGGCCGGTGCGCGGAGCTCGCCGCCGAGGCGGGGCTCGACGGGATCGAGGTGACCGGCGCGCACGGCTATCTGCTCGAGCAGTTCTTCAACCCGGAGTGGAACGATCGCGAGGACCGCTACGGCGACCCGGCGGCGTTCGCGACCGAGGTGCTCGGCGCGGTGCGCGCGGCGGCGCCGGGGTTGGCGCTCGGGATCCGTCTCAGCGCCGACTCGGCGGCCGCGCGGGAGATCGCGCCGCGCCTCGCGCCGCTGGTCGACTACGTCCACCTGGCGATCGGCAACTCGGCGACCTTCGCCGCCAGCCCCGGGATCGCGCCGCCCCCGCCGGCGCCGCGCAACGCGGTGGCCGAGCTCACCGACCCGTTCAAGCTCGGTCTGCCGTTGCTGGCGACGACGCGGATCGTCGAGCCGGCCGAGGCGGATGCGCTGATCGCGGCCGGCGTCGCCGACGCGGTGGGGATGACGCGGGCGCTGATCACCGACCCCGAGCTGCCGCGCAAGGTCCGCGGCGGGCGGGAGGACGAGGTGGTGCGCTGCATCGGCTGCAACGCCTGCATCGCCCACTACCACGCGGGGACGCCGATCCGCTGCGCGCAGAACCCGCGCGCGGGGCGCGAGCGGGAGCTCTCTCGGCCGAGGCTCGCGGGCGCGCCGCGCCGCGTCGTGGTGGTCGGGGCCGGGCCCGCGGGCCTGGCGGCGGCGGCCGAGGCGAGCGCTGCCGGCGACGAGGTGATCGTGCTCGAGCGGGCCGGGCGGATCGGCGGCCAGAGCCGCCTCTTCGGCGCCGCCCCCGGGCACGGGGAGACGGCGGCGGCGCTGGCGGCCAACTACGAGATGCTGCTCGGGCGCGACAAAGTCGAGGTGCGCCTCGGCACCGAGGCCGACCCGGCGCTCCTCGCCGAGCTGCGCCCGGACCTCGTCGTGCTCGCCACCGGCGCCCGTCCCTACGCCGAGGCCCCCGACCTCGGCGCGCTCCCGGTCCTCACCGCCTGGGAGGTCCTCGCCGGCGCCCGCCCCGCGGGCCGGGTCCTGGTCGCCGACTGGGGCGGGGACCCGACCGGCTTCGACACCGCCGAGCTGCTCGCCGCCGAGGGCGCCCACGTCACCCTCCTCACCGCCGCCCCGATGCCCGGGTACTCCGTCCACCAGTACGCCCGCCACCAGTACCTTGCCCGCCTCGAGCGCGCCGGCGTCACCATCCTCTCCGGCCTCGAGCTCGACTCCGCCTCCTCCGGCGAGGTCCGCTGCCGCAGCATCTTCGCCCCCGAGCGCCTCACTCCCCTCGCCGCCGACGCCGTCGTCCTCGCCCTCGGCCGCGTCCCCGCAGACGACCTCCCCCGCGCCCTCTCCACCGCCGGCTTCCCCTTCACCACCGCCGGCGACTGCCGCTCCCCCCGCGGTCTCGAGGAGGCGATCCTCGAGGGCACGCTGGCCGTGCGGGCGGCCGTCCCGAGCCAGTAGCGGACCGGTGCCGGCGGGCGCGGCGAGGATCGGGCGCTACCCCGGCCCCGCGAGGCCGACCTGGTTGCCCTCCGGATCGCTGAAGCGGCCGACGATCAGCTCGCCGGGGCGGCCGTCGGGGCCGAACTCGCGGCGGCCGCCGAGGGCCTCGGCCCTCGCCAGGGTCGCCTCGACGTCCTCGACGCCGACGTAGAAGAGGAGCCGAGGCTCGTGGTCGGGGCCGCCGGCGACGCCGCCGTTCGGTTGGGCGTCGCCGTTGGCCGTGCCGTCGATGTAGCCGTAGCGGCCGGGGGCGGAGACGGCGGGAGATACCGAGTCGCCGAGGGCGTACTCCCAGTCGAAGAGGTCGGCGTAGAAGCTCTGCAGGCGCTCTGGGTCGGCGCCGATGATCTCGAAGTGCACGACCGGTCGTCCCATCGATTCGTCCTTTCGTCGTGCCGGGCCTGCGGAGGCCCGGCGGTGAGACCTGGGACCGCGCGGGCGGCCCGAACTCATCGCGGCTACGCCGAGGCTCCCGCGCGGAACGCCTGGTCGAGCCCCGGGTGGTAGTGGTCGGCGAAGAGGGTCGCGGTCAGCTCGCCGCGGGAGGAGACGCCGACCTTCTCGAAGATCGCCTTGATGTGGTCGCGCACGGTGTGGGGGGAGAGGAAGAGCTGCGCCGCCATCTCGCTCGTCTTCGTCCCGCGGGCGATCATCCGGGTGACCTCGAGCTCGCGCGGGGTCAGGCCGTAGGCCTCGACGATCAGCGGCGCCACCTCGGAGGCCTTGGCGGGCTCGATCACCAGGGCCACCTGGTCGGAGTCGCCGAGGACCGAGGCGTGGGCGAGCAGCCACATCCCGCCGATGGTGCGCATCCGCATCCGCGGCGGCCGCTCGCCGAGCTCGTGGCGGCGGCGCGCGGAGATCGCCAGCTGCGAGATCTCGTAAGGCGGCTCGGGCCCGCGGGCCCGCTCGCCGAGGTCGACCGTCGCCAGGTCGGCGAACCAGGCTTCGGCCTCGCCGGTCATCGAGACCAGCTCGCCGTCGCGGTCGACGATCGCCATCCCCGGGCCGCGGTCCGCCACCGCGCCCGCGGCGGGCTCGCTGGTCAGCGCCGCGCGCAGGCCGCGCGCGAGGTGGGGGAGCAGCGAGTCGACCAGGTCGAGCTCGTCCCCGTCGAAGGCGCTCGCGCCGGTCGTGCGGTTCAGTTGGACGATGCCCCAGGTGAGGCCACCGTCGGTGAGCGTCGCCCGCAGCTCGGCGTCGATCCCCAGCAGCCCGGCGAACTCGCGCCAGCGCGGGCTGCGCTCGGGCCGACCGCCGGTCGCGGCATGGAGGTCGGCGACGTGGCGGCGCCCGTCCGCGAGCTCGGCGAACTTGGTGTAGTCGGGGACGAAGAACTCGTGGTCCCAGAAGGTGGAGCAGATCTCGTGCGGGAGCGTGGTCGTCCCGGCGCCCATCGCCAGGCCTGAGCCGGGGTCGGTGGCCGCGTAGAAGAAGGTGTCGCTGGGGACGGCGCCGGCGACGATCTCACGCGTGGCCTCGAGGAACCGCTGCGCCGGGAGCCCCGCGCGGGCGAGCTCCTCTGCCTTCGCCAGAGTGGCTTCCTTGGTGGTGGACGAGACCACGGTCAGGCGAGGGTAGGACTTCGCCGCGGCGCCCGCAACCCCCTCAGATAAGGGATTTCGCGGGAGGAGGATCACCCCACGCCGGGGGATTGGAGCGGCGCCCGACGCCGGGCAGGGTGGCGGCCATGAACTCGCTCGCCGCGTCACCCACCCGTCTCTGTCCAAACCTGACCGTCGTCATCCCGGAGAACACCGGCTACGAGGAGGCGCGGCGCGCCTGGAACCTGCACGCCGATCTGCGCCCGGCGGCGATCGTCGCCGCTCGCGACGAGGCGGAGGTCGGCGAAGCCGTGCGGCTGGCGCGAGCGCACGGCCTCCAGCTGGTCCCGTTCACCACGGGCCACCTGGCGACGGCGCTGCCGGACCTCTCCCGCGCGATCCTTCTGCGGCTCGAGTTCGGCCGCGCGGTCGAGGTCGACCCGCCCACCAGGCGCGCCCGCATCCCCGCCGGCGCCCTCTGGGAGGAGGTGGTCGAGGCGGTCGCCCCGCACGGCCTCGCCGTCGCCCACGGCTCCTCGCCGGACGTCGGCGCGATCGGCTACCTCCTCGGCGGCGGCCTCAGCTTCTATGCCCGCCGCCACGGCCTCGCCGCCGACCAGGTGGTGAGCTTCGAGCTGGTCGACGCCGACGGCGCGCTCCGCCGGGTCGACGCCGATTCCCACCCGGACCTGTTCTGGGCGCTGCGCGGCGGCGGCGGCAGCTTCGGCGTCGTCACCGCGGTCGAGATCGACCTCCTGCCCTACGCCGAGGTCTTCGGCGGCGCCGTCTTCTGGCGGATCGAGGACGCCGCCGCGGTCCTCCACGACTGGGCGGCCTGGACGCGGACGGCGCCTGACTCGGTGACCACCTCCGCCCGGCTGCTGCGCCTGCCGCCGATCCCCGACGTGCCGGAGCCGCTCCGCGCGGTGCCGGTCCTCTGCGTCGACGGTGTCGCCGTCGAGGAGGCTGACGGGCGGGCGCTGGTCGACCGCCTCGGCGCGGTGGCCGAGCCCCTGCTCGGCGGCTGGGAGACGATGCCGTCGGCGGCGGTCCTCCGCATCCACGGCGATCCCGAGCAGCCGGTCCCGGCGATCTCCGAGCACGCGCTGCTCGGGGAGCTCGACGAGCAGGCCCTCGCGGCGCTTCTCGAGGTCGCCGGCGAGGGCGCCGACTGCCCCCTGCTCTTCGCCGAGCTGCGCCAGCTGGGCGGTGCCCTGGCGACGCCCCCCGCGGACGCCGGCGCCCGCGCGGGCCTCCTGGGCCGCTTCGCCCTCTTCGCGGTCGGCATGCCGATGTCCCCGGCCGACCAGCGCCCGATCGAAGCCTCCCTCGCCGGCCTCCTCGACCGTCTCGCCCCCTGGGACACCGGCCGCCGCTACCTCAACTTCGCCGAGCGCGACCTCGGCGCCCGCGCCGGCTTCGATCCCGCCACCCACGCCCGCCTCACCCGCATCCGCGAGGAGTGGGACCCCGGCCGCCGTTTCCTGGCCGCCCACCCGATCGCCCCGGCGGGGTGAGGCAGTCGACTCGCGGCGATTCATGCCTCCCCGGCCAGATGCTCCCGGCCGAAAGGAATGCCCCGAGCTGGATTCGAACCAGCGGCCTATCCCTTAGGAGGGGATCGCTCTATCCGGCTGAGCTATCGGGGCCCGGGGCGGGATTGTGGCTTATGGGGCTGAGATGTGACAGAGAAAGGGCTTTGTGCGCACCACAGGCGCGGGGGGCGAATTCACGCAGACGACCTCCCCTTTTCCCCGGCCGACCCCCTTCCGCTGTTCCTTATGGCGCCTATACCGGCATAAGGAACAGCTGGGCGGAGGGTGTCCTTCCGACGGGGACGAAGTTCTACATCGGTGAGGGACCCGTCTAGGCGTCGGGCGCGGCGGCGTCGGCCTCCGCCTCCGCCTCGTCCTCGGGCTCCGCGTAAAGGCTCTCGGAGGCGAGCTCCATCGCCCGCCGGCTCCAGAGCTTGACGTCGAGGAAGACGTCGTCGCCGTAGGCCTCGAGGGCGTCGAGGGCGACGAGGGTGAAGCGGTCGCGGCTGATCTCTTCCTGGTCGACGGTGTCGCCGGCGAGCTCGGCGGTGGCGGCGACGGCGCCGCGGACGAGGGGGCGGCCCCAGACCAGGGTGACGGCGCCCGCGCGGCCGTTCTCACCGCGCCAGCGGCCGATCACGTCGTCGTTCAGGTCGATCTTCCAGTCCGGGTTGTCCTCGGCGAGGACGTCGGTGAAGTCGGCGGTGGCGGCGAAGCCGGACGGGTCGCCGTCGCCGGTGGGCAGGTCGTAGGAGACGTGGCCGAAGAGCTCGAGGGTGCCTTCCTCGCTCTCGGTCCGGGCCGAGCAGGGGACCCAGACGCGGCCGCCCCAGGCGCGCTCCGGGAACCAGTCGACCTCCTCGGGCACCGCGGCCCCCGCGGGCAGGTCGCCGATCTCGGCCACCGCCTCGACGAAGGCGTCGCGAAGGCGCGCCGCGAAGCGGCCGGCGGCGATGCCCTCCTGGCTCGTGTCGGCGATGAAGCGGGGGATCGGTCGCGGGTTGGGCGCCACGGGCGGCACCCTACCGCTACGCCGCCTGGGGAACGGCCTCGGGTCGGCCGCGGAGCAGGGCGGCCGCGGCGACGGCGCCCGCCAGGCAGAGCCCGGCGCCGACCAGGAAGCCGATCCGGTAGCCGGAGGCCAGCGCGTCGAGCTGCCCGGTGCCGCCCGCCAGGAGTTCGTTGGTGCGCGAGGTGGCGAGCGTCGTCAGCACCGCCAGGCCGAGCGTCCCGCCCATCAGGCGCGAGGTGTTGACGACGCCGGAAACGAGCCCGTTTTCCTCCGGCGGCACGCCTCTGACCGCGGCGATCGTCGCCGGGACCATCGACCAGCCGGCGCCGAGCGTCGCGAGCATGCTGCCGGGCAGGATCGCCGCCACGTAGGGGCTCCTCGCCCCGGCCGTGGCGAGGACGAGGAAGCCGATCGTCGTCAGCGACATCCCGATCACCAGCGTCGCCCGCACGCCGAGGCGGGCGACGAGCCGCGCCGCGGTCGCCGAGGCGACGAAGAAGCAGAGGGTCGGCGGCAGGAAGGAGATGCCCGCGACCAGGGCGGTATCGCCCTTCACTTCCTGGAAGTAGAGCGAGATGAAGTACCACATGCCGAACATCGCGGCGTAGAGCAGCGCGACGATCAGGTTGGCGGCACGCAGGGTCGGCAGCTTGAAGACGCCGAGCGGGATCAGCGGGTCGCCGGCGAGCCTTCCCTCGACCAGGGCGAAGAGGCCGAGCATCGCCAGGCCGAGGGCCAGCGGCAGCAGCACCCCGGGCGAACCCCAGCCGAGCGCGTCGGTGCGGACGATGCCGAAGACGATCGCGGTGAGGCTGCCGGTGATCAGCACCGCGCCGGGGACGTCGAGCTTGCGCTCGCTCGCCGCCGCGGGCGCGCGCGGGATCAGCCGCCGCCCGGCGAGCACGACCGCGATCCCCACCGGCAGGTTGAGCACGAAGATCGACGGCCAGCCGAAGGCCGAGGTGAGGGCGCCGCCGAGCAGCGCCCCGGCGCTGCCGCCGATCCCGCCCATCGCCGCCCAGAACCCGAGCGCGCGGTTGCGCTCGGCGCCCTCGGCGAACGAGCCGGTGACGATCGCCAGGCTGGCGGCCGAGATCACCGAGGCGCCGAGGCCCTGGACCGCGCGGGCGCCGATCAGCACGTTCTGGCCGTCGGCCAGGGCGCAGCCGAGCGACGCGACCGTGAACACCCCGACCCCGACGAGGAAGATCTGGCGGCGGGGGACGAGGTCGGTGGCGCGCCCGGCCAGCATCAGGAAGCCGGCGAAGGTCAGCGAGTAGGCGTTCACCACCCACTGCAGCCCGGTGTCTGAGAAGCCCAGTGCGGCGTGGATCTGCGGCAGCGCCACGTTGACGATCGTGATGTCGAGGACCACCATGAACTGCGCCAGGCAGATGGTGACGAGGAGGGCGTTGCGGCGGATGCTGTGCATGGCTCGGGCGATCACCGAACCAGGTAGTTCGATGATCGTCGTATCATATGCGCCGTGATCGCCGAGCACCCCGACGCCCCCGACCCTGATGACGTCGACCTCTCCGCCGTCCTGCACGCGCTGAGCGACCCGCAACGGCGCCGCATCGTCGCCGAACTGGCGGCTAGCGCGGAACCGCGGCCCTGCGGCAGCTTCGCCCCGGGGATCAGCAAATCGACCCGCACCCACCACTTCCGGGTGCTGCGCGAGGCGGGCCTGGTCGAGCAGTGGAAGGAGGGGACGAGCAAGATGAGCCGTCTCCGCCGCGACGACGTCGACGCCCGCTACCCGGGCCTGCTCGACTCGGTCCTCGGCTCAAAGGCAGTCGCGTAGGTCCGCCGCCGCCCGCTCGGGCGGGTAGACGTTGATGTCGACGCCGGTGCCGAGCTCGAAGCCCGCCTTGATCGTCAGCCGCGGCGCGATGTCGACGTGCCAGTGGAACTGCTCGGCGCCGCGGGGGGCGGTGCGGACCCAGAGGTTCAGCTCCGGCGGCGCGCCGAAGCGGGCGGCGAGGACGCGCATCGCGGTCGCGATCATCGCCCCGCCGACCGCGTCCGCCTCGAAGCGCGGGGCTTCCCGCCGCGGGATCACCCGCAGCTCGAACGGCGAGCGCGACGCCCACGGGCAGACCAGCGCCGCCTCGTCGTCGATCGCGACCAGCCGCTCCTTGCGCCGCACCTCCTCGACCAGCACGTCGGCCAACAGTCCCGCCCCGGCGGTCCGTTCGGCGTAGGAGCCCGCCCGCTCCCGCTGCCGCGCCACGGCCGCGGGCACGAACGGCAGGGCGTAGAGCTGCGCGTGGGTGTGCTCGAGCGAGGCCCCGGCGCCGCCGCCCTCGTTGACGATCAGCTGCAGGCAGGAGGCATCGGCGTGGGCCCGCATGCGCTCGCGCCAGGTCGCGACCGCGTCGGCGAACTCGGCGTCGTCCAGCTCCGCCATCGCGGTGACGTGGCGCGGCGAGCTGATCAGCACCTCGTGCGCCCCGGTCGCGGGCCGGGCGCTGAACAGGTCCGGTTCGCCGGCCCGCCGCGAGGTCAGCAGCGGGTCTCCGCTCGACGCGAACGAGCCCGCTTCGGCCCCCGGGCTGCCCCCCGCCGCCGTCGCCGCGGGCGCGCCCAGGGCCGGGTAGAGATTCGGGACCACGCGGGTGCGCCAGCCGGGGGTGTCCGGGGCGCTCCCGTCGGGCCGCAGCGCCCAGACCTCGGGCGGCGTCTCCGCCTCGTGCCCGGCGCAGAACGGGCACCCCGCGGCGCCCTTCGCCGCCGCCCGCCCCACCGTGAAGTTGTCCGGCCGCGCCGCGCGGCCCGGGGCGAGGATCGTCCGCAGCCCACTCAGCTGGTCGATCCGGATCTCTGGCGAAGAGGCGCTCAGGAGCGGGAGGGTGGCAGATCGGACTCGCCGTCGACGGGCGGCACC
The DNA here is from genome assembly GCA_018268675.1 of Actinomycetota bacterium. GTDB lineage: Bacteria > Actinomycetota > Thermoleophilia > Solirubrobacterales > 70-9 > VAYN01. The sequence goes on from JAFDWB010000074.1 coordinate 68,988, forward strand.
TCGGGCGCCGGCGCCGGGGCTTTCGGCCGCGGTTTCGGTTTATGCCCGTCGTGGGAGGCCTCGCCGAGGAACGGCGCGAGCACGTCCATCGGCAGCGGGAAGACCACCGTGGTGTTCTGGTTGGAGCCGATTTCGAGCAGCGTCTGCAGGTAGCGCAGCTGCAGCGAGGCGGGGTTGGTGCTGATGATGTCGGCCGCGTCGGTGAGCTTCTGGGCCGCCTGGAACTCGCCCTCGGAGTTGATGATCTTCGCCCGCCGCTCGCGCTCGGCCTCCGCCTGGCGCGCCATCGCCCGCTGCATCTGGTCGGGGATCTCGACGTCCTTGATCTCGACCGCGGTGACCTTCACCCCCCACGGCTCGGTCGACTCGTCGATGATCTTCTGCAGGTCTTCGTTGAGGCGCTCGCGGTCGGCCAGCAGCTGGTCGAGCTCCGCCTTGCCGAGCACCGAGCGCAGCGCCGTCTGGGCGATCTGCGAGGTCGCCACGAGGTAGTTTTCGACCTCGACCACGGCCCGGTTCTGGTCGACCACGCGGAAGTAGGCGACCGCGTTGACCCGGCAGGGCACGTTGTCGCGGGTGATCACCTCCTGCGGTGGGATGCTGAGGGTGACCGTCCGCAGCTCGACCTTGACCATCCGGTCGATCAGCGGGATCAGCAGGATCAGGCCCGGCCCCTTGGTGGCGATCAGCCGGCCGAGGCGGAAGATCACGCCGCGCTCGTACTCGCGCAGGACCCGCACCGACAGCCCGAGCGCGATCAGCAAGAAGAGGACGATCACGACCAGGATTCCGACGACGACAGCCATTGCGCTCAGCTCGCTCCTTGCTGTGGGTTGGTGGCCGGTGACTGTGCGGCCCGGGCGGCGACCGGTCGGACCACGAGCGTCAGCCCGTCGACAGCCTCCACCGTGACTCTATCCCCGAACCGCACCGGCGAAACGCCGTCGGCGAGCCGCGCCGACCACAGCGTGCCGCGCATGAAGGCCTTGCCGGTCGGGTCGATGGTCGAGCGGGCCTCGGCTTCGCCGCCGACCATTTCCTCGACCCCGGCGCGTTTCGGCAGGTCGCCGGTGGTCCGGATCACCTTGCGGGTTACGTAGTAGAAGCTCCCCGCGCAGAGGATCGCCAGCGTGATCAGCGCGCCGCCGATGTACTCGGCCGCGCTTTCGGAGGAGCCGAGCGCGAGGATCCCGCCGACCACCAGCCCGACGATCCCGACCGCCGCGAGGATCCCGCCGGTCGGCAGCAAAAGCTCCGCCGCCAGGAGGCCGATCCCGATCAGGGCGATGATCACGAACGCTTCCATGTCTCCGATTATGCGCCTTCCAGCGCGTATTTCTTGATGTCTTCTTCGAGTTCGGAGTCGTGCGCGTACTGGCCGATCTTCACGTACACGAGCTTTCCCTGGCGGTTGTAGAAGGCGGTGTCGGGCGGGCCGGTCGCCTTATAGGAGCTGGCGACTTCGAAATGGGGGTCGTAGTAGCTCGGGTAGGGCACCGGGTTTTCGGCCAGCCAGCTTTCGGCTTCGCTTTCGGCGTCTTCGGAGTCGACGCCGATGAAGCCCACCTTCTTGCCCCATTTCGCCGAGGCCTGCTGGAACATCGGGAACTCGTAGCGACAGGGGCCGCACCAGGAGGCCCAGACGTTGGCGACGACCGGGTAGCCGAGCGAGGCGACCCGCTTTTCGAAGGCGCTCTTCGCCCCCGGGAGGAGCTGATTCGCTTCCCCGTAGAGCTTCGCCAGCGGCGCCGGGGCGCCGGCCAGGGCCTTGGCGTAGTCCGGATGCGTGGTCGTGCCGCCCCCGGCGGAGGAGCCGCAACCGGTGACGGCGGCGGCCGAGGCGAGGCCCGCCAGGAGGGCGAGCGCGAGTGTGATCCGTCGTCGCATCCGCTCCTTGATTACAATACGGCTACGTAAGGTTCGCGGTTCGCGGACCTCCGTGAGTTCTCGGGAGGACGGTAACCCGGCTTCCCGTGGCCCTCGTTCATCGTTGCCCCGCGCCGTTCTTCCAGTTGCGGTCGGGCAGACACCCAAAGCCTTCTATGGCCAACACCACCGACGTTGCCGCCCGCGCGGCAGTACCTTCAAGCGCAGATATCGAGCGTGCGTCCGCGTTCGCCCGCGAGCCCTTCCTGCTCGACGGCGAGGGGCCTGAGGCGCTCGCCCCCGGCACCGCCCGTCGGCAGGCGCTCGACGCCGCCCTCGCCGAGCTCGCCGCGGAGGCCACGGAGCCCTCGGTCGAGTGGCGGCGGAACTACTCGCTGCTGCTCGGCCTGGAGCGCTTCCTCGCCGAGGAACCGCCGACGCTGCGCGACGGCGCCGAGCTCTCGCCGCACCAGGTCGACGCGCTCTCCGGCACGCTCGCCGAGCTGATGGCCCAGGCGCAGGTCGGCTCCGCCGAGGCGGCGGTCGAGCTCCCCGGCGGCGAAGTCGGGCTCGAGGAGCCCGATACCGACGAAGTCTCGATCCTCGACGACGCCGCGGAAGACGGCGAGGAAGACGAGGAGCCCGACGGGGCCGAGGAGGAGGAAGAGCCGCAGGACTGGGCGGAAGCGACCCTTGACGACGAAGAGGAGGTGGTCGAGGAGGCGCCCGACGATCCGGGCGCGTCGCGCCGCTTCTGGTTCGAGCACGCCACCGGCGCCGGCAAGACCGTCGCCGCGGTCGGCTTCATCGAGGCGACCCGGACCGGCGGCGTCCTCATCCTCACCCACCGCCGCAACCTCGTCGACCAGTTCATCGGCGAGATCTCCGACCGTGGCTATAAGGAGCGCCTGCGCCCGCCGCTGCTCGGCAACCGCGACGACGCCGAAGGGCCGGTCACGGTGGAGACCTACCAGTGGTTCGTCCGCAACCACAAGAAAGTGTCGGACGCCTACTCGGTGGTGATCTGCGACGAGGCGCACACCGCCCTGGGGGAGAAAACCAGCGCTTGCATCCGCTCCTGGCCCGGCCCCGTCTTTATCGGCATGACCGCGACCGGTGCCCTGATCGCCCGCCACGTCGCCGACCTCTTCCCGACCCAGACCTCTCGCTTCGACCTCGCCCAGGCGGCCCGCCGCGGGGTCATCTCGCCGCTCCGCTGCCTGCGCATCCCGCCCGGCCCAGGGGTGCGGACGATCGCCAAGGTGCCGCTGCGCAAAGGCGAGGTCGACCAGGACTTCGACCAGGAGGAGCTGGCCGCGCTGCTCGACCAGGGGCCGTTCAACTTCGCGATCGCCGACCTCTACAAGTCGCGCTTCCGCCAGACCCCGGGCGTCGTCTACACGGCGGGCGTCCGCCACGCCTACAACGTCGCCGAGGCGTTCCGCGCGGTGGGGATCAACGCGCAGGCGGTCTCCGGCGAGACGCCGAAGCGCGAACTGGCCGACATCCTGGCCGGGTTCGAACGCGGCGACATCGACGTGCTCTGCAACGCGCAGCTGCTGGCCGAGGGTTGGAACAGCCCGCGGGCGACGATCTGCATGCACCTGGCGCCGACCGCCTCGCGGCGGATCTACCAGCAGCGGGTCGGCCGCGTGACCCGGCGGGCGCCGGGCAAGGAGG
>JAFDWB010000075.1 GCA_018268675.1 Actinomycetota bacterium
GCCGCCGCCAACTCGATCGCCACCACCCCCTACGTCTGGGGCGGCGGCCACGCCTCCTTCTACTCCTACGGCTACGACTGCTCCGGCGCGGTCAGCTTCGCCCTCTACGGCGCGGGCCTGCTCGAAACCCCCCTCACCTCCGGCGCCCTGGAGAGCTACGGCGAACCGGGCCCCGGCAAGTGGATCACGATCTACGCCAACGCCACCCACACCTACATGGTCATCGCCGGCCTGCGCTGGGACACCGTCGGCGACACCCACGGCACCGGCCCCCGCTGGCACGCCGAACCCCCGTACCCGGAAGGCTTCGTGGTCCGGCACCCGGCGGGGTACTGAGGGACGCAGGGCGGCCCCGCCGCGCGTCCCGCATCACGCCTTCCCCGCCAACCACAGCCGAAAACGTGACGAACCTCCCCTCATCACTGAACCTCCGGACGCTTGGTGAGTTGACCACACCCCGAGGGGGTCAACTCACCAAGCGTCCGGAGGCGCCGGCAATCCCGAGCCCCGCCGGGTGCTTGGCCCCTTGGGCGGTCGGGCATTAAGATTGGAGGCGAGGAACGATGCCGACCTACCTGATGCTCACCAACCTGACCGCCGAGGGGCTGCGGACGCTGAAGAACAACCCGGGGCGGGTGATCGAGGTGAACAAGGAGGTCGAACAGATGGGCGGCACCGTGGTCACCCAGTACGCGACGCTCGGCGAGTACGACTTCGTCACCGTGGTCGAGGCTCCCGACGAGCAGACGATGGCGAAGATCTCGGTCGAGCTGGGCTCGCGCGGCACGATGACCAGCCGCACGCTGACCGCGATGCCGGTCGGCGATCTCTCGAGCTGAGCCGGTGCCCGAGACGGCACTAGTCGTCGGCGGCGGCGGGCGCGAGCACGCGATCGTGCGGGCGCTGCGGCGCTCGGCGGCGGCGCCGGAGTTGCTCTGCGCGCCCGGCAACGCGGGGATCGCGGCCGATGCCGAGGTCTTCCCCGCGGTGGCGGCGGACGACGTCGAGGCGCTGGTCGAGCTGGCGACCGGGCGCGGCGTCGACCTGGCGGTGATCGGCCCCGAGGCGGCGCTCGTCGCCGGGGCGGTCGACGCGCTGGAGGCGGCCGGGGTGCCGACCTTCGGCCCCAGCCGCGCGGCGGCCGAGCTCGAGGGCTCGAAGGCCTTCGCCAAGGAACTGATGGCGGCGGCCGGCGTGCCGACCGCGTCCCACGTCCTCCTGCACAGCCACGAGGAGGCGCTCGCGGCGCTGGAGCGCACCGCCTACCCGACCGTGCTGAAGGCCGACGGCCTCGCCGCGGGCAAGGGCGTGATCCTCTGCGGCGACGAGGGCGCGGCGCGGGCGGCCTGCGACATCTTCTTCACCGAGCAGCGCTTCGGCGCGACGACGGTCGTGCTGGAGGAGTTCCTCGAAGGGGAGGAGCTCTCGCTGCTGGCGCTCTGCGACGGTGAGAACGTGGTGCCGCTGGCGCCGGCCCAGGACTACAAGCGGATCTTCGACGGCGACGAAGGCCCGAACACCGGCGGCATGGGGAGCTACTCGCCGGTGCCGGGGTTTGGCGCCGCCGAGGTCGAGGAGATCGTCGAGCGCGTGCACCGGCCGGTGGTCGCCGCGATGGCCGAGTGCGGCACTCCCTTCCACGGCGTCCTCTACGCCGGGCTGATGATCGGTGCCGACGGTCCCAAGGTGCTCGAGTTCAACGCCCGCTTCGGCGACCCCGAGACGCAGGCGGTGCTGCCGCGGCTGCGCTCCGACCTCGTCGACCTCTTCCGCGCCGCGCGCGAGCCGGGCGGCCTCGCCGGGATGAGGGCCGACTTCGCCGACGACTGGGCGGTGACCGTGGTGCTCGCCTCGGCCGGGTACCCGGAAAGCTCCTCGAAGGGCGACGTGATCCACGGCCTGGCCGAGGCGGCGGAGCTCGCCGAGGTGACGCACGCCGGCACCGCGGCGCGCGACGGCGAGATCGTCACCGCGGGCGGGCGCGTCCTCAACGTGACCGGCCTCGGCCCCGACCCGGCCGCCGCGCGCGATCGCGCGTACGATGCGGCGCGGCGGATCTCCTTCGACGGGATGCAGATCCGCACCGACATCGCCGCCCGCGCGGTCAAGCGCGTCTCCGGTCCGTGAACCCAGATCCCGACACCACAATCAGCGAGAGGAACACATGAGCGACATCACGCCCAGCCCACAGGTCGAGGTCGAGCTCGAGCAGATCGAGGAGGGCTTCGGCGCCTCGGGCACGCTGGTCGGGATCATCATGGGGTCGAAAAACGACATGGAGAAGATGCTCCCGGCGCAGGTGTACCTCACCGAACAGGGGATCGACTCCGAAGTGCACGTGATGAGCGCCCACCGCGACCCGGAGAAGGTGCGCGAGTTCTGCACGACCGCGCGGGCGCGCGGGCTGAAGGTGATCATCGCGGGCGCCGGGATGTCGGCGGCGCTGCCCGGGGTCGCCGCCGCGCACACCGACCTGCCGGTGATCGGCGTGCCGATCCTCGGCAAGAGCCTCGGCGGCCTCGACGCGCTGCTCTCGGCGGTGCAGATGCCGCCCGGGATCCCGGTCGCCTGCGTCGCCATCGACGGCGCCAAAAACGCCGGCGTGCTGGCGGCGCGGATCATCAACGCCTAGCGGGACGGCGACGGCCCGCGTGGAGGCAAGCCGATGATCGCCCGTTACACCCGCCCCGAGATCGGCGCCGTCTGGACCCAGCAGGCGAAGCTCGAGACCTGGCTCGAGGTCGAGCTGGCGGCGACCGAGGCGTGGGCGGCGGAGGGCGTCGTGCCGGCGGAGGTCGCGGCGGCGGCGCGCGAGCGCGCGGCGTTCACGGTCGAGGCGGTCGACGAGCGGGAGAAGGTCACCGACCACGACGTGGCGGCGTTCGTCGACGTGGTCGCGGCGTCGGTCGGCGCGGAGGGCGCGCGCTGGATCCACTACGGGCTGACCTCCTCCGACGTGCTCGACACGGCGCTGGCGCTGCAGCTGCGGCGGGCGGGGACGATCCTCGTCGGCGGCGCGCACGCGTACCGCGACGCGCTGATCGAGCGGGCGCTGGCGGAGCGCGACACGCTCTGCGTCGGGCGCACCCACGGCGTGCACGCGGAGCCGACGACCTTCGGGCTGCGGCTGGCGGGCTTCGCCTTCGAGGCCGACCGCAACCTGCGCCGGCTGGAAGAGGCGTTCGCCGAACTCGCCTACGGCAAGCTCTCCGGCGCGGTCGGGACCTACGCCTCGGTGCCGCCCGCGGTCGAGGCGCGGGTGATGGAGAAGCTCGGGCTCGCGGTCGAGCCGGTCGCCACCCAGGTGATCCCGCGCGACCGCCACGCCGAGCTGACCGCGACGATCGCGCTGGCCGGGGCGGGGCTCGAGCGCTTCGCAACCGAGGTGCGCAATCTGCAGAAAACCGAGGTGCGCGAGGTGGAGGAGCCGTTCCGGGCGGGCCAGAAGGGCTCCTCGGCGATGCCTCACAAGCGCAACCCGATCCGCACCGAGCGGATCACCGGCCTCGCCCGCGTCCTGCGCGGCTACGCCCAGGCGGGCTTCGAGGACGTCGCCCTCTGGCACGAGCGCGACATCTCCCACTCCGGCGCCGAGCGGGTGATCCTCCCCGACGCCACGATCCTGCTCGACTACATGCAGGACCTGGCGACGAACGTCGCCGCCGGGATGACCCTGCACCGCGACCGCATGCGCGCCAACCTGGACATCACCCACGGCGCCCTCTTCAGCCAGCGCGCCCTCACCGCGCTGGTCGAGTCGGGGATGGCGCGCGACGACGCCTACCGGGTGGTCCAGGAGAACGCCCAGCGGGCCTGGGACTCCGGAACCGAGTTCCGCGACCTCCTCGCCGAGGCGGCCCCCGAGCTCGACCTCGACGCGGTCTTCGACTACGGCGCCTACCTCACCCACGTCCCCGAGATCCTCGCGCGCCTCGAAGCGCTGCGGGACTGACCGGCGCTCAGACCTCGATTACGGTCAGCCCGGCGACACCCGAGAGCGCGTAGAAGTCGCGGTCCTGGGCGACGATGGGGATTTCCCGTGACGCGGCGGTGGCGGCGACCCAGACGTCGTTGACACTGACCTTCTCTCCGGAAGCGGCCAGGTAGGCACGCATCTGGGACCAGACCTTGGCAACGACGCCGTCGATGGGAATCACGGGGCCGGACATGACCAGCTCGTAGATGGCGATGCGCTGATCGCGGGTCGCGACGTCGGGGGCGGTGTGGATGCCCGCGCGGAGCTCCGCCACGGTGACGATCGAGGCCGATGCCGTTTCGGGAAGAGCCTCGGACCGCAGCGGCCGACCTACCTCGGCTGCGATGAGCACCGAGGTATCGAGCAGCCCGTACTTCGCGCGTGCGGGGGTGCTCATGGGATCGGACCAAGTTCCCCCATGGGCCCGCCTGAAATGCGCTCGATATCCGCGGCGAAGGTAGGGTCGCCGGCGGTGATCGCGCGAATCTTCAAGACGTCATCGGGAGTCAGCCCGCGCGGCTGCCGCACGGTCATATGCGGGACCAGGTTCGCCACCGGCTTGCCGCGCCGCGTGATCACGATCGTCTCGCCCGCCTCGACCCGGCGCAGCAGCCCGGCGGTGTCGTTGCGAAGCTCTCTGGATGCGACCCGGTACGGGATAGGGTGGGCGGCGTGATCCTCTACACCTGTGGACAGAAGACCAGCGGCCCGAGCTTCGCCCACCCGTGCGCGAAAGCGGGCAACGCGCTGAAGGCGGCCGGGTACGAGTACGAGCTGAAGACGGTGGGCGGCTACCGGGCGATGCCCTGGACCTGGGGCAGCCGCAAGCAGGATCGCGCGGAGGTGCGGGAGCTATCGGGGACCGACGAGGTCCCGATCCTCGTCCTCGACGACGGCGAGGTCGTCTCCGGCTCCGGCGCGATCGCCCGCTGGGCGAAGGAGCACCCCGCGGCGCGCACGAAGTCCAGCCCGGCCTGAGTGGAGCTGGGCCCGGGAAGGGATGGGGCCCTTGCCGGCTGGCGCCCGGAGGACAAGGGACGGGCCGTCTCGTCCACGGCCCTGGCGGGCTGTGGCCGTGGCCGAGACGGCCGGGTCCGTGGGGAGAGGAAGGGCCAGCACGTGTACGAGGGACCGGACGGTGCGCGCGGAGGAAGGGTCGCGAGGGAGCGACGGGACAGGCGCGGGGGTGGGACGGGACCGTCACCGAGGTGGGACCTCGTGACAGAGACATCGGGAAGGTCGGGGACCTCGTCCTCCTCGGGAGGACGGCCTCCGTCCAGCTGTTCCTTATGGTCTCCAGGCGACCATAAGGAACAGCTGGAGAGGGTCGGCCGGGGAGAGGGGGAGATCGTCACGGTTCCTCCCGTCTTCCTCGACCGCTTGAGACGCGCTGCAGCGATTGGTGTCGCCATGGCGACCTAAATAGTTGCAGCGCGCCCCGGGGCCTCGACCCCGACGCTCCTCTCACACGGGACGGTCACGGAAGTCCGACTTCGTGACGTCCCTGTGCCCGCTCCCCCACGGACCCCTCACGTCCTGGGCGTCTCATGGGGGTCACAGCCTGCCAGGACCGCCATGAGACGCCCAGGGCGCATCTCGGACGGGCGCAAGCGCCCCGAACCCCGCCCGTCCCTTCCCCGCCCCCCCGCTGAGTTCGCGCTACGCGAGGGCCGGAGCCCGCGCCGGGCGGCGGGACTCGATCACCACCGGGGTGCCGGCGCGGGGGGAGAAGGTGATGTTGCGGCGGCCGGTGTGCTCGGGGTGGGGGTCGAGCTTGCGGAGGTCGCAGCGGGTGAGGACCTCGCGGAGGACGATCCGCATCTCGAACTCGGCGAAGGCGGCGCCGAGGCAGCGGCGCACGCCGCCGCCGAAAGGGATCCAGGCGTAGGTGTCCGGCGCCGTCTCGAGGAAGCGCTCGGGGCGGAAGGCGAACGGCTCGGGGTAGTTGGCCGGGTCGGTGTGGGTGAGCCAGATCGCCGCGGTGACGTCGGTGCCGGCGGGCAGGTGGAGGTCGTCGGTGACCAGGTCCTCGGCCAGGCGCCGCCCGGCGATCGGGACCACCGGCCGCAGCCGCAGCGACTCGGCGATCGTCGCCTTCAGGTGGGCCTCTTCGCCCGCCTCCAGCGACATCCGCAGGCGCCCCAGCTCGACCGGGTGGCGCAACAGTAGGTCGAAGGTCCAGGCGAGGGCCGTCGCCGTCGTCTCGTGCCCGGCGATCAGCAGCGTCATCAACTGGTCGCGGAGCTCCTTGTCGTCCATCGACGACCCGTCCTCGAAGGAGGCCGTCATCAGCATCGAGAGGATGTCGTCGCGCTCGGCCAGGTCGGGCCGCCGGCGGTGCTCGGCGATCTCGGCGAACATCAACTCGTCGACCGCCGCCAACCGCTCCCGCACCCCTTCCAGCGGGTCGCTCCCGCGCCGCCGCGCCACCAGCCCGAGCAGCTGGCGCCGGGTCGAGCCGGTCTCGGCGAGGATGTCGCGCAGCAGCACCCGCAGGCGGTCGAGCCGCGGACCCGCGGCGACGCCGAAGACCGCGCGCAGGATCACCTCCAGCGTCACCGCCTGCATCCGCGCGTGGATCGGAAAGGCGGCGCCGGGCTGCCAGGAGTCGATCTCGGCGGTGACGATCTCCCCCACCACCGACTCATAGGAGCGCATCCGCTCGCCGTGGAAGGGCGGCAGCATCAGCCGGCGGCGCGCCATGTGCTCCTCGCCCTCCAGCAGGAGGACCGAGCGCGGGCCGAGCACCGGCTCGAGCGCGAACTTCCGCCCCGGCGGCAGCCCGTTGCGACGCTCCGTGTACAGGGCCTTCACCGCGGCCGGGTCGGAGACCATCACCATCGGCCGCTCGAAGCCGAGGAAGCGGACGCTGAAGGCGCTGCCGATCTGCTCCCGGTTGTGCGCCATGAAGGCGAGCGGCCGAAAGCTCCAGGCGAGGGTCTGCCAGAGCGGGCCCCGCGGCGGTTCGGGAGGCAGCGGCACGGGCCGGATCATCTCACCGTTTGGCTAGAGTCGGGGCATGCCCGCCGTCGCCGATCTGAAGCTGCTCTACTCCGGCAAGGTCCGCGAGGCCTACGAGTGGGACGACGACCTGCTCTTGGTCGCCTCGGACCGCATCTCCACCTACGACGTGGTGATGCCGACGCCGATCCCCGACAAGGGGAAGGTGCTGAACCGGATGTCGGTGTTCTGGTTCGGGCTGACCGCGGACATCGTCCCCAACCACTTCATCTCCGAGGACGTGCCCGAGGAGGTCACCGAACGCGCGATGCGGGTGAAACGACTGGAGATGTACCCGGTCGAGTGCATCGTCCGCGGCTACCTGACCGGCTCGGGCTGGAAGGAATACCAGGAGGGCGGCGCGGTCTGCGGGATCGAGCTGCCGCCGGGCCTGCTCGAGTCCGACCGGCTGCCGGAGCCGATCTTCACCCCCTCGACCAAGGCCGAGATCGGCGACCACGACGAGAACGTCGACTTCGACCGCGCCGCCGAGATCATCGGCGATCGGGCGCTGCTGGAGGAGCTGCGGCGCGTCTCGATCGAGGTCTATAAGCGGGGCGCCGAGCAGGCGGCGGCGCACGGGATCCTGCTCGCCGACACCAAGTTCGAGTTCGGCCGTGACGCGGGCGCCGAGGTCGTGCTCGGCGACGAGGTGCTGACCCCGGACTCCTCACGCTTCTGGCCCGCCGACAGGTGGGAGCCCGGCAAGACGCCCCCCTCCTTCGACAAGCAGTACGTGCGCGACTGGGCGACCGGCCAGGGCTGGGACAAGAAGCCGCCGGCGCCGGAGCTGCCGGCCGACGTGGTCGAGCAGACGCGGGCGAAATACGTCGAGGCCTACGAGCGCATCACGGGGCAGAGCTTCTGAAGGCGCGGGTCCTGATCCGGCCCAAGGAGGGGATCCTCGACCCGCAGGGCAAGGCGGTGGAGCGGGCGCTGCCGGCGCTCGGCTTCGAGGGCGTCGGGCACGTGCGGGTCGGGCGGATGGTCGAGCTCGAGGCCGAGGACCCGGAGCGGCTGGGCGAGCTCTGCGAGAAGCTGCTCGCCAATCCCCTGATCGAGGACTACGAGATCCAGCCCCTGTGATCTGGGGCGTCCTTCAGTTCCCCGGTTCGTGCGACGAGCGCGACGCGCTGCACGCCTGCGAGGTGGTCGGCGGCGAGGCGCGGCTGATCTGGCACGAGGAGCGCGACCTCGGCGGCGTCGACGCGGTCGTCGTCCCCGGCGGCTTCTCCTACGGCGATTACCTGCGGGCGGGGGCGATCGCGCGCTTCTCGCCGGCGATGGAGGCGGTCGCCGCGCACGCCGCGGCGGGCGGCCCGGTGTTGGGGATCTGCAACGGCTTCCAGGTCCTCTGCGAGGCGGGGCTGCTGCCCGGGGCGCTGCTCCGCAACGCCGACCTGCGCTTCGTCTGCCGGCAGGCCGACCTGCTCGTCGTTGACGGGCCGAAAACCGGACTATCTGACGGGTTTTCGGCCCATCAACGTCTGTCGATCCCGGTGAAGCATGGGGAAGGGCGGTATTACGCGCCGGAGGAGATGCTCGATGCGCTCGAAGCTCGGGGCCAGGTCGCCTATCGCTACGCGGAGGGGCACAACCCGAACGGGTCGGTGCGGGACATCGCCGGGGTGCGGAACGAGGCCGGGAACGTGGTCGGGCTGATGCCGCACCCCGAGCACGCGGTCGACCCGCTCACCGGGTCGACCGACGGGCGGGCGGTCTTCAAGGCGCTGGAAAGGGCCGCAGCGTGAGCGACGCGAGCACCGGCACGCCGCGCCACCGCGAGCTCGGCCTCACCGATGACGAGTACGCGCTGATCGTCACCGAGCTCGGGCGCGAGCCGAACGCGGTCGAGCTGGCGATGTTCAGCCTGCTCTGGTCCGAGCACTGCGCCTACAAGCATTCGCGCAAGCTGCTGCGGCGGCTGCCGACCGAGGGGCCGCGCGTGCTGATGGGGCCGGGCGAGAACGCCGGCGCGGTCGACGTCGGCTCCGGGTACGCGGTCGCCTTCAAGGTCGAGTCCCACAACCACCCGAGCGCGGTCGAGCCGTTCCAGGGCGCGGCGACCGGGGTCGGCGGGATCCTCCGCGACGTCTTCGCGATCGGCGCCCGCCCGATCGCCGTCCTCGACAGTCTCCGCTTCGGCGAGCTCGACTCGGTCCGCTCGCGCCACCTGCTCGACGGCGCGGTACGCGGGATCGGCCACTACGGCAACTCGATCGGGGTGCCGACGGTCGGCGGCGAGGTCTACTTCGAGGAGCCCTACGAGCACAACTGCCTGGTCAACGCGATGTGCATCGGCTTCGCCCGGACCGAGGAGATGGTGCGCGCGGCGGCCGCCGGGGTCGGCAACGCGGTGGTGCTGATGGGGGCCTCGACCGGGCGCGACGGGATCGGCGGCGCCTCGGTGCTGGCCTCGGCCGAGCTCGGCGAGGGCGACGAGGCGAAGCGCCCGACCGTGCAGATCGGCGACCCCTTCGAGGAGTCCAAGGTGCTCGAGTGCTGCCTCGAGCTGCTGGCGAAGGGGCTCCTGGTGTCGCTGCAGGACCTCGGCGCCGCGGGGCTCACCTCCTCGGCGGGCGAGATGGCCTCGGCGGGCGGGGTCGGGATCGACATCGACGTCGGCGCGGTGCCGCTGCGCGAGGCCGACATGGAGCCCTTCGAGGTCATGGTGAGCGAGTCGCAGGAGCGGATGCTGGCGGTGGTCGAGCCGGCGAAGGTCGACGAGGTGCGCGCGATCTGCGACAAGTGGCAGACGGGATCAGCGCAGATCGGTGTCGTCACCGACTCCGGGCACATCCGCGTGCTCAAGGACGGTGAGGTCGTCGGCGACATGCCGGTCGGCGCGCTGGTGGACGGCTGCCCGCTGTATGACCTGGCGCCCGCCGCGTCCGCCGCCTGGATCTACGGCAACCGACGCACGCTCGCGCCCGACGCCGGCTCGGCGGCGACGCTGCTGGCGCTGCTCGCGGCCCCGTCGATCGCCTCGAAGAAGTGGATCTTCCGCCAGTACGACTCGATCGTCGGCTCGCGCACGGTGCGCCGCCCGGAGACCGCCGACGCGGCCGTCCTCCAGCTGCCGGAGTCGGGCAACGCGATCGCGGTCTCGATCGACGGCAACGGCCGCAAGGTTGCCTGCGAGCCATTCAACGGCACGGTCGAGGCGGTGCTCGAGTGCGCCCAGAACCTCGCCTGCGTCGGCGCCGAGCCGCTCGGCCTGACCAACTGCCTGAACTTCGGCAACCCGGAGAAGCCGGTGCCCGCCTGGCAGCTCGACCGCGCGATCAGCGGCCTGGCGGCGGCCTGCGAGGAGCTCGGCGTGCCGGTCGTCGGCGGCAACGTCTCCCTCTACAACGAGGGGCCCGACGGGCCGATCTACCCGACCCCGGTGGTAGCGATGGTCGGCGAGCTGCCCGACCCGGCGCGGACCGCGCCCGCGGCGTTCGCCAAGGAGGGAGACGCGATCGGCCTGCTCGGGCCGTTCACGCCGACCATGCACGGTTCGGAGCTGGCCAAGCAGCGCGGCGAGCTCGCGCCGGGACTGCCGGAGCCGCGCGTCGCCGCCGTCGCCGAGGCCTGCGCGACGGTGCGCGAGGCGGTCCGCGCCGGGCGCGTCGCCTCCGCCCACGACATCTCCGACGGCGGCCTCGCCTGCGCGCTCGCCGAGTGCGCGATCGGCGCCGGGATCGGCTGCCGCGCCGACCTGCAGGAGCTGCGCGAGCGCGGCTGCACCCCCGAGGAGGCGCTTTTCGGCGAGGGCCCCGGCGGCTTCGTCCTCACCGGCGAGCGGGGTGAGCTGGAGGCGCTCGGGGCGCGGGTGATCGGCGCGGTCGGCGGCACCACGATCGAGCTCGCCGCCGGCGACCGCAGCCTCGTCCTCGGCCTCACCGACGCCGCCGAAGCGTGGCGCTCGCTGGACGATCGGGCCGAATCGGTCGCCGAGCCCCCGGCGGACGCCTAGCGTTGGCGCCATGCGGCGCCGTCTCCTCGTTCTAGCGTCAGCCCTCGCGGCGGTCGCGTTGCTCGTGCCCGCGGCGGTCGGGGCGGCGCCACCGCGGGTGACCGCGGGCGCGGCGCACGCGGAAGGCGGGCGGGTGAAGGGGTGGTTCGCCGTCGCTGCGAGCGGGCCGGGGCGCTCAGGTCGGGCGCGAGTCGCGATCAGCCTCGGGAACGGGCGCACGGCGCGGGTGATCGGGCGGCGCGCGGTGCCCTCGCTTGCCCCGGCGACGCACCGCCGCATCCGCTTCGCCTTCGCGGTCCCGGCCTCCCTGCCGAGCGGCAACTGGCGGATCCGCGCCTGCCTCCCGGGGCGCTGCCTGCGCCTGGGCGAATTGACGAGCGGCACCGGGAGCGGCTCCGGGCCGGGTGGATCGCCCTCACCGGGCGGGCCCGCGTCGCCCTCGCCCGCGTCGCCGCCGACCTCGACCGTCCCCACCGCCCCACTCCACTACGTCGCCGGCGAACCCTTCGAAGTGAGCAGCGGCCCGGTCCCTTACTGGGCCTTCGTCCCGACCTCCTACGACCGCGGGAACCGCACGCCGACGGCGCTCCTCGTCTGGCTGCACGGGTGCGGCGGCGAAAGCTCCGGCGACATCTGGACGGTCGACCCCGGTGCCGAAGGGGCGCCGCAGGACTGGCTGACGATCGCGGTCGGCGGGCGGGAAGGCGAATGCTGGACGCCGAGCGTCGACGAAGCGAAGGTGATGGCGGCCCTGGCCGACTTCGAGACCCACTTCAACGTCGACCGGCGGCGGGTGATCCTCGGCGGCTACTCCTCCGGCGGCGACCTCGCCTACCGCACCGGCTTCCGCCACTCCTCGACCTTCGCCGGGCTCCTGATCGAGAACAGCTCGCCGTTCCGCGACACCGAATCGAGCGCCGCCGAATCGCTCGCCGCGGCGACGACGAAGCTCCACATCGTGCAGCTCGCGCACCTCGGTGACACCGTGTACCCGATCGCCGGCGTGCGCCAGGAGGTCGGCCAGGTGGCCGCCGCCGGCTTCCCGATCGAACTGATCGAACGGCCCGGGGCGCACTACGACTCACACACCGACAGCGACCTCCGCAGCATCCTCCTCCCCTATATCGATGTCGGCTGGCTGGCGCCGGCATAGAGTGGGCAGGCATCCGCGCGCAAGGAGAGACATGAAGAAGCGCCTCGCCGTCGCCGTCCTGGCGGCCCTCGCGGTGAGCGCGACCATCGCGGTCGGCTCCGCCTCCGCCGCCACCGAATTCGGCAGCAACTGCACCGCGACCGAATTCAAAGAAGGGGCGATCTGGGTCTCCACCGGGCACGCGCCGACCGACCCGCTGCCGGTCACCGCACCGTTCTCCGGGGTGATCACCGAATGGACGGTGCACACCAACCTCGAAGTCAAATCGGAAGGGAACCTGGCGGGCGAATTCCCGCGGATCCTGCAGCAGCGGCTGCTGGTGCTGAAGAACACCGGGCTGGACACCTTCGAAGTGGTCGGCGAAGCCACCGGCGGGCTGCTGAACCTGAAAGGGACCAACACCTACGCGACGCGCATCCCGGTCCAGGCGGGCGACTACCTGGGGCTCGCCGGGAACCCGTACGCGCTTTTCTGTAGGACCGGTGACGAAGCTGACACGTTCGGCGGCGCGGTCGGCGGCACGCCGGTCGGCTCGAGCTTCAAGGTGGAAGCGGCGAAAGGGCTCCAGGTGCCGGTCACGGCGCGGATCGAGCCGGACGTCGACGGCGACGGGTATGGCGACGAAACCCAGGACAAATGCCCGCAGAGCGCCGCCTACCAGGGGCCGTGCCCGGTGGTGGTGGTGAGCTCGCTCTCGCTGGCGGGCACGAAGGCGGTGAGCGCCTACGTCACCAGCAGCCTGGCGGTGCCGGTCACGGTCAGGGGCACCGTGAGGCTCGGCAAGGGCAAAAAGCTGAGGATCTCGACGCCGGCGCGCACGGTGACGCCGGGGACGCTGGCCCGCTTTCGCCTCTCCTTCCCGAAACCGCTGCGCGAGGCGCTGAAGGAGCTGTCGACGAAGCGGACGCTGACGCTCTCGATCGCCGCGAGCGCGGGCAACCTCGCGGCCTCGCCGAGTGTCGCGAAAAGCACCCTGAAGCTGCGGGGGCAGGCGCGGCCGACGACGAAGAGGTAACGGCGGGACGCCGCGGCGCGCTACCGTCGGATCATGGGCACGGTCTTCGAGCGCATCGACGAGCACCAGCGCGACTGGATCGCCCGCCAGTCCGTGTACTTCGTCGGCACCGCGCCGCTGGCGGGCGACGGGCGGGTGAACGTCTCGCCGAAGGGCCCCATCGGCACGCTCCGGGTCCTTGACGACCACACCGTCGCCTATCTCGACATGATCGGGTCCGGCGCGGAGACCGCCGCGCATCTGCGCGAGAACGGTCGCATCGTCGTGATGCTCTGCGCCTTCGACGGCCCGCCCCGGATCCTCCGCCTCCACGGGCGCGGCGAGGTGGTCATGGCCGACGACCCCCGCTACGAGGACCTCTGCGCGCGCGCCGACTTCGAGGCGCCACACCCGATCGAGGCCGCCCGTCGCGCGGTGATCGTGGTCGACGTCGAGCGGATCGCCGATTCCTGCGGCTACGGCGTGCCGCTGATGTCCTACGAAGGCGAGCGCCCCCACGCCGAGAAATGGGCGGAGAAGAAGCTCCGGGTCGGCGGCGACGCGGCTCTCGCCGATTACATGGTGGAGAAGAACTCCGCCAGCATCGACGGCCTCCCCGCCTTCGATCAGCCGGCCGGCTGACGCCCCCCGGCGCGCCCGTCCCACCCTCACTTCGGCGGCTATGAGGGCGGGACGGGCGCGCCTCGTGCGCATCCGGTGACGATCAGGGCACGGGGCCCCGCAGAGCGTTCGTCCTTGGTCCGGGATACCGGCCCAAGGACGAACGCACCACGCGCATGCCGGACCCGGACCGGTGCGTTCGCAGTTATCTACAACTGTTGTGGCCAACTGCGAACGCACCGGGGCGGGTGCGGGCCAAGGCGCGGCCATCCCCCTCATAGCCGCCGAAGTGAGGGTGGGACGGCCGCGCCGTCGGGCGCCAGCCGGCCTCCGGGGCCGGCCGCCGGCCTCCCCCCGCTCCCAGCCTCACCCATTGCTACCCTCCCCGGGTAGGCGATCTGCCTGCGCTTCACGTTGTCCCGAGACAGAGGAAAGCGCGCTCCTTGACCACGTTTGATCGGTTCCCCGCCGACCGCGACGGTCCCCGCGACGAATGCGGGGTCTTCGGCGTGTACGCGCCCGGGCACGACGTTTCGCGCCTCGCCTACTTCGCGCTCTACGCGCTGCAGCACCGTGGCCAGGAGTCGGCCGGGATCGCGACCTGCGAGGGCGGTCACATCACCACGCTGCGGGACGCCGGGTTGGTGTCACAGGTCTTCGACGAGGAGAAGCTGCGGGCGCTGGAGGGCGACATGGCGATCGGCCACGTGCGCTACTCGACCACCGGCGGCGGCTCGTGGGAGAACGCGCAGCCGGTCTGGCGCGACGACGGGCGCGAGGTGGCGCTCGCCCACAACGGCAACCTGACCAACGCGGTCGAGCTGTGGGGCGAGCTGAAGGAGCGCGGGATCGACTTCCGCGGGACGAGCGACTCGGAGATCATCGCGGCGCTCCTGTCCTCGCACGAGGGGAAGCTGATCGAGGATGCGGTCGAGCAGGTGATGCCACGGCTGGAGGGCGCCTACTCGACCGTGGTGATGACCAAGCACGCGATCGTCGCCTTCCGCGACCCGCACGGGATCCGGCCGCTCAGCCTCGGGCGCCTCGGCGAGCGCTTCGTGGTCGCCTCGGAGAGCTGCGCGTTCGACATCATCGGCGCCGAACTGATGCGCGAAGTGCACCCCGGCGAGCTGGTCAGCCTGACCGAGCGGGGGCTGGAGACGCGGCAGGTCGTGCGCGGATCCCGGCACGCTTCGTGCGTCTTCGAGCACATCTATTTCTCCCGCCCCGACAGCCGCATGGAGGGCATGGTCCTGCAGGAGGCGCGCGGGCGGATGGGCGAGATCCTCTGGCGCGAGGCGCCGGTGGAGGCCGACCTGGTGATCTCGGTGCCCGACTCGGGCAACCCGGCGGCGGCGGGATTCGCACGCGCCTCGGGGCTGCCGCGCGACGACGGCCTGATCAAGAACCGCTACGTCGCCCGCACCTTCATCCAGCCCGGGCAGGAGCTGCGCAAGCACGGCCTGCGCCTCAAGTTCAACCCGCTGCCGGAGATCGTCGCCGGCAAACGCCTGGTCGTCGTCGACGACTCGATCGTCCGCGGCAACACCACCCGCCAGATCGTCGGGATGCTTCGCGACGCGGGCGCGCGCGAGGTGCACCTCCGCATCTCCGCCCCGCCGATCCGCAACCCCTGCCACTACGGCGTCGACATGTCGACCCGCGAGGAGATGGTCGCCCACGGCCGCACGATCGCCGAGATCGCCGACGAGCTCGACGCCGACAGCCTCGCCTACCTCTCGATGGAGGGCGTCTACGAGGCGATCGGCGGCAGTCCCGAAGACCACTGCGACGCCTGCTTCAGCGGCCGCTACCCGCTCGGCGACCCGGAAGAGGCGAACGGCAAGTTCGCCCTCGAGGACATCGCCGTGATCCCGGCGAGCTGACCGGAGCGTCTGCATCTACCCCCGCATAGAGGGGGTGAATGCAGACTCACGCGCCGCCGGTCGCGAGGCGCAGGCCGAGCCAGACGATCGCGAGGCTGGCGAGGAGGATCGCGCCCTGGAGGGCGTGGAGTTTCGCCCAACGCAGATGGGCAAGCGCGAGGGCGATGACCAAGGCGACGAGGGCAAGCTTCCAGTGCAGGGTCGAGCTGTCCCAGAGCTGGAAGTGGGAGGCCAGGCCCCAGCCGGTGAGGACGAGGACCAGCAACGCGCCGAGCGACCCGTAGCCGAAGCGCCGCGCCACCGCCCGCAGCCGCTCCCGGTCCCCCTCCCCGCGCAGCAGCGGCACCACCGCGAGCCCGAAGACCAGCTGCCCGCCGACGAAGAACGCCATCGCGAGCAGGTGCAGGTAGAGGACGAGGCGCCAGCCGTCGGTCATGGCGGCGACGATATCCACCGCGGCGCCCCGCGGGACGCCGTGCGCAAAGATCAGGGTGTGAGCGAATTCCGCATCGTCGTGCTCGCCTCCGGCAACGGCACCAACCTGCAGGCGATCCTCGACCGGCTGCACGGGCGCGAGGGGCTGGTGGTGGTCGGGGTCGGCTCCGACAAGCGCGAGGCGCGGGCGCTCGGGCGGGCGCGGGCGGCCGGGGTCGAGACCGCGGTCTTCCCGCGCGAGGAGTTCGGCGGGCGGGGCGCCCGCGACGCCGCGATGGGCGAGTGGGTCGCGGGGCTGGCGCCCGATCTCGTCGCCCTCGCCGGCTACATGCAGATCCTGAGCGCCGAGTTCGTCGGCCGCTTCCGCGACCGGCTGGTCAACGTCCACCCCTCGCTGCTGCCCGCCTTCCCCGGCCTCGACGCGGTCGGACAGGCGCTCGCGGCGGGCGCCGAGGCCACCGGCGTCACCGTCCACTTCGTCGACGAGGGCGTCGACACCGGCCCGGTCATCCTCCAGCGCCAGGTCCCGGTGCCGCCGAACGGCGACCGGGAGGAGCTCGAAAACGCGCTCCATGCGGTCGAGCACGAGCTCTACCCGGAGGCGATACGCATGCTTGCCCGGGGCGAAGCTAGGATCGACGCCGACGACCTGCCGAAGGTCGCCGATCGATGAGCGACACCACCGCCGACACCTCGAGCGACACCGCGCCGGCCGCGGGCGCTGGCGGCGCGATCCGCGTCCGCCGCGCCCTCGTCTCGGTCTCCGACAAGACCGGCGTCGCCGACTTCGGCCGCGCCCTGGCGGGCCTCGGGGTCGAGATCCTCTCCACCGGCGGCACCGCGACGGCGCTGCGCGAGGCCGGGGTCGAGGTCACCGACGTGAGCGAGTTCACCGGCCAGGAGGAGATCCTCGACGGGCGGGTGAAGACGCTCCACCCGCGCCTCCACGCGGCGCTCCTGGCGCGGCGCGACGACCCGGAGCACATGGACGTGCTGGCGCGCGAGGGGATCGAGCCGATCGACCTGGTCGCGGTCAACCTCTACCCCTTCGAGCAGACGATCGCCGCCGAGGACGTCGACCCGCGCACCGCGATCGAGAACATCGACATCGGCGGGCCGACGATGATCCGCGCCGCGGCGAAGAACCACGAAGGGGTGGCGGTCGTGGTCAAGCCGGAGGCCTACGACGCGGTCTGCGCCGAGCTCGAGGAGAGCGGCGGCGTGATCTCGGCGACGACCCGCCACTGGCTCGCCAACGAGGCCTTCGCCCAGACCGCCCGCTACGACGCCGCGATCAGCCGCTGGTTCTCGACCTCCTACGAGGACTTCCCGGAACACCTCGCGATCGCCTACGAGAAGGTGCTCGACCTTTCGTATGGCGAGAACCCGCACCAGCGCGCGGCGCTCTACTCGGAGGCGGGGGCGCGCAGCCACATCCTTTCCCGGGTTCAGAAGCTGCACGGGAAGCCGCTGTCCTTCAACAACGTGCTCGACCTCGACGCGGCGCGCGCGCTTTGTGCCGACTTCGAGCCGCCCGCCTGCGTGATCGTCAAGCACAACAACCCGTGCGGGGTGGCGGTCGGGGCGACGCTCGCCGAGGCGCACCGCAAGGCGCGCGCCTGCGACCCGCTGTCGGCGTACGGCGGCGTGCTCGCCTTCAACCGGCCGATCGACGCGGAGGTCGCCGCCGAACTGCACGCGACCTTCGTCGAGGTGGTGATCGCGCCCGGCTACGACGAGAAGGCGCTCGCGACGCTCCAGCAGAAGGAGCCGATCCGCATCCTGATGGAAGAGGAGCCGCGGCGGAAGGGGCCGCGCGAACGCGACCACAAGAAAGTGCTCGGCGGGGTGCTGATCCAGGAGCTCGACGACGAGCCCGACCCGCGCGAGTCGATGGACGCGGTCACCCAGACCAAGCCGACCGACGCCCAGTGGGATGACATGCTCTTCGCCTGGACGGTGTGCCGCCGCGTCCGCTCCAACGCCATCGTGATCGCCAAGGACGGCGCCACCCTCGGCATAGGCGCCGGCCAGATGAGCCGCGTCGACTCGGTCCGCCTGGCGGTGGAGAAGTGCCGCGCGGCGCGCGGTGAGGAGGCCGCCGCGCTGCTCGCCGGCTCGGCCCTCGCCTCCGACGCGTACTTCCCCTTCGCCGACGGCCCCGAGCTCGGCATCCAGGCCGGCGTCACCGCCGTGATCCAGCCAGGCGGCTCGATCCGCGACGACGAGGTGGTCGCCGCCTGCGACGCCCTCGGCGTGGCGATGGTCTTCACCCACCACCGCCACTTCCGCCACTAGCCGATCTTCCGCTTGACAGCGGGGCGGCGGGCGGGGATGCTGCGCCGCCGAGATGTCCGCCCGCCGCCTGATCCCCCTGCTCGCAATCGTCGCGTCGCTCGTGCTCGCGGGATCGGCGCAGGCGTACGTGTATTGGGCTGACTTCAGCGCCGGGACGATCGGGCGGGCGAATCTGGACGGGACGGGCGCGAACGACGCGTTCATCCACGTCGGCGGGACGCCGATCGCGGTCGCGGTCGACGCGAACCACATCTACTGGGCGAACCAATCGCAGGGGACGATCGGGCGGGCGAATCTCGAAGGCACCGAAGTCGAACCGAGCTTCATCAGCGGCCTCCACGAACCGAGCGGCGTCGCGCTCACGTCCTCCTACATCTTCTGGTCGAGCATCAAAGACAGCAGGATCGGTCGCGCCAACCTGGACGGGAGCGCGAAGAACACCGCCCTGATCGCGACCGGGGCCTCGCCGTGCGGCGTCGCCGTCGACAGCGGCAGCGTCTACTGGTCGAACCTGATCTCGCTCGAAGCGTACGTGGGCCGGGCCAACCTCGATGGGACGTTCGCGAAACCCCAATTCGCGCGCGCGGAAGGCGCGGCGGCGATCTGCGGCGTGGCCGTGAACAGCGCGAGCGTCTTCTGGGCCAACACTGGCTTCTTCAACGCGAACGGGATCACGATCGGCAGCGCCAGCGTGGTCGACGGGACCTCTCCGAGGCCGAGCCTGATCAGCGGCGCGGACGGCCCCTGCGGTCTCGCGATCGTCGGTACGCAGCTCTATTGGGCCAACAAGGGCAACGGGACGATCGGCCGGGCGAACACGGACGGCACCGCGGTCAACGAGGACCTCGTCACCACCGGCGGCGGGGAAATCTGCGGGGTCGCGGTCGATTCTCTGTCCTCACCACTCAGCCCGCCGCCCACCGGGTCGGGAGGTTCGCCCACCCCGCCGCCTCCCGTGACCGTCCCGCAACCAGGCACCGTGAGCGTCGTCAAGGTCAAGGACGACAGCAAGCGAGGGACCGCGCGGGTGAGCGTCCGTGTGAACGAGGCGGGAACGGTCACGGTGACTGGCAAAGGCGTGGTCACGGTGAAGGTGCAGTCAGCCGGGGCGGGGACCGTAGGGGTGACCGTGCGGGCCACGAAAGGGAAGCGGTCCGCGTTGCGGCGGACGGGGAAGCTGACGACCAAGCTCGCGGCGTCTTTCACTCCGGCCGACGGGGGCGCCTCGGCGCGAACCGCCACGGCCCTCACGCTGCGATTGTCGGCGAAGCCGAAGTCGCAACACTGACGCTCCCCACGGCGCTCAGCGAAGGTTGTCGAGGATGCGGAGGGCTCCCGCGCGGAGACTCGGATCGACGGTTGCTCTGTTCATCCAGATCTGGGCCTGGAGGGCGCGGCCGGCCTGGCGGTAGTCGAACTTGTAGCTCGGGCCGGCGCACTCGAAGGGCGCCCAGGTCGCGTCGCCCCAGGTGAAGCGGTCGGGCCGGCGGGGGAGGCGCGGGACGCGGATCGGGATCCCTTCGAGGTTGCGGGGCGGGTATTCGACCACCTGCAGGAGGAGGCCGCCCGGCGGCATCTCGGCGAGCACCCGGCGCGGTGGGCCGCAGGCTCCCGCCGGGTGGCCGAGGACGATCGGGTAGGTCGCGGCGGCGTAGACCTGGGTCGGGATGAGGACGCCGGTGAGCTGACGGTCGACCTCGTGCCAGCCCGGGGGGAGTGGCCCGGCGAGCGGCGGCGAGGTCGAACCCCGGCCGACAGCCGGTTGGCCCCCGTCGGCGCGGGCCGAGACGAGGAGCGCGGCGGCGGCGACCGCGAGGGCGATCACGACGACCGCGTCGCGCCGCCGTTGATTTCGCTCGTGCCGGCGCGGGCCCGTCCCTATCCCCATCCCGGGCTCACCAGGACGTTGGGAAGGACCGCCCGCACCCGGCGGCCGTCGGCGAAGCTCACCCTCAGTTCGACCGCGATGTGGACGTAGCGGTGCTCGGGCCCGCGGGGAAGCGCGGCACCGGTGAATGTTCCGACCCAGTCGCGGCGCGGGACGCCGGTGTGGAGGCCGGGGGTCCGCAGGCGGATCGTCTGCCGACCGGCCGTGGCCAGCACGCTGCGCGCCGGGCGCCCGAAGACGACGTCGATCCCGACCCGGCGGCAACGCCGATAAGGAAGGTGGCGGCAGCGCATGCCCATGTATGGGCCGTAGGTGATGGCGAGCGGCCCCGGCCCGGCGGCGGCGGTGCGGAGGCCGCGCGCCGCGGCGACCAGCTCCGGCACCCAGTAGCGATGGCCGCATTTCCCGGCGCGCGGGGCGGCAAGCGCGTTCAGTGCCTGTGCCGCGGAAGCGTTCCCGTACGGGCCCCGGTGGATCGCGACCAGGCCCCTGACGGTCGGCGCGTCCAGCGACTCGCGCAGCCCGGCCTTCACACAATCCTCGAACGCCGCGCCGCCGATCCCGGTCCCGAGGGCGAAGTCGCGACCGGCCCCACGGACCACGGCGTCCCGGATCTGTTCGAGCGTCGGGACCCGCGCCGCGGTCGCGCGGCGGGGGCTCGAGGCGTCCGAGCCCGACCCGCAGCCGGCGAGGGCCGCGGTCATCGCCAGCATCGCAGCGAGGAGCGCCGGAGTCGTCAGCCGGTGAAGAGAGCCCATCACCTCCCATACGGGCCGCGCCGGCCAGGAGGTCCCGGCCGACTCAGCGCGAGCAGCACCAGCCCGCGACCGACGGGAAGGGCGCGCCGGTCGAGCCGGGCGCGAACTGCGCCGCGACGTTGGCCACCGCGTGGGGTCGCGCCGCGCCCGTCCCGGGGCTGAGGAAGAGCCACTGGTCGGCGCTCGGCCAGGGAGCGAGGAGCCAGCGGCCGTCCGGGGACCAGCGCGCCGGGGCGAATCTGCCGGGGCCGGCGAAGAGGATCGCCGCTTCGCGGCCGGGGGCGACCAGCAGCAGCCGACTTGCCGCGCCGTGGCGGAGGACGACGGCGACGCGGCCGCGCCGCGCCGTCGCCGATCCGATCGCGCTGCCGGGGGGCGGGTTCCAGGTCCAGGCCACCCGTCCCGACGGATCCAGCGCCTGGAGGCGATCGGCGCGGGTGACGAGGAGGCGGCCGCCCGTCCACTGCAGCGAGACGACCCGGCCGTGCCCGGCCACCGCGAAGGCCCTGCGCCCCGAGTCCGCGCCCGCCGCGATCACCGCCCCGCCGCGGGTCGCGTAGGCGACCACGTGGCCGGGGCCGGGCTTCCAGGCGGGCGCGACCCAGGCCACGCCGCGCGCGAGGGCGCGATCGTCGGTGCCGTCGCCGTCGACCACCCGCAGCCGGTCCCCTTCCAGGTAGGCGATCCGGTAGCCGTCCGGCCCGTTCCAACGCGCCATCCCGACCGCGGCCGGGCGGGTGAGCGCCCACCGCACGGCGCCGTCGGGTTCCACCGCGGCCAGTTCGTGCCCCTCGGTGACGACGGCGAAGAGGCCGTGCGGGGACCAGCTCGCTTCGGTCCAATCACCGAGCAGGCGCCTGGCGCCGTCGGGGCGGACCACCCAGGGGCCCCGCGACGAGTTGACCAACAGCGAGCCGTTCCCGGGGAGGGAGGAGAGGACCGGGCGCGCGTGCGGCGCCCCGGGTTCGATGCGCGCCACCACCCAGTGGCCGACCGAGGCGCCCGCCGGGCTGACCGCGAGCGCCACGAGGGCAACGGCGAGGCCCACCTGGACGACGCGCTTGCGACCTCGACGGCGGGGCGCCGCGCCGGCCTCGGCGGCACCCGCCGCGGCGATCACCCGCCAGGCGCGGTCTTCGGCCCCCGCCTCGTCACCGGCCCGGGTCGCCCGCAGCGCCTCGCGGAGAAGTCGCTCGCGATTGTTCATCGGAGCACCCCCTCGAGCGTCGCGGCGAGGCGGTCGAGCCCGCGCCGCAGCCGCGAGTTCACGGTCCCGCGCGGGAGTCCCAGCATCCGCGCGATCTCACCCGGCGTGTACTCGAGCAGGTAACGGAGGACGATCGCCGCCCGCTGCTCGGGATCGAGCCCGGCGAGCGCCGCGGCGAGATCCGGGTCGAGGCCACCCTCGGCGTCGGCGGCGGTCGGCTCCTCCGGTGCCTCCCCGACCTCTCGTCGCAGGGCCCGCGCGCGGGCGTGGTCGATCGCCCGGTTGACGACGATCCGGTGCAGCCAGGGGCGGAACGGTCGACGCCGGTCGAACCGGTCGAGCGCCCGCAGTGCCGCCAGAAACGCCTCCTGGGCGATGTCCTCGGCGGCGTCGGCGTCGCGGACGATCAGGTAGGCGGCCCGGTGCGCCCGCCGCCAGTGCCGGCGAAAGAGCGCCTCGATCGCCTCCTCGGACCCCCGCTGCGCCGCCCGCACGAGCGCCGCGTCGCTTCCCGCCGCCTCCTCTCCACCGCCCCAGAGCACTCCCCCAGCCTGGGAGCCGCGGATCGCGAAGTCAACCGACGCCACACGAGTGTTACGGGCGGGAGCATCCCGGAGGTCCCGGCTCTACCGCCGCTGGTCGGACCACCAGTCGCGCCGGCCCTCGACGTCGTCGCGCGGGTTCTCGCCGAGGGAGGGGGCGCCGATGACGAGGATCTCGAGGCCCTCAGGCCCGGCCTCGTAGCCGCGCCAGGTGCCGGGCGGGACGCGCACGACGTCCCACTCCTTGACCTCGACGATCTCGTCGTCGAGCTTCATCCGCCCGTTTCCCCGCACCACCACGTACACCTCCTCCTGCTCCTTGTGCGTGTGGCCGTAGGGGAAGCGATAGTCCGGCGGGATGCGCTGGTAGCTCAGGCCGGAGTGCTCGAGCTCGAGCGCCCGGCTCGCGTAGCGGAACTCGAGATCCGGCGAGCCGTCGAAGTTGGACCCGAGATCCTCCAGGTCGTCCTTGAGGTTCTTCCGCGTGAACGGCACGGCCGCGATGGTACTGCCGGCCGCTGGGCGCCGGGTTTCGTGCGCGGGGCGGATGTGAGAGGGTCGGGACGTGTCCCGTCGCGGTCAGGTGTTCGAGAACCCGGTCACCGGTGAGCGCGTGGTCGGGATCACCGACCCGCTCGACCACCCCGACGGCGTGCTGGTCGCCGAGCTCCACGTCGCGCCGGGAGGTCGGGTCGCCCTCGCCCACCGCCACCCCGGCCTGGTCGAGCGCTTCCACGTGCTGCGCGGCCAGGTCACCTATCTGATCGGCGACCGCGAAGAGACGCTCGGGCCGGGCGGCTCGGCGGAAGTGCCTGCCGACGTCGTCCACGACTGGTGGCAGGTCGGCGAGGAGGAGGCGGTGGTGGTCTGCGAAGTCGATCCCGGCGCGCGGTTCACCGAGATGGTCGGCACCTTCTTCGGCCTCGCCCGCGACGGCAAGGTCGACAAGAAAGGCGTGCCACATCCGCTGCAGCTGGCACTCACCGCGCGCGATTACCGCGACACGATGATCGCGGCCAAGCCGCCTCCCTGGGTCCAGGCCCTCGTCTTCGGCATCCTCGCCCCGATCGCCCGCGCCCGCGGCCTGAAGCCGAGCTACCCGGAGTACCTCAGCTCCGACGTCGTCGTCGAGCCGGATCCCGAGGCCCTCGCGCTGATCGGCCCCGACGGCCGCCTGCTCTGGTCGAGCGGGCGCTCTCAAGTTCGCGATCAGCAATAGTGGTAATGCCCCCGGCGGGACTCGAACCCGCGCCGCGCGGCTTAAAAGGCCGCCGCTCTAACCAACTGAGCTACAGGGGCGAAAGACCGGATCGCCCGTCTCCAAGCGAAAAGCGCGGCCCCGGACGATTCTAGGGACTCGCCTCGACTGTGGGGGAGCCCGCCTCGGGAACGTCCTGGGGATGAAGCCGGTCCGGCCCGCGCCGGGGCGAGGGCGGCTAGGGGTCGCTCCGAGGCCCGGCCTTGACCCGCTCCTCCTCGGCCCGCCGGAGCTCGATGCGGCGGATCTTGCCGGTGAGGGTCTTCGGCAGGCCGTCGACGAACTCGACCCGACGGGGGTAGGCGTAGGCGGAGAGCCGATCGCGGACGAAGGCCTTGATGTCGTCGGCGAGCTCGTCCGAGGGGGTCTGGCCCGCGGCGAGCACGATGAACGCCTTGACGACCGAGCCGCGGCGCTCGTCCGGGGACGCCACCGCGGCGGCCTCGGCGACGGCAGGGTGCTCGAGGCAGACGGACTCGACCTCGAAGGGGCCGATCCGGTACCCGGCGGCGATGATCACGTCGTCGGCACGGCCCTCGTACCAGACGTAGCCGTCCTCGTCCTCACGGGCGGCGTCCTTGGTGTGGAACCACTCGCCGCCGAAGGTCTCCTCGGAGGCCTCGGGCCGGCGCCAGTAGCCGAGCGGCCAGTGCGGGTTGGAGCGGGCGCGCAGGCAGATCTCCCCGCGCTCCCCCTGGGGGACCGGCCGCTCGTCCTCGTCGAGGATCCGGACGTCCCAGCCGGGCATCGGCCTGCCCATCGATCCCTCCCGAACCTCCATCCAAGGGAAGTTGCCACACAAGGGGTAGGACTCGGTGAGGCCGTAGAAGTCGAGCACCGTCACCCCGTACTGGTCGCGGAACCACCTGATCGCCTCGGGGTTCAGCGGCTCGCCCGCGGAGCAGACGATGCGGAAGCTCTGCGGATAGCGCTCGCCCGCGTCACCGATCCCCATCATCGAACGGATCGCCGTCGGCGTGGCGAAGACGTTCGAGGCCTGGTGGCGGGAGAGGAAATCGAGCTGCCTGTGGGGATCGAAGCCACCCTCGCGTTGGTAGACCAGCTGCACCGCCCCGAACCGCCACGGCCCGAGGAGCGGGCAGATGCCGGCGGCCCAGGCCCACTCCCCCATCCCGTGGAAGCGCTCGCCCGGCCGCACCTCGTGGCACAGCTCGATCTCGTTGTGGGCCAGCAGGTAGCGATGGGCGTGGACGATGCCCTTGGCGAGCCCGGTGGTCCCGGAGGTGTAGTAGAGCTGGGCCGGATCCTCGGCGGAGGTGTCGGCGGTCGCCGCCACGTCGGACTCGGCCGCCAGCAGGCTCGGCTCGAGGACGAGGATCCTCGGGCCGCCGATGCCTTCGAACCGCCGCGCGTTGGCGGCGTCGGTCACCAGCACCTTCGGCTCGGAATCCCCGACCCGGTGCGCGATCCCCTCGTCGCCGTAGAGCACCGACATCGAGAGCAGGATCGCCCCCAGCTTCCAGACGCCGAAGAAGAGCGCCGCGGTCTCGGGGGTCGGCGGCAGGACGACGGCGACCCGGTCCCCCTTCCCGACGCCAAGGCCGGCGAGCAGGTTGGCCGCCTGATTGGCAAGCGTCTGCAGCTCACCCCAGTGGACCTCGCGCACGGCGCCTTCGTGGTGCTCGTGGATCATCGCGAGCAGGTCGGGCGAGTGCCGATCGCAGACGTCCGCCGCGATGTTGTAGCGCTCGGGAACTTCCCAGCGGTACTGCGAGTACAGCTCCGCGTAACGGTCCGCGTCGGTCATCTCGATCCCTCCTGTTCGGTGCCGCTCTCCCTCATCGCTCCACCCTCCTGGCCTGAAGATAGGGCTCCTTTGGACTGCCGTGAAGCGGGCTCAGGAGAGATCGGGGATGCCCTCGTAGGCGGTCGAGGGCTCGGCGTAGGTGCGCTGGGGGATGCGGCCGGCGGTGTGGGCGAGGTGGCCGGCGGAGACGGCGGCGCGGAGGGCGCGGGCCATGGTGGTGGGGTCGGCGGCGCCGAAGATGGCGGAGGCGGCGAGCACGGCGGAGCAGCCGAGCTCCATTGCGAGGGCGGCGTCGGAGGCGGTGCCGATGCCCGCGTCGAGGATGATCGGGACCTCGGCGCGTTCGGCGATGATCGCGATGTTGTAGGGATTGCGGATGCCGGCGCCGGAGCCGATCGGCGAGCCGAGGGGCATCACGGCGGCGCAGCCCGCGGCCTCGAGGCGGCGGGCGAGGATCGGGTCGTCGTTGGTGTAGGGAAGGACGGTGAAGCCGTCGGCGACGAGCTGCTCGGCCGCGTCGAGGAGCTCGACCGCGTCGGGGAAGAGGGTGCGGTCGTCGCCGATCACCTCGAGCTTGATCCAGTCGGTGGCGAAGGCCTCGCGGGCGAGCTTGGCGGTGCGGATGGCGTCGCGGGCGGTGTAGCAGCCAGCGGTGTTGGGGAGGACGAAGAGGCCGAGGCGGTCGATCACGTCGAGGACCGAGCCGCCGGCGGCGGGGTCGATGCGGCGCAGGGCGACGGTGACGATCTCGGTGCCGGCGGCGGTGAGCGCTGCCTCCATCTGCTCCAGCGAGCGGAAGCCACCGGTGCCGGCGATGAGGCGCGAGGACCACTCGCGATCGCCCAGGGTCCAGGTCTCGGCGCCGCCCTGGATCGCGGCGAGGACCTCGACCGCGGCGCCGTCGGCGAGCGGCGTCGACTCCCACTCGGAGCGCGGGACGACCTCGCCGTCGAGGGCGACCGCGACCCCGCGGGCCGACTCCGGGGCGCCGGCCGCGCGCGCGGCCTCGGCGAGCGTCGCGGACTCCGCCAGCTCCACCAGCTCCCCGTTCAGCTCGATCCTCACCGCGCCACCTCGGCGCCCCCGACACCGACGCTTGTCTTCGTATTGAGGACAAGCGTCGGGCGGTGCGGGTCGGCGAGGGCCATCGGGGCGGGGACCTCGGAGCCGGAGAGGGTCGCGGCGACGGCGTCGGCGGTCAGGGGGGCGAGGAGGATGCCATTGCGGAAGTGGCCGGTGGCGTAGAGGAGGCCCTCGACCGGGCCGCGGCCGACGATCGGCAGGTTGTCCGGGGTGCCCGGGCGGAGGCCGGCGATCGCGCCCGCGAGCTCCATCTCGGCGATGTCGGGGAGGACGCGGTAGGCCTCGCGCAGGAGCTCGTGGACGCCGCCCGCGGTGACGACGGTGTCGAACCCGCGCTCTTCCTGGGTGGCGCCGACGATCAATCGACCGTCGGGCCGCGGCACAAGATAGACGCGCTCGGAGGCGACGATCCGCGACGCCGGCGCGCCGTCCCCCGGGCGCGGCCGCAGCTCGAGCACCTCGCCCTTGACCGGCCGGACCCGCGGCCGCGCCCCGTCCGGGAGCCAGGCCGTCTGCCCGGCCCAGGCGCCGCTGCAAAGAACGACGACATCCGCACGGACCTCGTCGTCGCCCCGACGCTTGTCTTCGTATCGAGGACAAGCGTCGGGGGTCGGGGCCGTGCGGACGCCGGCGAGGCGCTCGCCGGACCACAGGGCGTCGACCACCTCGGTGCCCGTGCGGAGCTCGGCGCCGGCCTCGTGGAGCGCGGCGGCGAGAGCTCGGACCAGGGCGCGGGGATCGACCGACGCCTCACCGCCCGCCAACACACCGCCGACGAAGGTCGGCGCCAGGCCCGGCTCGAGCTCGCGGCAACGGCTCGGGGTAAGCCACTCGGCGGCGAGACCGAGCTCGCGCTGCAGGTCGTGGCGGCGGCGCAGCTCGGCCGCCTCGTCGCGGTCGAGCGCCAGGTGGAGCGCGCCGCACTGCCGGAAGCCCGTCTCCACCCCCGACGCCGCCTCGACCTCGGCCGCGAACTCCGGCCACAGCGCTCCCGAGGCGAGCGTCAGCTCCAGCAGCTCGGGCTCGCCGAAGGTCAGCTCGCCGACCGGCGCCAGCATCCCGGCGGCGACGTTCGTCGCCCCCGCGGGCGGCTCGGCCCGCTCGACGACGCACACCCGCGCCCCGCGCTGCGCCGCGCGCCACGCGCAGGCGAGGCCGATGACGCCTCCGCCGACGAACACCGCATCGAAACTCCGCTTCTCTGTCAAGACTTTGCCTCCGCCGGCATTACCCGGATCAGGTCAGACGGTCGGTGACCTTGATGTCACCCTCTCAGCCCACTTGCGTAGGGCTCCCGTTCGACCCTGATGCTACCCAGTTGCCGGTGCCGGCCATAATCGGGGGGTGAGCTTCGCTCCTCCCGAGGGCCAAGGACCGCTGCGGCGCGAGCGCCTGCGCACCGCGCGCCTCTACTTCGTCTGCGACGCGCGCCCCGGCGGCGTCGATCCCGAACCGCTGCTGCGCGCCGCTCTCGGCGGCGGCGTCGACATCGTGCAGCTGCGCGAGAAGCAGCTCGGGCGGGCGGAGATCGAACGCGCCGCGTCGACCTTCCGGCGCCTCGCCACCAACTACTCGGCGCTCTTCATCGTCAACGACGACCCAGACCTGGCGCGCGCCTGCGACGCCGACGGGGTCCACGTCGGCCAGGACGACGCCTCGGTCGAGGAGGCGCGGGCGGCGCTCGGGCCGAACGCCATCGTCGGCCAGTCGACCCACTCCGAGGAGCAGATCGCGGCGGCGAACGAGCGCGACATCGACTACTTCGCGGTCGGCCCCGTCTGGGAGACGCCGACGAAACCAGGGCGGGCGGCGGTCGGGCTCGAGCTCGTCAGCCACGCCGCCGCGGTGGCGACGAAGCCGTTCTTCGCGATCGGCGGGATCAGCCCGCTGAACGCCGGTGAGGTGGTCGCCGCCGGGGCCCAGCGCCTCTGCGTGGTGCGGGCGATCCGCAACGCCCCCAGCCCCGAAGTCGCCGCCGAAGCACTGCGGCGCGCGTTCGACGTCGAGGGGTCCGGGAGGGGCGTGGCGCCCGGTGGCTGAGGCGCCGCGCAAGCGCAAGCGGCGGGACGGCGCGCCGGCGCCGGACGGCGCCGCGCCCACCAACGGGGTCGCGGCGGCGCGTCCCCGCACGCCGCGCGAGCGCATGGAAGCCGGCTACGCCAAGGCCGAGGTCCGCAACCAGGCCGCGCGCGAGGCGCTGGTGCCGCTCGAAGAAGGCGAGCGCCCCCCCGTCGTCACCCTCGCCGCGGCCCTCGCCGCGCTCGTCGCGATCTCCATCGTCGTCGCCTTCGCCGCCGGGGTGAAGGTGAACGGCCAGACGCCGAAGCTCGCCACCGTCGCCGCCCCCGCCCTGATCATGGGCCTGCTCGCCTGGGGCATGTGGCGGGGGCGCTACTGGGCGGTCGTCTGCTTCCAGCTGGTGCTCGCCTTCCTCATCTTCACCGCCGTCTACGGCCTGCTCGTGATCGCGACCTCGGTCGGCGAGTTCGCGGTGACGCTCGGCCTGCTCCTCCTCTCCGGCGTGCTCTTCTGGAAGATGGTGAAGGCGATGGCGCGGATCCAGATGCCGGAGCGCCTGCCCCCGCGGTAGCACCGCCGGACGCGCCGAGATCCCCGCTCGGGGGAACTTGTATACCAGTGTGAGGTCGACCCCGCCGTTTCTATAGATTCCGGCTCATGCCAGAGAGCTTCGACACCATCGTCATCGGGGGTGGCCCCGGCGGCTACGTTGCCGCGATCCGCGCCGCCCAACTCGGACAGAAGACCGCCGTCGTCGAGCGCGACAAGGCCGGCGGGCGCTGCCTCAACTACGCCTGCATCCCGGCGAAGACGATCCTCCGCTCGGCCGAGCTCTACGACGAGGTCCGAAACGGCGCCGAGCTCGGCATCGTCGGCGAGGTGGCGGTCGACTGGCCCGCCCTGCAGGCGCGCCGCGCGAAGGTCTCCGAATCGCTCTCCAAAGGCGTGGAATTCCTCTGGGACAAGGGGAAGATCACGAAGATCGAGGGCGAGGGCTCCCTCACCGCGGACGGCAACGTGTCGGTGAACGGCGAGGTCTACGAAGCGAAGGCCGTGATCCTCGCCACCGGCTCGGTCGCCCTGCCGATCCCCGGCGTCCCCTTCGGCGGCCGCGTCCTCGACACCTGGGGCGCCTGGTCGCTCACCGAGCAGCCCGCCAAGATCGCCGTCGTCGGCGCCGGCGCCTCGGGTTCGGAGATCGCCTCCGCCTACGCCCGCCTCGGCACCGAGGTGATCCTGATCGAGATGCTCGACCAGATCCTCCCCGCCGAGGACAAGGACACGGCGAAGATCGTCGAACGCGCCTTCAAGAAACAGGGCATCGAGATCTCGACCGGCGCGCCGGTGGAGAACGTCGAGGTCGGCGAGGGCTCGGTCAAGTTCACCTACGGCGACAAGTCGGCCGAGGTCGA
>JAFDWB010000076.1 GCA_018268675.1 Actinomycetota bacterium
AGGCGAGGGGGCTGCGGTCGGCGGTCTTCAGGAAGCGCGGCATCGCCCCCGGATCCTCACCGCGGCCCGGGGGCGGCCGCAAGGCACAACGTGCGAAGGGGCGGGGGGGCGGTTGCACAGGGTGGATGCAAAACGGGCCGCAATTTGTACTCTAGGAACGTGCAGATCAAAGACCTCCTGGAGCTGGATTTGCTCGCCGAGGCGGGAATCGAGATCGTCGCCGGGAGCGATCACCTGAACCGCGAAGTGCGGTGGGTCCACACCGGGGAGATCGCCGATATCGCCCAGTACCTGTCCGGCGGCGAGGCCCTGCTGACCGCCGCCACCGGCCTCGGCCGCCAGCCCGAGCAGCTGCGCCGCTACGTCCGCGAACTCGCCGCCGCGGGCGCCGCCTGCGTGATCATCGAGCTCGGGCGCGGGTTCCGCAACGTGCCCGACGAGATGGTCGCGGAGGCCGAGTCGCGCGACCTGGTCCTGGTCACGCTCGAACACGAGGTGCCGTTCGCCGCGGTGACCCGCAAGGCCCACACGGAGTTGATCAGCTCGGCGCACTCGGCGCTCGAAAAGGCGATCGCGATCGACGACGCGCTGAACGTCCTGATCCTCGAAGGCGGCTCGCTGTCGGCGATGATGGAGCTGCTCGCGGAGCGCCTCGACAACCCGGTGATCCTCGAGGACGGGGCGCGGCGGGTGCTCGACTACGGCCGCTCGGCGAGCAGCGTCACGCCGCTCTTGCGCAACTGGCAGGCGCACTCGCGCCAGGGTCACACGCGCAACCCGGAGGCGATGGTCAGCGAGGTGGACGCCTCGCCCCGCTGCATGTGGAGCACGATCACGGTGAAGGGCGAGGAATGGGGCCGGCTGCACGTGATCGAACTCGACACGCCGCTCGACGACGCCGCCCGGCTGGCCCTCGGGCGGGCGGTGGCGAGCATCGCCCTCTACCTGATGGCAGAACGCGACGCGGCGCTCAGCGACGCCGCCGAACACTCGCTGGTGCGGACCCTCACCCGCGCCGACGGCTTCAGCGGGCAGGAGTTCCTCACCCGCGCCGGCGGCCTCGGCGTCGACCTCGACGAGGAGCTGTTCATGATCGTGGTCGGCCCGCCGGAGGGGACGGCGGGGACCGACCCTGAGGCGGGCGCCGGCGAACTGCGGCGGGCGCTGCGCGCGGCCCGCTGGCCGGCCGTCGTCGGTTCGGTCGACGGGCTCCTCACCGCGGTCGTCACCTCGCGCCCCAACGCCGACCTGGCGCGGATGATCGAGGAAGTCGTCGGCGGGCTCGCCGGCGGCAGCTACGCGGACCCCTTCGTCGGCGTCAGCCGGCCCTGCACGGTCGCCCAGCTCCCCCAGGCCCAGAGCGAGGCGCGCACCGCGCACCGGCTCGGGCCGTCCTCGAGCAAGGCGCGGATCCACTTCTACGACGGCCTGGTGCTCTACCGGTTGCTCTCGCCGCTCGGCACCGGGCCGACGCTGGCCAACTTCGTCGAGGACGAACTCAAACCGCTGATCGAGCACGACGAGCGGCACAACAGCGAACTCCTGCAGACGCTCGACGCCTACCTGCGCTCGAACGGGAACAAGATCGTCACCGCCCGCTCGCTGCAGCTGCAGCGGCGCTCGGTGTACTACCGGCTCGACCGGATCGAGGAGCTGCTCGGCGGCTCGGTCGACGACCCGGAGCTGCGGGTGCGCCTCTACGTCGCCCTGCGCGGGCGCGAGATGCTGATGGCCCAGACCGGCAGCCAGGCCTGAGCCGCGCCGCGAGTAGGCAGGCAGGGCGTGAAACGGCGCCCGGCGGCCGTGCACAGTTCGGTTCTTGCCCCGCCCCGGCGTGCGCCTCTAGCCTGCGCGGATGACTGATCGGATCTTCGCCGCCGGGGCGCCGAGCGTCGTCCCCGCGGCGGTCGGCGACACGGTCGAGTGCGACCTCGCGATCGTCGGCGCGGGCGTCGGCGGCGCCACCCTGGCCTGGGCGTTGCGCGACTCGGGCGCCCGCATCCTGGTGGTCGAGCAGGGCGACTTCCTGCCCCGCGAGCGGGAGAATTGGTCCCCGCAGGCGGTCCACCGCGAAGGCCGGTACAAGAACTCGGCCTACTGGATCGACGACGGGGACGGCAAGGAGTTCCAGCCCGGGAACTACCACTACGTCGGCGGCTCGAGCAAGCTCTTCGGGGCGACGATGCCGCGGTTCCGGGAGTTCGACTTCGAGACGGTCGAGCTGGCCGACGGCACCTCCCCCGCCTGGCCGATCCGCTATGCCGAGCTGGAGCCCTACTACTGCCGTGCCGAGGAGCTCTACTGGGTGCACGGCGACGGGGACGACCCGACCGAACCGCCGCGCTCGGCGCCGTTCCCGTTTCCGGCGGTCCCCCACGACCCGGCGATCGCCAAGGTCGCCAAGCGGCTCGCCAGGCAGGGGCTGCGGCCCTACGCGCTGCCGCAGTCGCTCGACTGGCGGGCGGGCGGGCGCTGCGTGCTCTGCGGGACCTGCGACTCCTACGCCTGCATGGTCGACGCGAAGGGGGACGCCGACGTCTGCGCGATGCGGCCCGCGCTCGAGTCCGACAACGTGAAGCTGATGACCAACGCGGCGGTGGCGCGGATCGCCACCGACGGGTCCGCGGTGACGGGGCTCGAGGTCGTGCGCGGCGGTGCCCGGGTGACGGTGAAGGCCGCGCGCTACGCGCTCGCCGCCGGCGCGGTCAACTCCGCCGCCCTGCTGTTGCGCTCGGCGCCCGACGGGGTCGCCAACCGCTCCGGGCAGGTCGGCCGCAACTACATGGGCCACGTGACCAGCTTCATCATCGGCTCGCGACCGGGGCGCGACCTGCGCATCGACTACGAGAAGACCCTCGGCCTCAACGAGTGGTACTCGGCGACCGCCGACAACCCCTACCCGCTCGGCAACGTGCAGTCGCTGGGCAAGCTCTACGGGGAGACGATCAAGGCAGCGCGGCCCTGGGCGCCGCTCGGCCTGCTCTCGGCGATCTGCCGCCGTTCGGTCGACTTCCTCGCCCAGAGCGAGGACCTGCCGCTGCCCGAGAACCGGGTCACCGTCGACGCCGCCGGCCGCATCCACCTGCGCTGGAGCCCCACCGGCGTCGCCGGCCACAAGGAGCTGGTCAGCCGCACCGCCCGCGCCCTGCGCCGCGCCGGCTTCCCCTTCGTCTTCACCCAGAGCCTCGGCATCGTCGCCACCTCGCACCAGTGCGGCACCGCCCGCATGGGCGAGGACCCCGCCGACAGCGTCGTCGACCCCACCGGCCGCACCCACGACCTCGCCAACCTCTGGATCACCGACAGCTCCGTCTTCCCCTCCTGCGCCGCCGTCAACCCGGCCCTCACGATCGCCGCGCTCTCCCTCCGCGCCGCCGAGCGCGGCGGCCTCGTCTGAGCCGAGCCGACCCCCGACGCCAGCTGCCGCCCGGATCAGGGAGCCCCGGCCTTCCGGTGTTCCTCACTTGCGCATACGCCAAGTAAGGAACACCGCAGGCGCCGACCCCTACTGGTGCTGCTCGGCGAGGAGCTTCTCGCGGTACTCCTCCTGGCGCTCGTCCTCGACGTAGGCGGGGACCGGGAAGTCCCACCAGCCGGGGACCCAGGGCCCGGCGGCGTCGCGGGAGGTGGGGACCTCGATCAGGGACGGGCCTTCGGAGGCGAGGGCGCGCTCGAAGGTCGATTCCATCTCGTCGCTGTCCTCGATCCGGGCCGTCTCGATCCCGAAGGCCTTGCCGATCGCGGTCATGTCGACCGTGTAGGGCTCGTTCTTGCGGGTGAACTCGGAGAGCACGAAGCGGTCCATGATCTTCCGCTGGCCGCCCCGGATCGACATGTAGCCGGAGTTGTTCTGGACCACGAAGACCACCGGGATCTCGTGCTGGGCGGCGACGCCGATCTCCTGCGAGGTCATCAGGAAGTCGCCGTCGCCGAGGATGCACACCACCTGGCGGTCGGGCCGCCCCAGCTTCGCGCCGATCGCGGCCGGCGTCGCCCACCCCATCGCCGAGAAGCCCGCCGAGGTGAGGTGGGTGCGGGGCTCGTACACCGGGAACGACTGCTTCACCGCACCCTGCGTGTTGCCGGAGCCGGAGACGATGATCCCGTCGCGGTCCATCACCCGGCGCAGGTCGCGCAGCGGCCGCTGCGAGGTGAACGGGGTCTGGTCGGAGTCGAGGCGGGTGCTCTCCTGCTGGGCCCAGTCGGCCTTCAGCGAGGCGACCTCGGCGAGGTAGTCCTCGCGACCGCCGGAGACCGTCCCGACCGCCGCGGCGAGGTCGGCGAGGGCCGGCTTGGCGTCGGCGAGGATGCCGACCTCGACCGGGTAGTTCTTGCCGATCTCGTGCGGCTCGATGTCGATCTGCACGAGCTTGCCGGGCGGCATCGAGAAGGTGATGCCCCTGCTGTAGCTGGAGGCGGACCAGTCGGAGAACCGGCAGCCCACCGCGAGCACGACGTCGGCCGCCGCCGGGACCGCGTTCCCCGGGATCGTCCCGGTCTGGCCGATCGGGCCGACGAACAGCGAGTGGTCCTCCGGGAAGGCGCCCTTGCCGCTCCAGGTCACCACCACGGGCGCCTGCAGGGCCTCGGCGACCTGGCGCAGCTCCTCGCTCGCGCCGGAGTTGATCACGCCGCCGCCGACCACGATCACCGGCCGCTTCGCGTCGCGCAGGACGGCGGCCGCGTCCTCGATCGCCGACGGATCGGGGAAGTACCTGCCGGTCGGCAGGCGCCGCTCGAGGTCGTGGAGGTTGACGTCGGCGGCCTGCGCCTGGATGTCCATCGGGACTTCGATGTGGACGGGGCCGGGCCGGCCGGTCAGCATCGCGCTGAAGGCGCGGTGGAGGACGAAGGGGAGCTCCTCGATCGTCTGGATGCTCCAGCGCCGCTTGGTCACCGGCTCGAAGGAGCGGGCGAGGCCGTTGTCGGCCTTGCGGTCGAGTTCCTGCAGGCAGCCGTGGCCCTGCATCCCGATCGGCGGCGCGCCGGTGATCGTCAGCACCGGCACCGAGTCGGAGTAGGCGGTCGCCAGCCCCAACACCGTGTTGGCGGCGCCGGCCCCCACCGAGGTGATCGCGGCCATCGGCTTGCCGGTCGCCCGGTAGTACCCGTCGGCCAGGTGCACGGCGCTCTGCTCGTGGAAGACCTGCAGGAGCTCGACGTCGTTGCCGTCCTGGAGGAAGGCATCGAGCAGCACCCAGATGCCGTGCCCGGGAATCCCGGCGCCGTACTCGACACCGTAGTTGTTCAGGGTACGCGCGACAATCTCTCCACCGGTCAATTCGGGCACTGGCCATCCTTCCCTAGAGTGAGCAAGCCGGGTCGATTATCTGGTCTCACCAGAACCCCGCCAAGAAGCGAACTGAGAAGGGCCGGACACCCACACTGCACAGGGTGCCAGCACCCTGACATCCACGGTGGGAAGCCGGATATCAGGGGTTCTTGACGAAGTCGGCGACGCGCTCGCCGATCATGATCGCGGGCGCGTTGAGGTTCCCGGTCGGCATCGCCGGCATCACCGAGGTGTCGGCGACCCGCACGTTGTCCAGCCCGTGGACCCGCAGCCGCGCGTCGACCACGTGACCCATCGCGCAGGTCCCCATCCCGTGGTAGAAGGAGAAGGCGTTGGCGGCGATGAACTCGTCGAGCGCCTCCTCGCTGGTGTCACGCGGCGCCAGGCCGATCGCGGCCGAGCTCTTCAGGTCCGTCCCCAGGTGCCGCGCCACGGCGTTCTGGTCGGCGAGCTCCATCGCCATCACCAGGCCCCGCCGCAGCAGCCGGCGTTCCTCCGGATCCGACAGGTAGGAGTGCCGGATCCGCGGCTTCGCGTAAGGGTGTGGGTGGCGCACTTCGACCGCGCCGAGGCTCGTCGTCCGGGCGACGTAGGGCCCCCAGGAGATGCCGTGGTCGGTGGCCGCCGCGAGCCCTTCGTCGCGGGTGATGCCGAGCGCCGCGTGCATCTGGATGTCGGGGACCTCGATCTCCTCGGAGGTCTTCAGGAAGGCCCCGGCCTCGCACCACGCCATCGGCCCGTCCCCACGCTCCAGCAGACGCTTCTCCTCGGCGCTGGTGTCGGGGCCGAGGACCGGTGGGGCGTCGCTGAGGAAGCTGAGGAAGCAGCCCGCGTGGTCGCGCAGGTTCTTGCCGACCTCGGGCACCGGGTGGGCCGGCGTGAGGCCGGCGGCGCGGAGCTCGTCGGGGTCGCCGACACCCGACTGGAGCAGAAGGTGAGGTGAGTTGTAGGCGCCGGCGGAGATCACCAGCTCGCCGTCGATCCCGATCTCGCGCACCTCGCCGTCATGGTCGACCTCGAGCGCCGCGGCGCGCGTCCCGTCCCAGCGGATCCGCAGCGCCAGGGTCGAGTGCAACACGGTGAGGTTGTCCCCGGCCGGCTCGAGGAAGGCGACCGCACTGCTGCAGCGCCGGCCATCGCGCTGCGTCGTCTGGAACACACCGAACCCTTCCTGGTCGGCACCGTTGAAGTCAGGGTTACGGCGGTAGCCGAATTCCACCCCGGCCTCGACCCACGCCTCCAGCAGGGGGTGGACGGAGCGCGCGTCGCTCACCGTAAGCGGCCCGCCGACACCGTGGAAGTCGTCGGCGCCGCGCTCGTTGTCCTCCGAGCGCTTGAAGAACGGCAGCACGTCCTCGTACCCCCAGCCCTCGTTGCCGAGCGCGCGCCAGTTGTCGTAGTCCCAGGCGTTGCCGCGCACGTAGGCCATCGTGTTCATCGAGCTGGTGCCGCCGACGGCGCGCCCGCGCGGCAGGTGGGCCCGGCGCCCGCCGAGCTGCGGCTCGGGCTCGGTCTGGTAGTCCCAGTCGAAGGCCGACTTCAGCTGCTGGGAGAAGAGGGTGGGGATCTCGAACAGGCGGCCCTTCGCCGGCGGGCCAGCCTCGACCACGCACACCCGGGCGCCGCTCAGTTCCGCCAGCCTGCCGGCCGCCGCGCAGCCGGCGGAGCCTGACCCGACGACGACGTAGTCGTAGCTCTCCGTCTCCATGCGGCCCAAGGTATGGACCCGACCGCGGGTGACCAAGGCGCGAACTGTGAAGAGCTGTGGGCGTGGCCTTCACACGGCGCCCCTTGTGGGCAGGGGCGCCCCGTCGGGACGATGGGGGCGAGATCGAGCCCCTGGGAGCGGCCGTGCCGTCCCGTGAGAAAGGACATGACGACGATGGGATCCGCCGCCGACCGGTCCACCGCGACCTACCCCGTGGACACCGACGCCAACAGTACGTTCGAGGCGCTGTTCCAGCCCGGGTTCATCGCCGGGATCGAGCTGCGCAGCCGCGTCCTGATGGCGCCGATGGAGAAGAATCTCTGCACCTCGACCGGGGTCGTGACGCAGCGCTACATCGACTATCTGGTCGCGCGCGCCCGCCACGAGGTCGGCCTGCTGCGGGTCGAGGCCACCTACGTCGACCCGGTCGGCAAGGGGCGGCCGTTCCAGCTCGGGGCGCAGGCCGACCACGTCCTGCCGGAGCTCGAGCGGATGGTCGCCGCGGTCCACGACGCCGGCGGGCGGCTCTCGCTGGAGCTCGCCCACTGCGGCCGCCAGAGCAGCTCGCAGATCAGCGGCTTCCAGCCGGTGGCGCCGTCGCCGGTGCCCTGTGAGGCGAGCGGCGGCTGGATGCCGCGCGAACTCACGGTGACCGAGATCGCCGCGATCGTCGAGCGCTTCGCCGCCGCCGCGCAGCGGATCGAGAAGGCCGGGGTCGACATCGTCGAGATCCACGGCGCCAGCGGCTACCTGCTGAACGCCTTCCTCTCCCCCTACACCAATCTGCGCGAGGACGAGTACGGCGGCTCGTTCGAGAACCGGATGCGCTTCCCGCTGGAAGTGGTCGACGCGATCCGCGGGGCCGTGTCGGTCCCGGTGACCTACCGCCTCGACGCCGAAGAGTGCGTGCCCGGGGGGCTGACGGTCGCCGACACGGCGCCGTTCGCGGCCGAGCTCGAGCGCCACGGGATCGCGATGATCGACGCCGCCGCCGGCACCTACGAGGCGATCCTCGCGACCCAGCCGCCGATGGAGGTACCGCCCGGCAGCCTGCTCGAGATCGGCGCGGCGATCAAGGCGGCGGTCGAGAGCATCCCGGTGGCGACGACCGGGCGCCTCGGCGCGCTCGAGGTCGCCGAGGACGCGGTCGCCCGCGGGGTCGTCGACTTCGTCAGCATCGCCCGCGGGCTGCACGCCGATCCGGCGCTGCTGACGAAGGCGAAGGAGGGTCGCATCCGCGAGGCGCGCCGCTGCATCGCCTGCGCCGAGTGCGTCGCCTTCCTCAGCGAAAAGGAAACCGCCGCCTACTGCGCGATCAACCCGGCGGCGATCCGCGAGGCGGAGTTCGAGCCGCGGCCCGCGGTCGAGGCGCGCCGGGTGCTCGTGGTCGGGGCGGGGCCGGCCGGGATGGAAGCGGCGCGGGTCGCCGCCCTGCGCGGGCACGAGGTCACCGTCTGCGAGCGCGAGGAGCGGGTCGGCGGTCGGGTCCGCCAGGGCGAGCTCGCCCCGGGCCGCCGCGACTTCGGCGAGTCGGTCCGCTTCCTGGCGCGGGAGCTCGACCGGCTCGAGGTCCCGGTGCGGCTGGGGACCGAGGTCACCGCCGGCCTGGTGGCGGAGCTGGGGCCCGATGTCGTCCTCCTCGCCACCGGCGCGACGCAGCCGGAGCCGAAGCCGATCGCGGGCCTCGACCAGGAGCACGTGACCGACGCCTTCACCTTCCTGCGGCGCCTCGAAGCCGACCCCGATGCGGCCCGCGGCGAAGGGCCGGTGGCCGTGCTCGGCGGCAACTGGGTGGGCTGCGTGGTCACCTCGATCCTCCTCGACGCGGGCCGCAAGGTGGCCCTGATCGAGACCCGCGACGAGCTGGCCTACGACTTCAGCATGCAGCCCGCGATGCCGATGATGGACCTCCTCGCCAACCATCCCGACGTCACCGTCCACCTGCGCACCACCGTCGAGGCGATCGGCGCCGGCGAGGTCGAGACCTGGGCGGCCGCCACCGACCAGGCGCAGTCGATCCCCGCCGCGGAGGTGATCGTCGTCCCGGCCCTGGAAGCGAACCCCACCCTGCGCGACGAGCTCGGCGACGCCGCCCCCGAGGTCCACATGCTCGGCGACTGCGTCAAGCCCCGCAAGCTCCAGGACGCGATCCTCGAGGGCGCCGAGGTGGCCCTGCGGATTTAGGGCCGGGCCGGCTGGCGCCCGACGGTACGGCCATCCCCCTCATGCTTCGGCTGGTTATGAGGGCGATGGCCGCGCCTTGGTGTGCGCCACGCCGGTGCGTTCGCAGTTGGCCACAACAGTTGTAGATAACTGCGAACGCACCGACCCGTCCTCCCTCCCCGCGCTGTGAGTTATGCAGGCGATGCGCGCGTAAGCCACACCGGAAGGCCGGGGCGCCCTGATCCCGGCACAGGCCGAGGCGCGGCCGGCACCGCTACGGCAGCGGCAGAAGGGCCGTCTGGGCGCCGTCGACTGCCACGAGGCTGCCGGTGACGAAGGCGTTCTCGGGGTCGGCGAGCCAGAGGGTCGCGCGGGCGGCGTCGGCGGGTTCGCCGACCAGGCCCGCCGGATTCAGGGCCGTCTCGCCCGCCGCGTCGAGACGTTCGTCGGGGAGGTCGGTGCGCAGGGGGCCGAGGAGGATGCCGTTGACGGTGATCCGCCGGGGGCCGAGGTCGACGGCGGCGGCCTTGATCAGGCCGCGGAGGCCGGCCTGGGCGATGTCGGCGGCGGCGTCGCCTCGATGGGCGGCGAGGGCGTGGAGGGGAGCGACCACGACGATACGGCCGCCGGCGCCGCCGG
This sequence comes from Actinomycetota bacterium, assembly GCA_018268675.1. GTDB lineage: Bacteria > Actinomycetota > Thermoleophilia > Solirubrobacterales > 70-9 > VAYN01. The sequence goes on from JAFDWB010000076.1 coordinate 9,804, forward strand.
CGACCATGATCTGGGCGGCCTTCTGGACGCAGAGGAAGGTGGCGTCGAGGTCGTGGGCGACCGTCGCGCGGTAGTCCTGGAAGCCGACCTCGAGCAGGCTGCGCGGCTCGGGGCGCCTCGACTGGGCGCAGACGAGGACGTCGAGACGCCCGAAGCGCTCGCGGACCGAGGCGAAGAGCTCGCCGATCTGGACCGGGTCGGCGAAGTCGCAGGCGAAGGTGGTGACGCCGAGGCGCGCCTCGAGCCGCGCCAGGCGCTCGGTTCCGGTCGCGGCGACCGCGACCTCCGCCCCACCCGAGCCGAGCCCGCCGGCGATCGCCTCGCCGACCTCGTCGGCGCCGAGGACCAGGGCGACCCGCCCGCTGAGGTCGATCGGCGGCAGCTGGGTCATCGCGACGACGCCTCTAAATGATCGATTCCCAATTCGCGTCTGGCTGGGGGCGCGCCCGGCCGAGCAGATCAAGGACGCAGGGCGCCGCCTTTGCCGGTTGGCAAAGGCTAGCCCGAGGACGCAGAGATGCGAAGTGTGCCGGGTGCGTCATCCAGGTGGGCGGGAATTGGGAATCGATCATTTAGCGCCGCCGGCCGTCGCCTGCTCCGCGGGATCCAGGGTCGGCAGATCCTCGAGCAGCTGGCGGGTGTAGGGGTGCTTCGGCGCGCTCAGCACGCCCTCGACACTACCCGCCTCGACGATCGTGCCCGTCTGCAGGACGATCACGTTCTGGGCGATGCTGCGCACCACCGCGAGGTTGTGGGTGATGAACACCATCGTCAGCCCGCGCTGCATCTGCAGGTCGCGCAGCTGCTCGACCAGGAGCGCCTGCACCGACACGTCGAGGGCCGAGGTGATCTCGTCGCAGACCAGCACCTCGGGGTTGACGACGAGCGCCCGGCCGACCGCCACCCGCTGGCGCTCGCCGCCGGAGATTCTCCCCGGCAGGACATCGGCGAAGTCCTCGCCGAGGTGCACCGTGCCGAGCACCTCGAGCGCCTTCGCGCGCCGCTCGTTCCGCGACAGGCTCTCGAAGTGGCGCAGCGGCTCTTCGATGTTTTCGGCCACCGTCATCGTCGGGTTCAGCGAGCCGAACGGGTTCTGGAAGATGTACTGCATGCGGCGCAGCTGTTCGCGCGAACGCTCGCGCGCGCCCTGCCGCAGCGACTCGCCGTCGAGCCTGATCTCACCGTCCCAGCGCGTGTGGAGGCCGACCAGACAGCGGGCGAGCGTCGTCTTCCCCGAGCCGGACTCGCCGACCACCGCCGTGCACTCCCCCTCCTTCACGGCGAAGCCGACCTCGTGGAGGATCTGCCGCCCGCCGTAGTCGGCGACCAGCCGCTCGATTTCGAGCGCCTCCCCACCCTTCACCTCGGGTTTCGGCGAGGGGACCAGGCGCAGGACGCCGCCGTCCGACACCGCCATCGGGTGCAGGCAGCGGACCAGCGAGCCGGACTCCGTCGGGGCCAGCGGCGGCACCGCCTGGCGGCAGTCCGCCCGCGCGTGGGGACAGCGCGGCGCGTAGCTGCACCCCTGCGGCCAGTGGCCGGGACGCGGCGGCCGCCCCTCGATCCCCACCAGCCGGTTGGCCTGGTGGGCCGACGGCGCCGCGTTCAGGAGCCCGGCGCTGTAGGGGTGGCGGGGCTGGGAGAAGAGCTGCTCGGTGGTCGCCACCTCGACGATCCGCCCGGCGTACATCACCGCCGTGCGAGCCGCCACTTCGGCGACCGCGGGCAGGTCGTGGCTGACGTAGACGGCGCTGGCGCCGAAGTTCGCCGCCATGTCGTTGATCGTCTCGAGGATGTAGCGCTGGGTGGTCACGTCGAGCCCGGTCGTCGGCTCGTCCAGCACGATCAGGCGCGGCCGGCAGGCGAAGGCGATCGCGATCACCACCCGCTGCTGCTGGCCGCCCGAGAGCTGGTGTGGATAGCAGCGCAGGAACTGCTTGTCGGTCGGCAGGTTGACCGCCTTCAAGAGCTCCTCGATCCGGCCCCGCAGCTCATTCTTGCCGAGCTTCTCGTGCACCTGGAAGGCCTCGCGCAGCTGGGTCCCGATCCGGTGCGCCGGGTTGAGGCCGGCGGCCGGGTCCTGGGGCACGTAGGAGACGAGCTCCCCGCGCGCCTCGCGCAGCGCCTCGTCCTTCAGGTCGAGCACCTCGACCTCGCCGATGCGGACGCTGCCGCCGGTGATCTCGAGCCCCGGGCGGGCGAACCCGAGCAGCGCCACGGCGACCGTGCTCTTGCCCGAGCCCGACTCGCCGACCAGCCCGAGGGTCTCCCTTTCGGCGACGTCGAAGGACACGCCGGAGACGATCGGGACGCCGGAGCCGATCATCGAGACGCAGAGGTCGCGGACTTCGACGGCGGGGCGGGCGCCGGCCCCGTTGGCGGCGCTCATTCGGGCACCTCCTGCAGCGGCTGGGGATCGTTCGGGTCGGTCGAGCTGGTGACGAAGAGTTCGAGCGACGGATCGCCGGCGCGCCCGGAGGCGAGGCTGGAGCGGGCGATCGCGTCGGAGAACATGTTGGTGCCGACGGCGAGCGCGGCGAGCAGGATCGCCGGGGCCAGGACGCCCCACGGGTTGGCGGCGATCCCGACCCGGTTTTCGTTGATCATCACTCCCCAGTCGGGGTTCGGCGGGTGGGCGCCGAGGCCGAGGAAGCTGATCCCGGAGACGAGGATGATCGAGAAGCTGAGGCGCAGCGCGCTCTCCACCATCAACGGGCTGAGCAGGCTGGGCATGACGTGGCGTCGGATCACGACCCGCGGCGGCACGCCCCAGGCGGCGACCGCCTTGACGTAGTCGCGCTCGGAGACGTTCTGGGCGGCGGCCCGTAGCACGCGCGCGACCTGCGGCGCCTGCGAGATCCCGACCGCGAAGATGACCAGCCAGGTCTTCGAGCCGATCACGCTCAGCAGCATCAGCACGAAGACCAGCTGCGGGATGCCGAGCAGGACGTCGACGGAGCGCATGATGAAGCTGTCGGTCTTGCCGCCGCGGTAGGCGGAGACGACGCCCGCGATGGCGCCGACCGCGATCGCCAGGATCGTCGCCGCGGCGGCGACCAGGAGGATGCGCCAGCCGCCGTGCAGGGTCCGGGCCAGGACGCTGCGGCCGAGGGCGTCGCCGCCGAGCAGGCCGGCTTCGCCGCCGGGGGGCGAGAACGGCGCGCCCATCAGTTCCAGCGGCGAGCCGCCGACCAGCGGGCCGAGGAAGGCGACGGCGACCACCGCCAGGGTGAGGCCGAGGCCGACCTTCCCGCGCCAGGTGCTGACCGCCTGGCCGAGGATGCGGCGGGCGCGGCCTCCGCGTTTGGCACGCGGCGGCGCCACCGCGGTCGTCGGTGCGGTCGATGCCTCCATCAGCGCGGGTACCTCCGGCGGGGGGTGACGAGCAGGACGCAGACGTCGGTGATGATGTTCAGCAGCACGTAGAAGACGGCGAGCAGGATCACGATGAACTGGATCTCGTTGACGTCACGGCCGTTGATCGCCGCGACCAGCATCGAGCCGATGCCGGGGAAGTTGAAGATCGCCTCGACCAGCACGATGCCGCCGGCGAGGAAGAGCAGGTTCAGCCCGACGACCTGGATGATCGGCGGCAGCGCGTTGGGCAGCGCGTGGCGGAAGGCGATCCGCGCGGTCGAGGCGCCCTTCATCCGGGCGAACTCGACGTAGTCGCTGTCGAGCGCCTCGATCATCGCCCCGCGCGTCATCCGGAACATGTACGGGGTGACGACGATCACCAGCGCCAGCACCGGCAGGACGAGCTTTTCCGGTTCGCTGAGGATCGACTGGCCCGGTTCGAGCACGGAGATCGCCGGGAACCAGGTGAAGAGGCTGGTGGCGAAGAGCAGCACGCAGAAGATCGCCACCACGAATTCGGGCAGCGCGCTGGCGACCAGCGAGACGACCGAGCCGACGGTGTCGAAGAAGCCGTCTCTCCGGTAGGCGGCGTAGACCCCGGTGAGCAGGCCGAGGAGGGTCGAGATCAAGGCCGCCGCGGCGACCAGGATGGCGCTGTTCGCGAGCCGGTCGCGGGCCAGCGAGGTGACCGAGTTTTCAGTCGCCTTTTCGCGCTGGGTGACCGCCACGCCTTCGCCGAGCGAGTTGCCGAAGTTGAGCTGGATCGCGTTCTCGGCCCAGTTGACGAAACGGGTCAGGACCGGTTCGTTCAGGCCGAGCTCTTTTTCCAACTGCACGACTTTGGCGGGCTGCGCGTTGCGGCCGAGGATCGCGGTCGCGGCGTTGCCGGGGATCACCAGGGTCGCCGCGTAGACGATGATCGCGATCATCACGATCGTCACCACGCCGAGCAGGATGCGGCGGACGATCATCGAGGTCACCGGGTGGACCCGCATCCAGTGGGACAGGCCCTGTTGGCCGCCCGCCTCGGGCGAGCCGGGGCCGGGCACGACGGCGCCGCTGTCGGCTTCGGCGTGCATCAGGAGCGAACGCCCTTGACGCGCTCGCGCTGCGATCGGTGCTCCATGGACAAGTCTCTCTCCTCTTGCGAACCAGACTGCATCCTGACCATAGGTCGGCGTGAAGTCGGGCAACAAGGCTCAAGATGCGCTGTTTCGCGCCGCCATCTTGCACAGTCCGCGCAACCCACCGGGAGTAGCCTCAGCCGATCTTCCCCGCTCCGGCGGACCCGAAACCCGATCGAGAGGACAGCTGATGGACGAACGAGTGGCAGTCGTGACCGGAGCCGGCCGCGGGATGGGCAGGGCGGTGGTCCACGCCTTCGCCGCGCGCGGCGTGCGGGTGGTCGCCGCCTCGCGCACGCTCGCCGAGCTCGAGGAGACGGCGGCCGCGGCCGGCGGCGAGGTGCGCCCGTTCGCCTGCGACGCCGCCGACCCGGCCCAGGTCGCGGCGCTCTTCGAGTTCGCGGTCGCCGAGCTCGGCGGGGTCGACGTCCTCGTCTGCTGCCACGGCGTCTACCTCGGCGGCAGCCCGGCGCTCGAGCTGCCGCTCGCCCAGTTCGACCGCACCCTGGCGATCAACACGCGCAGCATCCTCGACTGTGCCCAGCACGCCGGGCGGGCGATGCGGGCGGCCGGGCGCGGCGGCCGTATGGTCTTCATCTCCTCGATGAACGGCCAGGCGGCGCAGACGCTGGCGCTCGACTACGACGTCTCCAAGGCGGCCGTGGACGCGCTCGCCCGCGGCCTCGCGGTCGAGCTCGCGCCGGACAAGATCACCGTCAACTCGATCGCCCCCGGCTGGATCCGCACCGAGATGTCGGCCGAGGAGCTGGTCGAGCTGGAGGGCAAGGGCCTGGTGATGAACCCGCTCGGCGAGGTCGGCACCCCCGAGCAGGTCGCCCTCGCCACCCTCTGGCTCACCGACCCCGCCAACGGCTTCACCACCGGCACCGTGATCACGATCGACGGCGGCCAGACGGCGATGCTGCCGCTCCCCTGGGACCCCACCGACGTCACCGCCCCCGGCTCCCTCGGCTGAGGCGCGAAATGGAGGGGTCCGGGGCCGGGCCGGGGCGGCCGTGCGAGGTGTGTCTTGGGCCTCTCATGGGGTCCTGGCAGGCTATGACCCCCATGAGAGGCCCAAGACGTGAGGGGTTCGTGGGGGAGACGGCACAGGGACGTTGAGAAGTCGGACTTCCGTGACGGTCTCGTGTGGAAAGAAGGCCACGGGCGGCGGCGACGGGCGGCTGTGGCGCTTTACTCGGGCATAGACCGAGTAAAGCGCCACAGCAGGGTCCTGACCGATGACGGAGCTCCGCTCTCCCCGACCGAGACCCCGTCCAGCTGTTCCTTATGCCGGTATATCGGCCATAAGGAACAGCTGGACGGAGGACGTCCTCCCGAGGTCGGACTTCGGTGACGGATCCTCCACGCCTTTCATACCCGGCCCTCTCGCCACGGCCACAGCCAGCCCGGGCCGTGGCGAGAGGGCCGCGTCCCTTGTCCCTTCGGGCGCCGGCCGGCAAGCGCCCGCGCCGCGGCGGCCGTTCAGCCCTCGCCCGCCGGGCCGCGCAGGTAGGCGGGGAGGCGGTTGGTCATGCCGCGGCCGAGGACGTCTTCGACCAGGAGCTCGAAGTGCTCGAGGTGGCGGTGCATCTCGGCCTCGACCTCGTCGGGGCGGCCGCGACGGAGGGCGCGGAGGGTGTCGCGGTGGAGCCCGGCGCCGAAATCGATATCCTCGCCGGTGCGCAGCATGGTGTCGCGCTCGACCGCGAGGCGGCGGAAGATGTCGACCAGGGTCGCCTCCAGGGCGGGGCTGTCGGCGGCCTGCCACATGACCCGGTGGAAGAGGTCGTGGGACTGCTCGTAGCGGGCGCGGTCGTCGCGATGGAGCTCCAGCATGTCGATCGAGCGCTCCATGCGGGCGAAGTGCTCTTCGGTGCCGCGGAGCGCCGCCAGCTGGGCGACGCGTGGCTCGACCACGCGGCGGGCCTCGAGGAGCTTGTAGATCTCGTCGCCGCTCTGGCCGAGCAGGCCGGCCGCGGTGAGCTCCGGCGGCACCCACATCGAGACCACGGCGGGGCCGCCGCTGCGGCCGCCGCGCACCTCGAGCACGCCGGCGTCGACCATCACCTGGATGGCGGCGCGCACGGTCGGCCGCGAGACCTGCATCGTGCTCGCCAGGACCCGCTCGCTGGGCAGCATGTCGCCCTCGTGGACGGCGCCGGAGCGGATCACGTCGGCGATCTGGTGGACGACGTTGTCGAGCGTCGCCCGGGTGCGGACCGGGGTGAAGAGGGCAGAGTCGGCCCGCTCGCCGGCCGAGCCGCGCGTGACGCTCATCGTCTGTCCGACCTCATGTTCACCGAGCTGACAATAGTGAATCGGGCGGCCGCCACCTAACCTTTTTTGGTTATGGAGTTGACATTTAATGGCTGGTCGGCATACATTTGCCGCCTGTCACCCAACCCGGCGGGCGGGCCGCCGAGCCAGGAGGAACATTGAGCACGGAAGTCGTTTTCGAGGGCATCCTCCCGGCGCTGATCACGCCGCTGACGGAGGACGCGAGCGAGGTCGACCACGCGGCGCTGGGCGCGCTGGTCGAGGGCCTGGTCGGCACGGGCGTCACCGGCCTCGTCCCCTGCGGCAGCACCGGCGAGTTCGTCACCCTGACCGACGCCGAGCGCCGCGCCGTGATCGAGACCACGATCGAGGCCGCCGTGGGCCGCGTCCCGGTCGTCCCCCACACCGGCGCCCTCTCGACCGCCGCGACGGTCGCGCTCAGCGTCCACGCCGAGCGGGCGGGCGCCGCCGCGGTGATGGTCGTGCCGCCCTTCTACGAGCAGCTGACGAGCCGCGAGCTGCTCGCCCACTTCGCCGCCGTCGCCGAGGCGGTCACCGTGCCGCTGATGTACTACAACCTGCCCGGCGCGACCGGCGTGGAGCTGAGCTTCGAGGAGTTCCAGGAGCTGCAGCGGACCGCCCGGGTGCAGTCGCTGAAGGACACCAGCGGCGACGCGGTCGCGGGCATGGAGCTGATCCAGCGCGACGCCGAAGGGCCGACGCTGCTGAACGGCCTCGACACGCTCACCTTCTCCTCCTTCGCCGCCGGCGCCCGGGCCGCGATCTGGGGCGCCGCCAACTTCCTCCCCCGCGAGGCGGTCGAGTTGCACCGGCTGCTGGTGCGCGATCGCGACCTCGACGGCGCCCGCGAGCTCTGGCGGCGCATCTACCCTATCTGCGCCTTCCTCGAGTCGGGCAGCTACACCGCCGCGGTGAAGGAGGCGTGCGACCTGGTCGGGCTGGCGCCGGGCGGGCTGCGCGGGCCCCTCCTGCCGCTGGAGCCGGAGCGGCGCGCGGCGCTCGCCGCGCTGCTCGAGGCGGCCGGGATCGAGCCGGTCGGCGCCGGGCGATGAGCGCGGCGCGCGTCTTCCGCACGGTCGACGCCCATTGCGAGGGCGAGGCCACCCGGGTCGTCGTCGGCGGCCTGGTCGAGGTGCCCGGCGAGACGATGTTCGCCAAGCGCCGGTACCTGGAAACCGAGCGCGACGACCTGCGCCGCACGCTGCTCTTCGAGCCGCGCGGCCAGTCCTGCCTCTCGGCGGTCTTCGTCTTCCCCACCCGCAACCCGGAGGCCGACGCCGGCTTCGTGATCATGGAGGGGACCGATTACCCGCCGATGTCGGGGACCAACACGATCAACACGACGACCGTGCTGCTGGAGACCGGCAGGCTGCCGATGTCCGAACCGGTGACCGAGCTGACGCTGGAGGCGCCGGCCGGGCTGGTCGCCGTGCGGGCCCGCTGCGAGGACGGCAAGTGCGTCGAGGTGACCTTCCGCAACGTCCCCTCCTTCGCCACCCACCTCGACGCCCCGGTGGAGGTCGAGGGGCACGGCACGGTGGCGGTCGACATCGCCTACGGCGGCCACTTCTTCGGTCTCGTCGACGCGAACAAGCTCGGCTTCGAGATCGTCGCCGAGGAGGCGGCCGACCTGGCGGCGCTGGGCGAGCGGATCAAGACCGCGATCGGCGAGCAGGTCGAGGTCTCCCACCCCGACAACCCCGGCATCCACGACATCGGCCTGTTCGTCTGGACCGGCCGGCCGCTGGTCGGCGGCGACGCGCGCAACGCGACCGTGGTCAGCCCCGGCCGCATCGACCGCTCCCCCTGCGGCACCGCGACCACGGCGCGGATGACCGTCCTCGCCGCCCGCGGCGAGCTCGCGCCGGGGCAGGAGTTCGTCCACGAGAGCATCCTCTCGACCACCTTCCGCGGCCAGGTCGTCGAGGAGGTCGCGGTCGGCGACCTGCGCGGGGTCACCACCGAGGTCACCGGCAGCGCCTGGATCTACTCGATCCAATCGGTGATCGTCGAACCCTCCGACCCGCTGCCGACCGGCTACACGCTCAGCGACACCTGGGGCACGGCGACGCCGCGCCCCTTCGACCCGGCCGCCTAGGCCACCTTCCAGAATGAGAGGCAGACAGTGAGCACCAGCACCGATTCCCAGGCCCGCAACTTCATCGCCGGCAGTTGGGTCGACGCGGCCGAGGGCGGCGTCGAGGAGGTCCTGAACCCGGCGACCGCGGCGGCGATCGGGACGATGGCGGCCTCGACCGCGGCCGATGTCGATGCCGCGGTGGCGGCGGCACGCGAGGCGCTGCCGGGATGGCGGGCGCAGACGCCGGCCGCCCGCGCCCAGGCGCTCTTCGCGCTCGCCGACCTCTGCCAGGAGAACTTCGACGAGCTCGCCCGCCTCGAGGCGCTCGACGCGGGGAAGCCGCTGACCGCGGTGCGCGAGGACGAGCTGCCCGGGGTGATCGACGGGATGCGCTTCTTCGCCGGCGCGGCGCGGACGATGCACGGCCCGGCCTCGACCAACTACATGGAGGGGCAGACCTCGATCATGCGGCGGGAACCGGTCGGCGTGGTCGCCGCGATCACCCCCTGGAACTACCCGCTCTGGCAGGCGGTGTGGAAGCTGGCGCCGGCGATCGCGACCGGCAACGCGGTGGTGCTGAAGCCGGCCGAGACGACGCCGCTCTCGACCGCGCGCCTGGTCGAGCTGGCGGGCGAGGTGCTGCCGCCCGGGGTCCTCAACCTGGTCCAGGGGCACGGCGACCCGGTCGGCGCGGCGCTCGCCGGGCACCCGGGAGTGGACCTGGTCTCCTTCACCGGCTCGGTGCGGGCCGGGCGCGCCGTCGCCCACGCCGCCGCCGACGGGGTCAAGCGCGTGGTGATGGAGCTCGGCGGCAACGCCCCGGTGCTCGTCTTCGAGGACGCCGACCTCGACGCCTCCTTCGAGACCCTCGCCGCCGCCGGCCTCTACAACGCGGGCCAGGAGTGCACCGCGGCGAGCCGCATCCTCGTCGCCTCCTCGCTCCACGACCGGCTGGTCGAGGGGCTCGCCGCGGCGGCCTCGAAGCTGCGGATCGGCGACACGATGGACGCCGAGACCGAGCTCGGGCCGCTCAACTCGGCGGCCCACCGCGACCGGGTCGAGGCGATCCTCGCCCGGCGGCCGACCCACGCGGAGCTGGCGCTCGGCGGCGGCCGTCCCGACCTCCCCGGCTTCTACGTCGAGCCGACGATCGTCACCGGCGTGCGCCAGGACGACGAGCTGGTCCAGGAGGAGATCTTCGGGCCGGTCTTCACGGTGCAGACCTTCGACTCCGAGGAGGAGGCGCTGCGGCTCGGCAACGACACGCGCTTCGGGCTCGCCGCCTCGGTCTGGACGACCGACGTCGGCCGGGCGATCCGGGTCGGCAACGAGCTCGACTTCGGCACCGTCTGGATCAACAACCACTTCGCCTTCTCCCCGGAGCTGCCGGTCGGCGGCTTCGGCGAGTCCGGGTACGGGAAGGAGGGCTCCTCGCTCGGCGTCGAGGAGTTCACCCGGGTGAAGGTGATGACGATCAACGCGGCCTGATCCAGATGAGCGAGCGACTGCAGGCCGAGGTGGTGGTGATCGGCTCCGGGCCCTCCGGCGCCGTCGTCACCCACACCCTGGCGAGCGCCGGGGTCGACGTCGTCTGCCTCGAGCAGGGGGACTGGATCAACCCTTCCGAGTTCCCCGCCAACGAGCCCGAGTGGGAGCTGCTGATCCAGCAGCGCTGGGCGCACGACCCGAACGTGCGCAACGGGGCGGCCGACTATCCGGTCGAGGTCTCCGACTCCGACATGTGGCCGGTGATGCTGAGCGCGGTCGGCGGCACCAGCCTCTTCTACGGCGCCGAGTGGGTGCGCCTGCTGCCCTCCGACTTCCGCGTGCGCAGCCTCGACGGGGTGGCCGAGGACTGGCCGATCTCCTATGAGGAGCTGAAGCCCTTCCACGACGAGGTCGACCGCTTCCTCGGGGTGTCCGGGGTGGGGGGCGACCCGGCCTACCCGGAGGGGCTCGAGTACCCGATGCCGCCGCACCCCCTGGGGAAGGTGGGGATGGTGGCGGCGGCGGGGATGAACGCGCTCGGCTGGCACTGGTGGCCGGGCGCCAACGCGATCGCGGTCGACCGGCACAAGACGCTGGAGCGCTGCGTGCGACGCGGCACCTGCGAGTGGGGCTGCCCGGCGGGGGCGAAGGCGTCCTTCGACCTGATCTACCTGCCGCAGGCGATCGCCGCGGGCGCGCGGCTCGTCACCGGGGCGCGGGTGAGCCGGATCGAGAGCGGGCCGGACGGGCTCGCCACCGGGGCGCATTGGATCGATCGCGACGGCGGCGAGAACTTCGTCGCGGCCAAGGCCGTGGTGGTGTGCGCGAACGGGATCGGGACGCCGCGGCTGCTGCTGCTCTCGGCGGGCGGCGCCCACCCGGACGGGCTGGCGAACTCCTCCGGGCTCGTCGGCCGCAACCTGATGCTCCACCCCAACTGCACGGTGACCGGGTACTACGAGGACGACCTCGAAAGCTGGAAGGGCCCGGCGGGCGAGACCATCCACTCGATGGAGTTCTACGAGACGCGGCCCGAGCACGACTTCGTCCGCGGCGGCAAGATGAACGTCCTCCCCACGCCGGGGCCGCTGGCGGCGATCGAGGCACACCGCGACCAGCCGTTCGAGGAGGTCTGGGGCGGGGCGTTCGCCGAGGTGGCGGGGCGGCACCGCTCCGGCATCCTCTGGGCGACCAACAGCGAGGACCTGCCCGAGGAGACCAACCGGGTGGTGCTCGACCCGAGTCTCACCGACGGCGACGGCCTGGCGGCGCCGAAGGTCGAGTACCGGATCGGCGACAACACGCGCCGCATCCTCGACTTCCACGTCGCGCGGATGACCGAGATGCACGAAGCGGCGGGGGCGGCGAGGACGATCCCGGTCGGCCTCTGGGTCGACCAGCCCGGCCACCTGCTGGGGACGGCGCGGATGGGCGACGACCCGGCCCGCTCCGTGGTCGACTCCTTCGGCCGCGCCCACGACGTCCCCAACCTCTTCGTCGCCGACGGCAGCCTCTTCGTCACCGGCGGCGCCGCGAACCCGACCGCGACGATCACCGCCCTGGCCCTGCGCATCGCCCGCCACATCGTCGCCACCGCGGCGGAGCTCCCGACCCCGAGCGGAGCGGCCGCGTGAACGGCGTCCGGGAGCTGACGGCGGCGGAGCGCGAGGCGCTGGTGGCGGTCGCCGACGTCCTTTGCGGGGGCGGCGCGCTGCCGGCGCCGAGCGAGACCCGAGGGTATGCGGAGTGGCTCGACCGGGCGCTCGAGGCCCGCGCCGACGCCTTCGATGAGGTCGTCGCCGCGGCGCTCTCCCTCGACGGCCTGAGCGCCGCAGGTCGCCGCGAGGCCCTGCGCCTCATGAGCATCGACCAGCGCCCCCGCTTCCACGCCCTCTCCTCGGTCGTCGCGGGCGCCTGGCTCCTGGTCCCCGAGATCCGCAGCGCCCTCGGCTATCCCGGCCAGATCGCCGCCCCCGCCGCCTTCGACGAGGCCGCCTCCCAACTGGAGACCGGCATCCTCGACCCGGTGATCGAGCGGGGCCCGATCTACCGCGAGGCCTGACCGCCGGCGCTTGCCGGCTGCCGCCCGGTGGCGCGCCCGTCGCAGCCCCCGCGTCGTTTGGTGAGTTGAGGGCGCCCTGGCGCACACAACTCAGCAAACGGCATAGGCCCGGGCCCTTCACCGGGGCCCCCACGCTCCCCTGGCTCCCGCCACGTTGATGGGCCGAAAACCGCTGATATGGAGCGGTTTTCGGCCCATCAACATCGGGGGCCTGGGGAAGACACACGAAGTGCGCGCACTTCTCGGCGGGACGCGCGCCGTCCCTTGCCATCTCTGTGACGCCGGCGCCCCGGCCCGGTGCACGCCAAGGCGCGGCCATCCCCCTCATAACCAGCCGAGCGATGAGGGGGATGGCCGCGCCGTCGGGCGCCAGCCGGCCGGCCGCTCCCGGCGCTCGTCCCCTACCGCGAAGCCCAGGCCAGCCCCTGACGAATCAGGCGGGCCTGCTCGGGCTTTTCGTATTCCTCGACCTCGTGGGCGGCGGCGGTGTAGAAGACGCGGCCGTCGCCGAACTGCTTGACCCAGGCGAAGGGGGCGACCAGGCCTTTGAGCCAGGGGACGTCGGGCTCGCCGTCGAAGGTCGTGGTCGCGAGGACGTGGGCGTCGGGGGCGACGTGCATGTAGTACTGCTCGGAGGCGACGCCGAAGTCCGCGACCCCCGCGGTCACCGGGTGGTCGCGGTCGACGATCTCGACCTCGTAGGGGACCCGGATCGCCTCGCCGCCGGGGTGTTCGACGAACGAGCCGCCGACGATGTAGCTGTAAGGCAGGCTCGCGCGGAAGGAAGCGGTCATCCCGTGCCAGCCGGCGATCCCGGTGCCCCCGCGCACCGCCTCCATCAGCCGCGCCTCGGCCCGGTCGGTGAGGTCCTCGGTGGTCTGCGACTGGGTCCACCCCATCACCAGCAGGTCGTACCCGGTCAGGTCCCGCTCGAGCAGATGGGGGTCCTGGATCTCCTCGACCTCGAAGCCGAGGTCCCGCATCTGCGGTACCGCCCACGCCGCGATCTCGTAGGGGCTGTGTCCGGGGAACCCGCCGTAGAGGAACAGTGCCTTCTTCATGCCGTCAGCTCAGGCTCACCATCACGTGCTTGAGCGTCGTGTACTCCTCGACCGAGTAGATCGACATGTCCTTGCCGTAGCCGGACTCCTTGATCCCGCCGTGGGGCATCTCCGACATGAACGGGAGGTGATCGTTGACCCAGACGGTGCCGAATTCGAGGTCACGGGTGGCGGCCATCGCGCGGCCGACGTCGCGGGTCCAGACCGAGGCGGCGAGGCCGTAGGGGACGTCGTTGGCCTTGGCGATCGCGTCGGCGTCCGAGGCGACGCGCTGGACGGTGACGACGGGCCCGAACACCTCGCGTTGGACGATCTCGGCGTCCTGGGCGACCTCGGTGACGACGGTCGGCTCGACGAAGGCGCCCGGCCCGTCCGGCGCACCGCCGCCGAGGACGACGCCCGCCCCCGCCGCCTTGGCGCGCTCGAGGAACGACATCACGCGCTCCTGCTGGCGCCCCGAGACCACCGGGCCCATCTCGATCGAATCCCCGGACGCCGGGTCGCCGACCTCGATCGCGCCGATCTCAGACACCAGCGCCTCGACCAGGTCGTCGTGGGCGGAGTCGGCGACGAGGACCCGCGAGGCCGCGGTGCAGTCCTGGCCGCTGTTGTAGAAGCCGGCGGTCCGGATGCCCGCGGCGACCGCCCCCAGGTCGGCGTCGTCGAGGACGACCGCGGGCGCCTTGCCGCCGAGCTCCAGGTGGACGCGCTTCAGCGTCTCGGCGGCGGCCCGGGCGACCGCCTTGCCCGTCCCGACATCCCCGGTCAGCGAGACCATGCGGATGCGCGGATGCCTGACGATCGCTTCACCGAGCACCCCGTCGCCGGTCAGCACGTTCAGCACGCCGGCGGGGAGGATGCCGCGCTCGGCGATCAGCTCGGCGAAGCGCAGCATGCTGAGCGGGGTCAGCTCGGAGGGCTTGATCACCACCGTGTTGCCCGCCGCGAGCGCCGGCCCGATCTTCCACACTCCCATCTGCAGCGGATAGTTCCAAGGCGCGATCTGGCCGACCACGCCGAGCGGTTCGCGCCGCACCATCGAGGTGTAGCCGCGCGTGTACTCCCCCGCCGCGCGCCCCTCCAGGGTGCGCGCCGCGCCCGCGAAGAAACGCAGGTTGTCGGAGGAGATCGGGTTCTCCTCGCGCGCCGCGACGATCGGCTTGCCGACGTTCCGCGACTCGATCCGCGCCAGCTCCTCGGTGTGCTCGTCGAGCAGGTCGGCCATCGCCAGCAGCGCCGTCGCCCGTTCGGCGGGCGTCGTCCTCCCCCACTCGGCGAACGCCGCGCTCGCCGCCTCGACCGCGCGCTCGAGGTCGGCCGCCCCCTGGTCCGGGACGCTCGCCAGGACCTCGCCGTCGGCCGGGTTGAGGATGTCGCGGACGGCGACCTCGGTCGCCATCAGACGAGCGCCTCGCCGGCCAGACCGCGCGCGGCGAGCGCGTCACCCGCCTTGCCGATCGCCTCGCCCAGCCGGTCGACGACCTCGTCGAGCTGCCCCGCGTCGCAGATCAGCGGCGGCGCGATCTGCACCACCAGGTCGCCGCGGCCGTCGGCGCGGGCGATCAGCCCGGCCTCACGCAGCCCGCCGGGCAGGATCTCCTTCAGCAGCGCTTCGCGCGCCGCCCCCTCGAAGCGGGAGAGCTCGGCGTCGCGCACCAGCTCCACCGCCCAGAAGAAGCCCGCGCCGCGGACGTCGCCGACCAGCGGCAGGTCGTAGAGCCCCTGCAGGCGCTCGCGCAGGTGCGGCTCCTGGGCGCGGACGTTCTCCAGCACCCCGTCGCGCTCGAAGATCTCCAGGTTCTTCAGCGCGATCGCGGCGGAGACCGGGTGGCCGCCGAAGGTGATCCCGTGGAGCAGGGTGACGCCGTCCTCGTACAGCGGCGCCGCCACCGGCTCGGCGACCAGCACCGCGCCCATCGGCGCGTAGGCCGAGGTCAGCCCCTTGGCGATCGTGACGATGTCGGGGCGGGCGTCGACCCGGGTCGAGCCGAACCACTCGCCGAGCCGGCCCATGCCGGTGATCACCTCGTCGGCGACCAGGAGCACCCCGTGGCGGTCGGCGATCTCGCGCAGCCCGCGCCAGTAGCCCTCGGGCGGGACGAAGCAGCCGCCCGCGTTCTGCACCGGCTCGGCGAAGATCGCGGCGACCGTCTCCGGCCCCTCGGCCTGGATCGTCGCCTCGACTTCGTCCAGCAGCCGCGCCGTCCACTCCGCCTCCGCGACGTCGCTGCGGAACGAGTTCGTGTTCTCCACGTGCGTGGTCGGGATCGCGGCCGGCCCGAACGGCTCCTTGAAGGAGGGCACACCGGTCAGCGACAGCGCCCCGAGCGTCACCCCGTGGTAGGAGATCTTGCGGGCGATCGCCTTCGTCCGCCCCGGCTCGCCGCGGCCGACGTGGTACTGGCGGATCACCTTCCAGGCCGCCTCGACCGACTCCGAGCCGCCGTTGGTGAAGAACACCTTGGCGGGGCCGGTCGGGGAGAGCGCCGCCAGCCGGTCGGCCAGCTCGATCGCGCCCGGGTGCGCGGTCGCCCAGTTGGTGTTGAAGGCGAGCTTCTCCAGCTGCGCCGAGGCGACGGCGGCGAACTCCGCCCCGTAGGAGTACCCGAGCTGCGAGCAGAAGAGGCTCGAGAGCCCGTCGATATAACGGCGGCCCTGGACGTCGAAGACGTAGGGACCCTCGCCGCGGTCGAGCACCAGCAGGTCGCCGGCGCCGCCGGCGTACTCGCCGTTGCGGGTGAAGTGGAGGAGCAGCGCTCCCGGATCTACGCCCATCGTGAGGTCACCACCTTCTTGCGCGTGTAGAACTCGAACGCGTCGCCGCCGTTGGCGTGGAGGTCGCCGTCGATCGAGTCCTTCCAGCCCGCGAACGGGAACCAGGCGACCGGCGCGGCGACGCCGACGTTGACGCCGATCATCCCCGCCTGCACGCCGTAGCGGAACTCGCGGGCGGTGCCGCCGGAGCTGGTGAAGAGGATCGAGGAGTTGCCGTAGCGGGAGGAGTTGACGACCTCCAGGGCGCCGTCGAGGTCCTCGACGCGGAGCACGGTCAGCACCGGGCCGAAGAGCTCCTCGCGCACGGCGCGGGAGTCGGGCGCCGCCTTGTCGAGGATCGTCGGGCCGAGCTGGGCGCCGCCCTCGCCGCCGTCGCGACGGCCGTCGAGGACGAGCTCGGCACCGTCGCCGAGCGCCGTCTCGATCTCCCCCTCGACCCGTTCGCGCGAGGCGACCGAGACCAGCGGGCAGACGTCGGTGGCCGGGTCGGCACCGTCGCCGACGGTGAGGCCGCGGGCCGCCTCGACCACGGTGGCGAGCGAGGCGTCCTGCTCCTCCTTCGAGCCCACCAGCACCAGCAGCGAGCCGGCCAGGCAGCGCTGCCCGGCGGCGCCGAAGGCGGAGCTGGTGACGCCGCCGGCGAGCAGCTTCGGGTCGGCGTCGGGCATCACCACCATCGCGTTCTTGGCGCCGCCCAGCGCCTGCACCCGCTTGCCCTCGGCGGCGGCGGTGCTCGCCACGTAGCGCGCGGTCTTGGCCGAGCCGACGAAGCTGATCCCGTCGACCTCGGGGCTGTGGAGGAGACCGTTGACGGCGTCGTGGGCGCCGAGCACGAGGTTGAGGACGCCGGCGGGGAAGATGTCGGCCTCCTCGATCAGCTCGAACAGCCGCACCGAGGGGAGCGGGTCCTGCTCGGAGGGCTTCAGCACCACGGTGTTGCCGCAAGCGAGCGCGTAGGGGATGAACCAGAGCGGGATCATCACCGGGAAGTTGAACGGGGTGATCGCGCCGATCACGCCGAGCGGCTGGCGGACCATCTCGACGTCGACGCCGCGGGCGACGCCCTCGAGGTTCTCGCCCTTCAGCAGGTGGGGGACCGCGGTGGCCGCCTCGATCGACTCGATCCCGCGGCCGACCTCGGCGAAGGCGTCGTCGAAGGTCTTGCCCATGTCGGTGGTGACGAGGCGGGCGAGCTCGTCCTGGTGCTCGACGACCAGGGCGCGGAGCGCGAAGAGCGCGCGGGCGCGCTGCTGCGGCGGGGTCGCGCGCCAGGCCGGGAAGGCGGCGCGGGCCGCGGCGGTGGCGGCGGCCACGTCGGCCTCGTTGGAGAGCGGCACCGCGGCCAGCACCTCGCCGCTCGCGGGCGAGCGGGTCTCGAGGACCTCCGTCGAGGTCGCCTCGACCCAGGCCCCGCCGACGAAGTTGCGCAGCCGCCGGGCCGCGGCGCCGTCGGCGGGCGCCGCTCCGGGGGCGGGCGTGGCCCGCTCGGTCTCAGTCATCGCAGCATCGCTCATATACAGGAGCTTGGCGCATCGGCAAGGTCGGGCGAAAGGGGCGAAATGCGCCACCTCGGCCCGCCTTTCTGCACAAACTGTCAGCCGGCGGCGTCGGGATACGGCGAAACGTCGCCCATCATCGCCAGGTACAGATTCAGCGCGCTCTCGATCCCGGGCTCGTAGCGCTTGCTGTCGGGGCCCGGCCGGTACTTGCGCGAGCCGATCCCGAGCTGCTGGCGGTTGGCGAGCTCGATGTCCTGGCGGTGGGTGATGTCCCAGAGGGAGATCAGCTCGTCGAGGTCGTAGTCGACCCCCTCCTCGGCGTCCTCGTGGACGTACCAGTCGCCGACCATCGTCACCTCGCCGACCGCGTTCGGCAAGAGCTTCGCGCTGATCCCGTGGTCGACGTAGAACATCGCGAAGGTGCAGGTCGGCTGGATCAGGAAGCCGCTGGCGAAGCCCTGCGGGACCGCGCGGCCTTCGGCGTAGTCGCCGAACGGCTTGCGCACCACCGGCGCGCCGTCCATGGTCAGCGAGGTGGCCCCGTCCTTGAGCGGCATCCAGCTGTAGAAGTAGGGCCGGTCGGGGCCCCATTCGTTGTGGTGGGCGTGCATCTCGGCGAGGCTCAGCGTGTTGCAGAGCTCCGGGTGGGACGGCGCGCAGTGGTAGCACTCGAGCTCGTTTTCCATCAGCAGCTTCCAGTTGGCCCGGCAGGGGTACTCGATCGTCTTCACGATCTTCATCCGCTCCGGCTGCAGCACGCCCATCGACTCGTTGGCGGCCTCGAGCTCGGCGCCGATCGAGGGCAGCGGCTCGTCGGCGAGGTGGACGAAGACGAAGCCCTGCCAGACCTCGACCGCGGCTTCGTGCAGACCGTAGTCGGCGTAGTCGAAGGCGTCGCCGTCGGGGTGTTTGGGGGCGTGGAGGAGCTCGCCGTCGCGGCCGTACTGCCAGGCGTGGTACGGGCAGAGGATCCGCTTCACGTGCCCGCCCGCGGTCGGGTCGCAGATCCTGAAGCCGCGGTGCCGGCAGACGTTGTAGAGCGCCCGCACCCGACCGTCGTCGTCGCGGATCAGCACCAGGCTCTCGCCGGCGATCTCGAAGGTGAAGTAATCCCCCGGGGCGGGGATCTGGGACACGTGCCCCGCCAGCAGCCACTGCCTGCGCCACACCCGCTCCAGCTCCTCCTCGTACAGAGGCGCCGACAGGTAGTAGGCCTGCGGCAGGCTCGTGAAGTACGCACCCCGGTCGATCGTTGTCACCGCCATCGCTCCACCTCACATCTCGGTTGTCCCGTCATTTCCCGATCGATCGATCGATCGGGACACAATTCTTAGCCCTCGAAGGGCTCCGCGTCAAGGGACGCCGCCCGGCCCGCCAGAGACGCCACGGGACGGTGCCGACAACTGCGCGTACTTCGTGACCGTTCCCCAGGGCCCCGAGGTCGATAGGCCGAAAACTCCAGCATGTCTGGAGTTTTCGGCCTATCAACGTTTGGGGCGCGCGGGAGTGTGCCGGGAGGCGTGCGAACGCACGGCGCTAACAGAGCGACGGCTGAAGCATTTTGGTTGTCATGGCACCACCAGGCTTCAGCGAGCGATCGTCGGGTCGCGTGGCTGGGACGGTCGAAATACGGGCAAGACCGATCACGGAAGGACGGACCCCTGGTCCCGGCGGCGCACCGAGGCGCGCCCGTCCCGCCCTCATAGCCGCCGAAGTGAGGGTGGGACGGGCGCGCCGTGAGGCGGCAGCCGGCGGGCCATGTCGCTAGAAGTGGTGTAACGAGCGGGTCCTCGTGGGCCGGGACGAAGTTCCGGCCACCGCGGGCCCCAGACTCGTCGGTTGACCCGCAAAAGTCGACTGACGAAGGAGCACC
>JAFDWB010000077.1 GCA_018268675.1 Actinomycetota bacterium
GCGAGGTCCCACTTCGGTGACGAAGCCATGACGCTTCCGTCACCGCCTCGCGACCCTTCCTCCTCTCCCCGCACCCTCGGCCGTCTCGGCCACGGCCACAGCCCGCCCGGGTCGTGGACGAGACGGCCCGTCCCTTGCGCCTCGGGCGGCGGCTTCAGTCCCCTTCGTCCAGCTGCTCGAACTTGCAGTCCCGCGGGGCTTTGTCGTCGCGGAAGCGGTGGAACCTTGCGCCGTGGCGGATGCGGCCGGCGGCGGCGTGGTCGTAGCCGACCTCGATCACGAGCTCGGGGCGGAGGGCGACCCACTCGAGCTCGCGGCCGCCGGTCCAGCGGCTCGGCTCGGCGGTGCCGCTCTCGCCGGTCTCGAGCGGGGCAAGCATGGTGCGCATGCTGCGTTTGGCGGCGGCGCTGAAGCCGGAGATGTGGCCGACGGTGCGCAGGAGCTCGCCGTCATAGAGACCGAGGATGAGCGAGCCGACCGTGCCCTCCTCTTTCCCCGGCCGCCAGCCCATCACGACGCAGTCGATGGTCCGCTCGCGCTTCACCTTCGCCATCCCTTTGCGCTTGCCGGGGATGTAGGGGGCGTCGAGCTGCTTCGCCATCACGCCCTCGATGCTCCGCAGCCAGCGCTCCGCCTGGTCCTCGTCGGGAGTGAGCGGGGTCAGCTCGAGGCCCGCCTCGGCGGCGATCCGCTCGAGCCGCTCGCGCCGCTCCCGCAGCGGCGCCTCGAGCAGCGACTCGTCACCCTCGGCGAGGAGGTCGAAGCCGATGAAGCTCGCCGGGATCTCCTCGGCGAGCAGCTTGATCCGGCTCTCGGCCGGGTGGATGCGCTGCTGCAGCAGGTCGAAGGCGACCTCGCCCGCGTCGTCGCGGATCACCAGCTCGCCGTCGAGGACCCAGCGCCCCGGCGCCCACTCGAGCTCCGGGAAGTAGCGCGCCAGCGGTTTGCCCGCCCGTGACTGCACGTAGGCCTCGCCGCCGTCGACGAAGACGATCGCACGGAAGCCGTCGAGCTTCGGCTCGTACGCCCACTCGGTGCCGGACGGCAGCGCTTTGCGGGTCAGCGCCAGCTGCGGCTTGATCGGCGGCGAGAGCGGCAGGGCCACCCCGCCAGGCTACCCGGCGGTGGTGCGTTCGCGGCGGGCGCGGCTCTCGCGCGGGTCCGGGATCGGCACCGCGGCGAGCAGTTTCTTCGTGTAGGCGTCGCGCGGGTGCTCGCAGACCTGGTCGGCGTCGCCCGTCTCGACGATCTTGCCGTGGTTCATCACCGCGATCCGGTCGGAGATGTGACGGACGACGCCGATGTCGTGGGCGACGAAGACGTAGGTGAGCCCGAGTTCGTCCTGCAGGTCGTCGAGCAGGTTGACGATCTGCGCCTGGATCGAGACGTCGAGCGCCGAGACCGGCTCGTCGCAGAACACCAGCTTCGGCTCCAACGCCAGCGCCCGGGCGATGCCGATCCGCTGCCGCTGCCCACCGGAGAATTCGTGCGGGAACCGGTTGTAGTGCTCGGGGGAGAGGCCGACCCGCTCGAGCAGGGCTTCGACCCTGGTGCGCAGCTCCTTGCCGCTCGCGATCTTCTGGATCTTCAGTTGGTCGCCGACGATCTGGCCCACCCGCTTGCGCGGGTTGAGCGATGCGTAGGGGTCCTGGAAGATCATCTGCATCTCGCGCCGCAGCGGCCGCAGCTCCCGCCGCCCGAGCCCGGCGATCTCCTGTCCTTCGAACTTGACCGAGCCGGAGGTGGGCTTCAGCAGTTGCAGCACCGCCCGGCAGGCGGTCGACTTGCCGGAGCCCGACTCGCCGACCAGACCCATCGTTTCGCCCTTGTTGACGCTGAAGCTGATGCCGTCCACGGCGCGCACCTGGTCGACCTCGCGGTCGAACAACAGGCCGCTCTTGATCGGGAAGTGCTTGACCAGGTCGGCGACCTCGAGCAGCGGGCCGCCGCCGTTGGTCGTCGCGCTCGCGCCGAGGTCGCTCATGCCGGCTCCTCCAGCCCGATCCGGCCCCCGATCTCGCGCAGCTTGCGCTTCTGCTCGGGCGGCAGCCAGCAGCGGTCGCGGTGGCCCGGTTCGCCGGGGAGCCGCGCCTCGAGCCCCGGCACCTCCGCGCACTTGGCGAACTCGTGCGGGCAGCGGGGGCGGAACGCGCAGCCCTTCGGCAGGTTCAGCAGCGACGGCGGCGCGCCGCTGATCTGCGGCAACCGGTGCGGCCGCGGCTGGTCGAGCCGGGTCAGCGAGCCGAGCAGCCCCCACGTGTAGGGGTGCTGCGGGTCGTAGAAGATGTCGTCGAGCGTCCCCTCCTCCACCACCTTCCCCCCGTACATCACCAGCACCCGGTCGGCGACTTCGGCGACGACGCCGAGATCGTGCGTGATCAGGATCGTCGCCAGGCCGCGGCTGCGGTTGAGGTCCTGGATCAGGTGGAGGATCTGTGCCTGGATCGTCACGTCGAGCGCGGTGGTCGGCTCGTCGGCGATCAGCACGCTCGGCTCCAGCGCCAACCCCATCGCGATCATCGCGCGCTGCCGCATGCCGCCGGAGAATTCGTGCGGGTAGTCGTCGACGCGCCGCTCGGCGTCGGGGATCCCGACCGCGCCGAGGAGCTCGGCTGCCTGCGCGTGGGCGGACTTGCGGTCGATCGAGGAATCGTGTGCGCGGATCGCCTCGACGATCTGCCTGCCCACCGTGTAGACCGGGTTCAGCGACGTCATCGGGTCCTGGAAGATCATCGCGATCTTCGAGCCGCGGACGCTCTGCAGGTCCGATTCGCTCTGCGTCGTCAACTCCTCGCCGCTCAGCCTCACCGAGCCCTCGATGTGGGAGTTGGGCGAGCGGGTGAGGCCGATGATCGTCTGCGCGGTGACGCTCTTGCCCGAGCCGGACTCGCCGACGATCGCCAGCACTTCGCCCGCTTCGAGCTCGAAGCTGACGCCGTCCACCGCCTGCAGGCGACCGTCTTCGGTGGCGAACCCCACCCGCAGGTCGTCCACCGCGAGCAGCGGGCCGCCGCCGGCGCCCGGGGTGACGGGTGCGGTCTCCGGGGTGGCGCTCACGCCGCCGCGGTCCCCAGTCGGATGCGCGGGTCGAGGTAGGCGTAGGCGACGTCGACGAGGGTGTTGAAGAGGACGATGAAGAAGGCGCCGAAGATCGCCACCGCCATGATCGAGGGGAAGTCCTGCTGCTTCAGCGCTTCCGCCGTGAACAGCCCCACCCCTTCGATGTTGAACATGTACTCGGTGACGATCGCGCCGCCGCCGATCACCGCGCCGAAGTCGAGCCCGAACAGGGTGACGATCGGGATCAGCGAGTTGCGCAGCACGTGGCGGGTCATCACCCGCCGGCTGCTCAACCCCTTGGCCCGCGCCGTGCGCACGTAGTCCTCGTTCATCACGTCGAGCATGCTGGAGCGCAACACCCGGCTGTAGAAGCCGACGAAGAGGACGGCGAGCGTGATCCACGGCAGGATCAGATGGCTGAACCATTCGCGCGGTTCGGAGAGCGGCTTGTAGCCGCTCGGCGGGAACAGTTCGATTTTGTAGGTGAAGTAGTAGAGCAGGATCGAGGCTAACCAGAACACCGGCATCGAGATCCCGATCAGGGCCACCACGGTGAGCACGCGGTCGGTCAGCCCGCCCGCCCGGATCGCCGATAAGTACCCGAACAGGATCCCGAACGAGAGCCAGATGATCGCCGCGCCGATACACAGTGAAGCGGTCGCCGGGATCCCTTCCAGGATCCGCTTGTCGATGTTGATATGAGAGTTGTAGGACACCACCTTGCCGGTGAAGATCAGCTTCATCTGCGTCCAGTACTGCGCCGGCAGGGACTTGTTGAAGCCCCATTCTTCTTCGACGTTCTTGATCAGCTGAGGGGTCGCGTTCTTGCCTGCGATCCGCTGCGCGGGGTTGGTCGCGGGCACCACGTTGAAGATCAGGAACACGAGGACCGAGATCGCGAAGAGGACGGCGATCGCGCCGATCAGCCGGCGGACGAGGAAGCGTGCCACCTAGACCCCCTCCGGCTCGGCGGCGGTGGTGCCGGCACGGGCCTCGTAGCGGACTTTCGATTTCGGGTCGAGCGCGTCGCGCAGGCCGTCGCCGAAGACGTTCACCGAGAGCACCGTGAGGAGGATCGCGGTGCCCGGGATGATCGTCAGGATCGGCTGGCTGTAAAGCGCTTCGAAGCCTTCCGAGATCATCGTTCCCCAAGAGGAGTTCGGCGGTTGGACGCCGGCGCCGAGGAACGAGAGCGTCGCCTCCAACAGCATGTTGTTGGCGATGTTGAGGGTGAAGAAGACGATGATCGTCGAGACCATGTTGGGGAGGAGTTCGACGAACATGATCCGCCAGGCGCTCGCCCCCTGCGCCACCGCCGCCTCGATGAACTCTTTCTCGCGCAGGCCGAGCACTTCACCGCGCAGTGGTCTCGCCATATAGGGGGTGGTGACGAAGCCGATGATCAGGGTTGGGATCCAGAGCGAGCTCGACTTGAGGTGGATCGGCCCGATCTGCAGGCCCCCCACGGCGAGCGCGATGCCGAGCGCGATCCCTAACAACACCACCGGGAAGGACCAGATCACGTCGAGCGCACGTGAGATGATGGCGTCGGCCCAGCCGCCGTAGTAACCGGCCAGCAGGCCGAGGACCACCGCCAGGATCGTCGTGATCACGGCCGCGGTGATGCCGATGAAGAGCGAGGCGCGGCCACCGTAGAGGAGGCGGACCATCTCGTCGCGGCCGAGGTGGCCGTCGGCGCCGAGGAAGAACCTGCCGCCCGCGGCGAAGAACTGTGGCCCGATCGCCTTGCCGCTCGGTTCGACGACTTCCTTGGTTTCGCTCCCCTCGTGGAGTTTCTCCAGCGTGTGGGTGGTGTTCGGGCCGGTGTGGGCGACGTGGTTGGCCCAGACCGGCGCGAGCAGACAGCAGGCGACGATCAGGAGGAAGACGGTGAGCGCGAACAGCGCCATCTTGTCGCGGCGCAGGCGCCGCCAGGCGATCGTCCATGGGCCGGCCCCCTGGCGACCGTCGCCCCCGTCGGCGGCGATGATCCGGGTGCCGTCGGCCTCGAGGCCCAGGCCGGCTTCCGGAGCACCGGCCCCCGTGGGGACTGGTGCTCCGGTGCCTGGATTATCGAATTCGGGGGGCACTGCGGTGCCTGCTGAGTCGACCTATTCCTTGAATTCGAGACTCGTGAGTTCGGTCTCGAAGGTCGGGTTCCAGATCGCCGTTTCCAGGTTGATGTTTTCCGATACGAACAGCGACAGGGTCCGGGTCCCGTACGGAGCCCACACCGCCTTTTCCATGAATTCCTTGTCAAGCCCGGCGTATTCCTTTTCCTGCTGTGGGCCGAGCTGTTCGCCCGCCAGTTTGCTGATTTTTTCGTTCAGCGGCGGGATGTTCGTCTGCGAGAAATTCTGGTTGTTCGTGGACTGGATGCTTTCGCCGTTGAGCAGGATGTCGAAGAAATCGTTCGGGTGCGGGTAGTCCTCGAACCAGTCGGAGAACCCGGTGTCCAGGTTCGGGGTCGACGTGTTCCCGATCACGGTGAAGTAGTTGTCGGGGTTGAGGATTTTCAATTCGACGTTGAAGCCGAGTTCTTTGAGGACGCCCGCGTAGTACGTGCCCGCGTCGTTGTTCGGGCTCTCGGAGTCCGTCCAGACGGTGATTTCTTTGTCTTTGATCCCGGATTCGGCGATCAGTTCCTTCGCCTTCTTCATGTTGTGCGGGAACAGTTCGAATTTCTGGTAGCCAGGCATCCCGGGCGGCAGAATCTGCTGCGTGCCTTTGATCTGGCCGGTGTAGATCCGTTCCAGCGCCGCCGGGTCGATCGCGTAGTTGACCGCTTCACGCACTTTCTGGTTGCTGAACGGTTCGGTTTTCATGTTCATCCAGAAGTAGTAGGTGGAGATCGTCGGCTCCTCGCGGAACTGGGTGCCTTCGAATTTTTCTTTGACTTCCTGGTAGCGGTCGGTGGGGGGCGGGTCGAAGATCCAGTTCAGCTGGCCCGATTCGATCTCGTTGACCTGGGTCGACTGGTTGCGGAGGATCTGGATTTCGATCTTGTTGACGTGGCCCGAAGGGATTTCCGGCATCTGTTTGCCGTTGTCTTTGGCCCAGTACGGGTTCCGTTCGTATTCCCAACCGCTGCCCGGCTGTGATTTGGTGATCATGTAGGGGCCCGACGCCGGGATCGGGTGCGCCGACTGGTCTTCGGCCGGCGTTTTCTGCGGAATCGGGGCGACGAACATCAGCGCGAGCTCGTTGTTGAACGTGCCTCGCGGTTTGACCAGGTTGATGACGATTTCGCCGGTCTTTTCGTTGACCTTGATGCCGGAGATGCCGCCCTTCTTCGTTTTCGCGAACTGTTCGGCGCCGACGATGTCGGTGTAGAAGGGCGAGCCGCCCGAATTGGTCAGGAAGCAGCGTTCGACGGCGTATTTGAAGTCACCGGCTTTGATCGGTTCGCCGTTCGAGTATTTGAGCCCGCTGCGGAGGAAGAGCGTGTAGGTCTTGCCGCCGTTGGTGACTTTCGGCAGTTCTTTGGCGAGGCCCGGGATGATTTCCGCGCCTTCTTCGCCCGACGCGTGTTTGTAGGTGATCAGCGGGATGTAGACAGGCCGCATCGCGGTCCATCCCTCCGCCGTGTAGGAGATCTGCGGATCCATGTAGTCCGGGAAGGACGTGTAGGCCCCTTTCAGGGTGCCGCCTTCTTTCCCTTCGCTTTCGGCGCCGCCCCCTCCGCCTTCAGAGGTCGTGGGCGAGGTGGAACCGCTCCCACCGCCACACGCGGCGAGCCCGACCGCGAGGACCGCGGCAATCGCAGCGACCAGTATGAAAAACGGCAACTTCTTCACGACTCGACCTCCGAATTAGGTATTGGCATGCCTCCTGGAATCAACTCCAGCACAACGTCCTGGCTTTCGTCAAGCGGAAATCCTTTCGACGATCCCGCGTTCCGCGGAGGCCGCCAACTGCGGGCCAGCGGGACGATCAGGAGGGCGATCGCGAGGACCCCGAAACCGGAGACCGCGAAGGTCGCGCGGGTCGAGGCGGTGGCCGCCAGGACGCCGCCCAGAGCGAAGCCCACCCCCGGCATGGCGGATGCGACCGATTCCAGGACGGCCATGATCCGCGCCTGCATACCCGCCTCGGTCAACTCTTGAACCGCGCTGATCGCCGTGACCCACTCGACCCCGTTGCCGACCCCGCCGAGGACCGAGAAGGCGCAGGCGACGGCGAGACTCGGGGCGATGCTCATCCCCAGGTAGCTGATCCCGACGGTCACCGTCGAGAGCAGCAGCAGCACGATCAGCGGGGTCTTCTTGGCCGAGGCGAAGATCAGGCTGCCGCCGACCATGCCGACGCCCCAGGTGGTCAGCAAGATCCCGTAGCCGGTGTCGCTGGCGCCGAGCGTCTCCTTCGCGTAGACGACCTCGAGCGGCACGACGGCGGAGAAGAAGATGAACGCCAGCCCTTGGGCGACCAGCACCCGCCGCAGCCGCGCCTGCTCGCGCAGGTAGGCGACCCCCGCCTTGACCCGGGCCCAGGTGCTGCCCTCTTCCGGCTCGGCGCGGGGGAGGACGCCCGCGGTGACCACGATCACCGCCACCGCGTAGAAGGAGGCGGCGTTGAGGAAGAGGGCCGCCTGGACCCCGATCCCGGCGACGACGAGGCCGGCCAGGGCGGGGCCGACCGCGGCGCCGGCGGTGAAGGCGACGTTGAGGAGCGCGTTGCCGCCGCGCAGCTCGCCGGTCGGCTCGAGCAGGGCGACGACGATCGCCCGGGTCAGCGAGCGCCCGGCCAGCGCCATCGTGCCGTCGACCGTGGCGACGACGATCACCAGCGGCAGCGAGAAGTTCGAGGCGAGCAGCGCCAGGGCGCCGAAGGCCGCGGTCTCGACGCAATAGATCACCGGTAGGACGACGCGCGGGCGCAGCCGCTCGACCCGCGTCACCAGCAGGGGAGCCAGAAAAGCCGGCAGAAACCTGGTGCCGAGGAAGAGCCCGGCGGTCGCCAGAGGGCTGTTCGTCGCTTCGAAGACGAGCACCGAGAGGGCGACGATCCCCATCCAGTCGCCCATCTCGTTGATCGAGTAGGTCGCCAGGAGGCGCCGGAACAGGGAATGCCGGAGCGGCCCCTTCAGTCGCGATTCCTGCACGGGCACCTCCTCTCTCTACCTAGTTTATGCACAAGTTTTCCTGCAGATGCACAAGTTTCCGCAAGGTTGTGCTACAACTTCCACGTCGCTGTTGGAAGTTTTTTCAACCCCGTGCGCAGAGTTGCGGGCTTCAACCACCACGGAAGGGGATTCAACATGACTTTTCGCACGAACTAATTTCATGATCGGTGGACCCTCGTCGTTCGCCGAGCAAAGCTTCTGAGAGGGCGTCCAAACTGGGGCGCCCTTTCTTGTTCCAGGCATGGGCGAAATTCCCGCTGCAATTAGAAGGTCATCTGGCCACGACCGCTTGTGGGGCCTGATACACGGCTTTATCCTCCATCTCGTCTGAATTGTCGACCTGCTTCGCAGCAGGGCAGCCCGAACCCAGCGAGAAACCACCTCTCCATTCCCATGCCCGCGGAAGACAAGCGCCTCACCGGGCAGGCAGCCGTCGCCCAGACCGTGGGCCTGATCCTGCTGGCCGCCGTGCTCGTGGCGGCGGTGGTCGCCGCGCCGTCGGCGAACTGGGACTTCGCCCTGCTCGCGGTCCTGCTCGGCTTCGCCGGCTTCAGCGACCTGACCGCCAAGGTCGTCGCCGAACGGCTCAACATCTCCGGCAGCTTCCCGGCGCTGGTCCTCGCGATGGTCTTCCTCGGCGGCTCGCCGGCCGCGCTGATGGGCCTCGCGACCGCGTTCATGGGCTACCTGCGCTGGCGCGAACCGACGTCGTCGTTCGTGCAGAACCTGCTCAACTACTCGCTCTTCTCGCTGGTCGGCGGGCTCGTCTTCCAGGGGATGGTCAAAGCCACCGGGGTGACCGACAGTGAGGTCGGCTTCTACGTCCTGATCTTCGGCGTCTTCATGTTGGCGCTGGCGATCAACTTCTCCCTCGCGGCGATCTACATCCGCTACGTCCAGGGCACGTCGATCCTGCACCAGATCGAGAACGCCCTCCTGCCGCTGCTGCCCTCGGAGCTCATGGCCGCCCTGATGGCGGTCGGGGTCGCCTTCCTCTACGTCCAGGTCGGGATCGCCTCGGTCGCGCTCTTCGGCGTCGTCCTGATCACCTTCCAGTACCTGCTCGGCGCCTTGCTCATCTCCCAGCAGCGGGCGGAGGAGCTGGAGCGGCGCTCGAACGAGCTCGCCAGCTTCCAGGTCGGGATGTTGAGCGCGCTGCTGCGGACGCTCGACCTGCGCGACCAGATGACGGCGCGGCACTCGGCGGCGGTGGCGCGGTACTCGCGGGCGATCGCCCAGCGGGCCGGCTTCTCGCGCCAGGAGGAGGAGCTCGTCCACATCGCCGCGCTGCTCCACGACATCGGCAAGTTCATCCTCCCCGACCGGATCCTGAAGGCCAACGTGCCGCTCACCGACGAGGACTGGATGCTGATCAAGCGCCACCCGCAGCAGGGGGCGCGCGTGGTGTCCTCGCTCGACGGCTACGGGCCGGTCGCCGACATCATCCTCGCCCACCACGAGCGGATCGACGGCAAAGGCTATCCGCGCGGGCTGAAGGGGGACGAGATCCCGGAGCTGGCGCGCATCATCTCGGTGTCGGACACCTATGACGTGATGACCGCGCGCGACTCCTACCGCACGCCGATGTCGAGCCAGGACGCGATCGACGAGCTCCGCCGGGTCGCCGGCGCCCAGCTCGACGAGCGCTTCGTCGAGGTCTTCATCGAGCTGTTGGAGGGCAAAGACGTCTCCTTCCAGCACGGCGAGGCGGCCGACTTCGAGAAGGAGCTGGCGCTGGAGGCGAGGATCGCCGAGACCGCCAGCCCCGACGGCGCGGGCAATCGGTTCCAGGTCGCGGGCGTCCAGTCGTCGTAGCGCGGGGGCGGATCGCGGCGGGCCCACGGTAGGTTGGGCCGATGCGGGCGGTGACTTTTCAGGCGCCGGGGGAGGTGCGGGTCGAGGAGCGGGAGGAGCCGCGGCTCGAGCATCCCGACGAGGCGATCGTCGCGATCGAGGCGAGCGGCATCTGCGGCTCGGACCTGCACATCTTCCACGGGCGGGTGCCGGTCGAGCCGGGGACGACGATCGGGCACGAGTACGTCGGCAAGGTGCTGGCGGTCGGCGACGCGGTGAGCAGGGTGGCCGTCGGCGACCGCGTCCTCGGCTGCTTTCACGTCGCCTGCGGCAGCTGCACCGCCTGCCTGCGCGGCGACTATCACCGCTGCGAGCGGGGGCGGACCTTCGGCCACGGCTCGACCCTCGGGTCGCTGCCCGGCACCCAGGCCGAGCAGGCCCTGGTTCCCTTCGCCGACGTGGTCCTGCGCAAGATCCCGGAGGGGATGGCGGCGGAGACGGCGCTCTTCGCCGGCGACGTGATGGGGACCGGGTACCACGCGGTCGCCCACGCCGGGATGAGGATGGGGGACACGGTCGCGGTGCTGGGGCTCGGCCCGGTCGGACTCTGCGCGGTGCAGGCGGCGCTGGCGGGCGGCGCCGCGCACGTCTTCGCGGTCGACTCGGTGGAGGCGCGGCTCGACCTCGCGGCGCGGTTCGGCGCCACGGCGGTCCACCTCACCGAGGGCGACCCGAAGGCGGAGGTGCGCGGCGCGAGCGGCGGGCGCGGCGCCGATGTGGTGGTCGAGGCGGTCGGCGCGCCCGCGGCGACCGAGGCGGCGATCGGGCTGGCCCGCAACACCGGCGTCGTCTCCGGGATCGGCGTCCAGGTCGGGCGCGCCGAGCTGAACCTCGGGCTGGCCTGGCTGAAGGGCCTCGACCTGCGCCTCGGCCTCGCCAACGTGATCGCCCACGTCGATCGCGTCCTGGCCCTGCTCGAGGCCGGGAAGCTCGACCCGGCCCCGCTGGTCACCCACCGGATGAAGCTCGACGACGCGGTCGAGGCCTACGACCTCTACGACCGCCGCGAGGCGCTGAAGATCGTCCTCACCCCGTGACCCGTCGCTAGGCTTGTCTGGTGGCGTTGCTGGGAAACGACGAGATCGAGGCGAGGCTCGGCGAGCTCGACGGCTGGGAGCACCGCGGAGAGGCGATCGTCAAGGCCTTCGACCGTGGCGATTTCGTCGGCTCGGTCCGCTTCGTCGACTCCCTCGTCGCCCCGGCGGAGGACCTGGGCCACCACCCCGACCTGGAGATCTCCTGGTGCACGGTGACCGTGACGATCTCCACCCACTCAGAGGGCGGCCTCACCGCCGCCGACTTCGAGCTGGCAGCGAGGATCGACGCGCTGGCCTGAGGGGTGGGCTGGCCGCGCCTTGGCCTGCGCCGGGCCGGGGCGCCTGCGGGGTCCTCGGTCGGCTGTTCCTTAAGCCGGAGGGGTCGGCAAAAGGAACAGCCAGCGGGCCTGCCTCCCGGTGAGTTCGCACTTATCCACGCTATGTGTGGGTAACTGCGAACGCACCGGGGGGTCGCCTGCTTCCGTGGCGAGAAACTTCGCCCATATCGAAGTAACTAACCACGGAAGGTCGGGGCTCCCCGGTCCGGCGCAGGCCGGGGCGCGCCGCGAGGCGGCAGCCAGCCCGGCCCCGAACCGAATCAATCTCCGAGCGCCGCCACCAGCCGCCGCCCACACTCCAGCCCCGGGTCCTTGTCCGGGTTGTAGCAGGCGAGCGAGGCGCCGAGCAGGGCTTCGGAGGCGGCCAGGGGGGCGAGCAGCACGGCGAGGTCGTCCCAGCCGAGGCCGCCGGGCTGGAGGTAGTCGGTGGCGGGGAAGATGGCTTCGTCGAGGACGTCGACGTCGAGGTGGAGCCAGAACGGGCCGGCGGCGGTGAGGCGCGCCGCCAGTTCGGCGCCGGACGCGGCGACGCCGCGGGCGCGGAGTTCCTCGGCCCCGCAGAGGAGCGGCGACCGCACGAGGTCCTCCGGCTGGCGCATCCCGTGGGCGATCGATTCGGCGCGGTCGCGGAAACCGACGAGGGCGGTGCGCTCGGGGATCGCGGTGGCGCCACCGGCCGCCTCGACCCAGGCCGCCGGACCGATCCCGAGGGCGACGGCGATCGGCATGTCGGCGGCCTCGCCGGTGGTCGAGGTGTTGCCGTCGTAGAGGTCGAGGTGGCCGTCGACGTGGGCCAGGCCGAGCGGCACGCCGAGCGCGTCGCGCGCCCCGGCCAGAGCGCCGGGCAGCTCCGCGCAGCAGCCGCCGATCAGGAACGGGCGCTCGCCGGCGGCCAGCGAGGCGGCGACCGCGGCGCGGATCATGGTCGTCGTCGCGAGGACGTCCGCGCTCGCCAGCAGGCCGGTGGCGGGGTCGCGGTCCTCGCCGCGGATCCGCACTGCGAGGTCGCCCTCGTCGCGGGCGCCGAGTGCCGCGGGCAGGCCGAGCTCGCGCAGGGCCGCCGGGGCCTTCTCGGTGCCGCCGGAGCGGCCGACCGAGTCGACCGGCACACCGATCGTCACTGTGGCATCCACCCGGCGGAGACTGGCAAACTCAGATTAATGGCCAAGCGCAGAAGAGAATCGAGGCGGGCGCGCGAGAAGGCGCCGACCGTCGCCTACACCGACCCGGAGGGGAACGTGCTGGTGCTGCGGGAAACGCTCAGTGCCGCGACGATCCGCAAGCTCGGCGAGCCGCCGAGGAGCCGGGCCGCGTCGCTGGAGGACGCCTGGGCGCGGCGCGAAGAGGCGGTGTTCGAGCGGCTCGCGGTGTCGTGGGAGATCGCCGGGCTGCCGCTCTCCGACCAGAAGATGCTGCTCGGCCGCTACCGGATGGCCGACGCGGACACGCGCGCCTGGGTGCGGCGGACGATCGCCTCCCACCTCGAGCGCCACATCCCCGAGCTGGCCTGACCGTGGCCGAGGAGCTGCGGATCGACGAGCGGCTGGCGATCCCGCTGAGCGAGATCGAGCTGCGCGCGAGCCGCTCCTCGGGCCCCGGCGGCCAGCACGCAAACGTCACCGCGTCGCGGGTCGAAGCGGTCTTCGACGCCGCCGCCTCGCGCTCCCTCGACGAGGCCCGGCGCGCCCGCCTGATCGACCGCCTCGGCCCGGTCGTCACCGCGGTCGCCCAGGACGCCCGCGGCCAGTCGCGCAACCGCGAGCTGGCACTGGGACGGCTGGCGGCGAAGCTCGCCGCCGCGCTCCGCACCCCGCGCCGCCGCCGTCCGACCAGGCCGACCGCAGCCTCGCGCCGGCGCCGCCTCGAGCAGAAGCGGCGCGCGGGCGAGCGCAAGCAGGGGCGGCGGCGCTGGAGTCCCGAGGACTGAACGGCCCTACGCCGCCGGGGCGGGGCTCAGCTCGCGGCGCACGGCGGGGGCGACCTCGGTGCCGAAGAGCTCGATCGAGCGCATCACCTCGGCGTGGGGGAGGGTGCCGACGCTGAACTGGATCAGGAAGCGGTCGTGGCCGAAGATCGCGTGCTGGGCGAGGATCTTCTCGGTGACCTCGGCCGGGGAGCCGACGAAGTTGGCGCCGTCGGGGAGGCGGCTCGCTTCGAAGGCGGCGCGGCTCATCGGCGGCCAGCCGCGCTCGCGACCGATCCGGTCCATCATCAGGGCGAAGGCGGGGAAGGCGGTGTCGGCGGCCTTCTGTGACGTCGGCGCGACGAAGCCGTGTGAGTTGATGCTGAGGGCAGGGCGGGGCGCGCCGACCTCGGCCGCCGCCGCGGCGTGGAGCTCGGCGAAGGGCTTGAAGCGGGCCGGCTGCCCGCCGATGATCGCCAGCGCCATCGGCAGGCCGAGGCGGCCGGTGCGGATCGCCGACTCCGGTGCCCCGCCGACCGCGACCCAGACCGGCAGCGGGTCCTGCAGCGGGCGCGGGTAGACGCCGCGCCGGTCGATCGGCGGCCGCAGGCGCCCGTCCCAGCTGACCTCGGTCGAGCCGCGCACCGCGAGGAGCAGTTCGAGCTTCTCGGCGAACAGCTCGTCGTAATCGTCGAGGTCGTGGCCGAAGAGCGGGAAGGACTCGACGAAGGAGCCGCGGCCGGCCATGATCTCGGCGCGGCCGCCGGAGAGGAGGTCGAGCATGGCGAAGTCCTGGAAGACGCGGACCGGATCGTCGGAGCTGATCACCGAGACGGCGCTGGTGAGGCGGATGCGCTCGGTGCGCTCGGCGCCGGCGGCGAGCGCCACGGCGGGGGCGGAGACGGCGAAGTCCGGGCGGTGGTGCTCGCCGACGCCGAAGACGTCGAGCCCGACCTGGTCGGCCAGCTCGATCTCCTCGATCAGGTCGCGCAGGCGGCGCGCGGCGTCGACGACCGGCCCGCCCTCGACCTCGGGGGTCAGCTCCGCGAAGGTGTAGACGCCGAGTTCCACTCGACGCCGGATCCTACGTCGGTCAAGATGCCGGCCATGGTCGGCGAGCGCAGCGAGGAGGGCTTCGCCGCCCTCACCCTGGAAAGCGACGCGCGCGGCGGGCTGGCGGCGGTCTTCGTCCCCGAGGCGGGGATGATCTGCTGCTCGCTGCGGCACCGGGGCGAGGAGCTGCTCGGGCAGCGGAGTGGCCTGCGCGCCTATGTCGACCGCGCGGCGACGATGGGGATCCCGTTCCTGCACCCGTGGGCGAACCGGCTCGGCGCCGACCGCTTCTCGCCGGCCGGGAGGGAGGTGGACCTGACGCTCCCCGGCCTGCCAGTGAAGCGCGACGGGGCGGGGCTGCCGATCCACGGCCTGCTCGCGGCGGCGCCCGGCTGGCGGGTGGAGCGCCACGTCGAGCTGGACGCCGGCGGCGCGCTCGCCGCGAGCTTCGACTTCGCCGCCCACCCGCACCTGCTCGAGGCCTTCCCGTTCCCGCACCGGGTGGAGATCGAGGCGACCCTGCTCGAGGGCTCGTTGGAGATCGCAACCAGCGTCACCGCCACCGGCGAGGTCGCCGTCCCGATCGCGTTCGGCTTCCACCCATACCTGCGCCTGCCGGGCGTGTCCCGCGCCGACTGGGTGCTGGAGGCGCCCGTCCACGAGCGCCTCCTGCTCGACGAACGCGGTCTGCCGACCGGCGCGCGCGAGCCGACCGCGATCGAGCCCGGGCCCCTCGGCGAGCGCACCTACGACGACGCCTTCCGCGCCCCGCCGCCCGGCACCGCCTTCGCCCTCTCCGGCCCCGATCGCCGCCTCGAGCTGCGCCTGGACCGCGGCTATCCGTTCACCCAGATCTACGCCCCGGCCGACACCGACGCGGTCGCGATCGAGCCGATGACCGCCCCCACCAACGCCCTCCTCACCGCCGGGCCCGAGCTCACCCTCGTCCCGCCCGGCGAGACCTTCGCCGCCGCCTTCTCGATCCAGGTCTTCGAGCGCTGACCTCGCAGCGTCCCGCGGTGCGCCTGGCTCAGCCGGGGCTCGCCGGCGCGAGGACCCGGAACCGCCGCGTCGCCGGGTGCGGGCTGAGGAGGCCGGTCGGACCGATCGCCTCGACCGCGAAGACGTGCGCGCCGACACTCAGCCTGGGGGTGGTGTAGGGGGAACGGCAACTCCGCCACCTGCGGCCGTCGAGCTTGCACCGGAAGGTGGAGCCAGCCTGGTTCGCCGCGAAGCGAATCTTCACGCGCCGCTTCGTCGTGCGTGGGGGGACGGCGCCGATGCGCACCCGTGGCGCCTTCTTCGCCTTGGTCTGCGTCGGCGGCGGGGGAGCCTGGACTTTCGAGGGGCCTCGGAGGTCGACCCTGAACGTCCGGGTCGAAGCAGGGCCCACGTACCCGTCTTCGTCGATCGCGAAGACCGAGAACGTGTGGGCGCCTTCGCTCAGTTCGGGTGATCTGAGCGGGCTCGAGCAGGGGCTCGGCGCGGCGCCGTCGAAGGCGCAGCGAAATTCCGCGCCGGCGCGATCGGCGCGGAATTCGAACGTCGGCGCGGCTTCGGCGATCGTCTGGCCCTCGCCCGGGCCGCCGGTGATCGTCACCCGGGGGAGCTGGACCTCGAAGGCGCCGATGTCGGTGCCGTCGCTGCCGACCGCGTTCGGCACGCTCGCGATGTCGACCGGCCGTTCGAAGCCGCGCTGGTCGGTCGCTTCGCCGGGCGCGAGGCCACTGTCGATCGCCGGGCTCCCGCGCAGCAGCGCCAGCGTCTGGGTCGGCCCGCCGTTGTCGGCGAGGGTCGTGGCGAGCCGCGGGTCGACGCCGCTCTGATCGCCCGGCTGGGCGAAGCCGCAGCTCGAGCCTTCGTCGAGGTTGAAGCCCAAGGAGGTGAGCGCGCCGATGCAGCTCACGCCGACCGCCGGCCTGGCGACGATCGTGTTGGTGAAGCTGACCGGGACCGTGGCGAACACGTTGGAGCCGGTCGTCGCCGAGTTGTCGGCGAGGGTCGAGCTCTTGACCGTGGCCGGCAGGCCGAGTCCGGCGACCCCGCCGCCCTCGCTGAGGCTTTCCGCGGTCGCCGTGTTGCCCGCGATCGTGCTGCCTTCGATCGTGGTTTCGAGCTTCGGCCCTTCGAATTCGAACAGGATGCCGCCGCCGACGGCGGTGTTCGTCGGCGCGTCGGCGACCTTCGCTTCGTTCCCGGTCAGCGCGCTGTCGCGCACGCGCAGGTTCGCCAGGTTGTAGATCCCGCCGCCTTTGGCGGTCGAGTCCGAGGTCGATTCGGTGACGATCGCGGAGTTGCCGCTCACCGTCGAACGGTCGAGCAGGAGCCGGCCCTCGCCGTTCGCGATCCCGCCGCCGAGCGCGTGCGCTTCGGCCACCGTGGCCGCGTTGCGGGCGACGTTGCCGGTGACGCTCGATTCGGTCAGGGTCAGGTCCCCCTCGTTCATGATCGCCCCGCCGGCGGCATATTTCGGGTTCGTCGAGACCGACGTCGCTTCGACTTCGTTGCCGCGGAGCGCCACGCGGTCGAGGGCGACCGTGGCGCCGGACTGGACGTACATCCCGCCTCCCAATTCGGTCGTCCTGCCGTCGGTCACCGTCAGATCGTCGATCGAGATCGTTCCGCTCAGCGCTTCGAAGATGCGGGTGGTGGAACCGCCGGAGACGGTCAGCTGGCCGGCCCCTGGTCCGAGGATTTCGACGTCACCCGCGATCTGCAGCTTCGAGGCCAGAGTGATCGTCGCCGGCAGCGAGGGCAGATCGAACACGATCCGGTCGACCGTGCCAGCTTCCCCCGCCGGGCAGCCGGCGTGATGTTCGTTGGAGTCCGCCGCGGCCACCGCGTTGGTCAGCCCACAGGCCGGGCCCGGCGCTTCCGGCAGCGTGGTGTCGACCACGATCGTCGTCGCCTGGGCGGTGGCGGGAAGGACGAGCGCCGCGAGCGCGACGAGGAAGATGGGAAGGCGAGACACGAGGGGGCGGACCGTATCGACCGCAGGGTCCCCCGCGCAATGCCCGACGGCAGGTTCAGCCGGCGAGCCGACGGCGAAGGGCCTCCTCGAAGTCGGGGAGCATCGACTTCGCGATCCCCTTGACCCGCATCGCGCCCTCCGGCCAGGTCAGCCTCAACTCGCGCTTGCCGACCTCGACGATCTCCATCCCGTCGTAGGCGATCGCGGTGTGGTCGCGCGGCGCGCCCCCGGCGCCCGTGGCGATCAGCAGCAGGCGCCGGTCCGTCGCGGCGAGGACGACGTTGGTGCTCTGGGTCAGCTCGAGCAGGCCGCCGGCGAGGGTGATCGAGCGGTGCTCGAAGGTCGGGTTCAGGCCGACGCAGGCGGCGAGCAGCTCCTCGCCTGGCTCGGCGACCTCGGCGATCTGGTCGAGGGACTTGCCGAACCGTCCCCAGCCGAAGGGCAGGAGCTTCTTTTCGCGCTCGATCGCCGTTGGCGCCACCGGGCAAGTCTCGCAGGCCGGATCGGATTTGTTGTTAGCTTGCGGCGGATGAGCGATGGGAGCGAAAGGGTCACGGCCCTCGGCAGACGGTCGTGCCTCTCGGTCCCCGGGTCTTCCTCGAGGAAGCTCGAGAAGGCCGCGGCACTGGCCGCCGACGAGTTCGTGCTCGACCTCGAGGACGCGGTCGCCGCGGCGGAGAAGGCCGACGCGCGGCGGGGCGTCGTCGATTTCCTCGCCGGCGGCGGGCTGAACGGCCGCGGGGTGGCGGTCCGGGTCAACGCGCTCGGGTCGCCCTGGTTCGAGGAGGACGTGAGGGCGCTCGGGGCGCTGGCGCGGCGCCCGTTCTCGCTGGTCGTGCCGAAGGTGGAGGGGACGGCGGAGATCGACGTCGTCGCCGGGCTGCTGGGGGAGGCGGAAGCGGACGACCGGGGCGAGCCGATCCGCGTCCAGGCATTGGTCGAGACCGCGGCCGGGGTCGCGCGGGCAGGCGCGATCGCGACCGCCTCCGAGCGCCTCGACGCGCTGATCATCGGTTATGCCGACCTTGCCGCCTCGCTCGGGCGCTCGCCGGCCCTCGCCCGCGACCCCGACAGCTGGCTGGCGGTGCAGGACGCGGTCCTGATCGCGGCGCGCGCGGCCGGCTGCCAGGCGATCGACGGGCCCTGGCTCGGGGTCGAGGTCGACGAGGGGTTCACGCGGGCGGCCCGGCGCGCCGCCGAGCTCGGCTTCGACGGCAAGTGGGCGATCCATCCCGCGCAGATCGACGCCCTGAACGCGCTCTTCACCCCCGACGAGGCCGAAGTCGACCGGGCCGAACGGGTCCTCGCCGCGCTCGACGAGGCGGCGCGGGCGGGCGCCGGCGCGGCCGCCCTCGACGGCGAGATGATCGACGAGGCACTTGCGGTCGGCGCCCGGCGGATCCTCGCCAAGGCACAGGGGTCGCGCGCGTGAGCGGGGCGCCGGCCATCGGGCGGGCCGCCACCGAAGGCCCGTACTTCGAGGACCTCGAGGTCGGCCAGGTCGGCCCGGCGGCGCCGGCGCTGACCCTGACCGAGGGCCACGCCGCCCTCCACCAGGCGATCCTCGGCGACCGCCTGCGCCTGGCGCTCGACGCCACGCTCGCCGCGCGGGTCTGCGGTGAGGGTGCGGCAATCGCGCACCCGGGCCTGGTCTGGGACGTCGCGATCGGCCAGTCGACGCTGCTCACCAGGCGGGTGATCGGCAACCTCTTCTACCGCGGGCTGGCGTTGCGCCGGGCGCCGCGGATCGGCGACACGCTCCGCACCGTCACCGAGGTCGTCGCCCTGCGCCAGAACCGCGCCAAGCCCGGGCGGGCGGCCACCGGCGTCGCCGCGCTCCACATCCGCACCGTCGACCAGGAAGAGCGCCCGGTCCTCGACTTCTGGCGCGCCGCGATGCTGCCGCTGCGCGATCCCGCCGGGGAGACCGGCCACGCCGACGACCTGGCCGCGGTCGGCGGCGAGCTCGAGGGGGCGACGCTCGCGGCGCCCTTCGCCGGCTGGGACCTCGCCGCCTACCGCGAGCTCGTCCCCGGCCCGCACTTCGCCGACCTCCAGGCGCCGCGCACCTGGGCGGTCGAGGGTGGCGACGTGGTCAGCTCGGCGCCGGAGCTCGCCCGGCTCTCGCTCAACGTCGCCGGCACCCACCACGACGCCGCCGCGGGCGGCCACGGGCAGCGCCTCGTCTACGGCGGCCACACGATCGGCATCGCCGCCGCCCAGCTCACCCGCGCGCTGCCGAGCCTCGTCTCGATCGTCGCCTGGCACTCGTGCGACCACCTCGGCCCGGTCTTCGAGGGCGACACCCTGCGCAGCGAGGTCGAGCTCGAGCGGGCCGAGCCGCTGCCGGGCGGCGGCCTCGTCCACCTCCGCTCGCGGGTCCGCGCCGACCGCGACGCCGCCCCCGCCGAGGTGCTCGACTGGCGCCTGATCGGACTGCTGGCGTGAGCGGCGGGGTGCTGGCCGGGCTGCGCGTGGTCGAGGGATCGGCCTTCGTCGCGGCGCCGCTCGGCGGGATGACGCTGGCCCAGCTCGGTGCCGACGTGATCCGCTTCGACCAGATCGGCGGCGGCCTCGACCAGCACCGCTGGCCGCTCGCCGCCGACGGCCAGAGCCTCTTCTGGGCGGGCCTCAACAAGGGCAAGCGCTCGATCCAGATCGACCTCCACGGCGAGGAGGGGCGCGAGCTGGCGCGCGACCTGATCGCCGCGAGCGGCGCCGAGGCGGGCCTCTTCCTGACCAACTTCCCGGCCCGCGGCTGGCTCTCCTACGAGCGCCTGCGCGAGGCCCGCGAGGACCTGATCATGGTCGCCCTGACCGGCAACCCGGACGGCTCGAGCGAGGTCGACTACACGGTCAACCCGGCGACCGGCTTCCCCTGGGCGACCGGGCCGCGCAACCTCGCCGAGCCGCTCAACTCGGTGCTGCCGGCCTGGGACGTGGCGATGGGGACGCTCGCCGCGGTCGGCCTGCTCGCCGCCGAGCGCCGGCGTACCCGCACCGGCGAGGGCCAGCTGGTCCGCCTCTCGCTGTCGGACGTCGCCTTCGCGATGGTCGGCAACCTCGGCCGGATCGCCGAGGCGACGCTCGGCGGCCGCGACCAGCCGAAGGACGGCAACTACCTCTACGGCGCCTTCGGCCACGACTTCGAGACGCGCGAGGGCCGCCGGGTGATGGTCGTCGCGCTGACCGCGCGCCAGTGGCAGGCGCTCCAGGACGCCACCGGGATCGCCGAGGCCTGCCGCGGGGTCGAGGCGGCGACCGGCCACGACCTCTCCACCGAGACCGGCCGCTTCGAGGCGCGCGACCTGATCGCGGCGCTCCTGCGCCCCTGGTTCGCGGCCCGCGACCTGGCCGAGATCCGCACCGTCTTCGAGGGCACCGGCGTCTCCTGGGGCCCCTACCAGACATTCCGCCAGCTGGTCGAGGAGGACCCCCGCGTCTCCACCGCCAACCCGATGTTCGAGCCGGTCGAGCACCCCGGCGTCGGCACCTACCTGATGCCCGCCTCGCCGCTCGACCTCTCCCTCGACGGGCGCCTCCCGGTCCGCCGCGCGCCGCGCCTGGGCGAGCACACCGACGAGGTCCTCGCCGACGTGCTCGGCCTCGGGGAGACCGAGATCGGTCGGCTGCACGACCGTGGCCTGGTCGCCGGCTCTTCGCAGTGACGGTGCCATGCACCGGGTCGTCGACGCGATGAACGTGATCGGGTCGCGCCCGGACGGTTGGTGGCGCGATCGCGACGGGGCAATCGAGCGCCTGGTGGGCCGGCTGGAGCGCTGGGCCCTGCGGAGCGGGGAGAGGGTGACGGTGATGCTCGAGCGCGAGCCGCGCCAGGCCCTCCGGGCGGAGGGCGTCGAGGTCGCCTGGGCGCGCGCCGGTGGTGCCGACGCCGCCGACCGCGAGATCCTCGCCCGGCTCGGCGAGTGGCTGGCCGACGAGAAGGTGGTCGTGGTCACCTCCGACCGGGACCTGGCGAGGAAGGCCCGCGCCGCCGGCGCCGAGATCGCGCCCAGCCGCCCCTTTCGCGCCGCGCTCGACTCCCTCTGACCCGGGGCTAGGATCGGGGCATGTGCAGAAACATCAGGACCCTCCACAATTTCGATCCACCCGCGACCGCCGACGAGGTTCACGCCTCCGCCCTCCAGTACGTGCGCAAGATCAGCGGCTCCACCAAGCCCTCGCAGGCGAACGCCTCCGCCTTCGAGGAGGCCGTGGCCGCGGTCGAGGCCGCGACCCGGAGGCTGCTCGACCAACTGGTCACCGCCGCGCCGCCGAAGAACCGCGAGGTCGAGGCCGCCAAGGCCCGCGCGCGCTCGGAACGCCGCTTCGCCGCCTAGGCCGAGCTCCTCGCGCGCGTCGCCTCGACGTTCGTCGGCCGAGCGACCCGTCTCGCATCGAGGATTACGATCATCGGATGGCCCAGCCACCCGCCGCGTTCCGTCGCCGCGGAATCTTCCTGCCCGAGCGCTCCCTGCATCGGGTCTGACGGTGAACCGGGAGGAGATCATCGCCGCCCTTCGCGCCCTCGCGGCCGAGCTCGAGAGCCGCGGCGTCAGCGCCGAGATGTATGTGGTTCGAGGAGCTATTGGGCAGGGTTGACTCGGTTACGGTTCCGCGCGTGAATCTGCACCGGAGCATCGCTGTTCGGTCGGGCGAGCTCCTGCTCTTCGCGGTGACGCCGCCGCGGCTGACCACCAGCCGGCAGGAGGCCGCGGAGATCGCCCGCGTCACCCTGGAGCGGTTGCGGTCGCTGCCGATCGACGGCCTCGTCCTCTACGACATCGACGACGAAGGCGACCGCAACCCCGACGAGCGGCCGTTCCCGTTCCTGCCGACGATGGACCCGGCCGAGTATCTCGTCCGTGATCTTGTCGATCTGGAGGTCCCCGCCGTCGTCTACCGCGCGGTGGGCAAGTACCGGGAGGATCGTCTCCGCTCCTGGTTGGAGGAGCAGGATCCGTCGCGGGCGCTGGCGGTGTTCGTCGGGTCCTCCTCGCGCGAGAAGACCGTTCTCACCTCGCTCGCCCGCGCCTACGAGTTGCGCGACGAGGTGCAACCAGGGCTGCCGCTCGGCGGGGTCGCGATCGCCGAGCGACACGCGCGCCAGGGCGACGAGCATCTGCGGCTGATCGCGAAGCAGGAGGCGGGCTGCTCCTTCTTCATCACGCAGATCGTCTACGACGTCAACGCGGCGAAGAACCTGATCTCCGATTACCACCACGAGTGCGCCGTGCGGGCGCTCGCGCCGGTGCCGATCATCCTCAGCTTCTCGGTCTGCGGGTCGCTCAAGACCCTCGAGTTCCTCCGCTGGCTCGGCGTGACCGTGCCGCGGTGGATCGAGAACGAGCTGCGCTACGCCGACGACACCCTCGATGCCTCCTACGAGCAGGCGGTCGCGACGGCTGTCGACCTGATCGCGTTCTGCCGCCGGCTCGGGGTCCCCTTCGGGCTCAACGTCGAGAGCGTCTCGATCCGCAAGGTCGAGATCGAGGCCTCGGTCCGGCTTGCCGCCCGGCTCGGAGCCGCGCTGCGCCGCTGAGGCGCGGGCGGCTCGACGCGCTCCTGCGGGTCAGGGCAGGCCCATGTCAACGCGCGTGGCAGCGAGACGATGTCGACGTACGTGGCGAAAGGCGATGTCGACGCGGGCGCCCCCTGAGTCTGCAGCACAGGATTGCACTCACCGGGGATTCATCAACGCGGTGTTTGCTCCAGCTGCAGGTGGCGACGGCGCCGCCTGGACCCAACGCGATCGAGAG
The DNA here is from genome assembly GCA_018268675.1 of Actinomycetota bacterium. GTDB lineage: Bacteria > Actinomycetota > Thermoleophilia > Solirubrobacterales > 70-9 > VAYN01. The sequence continues at coordinate 23,098 of JAFDWB010000077.1, forward strand.
GAAAAGATGGCGATCGGCGACACCTTGAAAGGGCTGAGCAAGAAAGCTCGCGACGAGGCGGCTGGACACAAGGACGAGTTGAAAAAAGCCGTCGAGAAGGCCGAGGCAATGGCCGACAAGCAGACCAAGGGCAAGTACCACGACAAGATCGAACAGGCGGGCGCGAAGGCGGACCAGTACATCGACGGCCTGCCCGCCCCCGAGGGCGGATCCGAACCGACGAAGGAAGCGGGGCCAGACAAGGCCGCATGACGACAGGGTTCCGCCGCTCCCTGCTGCTCGGGGTGACGGCGTCCTGGCTGGTCCTGGCCTGGACCGCGCAGCCGGCATCGGCGCGTGGACCGCGACCGGCGCAGGCGACGACGAGCAGGCCGAACGTCGTCGTCATCCAACTCGACGACATGATCGTCTCGGATCTCTACGCCCGGTATCTGGCCTCGGCCGGGGTCGAAAGACCGAGGTGGTGGGGCCGGCTGCGGTGGAACTGGTGGGATCCGTCTTCCTACCGTCGACACTGGGAGCCGGTCCTGCCGAACATCCGCAGGCTGCTCATCGACAAGGGCTCGACCTTCGCCCGTTACTACGCGTCCGAGCCCCTCTGCTGCCCATCCCGGGCCGCGCTGCTCACCGGGCGCTACGCCCACGACAACAGCGTCCAGAACAACGGCGGCGAGCGCCGCGGCTTCGAAGCGTTCGAGCGGCACGATTACCACAACAACCTGGCGGTCTGGCTCGAGCGAGCGGGCTACTACACGATCCACGTCGGCAAGTTCCTCAACGGCTACGAATCGAACCCTCCCACGCCGCCACCGGGCTGGCGCGACTGGCTGACGCTCGCCTCGAACCACAGCGACGGTGACTACTACGGTTACACGCTCAACGAAAACGGGACGGTGAGCGCCCCCTACGGCAGTCCGACCTACCTGCCCAAGGACCCGCGCAGCTGTCACGGTCAGCGTTCGGCCAGGTGCAAATACGTGACCGACGTGCTGACCCGGAAGGCGCTGCGGGCGATGGAAACCGCGCCGCGCTCACGGCCCTTCTACCTGCAGATCGACTACACGGCCCCGCACGTCGACGGTCGGGGTGAATTCGGCCCCGAACCGCCGACCCGCTACACCGGCATGCTGCCGGGGATCAGCGTGCCGCGGGTGCCGGGGTTCAACGAAGCGAGCATGGCGGACAAGCCCGCCTTCCTGCGCGGGTTGCCGCTCTTGACCGCGCCGCAGATCGCCGGCATCCGCCGGACGCGCGAACTGCGCCTGGAGTCCGAGCGGGGCGTCGACGACGGCGTCAAGCGGTTGTTCGCGATGCTGGCACGGCTGGGGCGGCTGCGGAACACCTACGTGTTTCTCACCTCCGACAACGGTTGGTTCCAGGGTGAGCATCGGCTGGCGCAGGGCAAGTTCCTGCCGTTCGAGCCCTCGACCCACATGCCCCTGCTGGTCCGCGGCCCCGGCATCCCGGCCGGCAGCACCTCCCAGCAGCTGGCCGCCAACGTCGATCTGGCGCCGACGATCCTGCAGATCGCGCACGCTCGCCCGAATCGCACCCTCGACGGGATCAGCCTGCTGCCCTACGCCAAGGATCCACACCACACCGTGCGGCGGGCGGTCCTGCTCGAGGGCTTCACCCGTGGCAAGGGCCTGCAGACACCGCGGGGGCCGGGCGGGGCGCCGCCCGTCGCCTACGAGGGTATCCGGGTGGGACCGTACAAGTACATCAAGTACTCGTTCGGGCCGGTCGAACTGTATGACATCACCCGTGATCCTTACGAGGTCCACTCCCTCGCCCACGACCCGCGCTACCACACCGTGGAATCTTGGCTTGGCGCGCACCTCAGGCGGCTCGAAGAGTGTGAAGGAGCGAGCTGTCACATGACGGTGGGCGCGATCCCGCGGCCGGGAACGTCGCCCCGCGCCCACAGAGAGCGATCCCGGGTTGGCTAGGTCGATGGCGCGCCGCCGCGGCGGCCTCCGGGCGATCGCGCCGGCGTTGCTCGCCGCCCTGGCGATCGCGGGTTGCGGCACCGACGCGATCGCGACCCCGACGACCCCGCCGTTGAGCCGGGCCCAGTTCGTGGCCGGGGCCGACGCGATCTGCAAGCGCTCCGGACAGCGCCAGAACCTCGCCGCCCAGAACCGGTTCCGCGGCCGGGAACCGACCGCGGCCCAGATCGCCGGCTTCACCCAGGAAGTCGCGATCCCCGGCATGGAAGCCCAGGTCCGGGCCCTGCGGAGCCTGAACTTCTCCTCCCCGACCGTGACCAAGATCCTGGACCTCGCCGAAACCGACCTCCACCGCGTCCAGGCCGACCCGGCCCTGCTCGCGGGCGCCCGCAACCCGTTCGCCGACTTCGCGCGCCTGGCCCATTCCTACGGCCTGACCGCCTGCGCCCCCGCGGGGTAGGTTGAAGAGGAAATCCCCGAGCGAAGAGCTAGTCCTCGTCTTCGATCGAGACGATGTGGGCGGCATTGACGAAGACCATCTCGTCCTTGCCGGCGAGCTTCAGGTCGACGATCGGGACGGCGCGCCCGGCGACGCGGACGACTTCCTCGTCGACTTTCTTGGCGCTCACCTCGACCTCGAGCTTGCGTTTGTCGCTGGTGCGGATGATCGCCATGCGACCGGGATACCCGCTGCGCCGCGGGTGAATCGGCGAGCCCGGGGTACCAGGGCGTTCGTCCAGAGAAAGGAGAACACACCGTGAGCATCGTTTGGATCCTCATCGTCATCATCCTCGTCCTGCTTGTCATCGGCGTGGCCAGGCGCGTTCTCTAACGGCGACTGTCGAGACGAAGTCGGCGTAGCAGCGGCAGGACCGCCCAGAGCAGGGCGAACATCGCCAGCACCAGCGCCGTCGTCACCGCGGTCGTTGCGAACGTGCCGAAGAGGAAGTTGGTGACCAGCATGATCGCGCAGGTCATCGCCAGGGCCAGCGTCGCGAGGCCGGCGATCGCGAGTCGGTTCGCGGTGACGACGAGCCGGCCCTTCTGTTGATATCGGAAGGTCAGCCGGTGATAGGCCGAGGGCGCGATCAGGAGGGCCGCCGAGAGCGCGGTGAGCAGCAGCGTGGCGAAGTAGATCTTTTTGTCGAACCCACTGGTCTTCGTGAAATTTTTCTGGAACGGGACCGCGAGCAGGAAGGCGAACAGCACCTGGACGCCGGGCAGGGCGACCCGCAGCTCCTGCAGCAGCTCGGAGAGGTTGCGGTCGAGCCGCTCCTCCTCGGTCTCCTCGCGCCCGGAGGGTCGGTCCTCGGGCTCGCCGTCTTGATCGGGCATCGTTTCGTAGGTACCCCGCGCGATGGGTTTCCTCCGCGAGGCATTCAGCGGCAGCGCTCGTCCGGCCGCGCCGCGGCGCCGACCAGCATGTAGCGGGCGTCGCGCGCCATCCAGACGGCGACCGCCCATCTTCACGTTCGGGTCGCGGCTCATCCGCACGTGCTCGGCGTAGGCGAGGAGCGACAGTCCCAGTACGGCGAAGGGGAGGACGATGTCGGTCTCGGCGGCCGGTGGCCTGACCAGCTCGTAGACGCCCCAGCCGATCGCGAACACCGCTCCGGCGAGGAAGGTGCCGACCGCGGCGACGAAGGTCCAGAGGAAGCGCTCGCGGCCGGAGCCGAACGGGTGTGCCTCGTCGGGCGGCCGCTCGGCGAGCCCGATCGAGATCAGGAGGAAGGTCTGGTCGGCGGTGTCGCCGACGGGGAGGTTGGCACGATGACCTGCTTGTACCCGGGTACCCGAGGGGGTGATCGAAACGGTTCGTGCTCACGCCTTTACGGTGCCCGCCGAGAAGCCGGAGTCCGACGGCACGCTCGAGTGGGAGGCGACGACGATCGTCGTCGTCAAGCTGGCGGCGAACGACGTGCGCGGCCTCGGGTACACCTACTGCGACGCCGCCGCCGCGCGGGTCGTCGACTCGGTGCTGGCACCGCTGGTCGAGGGCAGCGATCCGCTGGCGCCGGCGGCGACCTGGGAGCGGATGCGCCGCGCGGTCCGCAACCTCGGCGGCCAGGGGATCGCGGCGATGGCGATCGCCGCCGTCGACATCGCGATCTGGGACCTGCGGGCGAAGCTGCTCGGTTGTTCCCTCGCCGACAGCCTCGGCCGCCGGCGGGACGCGATCGACGCCTACGGCAGCGGCGGCTTCACCTCGCTCGCCGGCGACGAGCTCGCCGCGCAGCTCGGCGGCTGGGTCGAGGAAGGCTTCCGCGGGGTGAAGATGAAGGTCGGCCGCGATCCGGCCCGCGACCGCGAACGGCTCGCCACCGCGCGCGAGGCGATCGGCCCGCTGACGAGACTGATGGTCGACGCCAACGGTGCGTTCGCCCGGCGTGAGGCGCTCCGCCAGGCCGAGCTCTACGCGGCCTTCGACGTCAGTTGGCTCGAGGAGCCGGTCTCCTCCGAGGACCTCGACGGCCTCGCCTGGCTGCGCGACCAGGTCCCCGCCGTGATCGAGATCGCCGCCGGCGAGTACCTCTGGGACGCCGCCGAAGCGGCGCGGATGGCGGCCTGTGTCGACGTCCTGCAGGTGGACCCGACGCGCTGCCTCGGGATCACCGGCGCCCGTCTGCTCGACGGCGTCTGCGCCGCCCGCGGGATGCCCCTCTCCGCCCACTGCGCGCCCCAGGTCTCGGCTCATCTCCTCTGTGCGCTCGACCGCGCCGTCCACCTCGAGTACTTCCACGACCACGTCCGCGTCGAGCGGCTCCTGTTCGACGGCGCGATCGAACCGATCGACGGGCGCCTGCGGCCCGACCGGAATCGGCTCGGCCTCGGCCTCTCCCTACGCGAGGACGCCGGACGATGGTGCGTCGCCGCCAACCTGGGTACCCCTGCCCGGACCGAACTCGAAAGGAGCGGCGATGAGCGAAAAGGTCGGTGACCAACTGCTCGCCCGCCTCGCCGGCGAGTGGGGCGTGGAGCGGATCTACGGCTATCCCGGCGACGGGATCAACGGGCTGATGGGAGCCTTCGAACGCGACGGCCCGCGGCCCGAGTTCGTCCAGGTCCGCCACGAGGAGATGGCCGCCTTCATGGCCTGTGCCCACGCCAAGTTCACGGGCGAGGTCGGGGTCTGCATGGCGACCTCGGGCCCCGGTGCGATCCACCTGCTGAACGGCCTCTACGACGCCAAACTCGACCACCAGCCGGTGGTCGCGATCGTCGGCCAGCAGGCACGCGCCTCGCTCGGTGGCAACTACCAGCAGGAGGTCGACCTGGTCAGCCTCTTCAAGGATGTCGCCCACGAGTTCGTCGAGATGGCGACCGAGCCCGAGCAGATCCGCCACCTGGTCGACCGCGCGATGCGGATCGCGGCCTCGACCAAGAGCGTCACCTGCGTGATCGTCCCCAACGACCTGCAGGAGGAAGACGCGCTCGAGGCGCCGCCCCACAAACACGGCACGGTCCACTCCGGGCCCGGCTGGGAGCGGCCCGAGATCACGCCCTCGCGCGAGCAGCTCGCCCGCGCCGCCGAGATCCTCAATGCCGGCGAGCGGGTCGCGATGCTGATCGGGGCCGGCGCGATCGGCGCCCACGAGGAGGTGACCCAGGTCGCCGACGCGCTCGGCGCCGGGGTCGCCAAGGCGCTGCTCGGCAAGGCGGCGCTGGCCGACGACGTGCCGTGGGTGACCGGCTCGATCGGCCTCCTCGGCACCAAGCCGAGCTGGGACCTGATGCGGGACTGCGACACGCTCCTGATGGTCGGCTCCAGCTTCCCCTACTCGGAGTTCCTGCCCGAAGAGGGCCAGGCCCGCGGGATCCAGATCGACATCGACGGCCGCGTGCTCGGCATCCGTTACCCGATGGAGCTGAACCTGGTGGGCGACGCGCGGCGGACGCTGCGCGAGCTGGCGCCGCTGCTCGCGTACAAGGGCGACAGATCCTGGCGCGAAGCCATCGAAGCAAACGTCGCCGAGTGGTGGGAGACGATCAAGGCGCGTGCCCACGAGCCGGCCGATCCGATCAACCCGCAACTGGTCTTCACGGAGCTGTCGGCGCGGCTTCCCGACGGCGCGATCCTCACCTCCGACTCCGGCTCCGCCGCCAATTGGTACGCGCGCGACGTGAAACTGCGGCCCGGGATGCAGGCCTCGCTCTCGGGCACGTTGGCGACGATGGGCGCCGGCGTGCCCTACGCGATCGCCGCCAAGTTCGCCCACCCGGGGACGCCGGTGATCGCCCTGGTCGGTGACGGGGCGATGCAGATGAACGGGATGGCCGAGCTGATCACGATCGCCAAATACCGGCACCGATGGCCCGACCAGCGGCTGGTCGTGCTGGTCCTCAACAACCGCGACCTGAACCAGGTGACCTGGGAGCAGCGAGCGATGGAGGGAGACCCGAAATTCGAGGGCTCACAATCGCTGCCCGACGTCCACTACGCGCAGTTCGCCGAGTTGATCGGGCTGCAGGGGATCCGGGTCGAGTACCCGGTCGATCTCGGTCTCGCGTGGGACCGGGCGCTCGCCGCCGACCGGCCGACCGTGCTCGACGTCGTCACCGACCCCGAGGTGCCGCCGCTGCCCCCGCACATCACGCTCGAACAGGCGAAGAACTTCGCCTCGGCGGTGCTCGGCGGCGACCCGTCCTCGACCCGGCTGATCGCCGAGTCGCTGCGCCAGAAGGTCGCCGAGGCGCTGCCGGGCAAATGAGCGGGCGAAAGGAGCTGCGCCAGGTCGGCCGCAGGGCGGTCCGCAACCTGCGCCGCGGTCGCGTCCAACGCAGCCTCGCCGCGGCGACCGCGGCGAGCGCCCTGCCGCTCGGCCTGGAGATCTATCTCGAGCACTTCCGCGGGTCCTTCGGCGACAAGTGGATGTGGACGCCGGTGGTGCTCTCGCCGGCGTTGAGCGCGGCCGGGCTCGCCGCGACGCGCTCCGAGCGGGCGGCGACGACGGTGCTGCCCGCGATCTCGGCGCTCTACTGCCTCGACGGCCTGATCGGCGTCTATACCCACGTGCAGGGTGTGCGCAAGCGTCCCGGCGGGTTCTCCGAGCCACTCTACAACATCGTCATGGGACCGCCGCTGTTGGCCCCGGGCTCGCTGGCGCTGGTCGGTGGCATGGGCCTGGTCGCGGCGCTCGCCCGGCGCGAGCGCTGATGTCGGAGTCGGTCGGCCATCTGCCCCATCACGGTGGCCCGGGCCCGCACGAGGACCGGCGACCGGGCCTGCCGCGCCAACGCCGCGGCACGAGCCCGCAGGGCTTCGGCCGCTACCCGGACTTCGACATCCTCGAGCAGGCCGACCACTGGGACCCGGTGACGCGCCGCGTGGTGCTCGACCGGGTCGAACGGGTGCCGCCGATCCGCCTCTTCGACGAACGCGAGGCGGCGACGCTCGGGGCCTTCTGCGACACCGTCCTCGCGCAGGACCGCGAGCCGCGGATCCCGGTGCTGGCGATGGTCGACGCAAAGCTCCATGCCCGCCGGCTCGACGGTTACCGCCACGCCGACATGCCGAGCGATCCGCAGACCTGGCGGCAGGTCGCGCGGCGCCTCGACGAGGAGGCGGTCCGGTTGCGCGCCGACGATTTCGCCGCCGCCTCCCAGGGCATCCGCGACACGATCGTCGGCCGCTTCGCCGCGGGCGAGCTCGAGTGGGAGGGCCTGCCGGTCGAGAAAGCCTGGTCGGTGGTGATGCGGATGGTCCTCTCGGCCTTCTACTCGCACCCCTGGGCCTGGAACGAGATCGGCTTCGGCGGCCCCGCCTACCCGCGTGGCTTTGCCCGCCTCGACGCGGGAGAACGCGAGCATTGGGAGCGCCCAGCCGAGTTCGAGGTCGATCCGGTCGCCGACGTCAAGGAGCGCGGGCTCGAGTGAGCACCGGCCTCGCCACCCTGCTGCGCGGCTCTCGCCGCCCGCCCGCCAACGACTCGGCCTTCCTCCTCGACCGCCACCGTCGCGCCGTCCCCGGACGCGAGACGATGGCCCGCTACCCCGAGCGGGACGAGGTCGACATGGTGATCGTCGGTTGCGGCGCCGGCGGGGCGACGCTGGCCCAGCGGCTGGGGCGGCGCGGCTGGCGGGTGGTCGTGCTCGAGGCGGGCCCGTTCTGGGACCCCGACGAGGACTGGGTGTCCGACGAGGCCGGTTCGCACAAGCTCTTCTGGAACGAGCCGCGGGTGATCGGCGGCACGGATCCGGTCGAGCTCGGGAAGAACAACTCGGGACGCGGGGTGGGCGGCTCGATGGTCCACTTCGCGGGCTTCGTGCCGCGTTTCCACCCGTCCGACTTCGAGGTGCGGACCCGCGACGGGGTCGCCGCCGACTGGCCGATCTCCTACTCCGACCTGAAGCGCCACTACGAACTCGTCGAGCGTGAGCTGCCCGCGGCGGGCGAGCACTGGCCCTGGGGCGATCCGCACGGCTACCCCCACGCCCCCCACCCGGTGGGGGGCGGGGCACTGCGGGCGATGGAAGGGGCGCGCGAGCTGGGGATCGAGTTCAAGGTCGGCCCGGTCGCGATCGCCAACGGCTCCTTCGGCAACCGTCCCCACTGCATCTATCGCGGTCTCTGCCTGCAGGGCTGCAAGGTGAACGCGAAGGGCTCGCCGCTCGTCACCCACGTCCCCGACGCCCTCGCCCACGGGGTCGAGGTCCGCGACGGCGCGATGGCGACCAGGATCGAGATCGACGAGGCAGGGCGCTGCACGGGCGTCACCTATAGGAGCGACGACGTCGAGCACCACCAGCGCGCCGCGACCGTCGCCGTCGCCGGCTACTCGATCGAGACGCCTCGGCTGCTGCTGCACTCGACCAGCGGCCGCTTCCCGCGCGGGCTCGCCAACGGCAGCGATCTGGTCGGCCGGGGGGTGATGGTGCAGGGCGCGCCGCAGGTCGCCGGTCGCTTCCCGGAAGAGATGCGGATGTACAAGGCACCGCCGCCGGAGATCTGCTGCGAGCAGTTCTACGAGACCGACCCCGACCGCGGCTTCGCCCGTGGCTTCTCCTTGCAGACGGTCGGGCCACTGCCGATCGCCTGGGCCGAGCACGTCCTCGCCGACGGCCACTGGGGCCAGGCGCTGCGCGAGTACATGCGCGACTACAACCATTGGTACACGCTCGGCGCGCTCTCGGAGCTCCTGCCGCTGCCCGGGAACCGGGTGACGCTCGCCGACGAGGTGGACGCCAACGGGATGCCGGTCGCCCGCATGGACTACGGCCAGTGCGACAACGACCGCGCCAACATCGCCTGCGCCAAGCAGCGCCTCCACGACATCCTCGCGGCGGCGGGCGCCCAGGACGTGCTGACGATCGACCGCTACGCGCACCTGGTCGGCGGCTGCGCGATGTCGGCCGCGCCGGAGAGCGGCGTGGTCGACGCCGACCACCGCTGCTGGGAGGTGCCGAATCTCTTCATCGCCGACGGCAGCGTGATGCCGACCCAGGGCTCGGCCAATCCGGCGCTGACGATCATGGCGCTGGCTTCGCGGTTGGCGGAACGGCTCGGGGACAAGCGGGTGGGGGCGGACGGTAGGCGCCGAGTGGAGGTCGGGTAGATGCGGGTGCGCCACGAGCGGATCTGGGACCTGAGCCAGCCCGTGTGCCACGACGGGCCCTGCTGGCCCGACCACCAGCCGCCGCAGGTCCGCCGTCTGGAGCGCCGCGCGGTCGAGGGGGCCAACACCGAGTGGATCGCGATGAACACCCACACCGGGACGCACGTCGACGCCCCGTTCCATTTCGTCGAGGACGGTCCGACCGTCGACCGGCTGCCGCTGGGGGCCTTCTGCGGCCCGGCCCTCTTCGTGGATCTCCGCGAGCGGGTCGAGCCCGCCGCGGAGATCGGCCCCGACCAGCTCGACAGCTGGGTCGGCGCCCTGCGCCCCGGAGACTTCGCCGTCCTCGTCACCGGCTGGGGTGACAGGCGCGCCCTCACCGACGAGTTCATGCACCGCTACCCCTACCTGGGCGGCGAGGGCGCCCGCCTCCTGCTCGACCACGGTGTCGCCGGCGTCGGCATCGACGCGCTCAGCATCGGTGGCTGGGGCGGCCCGGAGGTCGGCGATCCGTCCCACGAGGTCCTTCTCGGCGCCGGCAAGGTCATCGTCGAGGAGCTTCATATCCCCGACGAGCTCTGTGGCCGCCGCGCCTTCCTCACCGCCTTTCCGATCCTCCTGGCCGGCGCCGGCGGCGCCCCTGCCCGCGCCGTGGCCTGGGAAGTCGAATGATTGACCCGCTGCGGTCACGGAGCGCGCACACGGACTCCAAGCTCACCGCCACGAATTCATCCTGGTCCCCCGTGGGTACCCCTCGGGCATGGATAAAGCTCGACGTCACCGTCGTCGTTTTGCGGCGCGAGCACGTCGCCGCCGGACCGGCGAGGTACCGACGGTGAGCCGTGAGCATCGGCGGGTGGTCGTGATCACCGGCGCCGGTGCGGGCATCGGGCGCGCGACGGCGCGGCGGTTCGCCGCCGACGGCGACCGGGTCGCATTGTTGGCGCGCGGCGAGGAGGAGCTCGAGGGCGCCGCCCGTGAGATCGAGGCGGCGGGCGGGACGCCGTTGGTCGTCCCCACCGACGTCGCCGACCCCGCTGCGGTCGAGGATGCGGCCGCGCGGGTGGAGCGAGAGCTGGGGCCGATCGACATCTGGGTCTCCAACGCGATGGCCACGGTCTTCGCCCGGTTCCCCGACATCACCCCCGAGGAGTTCCGCCGCGCCACCGACGTCACCTACCACGGCGCGGTCTGGTCGACGCGCTCGGCCCTGTGCCGCATGGAAGCTCGCGATCGCGGGACGATCGTCCTGGTCGGGTCCGCGTTGGCCTATCAGGGCATCCCGCTCCAGTCTCCGTACTGCGGCGCCAAGCACGCGATCAAGGGATTCTTCGATTCGGTTCGCACCGAGCTGCGCAGCAGGGGCTCGAAGGTGCAGGTGACGATGGTGCAACTGCCCGGCCTCAACACGCCGCAGTTCGACCACGGCCGCTCGAAGGTGCCGGGGCACCCGCGGCCGGTGGCGCCGGTCTACCAGCCGGAGGTGGCAGCCGAGGCGATCCACTTCGCGGCCTGCCACCGCCGGCGGCAGATCTACGTCGGCATCTCCACCTACTACACGGTGCTCGGCAGCAAACTCGCGCCCTGGATCGCCGAGCGCTACCTGGCGAAGACCGCCGTCTCCGGCCAGCAGACCGACGCGCCGCCGGGCCCCCAGAACCGCGAGGGGAACCTGATGCGGCCACCGCCCGGCGACCCCGGCGCGCACGGCCCCTTCGACGGGCAGGCGCACGGGCGGAGCGCCGCCTGGTTCGCCACCCGCCACCGGACGGCGCTCGCCGCCGGCGCCCTCGCCGGCGTCGCCGCCCTCGCCGCCGCGCGGGCCCGACGCTTGTCACCCAGAGGGTGACAAGCGTGAGTGAGGGCGGCCCGGTGCTCGCCCCGCACGCTCTGCGCGATTACGCGCTGCTCGCCGACGGCGAGCGCGGGGTCCTCGTCGGCCCGCGTGGCGACTTTGCCTGGATGTGCTTCCCCCGCTGGCACGACGACGCCGTGTTCAGCGCCTTGATCGGCGGTGCCGCCTGTTACACGGTCACCCCGGTCGGCCGCTTCGTCTGGGGCGGGCACTACGAGGACGGCACCCTGATCTGGCGCAGTCGCTGGGTCACCGAGGGCGGCGGGATCGTCGAATGCCGCGAGGCGCTGGCGCTGCCCGGCCGCGCCGATCGGGCGACCCTGCTGCGGCGCGTGGTCGCGGTCCGCGGCCCCGCCTTGGTGGCGGTCTCGCTCGCCGCGGGCGCGGGCTTCGACCGCCACGGGATGGCGCGCTTGAAGCGCCGTGACGACGGCGTCTGGACGGCGGCGCTCGGCGAGGAGAGCATGCGCTGGTACGGCGGCGCCCGCGCCAAGCCCGCCGGGGACGGTGTCCACGGTCCCTCACTCGCTCTCGATCTCCGTCTGGAGGAGGACGAAGCCCACGACCTGGTGCTGGTCCTCGACCACGGCGACGCCGACGCCGAGGCGGTGCTCCCCGCCGGTCTCTGGGAGGCGACCGAGGCGGGCTGGGCGGAACGCCTGCCGGACCTCGGCGGGCTCGACCTCGCCGCCCGCGACGCGCGCCACAGCTACGCGGTGATGAGCGGCCTGACCTCGGCGACCGGCGCGACGGTCGCCGCCGCGACCACCTCGCTGCCGGAGCGCGCCGACCGCGCCCGCAACTACGACTACCGCTATGCCTGGGTCCGCGACCAGGCCTACGTGGGCCAGGCGGTCGCCGCCGCCGGCCCGTACCCGCTGCTCGACGACGCGGTCCGCTTCCTCACCGGTCGGCTGCTCGCCGACGGCTCCGACCTGATGCCCGCCTACACCACCGCCGGCGATCCCATCCCCGGCGAACGCCGACTCGACCTGCCGGGCTATCCGGGTGGCGCCGACATCGTCGGCAACCGGGTCCGGGAACAGTTCCAGCTCGACGTCTTCGGCGAGGCGCTCCTGCTGTTCGCCGCCGCCGCGGGGCATGACCGGCTCGACGCCGACAGCTGGCGCGCGGCCGAGGCGGCTGTCGGGTCGATCGAGGCCCGCGGCGACGATCCGGAGGCGGGGATCTGGGAGCTCGAGCCGCGGCGCTGGACCCACAGCCGGCTGGTCTGCGCGGCAGGCCTGCGGGCGATCGCCGCCCACGCCCCGGGGCGCGAGCGCGGCCCGCGCTGGCTGGCGCTCGCCGACCAGCTGGTGGCCGCCGCGGCCGCCGAAGGCGTCGCCCGCGAGGGCCATTGGCAACGCACCCCTGACGACCCCCGGATCGACGCCGCCCTTCTCCTCGCGCAGGTCCGCGGTGCCGTCCCCGCCGCCGACCCGCGCTCGCGCGCCACCCTCGAGGCGGTGCTCGCCGGCCTCACCGAAGATGGCTACTGCTACCGCTTCCGCGCCGAAGGGCTGGCGCTCGGCGACGCCGAGGGCGCCTTCCTCGTCTGCGGCTTCTGGCTTGCACTGGCCCTTGCCGGGCAAGGCGATCGCGAGGCGGCCCTTGCCGTCTTCCAGCGCAACCGGGGCGCCTGCGGCACGCCCGGGCTCTTCGCCGAGGAGTTCGACGTCACCCAGCGCCAGCTGCGCGGCAACCTGCCACAGGCCTTCGTCCACGCGTTGCTGCTGGAGTGCGCGGCGCGGCTCTCGGATCGATCCGGTTAGGATCCTCGCCGCGGGGTACAGGAGCGGTGGGCCAGAGAGCGGTGCCTTCGCAACGCTCGGCGGTCCGACCACATACACCGCACGCATCCGCACGCCTACGGGCCAAGGGCGGCTGAGTCGGGAGACGTCCCACGAACGGGAGGACCCGATGACCCTGACCCTGACCCCGGGCGACATGCTGCACGAGAAGCAACTGTGGCGGCGCCTCGAACGCGACCGCGACCAGGCGGCGCGCACGGAGCTGATCGAGCGGTATATGCCGATGGCGCGTCGGATGGCGCGTCGCTACGCGGGGGTCGTCGAGCCCTATGACGATCTCGTGCAGGTCGCCAGCGTCGGCCTCCTGAATGCGGTCGACCGCTACCAGACAGATCGCGGCACGCCCTTCGTCGGCTTCGCCAAGCCGACGATCATGGGCGAGCTGAAGCGATACTTCCGCGACAAGGTCTGGGCGATCCGGGTGCCGCGTGCGCTCCACGATCGGATGGCGGCGATCGAGACCGCCACCGAGGAGCTGACCGAGGAGCTGTCGCGCCCGCCGGCCCCGGCGGAGATCGCCGATCGCCTGAGGCTCGAAGTAAACGAGGTGTTGGAGGCGCTGGAGGCGGAGGAGAACCGGCGGCCGCTGGGGATCGACGCGCCGATCCAAACCGACGACGACGGCCCGGTGACGGGCGAATGGCTCGGTCGGGTCGACGACGGCTACGAGTTGGTCGAGGACCGGCTGGCGGTTGAATCGGTGCTGCCCAGCCTCGACGCGCGCGAGCGCGAGGTGCTGCGGATGCGCTTCGTCGAGGAACTGCCGCAGTCGCAGATCGCCGCCCGGATCGGCTGCTCCCAGATGCACGTCTCGCGTCTCCTTCGCTCGACCCTGGAGCGTCTGCGCGCCGAAACCGATCAACGGGGTTCGGCGACCCGGTCCACGGGGTAGGTGCGGTGCGTGGCCGAGCTGACCGGTGAGAGGCGGGAGGGGGAGGGCCGTGTGGATGCCGAGATCTCGCGCGAGGTCGTCGGCATCCACGCCCACTATTACGGCCGCGGCCCGACCAAGGCGAAGACGTACGTCAACGACGAGGCGGCGCTCTGTCTGCTCGGCGAGATCTACACGCCGTCCGAGTCGATGCTGATCGAAGGCGGTCGGTTCGCCGAGGTCCGCGCGAACCGCATGGCCTTCCAGGACACCGTGGAGCCGATCATGCGGGCGGCCGTGGAACGGATCACCGGCCGTGCCGTGCAGTCCTTCCTCAGCCAGATCAGCCCCGACGGCCTGGCGAGCGAGGTTTTCGTCTTCGCCAAAGAGGTGGGAGACTGAGCGGGCGAGCCCGGTGGGCGTCGCGGGCGTGAATCTTCCGGGTCTTTGGTAGTTGCGAGGTGCCGCCCGCGGGTTCGCGGGTACCACGGTGCGTGACCACGCCCGGTCCCGCGAGCACGCGCAACGACTTCTCCAACGTCTGGTCGGTCTACCTCTGGATCGGGCTCGCGGTCGCCGTCCTCGTCTTCGCCGCGGTCGCCTTCGCGTTGGTCCGCTACCGGGCGCGGCCGGGGCGGGCGCCGTCGCGGCTCGCCGAGCGCAACGCACTCGAGGTCGGCGCCGCCGCCTCGATCGCCGCGGTCGTCGCCTTCCTCGTCTTCACCACCTTCCGTACCGAGGCCAAGGAGGACGAATCTTCGCGGCCCGACGCGGTGAGGGTGAACGTCGACGCCTTCCAGTGGGGTTGGAAGTTCACCTACCCCGGCGCGGGCGTCACCGTGATCGGGGACAACAACGACGAACCGAACTTCGCCGTCCCGGTCGGGCGCCCGATCGCCTTCGCGCTCACCTCGAGCGACGTGATCCACGCGATGTGGATCCCGGAACAGCGCTTCAAGCGCGACGCGATCCCCTACCGCGTCAACCGGTTCGAGATGGAATTCGACGCGCTCGGCCGCGAACAGGGTCTCTGCTCGGAATTCTGCGGCTTCCGTCACAGCGGCATGCGCTTCGGCGTCCTCGTCCTCACCGAGAAGGGGTATGAACGGTGGCTGGCGGCGCACCGATAGCCATTGACGATGCCCGTGGCGCGGCGCTCGAACGCGGCCTCGCCTGGCTCGCGGCCACCGACCACAAGAAGACGGCGGCGAAGATCGGGATCGCCTCGCTCTTCTTCTTCCTGCTGAGCGGCCTGCTGGCGTTGACGATGCGGGCGGAGCTCGCCCAGCCTGGCCTCCAGTTCGTCTCCGACCACACCTACGACGAGCTCTTCTCGATGCACGGCTCGGGGATGATCTACCTCTTCCTGACCCCGGCGGCGCTGGCCCTGGGGCTCTACCTGGTGCCGCTGCAGGTCGGCGCCTCGCAGATCGCGGCGCCGCGGCTCGCCCTCTTCGGCTTCTGGATCTACCTGATCGGCGGTCTCGCGATGTACGCGGGGTTCCTCACCGACAACGGCGCCGGCTCAGCCACCTGGACGGCGACGATCCCGCTCTCCGACAGCGCCGGGACGCCGGGCGTGGGGATGGACCTGTGGGTGATCGGCGTCGCCCTGGCGACGCTCGGCTCGCTCCTGATCGCGATCACCATCCTCCTGACGATCGTGCGATTGCGGGCGCCGGGGATGACGATGCTGCGGCTGCCCGTCTTCAGTTGGACGATGCTGGCGACCACCTTCATGGTGGTCGCCGCCTTCCCGGTGCTGATCGGGGCGATGTGCCTGCTGCTCGCCGAACGTCACATCGGCGGCGTCTTCACCGGCTCGACCGGCTCGATCGCCTACCAGCACATCTTCTGGTTCTACGGCCATCCGGTGGTGTACGTGATGTTCTTCCCCTTCGTCGGCGCGGTCGGCGAGACGGTCGCCACCTTCGCCCGCAAACGGTTCTTCGGCTACAGGGCGCTGGTCGTCTCGCTGCTCTTCTTCACCGCGCTCTCGATGGCGGTGTGGGGGCACCACATGTTCGTCACCGGGGCGGTGCCGAACCAGTACTACTCGCTCACCTCGACGATGCTGGCGATCCCGGCCGGGATCGAGTACCTCGACCTGGTCGGCACGATGGTCGGCGGCTCGATCGTGTTCCGCGCCCCGATGCTGTTCGCGCTCGGCTTCATCCTCCAGTTTCTGATCGGCGGGCTGACCGGGATCATCCTCGCCTCGCCGCCGCTCGACTACCACGTCAACGGCACCTACTTCGTCGTCGCCCATTTCCACTACACCCTGTTCGCGGGCAGCCTCTTCGGCTTCCTCGCCGGGCTCCACTACTGGTATCCGAAGGCGACCGGCGCGATGCTGCGCGAACGGCTCGCGAAGGCGAGCTTCTGGGTTCTGGTCCTGGGGGCGAACCTGACCTTCTTCCCGATGTTCTTCCTCGGCTACGACGGGATGCCGCGCCGGGTAGCCGACTACGAACCGCGCTTCGGCAACCTCAACCTGCTCTCCTCGATCGGCGCCGGGGTGATCGCGATCGGCGTCGCCATGGTGCTCGCCAACATGTTCGTCTCCTGGCGGCGCAAGGTGCCGGCCGGCGACGATCCCTGGGAGGCCCACACGCTCGAGTGGGCGACGACCTCGCCGCCGCCCCTGCGCAACTTCACCACGCTTCCGCCGATCACCTCCTACGCACCGCTGCTCGACCGACGGGAGGCGGCGTGAAAGGCGGAGGTGGACCGCTGCTCGCCTGGGGGTGCCTCCTGATCGCGCTCGGCGCGATGCTGGCGATCTGGTCAGGCGGCAGCGCCGCGGCGCTGCTCTTCCTGGTCGGCGCGATCCCGCTGCTCCTGGCCTCGGCCTGGAACCGGGCGTGGCCGCCGCACGACCGGCCACGGCTGCTGTCGCGGGTCAGCGTCCCGGTGGTGGTGATCGCGATCGGCGGCGGCCTCGGCGCGATCGGCCTCACCGGGGGGCTCTGGCTCTGTCTGATCGGCGCCGAGATCGGCCTCTTCGGCCTGGTCTGGCTGGTGCGCGAGATCGTCCTCGAGCGACGGGCGGTGGGGCGGTGAGCCAGACGCTCCGGATCGCCGTCCCCGCGCTGGTCCTGCTCGCCGGGTACCTTCGGCTCGCCCGCCGGAGCCAGTGGCCGTGGACGCGGACCGCCTGCTTCGTCGCCGGGCTGGCGGTGGTCGGCGCCGGGGTCGGCTTCGACGACATCTCGCTCGCCGTCCACATGGCCGGCCACGGTGCGATCGTCGCGATCGGCGCACCGTTGCTGGTCCTCTCGCGACCGGTCACGCTCCTGCTGCGGGCGCTGCCGCGATCGGCGGCGCGCGGCCTCGCCGCTTCCCTCCGCTCCCCCTGGCTGCGCCGCGCGCTCCGGCCACCGCTCGCCTTCGCCGCCTTCGTCGGCGCCCAGCTCGCCTTCCACCTGACGCCGCTTTTCTGGAGCGCCTTGCACGAGGAAGGCCTGCACGCCGCCGAGCACCTGATCTTCCTCGTCACCGCGCTCTGGCTCTGGTCGGCCTGCCTCGCGGTCGAGCCGCTGCCGGGACGGTGGTCGCCGTGGGCGCGGGCGGGGCTTCTGATGGCGGCGATGTCGGCGAGCGACCTCGCCGCGGTGAAGCTGATGCTCGACGGCCACCAGGGCGCGGGGGTGGCGATGCTCGCCTCGATGCTGCCGCTCGGCGCAGGCGCGGCGGCGGTCGCGTGGACGGCGGTGCTGCGGGAAGAGCGGCGCGCGCGCCGCCGGGAAGGGGTCGTCCATGCTGCGGGCTAGACGAGCGACGGTAGCCGCGGCGCTGCTCCTCGGTGTCTTCGCGGTCACCTCCTGGGCGAACCCCCCGACCGCCAAGGGTCCCGCCGCCGCCCGCCAGCTCGAAGCCGGCCGCGAACTCTTCGAGGAACACTGCTCG
The DNA here is from genome assembly GCA_018268675.1 of Actinomycetota bacterium. Classification (GTDB taxonomy): domain Bacteria; phylum Actinomycetota; class Thermoleophilia; order Solirubrobacterales; family 70-9; genus VAYN01. The sequence goes on from JAFDWB010000077.1 coordinate 41,046, forward strand.
AGCTGCCACGGGCTGCACGGCGAAGGCACGAAGGGCCAAGCGCCATCCCTGCGCGCAGCCGGCGAAGGCGCCGCCGACTTCTACCTGCGGACCGGGCGGATGCCGCTCGGCCAGGTCGGCGACGAGCCGCTGCCCGGCGAACCGCGCCTCGACAACGCCGAGATCGAAGCGCTCGTCCGCTACGTCGGCGGGCTCGGCAAAGGCCCGCCGATCCCGAAGGTCGATCCCGCCAAGGGCTCGGTTGGCGAAGGGATGGAACTGTTTACCGAATCCTGCGCCGGCTGCCACGCGATCAGCGGCAAGGGGGGCGTCGCGATCGGCGGCTACGCGCCGCCGCTTGACGAAGCGACGCCGACCGAGGTCGGCGAGGCGATCCGCACCGGCCCCTACATCATGCCGCGCTTCTCGGCATCGCTGATCAGCCCGGCGCAGGTCGATTCGATCGCCCGCTACGTCCAGCTCACCCAGGAACCCGAAGACGCGGGGGGCTTCGGCATCGGCAACATCGGCCCGGTCCCCGAGGGCCTCGTCGCCTGGCTCGCCGCGCTGGTCGCGATCCTGCTCGTCGCCCGCCTGATCGGCGAGCGGCTCGGCGGCAGCCGCGCCGACGACGAGGCCGAGGAGCCACGATGAGGAACCTCTGGCGCTGGATCGTCGCCGGTCTCGTCCTGCGCCTCTCGAAGAAGCGGGAGGTCCACCGCGAGGTCGACCTGCCCGCCGACCCCGGCGCCGAGACCTGGACCGCGGCGCTCCTCTTCGCCGCCGCACTCGCGGGCCTCGCCTTCGTCGCGATCTACGCCTTCGACGACGCCGACACGCAGCTCCTCGGCCTCTCGATCGCGGCCGCCCTTGCCCTGATCGCCGCGGCGCTGATCCTCGCCGCCGTCCGGGTCGTCCCGCAGGAGACCCTCGAAGAGGAGCGCCCGCGCTTCGCCGATCCGTACCGCGACGAGGAGAATCGGGAGGACGCGGTCGAGGGCGCCGCGCTGAGCTTCCGCGAAGGCACCGACGGGGTGACCCGACGGCGTCTCCTCGGGGCGGCCGGGGCCGCCGCCGGAGTCGGCCTCGGCGCCGCGGCGCTCGCGCCGCTCGCCTCGCTCGGCCCCGCGGTCGGCGACCGCCTCGCCGCCTCGCCCTGGAAGGCAGGCGTCCACCTCGTCGACGAGAACGACCTCCCGGTCAAGGCCTCCGACCTCGAGGTCGGCTCCTTCCTCACCGCCTTCGCCAAGGGCGCCGACAAAGGGGAACTCGCCACCCCGCTCGTCGTCGTCCGGGTCAAACCCGAGGAACTCGAACTGCCCGCCGAACGCGCCGACTGGGCGCCGGAAGGGATCCTCGCCTTCTCCAAGATCTGCACCCACGCCCAGTGCGCGATCAGCCTCTTCCGCTATCCGCTGTTCGCCGAACGCTCGCCCGGGCCGGCGCTGGTCTGCCCCTGCCACTACTCGACCTTCGACGTCCTCGACGGCGGCGAACGGATCTTCGGCCCCGCCGTCCGCCCGCTGCCGCAGCTGCCGCTGCGGATCGAGGCCGGCGAGCTGGTCGCCGCCGGCCCGCTCTCCGGGGCGGTCGGCGCCTCCTGGTCGCGGGTCCGGGAAGAGGGCTGAAGGCTCGATGACGACCCGCCGCGTCTTCCGCTTCCTCGACAGCCGCACCGGCGGCGGCTCGGTGCTCGGCAAGGCCCTCCGCTACGTCTTCCCCGATCACTGGACCTTCCTCTTCGGCGAGATCGCGATGTACACGTTCCTGATCCTCGTCGCGACCGGGACCTACCTGGCGCTCTTCTACGAACCGAGCACCGCCCAGGTCGTCTACCACGGGGCCTACGCGCCCTTACGGGGCCAGGAGATGTCCACGGCCTACGCCTCGGCGGTCGACCTCTCCTTCGAAGTCCAGGCGGGGCTCCTGATCCGCCAGGTCCACCACTGGGCGGCCGACGTCTTCCTCGCCGCGATCACCGTCCACCTGATGCGGATCTTCTTCACCGGCGCCTTCCGCAAGCCGCGCGACGTCAACTACTACGTCGGTCTCACGATGTTGGTGCTGGCGGTGGTCGAGGGCTACGTCGGCTACTCGCTGCTCGACGACCTGCTCTCCGGCATGGGCCTGGCGATCGGCAACGCGGTGGCGCTCTCGGTGCCGGTGATCGGCGGCCAACTCGGGAGCCTCATATGGGGAGGGCGGTTCCCGGGCGCCCCCAACTTCTTCGGTCGCCTCTTCTTCGTCCACGTCTTCGTCCTGCCGATCTTGATCGCCACCCTGATGGCGGTCCACCTGGTCCTGATCGCGACGCCTCGCCATACCCAGTTCCGCGGCCGGGGCCGCGGGGAGCGCAACGTCCTCGGCACCCCGATGTGGCCCGCCTACGCGCTGCGCAGCCTCGGCCTCTTCTTCGCCACCACCGCCGTCCTCTTCGCCCTCGGCGGCCTCGTCCAGATCAACCCGATCTGGCAGTGGGGACCGTATGAGCCCTGGCTCGGGACGAACGGCGCCCAGCCCGACTGGTACCTCGGCTGGCTGATCGGCGCGCTTCGCCTGATGCCCAGCTTCGACGTCGTGATCGGCAACTACACGCTGGTCCCGAACCCGTTCTGGGGCGGCGTCGCGTTCCCCGGTCTCATCTTCGGGTTCCTCTACCTGTGGCCCACGATCGAGCGCCGCTGGACCGGCGACCGCCGCGCCCACAACCTGCTCGACCGTCCGCGCGACAACCCGACCCGGACCGCGGTCGGCGCCGCCGTCTTCAGCCTGGTCGCGACGGTCTTCTTCGCCGGCGCCGCCGACCGCGCCTTCGTCCAGTTCGGGGTCCCCTACGAAGACCAGCTGTGGGGGTATCGGGCGCTGACCGTGTTGGCGCCGATCGTCGTCTTCTTCCTCACCCGGGCGCTCGCCCGGCGCCTGCGCGAGAGCGGCGCCCATCCGGCGCGTGACTCCGGCGCCCGCCTGGTCGAGCGCCCCGGCGCAATCAGTCGTCCGACCTCCGGACGAAGCTGATCCGCCCGTTCGCCTCGAGGATCGCCCAGCGCACGTCCTCGATCGAGGCGATGTCGTTGAGGCGCGCCTCGGCGCCGATCTCCTCCGGCGTCAGTCGCTGGCGGCGCAGGTTGGCCTCGATCACCTCGCCGTCCTCTACCAGCACGATCGGTTCGCCGCCGAGCATCGGGCGCAACCGTTTGAAACGGAAGCTGAGGTAGGAGAGGCCGACCGTCAGCAGTCCGATCGTCGAGATCGCCAGCAGCGCCCCGGTGATCGACTGGTCGTTCTGGGTGACGCCCTGCTGGACGAGATCGCCGACCACCACGAGCAGGATCAGGTCGAAGGGCTCGAGCGAGCTGAGCTCCCGCCGTCCCAGCATCCTGGTCAGCAGATAGACGAAGGCGAAGATGATCGCGGCGCGGATGACGATGTCCATCGCTGCCTACGGGAAGTCGAACTGGCTCCGGGGGATCGAGGCGATGAAGTGCCCGCCGTCATAGAGCGAGACGCCGCCTTCGTGGGGACCGACGTTCAGCGGGTTCGCCTGGAACTGGCCGTAGACGACCAGCGTGCGGCCGGCCCGCATCGGCGCGAAGCGCAGCTTCAAATCGCCTTCGCCGTTGGTGGTCGAGCCGGCCGGTTCGGGCTGGAGCGTGTTGATCGTCGTCTGGTCGACCCAACCGCGGTCGAGGACCAGGGTCGGCGCGCGGAGATCGCGTTTGGCGTGGATGACGAATTCGCTCTGGTAGGTGAGGCCGCCGCGGACGCGGCTCGGCGCTTTGACGCTCAGCGTGCCGGCGGCGCCGCTCGCCGTGTCGGTCGCGTCGGCCTGGCCGAAGGCGTTGGCGAGTGCCGCCACGACGAAGGCGACCAGCAGGGCGACGAACCCGCGCCTGATCCACTGCCCCGGCCCTCGCCCGGCGAGGTCGCGGTGCCGGACGAGGTCGATTTTCGGCCGGCAGGTCGGGCGGGCGGGCGTCGTTCATCTCGGCCCGTGGGCACCCGCGGACCGGGTCGGGAACCTACTGGCGAGGAATCCGAGGATTCACGTGGTCGAGTTGCCGGCACGCTCGGTGCTCGCGCCGAAGAGCCCCACCAGCGCGGGCACCAGCAGCGGCCTCGCCACCCAGGTGTCGAGCATCAGCCCGACGAACAGGGCGAAGGCGAGCTCGCGGAAGGCGGCGATCGGGATCAGCCAGACCGCGGTGAAGGAGAGGGCGAGGATCAGCCCGGCGACGGCGATGGCGCTCGAGGCGCGCGAGCCGGCCGTGCGGATCGCCGCACGCAGGTCGCGTCGCTCGGCCTCGCGCCAGATGCGACTGATCAGGAAGACGTTGTAGTCGGCACCCAGCGCCAGCATCAGGATCGCGGTGGCCACCGGGACGAAGAAGGCGAGCTCGTTGTAGCCGAGCATCCCCTGGAAGACGTAGACGGTGAGCCCGAGCGAGGCGGCCGTGACGAGCAGGCTCGAGCCGACCAGGTAGAGGGGCGCGGCGCGGCTGCGCAGGAGCGCCCAGAGCAGGAGCAGGAGCACCGCGAGGGCCACGGGCGCGACCTTCAGCCCCGCCTGCCAGGTGTCTTCGGTCAGTTCGTGGCCGACCGAGGTGTCGCCGGCGAGGCCGAAGCTCGCCCCGTGCAGGCCGCTCTGGGCGATCATCCTCGGCAGCCTCGATTCGAGGCGCGAGAGGATTTCCGGCGCGACCGGCCCGTCGGGGTCGGCTTCGAGGACGATCAGGAACCGGGCCGCGCTGTGGTCCGGGGCGACGAAGACGCCAGGTGGCAGGGATGCGGGCTGCTGGGCCGGGCCGAGCACCCGCGCGATCCCCGGCTGCGCTTCGATCCGGCCCTGCAACGAGCCGAGCGCCGCTTCTTCGCCACCCACCCCTTCGCCTTCGACGACCAGCATGGCCGGGCCGACGACCCCGGGGCCGAGGGCCTGGCTCGCCTCGTCGTATCCCTGTCTGCTCTGGGTCGAGGTGGGGAGGCCGCGGATGATCGGGTTGCCGAGCTCCAGGCTCCGCAGGCCGCTCGCCGCGGCCAGCAGCGCCACCAGACAAAGGGCGACGACGGGCAAGGGATGGCGGGCGACGAGGCCGAGGACCTTGCGGCGCGCCTTCGGCGGCCCGGCGTCCCCCGACGGCGCCTCGCCTTCCTTGGTGCTTCCGACGCGGCGGGGCAGGAAGACGAAGCGGCCGAGGAGCGCCAGGATGGCCGGCAGCAAGGTCAGCGAGACGACGGCCGCGACCAGCACCGAGATCGCCATCGCCGGGCCGAAGGCGGCGAGGAAGTCGACGCCGGAGAGGGAGAGCGTGATCGTCGCGCCGGCGATCATCAGCGCCGCGGTCGAGACGACCGGCAGAAGCTCGCCGGTCACCGCGCTCGCCGCGTCGCGAGCCCGTTCGCCGCGCTCGAGTCGAGTGCGGAATCCCGAGAGGAAGAAGACCAGATAGTCGGTGAGGACGCCGAAGAGGAGGGCGATGACGACCGGCTCCACCTCTTCCGGGACGATCAGGCCGAAGCGTTCGGCGATCAGGCCGAGCAGCCGATCGGAGATGACGTAGGCGAGCCCGACGGCGGCGACGCAGAGGAGCGGGATGACCAGTGAGCGGTAGTAGGCGAGGAGGATCCCGACCACGAGGACGACGGTTGCGATCTCGACCCAGGGGAGGTTTTCTTCGACCAGATCCCGTTCGGCGGTCGCGGCCGGGATCGCCCCGGTGACGTGGGTGGTTTCGGCGCCGCTCGCCCGCCGCAGCCCGGCGGCGAAATGTTCGCTCGCGGTCGTCGCTTCGTCTTCCGTCGAGGGACCGACGTAGAGATAGACCAGCAGGGTGTCGCCGATCGGCCCGCCTTCGAGGGGCCTGCCTTCGGCGGCGAACGGGACGGCCTTCAGACCACTTTCGGACCGGTCGGTGCGGCCGATGAAGCGGAGGGCCGCCGCGCCCGCGGCGGCGTCGAAGCCGCCGTCCTTGCGGGCGACGACCATCGAGCGACTGATCAGCGGGAAGCCGAAGGTCCGCAGCGACCGGGCTTCGACCGCGAGCGCCTTCGACGAGCGGGGCAGGAGGCTGCCGAGCTGCGCCCCTTCTTGGCCGAGGCCGGAGGGCAGGCGGCTGGTGGCGAGGAGCGCCGCCGCGATCCAGGCGGCGACGACCAGGAACCGCGCCCAGACGATCGCGCGTCCGAGCCCCCAGGCGACACCGTGGCCCGGCGCGGCGATTGGATCGGGATCTCCGTCTGACATTCCCCGGGGTACCCGCTCGCGCCCGGAGTGATCGTCGCGCTCGTGGGTACCCCGGCGCACCATTCATCGCGAAAGGAGCCATCAGATGGCAGAAGAGTTGAAGGGCAAGAGGATCGCGATCCTCGCCGCCGACGGGGTCGAGCAGGTCGAGCTGGACCGCCCGCGGCAGGCGGTCGAGGAGGCCGGTGCCGAGACCGAGCTGCTCTCGATCGAGGCGGGTGAGATCCAGGCGGTCGAACACGACATCCAGCCGACCGAGAAGATCGCGGTCGACAAGGCGGTCGTCGACGCCTCGCTCGACGACTACGACGGGCTGATCCTGCCGGGCGGCGTCGGCAACCCGGACAAACTGCGCAAAGAGGGTGCGGTGATCGACTTCCTCCAGGGCTGGTTCAGGGAGGGCAAGCCGGTCGGCGTGATCTGCCACGGGCCCTGGACCCTGGTCGAGGCCGACCTCGTCCGCGGGCGCACCTTGACCTCCTATCCGAGCATCCGCACCGACATCCGCAACGCCGGCGGCGAGGTCGTCGACGAGGAAGTCGTGACCGACCACGGGCTCGTGTCCAGCCGCAGCCCGAAGGACCTCGACGGATTCTGCGCCAAGATCGTCGAGGAGTTCGCCGAGGGACCGCACGAGGTGGCGCATACGGGCGCCGCCGCCGGCTGACGGACAGCGGGCGCCGGGCGGATCTCCCGGCGGGCGGTCCCCGGCGCCACGGCGGTGCCAGACTCACACCGGGAGATGGCAACCGAACCGGACGAGCCGCGGTTCCTCCCGGCCCGCGCCCCGAGGGCGCCTCGCTCCACCCCGGGATGGTCCGAGGGGTTGGTCGTTTGACCCCGAGCGGGAACCGGAGATCGGCCGGTGAAAGCCGCAGGGGCCCATGGTCGCGGGCACGCGTCATATACCCCGACGACCTGGTGCCACTCATCGCGAACAAATGACGGCCTGTGGTCCAAGGCCGGTGATCAGCCTCCGGCCTCTCGCTTGGCGAAATGGATCCATGGGCACGGCTGGTTTCGAACCAGCGACCTCTCGCGTGTGAAATCCGCTCGGAAAACGCTGATCGGTAGGCAAAAAACACCATTTGCAGGGATTTCATGGGTAGGATTTTCGGCCTCGGAATCCCCGATGTGCGGCGATATGCGCGGATATGTCGTCGAGTCAGGCAGTTTTGGCGAGAACTGCCTGAGATCCGCAGGGGCGGTTCGAAAATCCAAAGACCTCTCGCTTGGTGATGTCGCCGACCAGCGCCTGTCGGCGTGGTTCGAACCGTTCTGGAGGATCGCCCCGACCGGGCATCTCGTCGAGCGCCGAGGCGACGAGCCAAGGCCCCTTCCGATCCTGCGCAAGGTCTCGGCGGTACGCGGCTTTTAGGCCCGGGAGAGTTCCCAGGCTTGCCTCAGGCTTTCAGGTGTCGAGTGCCGGAGACCAGGTGGAGAACGCGGTTCATGCGATCCACCGCCAGAAGGTCGACGAGGCGCTCGAGGTCGTACCGCATCTCCTCCAGCGTCCCCTCGGTCGTGACCGACGCGCTCGGGGCCTTCTGCTTCGGCACCGCTCTCCAGCCGAACAGTCTTCCCCCGCCCTGGACGGGCCAGAGGTTGTGGACGTAGTCGTTCCGCTTCTCGGTGATCGCCTTCGCGTCCAGCAGAAAATCCTCCGCGAGCTGGCGATCTTCTGGCGGGAGCCGGTGAAGCTCCTGCCGGGCCTTGGCGATCAGTCGCCCCACGGGCATTCCGGTGTGTTCGTCCTGGCTGCCTCCGACGAGGTGCTGGTAGAAGACGAGGATCTTGTTCTCGAGGATCGCGGACAGCGCGACGATGCGCCCGAGGATCGAGAAGAACTCCTCCGGATGTCGACCCATGAGGTTCGGCGGGACCCCGAACCGGTCTGGGTCGCCGCGGTCGATGACGAAGTCCTCGTCGTCGGCCCAGTCCTCGATCATGTCCGCAGCCTAGAAGAACGCCCCGGGCTGCTGGCGATTTTCGTACGGTCTGACTCGGCGAGCATCTGAACTGGGCCGGTCGGCGAGCCTGCCTCGTCGACCAGTACATTGCACCGCGCATCGGCGTCAAAGTCAGGGTGGCCGGCTCGGTGGCCGCAGGGGCAGGGCCCCGGCGAGCGAGAATAAGCCGCGTGGGTGCATCCAAACCGAAAGGGAGCGCAGACCGCCGCCGCGCCGAGGAGGGGGAGTCGGGGAGGTCGAGGCGAAGTCCACGACCAATGCCGACCGAGCAGGCGACGCGCATCCGCTACATGGGTAACAAGTTCGATCTCGCCCGTGAGGTCGCGGGACTGATCGAGCGATTCGATCCCGCGAGGCCGCTGGTGGACCTGTTCGGGGGGATGTGCTCAGTCGCCGGCGCAGTATCCGGTTCGGGTCGGCGGGTCTGGGTCAACGATGCCCAGAATTACGCCCGGCTCGTCGCCCGATGTCTTCTGCAGAGTCAGGACTACCCGCCCGGCCGTGAGCGGAGTGTCCCCGCCCTCACGCCCGCCTATCGGGCGAACCTCAAGGAGCTCAACGCGAGGTTTGAGCGCGAGCTTGCCGCGGAACGGCGACTGGTCGCCGCCGGGGGCTCCGCCTCCGCATTTCGCCAGGCGCAGGAGAAATGGCGACACGTCGGAAACGACAGGCAGCTCGCACATGAGGCCCGCGCGCTCAGGGACGGGACCGTCGAGTCCCAGCCTTACCGACTTGCCACGATCACGTTCGCCTGGGGCTATTTCGGTCTGCGCCAGGCCGTCGAAATCGACAGTATGCGAGCCGCGATCGACGCGGCAGGGTCCCAGGGAGATTTGAGCGAGGACGAGGCGGCCTGGTGCCGGTTCGCCCTTCTTCAGACCTGCAGCCGGGTGGCCAGCGCGCCGGGACACTTCGCGCAGTTCCTCACCGGGGCGACGACCGCGAGCGTGGAGCGGATCCGAAGTGCCCGCAGACGGTCGGTGTGGGACGGCACGCTCGACGACCTGTCGACCCTCGCCCCTTTTGGCACCAAACGCTGGCGCCGGCGAAATCGGGTCCTCACCTGCGACACGTTGACGATCTGGCCCACCCTCGACGCAGAGGGGTTGGGCAAGGCGGTCTTCTACGCGGATCCGCCCTACTCGAAGGAGCAGTACTCCCGCTTCTACCACGTTCTGGAGACGCTCGAGCTGTACGACTATCCTGAGGCGGAAGGCACCGGCCGCTACCGGCCTGACCGCCTCAATACGCCCTTGGCTCGCAAGCGTGGTGTGCTCGATGCGACTCGGACGATCTGCGGGGCGATATCCGAGCGTGAAGGCGTGCTGTTGCTGAGCTACCCGTCGACCGGACTCCTGACCCGGGAGCTCGGGGTGGACATCTCGGCCCTTTTGGGAGAGTACTTTCAGAAGGTCGAAATGCCTATAAGTCGACCGAGTAAACACAGTACCCTCGGCGCCCGTCACGGCGCGGCGGTCCGCGACGTGACCGAGTTCGTCTGGCTCGCCCAATAACTCACTCGGACAAGGGGACCGAATTGGCCACGCAGCTGAAGGACATTCCTCCTGAGCAGATCCAGAGCAACCCGGAGAACCCGAGGATGTACTTCAGGGAGTCCGGGCTGAACAAACTCGCGGAGTCGATCGAGGAATCCGGCGGCGTGCTGGTGCCGGTCTACGTCTACCCCGACCCTGACGGTGACGCAGGCCAGTACATCCTGGTCGACGGGGAGCGGCGTTGGAGGACCGCCTTGCGGCTCGGGCTCGAGTCGGTCCCGGCCCTTGTCAGGGACGGTCCTCCTGACCCCGCCGAGAACATCGTCGAGATGTTCAACATCCACAAGGTCCGCGAGGACTGGGAGGACATGCCGACCGCCCGTGCCCTTCAGGAGGTGATCGACCGCAAGGGGACCGAAGACCCCGACGAGCTGAAGCAGCTCACCGGCCTCTCCAAGGAGCAGATCTCGCGCTACCGACTGATCCTCGAACTGCCGAAGGGACAGCAGAAGCTGATCGAGGAAAACAAGGTCCCGATGAACTTCTTCGTCGAGCTCGACCGCAACGTGATCAAGCCTCTGGGTCGCTCGCGTCATGTCCTGGCGAAAGAGTTCACCCCGGCGAAACTGCGAAAGTCGTTCCTCTCCAAGCGGGACACCGGCGCGCTCAAAGACCTGATCGACCTCCGTAAAGTCAAACCGATCATCGATCGCGCGGCCCGCGACGCCGGAGGCCCCGACGAACCCTCCGACCTGGATCCGTTCCTCCGCCAGCTCTTCACGGAGTCGACCGCCACCGTCGATGAGATCTACGATGCCTCGGTCGCCTTCGCCGTCGAGAGCGACAAGCTCGCCGAGCAAGCCCAGCAGCTCCCTCGGGCCTTCGCCCAGCTCCTCGGCCGGGCCGGCAACGAGGAGGAGCGGGAGAAGATCCTCGGCCAGCTCCGCTCGACCCGTGACGCGCTCTCGGCGCTGCTCGCCGAGCACGAGTAGGAGCTTTCGATGGAGATCATCGGGAGCTTCGATCCCGAGGAGTTCGACCGGCTCTATGCCGGTCCCGGCGACGAGGAGTGCCTGAGGGCCCTCGCGGCGATCGAGGCGACGGGCGGGTGGAAGGCACCCGAGAAGGCCATCGCACTGGGTTCGGGACTCGGTTGGCGCCCCGACCTCGTCGCCGGGTCGAAGGATGCCCTGGCCTTGTCGCTGGAGGGCGCGTTCCCACAGGCACTGATCCGCCGGATGCAGGTGGCGACGGATCAGGGATACAAGCTCACCGTGGCACTCGGCTCCTTGCGGCTCGAGCTCTCGATCCTGTTGACCTTGCAGGCGCTGGACGCCCGGATCGTCGCGGTCGACTGGTTCGAGAGGGCGCAGCCGCGCGTGACCCGGTATCGATCGGTGGCGGACTGGATCGCGAGCGAAGGCATCGCCCTGAGCCCGGACGACCTGCGCGCGCTGGCGGAGGCGCGGCTTGAGGAGGCTCTCGCCGACCCGACCAACGTCAAAGGGCGCCTCTACGAGGAGGCCCTTTGCCTGGTCTTCAGCCAGGTGCCATGGATCACCGTCGACGAGCACGCTTATCGCAACGAGTCGGAGGAGATCGATCTCGTCCTCGGGGTCCACGCGACGGGCCACATCGCCGAACTGGCGCGGGGGCCTGTGGCGATCGCGACCGCGAAGAACGAGAGCAAGCCGACCGGATCGGCGACCGTGAAGTATCTGAAGGAGCAGATGGCCAACCGGAAGGGCCTATGCAAGCTCGGCTTTCTCTGCTCGGCGTCGACCATCTCGGACGATGCAGGCAAGGAGATCCTCCGCGGTTCGCAGTCGTCTGACGTCGTGCTGGTACAGATGGACCTTCACGATCTTCGGCACCTGCTCCAGGAACCATCCGACCTGGATGTCGGGGTACAGGACCTGATCCGGCGTGCGATCGCCGAGTGAGGATCGCCCCGCCTGATGGGAAGTGCTGCCGGGGTAGGTCGGCGGCGGCCGGCTGTGATCGGCTTGTGTGCTGATCTTTCGGCTCCACTCGCAGGGGTCTGAGCAGTGTGACGCGGCGCGCCGGAGCTCATCGGCGGGTCCCCGACTAACGTTTCAGGCATGGAGTTCAGTGCCGAGCTGCGCGAGGACGTATTGGCTGGCGACATCACGCTCTCGGTTCGTCTGTGGAAGCGGCCGAAGGTCAAGCGGGGCGGTCGGTACAGGGTCGGCCCGGGCGAGATCGAGGTCGACGCGATCGAGCTCGTCCCGTTTGCGACGATCACCGCGGCGGACGTCAGGCGGGCAGGCGAGCCCGACCGCGAGACGCTGCGCGGGCGCGCCGCCCACGCGGGCCCGATCGACGACGACACGCTCGTCTACCGGGTCGAGTTCCACGTGGTCGAGCCCGGCGACTGAAGGGTCACCGATGGCGACGACCAGAGTGAGGTCCGCCGGTCAACGCTCCAGCCAGTCGGTGATCCTGTCGGGCAGGATCGAGCGACGTCCGAGCATGAAGTCGCAGAGCTCCTCGGTCTCGATGCAGCGCGTGTTCGGGCTCCGCTCGCCGGTGTACTTCCCGCTCACCGCGTAGGCGAAGGCCTCGTCGACGGTGTTGACCGGCAGGAGATCCAGATCGACCGGGGTGTCGCCGGACTTGACCGAGGCGACGGCGGTCTGGCCACCGTCCCGTTTGCGGAGCACGTACTCGTAGCCGGGGGTCGATCTGAACCTGCTCACGAGCAGGTAGTCGAACCGGTCCTGCAGGTAGACGGCGACCAGGTCCTCGAGATCTTCGGGACCGAGCAGCGACTCGATCACGGCCCGAGGATCGACTGCCACCCTCTCCTCGTCGGTGTCGGACCTTCTGTAGAGGCGATTGGAATAGGACACCGCGCCCCGATCCTTGATGCGCTGCAGTGTCATCCGCGAACGGAAGGCGTTCACCACCCGGCCCGGCACCCGGTCCTCGGTCCCGACCTCCTTCCAGGCGGTCGGGCGCAGGTTGAAGAGGTCGAGCCGTTGCGCCACCTCGTCGTCGCGGTATCTCCACCTGCCTTCGATCCGGCCCAGCCAGTAGTTGCCGCTCCGCTCGCGCGTCCAGATCAGGGTCCCGACGTCGAGGTCGTGGAAGCGCCGGACGTTGGCGTCGACGGCGCCGTGCCGGTTCTCGTATCCCTCGACATAGCGCTCCCAGGTCCGCTCCCCGTTGCCGTCCCAGATGCCCCAACCGATGCCGACCAGCCCTTCACCCAGGCACCATCGCGTCGCGGCGTCATGGTCGACGCCGTCGACGGTCGAGCGGATGTGGATCCGCTGTACGTCGGTCTCCTCGTGGGGTCCGGCCGTCATCTCTGTGTGTGTCGGCGCGTCGAGCTAGCTCTTGCCGGGGAAGTACCGACGCCCGTCCTTCTTCACCCGTCCCTCCTTCTCGAGGTCGCCGAGGACCCGGTAGAGGTAGTTCGGTTTGATCTTCAGTTTCTTGGCGATGTCGGAGGCACCGATGCCGGGCGATTTCTCGACCAGCGCCGCGGCCTGGTCCGCCCGCCCGCCGCTGCGTCGCCCGCGGCGTTTCCCGCCGCCGCGGCCCGCTGGTTTCGTCGCGGCTTTTGCTTTGCTCGCGCGTCGCCGTCCTGGCTGCCTCCCCGTCGCTTTGCCGCCGAGCGCCGCCAGCGCCCGCTCGAGTTTCTGCCGCTCCTCGTTCAGCTCCTCGAGCCGCCTGCTGATCAACTGATGCGCCTCGTCGAGTACCGCCGTCGCTTTCGGCATCCCGCTCCCTTCGGTTGTGGACTGGTGAATGAGTCGCGCAGTCTCCCACAGTTCACTATGGGTGGATTCCGAGTGTGGAACCGTAGGCGTGGGCTGGTCCACGCCGCCTTACACACTCCCCAATTGGGAGACCCCGGGCCCTACCGCTTGGCCGCGGGGACGTCCCAGGTGTAGCGCGCGGCCCCGCTCGTCCGGGGGCCGAACGCCGTGGCGCTCGCCTGATGAACGAGCACCGTCCAGACTTCGAAGACCTTCTTGCCCGGCGCCAGGTGGGCGTAGCGTTTCGGCGAGGAGCAGGGTTGGTTCCAGCGTCTCAGCTTCTTCGGGACCCCGCGGCCATGCAGTCTGCATTCGAAGCCGGCCCCCTTCTGCCGGGAGGTGAACCGGAAGACGGCGCCGCCGTCCTTCGTCGTCCGGTGGGTGAGCTTCGGGCGCAGCGCCGGGACTTCGCCCCACTGCGCGACGAACCTGCCCTCGCCGGTGAATTTCTGCACCCGGGCGTAGCCGTCGTCGGGATATTCTTCGCTCGCGTCGGCGACGTAGACGTAGCCTGCCGGGTCGACCGCGACCGCGGTCGGCGTGTAGAGCTGTCCGGCACGCGGGCCGGGCTTGCCCCAGGCGCGGATGAAGGCGCCTTCGGCGCTGAACTCGACCACCCGGTCGCCGCCGGTGTCGGCGAGGTAGACGTCGCCGGTCGTTGGCGCGACGGCGATCCCGTAAGGGGTCGAGAGCTGCCTCCGCCCGTACCCGCCGGAGCCGAAGCTGCGCAGGAAGGCGCCTTCGGCGTCGAAGACGTCGACCCGATTGCCCCATGTTTCGGCGACGTAGACGTCGCCGTCCGGCCCGGTGGCGATCCCGTACGATTCCGCGAACTTGCCGCCGAGGCCGGATTGCAGGCCCCACTTGCCGATCAGGGTGCCGTCGGGGGTGAAGTGTTCGACTTCGTAGTGGTTCAGCAGGTAGACGTCGCCCTTCGGCCCGATCGCGATCGCGCCGTCGCCGGTCGCGTCCCAACTGCGGAGCACGCCGCCGTCGGGTCCGAACTCGACCACCTTGCCGCCGGCCTCGTCGGCGACCCAGAGATCGCCGGCCGCATCGGTGGCGATGCCGCGGCCGACGAAGCCGCTGGTCGCCTCGAAGTGCCCCCAGCTCGCCAGCAACGCGCCGGCGTCGGAGTAGCGGTAGATCGACGACATCCACTGGACGTTGGTCATGTAGAGGTGGCCGGAGGAGTCGGCCGCGAGCGCCAGCGGGATCGGCTCGTAGCCGATCGAGGCGTGCGCCGGGGGTCCGGCGGACGCCGGGGGTGACGGGTGCGCCGTGAACGCACCCGGCGCCGCGTCGGTGGGGCCGGCTGAGGTGAGTGCGAGCGCGAGCGCTGCAAGCAGCGCGGCGGCCGCGGCACGCGGCGATCGCGGGCTCGTCGCCTTCCCGCGCACTCCGTTCCTTCTTCCCGTGACGGCGCCCCGGATCATCGGCCGAGCATGACGCGGTCGGTCGGTGACTGCCGGCGAAATCGGTCAGAAGTCCGCTGGCTGCTCGGCGCCGTTGATGCGGCGAAGGGGAGGCTCGAGCGGCGCGAAGGCGTGATCAACGTCCTCGTCTTCGACCTCGACGTGCTCCAGTGGAGCGGGCCGTCGGCGGAGGTGAGGGAGGTCGAGCCGCGCGCACACGGAGGAGACGAACGCGACGATCTCGCCGCCCGTAAGCGCACCCGCGAGCTGGCGGTGGCCGAGCTGCGGGCGGTGATGCCGGGCCGGGCACAGCTTCGGGCGGCGGGGGCGGTGACTCCTCGTGTCCACTGGCTCAACGGCGGATGTGGCCCAGCTTCACCGCAAGCTGCAGCGCGAGGAAGTCCTCATCCGCGATCTTCAGACCGGTGAGCTCCTCGATACGCTCGAGGCGCTGGCGCAAGGTGTTCACGTGTATGAAGAGTGAGCGCGAGGTGACGGCGATGTTTCCCCGGCTCGACAGATACTCGTCGAGGGTGTCGAGCAGCTGCGTCCCTCGCTCCCGGTCATAGGCGACGATCTCATCGACCGCCGCGCGGAGATGGTCACCAGGGCCTCCTTCATCGAGGATGTCGATCAGGTAGCGGTAGGCGCCGGTGTCGCGATAGAGCAGCGGATCGGCGATGCGACCGAGGCGCGCCGCGATGGCCCCAGCGTCCCGTGCTTCCCGGAGGGCGGTGGCCATCCCCTCGACATCTATACGAGCCTCGCTGACCCCCACTGCGAAGTTCTCGAGCGCACCGGCATCCCTGATCTCGATCAGAACGGCCCGCACCGGCTCCATGCCGGCCGCGGCGACGGGCACGAGCGCACGGAGTAGTCCCGACGAAAGGTCGCAGAACGCCTGCGGGACGGCGGCTCTGATCTTCCTCTCGAGCTCGACGGCATCTTCCGACCAGGATCCACCTGATTCGATCGGCCTTGCCTCGAGCACGAAGCGGGGCCGGGACCGTTCCAACCTGGCCGCCTCGACCTTCCGGGATGCCAGTTGGAGATCGCCGGCGCCGAGGGCGTCGAAGAGGTCCCGTGCGAGGTTCTCCTCCGTGAGGTGCTCGATCAGGCCGATCTTCTCCGCGGCCAGCGCCACCTGCTGGGCGGCGGCTCGTAACATCTCGGGAGTCGTCTCCTGCCAAGGGTGTCGCGATACGACAACCAGGGCGCCGTTCATCTCCCCCCCGACCGACAGCTCGACCGCATCGAGGGCCGCTTCGGGATCGTCGATCTCGAGGGCTGCCAACAACCGGGCACGGACTGTCCCGTCCACCAGTCCGCCGTCACCCAGGAGCGCGGTGACCAGGTCACCCTCCGTCGCGACGTCGGCCGGACCGACGCCCGGATCTGAGCTCACACGAACCAGCCTTCCCCCTGTTCCGCCGGCGGAGTAGATCCGGACCGCGTCGGCGTCGATCAGGGAGCGGACCCCACGTGCTGCGAGTTCGAAGAGAGCCTTCCGATCGCCCACGGCGGCGACCTCGCGGCCGAACTCCGCCAGGCGCGTCAATGCCGCGACCCGCTCTTTCGCGTCCTCGTAGAGCCTCGCGTTCTCGATCGCCCCGGCGACCAAGGCGGCAGCGCGGGAGAGCACATTGAGGATCCGCTCGTCGAACTCACGCGGGGCGACGGTGTGAAGGACGATCGCACCGATCGCGGTGCCGTCACGCGCCGGGATGGGTACCGCGACCATCGACTGGAAGCGCTCCTCTTCGAGCTCGGGCACGTAGTGGGTGCGCGGGTCCTCGATCGCGCCCTCGCGGATGAACGCGGCCTCGCAATTGCGGACGGCCCACCCTGCGAGGCCCTCGTCGACCCCGAATGAGATCCGCCCGACCAGGTGGGAGTAGATCGGCGAGGCGGCCCGCATCTCCAGCCGCTCGCCGGCCCGCAGATAGACGAAGCAGGCGTGGCAGTCGGTCGCCCTGGTGAGGAGGTCGACCACCCGGTCGAGGATGTGCGAGAGGTCGGGGCCCGAGCTGACGACCCCCACCACCGCCGAGAGCGTCTCGTTTTCGAGCCGCAGCCGCTCGATCTCCGCGCCGGCCGGCGCGTCGCTCGCCACCTCGGTTGGTCCGACTCCTTGGCTCAGAAGAGCTGAAGGTAGCGCTCCAGCTCCCAGGCGGTGATCTGGTTCTGTGCCTCTGCCCATTCTGCCTGCTTCACCCCGACGTAGTAGTCGACGTAGTCCTCGCGCGCGCAGGCGCCGAGCGCCCGCCGCAGGACGTCGTCCTCGGCCAGCGCCCGGGTCGCGTCCAGCAGGTTCTCCGGCAGCACCCCGATGCCCAGCTCCTCGCGCCGCATGGCCGGCAGCTCGTGCAGGTTCAGCTCCGAGGTCGGCTCGCCCGGCTCGAGCCCGCGTTCGATCCCGTCGAAGCCCGCCGCGATCATCGCGGTCGCCCCGAGGTACGGGTTGCAGGAGCCGTCGACCGTGCGGTCCTCGATGCGACCAGGTGCGGGCACCCGCAGCATCTGGGTGCGGTTGTTGGCGCCGTAGCTGATGTAGATAGGCGCCCATGCCGAGCCACTCTGCGAGCCGACGACGAGCCGTTTGTAGGAGTTGACACTGGGTGCGGTGAGCGCGATGTAGGCGCACGCGTGCTCCTTGAGCCCGCCGATGAAGTTGTAGGCCGCGGGCGAGAGCCCGAGCCCTCGGGTGTCGCCGTTGTCGCCGAAGAGGTTCTCGCCGTCCTTCCAGAGGCTGACGTGGAAGTGGCAGCCGTTGCCGGTCAGATGGGCGAAGGGCTTCGGCATGAAGGTCGCGATCAGCCCGCGTTGTTGGGCGAGGCTCTCGACCATGTAGCGGAAGAAGATCGCCCGGTCGCAGGTGGTGAGGGCATCGGCGTAGTCGAAGTTCTGCTCGAACTGGCCGTTGGCGTCCTCGTGGTCGGTGGCGTAGTTGTCCCAGCCCAGCGCGTCTAGGTTGCCCGCGACCTCGGTGACGAAGTCGAGGCTGCGGGTCAGCGCCCGCATGTCATAACAGGGCTGGCCCTGGGTGTCGAGCGGGTCGGCGACGACGAGCCGGCCGTCCTCCGTGCGGCGCAGGAGGAAGTACTCGAGCTCGGCGCCCAGCTTCAGCTCGTAGCCGAGCTCGGCGGCTCGGGCGATCTGGTTGCGCAGGATCGTCCGCGGACAGTAAGGCCAGGGCTCGCCCTCGACCGTGACGTCGCAGGCGAGGCGGGCGATGCCCGGGCGCCAGGGCAGCGGCGTATAGGTGGCCGGGTCGGGTATCGCGATCAGGTCGGGATCATTGGGGCGCTGGCCGATGTCGCCGGCGGCGAAGCCCGCGAAGCCGGCGCCGTCCTCGAGCAGGTCCTCTATATGGGAGGCGGGCACGAGCTTCGCGCTCGGCTTGCCGTGCATGTCGACGAATTGGGCGAATAGATATTCGATCCCCTGCTGCGCGACAAGGCGGACGACGTCGTCCGCGGTGGTGGCGGTCGCGTCCAGGTCGATTGCAGTCGGCTCCATTGCAGGATCAAATGGGACCTCGGGCCGCAGTGCAATGGAGAGACTCGCCGGCTCTTGCTATTCGGATATGTGCGGTCCAGACACTTCATGTGGGGACCATCCATATCGCCACGCCCGATGATGCAGCCTGGCCACATTGGAACCGGCGACAGGGTTTGGCACCTTGCGCTCCATGTGTGGAATCGCAGGCATATTCGCCAAGTCCGAGGCCGTCGAACGCCAGCTCGGCGAGCTTGCGGCGTCGATGCTGACCCAGCTCGCCGACCGGGGTCCCGACAGCGCGGGGGTCGCCTTCTACCGCCGGCCCGTGGCCGATGACCACAGCAAGCTCTGCCTCCGCTTCGAGGACGGCGGGGCGCGCGACCAGGCCGCGACGGCGATCGAGGCGGGGATCGGGATCGTCGAGTGGCGCCCGCTCGCCGACCGTCACGTGGTGCTCGTGGCCCCGGTCCCGGCGGCCGCGGCCGAAACCTGGATCGACCGTGAGCTGCCCGGCGTCGCGGTCGACAGCGCCGGCCAGGTCATCGAGATCTACAAGGACGCCGTCGCCCCTGGAGAGTTCATCGCGCGCT
This sequence comes from Actinomycetota bacterium, assembly GCA_018268675.1. Lineage (GTDB taxonomy): Bacteria > Actinomycetota > Thermoleophilia > Solirubrobacterales > 70-9 > VAYN01. Next base: position 60,026 of record JAFDWB010000077.1, read on the forward strand.
TCGACCTCGGGGCGTTGGAGGGCACCCACGTTCTCGGCCACACCCGGATGGCGACCGAGAGCCGCGTCACCCCTGCCGGTTCGCACCCCTTCTCGACCGGGCTCGACCTCTGTCTCGTCCACAACGGCTCGCTCTCCAACCACAATCGGCTGCGCGAGGAGCTCCGCCGGGAGGGGACGATTTTCCGAACCGTCAACGACTCCGAGGTAGCCGCCGCCTACCTCACCTCGCGGCTGCGCGCCGGTGCATCGCTGGAGAAGGCGCTCGAGTCCTGTCTCGACGACCTCGACGGCTTCTACACTTTCGCCGTCGGCACCGCCGACGGCTTCGCCGTCCTGCGCGACCCGATCGCCTGCAAGCCGGCGGTGATGGCCGAGACAGACGACTGGGTCGCGATCGCCTCCGAGTTCCGCGCCCTCGCCACCCTCCCCGGTGCCGCCGACGCGAGGGTCTGGGAGCCTGAGCCGGGCGTCGTCTACGGCTGGGGACGGGTGACGGCGTGAGCGTCGAGCTCGCGGCGCTCCGGACCGTCGACCTCGCCGATAGCGGCGTGAGTTCGCTGAACGGCGAGCTCCACGCGGCACCGGCGGGCCGCTGGGAGGTCTCCAACCCGGCGGGCCGGCATGCGATCGCGGTCGGACTGACCGTCCCCCACGAGGTCGTGATCGAGGGGCACGTCGGCTACTACTGCGCCGGGATGAACCAGGAGGCCGCGGTCAGCGTGCGCGGCAACTGCGGGGTCGGCGTCGCCGAGAACATGATGTCGGGGACGGTCCGCATCGAGGGCGATGCCAGCCAGGCCGCGGGTGCCAGCGCCCACGGCGGCCTGATCGCGATCGACGGCAACGCCGCCGCCCGCTGCGGGATCTCGCTGAAGGGAGGCGACGTCGTCGTCCGCGGCTCGGTCGGTCACGCGACCGGCTTCATGGCGCAGAGCGGCCGCATCGTCGTCTGCGGCGACGCCGGAGAGGCGCTCGGCGACTCGATCTACGAGGCCCGGATCTACGTGCGAGGGGACATCGGAGGACTGGGTGCCGACTGCGTCGCCAAGGAGCTGCGCGAGGAGCATCGGATTGAGCTCGGCGAGCTGCTCGAACAGGCGGGTCTCGGGGACGCCGATCCGCGCGAGTTCCGCCGCTACGGCTCGGCCCGCCGCCTCTACAACTTCGACGTCGACGACGCAGTCTGATGACGGCGAAGAACGGCACCGATCGGGCGGGCTGGCGCGACGGCCTCCGCGAGTCGGCGACCTTCGACCGGCCGACGATCCACGAGATCCGCCGTGCCGCCCGCGAGGGCGTCTACGACATCCGCGGCGGCGGCGCCAAGCGCCGGGTCCCGAACTTCGACGACCTGCTCTTCCTCGGCGCGAGCGTCTCCCGCTACCCGCTTGAGGGCTACCGCGAGCGCTGCGACACGGACGTCGTCCTCGGCACCCGCTTCGCGAAGAAGCCGCTCCATATCGACATTCCGGTGACGATCGCCGGGATGAGCTTCGGCGCCCTCTCGGCGCCGGCCAAGGAGGCGCTCGGCCGCGGCGCGACCGCGATGGGCACCTCGACCACCACCGGCGACGGCGGGATGACCGAGGAGGAGCGCAGCCACTCGAACACGCTGGTCTACCAGCTGCTGCCCTCGCGCTACGGCATGAACCCCGACGACCTGCGTCGCGCCGATGCGATCGAGGTCGTCGTCGGCCAGGGCGCGAAGCCGGGCGGCGGCGGCATGCTGATGGGGCAGAAGATCTCCGAGCGCGTCGCCGCGATGCGCGATCTCCCGGTCGGCATCGACCAGCGCAGCGCCTGTCGGCATCCCGACTGGACCGGGCCCGACGACCTCGAGATCAAGATCGAGGAGCTGCGCGAGATCACCGACCGGGAGAAGCCGATCTTCGTCAAGGTCGGCGCCAGCCGGCCCTACTACGACGTCGCCCTGGCGGTGAAGTCCGGGGCGGACGTGGTCGTCCTCGACGGCATGCAGGGCGGCACCGCCGCGAGCCAGGAGGTGTTCATCGAACACGTCGGCATCCCGACCCTGGCGGCTATCCCGCCCGCGGTGCAGGCGCTCGTCGAGCTCGGCATGCACCGCAAGGTCCAGTTGATCGTGTCCGGCGGGATCCGCTCCGGCGCCGATGTCGCCAAGGCGCTGGCACTGGGCGCCGACGCGGTCTCGATCGGCGTCGCGGCGTTGATCGCGATCGGCGACAACGACCCGACGCTCGAAGCCGAGTACGAGAAGATCGGCTCGGCCGCCGGTTTCTACGACGACTGGCACGAGGGCCGCGACCCGGCCGGGATCTTCACCCAGGACGAGGAGCTGGCGGCGCGGCTCGACCCCGAGCTCGGCGGCCGTCAGCTGGCCAACTACCTGCGCACCCTGGTGCAGGAGACGCAGACCTTGGCCCGCGCCTGCGGCAAGTCGCGGGTCCAGAACCTCGAGCCGGAGGATCTCGTCGCGTTGACGGTCGAGGCGGCGGCGATGGCGCGGGTGCCGTTGGCCGGCACCGAATGGATCCCCGGCCAGGAGCGCTACTGATGTCCTACGTCCTGACCTGCCCCAACTGCGGGCCGCGCGAGGTGACCGACTTCGGCTTCGGCGGCGAGGTGACGACGCGGCCGAGCGGACACCCCTCGCCGCGCGAGCTGAACACCTATATCTACTTCCGCCGCAACGTGGCCGGTCCGCAGCGCGAGTGGTGGGTGCACCGCTCGGGGTGCGGCGCCTGGTTCCTTGCCGAACGCGACACCCGCACCAACGAGGTGAAGTGGACGGCGCTGCCCGAGGACGCGCCGGGCGCGGCGACCCCCGATCCGGTCTCGAGCGGGGAGGCGAGATGACCGATTCAGCCCGCCTCGCGCCCACTGCGGGGCAGCGGATCGACCGTTCCCGCCCACTGCGCTTCAGCTTCGACGGCGACCAGGTTGACGGCTTCGACGGCGATACGATCGTCTCGGCGCTCTATGCGAGCGGTCGGCGCACCTTCTCGCGCAGCTTCAAGTACCACCGCCGCCGGGGCGAGCTTTGCGGCTGTGGCCAGTGCGCCAACTCGCTCTTCACCGTCGACGGCCATCCCGGCGTGCGCGGCTGTGGCGAGCCTTTGCGCGAGGGTATGGAGGTCACCCACCAGAACGCCTGGCCCTCGCTCGAGTTCGACGCGATGCGTGCCACCGACCTGGTCGGCGGCCCCTTCACCCCGCCCGGCTTCTACTACAAGACCTTCATCCGCCCGCGCAAGTTGTGGCCGGTCTACGAGAAAGTGCTGCGCCGCGCCGCCGGCCTCGGCAGGCTGGTCAGCCGCCAGGAGGAGCGCGAGTGGCGGACCGAATACCGCCGCCGCCACTGCGACGTACTGGTCGTCGGCGGCGGCGTCGCCGGACTTTCGGCGGCGCTGCGGGCGGCCGAGCTGGGCGCCGACGTGGTCCTCTGCGACGAGGACTCGGAGCCCGGCGGCAGGCTCTTGATCGAAGGTCGCCACGAGGAGGCGCGCGACCTCGCCGCCCGCTGCCGCGAGGCCGGGGTCGAGATCCTCTCCGGCGCCCCTGCCCTCGGCTTCTTCGATGAGCTCGTGCCGGTCTGGCAGGGCGACACGCTGCACCAGGTCCGTGCCGCTCGCCACGTCGCTGCGACCGGCTCGCTCGAGCAGCCGCTGATCTTCCCCGACAACGACCTGCCCGGCGTGATGCTGGCGACCGGGGCGCTCCGCCTAGCGGCCTTGCATGGTGTTCGCCCGGGGCAGCGCTGCGTGGTCGCCGGGGTCGACGACCGGGCGCTCGAGGCGGCCCTTGCCCTGCACCGGCTCGGCGTCACCGTCAGTGCCGTCGCCGACCTGCGCGAGGGGGCCGACGGCGAGGCGCAGGCGGAGCTCGAGGCGGCGGGCATCGAGCTGATCCGCGGCGCCATGCCGGTCCGCGCCGCCGGTCGCAAGGCGCTCGAGGGCGTCAGCCTCGCCTGCGTCGACGCAGGCGGCAGGGCGCTGGGTACGCCGCGCAAGCTCGCCTGCGACGTTCTCGCGGTCAGCGGGCCGCCCGCGCCGACCTCCTCGTTGCTGCTGCAGTCGGGTGTCCGCGCCCGCTTCGAGGAGTCCGCAGGCACCTTCCTGCCGGGCGAGGCGCCCCCGTCGATCGAACCCGCGGGCGCGGTTGCGGGTCACGAACGGGCCGAGCTCGCCCGCCTCTCGGGCAGCGTCGCCGGAGCCGCGGCTGCGCTCTCGCTCGGCTTCGGCGGGCAAACAGGGAGGAAGCTGATGGAGGAGGAGCGCGCGAGCCTCGGCGCCGCGACCGAGACTCCGAACCGGGCCAAGCCGCCGGCCCTCGCCACAGACGGCGCATCCGGCAAAGCCTTCGTCGACCTCGACGAGGACGTCACCGTGAAGGACGTCCGCCACGCCGCCGCCGAGGGCTACGACTCGATCGAGCTCTCCAAGCGCTACACGACGGTGACCATGGGGCCGTCCCAGGGCCGCTTCTCCCAGCTCGCCGCGGTCCGCGCCCTCTCCGAGGCGACCGGCGCCGACCTCGGCGAGGTCGGGATGACGACCGCGCGCCCGCCCTGGACCACTGTGCCGATGGGCGTCCTCGCCGGACGCCCGTTCGAGCCCGCCCGCCGCTCGGCGATCCACGACCGCCATCGCGAGGCGGGCGCAAGCATCCGTTGGGCGGGCGACTGGCGCCGCGCCTACGACTATGGCGACGTCGAGGGCGAGGTGATGGCGGTCCACGAGGCGGCCGGCCTTATCGACGTCTCGACCCTCGGCAAGTTCATCGTCCGCGGCCCCGACGCTGGCGAGCTGCTCGACCGCCTTTACCCGAACCGGATGTCGACGCTGAAGCCGGGCCGCGTCCGCTACGGGGTGCTGACCTCCGAGGCGGGGCGGATCACCGACGACGGGACCGTCGGGTGCCTCGACGAGGAGACCTTCTACGTCACCACGACCTCGAGCGGCGCGGGCGCGGTCGAGCAGTGGTTCAGCTGGTGGATGGCGAGCTGGCCGGAGCTCGACGTCGACCTCACCGACGTCACGCAGGGCCTCAGCGCGGTCAACCTGGCCGGGCCTGGCTCGCGCGAGATCCTCGCCGGGCTGACCGAAGCCGACGTCTCGGCAGAGGCGTTCGCCTATCTCGACGCGCGCGAGATGGAGGTCGCCGGGGTGGGCTGCCTGGCCCTGCGGATCGGCTTCGTCGGCGAGCTCGGCTACGAGCTCCACTGCCCGGCGCCGCAGGCGGCGGCGCTCTGGGACGCGATCGCCGCCGGCGGGGCGCGACCGTTCGGGCTCGAGCCGCAGCGGATCCTGCGCCTGCAGAAGATGCACATCCTGGTCGGCCAGGACACCGACTCGGAGATGACCCCCTACGGGGCGAACCTGGACTTCGCCGTCAAACTCGACAAGGAGCAGGACTTCATCGGCCGCTGGGCGCTCGAGCGCCAGGCCGAGGAGGCGCCGCCGCAGGCGCTGGTCGGCTTCACCTGCGAGGACGGCGCGGTGCCGACCGAGGGCGCCGCGGTGATCGACGCGGCGGGCAAGGTGCTCGGCCAGGTGACCAGCTCACGGCGGGCGCCGAAGCTCGGCCGCACGATCGGCCTCGCGATGGTCGACCCCTCGCTGGCCGAGGAAGGCGCCCGGATCACAATCTCCGACGCCGGCGCGCGTCTGTCGGCCGCGGTCACCCGGAAGCCCTTCTACGACCCCGACGGCGAGCTCTTGCGCTCATGAGCCTCGACTTCCTGTCACCCCGACCCACCGCGCAGGCGCCTGCCCGCAGCCCGATGGTCCCCGGTGCGGCGCGGGCGGGCGCAGTCACCGAGATCCGCGACGGCTGGGAGGTGATCGCCTCCTTCGGCGACCCGGCCGGCGAGGCCGCCGCCTGCCGCGAGTCGGTCGGCTTCGCCGATGTGTCGCCGTTGCCCAAGGTCGAGGTCTTCGCCCGTCCGGGCGGCGAGTTCGTCGCCGGCACGGCGACCCGGGTCGGCGAGGGCTGGCGCTGCCCGGTCCGTCCCGAGCGCACGCTCCTCCTCGGCGAGGCCGTCACGGGTGCCGCCGGGATCACCGGTGTGCGGACCTGCGACCTCACCGGCACGCTCGCCGCCCTCGTCGTCGCCGGTCCCGCGGCGCGCGAGACCTTCGCCCGCTTCTGCGCCCTCGACCTGCGCGAGGCGGTGCTGCCGGTCGGCGGCTTCCGACCCGGCTCGGTCGCCCGCACCCCGGGCTTCCTCCTGCGCGATGACCGCGACCGCTTCCTCGTCCTCTTCGGCGCCGCCTTCTCCGAGTACGTCTGGGAGGTCGTCGCCGACGCTGCGGCGCGGCTCGGCGGGCGCCCGGTCGGCGCCGACTCTCTGCCCGCGACGAAGACGGAGGCGGCCCGTGCGTGACCTGTTCCGCAAGCGGCGGATGTGGAAGTTCAGCTCGGAGCTGAAGAAGCGCTACGACGTGGTGATCGTCGGCGGCGGTGCCCACGGCCTCGCCACCGCCCATTACCTCGCCAAGCACGGCGTCACCGACGTCGCGATCCTCGAGAAGGGCTACATCGGCTCCGGCGCCGCGGGCCGCAACACGACGATCCTGCGCTCCAACTACAAGACGCCGGAGGGCGCCCGCTTCTACGACGCGAGCGTCAAGCTCTACGAAGGTCTCGCCACCGAGCTCGACTTCAACCTCCTCTTCAGCCAGTGCGGGCACCTCACCCTCGCCCACACCGACCGGGCGATGTTCGTGATGGCCAACCGGGCAGAGGTCAACCGGCTCGAAGGGATCGACTCGCGCCTGATCGGGCCCGACGAGGTGCAGGAGCTGGCGCCGAGCATGTACGTCGGTTCCGACACGACCTATCCGATCATGGGGGCGCTCTACCACCCGCCGGGAGGGATCATCCGCCACGACGCGGTCGTCTGGGGCTTCGCCCGCTCGGCCTGGGAGGCGGGAGTCGAGCTCCATCCCTACACCGAGGTGACCGGCCTGCGCCGCGAGGGCGACCGGATCACCGGGGTCGAGACCGCCCAGGGCACGGTCGAGGCAGGGACCATCCTCAACTGCACCGCTGGCTGGTCGTCCCTCCTCTGCGACATGGCCGGCGTGCAGCTGCCGATCACCACTCACATCCTGCAGGCCTGCGTGACCGAGCCGGTCAAACGCTTCCTCGACGTGGTCGTCGTCTCCTCGCAGATGCACGTCTACATCAGCCAGTCCGACCGCGGCGAGTTCGTGATGGGCTCGGAGATCGAGCCTTGGACGACCTACCGGATGCAGAACACGCTGAACTTCCTCCAGGATCTGACCCGGCACACGCTGGAGCTCTTCCCCCAGCTCGAGCGGGCCCGCCTGCTGCGCGCCTGGGCCGGCCTCTGTGACCTCAGCCCCGACTACAGCCCGATCCTCGGCCGGACCGAGGTGGAGAACTTCCACGTCTCGGCGGGGTGGGGGACCTACGGGTTCAAGGCGGCGCCGATCGTCGGCAAGACGCTGGCCGAGCTGGTCGCCACCGGCCGCACCCCGGACCTGATCGCGCCCTTCGCGCTGGAGCGTTTCTACGAGGACCGGCTCGTCTCCGAGCTGGCCGCCGCCGCCGTCAGCCACTAATCCGACCGACCCAGGAGTCACCGTGAATACGACTGCCACGACTCTCCCCGCCCGTCAGGAGCCCACTCCGGAGACGGCACCGGTTCTGCGTCTGATCGTCACCTGTGAGGACCGCGCCGGGATCGTCTCGGCGATCGCTGGCTTTCTGGCAGGCGCCGGCGCCAACATCATCACCTCTGATCAGTTCTCGACCGACGGCGGTTCTGGACAGTTCTTCCTGCGGATGCAGTTCGAGCAGCCGGCCGGAAGCGACCGCGGCGAGTTGGAAGCACGGTTCGGCGAGGAGATCGGCGATCGGTTCGGGATGGAGTGGAGGATGTGGGAGGCGGAACGGCCGAAGCGGGTGGCGATCCTGGTCTCGCGCTACGACCATTGCCTGCTCGACCTGCTCTGGCGATGGCGGCGGGGCGAGCTCGAGGCCGAGATCGGCCTCGTCGCATCCAATCACCCCGATCTTCGCGAAGCGGTCGAGTCGTTCGGTCTGCCCTACCACCACATCCCGGTGGCGAAAGACCGCAAGCCGGAGGCCGAGACGGCGCTCCTCGACGTGCTTAGGGACGACTTTGACCTGATCGTCCTCGCCCGCTACATGCAGATCGTCAGCGGCGACTTCCTCGAGCGGGTCGGCGCGCCGGTGATCAACATCCACCACAGCTTCCTGCCCGCGTTTGCCGGCGCCGGCCCCTACGAGCGGGCCAAGGAGCGGGGGGTGAAGTTGATCGGGGCCACCGCCCACTACGTCACCGAGGAGCTCGATGCCGGGCCGATCATCGAGCAGGACGTGATCCGCGTCGACCACGCCGACTCGGCGGAGGAGCTGGAACGGCTCGGCGCCGACATCGAGCGCTCGGTACTTGCCCGGGCCGTGAAGTGGCACTGCGAAGACAGGGTGCTGCGCGACGGCAACACGACCGTGGTCTTTTGAGCATGGGGTTCTCGAACGTCTACGGGGTGCCCCGATGGGGACAACGCGACGACGTAGGTGCGGCCGTGATCGACGGCAAGGGGATCGCGGCCGAGATCCGCGCCGAGGTCGCGGCGCGGGTCGCGGCGATCGTCGCCGACGGTGGCCGCCCCCCGGCTCTGGCGACGATCCTCGTCGGCGAGGACCCGGCCTCGCAGGTGTACGTCGGCGCCAAGCACCGCGCCTGTGCGGAGGCAGGGATACGCTCGCTCGACGTCCGCGAGCCTGCCGACTGCGGCCGCGAGCGCCTCATCGAGGTGATCGCCGAGCTGAGTGCGGACCCTGAGGTCGACGGCATCCTCCTGCAACTGCCGCTCCCCGATCACCTTGACGGTGCGGAGTTCGTCGATCTCATCCCGCCCGCCAAGGACGTCGACGGACTGTCCACCGCGAGCACTGGAGCGCTCTGGAGGGGTCGTGGGGCGCTCGCTCCCTGCACCCCGAGCGGCGTGATGGAGCTGCTCGGGCGGATCCGGTTCGACGCAGCGGGGCGCAGAGCCGTGATCGTCGGTCGCTCGGAGTTGGTGGGCAAGCCGCTGGCAGCGATGCTGCTTGCGGCGAACGCGACGGTCACCATCTGCCACAGCCGCACCGTCGAGCTCGAGGCCACGTGCACAGAGGCCGATCTCCTGGTCGCCGCCGTTGGGAAGCCGGGGTTGATCGGCCCAGAACACGTGAAGCCGGGCGCCGTCGTCATCGATGTCGGCATCAACGGGCTCGGCGACGGGATCGCCGGGGATGTTGACTTCGAGCGGGTCGCTGGGAGGGCCGGAGCCATTACGCCGGTACCGGGGGGCGTCGGTCCTATGACGATCGCCTGCCTGCTACGAAACACCCTGCAGGCCGCATCCAGTCAGTGACTTCCCGGCGGCATGGGCCGGGGATTGGCTGGACTGTCATTTGACAAAAGGCCTTCGCAAGTGATTAAGTCACAGAATCAACCTCTCCCTTCCCAGTGTCACGCGACGGGGTTGAATCCGTCGCGTGACCCTCACTCATTCAATGGGAGGTCCGGAGAAATCGAAAACCGTGTCGCATCGATACTCCAGGGATGTAGCACTCCGTGAGGACTCCGGGGCGTTGATCAAGGCGAGTCTGACAGTTGTGAATCGTCGGAACGATGTTCTAGGACCGGGGCCGCAGAAATCGCGATATCCGCCCCGTCGAGCTCAAAGTCGATTGACACTGCAATTAAGTCGCAAAGGAGGATCCGATGCCTGAGAGTGCCGAGATAGTCGTAATCGGTGGAGGAATCGTTGGAGTCTGCACGGCATTGGAGCTTTGTCGGGCCGGCGCAAAAGACGTAGTGGTCTTGGATCGTGGCGAGCCAGGGGCAGCGACGACCCAGGCGGGTGCGGGGTTCCTAGATCTCTGGGCAACCACGCAGGCCGGTGCGGAGCAGGAGGTCACGGTTGAGGAATACAGCGCCGACTTCTATGCCGAACTTGGCGCGCAGCATGACATCGACTACGTCCAGCGTGGCAACCTTTGGCTCGCACTGAGCGAGAAGGCTTGGGAGAAGAAACTGAGGCCTCTGCTTGAGCATCCCGCCACGTCCGGGGCGGAACGACTCACACCGAAGGAAGCCGCCGAGATCTGCGCGGTCGTGGAGGCCCAAGGACTATTTACTGCCGTCTACCAGCCGCGCGCGGCGCACATCTCGACGGCAGCCGCAGCGAAGGCGGTCGTCAAGGAAATCGAGACGTCGGGTGGTCGATTCGTCGGCAATCGCGAGGTAACCGGCATCGAGGTTGTCGGCGAACGGATCGCAGGAGTGACGACCTCCGCCGGAAGAATCAGAACCAATGCTGTCGTGGTGGCGGCCGGAGCATGGACCAATGCGGTCCTCGAGTCGGTAGGGGTCTGGGTTCCGATGGTCTCCCTGGCGGCAACCCGCTTCCTGACCGAGCCAGCGTCGATCCCAGTCGATATGCCGGGCGTATTGGCCCCGGAGATGAGTGACCTTTATGTGCGTGAGTACGGCGGTGCCCTCTCGTGGGGGTGCCTTTACGAGTCTTCGCCCCGCTATGACTTCTCTTCTGGCTCGCCTTCAGCTCTAGACGGACCCAGCCCCAGCGGAGAAGCCGAGATGCTCTCTATCGCCGGTCAGTTAGGGGAAACGATTCCCTTGCTCGGGGTACTTCCGCGAGTCGCCACGTTCACAGGATTTCCAGCACACACCCCGGACTACCGTGCGGTCATCGGACCTGTCACGGGCGTCGAAGGCCTTTGGCTTGCGGCTGGGGACAACTACGCCGGTGTCACCCACGGTCCCGGTTTCGGACGTCTTCTTGCCGATCGCATCATGGAACGTTCGTCCATCGCCGATGTCGAGCCATTTTCACTGGATCGCTTCGCCAAGGGGCTCTACTCCTCCAGCGCAGACGTACTTGCTGCACCGCTGGTGCAGTCCGCGGGGTGGGAGTGAGGCGCGCTAGCGGACAAAAAGGTTCGTCGGACGTCCCGGCGTCACCCCTTCGATCGCGAGGAGTGAGCCAGCGAGGCTCTCTACGGCTAGCTGCTCAGGCGAAAGACGGTGTCGCGCGGAGGTCAGGTAGAGAACATCGAGATCGGCTCCGCCGAACCCGGGGCAGGTCGGGTTTGTCACTGGTAATGAAATGACGGTGTCGAGTTCAGCATCCGGGGTGTAGCGGTGGATCGCGCCGCCGCCGAATAGGGCCACCCAGATGCAACCTTCGGCGTCGACGGTCATCCCGTCCGGCAGACCGTCCGCTTCGGCGACCTCAATAAATGGACGACGCTCCTCGATCTCTCCGCTCAGGGGATCGAAGTCAAAGACATCGATGCGCTGGGTCGTACTGTCGATGAAGTACATCAGCTGGCCCGAGGCGTTCCACGCAAGTCCGTTAGAGATGGTGGTGCCGTCGATAACCTTCGTCAGCTCACCATCTGGATCGAGGCGGTAGAGCGCCGCCTCCCCCGCTCGCCGCTGACGCGACATCGTTCCCGCCCAGAGGCGCCCTTGCGGATCGCAACGACAGTCGTTGAAGCGGTTCTCCTCGATGTGGGTCTCGACCTCGGCGAGCACGGTCTGCGCACCATCCTCGGACCTCAGGAGGAGCCGATGCTCCACGGCGAGGACGAATCCGCCGTCCCGACAGGGGACTGCTGCGCTTACTTCGCCGTCGGTCGAGAATGTCTCGCGCTCGCTGCTCCCGGGCCGCCAGAGGTGTACCAGGCCCGCTGTGATGTCGACGGTGATCAGGTGGCCGGAGCGCGGGTCCCAGGTGGTGCCCTCACCGAGGTGGTCAGGGTCTCGGCGAGCGATGCTAAGTGAATGCCTAAACTCTTGAGGGTACATTAAGTGATTAGATTACCCAAGATATGAGGGGGGAGCTTTGGAAGGGCTTAGGGAACAAATCGCGATCGTGACGGGTGGGTCCAGAGGCATCGGCCGGGCGATCGTCGAAACACTCGCAGCCGCGGGCGCGAACGTCATCTTCTGCGGACGCGACGCGACGGCAGGGCGGGATGCGGAGGCCGATCTGGCGGCGGTGGGCGAGGTTGGCTTCGTCACCGCCGACGTTTCATCGGAGACCGATTTGATCGGCGTCGTCGAGGCCTGTCGGGAGCGCTACGGCGTGCCTACGATCCTTGTCAACAACGCCGGGGTGAACGCCAACTTCGACGCGGTGGAGATGACCGAGTCGGAGTGGGACGCCTTCTTCGACATCGACCTGAAGGCCGCCTGGCTCGGTGCCAAACACGTCCTGGCGGGGATGCAGGAGGCTGGCCGCGGCTCGATCGTGAACATCTCGTCGCTCCATGGCTTCGTGACCTTGGAGGGCTTCTTCCCCTATGCAGCGGCGAAGTCTGGGCTGGTCGGCCTGACCCGGAGCCTCGCTCTCGACTACGGACGCTTCGGCGTTCGGGTCAACTGCGTCGCCCCTGGGTTCATCAGGACGCGACTTGTACAGGAAAGCATCGACCGATCCGATGACCGCGAGGCGGCTGAGCAGGCGATGATCAAAGGGGTGGCGCTGGGCCGGATCGGCGATCCGATGGAGGTGGCCCGAACGGTCTGTTTCCTCGCCTCGTCGGAGAGCAGCTACGTCACCGGGGCATCCCTGCTCGTCGACGGCGGCCTAACCGCCCGTCGGGCGGGATAGGCTGGCCTGGGAGAAGTCAGATCATCTAATGGCACGCAAGCACCGAGACGTATTAAGGATCCTGACCGCCGACATCGTCGCGGGCGTTCGGCCGACGGGCGAGATGCTGCCGAAAGAGGTAGATCTGGCCGGGGAGTTCGACGTCAGCCGGGGCGTCGCGCGAGAGACGATCCGGGCAATGGAGGAACGCGGTCTGATCACCGTCAAACACGGGAAAGGCGCCACGGTCAATCCGCCCGAGTCATGGGATGTCTTCGATGCCGACGTGCTCGCCGCCACGCTGGAGACCGATCAGGGCGTCGAGGTGCTGAAGGAGTACCTCGAATGCCGGCGGATCCTCGAGGTCGAGGCGGCGGGACTGGCCGCCGAGCGGGCGACGAAGGCGGATCTCGAACGGCTGGCGGAGGCGATGGGTCGGATGGAGGAGACCACGGCTCGGCCACCCGGCCATGCGGCCGAGGAGCTCTTCCATGAAGCCGACATCGCCTTCCACCAGGCGCTGATCGCCGCCACCGGGAATCGTCCGCTGGCGAGCCTGGTCGAGCGCCTCCACTCGGCCCTTCTGGTGGCCCGGTATCCACTGGCCCGCCCGCAGTACCGGCTCGAGCGGGCGCTGCCCGAGCATCGGCGGATCTTCGACGCCATCTCTGCGGGCAACGAGAGGAAGGCGCGCGCGGCGATGAGCGACCATCTGGACACGGTCGGAGGCTACCTCGACGAATATCGCCGGGGCCAGGGTCGCCGCCGCCGTCCCACTGTTGCTGCTGCGGGCCGCTGAGCCGCTCCTAGGGCGCGTACGCCTTACTCCTCGTCGCCTAGGGGTAGGCCCTTGTCCTCCTTGCAATTCAAGTCATGTAGTGATTAGATCACTATATGTCCTCGGTCGAGATTTCCTCGGCTGGGCGTCGCGGGACCCGGGAGGTCCTCGTCACCTGGCCGGACTACGACGTCGATGGTGACGGCCTCGGAGCCTCGCTGGCGCAAGCCGGTCTGGCTGTGCGGCTGGAGCCGAAACGGGGCGCCCGGACTACCGCCGACATGCGTGGCTTCCTGACGGGTGTCGCTGCGGCGATCGTCAGCACCGACCCTTTCGACGCCGATCTCCTCGCCGATTGCCGCGACCTGCGGGTGATCGCCCGGGTCGGGGTGGGGGTCGACTCGATCGATATCGACGCGGCGACGAAGTGTGGGGTGGCGGTCACCGTCACCCCCGGTGCCAACGAGGAGACGGTCGCCGACCACACCGTTGCGCTGATGCTTGCCGCGCTGCGTCGAATCTGTGAGCACGACGCCGGCGTGCGCCGCGGGGAGTGGAACCGGACCGGCGGCCACACCCCTTGGACCCTCCACGGCGCCACCGTCGGTCTGATCGGATTCGGCCGGATCGGTCGGCTCGTCGCCCGCCGCCTGCGTGGCTTCGACGTCGAGATACTGGTCGCCGACCCCGCCGCCACCTCTTCCAGTGAAGGCGTCGCGGTTCCGCTCGAGACGCTCCTTCGGCGCGCCACCGTCGTCTCGCTCCATGCTCCACTTCTTCCTCAGACCCACCACCTGATCGGTAGCGAACAGTTCGCCTTGATGCGACCCGAGGCCATTCTCGTAAACACCGCCCGCGGGCCGATCGTCGATGAAGCGGCGTTGCTCGCGGCCCTGGAGCAAGGGCGGATACAAGGCGCCGCGCTAGACGTCTTCGAGAGCGAGCCACCACGCCTGGACGACCTCGGTGCACGGCCGGACGTGGTCCTCAGTCCACACAACGCCGGCCTCAGCGTCGAATCGGTGGGCGAGATGACGCGCCGGGCGACGGCCTCGGTGATCGACGTCCTCTCCGGTCGCCGCCCCGCGGACCTCGCCAATCCAGAGGTGCTTGGGTCGATCGGCCTCGCCGAGCTCGGGTCCGACGGAGCGGGGATCCATGGTTGACCGGCTCCCCGACAAGCTCGCCGCGGGTCGCCGCCTGAGCGGTACGGTCCTCACCCTTCCCGGTCCCGCGGTCGCGGAGTTGCTCGCCGAGCCGTTCGACCTCGTCTGGATCGACCTCGAGCATGCGGCGCTCGGTCCGCGCGATGCCCAGGAGATGATCATCGGCGCACAGGCCGCCGGCGCGCTCGCCTTGGTGCGCCTGCCCGCCGATGCACATGGTCTCATCACGATGGTGCTCGACGCTGGGGCCGACGGGCTCGTGATCGCCGACGTCCGCGGTCCGGCCGACGTGACGACGGCCGTCGCCCAGGCGACACACCCGCCAGCAGGTAGTCGAGGGTGGGGACCACGGCGTCTTGCTCTACGCAATCGCACCGCTGGCGCGCGCCCGGGCGCGCCTTCGATCTGGATCCAGATCGAGAGCCGGATAGCGGTCGAGCGGATCGCCGAGATCGTCGCCACGCCGGGCATCGAGGCGGTCTGCGTGGGCACCGCCGATCTCTCCTTCTCGCTCGGGGCGCCCCTGGACATGGCGGCCCCAGACCTTCTCGATGCACTCGAGCAGGTGGCGCAGGCCTGCGCCGACCATGACGTCCACTTCGCCCTCGCGGGCAGCCTCGAGGCGGCTCCGACCGCGGCACTGCAGCGCGCCGCCGCCTTGATCCACGGGACCGACGCCAAGCTATGCGCCCAGGCGGTCGATTCGGCCGCGGCCTGGATGCGCGGAATCCTCGAACCAGAACAGGAGTCGTTCGGACGATGACCGAGTACCTCAAGCAGGCCCCGATCTACAGCGCCCAGGTGACCGAAGACGTGCGGCGCACCGTGAGCGAGATGCTGAGCCGGATCGAACGCGAGGGGGAGATGGCGATCCGTGCCTACTCTCGCGAACTCGACGATTGGGATCCGCCCTCCTTCGTCGTCGGCGAAGACCAGATCCGGGAGGCCGAACGCGGGATCGACACCGAGCTCGCCGAACACGTCGCATTCGCCCAGGCCCAGGTGCGCCGCTTCGCCACGGCTCAGCGCGAGTCGATGTCAGAGCTCGAGGTCGAAACGCTGCCCGGCGTGACGCTCGGCCACCGTCACATCCCCGTGCAAACGGTCGGCTCCTACGTGCCCGGCGGCCGGTATCCGATGCTCGCCTCGGCCTTCATGACCGTCATCGTCCCCAAGGTCGCGGGGGTCGAGCGTGTGATCGCCTGCGCCCCGCCGCAGCGCAATCAGGGCATCCACCCGGTGATGTTGTACACGATGGCCACCTCCGGCGCTGACCATGTTATCTGTCTCGGCGGGGTGCAGGGGCTCGCTGCGATGGCCTTTGGGATCGAGGATCTTGAGCCCGCCGACATGATCGTCGGCGCCGGGAACGCGTACGTGGCCGAGGCGAAGCGGCAGCTTTTCGGCGAGGTCGGGATCGACCTGCTCGCCGGACCGACGGAGGTGGCGATCATCGCCGACGCCACCGCCGACGCCGAACTCGTCGCCGCCGATCTTCTCGGCCAGGCCGAGCACGGACCGACCTCTCCTGCGGTGCTTATCACCACCGATCGTGGCCTCGGCGAGGAGGTCATGGTGCAGGTCGACCGCCTGCTCGAGACGTGGCCGACCAGTGAGGTTGCTGGCGCGGCCTGGAAGGCGCACGGCTCGATTGCCGTCGTCGCCGATCGCTCCGCTGCCGTCGCCCTCTCCGACCAGATCGCGCCGGAGCACCTTGAGGTCCAAGTCGAGGAAGAGGAGTTGGACGACTATCTAGCCGAGCTGAAGAACTACGGCTCGCTGTTCCTCGGGCGACAGGCGACGGTGGCCTACGGCGACAAGGCCGTCGGCACCAACCACGTCCTACCGACGATGCGCGCCGCCCGCTACACCGGCGGCCTCTGGGTTGGCAAGTTCCTCAAGACCTGCACCTACCAGCGCCTGACCGAGGAGGGTACGCAGCGCGTCGCCCCGGCGGTGGCGGCGATCTCTCGCGCCGAGCATTTCGAGGGCCACGGACTGACCGCGACGATGCGCCTCGATCGGATCGAGACCGAGGTGGCGTCGTGAGCTTCGGCGACTCCGATTTCCGGCTCGAGGACCGGACGATCGCAGTGGTCGGCGCCGGCCGCGGCATCGGCGCCGGGGTTGCGGAGGCATGCGCCGCAGCGGGGGCGGAGCGGGTGGTCCTGCTAGGGCGGACCCAAAGCGATCTAGCTGCGGTCGCCGAGACGGTCGCCGAGCGGGGATCCGAGGCGCAGATCGCCGTTTGCGACGTCACCTCGACCGAATCGATCGTCAGCGCTTTCGAACAGTTCGAGCGGGTCGACGTGCTCGTCGAGGCGGCGGGCGCAAATCAGCCAGAGCCGTTTGTCGACGTCGACGAGGAAACCTTCGACCGCCTATTCGCCCTTAACGTGAGAGGCGTGTTCTTCACCGTACAGGCAGCGGTCAAGAAGATGCTCGCCGCCCAGCGCGGCGGCGTGGTCGTCATCGTCTCCTCGCAGATGGGTCACGTCGGTGCCGCCAGCCGGAGCGTCTATTGCGCGAGCAAGCATGCGCTGGAGGGGCTTACGAAGGCGCTCGGCGTGGAGCTGGCCGTCGCCGGGATCCGGGTCGTCACGGTCGCCCCGACCTTCGTCCGCACGGCGATGACCGCCGCGCAGCTGGACGATCCGGAGATCGGCGCCGAGCTTCTCGCCCAGATCCCACGGGGACGGTTTGGCGAGGTCGACGAGGTGGCTCGTGCGGTCGTTCTCGCCGCCTCCCCGGCGGCGTCGTTGATGACCGGCTCCAGCCTGATCCTCGATGGGGGGTGGACCGCCCGATGACGGACTCGACGGTCCGCCTGACGACGGCCCAGGCCCTGGTCCGCTTCCTGCAGGTCCAGTTCTCCGAGCGCGACGGCCAGACGCAACGGGCGATCCCGGCGATTTTCGGCATCTTCGGCCACGGCAACGTCCTCGGCGTCGGCCAGGCCGTCCAGCAGGAGGGGGCGGAGCTGCCGCTCTTCCAGCCGAAGAACGAGCAGTCGATGGTCCACACCGCCCTCGGCTACGCCAAGGCCAGCCGCCGCCTGGCGACGTTCGCCTGCTCGGCATCGATCGGGCCGGGTTCGACCAACCTCCTGACCGGTGCGGCGACCGCCACCACCAACCGGCTGCCGGTGCTCCTCCTGCCCAGCGACACCTTCGCTGGCCGGCGCCAGGGCGTCGTCCTGCAGCAGCTCGAGGGCGGCACGAGCGCGGACGAGTCGGTCAACGATGCCTTTCGCCCGCTGAGTCGCTTCTTCGATCGCGTCTCGCGGCCCGAGCAACTGCTGACCGCGCTGCCGCAGGCGATGCGGGTCCTCCTCGACCCGGCGGAGACGGGCGCGGTGACGATCTCGCTGCACCAAGATGTCCAGGGCGAGGCCTTCGACTTTCCTCGCGCCTTCTTCGAGCCGCGGACCTGGTCGGTCACCCGCCGCCCTCCTGCGGAGGCGGAGCTGGCCGCCGCGGTGCAGCTGATCGAAGGTGCCCGGCGTCCGCTGATCATCGCCGGTGGCGGGGTCCGTTACTCGGCGGCCGAGGAGGCCCTGCACCGATTCGCCGAGCGTCACCAGATCCCGGTTGCTGAGACGTCGGCCGGCAAGGGTGCGCTCGCGGACTCGGAGGTGCTGCTTGGCGGAGTCGGCGTGAACGGGACCCCCGCTGCGGCGCGGATCGCCAATGAGTCCGATCTGGTCCTCTGCATCGGCACCAGGCTGAGCGACTTCACCACCGGATCCCAGTCGCTGTTCCAGGATCCGGAGGTCCGCTTCGTCGGTCTGAATGCCAATGCCACCGACGCTTACAAGCTCTCGGCGACGCCGCTGGTCGCCGACGCCCGCGCCGGAATCGAGGCGCTGGACGAGGCGCTAGGCGGCTGGCGCGCCGGGCCCGAGCAGTCGACCGAAGCAAGGGCGGCGACCGCGAGCTGGCGCGAGGAGCTTGGCGCACATCTCGCCGAAGACCCGAGCAAGGACGGGGCGATGCTCCAGGCCCAGGTACTGAAGGTGATCAACGACGAGACGCGGGCGGGGGACTGGGTCGTCGCCGCGGCGGGCTGGCAGCCCGGCGACCTGCTGAAGATGTGGGAGACGCCGCCGGGCAGCTTCACCCACATCGAGTTCGCCTTCTCCTGCATGGGTCATGAGATCCCCGCCGGGCTCGGCATCCGCCTGCGCGAGGGCGCCGATGGCGAGGTCTTCGTCGTGATCGGTGACGGGACCTACCTGATGCAGCCGACCGAGCTGGCCACGGCGGTGCAGGAGGGGCTGAAGCTGACCGTGGTCGTGCTCGACAACGGCGGCTACCAGTCGATCAACGCGCTCGCGGTCGGCAACACGGGGACCGGCGCCGGCAACGAGTTCCGCCGGCGCAGCGACGACGGCAGACTGCCGACCGGTGAGCCGTTTGCGGTCGACTTCGTCGGCAACGCGGCCAGCATGGGCTGTCGCGCCGCGGCCGCCGGGTCGGCGGACGAGCTGGCCGCGGCCCTGCGCGAGGCGCGCGGAGGTGGGGAGACCACGGTGATCGTATGCAACACCCGCGGCGACGGCGCGCTGCCGCCGAGCGGGGTCTTCTGGGACCTCGGGGTACCCGAGATCGCGACCTCGGCGGAGACCGCGAAGCTGAGCGAGGAGCACCGCGCGCGCCGCGCCGCGCAGCGCAGTTACCTGCATCCACCCCACGATCCGAAAGGAGGTCAGCACCGATGAGGCTCGCCACCGGACCGGTGACCTGGGGCGTCGACTTCGCCGACGCCCCGAACAATCCGCCCTGGGGGCAAGTGCTCGACGAGATCGCGAGCTCCTCGCTCGACGCGCTTGAGCTCGGCCCGGTCGGCTACCTGCCCGAGGAGCCGGCGGCGCTCCGCGACGCGCTCGACTCGCGTTCGCTCACCGCGGTCGGCTCGTTCATCTTCGACGACCTTCACGACCCGGCCGAGCTGGAGCGGGTGCTGGCGGCGGCGGAACGCGCTTCGGCGGCGATCGCGGCGGCGGGTGGCTCGGTGCTCGTGATCATCGACAGGCCCTCCGAGGAACGGGTGGCCACCGCCGGTCGCTCGGAGGCCGCACCGCGCCTCTCCCCGGCCCGATGGGCCGAGATGCTCGATGCGATCCGCGCGGTCGCCGAGACCGCCCGCGAGAATGGGCTGCGGCCGGCCGTCCACCCCCACGCGGGCGGCTACCTCGAGTTCGAGGACGAGCTGGAGCGCCTCCTCGCCGACACAGACCTCGATCTCTGTCTCGACACCGGGCACCTCGCCTATGCGGGCATCGACCCCGAGGCGGCGCTCGCCGACCACGCGGGGCGCCTGGTCCACCTCCACCTCAAGGACATCGACCGCGAGGTCATCGCCGACGTCCGCACCCGCGGCCTGACCTTTTGGCAGGCGATCGAGGCGGGTGTGTTCTGCCCGCTCGGTCAGGGCGTCGTCGACCTCGACGCGGTGCTGGCGACCCTCGAGCGGTGCGGGTACGACGGATTCGCGACGATCGAGCAGGACCGGGTGCCCGGCGTCGGGTCGCCGCTGGGTGATCTTGAGGCGAGCGTAGAGGTGATCGAGGCGGCGACGCGGCGGAGGTCCGGCCTTTGAGCCAGGCGGAGACAACCCGCCGGATCGGCGTCGCCCTGCTCGGCAGCTCCTTCATGGGTCGGGCCCACTCACGCGGCCTCGACGCGGTCCGCACGCTCGAGGATCACCCGGCCGCCGTCCCGGCGCTTCGGGCGATCTGTGGCCGCGATCAGAAGAAGCTCGACGGCATGCGCGACCGCTACGGCTGGGAGCGGACGAGCACCGACTGGCGGGCGCTGGTCGAGGATCCGGAGATCGAGGTTTTCGACAACGCGGCGAGCAACCACCTGCACGCCGAGCCGACGATCGCCGCGGCGCGGGCAGGCAAGCACGTGATCTGCGAGAAGCCGCTCGGTCGCGACGCGGCCGAGACGCGGAAGATGTTGGAGGCGGTCGAGACCGCTGGCGTACTGCACATGTGCGCCTTCAACTACCGGTTCCTCCCCGCCATCCGATTCGCCAGGGAACTGATCGAGCGCGGCGACATCGGGGCGCCGCGCCAGTTCCGCTCGCGGTTCCTGCTCGGCTCGGGCGCCGTTCCCGGCGAGGCCGAGACCGCCTGGCGCCTGCGGCGCGAGACCGCAGGCAGCGGCGTCGTCGGCGATCTGCTCGCCCATCACGTCGACGTTGCCCGTTACCTGGTCGGCGAGTTCACGGCGGTCGGTGGCGCGACCCGGACCTGGGGGCCGCAGCGCGCCGGGGTCGAGGTCGACGTCGAGGATGCGGTGGTCGCCACGGTCGAGTTTGCGAGCGGCGCGATCGGCACGATGGAGGCGGCGCGGGTCCTTCCCGGGCAGGTGCTGGAGAGCGCGGTGGCGATCGACGGCTCGGAAGGCTCGGTCACCTTCGACGTCCGCTCGCCGAACGAGTTGACCTTCGCCGACGCACGGGGGTCGACTACGATCAGCGTCACCGCGCCCGAGCATCCGTTCGCCGAGCTGTGGTGGCCGCGCGGGCACGGGATCGGCTGGGGAGACAGCTTCAGCCATGAGCTGCGGCACTTCCTCGGTGCCGTCGCCGGGGCGTGGGAGGTCGCGCCCCACGGAGCGACGTTCCTCGACGGGTTGCGCTGCGCCGAGGTCTGCGACGCGGTTCTCGCCGCTGCGACCTCGGGCCACCGCACGGAAATTTGACACCCAGCAGAAGAAGAACGGAGGAGGAGTAGATGACGCGCTCGGGGAAGGTCCGGGTCGGGATCGTCGGCGCCGGCTACATCGCCCAGGTCCACAGCGCCGGGTACCGCTCGGTGGTCGGGACCTACGATGACGGGCCGGAGGGGGTCGACCTCGCGGTGGTCGCCGACGGCGCGGAGAATCGCGCCCAGGAGCTCTCCCGCGCGTGGGGCTGGGAGCGGGTCGAGACCGACTGGCGCCAGGTTACCCGGGCCGACGACGTCGACGTGGTCGACGTCTCCGTCCCGAACGTCCTCCACGCCGAGATCGCGATCGACGCACTCGAGCACGGCAAGCACGTGATCTGCGAGAAGCCGCTTGCCCACGATCTGGAGAGCGCACTAGCGATGGCCGCGGTGGCGGAGCGCAGCGGCCGGCTCGCCCAGGTCTGCTTCTACTACCGCCTGTGGCCGGCGATCGCCTGGGCCCGGCAGCTGGTCGACGAAGGGGCCGTCGGCCGCCCGCAGCACTTCCGCGGCTGGCTTCTGCAGGACTATGCCGCCGACGCCGCCCTCGACCTCGGCTGGCGCGCCCGACCGGCCGACGCCGGAGCCGGCGCGCTGGGTGACCTCGGCTCGCACATCATCGATATCGCCCGTCACCTCTGCGGCGACATCAGCCGGCTCTGCGCCAACTCGAGGACGATCGTCGATCGCCCGGGCGACACGAAGATCGACGATCTGATCTCGATCATGGTCGAGTTCGACAGCGCCGCCGGCGGCGTGCTGGAGGCAAGCTGGGCGCTCCGCGGCCACAAATGCGACCTCGGCTTCGACCTCGTCGGCGACGGCGGCGCGATCCGCTTCTCGTGGGAGCGCTCGAACGAGATCGAGGTCCTGCAGGGCGATCCCGCCGACCCGGCGAACGGCTTCCGGCGCGTCCTGATCGGCGGTGCCCAGCCCGATGTCTCGCGCTTCGTCGCCGTCTCCGGGCAGGGGGTCGGTTACCGCGACGCGTTCACGATCGGGCTCGGCCACGCCCTGCGCGGGATCGCCCGCGGCGATGCGGCCACTGAGCCGTCCTTCGCCGACGGCGCCGAGGTGAGCAGGGTGGTGGCTGCCGCCCTCGACTCGGCCGAGAGCGGCCGCTGGACCGCGGTGTCATGAGCGGCGCGGTCCGCCTCGGCCACGTCGGGATCACCGTGCCCGACGTCGATGCTGCAGCGACCTGGTACTCGCAGGTTTTCGGGTGGCCACTCCTGATGGGGCCGGTCGACGTTTCAAGCGCTCAGCCAGGTATGGCCGAGCAGCTGCGCCAGGTATTCGGCGAGGGGGACGTCGCCTTCCGCCAGGCCCACCTGGCGCTGCCGGGCGAGGTGACGCTAGAGCTGTTCGAGTTCCCGGCGCCGCGACCGGAGGCCGGGGGGCTCGATTTCCGTCGGATCGGTGTCTCCCATCTTTCCGTCGTCGTCGTCGAGATCGAGCGGACGGCGGAACGGATCGCGGCGGCGGGCGGCACCCGGCGGACCGAGGTGTTGCCGATCTTCCCCGGCGAGCACTTTCTCTTCTGCTATTGCGGCGACCCGTTCGGCAACGCGATCGAGCTGACCACGCACCCGCACTCGGAGACGTTTAAGGGTCGCACTTCCTACACGTGATGTAATGATATAATCACTAGCCACCTGGGGGACTGAAAGGAGAAACGATGAGCGGCCAGGACCTGAGCGCAGACGTGATCATCATCGGTAGCGGTGCCGGCGCTGGGACGATGGCCTACGCCCTCAAAGACTCGGGTCTCGAGGTGTTGATCCTCGAGCGTGGTGACTTCCTGCCCGTCGAGGCGCAGAACTGGTCACCGGAGGACACGGTGGCTAAGTCCCGCTACAAGCCTGACGAGTACTGGGAACACAAGGGCAAGCGCTACCGCGGCTCGAACCATTACTACGTCGGCGGCATGACCAAGATGTTCGGCGCATGCTTGGCGCGTATGCGACCCTCCGATTTCGAAGAGTATGGTCTCGACGAGGGCCCATCGCCCGCCTGGCCAATCAGCTACGAGGATCTCGAGCCCTACTATGCGGCGGCTGAGAAGATTTGGGGCGTCAGGGGAAAAACGGGCGAGGATCCGATGGAACCACCTCGAAGCACACCATTTCCACATCTCGCGCTAGAGCATGAGCCGGAGGTCGAGCGTCTCGCGGCGCGCCTTCGGGATCAGGGTCTCAATCCCTACACTTTGCCGATGGGGGTCGATTATGGCGATGGCGGGGGCTGCGTGCGCTCCCGCTACTGCGATGGATTTTCCTGCCCATTGCACGCAAAGTGCGATGCAGACGTTCGATGCGTCAGGCCTGCGCTTGAGAGTCCGACCGTATCCATAGTTACCAACTGTCAGGCCGAGCGCTTGCTGACCGACCGCACCGGGAAGAGGGTTGTGGCCGTCGAGGTAAGACACCGAGGGGAGTTGAAGAAGGCGTCCGCGGATGCTTTCGTCGTCGGCGCGGGGGCGGCCAACAGTGCCGCACTCTTTCTACGGTCTGCTTCGAGTAGCCATCCGCTGGGGCTTGCGAACTCCTCAGATCAGCTGGGCAGGAACTACATCCAGCACCGAGATTCTGCGTTGTCAGGGGTCGACCCGAGGCGACCCAACGAAACCTCGTTCCAAAAGACCCTCGGTCTTAACGACTTCTACCTCAGCGAGACGGGCGCGCATCGGCGGCTGGGCTCGCTTCAGACGACTGGGAAGGTGCTCCACGAGCACATCACCGGTTCCCTCCCTTGGGTTCCCAAATGGTTTGCTGAACGGGTGGCCTCCCGCTCGATCGACTGGTGGCTGATGACGGAGGATTGTCCACTCGAATCGAACCGTGTGGTGCTCTCTCCAGGCGGGGGGATCCGCTTGGAGTGGCAGCCCACGAGCATTCGCCGGCATCGCGAGCTGGTGAGAGAGGCGCGAAAGATGATGAGGCGTGCCGGTTACCCGCTGGTTGTCTGGAAACACTTCGGCCTTGAGACGAATGCCCATCAGTCAGGAACCATGAGGATGGGAGCGGATCCAGACACTTCTGTTCTGGATCCATATTGCAGACCGCACGAGTTGGAAAACGTACACGTCGTGGACGCCGCCTTCCTGCCTTCATTGGGCGGCGGACCTGGCGGCCCAACCCTTACGATCGCCGCAATGGCGCTTCGCGTCGCGGAGAATTCGGAAATCCTGCCGAAAGTTAGGCCCGCCGACCGACTTCTGGAGAAAGAATGAGCCGGACGCCATCAACGTCACCCATAAAGTTGCCGGCATCGGCAGCACGTCGTCGAATCGAGACGAATGACCGGGGGTTTGAGATCGGGGTGCTGGTCGACGCAGAGGTCCAGGGTTCGCCTCTCGTATTTGCGCTTGCCTGGATCAGACCGTCTACCGAACGCGTAAGCTGGACCGCAGACGATCACACCCACGAGACGTACTACGTCAAGAACGGCACGCTCCGCGTTACCTGGGACGGGACCGACGCGGGCGCCGCGACGCTCGGACCGTCCGATTCGTTTTATTTTCCGCCCGGGCGGACCTATAGCGCCGAAAACGTAGGCGACGATGATGTAGCGCTCGTGTGGGCAATGACGCCCTCGCCAGCGACCTTCGCGCCATCGCCTTCTCGCGGGGTTGACCGCGCAGTCTGACGACGCGGCAAGCCACCAGCCGGCTCCTTGCGAACGATTGACTGCTCGGCGCAGATGGACGGCGCCAACCGAGACTGGCGCGGGCCAGTCCGAGGCGGGATTGAACAGGCGGTGGCGATGGTGCTTTTCGCCGAATGTGCAGGTGTCAAGCGGGGTCATCGCTGGTAAGACCCTCTCCGACAAGATCGGTCCTGTGGCGCCTTCCTGCGCTCTGGCTTCACGGGGCCCATCCCGCTGGGAGCTGACACCGCGACTGAACCCCTCTGAGAGGACTTGGCCTACGCGGACGCGAGCTCTTCGGCGTAACGCTGGCCGGAATGAATCTTGGACCCAGGCCTTGACGGTCTAGGGATTATGTGATTAGATCACCCGGGTACTGGGTTACGAGGCAATCAATGAGGAGGAGATCGTGTCGACGACCGACGCTACCCCTGCTGCAGAACCTGGCGGGGCCGGACCCGCAGGTAAGGCAGCCAGCTTCTATACGAGAAAGGCGACGGGCCTCGTCAGAGAGGGGTCGCTTCTCGAGATGATGGTGGTCAATGGTGCCGCCATTCAGGGAATCAGCCTGGGCCTGGCGGTCGGGTTCTTTTTTGCGGCGGTCGCATTCCCAGGCGCGAACCTTGTGCTTGCGCTGTTGATAACGATCGGTCTGTCGCTCTTCGTCTGGGTTTCGTTCGCGCTTCTCGCGGTGGCGATGCCGAGGGCAGGGGGTGACTACCTATATGCGTCACGCATTCTGCACCCGATCGTGGGAATGGCCTCCAACGTTACGCTGTACTTCGGGACGATCATCACTCTGGGCGCCGCGTCGGCCTATTACCTGGCAAACATCGGTTTGGGATCCGCCTTTGACACGATCGGATCGGTAACCGGAAACGAATGGTGGATCAATGCGGCGGCAACGGTAAATCAGCCGTCATGGTCAATGTGGATAGCGCTTGGGGTTGGTGCCGTACTAACGATCTTGTCGATCTGGGGGACGAAGCACGCTCTAAAAGTGATCTTCATCGGTTACCTCATCGCAATCGCTGGGCTCTTGGTTGCGACGCTTGCCATGCTATTCACGAGCCATGACAGCTTTATCAACTCGATAAATTCGTTCGCCGGACATGGCACCTATGAAAAGACTGTCAGCGCTGGCCTCAAGGAAGGGCTCTACGGCAGCGGCTATTCGACGAGAAACACGATCGGCGCGATCTTCACGATGGAGTCGGTGGTCACCGCCGCCTTCTTCAGCGTCTACCTCAACGGAGAGATGAAGGGCGCCGGGCAGCGCAAACGTCAGCTCTGGAGCATCGTCGGCGGTGGCCTATTTCAGGGCCTAGCGCTTCTGGTGTGCGGCGTCATCTTTCTCAGCACCGCAGGTGCTCACTTCTTCACCGCCGCAACCGGCGGTCTGTTTCCGGTCGAAAATGGCTCATACTTCAGCCTCTTTTCGGCATTGGCGTCGGGCAGTACGGTCATTGCTGTGTTCATTGCTCTTGCGTTTCTCGGCGTGTTTCCCGCATTTCTATACGGGAACATGCAGATGGCACAACGGGCCCCGTTCGTGTGGGCGCTTGATGGTGTCGCGCCAAAGGCGCTGGCGAAAGTAAGTGACAGGACGCACACGCCCGAGCTTTCAATTGTCGTGGCGTTTGTGCTGTTTGCGGTGGGGGTCATTTGGTATCGGATCAATCCCAACATCCTTACGATCTTTACTTACGCCATCCTCTTCACTGCAGTACCGATGCTGATTTGCGCTGTTTGCGGTGTCTTGCTTCCGTTCAGACGTCCTGACCTCTATCGAGGCACGCCTGCGGACTGGAAGGTATTCGGGATGCCAGTGATCGTGCTGACTTCAATCTGCGCTGCGGCCTTCGAGGCTTTTGTCCTTGTGGTGATCATCCCCTTTCACGAAAATATCGGTATCGGGCACCCGTGGATCGCGTATGTGACGGTGGGAGTTGCACTCGGTATTGGCGCTGCTTGGTATTTGGTCGCCAAGGCGGTGCAGGCCCGTCGCGGGGTGGACTTGGACCTCGCATACAAGACGATTCCGGCGGAGTGAGCAGTATGGGTCTATTTTCGCGAAACGGGAAGCGCGCCTCGGGCGGGAGTAGGGCGAAGGACGGCACACGTTTGTTCTTCGCCACGGACGTCCATGGCTCCGATGCATGCTTTCGGAAATTTCTCAATGCCGCCAAATTCTACGATGTGGGTCACCTCATCCTAGGCGGGGACATGACGGGCAAGATGCTCGTACCGATCGTCAGGCGCGGAGACGGCACGTTCGATGCGCGGTACGGCGAAGATGAGTTGAGAGGGATTTCGCAGAGCGAAATGACGGAGTTGAAGGACCGCATTCGGCGATTCGGCCACTATCCGGTTGTCGGCAGCGCAGACGAGCTGGCGGCATTGGAGATCGAGCAGGAACGGGACCGAATGTTTCGTGAGGTGGTCACGCAGTCGATCGCCGATTGGGTCGCACTGGCTGAGGAACGTCTGCGCGGATCCGGCGTTCGCTGCTATATGGCTCCCGGAAACGACGACTTCCTGGAGATCGATTCGGCACTGGAAGGGTCGGACATCGTGGAGTTTGCGCAAGATAGGTGTATCTCTATCGATGAGAAGCACGACATGATCACCACCGGCTATTCGAATCGGACGCCGTGGGACACTGAGCGCGAGCTCGAGGAGCCGGACCTTCGAAGCCAGTTGGATCGTATGACCCAATCAGTTCGGGACCCAGACAATCTGATCGCAGTGATACATCCACCGCCCTTCGACACGGAGATCGACAAGGCCCCGAAGCTCGATGACGAACTAAAGGTGGAGATGAAGCCCGGTGTCGGCGTGGTGACTGCGCCGGTTGGGTCGACGGCCGTGAGGGAGTTCATCTGCGATGTCCAACCTTTGCTGGCGCTCCACGGGCATGTCCACGAGGGGAAGGGGGAGCACCATCTTGGGCGTACGCTTTGCGTCAATCCCGGTAGCGAGTACACCCAGGGGGTCCTATCTGGGGCGATCATCGAACTCGGCGACGGGGAGATTCGCCGGCACCAGTTCGTAGCAGGATAGAAGAGGCGATGACGGAGATGTATTCCGAACGGGTCGAACCTGACCGAGTGGCAGTTCCCCTCATGGGAATGCCCGAGGAGGCGCTCCGAATCCTTGAAGCCGCTGCGGGCGCTGGCGTTCTCCTGCGGCTTCTTGGTGGGCTTGCGATCGAGCTGAGCATGCCGGTTGGCGCTTCGCCATTCATTCCGCGACCCTACAAGGACATCGACTTCGCGACTGCAGATGGACAGAATCGCCGACTGCGGGAGCTTATGGCCGAGCTTGGCTATCAGGAGCCCGAGCAGTTCAATGCACTGAATGGCGGCCGGCGTCTCCTGTTCTTCGACGAACACCATGATCGGCAGATCGACGTCTTCGTCGGAGCGTTCGTCATGTGCCACGAAATTCAGCTCAAGGATAGGTTGAGCGTTCGTGCGAATACGATTCCTCTTGCAGAGCTGCTGCTCACCAAGCTGCAGATCGTCGAGATGAATGAGAAGGATCAGGTTGATATCTACAACCTCCTCTACGAGCACGCACTGGGCGATTCCGATCCAGATGTGATCGACCAGGCGCGCATCGCCGAGCTCTGTGCTGCGGACTGGGGCCTGTGGCGCACGACGACCCTCAACCTCGCCAAAGGCAGACATGCCCTTGCGCAGTTCAATATTCCGGATGAGGCCAGAGGCAAGATCGCGACTCGCCTTTCGTTACTTGAGCGGAGGATCGAAGAAGAGCCAAAGTCGAGGAAGTGGAAGATGCGGAACCGCGTGGGCGACCGGGTGAAGTGGTACGAGGAGCCAGAGGAGGTCCACTGAATGGGATCCGACTCCGACACGGCCTTGGACCATAGCCCGGCTCGTGATGGGCGCTCTGCACCTCCGTCGATGGAAATCGACTTCGATGTCCCCGCTTTGATGCGTGACGGAACCACTTTGCGGGCCAACGTGTATCGACCGAGCGGTACCGGGCCTTTCCCTACTTTGCTCACCAGGACGCCCTACGGGAAGGAATCTCTCGAGGTTGCCACGATGCTCGATCCGATCAAGGCGGCACGCGAGGGCTTCATGGTCATCGTTCAGGACACGCGCGGCAGATTCTCCTCCGATGGTGAATGGGAGCCGTTCCGGTTCGAGGGAGTCGATGGTTTCGACTCGGTCGAGTGGGCGGCTGGCCTACCACTCTCGAACGGGAAGGTCGGCCTTTTCGGCGAGAGCTATCTCGGCAGCACCCAGTGGAGCGCAGCGATCGAACAGCCCCCGTCGCTCAAGGCGATCGCGCCTGCTCTGACCTGGGCCGACCCGATGGATGGACTCTTCGCCCGCGGAGGTGCGGTGGAGTTGGGCCTAACGATACCTTGGACGCTGGAAACCGGGCTCGATTCCCTGGCTCGTTCCGAGGCGAGCGCAGAGGACACCGACCGGCTGATCGGAGCGGTGCTGGACGACTACGATGGCCTCGCCGCGGAGGGATATTGGGAGCTCCCTGTCGCCACCAACTCAATTCTTGAGCGGTATCGATTTCAGGAGTTGGGTGCGATAAAGGCTCTCGGAGAGCCAGGAGTGGCCGACTGGTGTCGGGTGGCTGGCCGATACGACAGGGTCGAGGTACCCAGCCTCCACATTGCCGGATGGTACGACGTCTTTCTCCAGGGCACCATCGACAACTTTCTCGGAATGGTAGGCACGGGACAAGAGTCCCGTCTGGTGGTCGGACCGTGGACTCACGGCCGATTCGCAGATCCCATCGGGGAGATCGCCTTCGGTGCGCGCGGCGCGCGGTACGAGGCGCCAAACAACCGGTGTGGCGATACCACCGATCTCCAGCTGGATTGGTTTCGGCGCCACCTCACCGAGCCCAAGGAGACATTGTCACTGCCCGACACCCAGGTGCGTCTGTTCGTCATGGGCCGCAACGAATGGCGTGACCTATCCGCGTGGCCGGATACTGGCAGCCAGGGGGAGCGATGGTTCTTGCACCATGGCGGAGGTATCACGACTAGCCCACCTGAAAGCGCGGAGCCCCACTCGGAATACGTCTACGATCCAGGCGATCCGACACCAACGCTCGGTGGCCAGATCTTGTTGGTTCCCGCGATCCCCGGAGGGCCGGTTGACCAAGGCTCCATCGAGGGTCGTGAGGACGTTTGTGTTTTCACGACGGCTCCCCTTGAGAGGGACATCGAGGTAACCGGCCGGGTGCGAGTCGTATTGCACGCCGTTAGTAGTGCCACGTCGACGGATTGGGTGGTGCGTCTTTGCGAGGTCTGGCCCGACGGACGAGCATTCAATGTCTGTGACGGAATCCTACGAGTCTCCAGTGGGGCAGACTCCCTCAGGCGTCGAGAAATCGATCTCTGGTCGACCAGCAAGGTGTTCAAGGCAGGACGTCGGATCAGAGTGGATATCGCGAGCAGTTCGTTCCCTCGCTGGGATCGGAATTTGAACACCGGCGACCAAGGTTCCTCGATGTTCGTATCGGCGCGTCAGCGCATCTGCCACGACGTCGATCATCCCAGCTACATCGAGTTGCCTGTTACCTCATAGTGCGTCCTATGGTCGGCGAAGCGTCGATCGGGTGCAGAGAAGCCAATCGAATGTCAAAGGGCGAGAATGGAAAATGCTGACGGCGTAAAGGTCGGGGGAAGCGTTCTCGGCTTGTGTGCGGGGCAATGGAAGAAGATCCGATGCGGATTGGAGGGGCCAGCGCTGTGAATGGCGCCGATCGCTATGCAGACCTCCGCCGCTCCCACCGCTGGCAGGTACCCGAGCGCTACAACCTCGCCGCCGACGTCTGCGACAGGCACCCGGCTGATGTCCTGGCGATGCTCCACGAGAACTACGAAGGGGCTGTCCGTGAAGTCCTCTGGGGTGAGCTGCAGGCGCTCTCGAACCGGGCCGCCAACCTGCTCGCCGGGCTCGGCGTCGAGAAGGGCGACCGCGTCGCCGTCGTCCTGCCGCCGACCCCGGAGACCGCGGCGGTCTTCTTCGGCGTCTGGAAGCTCGGCGCGATCCTGCTCTCGATGTCGGTCCTCTACGGCGACGAGGGGATCGCCCACCGCATCGGTGACTCCGAACCGAAAGTGCTGGTTACGGACGCGGCGAACGCGGGTCGCTTCGAGGATCTGGAGGGGCCGCGGCTCGTGGTCCTGGATCCGCAGCTCCTGGCTGCCGAGTCCGACCGTGCCGAGACCGCCGACACGTCCGCCGAGGACCCGGCCCAGCTCTACTACACCTCCGGCACCACCGGCCTCGCCAAGGGGATTGTCCACGCTCACCGCTATCTGCTCGCCCACAACGAGTTCGAGCTCTGCCACGACCTGAAGGCCGGGGAGCGCTTCCACGGCATGGGCGAGTGGGCCTGGGCGGCGGGGATCTGCCCTCTGCTCGGCCCCTGGCGACTCGGCGCCGTGCAGCTGGTCTACCAGCGCGAGGGCGGCTTCGACGCCCACAAACAGCTCGACTTCCTCTCCCGTCACGCGGCATCGAACGTCTTCGCCACCCCGACGGCGATCCGCTCGATGATGGGCATCGCGGACGCCCGGGAGCGCTACCCCCAGCGCTTCCGGGTCGTCTGCTCGGCCGGCGAGCCCCTCAACCCGGAGGCGATCCGCTGGTTCAGGGACCAGTACGACGTCACTGTGCTCGACTACTACGGGCTCACCGAGTCCTATCCGCTCTGCGGCAACTTCCCCTGGATGGAGGTCCGCGAGGGGTCGATGGGTAAACCGCTCCCCGGCTGGGACGTGCAGATCCTCGACGAGGACGAGAAACCGGTGGCCCAGGGAGAGCGCGGTGAGATCTGCCTCCGCGCCCGATCCAACCCTCACTACCCCTTGGGCTATTGGCGCCAGCCCGAGGCCTCCGAGGAGACCTTCGGCGGCGAGTGGTTCCACTCGAAGGATGCGGCCCGCGAAGACCCCGACGGCTACGTCTGGTATGAGGGGAGGGCCGACGACGTGATCATCGCCGCCGGCTACCGGATCGGCCCCTTCGAGGTCGAGTCAGTCTGCCTCGAGCATCCCGCCGTTGCCGAGGCTGCCGCCGTTGCCTCCCCCGACGAGCGCCGCGGCTCGGTGGTCAAGGCCTTCGTCGTCCTGGCCGAGGGCGCCGAATCCTCGGACGAGCTCGCCGACGAAATCAAGGCTTTCGTCCGCGACCGCCTCTCCGCCTACGCCTATCCCCGCCGGATCGAGTTCGTCGACTCGCTGCCGAAGACTCTGACCGGCAAGATCCGGCGGATCGAGCTGCGCCAGCAGGAGGAGGCTCGTCACAAGGCAGGAACTGCCTAGGCCGATGGGTCCGGACGTCGCGCAGGCCGGCGGTCCCCTGGCGCCGTCGCTTCTCGAGGAGACGATCGGGGAGAACCTGCGGCGCACGGCCGCTCGTTGGCCCGGGCGCCCCGCTCTGGCCAGTCCGGGGCAGGGCATCCGTTGGTCCTACCGAGAGTTCGACGAGCAGGTCGACCGCCTCGCCTGCGGGCTGCTCGCCGCAGGGATCGCGAAGGGCGAGCGCGTCGGGATCTGGGCGCCAAACTGCGCCGAGTGGACGCTGGTCCAGTACGCGAGCGCCCGGATCGGAGCGATCCTCGTCAACCTGAATCCCGCCTACCGCGCGCACGAGCTCGCCTACGCGCTTCGCCAGTCGGGCACGACGCTCCTGGTCGCGGCAACCGAATTCAAGGGCGGCGACTATCGCTCGACCGTCGCCGAGGTGCGGGACGAATGCCCTCGACTGCAGAGTGCCGTGTTCCTCGGCGACCGGGAGTGGGACTCGCTCACGGATGCCGAGACGGACCTCGATCTCCTCGACGAACGTGCCGGCGCGCTCTCCTCCGAGGATCCGATCGACATCCAGTACACCTCGGGCACCACCGGCGCACCGAAGGGCGCGACGCTCAGCCACCGCAACATCCTGAACAACGGCTTCCTGGTCGGCGAGCTGCTCGGCTACAGCGAGGAGGACTCGATCTGCATCCCGGTGCCCTTCTACCACTGCTTCGGCATGGTGATGGGCAACCTCGCGGCGACCTCCCACGGCGCGTGCACGGTCATCCCGGCCCCTGGCTTCGACCCGGAGGCGACCCTCGCCGCGGTCGACGCCGAGGGCTGCACCTCCCTCTACGGCGTACCGACGATGTTCATCGCCGAGCTCGAGCACCCTCGGTTCGCCGAGTTCGACCTCGCCGGCCTGCGGACCGGGGTGATGGCGGGTTCTCCCTGCCCGATCGAGGTCATGCGCCGCGTCGTCTCGGAGATGCACATGCCGGAGGTGTCCATCTGTTACGGGATGACCGAGACCTCGCCGGTCTCCACCCAGACCCGCCGCGACGACGACCTCGAGGTCCGGGTCAGCACGGTCGGTCGTCCGGTCCCGCACGTGGAGGTGAAGATCGTCGACCCCGAGAGCGGTCGGACGGTCGAGAGGGGCCGGCCGGGCGAGCTCTGCACGCGCGGCTACAGCGTGATGCTCGGCTATTGGGACGAGCCGGAGCTGACCGCCGAGGCGATCGACGGCGAGGGCTGGATGCACACCGGCGATCTCGCCACCATGGAGGCCGACGACAACTGCCGGATCGTCGGCCGCATCAAGGACATGGTCATCCGCGGCGGTGAGAACGTGTACCCCCGTGAGGTGGAGGAGTTCCTCTACGCGCACCCGGCGATCGCCGACGTGCAGATCGTCGGGGTGCCCGACCCCCGGTACGGGGAGGAGCTCTGCGCCTGGGTTCTGGTCCGCGACGGTGCCTCGCTCACCGAGGAGGAGGTGCGTGAGCACTGCCGACGACAGCTCGCCCATTTCAAGGTGCCGCGATACGTCCTCTTCGTCGAGGAGTTCCCGATGACGGTCACCGGCAAGGTGCAGAAGTTCAGGATGCGGGAGCAGTCGGTGGACGCTTTGGGACTCACTACGGAGTAGGCGCCAGGCCAATTCAATCCAGGCACCACGAGCGCATGAGCAGAAGTTAAGTGATTAGATTACTTGGGTAGAGCCTTTGAGTAGTCGGAGTCATGAGTCCTTCTACATGGGTCGGAGGCGGCGTGGCAGGTGCGCAGAAAACGAGTGGGGGGACCACTTTGGTCCCGACTTCCCCTGTAGAGGTAATGAGTGCCTCTCGGAGCACCCCGGCCTTTGCCTCTTCCCAGATAGATCCCGGCAGCCTGCTCCGCAGCTTCGCCCGCGAGGGGGATCGGGGAGGCGCCCTCCGCGCACAGCTCGCCGACCAGTTCCCGACCCGATCCGCCGACCAGATCGAGGACGCCGTACAGCAGGCATGCCAGGCATTCCTCGAGGAGGGCGAGGGGATCTCGACGCCCGACCGCGCCTACCTCTGGCTCCGCACCGCCGCCTACCGGCACCTGATCCACGAGGTCAGGCGCGAGAACCGGATGGTGCCGGTCAATCCGACCGAAGGACCGATCGAGCACGCGGCGTCCGAGGATCCCGGCCCGGCGGCGGAACTGGTCGCGATCGAGGACGACCGGGACCTGGCGATCCTGGTCGAGCAGGTGGCCGGCTCGCTGTCGGAGCGGCGCCGCCGGATCCTCGCGCTCTGGGCCATCGGCCTGAAGCGACCGGAGATCGCCACCCGCCTCGGCGTGAGCGAGCGGTCCGTGAAGCGGGACCTGATCGCGATCATGGACGAGGCGCGGTCGGTGCTCTCCCGCGAGGTCGGCGGGGGTTGCCTGCAGGGCGAACCGCTCATCGCCCGCCTCATCTACGGGCTTGCCTCGGCTCCGGAGGCCGAGCAGGCACACCGCCATCTGCAGCGCTGTGGCCGATGCACCGCCTTTGCCGAGCGGCTCGAAGCCTGGCAGTCGAAGGCCGGCGCGCTGCTGCCGGTGCCCGCCGTCGAAGCCGCGAGCCCCGGCGTGATCGAGCGGATCGCGGGTCGCGCCGGTCACGCGATCGGCTCGGCGAGGCGCCAGATCCTCGGTGGCGGCGCGCAGGTCAGGCAGCAGGCGGCCGCGACCTACACCCGCACCGTCGACCCGACCCCGCTGGCCGGGGTGCGACCGGGGGCGATCGCCGCAGTCGTCGCCGGCTGTCTGGCCGTCGGAGGCGGCGCCACCTACTGCGCCCAGAACGGTGCCGGTCCGCTGGGCCCGATCGCGGACCTCCTCGGCGGCCAGGAATCCACGCAGCAGGAAGCGCCGAAGCCACCGGAATCCGAAGAGCCGGCCGCGGAAGTCATGCCGCCGGCGCCGGTCGAATACCAGCCCGCGCCGGAAACGATCGATGAACCCGCCCCGCACCAGGAATCCGCTCCCGAACAGAAGAGCGAACCCGAACCGGTGGTCGAAGCCGAATCCGAACCGGAACCGGTGGCCGAAGAAGAAACGCCGGTCGAATCGAGCTTCGAACCGACCACTCCCGACTATCCGACCGAAGCCGAACCCGAAGCGGCCTCGGCGCCGACCGTGAGCGCCGAACCGAAGGTCGTACCCGCCCACGAAGCCCCGCAGTTCGGAGGACCATGACTTCCAGACACTCACACCGATCCGTCCCCGTACGACTGCTGGTCCTGCTCCTCGCTGTCCTCGCCCTCGGAGGTCCCGCGCTGGCGAACCCGCGGCCCGCGATCGCCGGCGAATTCACGATCTCGACCTGCCAGGCCAACGGCGAATATGCCTCCGGCGCGTTCGAGAACTTCGCCACCCGGGGGATGAAGTGGAGGCGGGCCTGCAACCCGCTCGGTCCCGGTCTGCGCGGGCTCGTCACCGCCAACGCCGCCGGCACCGGGCACGTCCCGGTCGGGTCGCAGTCGGCCTTCGTCCTCGAAGCGCCGCCCGAAACGACCTTCTCCGACCTGCACTGGTCGGGCTACGCGCACCGGCGCGACTGCCGCTACGCCCTGCAGCTCTACGCGGTGCGGCCGGAAGGCACGACGGTCCCGATCAAAAACGTCCGTGCCGATCGCGGCTGTCCCCGTCCCGACGAGGCACAGGCCTCTAGCTGGCCGAGACCGCGGGCGGTCGGCCTCGGCGGCGCCGCCAAGATCGTCCAGCGGGTGGTGTGCGTCGGCGCGCCGAAGGCCGAATACTGCTCGGCCAAGGGCCAGAACTACCTGCAGACCTTCACCGCCGAAGCGACCGTCGTCGACGACGTGCCGCCGTCGGTCTCGATCACACCAGGTAGTCCGTTGGTCTCCGGGCAATGGGTGCGCGGGACCCAGACGGTCGGCTTCGAAGCCACCGACAACACCGGGATCAAGGAAGCGCACGCCCTCGTCGCCGGTGCGCCCGGCGAAGGCGAATCGCGCCAGTGCGACTACTCGCAGCGGATCCCCTGCCCGAGCGGCCCGGGCCAGGTCGTCCTCGACACCCAGCAGTTGTCGGAAGGCACCCAACAGCTCGCCGTCTCCGCGGTCGACGCGGCCGGCAACGCCGCCGAGTCGGCCCCGGTCACCGTCCACATCGACAACACCCCTCCCGGAGCGGTGCCGGTCTCGGTCGCCGGCGGCGACACGTGGCGAAACCGCGACGAATTCGACCTCGGCTGGACCAACCAGCCCGAACCCGACAGGGCGCCGATCACCGCCGCCCACTACAAGGTCTGCAGGGTCGGGACCCAGGAATGCGTCGCTGGCACCGACGCCTCCTCCTCGGTCTCGGCGATCGACGGGCTTACCGTCCCGGCCCCCGGGGAATGGGAAGCTCAGATGTGGCGCGAAGACGCCGCCGGAAACGTGCAGCCCGAAAACGCCTCGGTGGCGGTGCGCCTGCGCTACGACCCCGAACCGCCGACGCTCGGCTTCGAAGAAACCCAGGCCTCCGACCCCGACAGGGTCTCGGTCAAAGTGAACGACGCGATCTCTGGGGTCGCCGGGGGCGAAGTCGAGATCAGCAAGGTCGGCTCAGGCCAGTGGCAGGTACTGCCGAGCACGCTGGAAGGCGAACACCTGGTGTCGAGGATCGAAGACCAGGCGATGCCCGCGGGTGAATACCAGCTGCGCGCGAGCGCGAGCGACAGGGCCGGCAACCTGGCCAGCACCGAATCGAAGATCGGCGGCGGTGAGATGCGGGTCACGCTGCCGTTGCGGACCCCGACCTCGCTCTCGGCCGGGATCCTCCACCGCCACGAGGTGACGAGGACCGTCCACCGCAAGGGCAAGGCGAGGATCGTCAGGCGCGCGGTCACCGGCCTCGAACCGAAGGTCACCACTGAGGTCGGCAAGAAGATCAGCCTCGCCGGCCGCCTCACCGACGCCGCGGGTGACGCGATCCCCGGGGCGACGGTGGAGGTCTACGCGACGCCTCCCGAAGAGGCCGAGGCACAGGTCGCGACCCTCACGACCGGTGCGAACGGAGGGTTCGCCTACGAAACGAAGGCGGCGACCTCGGCCGACCTGCGCTTCGCCTACGCCGGGACGGCGACGACCCTGCCCGCGGAATCGGGCGCGGAACTCCTGGTCCACGGCCACTCGTCGCTGAAGGTCAACCACACCCACGTCCTGAACGGCCACGCGGTGGTCTTCTCGGGCCGGGTCGAGGGCCGCCCGCTGCCAGTGGCGGGGAAGCTGCTCGAGCTGCAGGTGCGCCTCTCCCACGAATGGTCGACTTTCCGCACCACGCGTAGCGCCGCGCACGGGACGTGGCGGATCCGCTACCCGTTCAAACGTACCTGCGGGAAGCAGACGTTCAGATTCCGCGTCCGCCTGCCGGCCGAAGCTGCCTGGCCCCTCCTCGCAGGCGAAAGTAATTCCGTCGACGTCCACGTGAGAGGGGCACCATGCTCGGGATAGGTCCGGGCAACCGATTGAAGGAGGAAGAAACATGTCTAACGGCCTGACCAGGCACCTCACCTACGCCAACCTGATCGCGACGACGGCGCTCTTCATCGCGATCGGCGGCAGCTCCTACGCCGCGATCAAGATCTCCGGCCGCGACATCCGGCAGCACTCGATCGGCGCCGCCCAGATCAGGAAGAACTCGCTCGGCGGCGGCGTGATCAAGGAGTCGAAGCTCGGGACGGTACCGAAGGCCCGGGAAGCCGCCCGGCTCGACGGCGTCGGTGTCGAACGGCTGCTCGTGCGTTGTCCCGAAGGGACGATCGCGGCGGCCGACACCTGCATCGAAACGCAGGCCCGTCCGCCAGCCTCGCTCCACAGCGCGATGCTCGAATGCGCTGCGACCGACAACCAGTCGGCCCTCGGTAGGCGTCTCCCTACCTACCAGGAGCTGGCGATGGCGCTGACCCACAACGAAATCACGCTGGCTCCGGGCGGCGAGTTGACCGGCGAAGTCTCCGCATCGACCACGACGCCCGGTGAGGTCGAAGCGATCTACGTGACCAGCGAAACCGGCGCGGTCGCGCTCACCCCCGACAACCCGGCCGGCGCCAAGTCCTACCGCTGCGTCGCGGACCCACTGAACAGATAGACCGAACCGAGGAGGCAGGAACGATGGCACCTTCGAAACACCACCCGCACTCGGCGCGAGTTCGTCGCCGACCTGCCCCCGGCCAATTGCGCATCCTGGCCGCCGCGCTCTGCCTGGTCCTCGCCTTCGCAAGCGTCGCACCCGCCTTCGCCCTCGCCCGCGAAGCCGATAGCGAAGGCGAAGGGAGTTCCGCGCCGGGGTCGATCCCCGGGCTCGAAGGCGGCGAACTCGGACCCGGCGGCGAAGAAACCGCGCTCGGGGAAGTCGCGATCGGGGTCGGCGAAGAAGCCGAAGAAGAACCTCTTCCGCCGGAAGCCGAACCGGAACCTCCCATCACGGAACCTGTGCCGGAACCGGCGCCGGTGGAATCGCCGCCCGCCCCCGAACCGCCGGTCAGCGAAGCGCCGTCGGCGCCGCCCGCGCCGACCCCGGCACCGGTCTACGAAGAAGAATCGGGGCCGAGCTACGAAACGACGCCGCCTCCGAGCGGCGTGGTCGAAGGGGAAGCGTTGAGCGCGGCCGCCGCAGCACCGACTCCAGGTCGAAGTCGGCCGGACCGAGGCGGGTCCTCGACCGCCGCCGCGCCGACCTCCGAGGAGGCGCCCGCCCCGGAACCCGTCCCGCCACCCGAACCCGAAGCCGCGGCGCCCCCGCCCGCCACGCCGGTCGAACCCGAGCAGGCCCCCGGCAGCCTCCGGGGCCACGTTTCACACACCGTCCGCGCAG
Organism: Actinomycetota bacterium; assembly: GCA_018268675.1. GTDB lineage: Bacteria > Actinomycetota > Thermoleophilia > Solirubrobacterales > 70-9 > VAYN01. The sequence goes on from JAFDWB010000077.1 coordinate 99,128, forward strand.
GGGAGTGCCTGTGGTCTATCGCCGAGGCGGTCCTCCCGCCCGGTGCCTCGGAGGAGCAGATCACCGTCGAGGTCGGAAGGCTCTGGCGCCTGAATGCCGGCCGCATCGGGACCGGCGACCCGAGCCTGATCCTGGTCGGGACCGTCCTGCGCCTGCACTGAGCCTGGCCCCGAAGGTGTGAGGCCGCGCGGCGCTCCCGGCCCCGCGGTACGTCATAGGGCGATTCGCGCCGCGCGGACCGGCGAGTTCGCCCGGGACCGTGAGGCCCTCCACGAGGTGCTCCGGCGCCGGGCGATGGTTCGCCCGCGGCGGGTCCGGATGACGAGTGGGGGGACCACTTTCGTCGTTCGCGCCCCTGTTGTTCGGAACGACGATGAACGAGCACCGCGACCACACCACACCCGACCGGCGCCGACCCGGCTGGGCGCTCTCCGAGGAGACCGTCGACACGCTCGTGGCGATGCTGCGGGTGTTGGCCGACCCGACCCGGATCAGGATGATCGAGGTGCTGAACGAACGCGGCAGGGCCACCGTCAGCGCTCTCACCGCCTGCCTGCCGCTGAGCCAGCAGGGCGTCTCCCACCAGCTGGGCGTCCTCCACCAGGCGGGGATCGTCCGCCGCCGGCGCGAGGGCGTCTGGGTGCAGTACGAGCTCTGCGACTGGACCGGCTGCTGGCTCCTCGAGCAGCTCGCCGCGGGTCTCGGCGCCGACGCCGACTCCTGAGCGCCCGCGCCCCGGCCGGGCCCTTCGTCTTCCTCTGCCCTGGGTCACCGGGGCCGGCGGGCCCCGTCACCGGAGCCCACCCGCCCCGACACACAAGCACTTGCTTGTCCGCTTGTGACCACTTCGCCTGCTCGCGCCCCTGTCTCTCCGAGCCCGCCAGAAGGCCGGCGCAAACGGACGAGACGGAGGTGGTCGAGAGGTGGCATACGGATTCGGATCTGAGGCCGGGAAAGGAGGAGGTGAGCGCCGCACCCTGTGGGCGGCGCTCCGCCCGGCGGGCAGGGTCGCGCTCTGGGCGCTCGTCGGCCTGCTGTTGATCCGCGGCGCGGCCGGCCTCCTCGGTCCCGGCGCCGAAGGGACCTCAACCGTGCGCCACCCCGCCGGCGGCGGCACCGGGCAGGCGGTCTCCGCCTTCGCGGTCCGCTTCGCCCGCGGCTACCTCGAAGACCCCTCGCAGAGGGCCCTCGCCCCGTTCCTCGCGACCGGGGCTCGAGTCGGCGAGGGCCGGCCGGCCTCCGGCGGGGCGGCCGGCGTCGCCCAGGCCGAGGTGGTGCGCTCCTCCGAACTCGGCGACGGACGCGAGATCGTCACCGTCGCCTGCGAGCTCCGCGACTCGCGCACCCTCTACCTCGCCGTCCCGATCGTCCGCCAGGGAGCGGGCGGGGTGGCGGCGTTGGGCGCGCCCTCCATCGTCGCGGTGCCGGCCGTGGCCGGGGACGACCCCGAGCGTCCCCGGCCGCCGGCCGGATCCGGTGCGGCCGAGATCGAGGAACTGGTCAGGAGGTTCCTGCCCGCCTACCTCTCCGCCGGAGAGGAGTCAGAACTGCGCTACTACCTGGCGCCCGGTGCCGGCGTGGTGCCGCTCGGCGGGGCGCTGAAGCCGGCCGGCGTACCGACGGTCGACCAGCTCGGCGCCGGCGAAGGCCGCGAGCGCAGCCTGCTCGTCGCCGCCCGGGTCGAGGACCCGGCGGCCGGCGCGGCCTACCCGCTCGCCTATCGCCTCGAGGTGGTCGAGCGCGGCGGGCGCTGGTACGTCGCCTCGGTCGAGGGGGCGGTCGCGTGAGGCGGCGCCTGCGGATCGCCCTCCTCGCCGTCCTCGCCGCCGCGGCGCTCCTGCTGGCGCCCGCCGCGGCGCTGGCCGCGGGCGGCAACAACGTCGGCTCGAACCTCGCCGGCCTGCTGCGCGAATACGCCGGCGAGCTCTACACCGGGCTCGTCGCGGTGATCGGGCTGGTCTTCCTGATCAACCGGCGCTTCACCGAGCTGGTGATGTTCTTCTGCGCCGCGATCATCGTCGGCTGGCTCGTCTTCGCCCCCGGCCAGGTCGCCGAAGCGGCGAAGGCGATCGCCCACCAGGTGCTGCCATGAGCGGCGGCTACGAGCCGATCCGCTCCTACCAGCGGATCTTCTCCCCCGAGCGCCGCATCCACCAGGTCGAGGGCCGCCCGCTGCCGGTCCCGGGCGGGGTGCCCCTGCGCTGGCTCGGCTGGGCGGCGGCGACGCTGGTCGCGGTGCTGGTCCTCGGCTCGGGGTCGGTCCTCGTCCCGGTGGGCGCGGCGGCGGCGGCAGGGGCAGGCGGCCTCGCGATCGGTGATCGGACCGCCGGCCTCCTCGCCGCCGCCGCGGCGCTCGCCGGCACCTTCCTCGCCGGGGTCCTCCTCGGCGCGCTCGACTGGCCGCTGCGTCTGGTGGTGGTCCCGGCGGCGGTGGCGAGCATCGCCACGCAGGCGACCCCAGACGGCCGACGCCCGGAGCGCTTCGCGCTCTCCTGGGTCGCCCTGCGGCTGGCACCGAGGCGACGCTCGCTCGGGCGCGCCGTGCCGCTGGCGGGGCTCCCGCAGCTCCTCGCCGGCGAGCTCTGGGTCGCCTCCGACGAGGGCGGGCCGCGCCTGCGACGCGCCCGGATCGCCGGTCCGGCGGTCGTCTTCTTCGCCCGGCCGATGCGACTCCGCGGCGGGCTGCCCGGCCGTCGCCGCCTCGTCGCCCGGGAGCCGGGGCGGCTCACCCGCCGCTCCTCGACGTGGCGGCGGGTCATGGTGCCCGACGGCCGGCGGCTCGAGGTGCGCCCGTGATCCGCTTCCCGCTGCGCTACGCGCGCGCCAACCTGCTGATCGGGCCTGGAGGGGAGGCGGCGGCGCTCTACCGCGCCGAGACCCTCTCCTACCCACACCTTCCCGTCGCCGAGAAGTGGGCGCTCCTCCACCGCCTCGAGCGCCTTCTCGCGGTCGTCGGCGCCGACCTCTCGATCTGGCGGGTCGCCCGCTCCTATCCGGCCGACCGCCACGCGGCCGAGCTCGCCTGGCTCGCCGACGCCCGCCACGCCGAGGAGGGACGCTGGCGCGCCTACCTCGAGGGCCAGGAGGAGCGCCTCGCGGCGCTCGACTACCACGTCCCGGAGGTCTACCTGGCGATCTCGCTGGCCGGCCCGCGCCGCGGCGGCGGTCCGCTCCGCTCGCTCGACCGGGCGCGGCGGCGGGCGGAGGAGCTGGCGGGCGTCGGCGCGGCGCGGCCGATCTCGGGCGCCGAGCTCGACGCCCTGGCCGAGGCCGAGCGGCGGGCCTACGAGCGGGCCGCCTCCGTCCTCGCCCTGCGTCGCGCGACGACCGCCGAGCTGCAGTGGCTGCTCCGCCGCGCCGCCTGCCGCGGGGTCGCCGAGCCGGTGGCCGAGGGGAGCTGGGAGCCCGACGCGCTGATCGTCGAGGGCGATGAGGGGGAGGTCTCCTATGAGCCGCTCGAGGCCGATCTCTGGCGCCTCGCCAACGCCCCGATGCGCGAGGAGACCGGCCGGCCGCCCTCGCTCCTGGTCGAGTCCGAGGAGGGCGACTCCCACCAGGCCTTCCTCTGCCTCGGCTCGCTCGCCGAGGAGGCGGAGTTCCCCGGCGCCGCCGAGCTCCTCTTCGCGCCGCTCGAAGGCGTCGGGCCGGTCGACGCAGTCCTCCACGCCGACCTGGTCGGAAACCGCGAGGCGCTTGCGCAGGTGCGCCGCCGGATCCTCGACGCCGAGCACTCTTATAGAGAGCAGCTCACCGGCTCCGCGGCGGGCCCCGACCGCCGCGCCGGCGAGGACCGCGAGCTGGCCCGCGAGTACGAGGCGATCCTCTCCTCGGTCGCGCGGCCGCCGATGCTCCGCGCCTCGATCTCGCTGGCGGTCGCCGCCGCCGACGCAGAGACGCTCGAGGCGCGGGTGACGGCGCTCCGCGAGCGCTTCGGCGAGGTCCGCCTGCACCGCCCGCGCGGCCTCCAGCACGCCCTCTTCGCCGAGCACCTGCCGCGGCCCGACGGCGGCGCGGTCGCCGACTACCGCCAGCAGATGACCACCGAGCAGGTGGCGGCGATGGTGCCGGTCGCGACGGCCGAGGTCGGCTCGGCGGGCGGCGTCTACCTCGGCTACGACCCGACCGCGGGGCGACCGGTCCGCTACGACCCGACCGAGGCGCCGCGCGACTCACGGCCCTCGGCGGTCCTGATCGCGGGCACCCTCGGCTCGGGCAAGACGATCGCCGCCGAGGCGATCGCCCACGCGGCGCTCCTGCGCGGCTCGCAGGTGATCGACCTCGACCCGAAGCCCGACCACCGACTGTTCGAGCTGCCGGAGCTGGAGGGCGAGGCGGAGCTGCTCGAGCTCTCCGCCGACCCGGCGCACCGCGGCAGGCTCGACCCGCTGCGGATCGGGCTGCCCGAGCTGCGCGAGGAACTCGCCTCCAGCTACCTGCTCGAGCTGCTGCGCGACCCACCGCCCTCCTGGGAGGTGGCGATCGACCGGGCGGTCCGCGACGCGGTCCGCGCCGGCGAGGAGAGCCTCGGCGGGGTGGTCGCGCGCCTGCGCGAGGCCGAGGCGCCGGGGGCCCGCGACGCCGCCGAGGCCCTCGAGGTGATCGCCGACTTCGGCCTCGCCCGGCTCGGCTTCTCCGAGAGGGAGGCGGCCTGATGGACGGGCCCTCGCTGATCACGATCCGCACCCCGGGCCTCGTCCTGCCCGAGCCGGGCACCGAGCGCGCCGCCTACACCCGCACCGAGCGCGTCTCGGTCGCCACCCTGGCGCTGGTCGCGGCGCTCGCCCTGCGACTGATCTCCGGCGACCGCTCCCGCCACAAGCTGGTCCTCCTCGACGAGGCCTGGGCGCTCTTCGCCTCCTCTCAGGGCCGGGCCCTGCTGAACCGCCTGGTCCGGCTCGGCCGCGCCTTCAACGCGACGATCCTGCTGGTCACCCAGCGGGTCGAGGACCTGGGCGAGCTGTCCCAGCTGGTCGGCGTCGTCTGCCTCTTCGGCCAGGACTCGGTCCGCGCGGCCGCGGCCGGGATCGAGGCGATCGGCCTCGATCCCGAGGAGGGCGGCCTCGCCCGACGGATGACCGAGTTCCGCCGCGGGCGCTGCCTGATGCGCGACCTCGAGGGCCGGGTCGGCGAGGTCCAGGTCGACCCCTCGCCCGAGCTCCTCGAGGCCCTCGACACCACGCCGGGGGAGGCGGGGCGATGAGGGCGCGACTGCGGCGCCTCGGCTCGCGACGGGTGCTCTGGACGCTCGGCCTGGCGGCCTTGTTCGTGCTGCTCGCGAGCCCGCCCGCCCGTGCCGACATCTGGGCCAACGTCGGCCCCGCCTCGCCCCTGGGTGGCCTCGCGGGCCGGTATCCGCTCGGCAACTACGCGCTCGACGAGCACTTCACCGCGATCTCGGCGGGCGTCTTCGAAGGCGTCGACGTCTCCGGCCTGCTGCCGATGATCGCCTACTTCTTCGCCGACCTCCTCTGGCAGGGGACCGCCTGGCTCGCCGACGTCCTGATCGAACTCTTCGGCTTCGCCTTCTCGCTCGACCTCCTGAACGGCTCGGGGGCGACGGGCGGCGCCGGGGCGCTCGGCCCGGTCTCGCGCGCGATCCACTCGATCTACGCCGATGTCTTCGGCGGCCCCTGGATGATCGCCGCGGTCTCGGTCGCCGGCGGCTGGGCGACGTGGAGGGCGCTGGTGCAGCGGCGCTACGCCGAGACCGCCGGGCAGCTCGCGCTCTCGCTGATCTACGTCATCGCGGCCCTCTTCTTCGTCTGGCAGCCCGCCCAGACGATCGGCGTCGCCTCGCAGTGGACGAACTCGATGTCGGGGGCGTTCCTCTCGATCGCCAAGGACGGCGAGCCGGCCTCACAGGAAGAAGCGAAGGAAGCCGGGGCCGACCAGCTCTTCGGGCTGCTCGTGGCACAGCCGTGGGCGGTGCTCGAGTTCGGCGGGCTCGACCACTGCGTCAGGACGGGCTCGGGATCGGAAGGCTCGGAACCCGAATCGGTGGCGGTGCAGCCGCTGCCCGCGTCGGCGGCGCGTGGCCTCGAATCCGGGCAGGAGGTCAGCGCAGGCGGCAAGACGTGCGTCGACAACCTGAAGAAGTACGGCGACCACTTCCTGCGCTTCGCCTCCGGCTCGGATGAACGGAACGAAGAGTTCGAAGCCCTGCAGAAGGGTGACGCCTCGAAGCTCCCGGGCGCCGATCCCTCCAAGGCGAAGGGCGACTACCGGCTCTCAGCCGTCGACGAGCCCGCCGCGGCGGCGATGGAAAAGGAAGGCCAGTACCAGCGCCTGCTGGTCGCGGTCGTCGTCTTCGTCTGCGAGCTCGGCGCCTTCTGCCTATTGGGCGCGCTCTCGATCGGGGTGATCACCGCGCAGGTGTTGCTGCTCCTGCTGCTGGCCTTCTCGCCGGTGGCGCTGGTCGCCGCGGTGATCCCCGGGCGGGGGCATCAGTTCTTCAAGGGCTGGCTCTCGAAGCTCGCCGGCTTCCTCTTGCGCAAGGCCGCCTACTCGCTCGTCCTGGCGATCCTCCTCGCCGTCTGCGCGGCGATCTCGGCGGCGACCTCCGAGCTCGGCTGGCTCTTCTCCTTCGGCTTGCAGTGCGCCTTCTTCTGGGCGGTCTTCCTGCAACGCCGGGCGCTGACCGATGGCCTGGTCGGCACGGTGACCGGACCGGGCGTCCCGGGGTCGGGCAGGGCGCTCGACCTGATCGCCCTCTACGCGGGCGCCCGGCTCGGGACGCGCGAGGCGGCCCGGCCAGTCCGCGCCGCAGGCCGCGGCGCCTCCCGGACCGCCCGGCGGATCGCCGGACGGCGGGGCGATCGCCACGGGCGGGTCGCGCCGACGCGGGTCCGCGACGTGCCGCTCGGCGGGGTGCGACGGCGCCAGGACGGTGCCGGCCACAAGGAGGACCGCGAGGCCGAGGGGCGCCGTGGGCGCCGACCGGGGGGACGGCGCGACCCCGGAGGCGAGCCGCATGGTCGCGAGCAGCGGGCCGGCGGAGATCGCGAGCCTGCACGGCAGGACCGCCGGGAGGCGGCGAGCGAGGGCGCCCGATCCGAGGCGAAGGAGTCCACGGCCGCGGAGACGAAGGAGGCGGCGCGCCCGGATCGCCGGCCCGACGGAGGTCGGGAGAAATCGGTCGGCGGGCCTCCGTCGCGCGCACCCGAGGGCACCGAGGAATCGAAAGGGCCGACGCGACCCGCCACGTCACGCGGAGGTAAGCCGCCCGCAGCCAGGCCCGGCACGGAGCCGCGGCCCGGGGCCGAGGACCTCTCCGACCGGCTCCGCGCCGACCGTGAGCGGGCCGAGGCCGCACGCCGCGCCGCCCGCGAGCGGGCCGCGAAGGGCGCCGCGGGGTCCACGGACCCGAAGCCCTCGCCGCCGGCGCCGCCTCGGCCGAAAGGACCGGGGCGTTCGCGCCCCGACGACGGGGGAGGCGACAAGTGAGCGTCCGACTGCGCTCACCCTGGCCGTTCGCGGTCGCCGGCGCCGGGGCGGCCGCGATCGCCCTCGTGGTCGCCTCGCTGATGGCGCTCTTCGGCGCGGGCATCGGCTGCATGGGCGGGGGCGGAACCACGGCCGGTCGGGCGTCGGTGGACACGGCAGCCCACGAGATCCCCGCCGCCCGCCTGCACATATATATGGAGGCCGGGGCGCGCTTCGACATCTCCTGGCCCTTCCTCGCCTCGATCGGCGTGCAGGAGTGCGGTCCCGACGGCCACTGCGGCGTCGCCCCCTCCGGTTGCGCGGGGGCGATGGAGATCGCCTACGTGCGGGGCTCGGAATGCAGCCCCGACCCCTCGGTGCCGACGATCTGGGAAACCTTCCGCGTCGACGGCGACGGCGACGGGAAGGCGAGCATCCTCGACCCCGCCGACTCGATCTTCACCGCGGCCCGGATCCTCCGCCAGGACATGGGCGCGCCTCCCGCGGGCGGCTCCTATCACGGCTACTACGAGGCGGCCTGCCACTACTACGGGGCCTGCGCCGACGGGATCGTCGACTACGCGCACGAGGTGATGGCGCGGGCGGTGAGCTTCGGCTTCGGCCACGAAGCAAATGGGCCCGCGGAGGCTCCGGCGCCGGCCGGGCCGAGCTGCGAAGGGGGCGGGATCGCCGACGGCGGCGGTGCCTCCGCCCAGGCCATCGTCCGCATCGCCCGCGGCCAGCTCGGCACCCCCGAGGTGCCCCTCGGCTCCAACTGCACGAAGTACGGGCCGTGCGAGGAGTGGTGCGCGCTCTTCGTCGCCTGGGTCTGGCAGCGCGCCGGGATCGCGATGGCGGGCGGCACCGCGCCGTATGCCTACTCGGGCACGATCGGCGAATGGGCCGAGGCCCACGGCGGCCGGGTGCTGCCGCCGGGCGCGACGCCCTCTCCAGGTGACGCCGTCCTCTTCGGCTGGGGGCCGAGGAGGAGCGAACACGTGGCGATCGTCGAATCGGTCTTCGGCACCGAGATCACGACGATCGACGGCAACTACGGCGACCGCGTTTCCCGGGTCGGGCCGTTCCTGCCGGCCCTGGCGGTCGCCGACGGCGAGCCCGCGCCGATCTACGGCTACGCCGAACCTCCCGGCCTCGGCACGGAAGGGGGCGGCGGCGGTGGTTGAGCGACTGCGCGCCCTCCTCGATCGCCCCATGGACCCGGCCCTCGTGCGCGCGATCCTCCTCCTGGCCTGCTCGGTCAGCGCCGGCCTGGCGGTCCTGGTGGTGCTCGGCGCGCTCGGTCACGGCGCCCCGTCCTCCGGGTCGCCCGACCCCGCCGCAGGGCAGGTCCGGTCGGTGCCGACCGGACCTGCCGCCGAACCCCGACAGCCGCTCGCCAGAGACCGAGGCCAGGATCCCCAGGACCGTCCCGGCGCACCGGCACACCGGCGCGCCGATCGTGAGCTCGCCGGTCATCGCGCCCTGCAGCACGTCCCCTGGCGCGAAGACGGCGTCGTGATCGATCTCGTCGGGGCCCGGGGCCGCCGGGCGGTGCTCGAGGTGAAGGCGCCGAGCATCGCCGGCGCGCGCCGCGGCTACCGGGCGTTCCTGCGTCGCTACAACGACGACGGGCACGCCTACCTGCCCCGCCTCGAGGCCACCGGAGGCGAGGATGGCTGAGGGGCGACGCGGCGACCAGCCGCGCCCGAAGATCGCGCAGAGCGTCGACGTGGTGTGCGGGGACGCGCTCGAGGTCCTCTCCGGGCTCCCGGACGGGCTCGCCCAGACATGCGTCACCAGCCCGCCCTACTGGGGGCTCCGCGACTACGGCGTGCGCCCGCGTGTCTGGGACGGGGAACCGGATTGCCGACATCGATGGGAGGGGTCGCCCGACGCGCAGGGCGGTGCCACCTGCCGACGCTGCGATGCCTGGAAGGGCTGTCTCGGCCTCGAGCCCGAGCCGGACCTGTATGTCGAGCACCTCGTCGCGGTGATGCGCGAGGTGAGGAGGGTCCTGCGCGAGGACGGAACGCTCTGGCTGGTCCTCGGCGACACCTTCGCCGCCCCACGCACCCGTCAGGTCCCCGACGCCCTCTGCGGCGAGCGGAGCGCCGGCCTCTGGAAGAGCGTCCCGGCGGGGCTGAAGCCGAAGGACCTGATCGGCATCCCCTGGCGGGTCGCCTTCGCCCTGCAGGCGGACGGCTGGTGGCTTCGCTCCGACATCGTCTGGCAGAAGCCGAACGCGATGCCGGAGTCGATCCGCGACCGTCCGACCCGCTCCCACGAGTTCGTCTTCCTCCTCTCGAGGAGCCGGCGCTACTTCTACGACGACTTCGCGGTACGCGAACCCGACCGGGGCAGGCCCTCGGGGACCGGCTACCGACGGGCGGAGCGCCTCAGCTACGGCGGTCGCGGCCAGGACCGTCCGTGGTTGGGGGGCGGCGGGCGCAACCGCCGCAGCGTCTGGACGATCCCGACGCAGTGCTTCAAGGGCGAGCACTTCGCGACCTTCCCGGAGGCGCTCGCCGAGGTCTGCGTGCTCGCCGGCTCCTCGCCGGTCGCCTGCAGGCACTGCGGGACGCCCTGGCGGCGGATCGTCTCCTCGCGTCGCCTCCTCGACGGGCGCCGCGAGCTCAAGGGAGGCTGGACGCACCCCGGACACCACGGGCGCAGCGGCCGCTCGCCGCTCCCCACCGGCTACGGCCAACGGCGGGTCAAGGTCGAGCGGGAGACGACCGGCTGGGAGCCGTGCTGCGATCACGATGCCCCCGGTGGCCGCTGCACGGTCCTCGACCCCTTCGCCGGGGCGGGTACCACCGGGCTCCTCGCCGCCCGCCACGGCCGTGACTTCCTCGGCATCGAGCTGTCGGGGCGCTACGCCCGAATGGCCCGCAGACGGGTGCGCGAGCACCGGGGCACCCGCCCGTCGGGAAGGGCGCGGCGATGAGCGGGCGGAGAGACAGCGCGACGGGGGCCTTCGCGCCGCCGTTCGACCCGCCGCTCGTCCCCGGGCTCGACTCGCCGCTCGCGTGCGTCCTTCGCGGTAGGGCCGGCTCTCCGCATGGGAGCGCCGATCGCCGCCTCGCCGATCCGCCGACATCTCCCCCTCCTCGTGAGGCCCTCTCGTGAACCGCAAGCTCGAGCCCTCCGATCCGCGGCCGATGCTCGCGCTCCTCGCGGTGGCCGGCGCCTACGGCCTCTGGCGACTGCTCTCGAACCTCGAGCCCCTGGCGGTCCTCTCCGCGATCCGCTCCGTCGCGCCCCTCGGACTCGGCGCCCTCGCCATCGCCACCGCGCCGGCTACGCACCGCCTCATCGCCACCCGCCGGACGCTGCGCTCGCGCCGGGCGACCGCGATCGTGCCGGCCGACGAGTTCGACGCCGACCACCAGGCGGTGCTCCGCTTCGCGGCCCTGCTCGCCGCGACCGAGCGCCGGATCGGCGGCTGGGTCGACCGCGGGGCGACCGCGATCCGGATCACGCTGACCGGCGACCCCGACGGCCGCCTGGTCTACCTGCTCGAGGCGCCCGAGCGGATGACCGGTGCCCTGCGCGCCGCGCTTGAGGGCTTCGACGGGGTCGAGCTGCGCCCGCCCGAGGAGGTCCTCGCCGACGTCGAGGAGGAGGTCGAGGGCGATGATCGACGGCCCACGGTGCTCCGCACCGAGCTGGTGCCGGCGCGGCCGAGCGTCGAGCCGCTTGCGCGGCCGGAGCTGAGGCCCGATCCGCTCCGGCCCTTCGCCGCGGCGATCGGCTCGCTCGGCCCCGGCGGGAAGGCGAGCGTCTGCGTCGACCTGCTGCCGGTGAGCGGATGGCGAGCCGCACGTCTTCATCGTCGTCTGCGCCGACAGGCGAGGCGCATCCACGGCGGGCGCCGCGGGAGCGACCTCTCCCGGATCCTCTCGGGCGAGGGGCGCTCCCCCGGTCGACCCGATCCAGAGGAGCAGCTGGCCCGCCGCGAGTCGTCGCGGGCGCTCGACGCGAAGCTCCGTGACGCCGGCGAGCTCTTCGACGCCCAGATCCTCCTGCGCTGCGAGGCACCGACGAGGGGGCGGGCGCAGGCGGGGACGAAGGCGCTCCTCGCCGCCTTCCGACCGCTCGCCGACCGCAACCACCTGCGCGCCTCGGGACTCTCCCTCTTCGGCCTCGCCTTCCTCGGCTCCGACCTCCCGTTACGTCGAGGGCGCTTCGACCGTCGTCTCGAGACCGGGCTCTTCCGCCCGGCGAGGAGGATGAGCCTGACCGCCCGCGAGCTGGCCGGATTCCTGAAGCCGCCGACCGTCCACTGCGGACCGCGGCACGTCCTGCGCTCCGGCGCCCTGCTCTCGCCGCCGCCTCCGCTCGAGACCTTCGAGGAGGAGCGCGCCGACCTGATCCCGCTCGGGCGGGTCGGCGGGGAGGAGGGCGAGCGGATCGTCGGGGTGCCGGTCTCAGACACCTTCTTCACCTACCTCGCCGGACGCTCGCGCTACGGCAAGACCGAGCTCGCGATCACCCAGTTCGCCCACCTGGTCCGCTCGGGCCACGGCGGCTTCTTCCTCGACCCCCACGGCGACGGGATCGAGCGGCTCGAGCCCTACCTCGCCGAGGCCGACGCGGAAGGGCGGGTGGTGCGGATCTTCCTCGGCCCCGGCAGCTCGCCGGCGGAGCTGCCGGGCTGGAACCTCTTCGACCTCGGGGGCGACGGGGGAGCGGCCGAGCGCCGGGTCGAGGCCGTCGTCGACGCCTTCGCCTCGGCGCTCGAGTGGGGGGAGCGCTCGACCCGGGCGATCAACCTGACCACCCAGGCCGCCGCGGCACTCGCGGTGGTCGCCAGGGAGCTGGGCGACCCCGACCTGGCGCCGACGATCTTCCAGATCCCGACCCTGCTCGGTGACGAGGAGTGGCGGCAGGCGGTGCTGCCGTTCCTGCCGAACGCCTCGCGGCGCTTCTGGACCGAGCGCTTCCCGCTCCTCTCGGCCGAGGCGATCACGCCGATCACCAACATGGTCGACCGCCTCCGCGCCTCGAGCGCGTTCGCCACCCTGCTCGGCCGCAGCCGCAGCACCTACAGCGCCCGCGAGGCGATGGACGGGGGCAAGATCGTCCTCGCCTACACCGGCGCCGGCGGGACCCGCGAGCGCCTGGTCGCGAACCTCCTCCTCTTCGACGCCCTCCACACCGCGCTCGGCCGCGGCGACCTGCCGCCCGCGAAGCGCCGACTCTTCTGGCTCCTCCTCGACGAGGTGCAGACCTACGACGGCGCCGCCTCGCCGATCCTCGCGGGCCTGCTCGAGGTGGGTGCCAAATTCGGGGTCCGCGCCGCGCTCCTGAACCAGAACCCCGAGCGGCTCTCGCCGCGGACCCTGAACGCCCTGCTGACCAACCGCTCCCACCTGCTGGCGAGCGCGCTGAACTCCCACGCCGCCGGTCTGATCACGCGGGAGTGGGGAGGGGAGCCCTCGCCGGAGGCGCTGACCCGGATGGAGCGCTTCCGCTTCGTCGCCCAGGTCACCTTCGAGCGCAGGCTGAGCGCCCCCTTCGCGCTCGGCGGCCTGCGCCTCGAGGATGCCCTCGGGAAGCCGGCGTCGTGCGAGGGCCGCGGGCACCGACGTGTCGCCGGCGGGGAGGAGCCCGAGAACGAGGTGCTCGCCCACCTGGAGACGCTCGACGACCGAATCCGCGCCCGACTCGAGGGCAAGAAGGGCACCGGCCACACCGAGGGCCGAAAGCATTCGTCCCGCTCACGCGGCCCGGCGCGGGCGGCACGGAGGGACCGTCGATGAGTCCCGGCCTGCCGCTCCTCACCACCGAGATCCTCGCCTCGCTGGCCGAGCATCGGGTGCTCTCGACGCCCCAGGTCCGCACGATCCACCTCCCGGGCCGCGGCCTGCGCCGCACCCAGCAGGTGCTGGCCCGCCTGGCGCGGGCCGGGCTGATCGACGCCGTCGCGAGCAACGGCGCGGGCGTCCCGCGGCGCCTCTGGTTCGCGACGGAGCGGGGCGCCCGGATCGCGCTCGAGGTCGGGGCCCTGGAGGCGATGCCGCGCCTCACCGACGCCGAGTCCGCCGCCGGTCCCCTGCAGGCACACACCCTCGCCGTCAACGAGGCGGCGATCGCCTTCCTCGAGGCGGCGCGGGAGCGCGGCGAGGACTTCGGCCCGCTGTCGTGGCGCCACGAGGTGCCGTTCAGGCTCGGGCCGACGAGGAAGGCCGGCTCGCTCTTCGCCGACGCGGTCCTCACCTATCTGCGCCTGACCGAGACCGAGCTGGTGGTCGAGCAACGCCTCCTCGAGCTGGACCGCGCCACCCTCCCGGTCGACCGGCTCGCCGCCGAGCTCGCCCGTTACGGGCGCCTGCTGCGCGCCGAGGACGGCCGCGGACGCCGTGTCTGGGAGACACGCTTCCCGTCCTTCCCACCGGTGATCTGCGTCCTCGCGGGCGCGAGCCACGCCGTGCTCGAGCGCCGCCGCGACGCCACGGTCGCTGTCCTGGCCGGCGACCCGCGGATCGAGGGGGTCTCGATCCGCCTCTGCCTCGCCGAGAACCTGACCGCACGGGGACCGTTCGCGCCGATCTTCACCGACGTCGCGGATCCGGGGCAGCCCGTCGACTGGCTGGTGTCCGACGAGGAGCTCGGTCGATGACCGCGAAGGCGAAAGGCACGCGGAAGGTCTCCACGACCCCGAGACCTCGCCGGGCGTCCCGCCGCCCCGAGAGCCGGCTGCTCCAGGGCGACTGCCTCGAGGTGCTGGGGAACCTCGAGGCCGCGAGCGTCGACGCGATCGTCACCGACCCGCCCTACGGGATCGGCTTCCAGCACGAGCGCTGGGACGGGACCGCGCTGCGAGAGGCGGCCGCGCGCGCGGGGCGCGACCGGCTGACGCCCAATCAGGCCTTCGAGGTCTGGTGCCGCCTCTGGGGCGAGGCCTGCCTGCGGGTGCTGAAGCCCGGCGGTCACCTCCTCGCCTTCGGATCGCCGCGGACGGTCCACCGGCTCGAGTGCGGGATCGAGGACGCGGGGTTCGAGATCCGCGACCGGCTGATGTGGCTCTACGGCGAGGGGATGCCGAAGTCGCGGCGCTACCGCGGAGGCCGCGCGACCTGCCTGAAGCCCGCATACGAGCCGATCGTCCTGGCGCGCAGGCCGCTGGCCGGGACGACCGAGGAGACGATCGACCGGTTCGGCACCGGCGCACTACACATGGAGGGCTGTCGGGTCGAGGGCCGCCACCCCGCCAACGTGATCCTCGAGCACGAGCCTGGGTGCCGGGCGGAGGGGTGTGCGCCGGGCTGCACCGCGGCGGCCGTCGACGACTGCGCCGGTCGGAGTCGCCGGGGCGGGTCGAAGACGATCGCTCCGAGCCGCTTCCTCTACTGCCCGAAGGCGAGCCGCTCGGAGCGCGACGCCGGCTGCGAGGCGCTGCCCGCGCGCCGGCTCGACCTCTTCCCGCAGGCCCAGGACAAGGCCCCGGCGCGGGCGCGGAACCCCCACCCGACCGTGAAGCCGCTCGAGCTGATGAGGTGGCTGGTGCGGCTGGCGTGTCCGCCGGACGGCCTCGTCCTCGACCCGACCGCGGGCTCGGGGACGACCGGGGCCGCGGCGGCGCTCGAGGGACGGCGCTTCTGCGGCATCGAGCTGGAGCCCGCCTACCTGGAGATCGCCGAGGCTCGCATCGCCCACTGGGGCGGCGAGGCCCGAGAGGGCGTGTCGAGTGAGGCGCGCCGCGCCCCTTTAGGGAGGCGGCGCCGGTGAGCGGGCCGCCGACACAGGAGGCCGGTGAGCTGCGCCTCGCGCCGGAGTCGATCGAGGCGCTGGCCGGCCGGATCGCGGAGATCCTCGCCGACGCGACGCCTTCGAAACGGTCGGGGCTGTTGAGCGCCGAGGAGGTCGCGCGCTGGTGGGGGATCGGCAGGCGCTGGGTCTACGAACACGCCGACGAGCTGGGCGCCCGTCGGCTCGGGGCGGGCCCTCGGCCGCGCCTCCGCTTCGATCCCGAGGAGGTCGCCGCGCGCCTCGGCTCGCCCGGCGAGGGCGGCCGATCGGAGCCGATCGGAGGCGACTGCGGAGACGACTCGCTTTCCTCGCGGGACAGAGCTAACGTCGTCCGGCAACGAAGAAGACGGCCGGGGGCGACGCCACTGAAACGCGCCCCCGACCCGGCGCCGGACAGGCGGCACTTCCGGTGAGGCTACTCGCAGAGGGCCCCCGCGCTGCTGCCTGCCCGCCCGGCCGCCGGGGGTCAGGAGTCGGATGTGAGCGGTAGGAAGGAAGGCGAGGTCCTCGAGGTCCACCAGAGGCGCGGACGGACCTACACGCTGCGCTTCCTCGCCTACGGCGAGCGCCGGTACCTGACGCTCGGCTGCGAGACCGAAGGCTGGGACCGCGGCCGGGCCGAGGAGGAATTGGCGAACATCCTCGCCGACGTGCGGCGCGGGATCTGGGTCCCCCCGGCGAGGCGCCGCCCCGCCCGCGGCGACTCGCAGACGGCCGGGGCGCCGAAGGAGATCCCGCTCTTCGGCCCCTTCGCCGCCGGGATCGTCGCGGCGCGCAGGGGCCAGGTCTCGGCCGACATGACGCGCCTCGAAGAATGGGCGCTCTCCCATCTCAACCCGTCCTTCGCCGAGTGGCCGGTCCCCGAGATCGACGCCGAGGCGATCGACGAGTACCGCGTCCTCAAGGTGCGCGAATCCGAGGAAAGGGCGGCCGCGATCGAGCGCGGGAGGCCATGGCGGAACGACCACGGCCAGGCGCTGCGGCCGCTCTCGCCGCGGACGATCAACTCGACCATCGACCACCTGCAGCGGTGGCTCGGCGTCGCCCTCGACTACCGCCTCGTGACCGAGAACGCTGCCGCCGGGAAGAGGCGACGGCTGAAGGTGCCGCCGATCCGGCCGGTCTACCTCGACTCGGCCACGCAGATCGAGGCGATCCTCGAGGCGGGCGCGGAGCTCGACCGCGAACCGGGCAGCCGCTGCTCGGACCGCGAGGCGGTCCTCGCCACCCTCGTCCTCGCCGGACCGCGGGCGATCGAGCTCTGCCACCTCCTCTGGCGCGACATCGACCTCGCGAACTCGCGCATCCACATCGGCCGCTCGAAGACCCAGGCCGGGCTGCGGGAGGTCTCGATACCCCCGCTCCTGCGCGACGTCCTCGCCGCCCACAAAGCCCGCGCCTACCGCGGCGACCCCGACGGCCTCGTCTTCCCGAACACCCGGGGCGCCCGTCGCAACAAGGACACCCTGCGCGGCGGCGTGATCCTGGCGGCCTTCAAGCGCGCCGACGAGATCCTCGCGCGGCGCGGCCAGGTGCCGCTGCCGAAGGGGCTGACCGCCCACAAGCTCCGCCACACCTTCGCCTCGATCCTCGTCGCCTGCGGCACCGACCCGAACTCGCTGATGGCCCAGCTCGGCCACACCGACCCGAAATTCACCCTGCGCGTCTACACGCATCTGATGGCCCGCTCGCCCGAGGAGCGCTCGCGGCTGAAGGCGCTTGTGCGGGGCGAGCGGGTGGTCGCGGTGGAGGCGCCCGGGCCGCGGCCGCTCGAGCTGGATGCCTACGAGCGCCCGATCCTGCGGGCGCTGGCCGAGCGCGGCGGCAGGGCGCGGCGGCGCGAGGTGCTGGCCGCGGTCGGCGAGGAGCTGGCCTCGCGCCACACCCAGGTCGACCTCGAGACGCTGCCCGGCGGGGAACCGCGCTGGAAGCCACGACTCGGCAAGGCGCGCCAGCGGCTCGTCGTCCGCGGCCAGCTCGCCCGCACGCCGCGCTGCGCGGAGTGGGAGCTGACCGATCGCGGCTGGGCGAAGGCGCCGTCCGTCGCGTCCCGGCGGCGCGGCGCGAGCGCCGCCCGGGACGCGGACCGCGAGCAGGCGGCGGTCGCATGACCGGCGGGGCGGAGGTGCGCCGGATCGGCGCCGAGGACACGATCCCGGTCGCGGTCCTGCGCGACTTCCTCCTGGCCGCCCTGCGACACGACGCGATCCACGACGTGCTGTTCGAGCGGATGGACTTCCACGCCGCCCGCCGTCAGCTGGACGCCGAGGGCCTGGCCGCGGTGCTGCCCGAGCTGATCGGGGACGTGCTCGCGGTCGCCTCGAAGGAGGACTGGGTCGCCCTTGCGGAGGGCCTGATCGACGCCTACGACGACGCGGCGGGAGAGGAGGCCGGCCGATGACCCCGTCCTGGATCGAGATCGACGACGAGGTGCTGGCAGAGATCCAGGCCCGCGCCACCGCCTTCGTCGACAGCCCCAACGACGCCCTCCGTGACGTCTTCGGCCTCGCGCCCGGCGAGCGCCCGACCTGCGCCCCGGTCCCTCGCGCCGACGCCCCGCGGACGAGGTCGGCGCCTCCTGCCGCCGGGCTGCCGCGGGCGCGCAGCGGCGAGATCCTCTCGATGGAGGACTATGAGCTGCCGCTCCTGCGTGCCCTCGCCGCCCAGGGCGGCTCGGCACCGAGGTCGACGGTGGTCGAGGCGGTGGAGGAGATGCTGGGCGAGCGGCTGACGGCGATCGACCGAGGGCGCCTGCAGAACGACGAGGTGCGCTGGGAGAACCGACTCGGCTTCGCCCGCCTGCGGGCGATCGAGCGGGGCGAGTTACGGGGCGACTCACGAAGGGGGATCTGGGAGATGACCGAGGCGGGGGCCGAGCGGCTGGCGCGGGCCGATGCCGAGGAGGCCGATCACGAGGGAGGGGTGCCGCGATGATCCTCGAAGCGCTGGCGGTCCTGGCGCTCGCCGCCGTCGGGGTCTACGCCCTCGGCGGTCTCCTCCTGCGCATGGCCGGGCTCCTCACCATCCTCGCCGGGCTCGGCGCCACGGCCCTCGGAGGCGGCGCGACCGGCCTCCTCGTCGCCGCCCTCGGCATCCCGCTATGGCTACTCGGACGCTGGGTCTACGGCGCCCGACACGGCGCCTATCGGAGCCCCCTGGCCGGGCTTCTCCTGGGCCTGGCGCCCGCCCGGCTCGACCCGGTCCGGCGGCGGAGAGGGTGAGCGGGCCGAGCCCGTCATCCGCGCACATCGCCGCGACTTGACTTCCTCCGGCGGGCAGAGGTAACACGTCGTCGTCCTGATTATTAAGGAGGCTAGACAGCAATGAGCACCACCACCCAGATGACCAAAACGGACGCCGCCCCGATCCGGCGCTTCCTCGCGCGGGCGCTCGCCGACGACGCGGTCGCCGACGAGGTGAACGACGCGGTCTTCGCGAGCGTCGTCGAGGGAGACGGCGATCCGGCGGCCCTGGCCGAGAAGTTGCCCGCCTGCATCCGCCGGGCGCTCGACGACGCTGACGCCGACGACTGGCGGGCGCTCGCGGCCGGGCTGATCGGCGAGGCGCGCGAAATGGAGGACGAGGCCGAGGAAAGGCGGCCCCTCCGGTTCATCGACCATCACCGCCAGCGCTACGCGGGGAAGGTGCCGATCCCAGAGGAGGGCGAGTTCATCATCGGCTCGCAACTGGAGGACGGGAGCCTCGGCGAGGACGGGGAATTCAGGGTCACCCTGGTCGGCCTCGGCTGCGGACGTCGCTGGGCCCTCCATCCCCATCTGGAGGCCTTCGGCGACGGCCGTGGGGCGCTGCGTCGTGCGATCGACGGGGGCCTCCTCGAGGCGATCGCGCGGCCCGTTGCCGGTCGCGAGGAGTTCGCCAGAAGGCTGCTGGCGATCGGGATGGTCGACGGCTCCGACGAGCCGCTGCCGCAGGGCGAGGGATCGTGAGCGGTCCCGTGTCGGCCGCTCGCGAGATCGTCGTCTACGTGCCCGCCGGGGGCCATCCGGCCACGGCGGGGATCGTCCGGGGATCGGCGATCGTCGGCCTGCCCGACCCCGGCTCGGAGGAGGTGAGGATCCACTTCGAGGGCGCGCTCTACGGGCAGAGCGGGATGGCGACGCTCGCCGACCGAGCCGTACATGCCTGCGGCCGACTGCGCGAGCGCTACCCAACCGTGGCGAAGAGGGTGGTCCCACGCGCCGCCCTGGTCGTCGTCGGCACCCTCGACGAGACGGGAGGCCGGATCATCCTCACCGGCGAGCAGTCGGCCGCCGTCGTCGCCACCTGGCTCGGCCTGCCGGTACTCGATCCCGCCGAGCTTCGGCGCTCCGCCCTGCCGACGGTCGACGCGGCCGAACTCGCGGCGCGCCTGGCGCCCGAGGTCAAGGTCGCCGTGAACCGCGATCTCGCCGGGGCGCTGATCGGGCGCGCAGGTCTCCGCCGTGAGGACGATGCTTGGGTCGCGGGTGACGGCAGGCGAACCTCGGCCATCGGCGAGGCGCTGATCTGGGCTCTGGTGGCGATCGCCGCCGAGGGCTGACGCCGCGATCCGGACAGGAGTTCACGACAGCGTCCGGAGCCTGACCTCGGCGTCTCCGGTCATCCGGGCGAGGATCAGGCCCTGTGCCTCGCAGGCGATCGGCATGGCGCCTGCGAACGCCTCCTCGACCTCGGCCAGTCTCCCTCGGTCCCCTCCGCGGCACACGGTCAGGTGGAGCCGCCAATTCTCGTCGACGGCATCCGGGGTGCCGACGGCGCCCATGATGCTCGCCCGCCAGCGCAGGAGCTCGCCCTCGTCCTCGGGGAAGAGGCAGACGGCGTCGCCGAGCGTCCCGACGTGGTCGAGCACGAACCGGGTCCCGCGGATCGCGGCGGCCAGTCCCTCGAGGGCGCGCACCGGGAGCGCCACCGACAACGTCCACGGACCGCCGATGGTGATGTGGGGCGGGATACCGTGGGACGCGGAGCGGTCGCCGTCGTATCGGAACGGCTCGACCGCGGCCTCCACCTCGGCCACAGGCATCAAGATCGACTGGAATCGACGCATCACTCCCGGCGACCCGATGGTAGCCACCTTGCCAGGTCGGTCGGCTCCAGGACGAAGGCGGTCGGGGGGGCCGTGCTCAGATCGAGACCTCGGCGACCGCGGCCTGAGACCCGGGACGGCGCACGATCAGGAGGACACCGACTTGGCGCGATAGTTCGCCCACGGACTAAAGTTTTCGGCCTCGCGCGGGGAGGCTGCCGGATGGCATGGCCCCCCGCCGGAAGAAAAAACCGCTGTCCGCCGAACACGCGGCGCTCGGCAGAGCCGTCGTCGAGCTGCGGGAGGAGGCCGGCCTGACCCAGGAGCAGCTGGCCGAACGGATGGGGACCACTTTCACGAGGGTCGGTCTCCTCGAGCGCGGCGAGACGGACCCGAAGTTCACGACGCTCCGAAGACTCGCCCGCGGGCTCGACGTCAAGCTGACGAAGCTGGCCGGCCGGATCGAACGCCACTCCGGGGAGGCCTAGGGGGAGCGTCCTCGAACCGTCGATAGTCCGTGTAGGAACTATTGCGGTATGCTGGCGGTCGCAGGTCGCCTCCCGCCCCCCGAGCGGTCGACGGGCCCCGCCAGGAGCGACGATCGGCTCCTGGCGGGCCCCTCCCGCTCAGCCGGTCCTCACGGCGTAGCGACGTGGCTTCTCGCTGACGCGGTCCACTTCCTCGCGCGAGGCGAGGCGCTCGAGGCAATTCCCGACCGCACCGTTGCTCCTGCGGAGTCCGGCGGCCACGGCGCCAGGGGTGAACGGCGCCCCGTCGGGGTGATCGCGCATGAAGCCGACGACGAGCCCGTCGAGCTCGCCCGGGCGGAGGCGGGCCGGTCTGGAGGCTGCCCGCCCCGTCGCCGGCTCGGGTCCCGGCCCGGTCCCGTCCTCTTCCTCCCCGACGATCAGCGAGTAGCGGTCCGGCAGCTTCCGCCCGCCGTCACGACCGCCGGCGTAGCGCTGGACCCTGCCGTCCGCGATCAGGGCGGCGAGGTACTTGTGGGCGGTGCTGCGCCCGACGCCGACCACGCCTGCGACCTCCTCGACGGTCGCTTTCGGCGACGCGCGCAGTGCCTCGATCGCCTTCTCTCGTCTGGGGTTCTCGTTGCTCATCTTCTGTACT
This sequence comes from Actinomycetota bacterium, assembly GCA_018268675.1. Classification (GTDB taxonomy): domain Bacteria; phylum Actinomycetota; class Thermoleophilia; order Solirubrobacterales; family 70-9; genus VAYN01. The sequence goes on from JAFDWB010000077.1 coordinate 120,456, forward strand.
CCTCTCGTTCGAGGCACGGGACTGCACCCGGCTCCGCGCAGCGATCAGCGCCCCACCTGTCGCCACAGGCGGGCACGTCGCGGGCGGCAGCGAAGGCGCTCGGCTCCGGTGCCGACCCCGGGGACTCACAGCCTCCGGGGCCCTGTTCGTCTTGCACGGCGAACGTAGCTCCGGCGCCTCACGAAAGCGAGTCGGAATCGGCCTCAAACCGCGCCGATCCGGTCATATCGCCGTGTTTTCAGGCAGTACTGCCTGAAAATGGGGGCCTCGGAGGCGACGGTTCGAAATCGTCCTCGCCGTCGAGGTGGCCGCTTTGCAGGGGTTTCCCGGAATGGGCACGGCTGGTTTCGAACCAGCGACCTCTCGCGTGTGAAGCGAGCGCTCTCCCACTGAGCTACGCGCCCGGGACGGGCAGTTTACGCCGCCGGGGTGGGTGGGGGCGTCCAGGTGGATCGCGCGTGGGCTGGACGGCGGCGTCAGATAAGCGTCCAGAAAAGTAGGTACGTGGGTTGAGAATATTGAGTAATCCGCGTAGAACGGCCGAGAAAGTCCGTGCGTTTTTTTGTTTTCGTTACGAAAGGAGAATCGTGTCTAATTCGCTCAGGAGTCGCATTCGCCAGGCCTTTCTGCTGGGGTGCGCATCGGGAGCGGCCCTACTAGTTCTCGCTGTCGGCCAGGCGTCTGCCGCCACCTATCCGGGCGGAGGCAGCACGTTTACCGGCAGCGCGGAAGGGTGGACCGCGGTCGTCAAATGCAGCGTTCCGGCCCCACTATGCACGGCGACCGGCAGCTATGACGGTACTGCCGGGAACCCGTCGGGATCCCTCTCGAACAAAACCGAAATGCTCGTCGGCGCGCTGGGGCTGATCACCAGCGAAGTCGTCGACACCTCTCCCACGTTCACCGTCGGTGAAAGCGGGGCGGCGACGCTCGGCCTCCAGCGCGAGTTCGAGGTCTCCGAACTCCTCTCGCTGACCTCGGGGGTGGAATACACCGTGAACCTGGTCGACAAGTCGAACGGGACCAAGCAGAAAGCGTTCTCCGAGACGGTCGAAGGCCCGTCCGCCTTCACCGCCAAGCAGGGCCCCGTGGCGTTGGTGGCAGGTCACAGCTACGCGATCGAAGTTGCCGCGACGGTCAAATCCAACCTGGCCAACCTCGGCCTGTTCGGCAGCACCGAGTTCCGGATCGACAACGTCGCGCTGACCGGCTCCGCGAGCGGCGGTGGCTCCGGCGGCAGTGGCGGGGGAAGCGGCGGCGGTGGCGGCGAAGGGGGCGAAGGCGTCGGCGGTTCGGGCGGCATCTCCAACTCGCGCCTCGAAAGCCTGGTCAAGTCGCAGGGCCTCGTCGGCCCGGCCGTGCTGAAGGGCAGCATGCTGACCGTCAAGGCCAGGTGTCCGTCCCAGGTCGGGACCACCTGCACGATCTCCCTGCAGGGCCTCCTGAGCCGCAAGAAGGTGGCGACGACCGGCCGCAAGGCGAGGGTGAAGGCGGGCAAGACGAAGAGCGTCGCGCTCACGGTCAAGCCGGCCGCGCGCAAGTCGGTGCAGTCGAAGTCGAAGCTCCTGTTCAAGGTGACGGTCAAGGCCGGTAAGGCCAAGACGACCGTCTACAAGCCGTTGAAGCTGGTCCGCAAGTAGGTCGCGACCCCGCTACCCCGCGGGCTGCGGCCGGACGACGGGCTCTCCTCCGAGCGGAGGGGAGCCCGTGTCCGGGTCTTCCTCGACGTCGGTCCCGCGGTCGGCCTCCTCGTGGCGTCGCAACGCCAGCGCGACGAAGGGGAAGACGAGCGTCGAGAGCATCGCCGCGCCGACCAGCCCGGCCGCGGTCGAGGCCCGCATGTGCCCGCTCTCCCGCGCAAGGGTCGTGATCGCGACGACCAGCGGCAGCTCCGTCGCACAGTAGAAGGCGAGCGCGGCGCGGTCGCGGGCCCCGAGCACGCCGCGGTAGAGCAGCATCGCGGGCACCCCGCGGACGACCAGGAAGAGCCCGAAGAAGAGCGCCAGCTTGGCGATCGCGCCGAGCGAGCCGAGCGCCGCGAGGTCGAACTCGATCCCGCTGGTGACGAAGAAGAAGGGCACGAAGAAGCCGAACCCGACCGCGGTCAGCTTCGACTCGAAGACGCGCAGCTCGTGCCCCTTCAGCGCCAGCCGCACGATCATCCCGGCGACGAAGCCGCCGAGCAGGAGGTCGAGGCCGAGCTTCGAGGCGAGGAAGACGAGGCCGAAGACCAGCACCACGGTGAGGCGCACGGCGAGCTGGCTCGAGGCCTCGAAGGTGCGCTCGAGCATCGGCCAGCCGCGCCAGGCCCAGCGGATCGAGCCGAGCGCCAGCACCAGCGCCAGGCCGACGAAGGCGAGCAGGATCAGGGACTCGTGGAACGGGTTCTCGGTCGAGAGGACCAGCGTCACCAGCAGGATCGGCCCGAACTCGCCTACCCCGCCCGCCGCCAGCAGGTAGGTGCCGAAGCGCGTCTTCATCTCGCCGTTGTCGCGCAGGATCGGGATCAGCGTGCCGATCGCGGTCGTCGCCATCGCCGAGCCGGTGTAGAGGTAGGAGACGACGATCCCGGCCGCGGCGAGGAGCCCGCCGAGCCCGTAGGCGAGCGCCACCGAGAGCAGCCAGCCCCAGGCGCCGAGCTTCATCGGCTTCCCCTTGATGCGCTCGAAGTCGATCTCGTAGCCGGCGAAGAAGAAGAGCATCCCGAGGCCGAGGTTGGAGAAGAATTCGATGAAGCGGTCGGAGTGGGCGAGGCCGAGGACGTGCGGGCCGACCACGATCCCGAGCATCAGCTCGAGCACGACGACCGGTGGCGCGAGGCGCTTGGGGACGACCGCGACGGTGAGCGCGGAGATCGCCGCCACGACCACGATGACGAAGAAGGATGCGGTGTCGACGTCGATCATCGCGGCCGGATCCTATGTCGGAGCTGTAGGGTTGTGGACGGACCGTGCTAGGCGGGGAATCAGCGGTGCCCTATAACCCGCAATCCGCTCTAGCGGGGCCGACTACCGTTCCGAGGGACTGACCGTCGGGGTCAGTACGTCGCGGCGGCGTTGACGGCCGGGTCCCGCGCGACGTGGGCACGCGAACCAGGTCAGGTCCGGAAGGAAGCAGCCTTAAGCGGATGCCGCGGGTGCCGCGGGGAAGCCCGGCCCGAGCCATAAACGACGGACACGCCCGGTGACCAGATCTCGAAGGCGGGTGCACGGTCCACTTTTTCGCCCTCCCGAGGGCCGGCGGGGATGGCGCCTCGGACGGTTGGTGAGTTGACCCCCGCAGGGTGTGGTCAACTCACCAACCGTCCGAGGCGGTTTCAGGGATGGGACGGGGTTCGGGGAGCCTTGCGCGGGCCGTCCAAGTTGACGGGCCGAAACCGGACTATCTGACGGGCTTTCGGCCCATCAACGTCAGCGGGCGCGGTGGCCCGTGGGCGGCTCGGACGCTTGGTGAGTTGAGGGCGCCAGGGGACACACAACTCAGCAAGCGGTGGGGACCCTGCGCACGGAAGCGTGACTTCTCCCGCCTTCCGTCACTCCTTCCCACCTCACAAGAGCCGCGGATGCCGGGCCGACCTCAGCCTGCCCGGGTCGGATCGGCATCCGCGGCTCTCGCAGGCGCCTCGCGTCCACCGCAGGCCCTCCGTCCCTTGGCCGTCCCACACCACGCCCGCCTCAACCTTCGCAGCGGCTGTAGACGATCCAGCTCTCGTTGCGGGCGACCTCGTGGAAGCCCTGCGGCGGGTGGAGGTTGTGGAACTTGGTCTTGTCGTTCGGGTCGAGGATGTAGTTGTGGATCACGAAGGCGCTCGCGGGCTGGACCCAGTAGCCGATTTCGCCGAGCTTCCGCTTTTCTTCGCCGGAGACCGCCTCGCTGGCGCTGACGATGTCGGTCGGCTTGACGTCGAGGCCGAAGGCGAGGCGCGGCACGGCGCGGTGATTGGGGACCGCGATCGGGCCGCACGCCGGTGAGAAGGCGCCTGCGTCGACGAGTGCGGTGAGGTCGTTCTCGATCGTGCCCTGGTCGGTGAGGTCGGTGTGGACCTGGCGGTCGAGGCTCCACTGGTTCGGCAGCCAGATGATCACCATCGCGAGGACGATCCCGGCGAAGACCTGCCAGCGCCGCCGCCACGGGTTGCCGCGGTCGAGGAAGCGCCAGCCGAGCAGGGAGAGCGCGAAGAAGATCGAGAGGATCGCGCTCGCGAGCATCGTGTAGCGGGCGATGATCGCCAGGCCCGCGGTGGCGAGGACGGCGAAGGCGAGCAGCGCGAGGACGACCGCGGCGAAGCCGAGCGCGGCGCGGCGCGGCAGCAGGAAGATGCCGAGCAGGAGCCCGCCGAAGCCGCCGATCATCCCCGGCCACTGCATGATTTCGCCGAGCCGGCGCGGCCCGTAGAGGACGAGGTCGACCGGCCCCGTCTGGCGCTGCAGGGTTTCGACCGTCTTCTGCGTGCCGGTCAGGGAGTAGAGCGGGTTGCCGGTCGTGATCGCGTCGAAGAGGACCCAGATGATGAGCCCGCCGAGGGCCAGCAGTCCGAGCCAGGCGAGCTCGCGGTTCGAACGCTCGCCGCGCCACCCCACTTCCCAGCCGAACACCGTGTTGATGGGCCGAAAACCCGTCATATGGTCAGGTTTTCGGCCCGTCGACGTGGTAGCGCCGGCCCGGCGGACGTCGAACGCCAGCCACAGCCAGTAGGCGATCGCGAAGCCCCAGGCCTCGGGGCGCAGGAGGCCCGCCGGGACCAGCAGGGCGAGCACCGGCCAGCCGGCACGCGGCCTCCGCGCCTCGATGTAGAGGGCGCCGAGGCAGAGGGCGATGTAGGGGAGGTCGACGTAGGCGCGCAGCCCGTTGGAGAGGAACGGCGCCCGGGTGAGGACGATCGCGGCGGCCACGATCCCGACCCATTTGTCGAACCAGACCGTCCCCAGGCGGTAGACGAAGTAGGCGATCAGGCCGAGGGAGACGTAGGCCAAGACCATGATCACGGTGATCGGCGCTTCCCCGAACGGCGAGGCGAGGAGGCCGATGAAGTCGGTCAGCGGGTGGGGCGTGGGGGGCAGGGCGGCGCCGTAGTCGGGGCTCATCCCGTGCGCCAGTTCGCGTCCCCAGACGAGCGCGTAGATCGTGTCGTAGTTGGGGAAGCCGACCGGGAAGACGATCAGCAGCGCCGCGGTGACGGCGGCAACCCACGCCGCCGGCGTGAGCCACTTGCGGAGGCTCGGTGGCACCGCGGCAACCTACCGAGCGGGCCTGAAGGGCGCCTCCGGACCGTGGATACACTGGCTGGACGCCCTCATGAGCACCGAGTCCACGTCCCTTTACCGCCGCCACCGCCCCGGCTCGTTCGACGAGGTGGTCGGGCAGGCCCACGTCGTCCGCACGCTGCGCAACGCGGTGGAGCAGGACAAGGTCCACCACGCCTACCTGTTCGTCGGCTCGCGCGGGACCGGCAAGACGTCGATGGCGAAGATCCTCGCCCGCTCGCTGAACTGCGAACGGGGCGGGCCGACCGTGACGCCGTGCGGGGAATGCCAGTCGTGCGTGACGATCGCGGCCGGGACCTCGATCGACGTGATCGAGATGGACGCCGCCTCGAACCGCTCGGTCGACGACGTCCGCGACCTGCGCGAGCGCGTCGCCTACGCCCCCGCGGGCGGCCACTGGAAGGTCTACATCCTCGACGAGGCGCACATGCTCACGAAAGAGGCATGGAACGCGTTCCTGAAGACGCTGGAGGAGCCGCCGCCGCGCACCGTCTTCGTCCTCGCCACGACCGAGTCGCACAAGGTGATGCCGACGATCGCCGACCGCTGCCAACGCTTCGACTTCCAGCGGCCGAGCCTCGAGCAGATCTCCGAGGTCCTGAACCGGGTCGCCACGACCGAGTCGATTCGGGTCGAGGACGGCGCGGTGGCGATGATCGCCCGCTCCGCCCAGGGGAGCTTCCGCGACGCGCTGGGGACGCTCGACCAGTTGGTCGCCTTCGGCGGCGAGGACGTGGGGCTCGAAGAGGTGCTGGAGATGCTCGGCGCCGCCGACGCCGACCTGCTCTTCGAAGCGGTCGACGCGGTCGCCGCCTCGGACCCGCGGGCGGTCCTGCTCGGGGTCGAGAAGATGGCGCAATCCGGGCGCGACCCGTCGCAGTTCGCGCGCGATCTGCTCGCCCACCTGCGCCACCTCCTCGTCACCCAGACGACCGGCGAGGTGCCGAGCACCTTCGTCGTCACCGCCTCCGACATCGCCCAGATCCGGCAGCAGGCCTCCGCGGTCGGCCCCGCCACCCTGGTCCGCACGATCGACGAGCTCGCCGCCGCCCTGACCGCCGTCCGGGAGGGCGACGACGCCCGCATGGCCGTCGAGATCGCCCTGCTGAAGGCCGCCCGCCCCGACCTCGACCCGTCCACCGAGGGCCTCCTGCGCCGCATCGAGCACCTCGAGGCCCAGCTGGCGGGTGGCTCCCCACCCGCTTCCCCGACCCCCCCGACGCCCGAGCCGCCGGCGGAAGCGCCCGAACCCTTCCCAGCCCAACCCTCCGCGGCCCAGCCGGACGCGCCGGAACCCACGCCGCCGGCCGCAACCCCCCCACCCGCGGGTGACGCCGTAGGGGGGACCCCCCCCGAGGAAGCTTCAGGTACCGCAGGGGGGGGTGGGTCCCCTGCGGCGACAGGACCCGCGGCCGGCGAGTCCCCGTCCCTCGGCAGCTCATCCCCCGCCACTCCGCCCGAGCCCAATCCGTCCCCCGACCTCACCCAGGTCGAACGCATCTGGCCCGCCGTCCTCGCCAAGCTCGCCGAGAAGGCCCCCGCCCTCGCGGCGACCTTCGACGGCGCCCGCCCGGTCGCCTTCGACGCCGAGGGCCTCGCGATCGGCTTCGCCCCCGACCAGCCCTTCAACAAACGCAAGGCCGAGTCGCCGGACCGCCGGCAGGCGCTGATCGAGGCGTTCGAAGCGGTGACCGGCGAAGGGGTGTCGCCGCGGTATGTGATGCTCGACGAGGAGGCCGCGGCCGTCGAGCCGCCCCCCGACACGCCGGCGCCGGGCAGCGAGCGGATCGACGAGGATGACTTGCTGGAGCGACTGAAGAGCGAGTTCGACGCGGAGGAGGTCAGTTAGGTGGCACGAGGTGGCGGTCCCGGGGGCTTCGACGTGAACGCCCTGATGAAACAGGCGCAGCAGATGCAGGCGCAGATGCTGGAAGCCCAGGAGAAGCTGAAGGACGAAACGGTCGAGGGGAGCGCCGGCGGCGGCATGGTGAAGGTGACCGTGGGCGGCGACCTGACCCTGCGCGAGATCGTCATCGACCCCGAAGCGGTCGATCCCGAAGACGTCGAGCTGCTCCAGGAGATGGTGCAGGCGGCGGTCAACGAGGGCCTGCGCGCGGCGCAGGAGCTGGCCGGGTCGAAGATGGGCGACGTGACCGGCGGGCTGGGCGGCGGCCTCGGCGGGATGCTCGGCGCTTGAGCGGCCGCCGCTCGACGGAGGGCCGCGCTTGAGCACCGAGGGCCCGGCACCGCTCGCGCGCCTCGTCGCCGAGCTCTCGCGCCTGCCCGGGATCGGGCAGCGGACCGCGCAGCGGCTCGCCTTCCACCTGCTGCGGGCGCCCGACGAGGAGGCCTTCGCGCTCGGCGAGGCGATTCGCGAGGTGAAGGAAAAGGTCGGCCTCTGCGAAGAGTGCTTCAACCTCGCCGAGGGCCCGCGCTGCCGGATCTGCCTCGACGAGACGCGCGACCGGACGACGATCTGCGTGGTCGAGGAGCCCGGCGACGTGATCCCGATCGAGCGCACCCACGAATACCGCGGCCTCTACCACGTGCTCGGCGGCGCGCTCTCGCCGATCGACGGCATCGACGCCGAGGACCTGAAGATCGCCGAGCTCCTCCACCGGGTCGGCCGCGGCGACATCGACGAGGTCGTCCTCGCCACCAACCCGACCACGACCGGCGAGGCCACCGCCCTCCACATCGCCGAACGCCTGCGCGGCCAGGCCACGGTCACCCGCCTCGCCAGCGGCCTCCCGGTCGGCGCCGACCTCGAGCACGCCGACGAGGTGACGCTCGGCAAGGCCCTGGCGGGGCGCCGGAGCCTGGATTAGTCGACGCTTGTCCTCGATACGAGGACAAGCGTCGGGTCCGCGGCCCTCGCGCCCGTCCGAGCCGCGTCCCGGGCGCCCCATGGGGGTCCTGGCAGGCTGTGACCCCATGAGACGCCCGGGACGTGAGGGGTGCATGAGGGAGCGGGCACAGGGACGGCACGAGGTCGGACTTCCGTGACTCTCCCTTACGAGAGGAGCGCCGGGGATCGGGCCCTGGGGCACGCTGCAAGGATTCAGGTCGCCATAGCGACACCGATCCTTGCAGCGCGTCTCAGGCGGTTGAGGAAGACGGGAGGGACCGTGACGTTCCAGACGTCTTCGTCACGGGGTCCCAGATCGGTGACGGGCCTGTGGCGATCCCGTGCGGGTCCCGGGACTCTCCCGCGACCCTTCCTCGGCACCCACCGTCCCGCCCCCGGTGAGTTCGCACCTCACCGCGCTATCCGCGGGTTTCTGCGAACTCATCGGGGCGGGCGCACCTGCTGCGCCGTGCGGGCCCTGCCTCTCCCCGGAGACCCGGCCGTCTCGGCCACGGCCACAGCCCGCCCGGGTCGTGGACGAGACGGCCCGTCCCTTCTCCTCCGGGCGCCAGCTTCCCCGGGCCCGATCCTTCCCGCGAGCCGCCGATCGTCCAATCACACCCACGGAAATTGGGGGGGAAAGTTCGACGAACGTCAATCCGCAAATTGCGGGTGTGGGGGGAATGCGTGTCCGGTGGGTTCGGCAATCTGCCGCCGTGGCCGGAACTTCCGATGATCTAGACGGCCGCGTGGGAGAGCCGGACGGGAGGCTGGAGCGCCCCGGTCGGATCGCGATCGAGGTCGCCGAACGCCACGCGTCACTGTTGGCGACCCTGCGCGAGGAGCTCGGGGACGCGGGCGGCGCGCGGATCGCGGCCGCCGCGCAGCGCCTCGCCGAGGACTTCGGCGAGGTCACCGCGACCGCGGTCGAAGCCGCCCGCGAGACCGCCCGCCAGGAGAGCCGCGCGGGCGCCGTGGCCGATCTGGTCCGCGCGCCGCGGGAAGAGCTGCCAAGCCTCTATCGGCCCGGTCACATGCGCCGGCGGCTCGACCAGCTGATCGAGACCAACCGCCGCTACGGGCACCCCTTCGGCCTCGCCGTCTTCGACACCTCCGGCCCCGACACCAAGGACGGGGTCGACGCGGAGATGGCGCTGGCGATCGTCTCGGCCGCCCTGCGCGACAGCATCCGCATCGTCGACGAAGCGTTCCGGCTCGAGGAGCAGGCGATCTGCGTGCTCGCCCCGAACCTGCGCACGGTCGAAGGGATGCAGATGGCGGAGCGCCTCCTCGGCCTGCTCGACGAGCTCGAGCGGGCAGGGGGGCTGCGGATCGCGGTGACGGCCGGCGTCGTTGCCTGTCCCGACCACGGCACCGACGCCGACCAGCTCCTCCACAAAGCCGACGCGGCGATGTGGCGGGCGCGCGCGGTGGGCCAGCCGGTGGGTGTCGGCGGGCTTCAGGACCGCTGATCGGCGCCCGCGCCCGCTTGCAAGATCGCTAACGGTTTCGGCGAATTTGCCGATAACTGCCGTAAACCTGTCGATCCGCTGTCAAGATTTCGCCACTCATGCCGGGTATCCGCACCAACGCCGCCGCCGAAGTCCTGGGCGTCAGCCCCAACACGCTCCGCAGCTGGGAGCGGCGCTACGGCTTCCCGACCCCGAAGCGGACCGTCGGCAACCACCGCAACTACGACCTGATCGAGCTGCAGACGCTGCGCGACGCGCTCGCGCAGACCGGCAACATCTCCTCGGCGGTCGAGCTCGCCCGCCAGCGGCAGGCATCGCCGGTCGGCGACGACTCGCTGCTCGCCGCCTTCGAGAGCTTCGACGAGGCCGCCGCCGACCGGGCGATCGAGGAAAGCCTCGCCGTCCGCCCGCTGGAGCGGACCGTGGAGGAGCTGCTGCTGCCCGCCGTCGACCGCCTGGCCGCCGACCCCGGCGCCGCGGCCGAGCTCGAGTTCGCCGCCCGCTGGGCCACCGGCTGGCTGCACGGCGCCCGCCGCCTCGCGCCCGGCGGGGATCCTGCTGATCGACTCCAGCAAGGGCCTCGACGCCGAGGAGGTCCACACCCAGGCGCTCGACCTCGCCCTGCGCCGCGCCGGCTTCCGCGTCCTCGTCCTCTCCAAGGAGCTCGGCGACGAGCGCCTCGAGCGGGCCCTCGGCGCGCTCGACCCGACCGCGATCGTCCTCTGCGGTCCCAACGCCGAGACCCGCGACGCGGTCCGCCTGGTCCGCAAGATCCGCGACCTCGGTTTCGTCGCCCCGCTCTTCGGCTTCCGCGCCGAGGGCCTGATCGGCGCCGCCGTCCCCTCGGCCGGCGAGACCCCGAGCCAGGTCACCGGCATGCTGAACGCTGACCTCCGCCGCCGCGCCTCCCAGGCCTTCGCGTAGGCGCGATCGACGGGCGCCGGCGCTGGAGCCGGCTCGCGTGAGCGTGGGCGGCGGGCGCGGGCAGGGGGTTCGGCTCAACCCTTCGCGCGGGTCGTCTTTCAGCTGACGCCCGGGAGATTTGGAAGCTCAGGGTACAAGCCGCCTCACCCCCTGCCCGCGCCCGCCGCGGAGGGTTCGGGCGGCCGCCGGGGCTCGGCCCGGCCGACCGGTCAAATTTCTCGCTGTGAACTTATGGTGCCATGAGAACCAAAATGCTTCAGCGGGCATCCTGGGGGAAGCTGCCGGAGCACTCCGTCCTTCGTGCCCCGAGCCCCGGAGCGCCTGACGGCACCACGCGGCGCCCGGTGGCGAGGGGATCCCGACAGGGGGCGAACGGCTTGTACCCTGAGCTTCCAATCCGCCGGGCGACAGCTCCAACCACTCCCCGCGCGAAGGGTTGAGAGAGCCCCCTGTCGGGATCCCCTCCCGGCAACCCCCGAACCCTTCCGCCAAACGAAACCGGCGCGGGACCCGAAGGCCCCGCGCCGGTCGCGGAACTGCCTGCGCCTCGCGGCGCCCGATCGACTCGGCTAGAGCGAGGCGATCGCCTTTTTCGCCGCGTTCAGGACGACCTTCGGCAGCGGCGCGAAGTCGAGCGCGGCGCCGTAGGACTGACCCTTGGTGATGGCGTAGTTGAGGAACTGCTGCAGGAACTGCTTCTGCGGCGCACCATAAGGAACGATCGCGTACGTGAACGTCGAGATCGGGTACGCTTTCGCCGCCTTCTTGGGCGGGTTGGTGATGCTGATGCCGGTGTTCGGCTTCGCCGACTTCACCGTCGAGGCGGCTTCCTCGATGTTTTCGAGGTTCGGCAGCTCGAAGTTGCCGGCCTTGTTTTCGACCGCGGCGGCACCGAGGCCGGCGGCGATCAGGTAGGACGCCGAGATGTAACCGATCGCACCCGGGGTTTTCGTCACCGTGGCGGTGATGCCCGAGTTGCCCTTGGCGCCGACGCCGGCCTTGAAGCCGACGGTGGTCGCGTAGCCGACTTCCGACTTCCAGGCGGGGCTGACCTTCGACAGGTAGTTGGTGAACGCGTAGGTGTCACCGGAACCGTCGCTGCGGTAGACCGGGGTGATGGCCAGGTTCGGCAGCTTGGTCTTCGGGTTGAGCTTGGCGATCTTCGGATCGTTCCAGTTCGTGATCGTGCCGAAGTAGATGCCGGCGATGATCTTGCCCGACAGGTTCAGCTTCTTCACGCCGGGGATGTTGAAGCCGAGACCGGTGGCGGAGAGGGCCCACGGAATCGTCACACAGCCGTTGCAGGCAGCGGCCTGTTCCGGGGTCATCGGGGCGTCGGACGCACCGAAGTCGACCGTGCGGTTCGAGATCTGTTTGATGCCTTCGCCCGAGCCGACGGCGGAGTACTTGACCGGGATGCCTTCTTTGATTTCGAAGCCATTGATCCAGTTCGCCATCAGCGGGGCCACCAGCGTCGAACCCGCGCCGGTGAGGCCGGCCGCCGAAGCGCTCGCGGTCGAGACGGCTGCCATGCCTCCAACCGTTCCCCCGACCGCGATGAGGATTGCAAGCAACCTATTGCGAATCAAAAGTGTTCCTTTCACCAAGGGTGGGATTATCGGCGCGTAGGTTCTCCCTCCCGAAATCCGATTTTGTTTCATTCTCGTGAATAACGTCGGTTACAAATCGGCAACAAGTACTGTCACAACTCTGTAACAAAACTGTCACAGTGAAAGGGGGCGCGGAGCGGTGGCCGAACAGCCGCGCCTGGAGTTGTTTCAATCTTGTGAAGATCGGCGCGACGCGGCCTCCGCGCCTCCCGTCCTCCTCTACATTGGCGGCGATGAGCGCCACCCCGCCCGCCGGCACGGCGTCGCTGAAATTGGCGCGATCCAACCGGCAGAGCCCCGCCCGTAAACGCGCCGACCGCTTCGGCGACCTCGCGCTGTTCCTGGTCTGCGCCGCCGCGGCGCTGCTGGCGCTGCTGGTCATCGTCCTGATCGCCAAGGAAGTGATCGAAGGGGCGCAGCCGGCGATCTCGAAGTTCGGCCTCTCCTTCGTCACCAACACCGAATGGGCGCCGCCGCTGGAAAAGTTCGGCGGCGAGGGGGTGATCCTCGGCACCCTGATCACCTCCGCGATGGCGCTCGCGATCGGCGCCCCGGTGGCGATCTCGATCGGCATCTTCCTCGCCCTGCTGGCCCCGGCCTCGGTCCGCAACGTGATCTCGCCGCTGGTCGAAATGCTCGCCGCGATCCCCAGCGTGATCCTCGGCTTCTGGGGTCTCCTCATCCTCGGCCCGGTCCTGGTCAGCACGATCGAGCCGTTCCTGCACAGCACCTTCGGCTTCATCCCCCTCTTCGGCGAACCGCAGACGACCGGCAACAGCGTCTTCAACGCGGGCCTGATCCTCACGATCATGGTGATCCCGATCATCGCCTCGGTCTCGCGCGACCTCTTCATGGCGGTCCCGCGCGAGCTCCAGGACGGCGCCGCGGCGCTCGGCTCGACCCGCTGGGAGGTGATCCGCGGCGTCGTCCTGCCGAGCACCGTGTCGGGGATGACGGCGGCCTGCCTGCTCGGCCTCGGCCGCGCGCTCGGCGAGGCGATCGCCGTCGCGCAGGTGATCGGCGGCGCCACCGAATCCCACCTCTCGCTCTTCCGCCCGGGCGGCACGATGGCGTCGCTGATCGCTCTCCAGTTCAACAGCGCCGTCTCCCAGCTCCACACCTCCTCGCTCTACTACCTGGCGGCCCTCCTGCTGGTGATCGGGATCGCCTCCAACCTGCTGGCCAGCTGGATCGGCCAGCGCTTCGGCGGCGCGGGCGGGGTGATGAGATGAGCGTCTTCGGACGCCCCGCGGACGAGGAGCTCGATCCCACCCGGCCGCTGGTCCCGACCGGGAACCTGCGGCGCCGGCACGCGGTCAGCCGGATCGTCCAGGCGCTTGCGATCGCCGCCGCGCTCGGCGCCGTCGCCGTCCTCGTGATCGTGATCTGGGCGGTGGTCAGCCACGGCGCCAAGGCGATCAGCTGGGAATTCCTCACCAGCGGCTACCCGAACGGCGTCGCCCCCTACATCGTCGGCACCGCGGAGATCGTCGCCATCGCCACCCTGATGGCGATGCCGGTCGGGGTGCTGATCGCCCTCTTTCTCAGCGAGTACGCGGGCCGGCGCTGGACGCGGCCGGTGCAGCTGGTCCTCGACGTGATGAACGGCCTGCCCTCGATCATCATCGCCGTCTTCATCTTCGCCCTCCTCGTCGCCCACCAGGGCCAGTCGGGCTTCAAGGCCTCGATCGCGCTGGCGATCATCGAGGTGCCGCTGATCGCCCGCGGCACCCAGGAGGTGCTGAACCTGGTCCCCGGCCACCAGCGCGAAGCCGCCGACGCGCTCGGCGTCGCCCGCTGGCGCAGCATCCTGACGATCATCCTCCCGGCCGCCTCCGGCGGGATCGTCACCGCGACCCTCCTCTCGGTCGCCCGCGCGGCGGGGGAGACCGCGCCGGTGCTGCTGATCAACTCGCTCGCCAAAGGCGACACGATCCAGCTCAACCCCTTCCAGGAAATCCCCAACGTGCCGGTCCGCATCTTCCAGCTGTCGGAAGAAGCGAACCCGGAAGGCTTCACCGAAGCGTGGGGGCTCTCGCTGATCCTGATCGCGATCATCCTCGCCCTCGGCCTCAGCTCCCGCGCACTCCTGAACCGCAGCAAGAGAAAGATGAGCAGATGAGCATCGACGACCAGACCTTCCGGCCTCAGCCGACCCCCAACGGCCGCGCGCAGGCGCCGGGGCGGGTCCGGATCCGGACCGAGCCGCTGCCCGGCGTGATCGGCTCCCCGGCGGCGACCGAGAGCGCCACCGAGAGCCACGTGCACGTCGCCCCCGAGGCGGTCTTCGAGGCCGACGGCGTCGGCATCTTCTACGGCAAGAAACAGGCGCTGATCGACGTCACGATGCGCATCCGCCGCGGCCAGGTGACGGCGCTGATCGGCCCCTCCGGCTGCGGCAAGACGACCTTCCTGCGCAGCCTCAACCGGATGAACGACTCGATCGGCGGCTTCCGCATCGAGGGTCAGGTCCGCTACCACGGCCACGACATCTATGGCTCCAACGTCGACACGGTCGAGGTGCGGCGGCGGATCGGCATGGTCTTCCAGAAACCGAACCCTTTCCCGAAGTCGATCTACGACAACGTCGCCTGGGCGCCGAAGAACCTCGGCATGCGCCGGGGGCTGTCGGAGCGGGTCGAGAAGGCGCTGCGCGGCGCGGCGCTCTGGGACGAGGTGAAGGACCGCCTCAAGGACTCGGCGCTCGGCCTCTCGGGCGGCCAGCAGCAGCGCCTCTGCATCGCCCGCGCGATCGCGATCGAGCCCGACGTGCTCCTCCTCGACGAGCCCGCCTCGGCCCTCGACCCGATCGCCACCGGCGCGATCGAGGACCTGATCCACAGCCTCAAAGGTCGCTTCACGATCGTCATCGTCACCCACAACATGCAGCAGGCCGCCCGGGTCGCCGACCGCACCGCGTTCTTCAGCCTGGAGACGCGCGGCGAGCGGCCGATCGGCACGCTGATCGAGTTCGACGAGACCGAGAAGATCTTCGGCGCCCCTCGCGATCCGCGCACGCGCGACTACGTCACCGGCCGCTTCGGCTGAGGCTCGGGCCCCGGCGGGCGGGGGCAGGGGGTTCGGCTCAACCCTTCGCGCAGGGGGTGGTAGGAGCTGTCGCCCGGAGCCTTGGAAGCTCAGGGTACAAGCCGCCTCACCCCCTGCCCGCGCCCGCGGCAAGGGCTCGGGAGCCCTGCGAGTCTCGGCCCAGCCAACCGGTCAAATTCCTCGCTGTGAACTTATGGTGCCATGAGAACCAAAATGCTTCAGAGGGCATCCTGGGGGGAGGCTGCCGGAGCACCTCCGTCCTTCGTGGCCTGAGCCCCGGAGGCCTGGCGGCCCACGCGACGCCCGGTGGAGAGGGGATCCCGACAGGGGTCGAACGGCTTGTACCCTGAGCTTCAAATCCTTCGGGCGAAAGCTCCACCACTCCTCGCGCGAAGGGTTGAGTGAGACCCCTGTCGGGATCCCCTCCTGACAAAGCCGTCCCTTTCAGCGCCTCAGGATCGTGTCGCCGGAGACCTGCTCGAGCAGCGGTTTCCCGCACTGCCAGCAGAACGTCGCCCCGCTCGAGTGCGGCGCGCCGCACGAGGGACAGGACCCCGCCGTGGCCGACTCTTCCATGCGCAGGATGCGTTCGACCTCGTTCAGTTCCGCGTCGGCGTCCTGGAGCTCGGCGGCGCGCTTGACCAGCAGCTCGACCCGGATGCTGTTGCGGATCGCCATCTCGTAGGTGAGTCCGCCGAGGTCCCACTGGAGCTCGGCAACGCGGGCGACCAGCTGCTCGCGGCGCCGTTTCAGGTCGACGACGAACTCCTCGCTCTGGGCGGCGCCGAGGGTCCGGCCCGGCGGCGGGCCGCCGGCGCGCACCGTGGCGCCCGCCGGGAACGGGGGCGGGCGGGCGCC
>JAFDWB010000078.1 GCA_018268675.1 Actinomycetota bacterium
CCAGGGAGTCGATCGCCCTGGTCCTCGAGGACCAGGGCGATGCCCAC
Organism: Actinomycetota bacterium; assembly: GCA_018268675.1. Lineage (GTDB taxonomy): Bacteria > Actinomycetota > Thermoleophilia > Solirubrobacterales > 70-9 > VAYN01. Next base: position 48 of record JAFDWB010000078.1, read on the forward strand.
GAAGGCGAGGTGGCGGCCCTGGAGGGATGAGAGGCGTGCCCGACGAGTCTGGTTACACCACAACTCGCGACTTGACTAGCCGGCGCGCGGCGAGGTGTGTGCCATGCTCCGCCGGTGGTCGATTTGCAGGCATCTGGGACCGCCGAGGACGCGACGACGGGCGCTGCTCTGAGCGAGCGGGAGGTGGCGATCCGGAAGGCGGCGATCGGGCTCTTCTTCGAGCACGGGTACGCGGCGGTCGGCATCCGGCAGATCGCGGCGGCGATGTCGATGAGCAGCTCGACGCTCTACCACTACTGCGAGTCGAAGCTGCGGTTGCTGGAGGCGATCATGGTCGACTCCAACGAAATTCTCCAGGCGCGCAGCGAGGCGGCGATGCGGGAGGCGGAGGAGCCGCGGTTGCGCTTCGCCCAGCTGGCGATGACGCTGGTCGCGACGCAGATCGAGAGCCGGCGGACCTGTTACGTGATGGACAACGAGATGCGCTCGGTGAGCCCCGACTCCGCCTCGGGCCGGCGGGTGTTCGAGCAGCGCGACGCCTACGAGTCGCTCTGGGAGGAGGCGATCGCGGCGGGCGTCGGGGCGGGCCTGTTCACGACCCGGAACGCCGACGTCGCTCGCGTCGGCCTGATCGGCATGTACTCGCAGACCAGCCTCTGGTACCGGCCGAACCGGGCGCTCGACCGCGCCGACCTGTGCCGCGAGATGGTCGACCTCGGCCTCGCGAGCCTCGGTGCCGCCCGCCTCGCCGACGCCGACGCCGACGCCCTCCTCGACACGATCGACTTCGTCCGTTTCCCCTGGGAGCCGGGCGAGGAGGAGCGCCCGAGCGCCGGGTTCCCCCGCTACGCCGAGCTGATGACGCCCGGATGAGCCCCTCGTGACCTCGACCGCCGAAGGCACCCCGACCCCCTCCCCCGAGCTCACGATCGGCCAGTTCCTCGCCCTGCCGCCGGTGCGCCGCGGCGCCCCCGAGGTGGTCGCCGGGGCCGAGGACCTCGACCGCACGATCCGCTGGGTCCACGCCGGCGAGGTCGCCAACATCGCCGCGATGCTGCACGGCGGCGAGCTGCTGCTGACCACCGGAATGGGCATCGGCGGCTCCGAAAAGGCGCGCCGGCGCTATATCGAGAGCCTCGCCGAGCGCGGCGTGGCGGCGATCGCGGTCGAGCTCGGCACCGCCCTCCCCACCCTGCCCCCCGCCCTCGTCTCGGCCGCCGAGGACAACGACGTCTGCCTGATCGCCTTCCACCAGGAGGTCCGCTTCGTCGACGTCACCGAGGCCTTCCACCAGCGCCTGCTCGACACCCGCGCCTCCGGCGAGCGCCGCGGCGACGACCTGCGCGGGCGCTTCGCCGAACTCCTGCTGGCCGGGAAGGAGGCGCGCGACCTGCTCGCCGAGCTGGCCGCCTTCGTCCGCAACCCGGTGGTGCTGGCGGCGCCCGACGGCAGCGTCGTCTACCACGTCGCCTTCGAGTCCGACGACGCGGCGGTGCTCGGCGCCTGGGGCTCGCTGCGGCACGGCGGCGCCTCGGCCCCGGCGTCGATCGACCGGCCGGTGCCGTTCGGCGAGGGCTCCGACCCCGGGCGCCTCGTCGTGCTCGAGATGGACGCGACGATCGCCCCCGCCGACCGGGTCGCGGTCGACCGCGCCGCCGACCTCGTCGCGATCTCGCTGATGCGCGACCGCGAAGGAGAGCGCCTCGCCGGCCACCGCCGCGGCGACTTCCTCGCCGAGCTGGCGGCCGGCACCGAGTCGCCGGAGTCCGAGCTGGCGCGCCGCGCCGCCGAGCTCGGCTTCGAGACCTCGGGGCCCGACCTGCTGCCGATCGCGGTCCGCGTCGCCGGCGCCAAACCCGAGGACCGCCGCTGGGAACCGGTCCGCGTCGGCCTCGCCCGCGAGCTGGCCGGGCGGCGGATCGGCCGCCTCTCCGGCGTCCCGCCCGAGGCGGGCGACCTGCAGCTGGTGGTCGGCCTGAGCGCCGCCGAGCGCGGCCGGATCGCCGACCTGGCCGCCACCGCGGTCCGCGTCGCCGCCGGGCGCGAGTTCGGCGAGACGGCGAAGGTGACGGTCTGCGTCGGCTCGGCGGTGGCGGGCTGGGAGGCGGTCGGCAAGGAGCTCGCCGCGGTGCAGGCGGCGCTGCCGGCGGCGGCCGAGATCGAGCCGCGGCCCTGGCACGACGCCGAGGTCCCCGACGTCGACCGCCTCCTCTGGAGCCTCCGCGACAGCCGCGAGCTCGGCGACTTCGTCGACCGCCAGCTCGGGCCGCTGCTGACCCGGGAGCGCGGCGGCCGCGCCGAACTGCTGCGCACGCTGGAGGCCTTCTGCGAGTGCGGCGGCCACAAGACCGAGGCCGCGCGGGCGCTGCAGATCGAGCGCCGCACCCTCTACCACCGCCTCGCCCGGATCGAGGAGATCCTCGGCGTCGACCTCGGCCACGGCCGCTCCCTGCTCGGCCTGCACCTGGCGATCCGCGCCCAGCGGTTCCGCTGAGCGGCGGCGGGGCCGGCTATCGCCCGTCGGCGCGCCCGTCCCACCCTCACTACGGCGGCTATGAGGGTGGGACGGGCGCGCCTCGTGGCCCGGGCCTGGCGCGTTCGCACTTATCTACAACTGTTGTGGCCAACTGCGAACGCTCCGGCCTCCGAAGTGTCGACCTATCCCAGCTCGAGCTCCCCGCGCCCCGCGTCGGGGTCGGAGCGCACGGTGGCGATGGTGGAGGCGCCGAGCTCCGGGAGGTCGCCCTCGGCGCTGACCACCGGGCAGAGGCGGCCATAGAGCTCCTCGCCGACGACGGCGCCGAGGGCGATGATCTCGTCGACCCGGCCGAGGACGATCGCGGCGGGGGCGGTGCCGAGGCGGAGGGCCTCGGCGAGGAGGGCGCTACCGGAGCTCGAGCCGCGGCCGGCGGGCAGCAGGAGGACGCGGCCGGTGAGGACCTCGCCGCGCTGCGGGTGGTGGGCGTCGATGATCGCGCCGGTCTCAGCGTCGAAGCCGCCCCAGAAGCTGAGCGACTCGCGCAGCCGGAGCGGCGCGCCGGTCGCCGTCCCCGGGGTGAGCGGGCGGACCGGGAGCCTCACGTCCAGGCCCCTTCCTCGCGCACGACCGCGCCCGCCGCCGCCGAGAGCACGCACTCGCGGAGGCTGCCGAAGGCGACGTCGACGCCGATGTTGCCGGGCGCGTAGTAGGCCCACTTGCCGGAGTTGGTCATCGCCCGCCGCGCCTCCTCGGGGAGGATCCGCGTGTTGTAGGTGCAGGTGTCGACGACGACGGTGACGCCGAGCCGCTCTGCGCGCTCGAGGTGGCCGCGGCGCCGCGCCTCCTCCCAGACCCAGCGCCCGGTGGAGACGTAGAGCGGCGCGACGAGCTCCGCCGGGTCGACGTCGGCGAGCGCCGCGTCGAGCTTCGCGAACTCGGTCAGCGAGAAGTGCGGCGTGCCGACGCAGACGGCGTCGAGCGCGGTCCCGGGCGGCATCGCGCCGAGCGCGTCGCGGGCGCCCCGGACCATCGCCGCGCTCACCTCGACCCGGCGCCGCTCCGTCGCGCCCCCGAGCGCCGCCGCGAGCGTCGGCGCCTCCGGCGTCAGCCCGACCGCGTGGAACATCGCCACCCCGCCGGCGGAGGCGGCGCTCGCCCCGATCGCCTTCAGCTGGTCCTCGTCGCAGTCGGCCGGCAGACCGACGATCACCGGCACCTCCCCTTCCGCCTCCTTGCCGACGAGGTGGCCGAGGGCCGGGTGGAAGGCGTCGGAGCGCAGCAGCCCCTCCCCCAGCCCGGACAGGTCGAAGACGACCTCCCCGCGCCGGTTCTCGTCGCGGTGGAGGCCCGCGTCGGGGACCAGTCCGACGATCGCCGCGCAGATGTCCATGAAGTCGCCGTAGCGCTCGGTGCGGGCGCCGAGCACCGAGTTGGCGAAGACGATCGCGTTCGACTCGGCCCAGCAGACGTGCTCGCCGAGGCCGGGGCGCGCCCGCAGCTGGTAGGGCGCGCAGGTCCAGGTCGCCTCGCAGCCCATCGCCAGGTAGGCGTCCATCAGCCGGCGCGCCGCGGCGGCGGTCGTCGCCGGCCCGCGGTAGAGCTCGGGGTGGATCAGGTCGATCGAGCCGACGTTGGTGGTGGTCGGCACCGTCACCCGGGCGCCGAGCTCGACCAGGCGCGCGGCGAAGTCGAGCATCGAGACGCCGAAGTAGATGCAGCCGTCGATATGGGCGGAGGCGATCGGGCGCAGGCGCCTCGCCCCGGCGACGCCCGCCATCCGGCAGACGACCCGCATCGCCAGCGCCGCCGCCGCGCCCGCCTCGCCCTCGCGGACGGCCCGCTGCTCCGCGGTCAGCTCGAGGGGCGCGGCCGCGCTCATCCGGCGGGCGCCTCCGGTGGCCGCGGGCTGCGCACGCGCCTCGGGTTCCCCGCGCGGACCGTGACCGCGGCGACGCAGGAGAGGACGACGACGACGCCGAGCAGCTGTCCCGGCGAGGGCACCTGGCCGAGGATGATCGCGGCGAAGACGACCGTGCAGGCGGGCTGCGCGATCAGGACCAGCGAGGTGGTCGCGGTCGGCAGGTGGGGCATCGAGCCGGTGATCATCAGCCAGCCGAACGACTGCGAGCTGAGCGCCAGGAGGAGCAGCCAGCCGGCGCTCGGCCAGGTCGGGACGAGGTCGGCTTCGTTCAGGACCAGGCTGGCGACGATGCAGAAGATGGCGGAGGCGACAGTCGCGTCGAAGAGGGTGCCGGCGGCGCGGAAGCCGGCGGCCGGGTCGCCCCGGACGAGGAGCAGGAAGCCGACGTAGGCGATGCCGGCGAGGATGCCGAGGACCGCGCCGCGGACCGGGTTCGCCCCGTAGGCGCTGCCGAGCACGCCGGAGATGAGGACGACGCCGAGCGCCGCCACCGGGACCACGGCGAGCACGCGCCGGCTCGGCCGCTCGTGCCAGAGCGCCCAGGCGACGAAGGGCAGGATCAGGACCTGGACGTTGGCGAGCATCGTCGCGAGGCCGGCGCCGACGTCCTCGATCGAGTGGTGCCAGAGGATCAGGTCGGCACCGAACAGGGCGCCCGCCAGGTACAGACGGCCGCGGCGCGGGCGCGGGTGGGCGGGGATGTGGCGGCTCTCCTGCCAGGCGAAGAGGCCGAGCACCGGCAGCGCGTAGACGCAGCGGAAGATCGCCGCGGTGGCCGGGGTCGCCTTGCTGAGCTCGACGATGATGCTGGAGAAGGCGATCGTGATCGCGCCGACGAACGCCGCGGCCTGCGGGGCGTCGAGCGGGCGCGCCACCCAACCTCCCGGCCGGGCACCCGACGCGGCATCAGCACGCGCCGGTCGAGCCTCGGCCTGGGGGTCGAGCGTTGACGACACCGCGGGAGTATGCGGGCCCGGCGGTAGGCCCGCAATGGTCAGGGTGAGCGGTCCTGCCCCCTCTTCTTACACGTCGTGTGCGGCGGGCGCGCACCAGAACCCGCGCTACGCGGGCTGTGGCGCGCCCGCGAGCGCCTCCTCCGGCGCGGTGAAGTCGCGGCCCTGGTCGTGGGCGACGGCCGGATCGGTGAGCCGGCCGGCGTGGACGCTGAGGCCGCCGAGGAAGCCGGGGTCGGCGCGGAGGGCGTCGACCCCGCCGTCGGCGAGGCGCACCGCGTAGGGCAGCGTCGCGTTGGTGAGCGCGCGGGTCGAGGTGATCGGCACCGCGCCGGGCATGTTGGCGACGCAGTAGTGGCTGATCCCGTCGACCTCGTAGACCGGGTCGGAGTGGGTGGTCGGGTGGGAGGTCTCGAAGCAGCCGCCCTGGTCGATCGCGACGTCGACGAGGACCGAGCGGGGCTTCATCAGCGCCAGCTGGGCGCGGGTGACGACGTGCGGGGCCTTGGCGCCCTTGACGAGGACGGCGCCGATCACCAGGTCCGCCTCGGCGAGGCGCGCCTCGACCTCGAGGCCGGTCGAGTAGCCGGTCTGGATGCGACCGGCGAAGATGTCGTCGAGCTCGCGGAGGCGGTCGATCGAGCGGTCCAGGACGGTGACGTCGGCGCCGAGCCCGACCGCCATCCGCGCCGCGTTGGCGCCGACGATGCCGCCGCCGATCACCAGCACCTTGCCCGCGGCGACGCCGGGCACGCCGCCGAGGAGGACGCCGGAGCCGCCGGCGGGGCGGCCGAGCATGAAGGCGCCGGCCTGGGTCGCGAGCCGGCCCGCGACCTCGCTCATCGGCGCGAGCAGCGGCAGGCGGCCGGCGGCGTCGGTGATCGTCTCGTAGGCGATGCAGGTGGCGCCGGAGTCGATCAGGCCCTGGGTGAGGTCGGGGTCCGGGGCGAGGTGCAGGTAGGTGAAGAGGACGTGGCGCGGCTCCAGCATCGCGACCTCGGGCGGCTGGGGCTCCTTGACCTTGACGATCATCTCCGCGGCGGCGAAGACGGCGGGCGCGTCGGGGAGGATCTCGGCGCCCTGGGCGGCATAGTCGGCGTCGCTGATCGCCGAGCCGACGCCGGCGCCGGACTGCACGACGACCTCGTGCCCGTGGTCGGTCAACTCCCGCACCCCGGCCGGGGTCATCGCCACCCGGTACTCGTCGACCTTCACCTCACTCGGGACACCGATCTTCATCGCCTACTCCTTCTCAAAGTCTGTGGATATCCCAGCGATAGTGCGCTTTTGTCTCTAGCTTCCGCAAGTGATCTGCCCTAATCTCCTCGATTCCACAGTCATGGACGAGATAGACGACAGGATCCTCGGCATCCTCGCCACAAACGGAAGGGCCTCGTTCGCCGCGATCGGCGAGGCGGTCGGGCTCAGCCCCCACGGCGCCGCCGACCGCGTCCGCCGGCTCGAGCGCGACGGCGTGATCAGCGGCTACGCCGCCCGCATCGACCCGGCAGGCGTCGGCCGCTCCCTCGACGCCTTCATCGACGTCCGCCTCCTCCCCGCCACCGACTCCGAGGAGTTCGAACGCCGCGTCGCCCGCCTCGACTCGGTCCGCGAGATGGCTTTCCTCACCGGCCGCTTCGACTTCCAGCTCCGGGTCGCCTGCCGCGACGCCGACGACCTCAACCAGACCGTCCGCGCCCTCCGCCGCGACGCCGGCGCCGCCGGCACCGAGACCCGCATCGTCCTGCGCTCCTCCAGGTTCGAGCGCGCGCCGGTCGGCTGAGCCTGCCGCCGCCCCGCCGGCGCCGGCGCCCTGCTACCGTGGTGCGGTCGGGCAGTCTGAGAGTTCGCCGCCCGAGAGGTTCAGTCTTCTCCACGTGCCCAGGGCGCTTCGGGGTCGCAGGATCTCCCCCACCCGTCCCAAATAGGAGCACCATCATCACTTCGTTTGCCGATCTCGGCACCTCAACGCAGGTCGTCGACGCCCTCCGCGCGCGTTCGATCACCAACCCTTTCCCGGTCCAGGAGCTGGTCATCCGCGACGCGCTCGCGGGTCACGACCTGCTGGTCCAGTCCCCTACCGGCTCGGGCAAGACGCTCGCCTTCGGCATCCCGCTGGTCGAGCTGATCGAGCCGGGCGAGGGGAAGCCCGCGGCGCTGGTGCTGGCGCCGACCCGCGAGCTCGCAAGCCAGATCGTCGGCGAGCTGGCGCCGCTGGCGAAGGCCCGCCGCCTGCGGGTCGCCGCCGTCTACGGAGGGGTCGGCTTCGGCCCGCAGATCGCCGCGGTGCGGCAGGCCGAGATCCTCGTCGCCACCCCCGGCCGGCTCGAGGACCTGATCGCGCGCGGCGCGGTCGCCCTCGGGCGGATCCGCGTCCTCGTCCTCGACGAGGCCGACCGCATGCTCGACATGGGCTTCCGCCCGGCCGTCGACCGGATCGTCGACCAGACCTCCCCCGACCGCCAGACCCTCTTCTTCTCCGCCACGCTGGCCGGCGCCACCGGCCAGGTCGCCGCCGCCTACACCGAGGACGCGCGCTCGCACGTCCACGGCGGCGGCGAGCGCGCCGACGGCGAGATCGAGCACCGCTTCCTCCACGTCGCCTCGCCGGAGGTCAAGCTCGACCGCCTGGTCGAGCACCTCGACGCCGCCGACACCGGCCGCGCGCTCGTGTTCGTCCGCACCAAGCGCGGCGCCGACCGCCTGGTCAAGCGCCTGCGCAGCCGCGACATCGAGGCCGTCGCCATGCACGGCGACAAGTCCCAGCGCCAGCGCGAGCGCGCCCTCGGCCTCTTCGAGCGCGGCGACGTCCTCACCCTGGTCGCCACCGACGTCGCCGCCCGCGGGATCGACGTCGCCGACGTCGACCTGGTCGTCAACTACGACGCACCCGAGGACCGCGAGGCCTACGTGCACCGGGCCGGGCGCACGGGCCGCGCCGGGCGCACCGGCACCAGCGTCAGCTTCGTCCTCACCGAACAGGCGGCGGAGATGCGCAAGCTGGCACGCGAACTCGGGCTCAAGATCGACCTCTCGAAGCCGACCGGGACCGCCGCGGAGGAGCGACCCGCGCGCCGGCGCCGTCGCCGCCGGCGGCGGGCCAAGACGCCCGCCTGATCCGCCCGTCCCGCGATACTGCGGGGCGCATGCACGACATCCTCAGCCTGGCGCTGGTCGTGTCGGCGATCGCGCTTCCCGACTCGATCAATCCCTCGCTGATCCTCGCCGACTTCTATCTGGCGGCCGGGCCGCACCCGGTCCGGCGCACGGCGGTCTTCGCGATCGCGGTCTTCACCGTCACCCTCCTCGGCGGCGTCCTCATCATGCTCGGGCTCGCCGAGCTCGTCCGCTCGCTGCTCCCGACCCTGAGCTCCGAGATCAAGTACGCGCTGATCACCGCAGGCGGGGTGTCGCTCGGCCTGGGCGGCGCGGCGATCTGGTTTAAACGCGAGGCGCTGGCGGGCCATCGACGGCGCCGGGCGCGGAACGGCAAGGCGCAAGAGCTCAAAGGCCAGGGCCAATCGGCGGTGCTGATGGGAGGCGGGATCGCCGGCGTCGAACTGCTCACCGCGTTTCCCTACTTCGCCGCGATCGGCATCATCGTCGGCTCCAACGCCTCCACGCCGGGCAAGGTCGTCCTGCTCGGCATCTACAACCTCGTCTACGTCCTGCCGCTGATCGGGATCTCGATCGTCTGCGCCGCGATGGGCCCGCGCGCGTCCGGCTTCCTCAACCGGATCAGGGACGGCGCCCTGAATCGCTGGCCGGTGGTGGTCGCCCCACTGGCCGTCGTCCTCGGGTTCGGGCTGACCGTGTTCGGCGTGCTGCACCTCACCGGCAGCTGAGCTCGGCTCGTTAGGATGCCGAGGCGTGGACCGCCGCGGCGACAGCGAGGCGCTTCCCTCCCTCACGGGCATGGCTCCCGCGACCATCGTCGATGCCCACATGCACGTCGGCGACTTCCCACTGTTCAAGGTCCGCATGGACGAGGAGACGCTGGCGCGGACGCTGCCGCACTACGGGATCGAGGCGGCGATGGTCTTCCATCCCGACAACCGGTACGTCCGCGAAGTGGTCCAGCGCGTCGACGGCGCGTACGGGCTGGTGTGGGCAAATCCGCGCGTCCCCGGATTCCTCGAGGAGGCGGTGGAGCTGCTCGACCACCCGCGCTTCCGCGGGGTCAAGATGCACCCGCTGCTCGACGGGTACCACCCCAACGACCCTGACATCCACCCGCTGATCGAGGAGCTGGTCGCGCGCGACCTCCCGGTCCTGGTCCACTGCGGGCACCCGATCTTCACTCTCCCGTGGAGCATCGAGGAGCTCGCCGTCTCCTTCCCGCAGGCGAAGATCATCCTCGGCCACATGGGCCACGGCAACGTCGTCTACATCAACGGCTCGATCGACGTCGCCGAGCGCAACGAGCACGTCTACCTCGAGACCTCGGGGATGCCGATGCACACCAAAATCGCCGAAGCGGTGGAACGGGTGGGCCCGAACAAGGTGCTGTTCGGCTCCGACGCCCCGTTCCACGAGATCGGCGTCGAGGTGCGCAAGGTGCAGGTGTCGGGCCTCGACGACGCGATGGTCGACCGCGTCCTCCACCGCAACTCGCGCCTCCTCTTCTTCGGCGACGAGGCCGCCTCCGCGCCGGTGGCCGGCTGACGCCGCCTACTGTCTGCTCAGGCTTCCGACCCTCACCGCGGTCATCACCCGGTTACGGGCCTGGGCGGCATTTTCGGGTTCGCAGGCGAGCGTCACCGTGCCACCACCCGAGGCGCCGGTGAGTGACACCTCCTGGCTGAACACCGCCAACGGCGCGAGGTTGGCCGCGCCGCTCGCCAGCGGCGCACCGTTTTCCCGCAGCTGACAGGTGACCAGGTCGGTCGTCGCGGCGTTGTTCCCGAGTTCGACCGAGGCATCGACGATGTATGTACCGCCCGCGGGCAGGGTCAGCGAGGCGACCGCGGTGCTCGCTTTGGCGGGGAGAGGGAGCTGGGACGCCTGGGAGGTGACGAACCCTTCGGAGCGCTCGCCCGGGGCGAGCTTCTGCGCGCTCACCGACCCTTCGGCGAGCTTGCCGGTCGTGACCGACCCTTCCGCCAGCTTGGCGGCGCCCACCGAACCTTCGGCGAGCTTCGCCGCGGTGACCGCGCGGTTCTTGAGCTTCTTCGTCGTGACCGCACTGTTCTGCAGGGAGCTGGTCCCGATCTTGGCCGCGGCGAAGGCGGTGCCGGCAAGCGCGAGGATCAGCGCCACCAGGGCAACCACCATCGCCGGCGACGGCATGCGGACCTTCGGTCGTTTCATCTTGGCCTCCTGGCACGAGTCCTTTGGGGGGCGGCGCGGGGAACCGGGCGCAGCGCCGCTGGGGCGCTCAGCCTCTCACGTCGCCGAAGACCGGTCAATGTTTGCGATCCGGCGGTTCGCCTTTCGCTCTCGCACACCCAATTTTCGTCTTGCGCCGCGAGATCGGGGTCGGATAGCGTCCCGCCAGGTCGCCTCGACCAACACGGCCGAGGTCGACCACGGAACTACATCGATGTCGGCCCGAAAGCTCGTACTCATGCTTCTCGTCCTGGGACTGTGGGCGGCGCCTGGTGCGAATGCCGCGACGGTCCTCGTCGGCGACACCAACCTCGCCCCCGCGCCCGGCGACACCCTCGACGTCTTCGGTCAGAACATCCCCGTCTTCCAGGGTGACGCGAGCGGTAACTACACCGTCGCCGCGCCCCAGACCGGGTTCATCACCTCTTGGAGCTTTCTCAGTGCGGGTGTGGAAACCGGGAGGCAGTTCGTGCTGCGTGTGCTCGCACCGGTGGACATGTCGGGGACCGAATGGCGCGCGGTCGCGACCATCGGTCCGGTGGCGGTGACGAGCGCGACGGGAGTCGACGCCGTCAACGGACCGTTCCCGGGCGACAACACCGCGATCGCCGCCGGCTCCCGGATCGCCTTGCAGCCGACCGATGGTGCCAACATGCCGATCGCGCCGGGGGTGAACGGGACCGATGGCGTCCGCTACTTCGCCGCGCCCTTCGCCGGCGAAGGCTCCTCACAGGCAGTCGTCAGCACCTCCGACAACGGTCAGGTCGTCCCGATCCAGGCGACGATCGACTACGGCGAAACGGCGCCGCCCCCGGTCACGGCGCCCCAGAACACGGTGCCGCCGACGATCTCGGGCACCCCTGGTGCCGACCAGACCCTCACCTGTGACCCCGGGGCCTGGAGCGGGAGCCCCGGCCTCACCTATACCTGGACGCAGACGACCTCCTATCTGGTGCCGGGCGCGCATCCGCCGCATGTGGTCTCCAACACGGTTCAGGTAGGGAGCGGGCCGACCTACGTCGTCCCGGATCTCGAACCTCTCACGGTGACGATCAAGTGCACCGTCACCGCGACGAACTCGGCGGGATCGGCCTCGGCGACGACGTCCGGAGTGGCCAACGTCGCGGTGAAGCCGGTGCTCGCGCCTAGCTTCGACCGTTTCTTTCATACCCGTCACAACCAACCTGCCCTCCTCCCGAACGTCGGATTCGGCGGGTCCCAGTTCTGCGGGACGGGCGTCTGGCTGCATCACCCGAAGGCGTTCCGGTTCGCCTGGTACAAGCTCGTCGCCTCGCCCACGGTGCGCCGGGGGCAGACCCGCGCCGTCAGGATCCCGGGCAGCCGACAGACGCTGAAGATCACCGCCGCGCTCGAGCTGAAGAAGATCTTCTGCCGGGTCACCGCGGTCAACGAAGCGGGCGGCACGTCGGCGGACAGCAACGTCGTCTTCGTGCCGCAGAACGCACCCAGGCCGAACGGCCCCGCCCGGATCGAAGTCACCGACCCGACGCCCGCCCGGGTGGATCCCGCCACCAGCCCGTCGAACCCGCTCCAGGAGGGCGCCGACAAGAAGTTCGCCTTCCAGTGCCTCGCGCCGGGCTACGACCGCCGCGCCCAGCTCAGCTACCAGTGGCAGGTGTCACTGTACGGCTGGCCGTCGGTCCCCGGCGTCCCCTCCTCGGGGGTCTTCAACTCCGAAGTGACCCTCGCCGGGCAGACCCTGGAAATCACCCCGGTGATCCCGCCGCACCAGGACGCCAACGGCCTCGAGCCCGGCCACGCCCTGCTCCTGAACGGCAAGCCATACGGCGGGAACGGCAACCTGGCGATCCGCTGTCTCGTCACGGCGAGCCTCCCCCACGCCGCCTCGGTGGTCGAGTCGGGCGTGGCCTACGTGCTGGCCGTCGACGGCTGAGCGGGTCGCCGGACCGCAGCGAACCGCGTTCGAGCCGCTCAGGCCTCTGTGCCCGCCCCCCTGAACCGCCCGATCTCCGCCCGGTAGATCGAGCGCCTGTGCACCTCGTCGGGGCCGTCGGCGAGCCGCAGCGTGCGCGCGTGGGCCCACATCTCGGCCAGCGGGAAGTCGCCGGAGACGCCGCCGCCGCCGTGGACCTGGATCGCCCGGTCGATCACCTTGAGGGCGACCTGCGGGGCGGCGACCTTGATCGCGGCGATCTCGACGCGGGCGTGGCGGTTGCCGACCGTGTCCATCAGCCAGGCGGTCTTCAGGGTCAGCAGGCGGACCATCTCGAGCTCGATCCGGGCCTCGGCGATCCAGTCCTGGACGTTGGCGCGCTCGGCGACCGGCCCGCCGAAGGTGACCCGGTCGAGCGCCCGTCCGCACATCAGCTCGAGCGCCCGCTCGGCCATCCCGATCGCGCGCATGCAGTGGTGGATGCGGCCCGGGCCGAGGCGCGCCTGGGCGATCGCGAAGCCGTCGCCCTCGCCCGCGAGCAGCGCCGTGGCGGGGACGCGGACGTCGGTGAACTGGATCTCCGCGTGGCCCTCGCGGTCCTGGTAGCCGAACACCGGCAGGCCGCGGAGGACCTCGACCCCCGGGGTGTCGAGCGGCACCACGACCATCGACTGCCGGCGGTGGGGGGCGGCGTCCTTGTCGGTCTTCCCCATCACGATCAGCACCTTGCAGTTCTCGTGCAGGGCGTTGGAGGTCCACCACTTGCGGCCGTTGATCACGTACTCCTCGCCGTCGCGGACGATCTCGGTCTCGATGTTGGTGGCGTCGGAGGAGGCGACCCCGGGCTCGGTCATCGCGAAGGCGGAGCGGATCTCGCCCGCCAGCAGCGGTCGCAGCCAGCGCTCCTTGTGCTCGGCGGTGCCGAAGTGGGTGAGCACCTCCATGTTGCCGGTGTCGGGGGCGCTGCAGTTGATCGCCTCCGGCGCGATCGCCGGGCTGCGGCCGGTGATCTCGGCCAGCGGCGCGTACTCGGCGTTGGTCAGGCCCGGGCCCCAGGCGGGGTCGGGGTGGAAGAGGTTCCAGAGGCCGCGGGCCCGCGCCTCCTCCTTCAGCTCCTCGAGCACCCGCGGCTGGTGGTGGGGGTCCCCCGCCTCCTCCATCTGGGCCCGGTAGACCGGCTCGGCCGGGTAGACCCGCTCGTCCATGAACGCCTCGAGGCGCTCCCGGAACTCCTTGCAGCGGTCGGTCGGTTCGAAGTCCATCGGTCCTCCAGGTGGTCGTCTCGGGCGCTCGGAGAGAATTGAAGTCGAATCCGGATTCAGGTTATCGCACAGGGCGACCGACCGGCGCCTCACCGGCCGACGCCCGGGGGCGCGCCCGTCCCACCCTCACCTCGGCGGCCATGAGGGCGGGACGGGCGCGCCTCGTGCGTGTCCGGTGACGGGCAGGCACGGCCCCACGGCGAGTTCGCAGAAACCCGCGGGTAGCGCGGGGAAGTGCGAACTCACCAGCGGCCCGCCCGGCCCGGGCCCCGGTGTGTTCGCAGTTATCTACAACTGTTGTGGTCAACTGCGAACTCACCGGCCCCGGCGCAGGCCAAGGCGCGGCGCCGGCCGGCCCTACGACCCCTCGACCCGCTCCTGCAGCCGCCGCATGCCCTCGATCCAGCGGTCGTAGTCGACGCCCTTGCGGCGGAAGTACTCGAGTACCTCGGGGTGGGGCAGGATCAGGAAGCGCTCGGCGCGGATCGCCTCGATCACGTCCTCGGCGACCTCCTCGGGGGAGAGGACGTCTCCCGCCGCGGCGACGACCCTTGCCGCGAGCCCGTCCTCGCCCGGGTCGTCGAGGCCGGCGTTCAGCAGGGCGGTGTCGACGCCCATCGGACAGAGGCAGGAGGCACGGATCCCGCGCGCGCCGTAGGTGACCGACAGCCACTCGGCGAAGGCGACCGCGGCGTGCTTGGTGACCGCGTAGGGGGCGGCGCCGATCTGGGTCAGGAGCCCCGCGGCGGAAGCGGTGGCGACGAAGTACCCCTCCCCGCGCCCGAGCCAGCGCGGGACCATCACGCGGGCGGCGCGGACGTGGGCGAGCAGGTTGACCTCGATCGTCTGCTCCCACTCCTCCTCGCTCGCCAGACCCGCGCCGCCGCCGATCCCGGCGTTGGCGAAGAAGAGGTCGACCGGGCCGAGGCAGGCCTCGGCGCGGGAGACCATGACCTCGATCGCGGCCTCCTCGCTCACGTCGGCCTCCACCGCGAGCGCCGCGCCGCCCGGGAGCGCGGCGGCCACGGCCGCGGCGCCGGCCCCGTCGAGATCCGCCACCAGGACCTTGGCACCGCCCGCGACCAGCCTCCGGGCGAGCGCCCCGCCGATCCCGCCGCCGCCACCCGTGACCACCGCGACCCGACCGTCAACGTCCACCTTTGCTCCCCCCTCCACCTTTCAGCCCAAGCGCGTCCACCCAGATCTGGTTCAAGGTCCCGACCAGGCGCTCGAACGGGATGCGTTCACCTTGCACGAAGACGAGGTACCCCATCCGGCTGACCATCGTCGACAGCGCGAGAGCCGTCACCCGAGGATCGAGATCGGGGTTGGCCTTCCCTTCCGCCTGCAGTTCGCGGATCAGCTTCGTGTTGCGGGCGATGAAGGCGGCGGCCCGCTTCTGGCGCAGCTCGCGGAACTCCTCGTCGATCTGGGAGACCTGCTCGAGCAGCGCCATCAGCCGCGCGTTTCTCTTATATGAGCGCAGGTACTCCCGGTTGGCGGCGTCGATCAACGTGGCGGCGTCGGCCTCGCCGAGCCGCTCGCGCACATGCGGATGGAGCATGTCCTCCTGCACCGTCTCCATGACCGCGGCGAACGCCTCCTCCTTGCTGTCGAAGTAGGTGTAGAAGGAACCCGCGGCGACGCCCGCCTCCTTGGCGATGTCACTGATGCGGGCGTCGAGGTAGCCGTCGCGCTCGAAGACGGCGCGGGCCGCGGCGACCAGGGTCGCGCGGGTGCGGGCGCCGCGGCGACTGCGCGGCGCCGCGCGCTGACCGGCGTCGGGGGCCGACGCGCTCGCGCTCTGCCTAGCCATCGGACACGGTGGGTCGCATGGAGAGGACCGTACCCGATCCCGGCGCCGCGATCTGAACCTGAACTCGAACTCAGATCGTCGACGGCCCGCTCAGTAGTCGTTCTTGAAGGCGAAGTAGGAGCCGCGGATGGTTCCGGCCAACTTCGATTTCTGACGGGCGAACTTGAACCGCGAGGTGAGCTCCTTGGGGACCTCCATCCCCTCGGAGAGCTTGAACCCGACCGCCCGCCGCTTCGGGTCGTCCACCGTGTACATCACGTTGATCGACAAACCGCTCTCGTAGAACACGTAGGCGACCCGGATGTCCTTGACCTGGAAGGCCGTCGCCTCGAGCGGCGGAGACGCGATGACGATGTCCCGCTCCTCCGCCAGGATCCGGTTCACCCACTCGATCGTCTCCTGAGCCTCCTCCGCGGCCTCGACCGTGAACACATGGTCGTATTTCCGCTTGAAGTACCGAGCCTCGTGCGCCCGCAGCCCGGCCAGCGCCGCCGCCACCGGCGACGACTCCAGCCCGGCGGTCGAGACCTCGTTGAAATCGACGACAAGCGGCATGCTGATCCTCATGCCACGCTATCGCGCCCTCTACGTCAGCATCTCGCCGCCGTCCACCACCAGGGCATGCCCGGTCATGTAGGCGAACTCGGGGGAGAGCAGGCGGCAGGCTACGGCGGCGACCTCGCGGGCGTCGGCGATGCGGCCGATCGGGATCAGGTCGGGGACCGATTCGAGGAACTTCTCGTGGCCGCCGTAGGACTCCCAGGCGGGGGTGTTGAAGGGGGTGTCGACCCAGCCCGGGCAGAGGGCGTTGACGCGGATGCGGTCGGCGGCGTGGTCGCGGGCCAGGAGCTTCGCCATCGCGATCGTCGCCGCTTTGGTGGTCGAGTAGGTGAGCAGCTCACGGTCGGGGAAGAGACCCGCGTTCGAGGCGGTCAGGAGGAGCGCGCCGCCCCCGGCGGCGCGGAGGGCGGGCACCGCTCGCCGGGCGACGACGAAGTGGGCGCGGACGTTGAGGGCGTAGCAGCGATCGAGATCCTCGACCGCGGCGGTCTCGACCGTGCCCGCCGTCTGCATGCCGACGTTGGACCAGACCGCGTCGACCCGGCCGAGCTCGCCGAGCGCGGTGGCGAGGACCTCGCCGAGCGCGTCGGGGTCGGTCGCGTCGACCACGTAGGCCGCGCCGCCGGTGTCCCCGGCGACCGCCTCGAGGCCGTCCGCCGCCAGGTCGAGCAGCGCCAGCCGCCAGCCTTCGGCGGCGAGGATCCGCGCCCCCTCGGCGCCGATGCCGCTGGCGCAGCCGAGGATCAGCGCCTGTCGACTTTCCGCGCTCACGGGTCCGCCAACAATCCTCGCTCGGCGCCGCCGGCGATCGCCTCGCGCACCATCGCTGCCGTCGTCGCCGCGCCGCTCTCCTCCAGCTCGGCGACGATCGCCAGCAGCTCGGCGCGGGTCGAGCGACCCGGCCGCAGCGCCTCGTAGATCGCCAGCAGACGCTCATCGGAGAGCGCCGTCATCTCGGCGGCGCGGCGCAGGTTCGCCGCCAGCTGCGGATTGCCGTGCGCGGCGGCGACCTCGGCCTGGGCCCGCAGGGTGTCGGGGTGGACGCGCAGGTCCTCGGCGGTGAGCTCGCCGGCGACCACGCGCTCGACCGTGATCTCCTCGACCGGCCGGCCGCTCCGCGCGCGCAGGGTCACGAGGCGGCCCTCGTCAGCTCGTTCGGCGGCGACGGCTCGCTGCGCTCGCGCTCGATCGCCACCAGGGCCAGCGCCCGCGTGTGGTAGCGCGCCGTGATCGCCTCCTCCGTGTAGGGGTTCTTCGCCGGCACCGTGACCACGCCCTTCGCGTGGCGGCCGGCGTTGATCCCCAGCGTCCGGTACATCTCGCGGTCGATCAGCGGTGCCACCGAGTAGAGCTCGAGATTGGCGAGCGGCACCAGGTCGCGCCGGTGGATCAGCGCCGTCCCCTTCCCCTGCAGGCCGACCGCGATCCCGGACCCGGCGAGGCGGGCGGCGGTCAACCCGACCAGGCCCAGGTCGACGGTCGAGCGGACCCGGATCAGGCGCGCCTCGCAGCCCTCCTCCTCGAGCCCGGCTTCGATCTCGCGCAGCGCGTCGCGCACGCTGAGCCCCGACAGCGTCGTCCAGATCCCGCGGCCCGCCGCGGGCGAGAGACCGATGCAGACCTCCCGCGGGTTGCTGCCCGCCGCCGCCGGCGGCCCCTCGACCAGGTGGAGCGTCGCCGCCGCCAGCTCCTGCTCGGCCCGCACCTCGCGCACCGAGATCGCCTGGCGAACGCTCGCGATCTCGCGCCGCCGCCCCGGGTCGGGCTCATAGCCGGTCCCCGGGCCCGCATAATCGTTCGGGTCGGTCACCTTGGAGAGCACCCGCATGTCCTCGTCGAAGATCGCCGCGGTCTGGAGGTAGTCGCCCTTGAGCCGCTCGCGGATCATCGCCAGCACCCGCTCGGCCTCCTCGGCGAACCCCTCCTCGGCGAGCGCGGCGACGATCTCGAGCGCGGTGATCGGCCGTCGCTGCACCGCCGTCGCCGCCTCGAGCACGGCGAGCGGATCCTCGACCGGCACCTCCTTGGAGCCGTGCGCGGTGACCACCGCCTCGACGTGGGCCTCGTCGTAGTCGGCGAGCGCGAGCCGCCGGTAGACGGCCTGCGCCGCCCGCGCGGCCCGCTCGCGCACCGCCAGCACCTCCTCCTCGGCGGCCGGCCGCAGCCCGCCGTCGACCCCCCAGTCCCGCTGCAGCACCAGATAGTCGTCGAGGTCGTCGCCGTTGAAGTTCGACGGGCCGAACATGTTGTCGTAGCGGGTGATCGAGCCGAAGCCGGAGAAGAGGAAGTCCGAGCCCGCCAGCAGCAGCGGCACCGTGTGGGCGGTGCGGCGGATGTCGGATTCCGAGACCAGGGTGTCGTTGCCGGAGCAGGACTCGAGGTCGCGCAGCATCACCATCAGGTTCTCGGCCAGCAGCTCGCGCATCCCGTCCGGCACGGCGCCGACGACCGAGGCGCCGTCGATGCCCCCGTTCTGGACCCCCTGCGCGCCGATCGCCCGGGCGAGCGAGACGCAGCGCGACTCCAGGTAGAGCATCGAGCAACCCTCGGCGGCGCCCATCAGCACCTCCGCCCCGCCGCCGCTCGTCACCCGCATCTTCAGGCCCCGGGAGGCGTAGGCGGAGCAGAGGAAGGCCTTCGACCAGGGCGTGTCGTCGCCGTCGACGAAGACCTGCTCGGTGCCGTAGAGGGAGACGGTCTCGGCGTAGGTGGTGAGGCCGCGCATCCCCAGCTCGAGCTCCATCGCCTCCTCCACCGAGCACTGCGTGAGGGCGCCCGGCGCCGCGACCTGGGAGCCGATCAGGAGGGCGACCGCGTTCGAGGGCGCGTCCTCGAGCACCGGCACCGTCGTCTCCAGCTCGCGGAAGCCGAACGCCACCGCGGTCGCCGCGTCGGCGGCGATCAGCAGCGGGTCGTCGAGCCGGTTGGTCACGTGCGCCTGGATCGACGGCGTGCGGCGCACCCGCATCTTGGCGATCGCCATCTGGATCTCTACCGGCCGCAGCAGCCGCACCACGGCGGCGAGCTTGGCCGGGGTGATGCCGGCGACGAGGCGCGTGACCTCGGCGCGGGGGACGCCCGGGTCGACGATCCGCCGGGCCAGCTCGCCGTCCTCCAGCGCCATCGCCTCGGGCGCGACCTCGAGGTCGAGTCCGTGGTCGGCGATCATCCGGTCGATCACGTCGAAGCGCTCGCGCTGCCGGCCGTCCATCGCCGCCACCCGGCCGTCGGGGCCGAGCTCGAGCGCGGGCTCGGGGTCCGCGGGCGAGCGCATCGCGACCAGCCCCAGCTCGGGGTCCTCGCGGGCGAGGCCGTCCCGGTTGACCGGCCGTCGGTCGAGCGCGGCGAAGCGGCCGCTGACGGGGCCGCCGGAGTTGGTCACCGGCCGCTCATCCGGCCGATGCCACCGCCGGCTCATCGCCCGCCCGCCCGGCCGGCAGCTCCCCCTCGACGTTGATGTCGACGAAGCGGCCGATCGCCTCGTAGCGGTCCTTCTTCTGACTGCGCCAGTAGAGCGCGAGGACGAAGCCGAAGGAGAAGATCGCCAGCGAGACCCACGGGATCAGCTTGACGAAGAGCGGCTCGCCTCCCGCCAGTGCCCCGAGGTTGGCCAGCATCTGCTGGCAGCCGAAGATCATCGCCGCGCAGCCGAGGATCGGCGCGATCACGGTCTTCCACCAGTGGAAGCCGTCGGTCGCGTGCTTCCAGAAGAACCAGATGATCGCGATGCAACAGACCCCCTGGATCGCCAGCAACGCGAACACGCCCATCAGCGCCCCGTAGGTCGAGGTCTTGGTCAGCTGGGCCAGGGTCGAGGAATCGGAGAGGATGAAGAGGGTGCAGTAGACGACCATCACGCAGCCGACGGCGAGGCTCGCCCGCCACGGGTTCTGGGCCCCCTCCCGGGTCTTTCCGAGGAAGCTCGGCAGGATGTCCTCGCGGGCCATCGAGAAGACATAGCGGGAGGCGGTCGAGTAGAAGGCGATGCCGGCCGCGAAGGAGCTGGTGATGATCAACCCCTCGTAGATGATCGTCATCCAGTGGCCGACGTAGCGGTCGGTGACCGGGTAGAAGGCCGAGCCGTATTCGTTCGGCAGCGCGTGGCCGGGGACCGCGCCGAGCTGGAGGGCGACGGCGTGTGAGACGTGTTCCGTGCCCCATCCCTCGACGAACATCCACATCACGAAGATGTACAGGATGCCGACGCCGATCACCGAGCCGTAGGTGGCCGGCCCGACGGTGCGGGCCGGGTGCCTGGACTCCTCGGCATAGTTCGGCGCCATCTCGAAGCCGGTCCAGGAGAAATAGGCACCGAAGAGGGCGATGCCGGCCGCGGCGGAGCCGAAGACGGCGGTCGCGGAGTTCGCGTTGCCGTCGAAGACCTTGACCGGGTTGAGCGGTTCCAGCGAGATGCCGTTGGCGCCGCCCTTCAGCAGGATCACGATGCCGAGGATGGTCAGCATGATCACCTCGGCACAGAGGGCGACGCCGAGGATGCGCGCGGTGATCTTGACCTCGAAGTAGGAGATGCCGACGGTGATCGCGATCGCGACGAAGACGAGCAGCCAGCCGGGGATGCTGACCCCGAACCAGTTGTCGAAGGTGGTCGAGAGCCAGTAGCCGGAAACGCCCTGCTGCTGACAGGCGAACATGACGTAGGCGAACATCACCGTGCAGGCGGAGGCGAGGCCAAGGACCTTGCCGAGGCCGTGGGAGATGAAGGTGTAGAAGCCGCCCGCGGCGTTGACGCGGCGCGCCATCTGCACGTAGCCGACGGTGAAGACGACGAGGCCGATCAGGGTCAGGATGAAGGACGCGGGGGCCGCCCAGCCGGCGCCGAGCACCGTCAGCGGCCCGTTGAACAGCATCGCCGCGATCGGCGCGGCGCCGGTGACGACGAGGAAGACCACGCCGATCACCCCGACCGAGCCCGCCTTGAGGCTCTGGTCGGCGGTCCTCATCTCGGTGGGGACCTCGCCCTCGGCCGTGGCGTGGTGCATGCCAGGTTCGTTGACCTCGTCGCTCACTCTCTCACTCCCTCTCCAACAATCGCCCAATTGCAAGATTGGTCATCAAATCTACAAGTTGTCCGACAGCGATGTCAATCCCTCCGTCCCCCCAAACGGCGGAGAGCGACGGGGGCGAGCCGGGGTAGGGACGGGAGCATGCGCTTCGCGGCGCGTGCCGGCTGCCGCCCCCGGCGCGCCCGTCCCCCTCATGCTTCGGCTGTTATGAGGGCGACGGGCGCGCCTCGGCCCGCGCCGGGATCAGAGGAGCCCCGGCCTTCCGGTGTTCCTTACTTGCCTATACGGCGAGTAAGGAACACCGCAGGGGCCGACCCCCCCCGGTGAGTTCGCAGAAACCCGCGCCATGCGCGGCAAACTGCGAACTCACCGGCAGGCAGCGTTGCCGGCTGTTCCTTTTGCCGACCCCTCCGGCAAAAGGAACAGCCAACTGGGACGCGGCGCGCGCCCTGGGCCGGCGCGGGCCAAGGCGCGGCCATCGCCCTCATAACAGCCGAGCGATGAGGGGGATGGCCGCGCCGGCGCGCGGCAGCCGGCCGCCCCCCGTCAGGGCACGAGGAGCTGGCGGAGGACCTCGCCGGCGGCGAGGTCCTCGAGGGCGTCGGGGGCCTCCGAGAGGGGGCGCCGGCCGCTGATCAGGGGGTCGAGCTCGAGGGTGCCGTCCATGTAGAGGTCGACGAGAGCGGGGATGTCGCGGTGGGCGTCGACCGAGCCGTAGTTGGAGCCGAGGATCCGCTGGTCGGCCTCGGCGAGAACGAGGGGGTCGAAGGAGGCGCGGCTGCCGGTCGGCGGCAGGCCGACCACCACCGCGGCGCCGCCCAGGGCGAGCATCTCGATCGCCTGTTCGGTCGTCTCGGTGCGGCCGATCGCGTCGAAGCAGTAGTCGACCCCTTCCGGCATCAGCTCGCGCAGGCGCTCGACCGCGCCCTCGCCGCCCGCCAGGGTGTCGGTGGCGCCGAGGCGGCGCGCCAGCTCCAGCTTGCCCTCGACCAGGTCGATCGCGACGATCCGCGCGGCGCCGGCGAGGCGGGCACCCTGGACGCAGGAGAGGCCGACGCCGCCGCAGCCGATCACCGCCACCGTCGCGCCCTCCTCCACGCCGGCCGTGTTGCGGACCGAGCCGACCCCGGTCGCGACCGCGCAGCCGATCAGCGCGATCGGCTCGAGCGGCGCGTCGCCGCGGACCTTGATCGCCCCCGAGGCGGGCACGACCGCGCGCTCGGCGAAGGAGGAGACCGCCAGGTAGTGGTGCAATTTCTCGCCGCCCGCCGAGAGCCGCGAGGTGCCGTCGAAAAGGACGCCGCCGGGCGCGGTGACGGTGGCGGCGACGACGCACTGCGCCGGGCGCCCGGCCCGGCAGGGGCGGCACTCGCCGCAGCTCGGCACCCAGGAAAGGACCACGTGGTCGCCCGGGGCGAGCGCCTCGACGCCCTCGCCGACCGCGACCACTTCCCCCGCGCCCTCGTGGCCGAGCACCACCGGGGTCGGCACGTCCCAATCGCCGCGCACCACGTGGAGGTCGGAGTGACAGACCCCGGCCGCCGCGATCGCGACCTCGACCTCGCCCGGCCCCGGCGCGGCCAGGTCGACGTCGGTGTACTCGGGGCGCGCGCCGTCACCCGGGTAGACGATCGCTTTCATCCCAGAAATTGTAGACCAAACGACCAATCCTCTATCCTCCGCGAGATGGGAGGTGAGCCCCGCAACGACGGATCGCGAGCGCGCTCCGGTCGCTTCGCCGCGCTCGACGCCGCCGCCGTCAACCAGGACGGCTTCCTGCGCGAGGAGCACGCCGCCGGCCTGGTGACGATGTCCTCCCCGGCCGACCCCGAGCCCTCGCTGCGGGTCGAGGACGGCGTCGTGGTCGAGCTCGACGGCCGGCCGGCGGCGGAGTTCGACGTGATCGACGAGTTCCTCGCCGCCCACGGCATCGACCTTGCCGTCGCCGCCGAGGCGATGGCGCTCGAGCCGGTGCAGATCGCCCGCATGCTGGTCGACATCAACGTGCCCCGCGAGGAGGTGGTGCGGATCGCCCGCGGCCTCACCCCGGCGGCGCTCGCCCGGGCCGTCGCCCTTCTGCGCCCCGCCGAGACGGTCCTCGCGCTGACCAAGATGCGCGCCCGCCGCACGCCCTCCAACCAGGCCCACGTCACCAACCGCCTCGACGACCCGCTGCTGATCGCCGCCGACGCCGCCACCGCCGTCGCCTTCGGCTTCCGCGAGCTGGAGACGACCGTGCCCGTCCTCGGCGACGCCCCCTGCAACGCGCTGGCGATGCTGGTCGGCTCCCAGGTCGCCGCCGCCGGGGCGCTCACCCAGTGCTCGATCGAGGAGTCCCAGGAGCTCCTGCTCGGCCTCCGCGGCCTCACCACCTACGCCGAGACGATCTCCCTCTACGGCACCGAGCAGGTCTTCGTCGACGGCGACGACACCCCGTTCTCGAAGGCCTTCCTCGCCTCCGCCTACGCCTCGCGCGGGCTGAAGCTGCGGGTCACCAGCGGCGCCGGCGCCGAGGTCCTGATGGGCGCCGCCGAAGGCTGCTCGATGCTCTACCTGGAGGCCCGCTGCGTGAAGCTCGCCTGGGCGATCGGCGCGCAAGGCGTCCAGAACGGCGCGATCGAGGGGATCAACATCGCCGGCGCGCTGCCGCGCGGGATGGCCGAGGCGGTGGCGGAGAACCTGATGGTGATGATGTGCGGCCTCGAGTCCTGCAGCGGCAACGACACCCTGATGTCGCAGTCCGACGTCCGCCGCACCGCGCACGTCATGCCGATCTTCCTCGCCGGCTCCGACTTCCTCTTCTCCGGCTTCGGCTCGGTGACCGCCTACGACAACATGTTCGGGCCCTCGAACTTCAACGGCGACGACCTCGACGATTACCTCGTCCTGCAGCGCGACTGGGGCGTCGACGGCGGCCTGCGCCCGGTCGACGAGCCGGAGCTGCTCGACCTGCGGCGACGCGCCGCGACCGCGGTCCGCGACGTCCTCCACCATCTCGGCCTCGCCAGCTTCGACGACGCGCGGATCGAGGCGGTCGTCGGCGCCCACGGCTCCAAGGACCTCGAGGATCTCGACCCGCAGATCGTCGTCGACGCCGCCCAGGGGATCGTCGAGCGGCCGGTGACCGCCGTCGAGGTCGTCGCCGCGCTCGCCGCGACCGGCCACGCCGCCGAGGCCGAGCGGGTGATGGCGATGCTCCATCAGCGGCTGCTCGGCACCTACCTGCAGACCGCCGCCGTCCTGGACGAGGAGATGAACGTGCTCTCGGCACGCACCGACCCCAACGATTATCGCGGCCCCGGCACCGGCTACCAGCTCGCGCCGGCGCGCCAGGCGGAGATCGACGGCATCCGCCAGGCCCGCACCCGCGCCGACCTGCTGGGCGAGTTCGGCCGGCCGCTCGCCGGAGTCGAGTTCCGCGAGCGCGGCGAGGCCCAGCCCGCCGCCGACCCGCGCGAGGTCGCGATCGGCGTCTCCCCCAGCTTCGCCGCCGAGATCAACTGGACCCTGTCCGGCCAGAGCGTCTGGGAGGCGCTGCGGCAGATCCTCGCCGGGATCGAGGAGGAAGAATGCGTCGGCCGCGTGATCAAGGTCCGCCACACCATCGACGTCGGCCTGATCGGCCTGACCGCCGCGCGCCTCTCCGGCTCCGGGATCGGCGTCGGCCTGCAGGCCAAGGGCACGGTCCTGATCCACCGCCGCGACCTGCCGCCGCTGGCAAACCTGGAGCTGCTCTCGGTCGCCCCGGTGATCACCGCCGAGATGTACCGGACGGTCGGCCAGAACGCCGCCCGCCACGTCAAGGGCGCGCCGCTGAAGCCGCTGCGCAACCCCTACACCGAAGAGACGATCGGCGCCCGCTACCACGCCTCGACCGTCGGCCTGGTGGCGATCGAGCGCGCCGCCTCGCGGCCGGGGGCGGCGCCGGTCGACCTCGAGGTGGTGCGATGACCCGCGCCTTCTCCGGCCGCCCGCTGGCGGACGTCACGGTCGAGGCCGCGGTGGCGGGCGAGCTGCGCGCCGACGACGTCCGCATCCACCCCGACACCCTGCGCGAGCAGGCCGAGGTCGCCGCCGCGGCCGGGGACGAGCGCCTCGCCGCCAACCTGCGCCGGGCCGCCGAGCTGACCGCGCTCGGCGACGACGACCTGCTGCGCATCTACGGCGCGCTGCGGCCGGGGCGCGCCACCGAGGAGGAGCTGGCGGCGGTGCGAGACGAGCTCGCCGAGCGCGGGGCGACGCAGTGCGCCGCCCTGGTCGAGGAAGCGATCGCCTCCTACCGGCGCCGCGGCCTGACCCGATGACGGTCATCGCCGGCGTCGACGTCGGCAACACGACCACCGAGATCGTCCTCGCCGAGGTCGGCCCCGCGGGGACCGCGATCCGCGCCGCCGGGCGCGCCGCGACCGCGGGGCTGAAGGGCTCGGCGACCGCGCTCGACAACGCCGCCCGGCTGCTGGAGCGGCTGGAGGACGAGCACGGCCTGCGCGCCGCGCGGATCGCGCTCTGCCGCCAGCAGCCGGTCCTCACCTTCGCCCTGCCGCTGGTGCACCGGACCGCCACCGAGGGGCCGCTGGCGGCGCTCGCCACCACCGTCTCGACCCCGTCGGACCCGGGGCTCGGGTTCGGCACCGCGGTCCCCCTGGCGGAGGCCGAGCCCGGCCGCGGGCCGACCGTGGTCACGGTCGCGCGGAGCTGGGACTTCGAGGACGCCGCCGCGCGGATCGACGAGCTGCTCGGGGCGGGCGCGGAGATCGTCGCGGTGCTGGTCGAGGCCGACGAGGCGCGGCTGATCGGCAACCGGGTCGCGACGGCGCTGCCGATCGTCGACGAGGTCGAGGTGGCGGCCCTCGCCGCGGGCGAGCCGGTCGCGGTCGAGGTGGCGCCGGCGGGCGCGACCGTCACCAAGCTCGCCGACCCGCTCTGGCTCGCCGCCCGCTTCGGGCTGGCCGAGCCGCAGCTGGCGGCGGTCGAGGAGCTGACCCGGGCGCTGGCCGAAGCCCGCTGCGCGGTCGTCGCCCGGGCCTCGGCGCGGACCGCCGGCCCCCCCGCCCCGCGGGTGACCCTGCGCGCGGCGGTCGACGGCACCGAGCGCGCCCTGACCCTGCCCGCGGAGATCGCGGCGCTCGAGCGCGTCGTCCCCGGCTCGGTCCACGACCTCGCCGTCGCCGGGGTCGAGCCGCCCGCCGGCGCGGGCGATCTCGGCGCGATCCGCGACGTCTTCGCGGTCGCCCTCGACCAACTCCGCGCCGGCGCCTGGCTGCGCGAGGGCCTGCTCGACTTCGACCGCCGGCCGCTCGCCGTCCTCGCCGCCGAGGTCCCGAGCGCCGACCTCGAGAGCACCGCCGAGGCGATCTTCGGGCGGCCCGCGCTGGTCCTCGCGACCGAGACCGAGGCCGCCCGCCGCGGCGCGCTGACGACCCCGGCGGCGCCGCCGGGCGCCTGCGTCTGCGACCTCGGCGGCGGCACCATCGACCTCGTCGACGGGCGGACCCAGGTCACCGCTGCGGGCGCCGGCCAGCTCCTCACCGTGGCCCTGGCGACGCTCCTCGGCATCCCCGAGATCCTCGCCGAGGCGGTCAAGCGCGGGCCCGCCCTGCAGGTCGAGAGCCCCCACCTGGCGCGCACCGAGACCGGCGAGAAGCGCTTCCTCGACCCGCCCGCCGGGCCGGAGCTGATCGGCCGGCTCTGCGTGGAGGACGGCGGCCGCCTGCGCCCGTTCAGCGACCGCCTCGGCGCCGAGGAGTGGCGCACGATCCGGCTCGGGATGAAGCGCCGGCTGCTCGCCGCCAACGTCGCCCGCTGCCTGCGCGAGCTGCCCGCCGCGCCGCCGGCACTGCTGCTCGCGGGCGGCGTCGCCGAGGACGCCGAGGTGGCCGCGGTCCTCTCGCGCCACCTGCGCGAGGACTCGACCGTGGTCGCGACGGCCGACGTCGGCGGCCGCTTCGGCCCGCGCTACGCGGCCGCCGTCGGGCTGGCGCTGCTCGCCGCGGGCGGCGACGGGCTCACCAGCGGTCGCTGAGCACCCGGTCGAGCGTCGCGACGAAGCGGTCGGCGTCGGCCTCGGTGAAGACCATCGGCGGCTTCAGCTTCAGCACGTTGTCGTGGGTCCCGGTCGGGATCACGATCGCGCCCTCGTCCTTCATCTGCTCGGCCACCCGCAGCGCCAGCGCCGGGTCGGGCTCGCGCGAGTCGCGGTCGCGGACCAGGTCGACGCCGAGATAGAGGCCGCGGCCGCGGACGTCGCCGATCGCGGCGTGGGTCTCGGCGAGCCCCTCGAGCCCCGCCCTGAAATGGGCGCCGACGAGCGCCGCGTGGTGCTGGAGATCGCGGTCGCGAATCTCGTCGAGGACCGCCATCCCGACCTCGCAGGAGACGGGGTTGCCGCCAAAGGTGTTGAAGTACTTCATCCCCTGGTCGAAGGCGTCGGCGATCTCGCGGGTGGTGACGACCGCGGCGAGCGGGTGGCCGTTGCCGATCGGCTTGCCCATCGTGACGATGTCCGGCACCACGCCCTGCCCGGCGAAGCCCCAGAGCGCGTCGCCGAGCCGGCCGAAGCCGACCTGGACCTCGTCGGAGACGCACAGCGCGCCGGCCGCGCGGGCCGCCGCGAAGGCGGCCTCCAGGTAGCCGTCCGGGTGGACGATCGTCCCCGCGGTGCCCATCAGCGACTCGGCGAAGAAGGCGGCCGGCCCGTGGCCCGCCGCGTCGAGCTCGGCGGCGACCCGGGCGACGTCGTCGGCGTAGCGCCCGCCCGCGTCGGCGTCCCCGTAGCCGAACCGGCCGCGATAACGGTCCGGCGTCGTCACCTCGTGGGTCGTCGGCGGCGCGCCGGCGCCGCCCGGGCCCTTGTAGCGGTTGGGGCTGATCCCGGTGACCGCGGTGGTGTTGCCGTGGTAGGCGCCGTCGATCACGATCACGTCCTCGCGCCCGGTCACCTGGCGGGAGATGCGCAGCGCCAGGTCGTTCGCCTCGCTCCCGGTGCAGACGAGGAAGACGACCTCGAGCGGATCGGGGAGGGTCGCCGCGAGCCGCTCGGCGTAGCGGGCGAGGCTCGGGTAGACGAAACGGCTGTTGGTGTTGAGGCGGCGCGACTGGCGTGCGGTGGCGGCGACCACGGCGGGGTTGGCGTGGCCGACGTGGGTGACGTTGTTGATCGCGTCGAGGTAGGTGCGCCCGAGGTCGTCGACCAGGGTCGCCCCGCTGCCGCGCACGAGGTTGATCGGCTCGGCGTAGTAGGCGCGCTGCGAGCGGGCGAAGTGGCGCCGGCGCGCGGCGACCACGCGGTCGAGGTCCCAGTCGCTCTCGGCCGGGCGGGCGACGCCGAGGAGCGCGGAGGGGTCGGGGCTGACCTCGTTCCAGACCGCGGCCGCCGAGACGGGCACGAACCCGGGGGCGGTGAGGGCCAGGTCGCGGTCGTCGAAGGCGGCGACGGCGAGCGGGCCGGGAGCGGCGACGGTGCCGACGGTCTCCCCCGCCTCGATCCGGTCGCCGACGGCGACCCCGGGGACGATGCCGGTGAAGGTCGACCACCAGGCATCGGGCGCGCCGGCGGCGGCGTGGGCGAGGACCAGCGAGTCGTCGCCGACCGCCTCGACCACCGCCGCGACCGGCGCCGCCACCGCCGCCCCGGGCTCCGCCCAGAGGTCGACCCCGAGCCGCAGCGAGGCGGGCTCGCCGTGGCGGGTGCGGCGCTCGACCAGGCGGTCGAAGCGCGCCGCGAGGTGGCGCCCGGCCGCCGTCGCGCCGACCGGCACGGTGGCCCGGATCGCGGCGCGCGGGTCCTCGCCGACGGCGATCTCGTCGAAGGCGGGGCTCCCGGGCGAGAGATCGGCGTCGAACACCGCGGAGGCGAGGACCGGGACCGGTGGCGCCGCCGGGCGCGGGCGCCAGGGAGTCGGCTCGCGGCCCGCGGCCTGGCGCAGCGCCGCCTCCGCCAGGCGCGGCGGGATGCGGGAGAGCAGCTCCAGGGTCGGCCAGGTGTGGCGCATCCGCGCCTCCCCGTACTCGGTCCCGGTGGTCGCCCGCCGCTGCGTCCAGGTGACCGCGTTGACGCAGAGTCGCGCCGACGCGAGCGGGTAGATCGCCGCCAGCTCCTCGTCGGTGAGCGGGCGACGCTCGGCGTACCCGGCCACGACCTGCATCGCGGCGGTGAGCGGGTCGCTGCGCCGCGGCATCGCGTAGGCGACGGCGACCGCCAGCTCGGCGATCGTCACGGTGTCGAGCGCGTCGGAGAAGTCGAGCACGCCGGCGATCCGCATCTGGCCGGCGGCGTCGGGCGCCGCGAGCAGGTTGAAGTCGTTCAGGTCCTGGTGGACGACGCCGCGCGGCAGCGCGGCCAGGCCGCGCTCGGCCCAGGCGTCGAACCAGCCCATCAGGGTCTCGACCAGGCGCCGGGGCCCGGGGTCGGTGACCGCCGCGATCGACGCGGCGACGCTCTCCGCCGAGCGGGCGACCTCCCAGCGATGCGTGCCGACGACGTCGGCGGGCGCCTCGAGGCCCTCGAAGGTGGTGACGAGCTCGGCCGCGGTCGCCCCCCATTCGCGCAGCAGCGTCGGCGAGTGGGTGTCGAGCTCGGCCAGCATCCGGCCCTCGAGCCAGTCGTAGACCCGCAGGATCCTGCCGTCCTCGCCCTCGAGCACGTCGTGCCCGTCGAGCGTGCGGCGGACCCGCGGCGCCGCCGGCGCCGGGTTGGCGGCGACGCGCTCCAGCAGCTGGTGCTGCCAGCGGATCGCGTCGCGGGCGCCGGGCGCCGAGACCTTGATCACGAACCGCCGGCCGCTCTCGTCGCGGGCTCGGGTGACCTCGTCGACCTCGCTCGGCAGGCGGACCTGCTCGCTGATCGCGAGGCCGTAGGCGGTGCGGATGGAGTCGAGCTGCCGCGCGTCCAGCGACGGCGCCAGGCTCTCGAGATCGGTCACGGATTCCTTTCCCAGATCGACCAGATTGCTGACCAATCGGACAATATCACCACCTTCGCGGTACACTCAGGCAGCCCGCAAACTCGCCGGACAGGGAGGGAATCACGGCCACCTCATCGCAGAAACCAGCAAGAGTGACGCTCACCCGGAGCACCACCGGCGAGGAGGTCGCCGACGCGCTGCGGGAGCAGATCATGGACGGCACCCTGGCGCCGGGCACGCCGCTGCGGGAGGTCGGGCTGGCGGAGGAGTTCGACGTCTCGCGGCGCACCGTGCAGGACGCACTCGCGGTGCTGGCCGGGGAGCGGCTGGTGCGCCACGAGCGCCATCGCGGCGCCCGGGTCGCGCAGCTGACGCGGGCCGACGTCGAGGACCTCTACACGATCCGCCTCGGGCTGGAGCTGATGGCGGCGCGGCGCGCCCGGGAGGCGTCGCCGGCCGCCCGCGAGGGGCTGGAACACGCCTACGAGGAGCTGCAGATCGCCACCTCGGTCGGCCGCGCCGACGACATCGTCGCCCGCGACCTCGACTTCCACCGGGCGGTGGTCGGCCTGCTCGAGAGCCCGCGGATCGACGTCTTCTTCGGCACGATCGCCTCCGAGCTGCGCTACGCCCTCTCGATCCTCGAGTCCTTCGTCCAAGAGGCCTCGAAGAGGCCGAAAGACGCGCTCCGCGAGCACGCCGAGATCCGCGACGCGCTGCTCGCCGGCGACGAGAAGCTGGCGGCGAGGCTGATCACCGAGCACGTCGACACCTACCGCGAGCGGTTGGTGTCGGGGGTCGAGGAGGAGGAGGAGCGCGAGGGCGGCGCGCGGGAGGCGGGCGAGTGAGCGCCCCGACCGCCGTCGTCACCGGCGCCACCTCCGGGATCGGCGCCGCGATCGCCGCCGACCTCGCGGGCCGCGGGTACCACGTCGTCGTCACCGGCCGCGACGGCGAGGCGGCCGCGCGCCTGGCGGCCGGGCTGGCGGACGCGAGCGCCGCTGTCCTCGACGTCACCGAGCCGGGGAGCGCCGCCGCGGTCGCCGACGCGGTCGTGCGCGACCACGGCCGGCTCGACGCCTGGGTCTCGAACGCGGGCGTCTCCCACATGGCGGGCTTCCTCGACGTCGCCGCGGCCGACCTCGACCGCACCCTCGACGTCAACGTCAAGGGCGTCTTCCGCTGCGGCCAGGCGGCGGCCCGGGCGATGCTCGCCTGCGGCAACGAGGGCTCGATCGTCAACATCGCCTCGATCGCCGGCAAGTCCGGCCGCCTCCCCTACCTATCGGACTACGTCGCCTCCAAGTTCGCCGTCGTCGGCCTCACCCAGGCGATGGCCTTCGAGCTGGCCCCGCACAAGATCAGGGTCAACTCGATCTGCCCCGGCTTCGTCGTCACCCCGATGCACGAGCGCGAGCTGGGCTGGGAGGCGGAGTTGCGCGGCGCCACGATCGACGCGGTCCGCCAGGGCTGGATCGACGACACCCCGCTCGGCCGCCTCGAGCGGCCCGAGGACGTCGCCGAGGCGGTCGCCTTCCTCCTCGGCCCCGGCAGCTCCTACATCACCGGCGAGGCGCTGGCGGTCAACGGCGGGACGGTGATGGACTGACGTCGAGGCGCTCGGGCACGCGCCGGATCACGGTAACCAGGACCACCGCCTAAGCGCGGTCGCCGGGCGCGGACGTAGCGGGTGAGAGAGCGCCGGCAGGACCACGGTGACCCTCAGGCCCCCCGCCACAAGGGCCTCGAGGGACAGTTCACCGCCATGGGCTTCGACGATGGTCCTGACGATCGACAGGCCGATCCCGTGGCCGGAGCCGATGCGCTGCTGCGCGGCGCGCCTGAACGGCTCGACCAGCTCGTCGACCTTTTCGTCGCCCAGCCAGGGGCCGCTGTTGGCGATCGAGAGGACGGCCTCACCGGCGGTGGATCGCAGCGAGATCTCGACCCACCCGTCGCGCTCGTTGTGCTTGATCGAGTTCTCGATCAGGTTCTCGACCAGCAGGCCCAGAAGCTGCGGATCGCCCTCGACGAAAGTCGGGTCGAGGTCCGTTCGTATCTCGATCTCGCTCGAGTTGAGCTCGGCGAGCTCGATGCGCTCGCCGATCAGCGTGTCGAGGGCGACCGGCTCCGTCTCGCTGTCCACCAGCCGACTGCGCGTCAGGCTCAGCAACCGCTCGGTCAGCCGCTCACAGGCGATCACCGTCCGGCGAAGCCGCAGCAGCGCGTCTCGTCGTTCCGCCGGGGTGGCCGCCTCGTCCCTGATCGCGAGGTCGAGCTCGGCGTGCATCACACCAAGCGGGGTCCTCAGCTCGTGGGCCGCGTTGGCGGCAAAGAGCTGCTGGGTTTCGAACGCGCTCTGCAGCCGACCCAGCATCGAATCGAAGGTGTCGCCGAGCTCTTTGAGCTCGTCACGCGGCCCGGGCAGGTCGAGCCTCTGGTCGAGCCGCTCCCCGGTGATCCGCCTGGCGGTCCGGGTGATCGTCTTGAGCGGCCTCAGCAGCCGACCCGCGATCAGCCAGGCCGCCGCCGCGGCCAACAGCATCACGCCGGCCAACACGGCGGCGTACTGGAGGAGGAGCGATCCGTTCGTGCGGTGCAGGACCTGATCGCCTTCGGCCGTGACGGTGAAGGGAGCGTCCGCGGTCGCCCGCGGCGACCGACCCTGGCGCAAGCTCCCCGCTTCGTGGCCCTTCGCCGGGGCGGGTGCCGTCGACACGTTGTAGTCGGAGTTGGCTTCGACCAGCACGTAGCTGATCGAGAGGAAGACGATCCCCGAGGCGCCGATCAGGGCAGCCAGCAGAAGTGCCAGGCGCGCACGAACGGTACGGTTTCGGACCGCCTTCACCTTCGGATCCGATATCCGCTGCCGGTCACGGTCTCGATCGGATCCGGCCGGCCCAACTTGCGTCGCAGGCGCCCGATGGTGGTCCTCACGGTGGTGGTGAACGGGTCGGCATTCTCGTCCCATACCCGGGCCAGGAGCTCCTCCGCGCTCGTGACCCGGGCACCAGACGCGATCAAGGTTTCCAGCACCCCGAGCTCCTTGGGCGTGAGATCGACGGGTCTGCCGTCGCGGGTCACCACCCGGGAGGAGCAGTCGACGCGTATGCCGGCCGCCTCGAGGACCGGGGCGTCAGCGCGATCCGGGCGGCGCGCGAGGGCCCTGATCCGCGCTTCCAGCTCGACGAACTCGAACGGCTTGGCCAGATAGTCGTCGGCGCCGAGCGAGAGGCCGGTCGCCACCTGTCCGGCTCCCGCCGCCGCGGTCAGCATCAGCACCCGGGCACCGGCCCCGCCGTCGCGAAGTCGCCGGCACAGCTCGTCGCCGTGCATCCGAGGCAGGTCGCGATCGAGGAGAACTACGTCGTAGTCGTAGACGGAGGCCTTCTCCCACCCCGTGACCCCGTCGTGGGCGACATCCACGGCCATGCCCGCACGGCGGAGGCCGCGGGCGATCACGTCCGCGTAGTCGATGTGGTCCTCTATCACCAATACGCGCATATCGCCCCGCCCGCCGCCGTCCGACCAGCGACCGGGTCCGCGAAAGATGATCGCAGCCGCGGACCCGATCCCGGTCGGGAGGCGCCTCAGTGAGGCGAGTAGCCTTCGGTCGCGACGCCGGAGTCGGACGCGTGGGTTTCGGCGCCCGCCGGCGGCCGGCCATCGCCCTGCACCCGCTGCCCGTCCGGGAGGACCAAGGTGGTCCCTGGCTTCGTGTCGGCGCCGCTCCCGGACGCGCTGGTCGACTTCACGTCGGAGCCGCCCGACTGCGCCAGCGCCACCGCCGCGAACGCCGCCGCGCAGAGAGCGAGACAGGCGACGAGCAGGACGTAGCGTCGTAGGTTGCGATGCATGATCTTCTCCTTGCCGGTTGCGTTTTCCATGCCCGTCCGATTCTCCGCAGGCGGTGTGACAGGGCTGTGTCACCGGGTGAAAGTCGAACGAGAGGGATCGCGCCGCGCCGCCGGTTCCGGCCGGCGCCGGCTCAGATCGAGAGGCCGCCGTCGACCGCGACCGTCGTGCCGGTGATCGCGGCGGCGGCGGGGCCGCAGAGGAAGGCGATCGTGGCGGCGACCTCGGCGGGGTCGATCAGGCGCTCGATCGGCTGCTGGGCGGCGAAGGCGGGGGCGCCGTCGAGGTCGTAGAGGCGGGCGCTCTCGGCGAGGATCGGGGTGTCGGTCGAGCCCGGGGCGACGGCGTTGGCGGTGATGCCGGTGCCGCGGAGGTCGGCGGCGAGGGCGCGGACGAAGCCGGCGACGCCGGCCTTGGCCGCGCAGTAGGCGGCGAGGCCGGGCAGGCCGCGGACGCCCGCGGTCGAGGCGGTGGCGACGAAGCGGCCGGCGCGGGGCTCGGGGCGGCGCAGGAGGGCCGGGATGCCGACCCGGGCGGCGACCATGACGGCGCCGAGGCAGACCTCGACGACGGCGTCCTCCTCGTCCTGCGCAAGCTCCCAGGCCGGCGCCCCACCGGCGATCACCCCGGCGTTGGCGACGATCGCCTCGAGTCCGCCCCACTCCTCCGCCGCGGCGACGACCGCCGCCATCGCCTCGGCGTCGGTGGCGTCGGCGAGGACGGCGCGCACGGGGGCCTCCACCTCGGCGTCGGCGACGTCGTTCGCGGCGTTGACAGCAGCCTCAAGCTCAGCCGCAGTCGCCATCGCGTAGGGCAGCCGCGGGTCGTCGGCGCCGCGATCGACGGCGAGCACCCTCCAACCATCGGCGGCGAGGGCGGCCACCGTCGCCGCCCCGATCCCGCGCCCGGCCCCGGTGACGATCGCCACCCGGCTCAGCGCGCCGCCCCGATCGGCTCCGCCGCCCGGACGGCGGCGCAGAGGTCCTCGACCGCGGCCTCGAGCAGGGCGCGGCCCTCGGCGGCCGAGGCGCCGGTCGGGTCGCCGAGGACGCCGTTCGGCGACAACGCCCGCACGCCCTCGTCGCGGAGGTCGTCCAGCAGGTCCGCCAGCGGTGCGTCGTTGCCGGGCTCCCGTCTCGCGCCGACCCGCTCCGGGACCAGCGCCAGCATCAGCGAGGTCTCGGTGCGCCCGGCGTGCGCGTCGCCGCCGAAGCGGGGCGCGAAGGCGCGCGCGTCGCGGCCCTCGTGGCGCAGCCGCTCGACCGCCGCCGCGAGCGGCGCGGCGTTGCCGCCGTGGGCGCTGACGAAGACGAGGAGGTCGAAGGTCGCCGATGCCGAGCGCCCCAGCTCGAGCAGCACCAACTCGGTGGCCGCGGCGCCGATCGAGAGCGTCCCCGGGAACCCGGCGTGCTCGCCGCTCGACCCGTAAGGGACGGGCGGCGCCACGAAGGCCCCCGCGGTGCGCGCCGCGGCGGCCTCGGCGAGCGCCACCGCGATCGCCGAATCGGTGTCGAGCGGCAGGTGCGGGCCGTGCTGCTCGGTGGCGCCGAGCGGGACGAGCAGGGTCCTCGGTGCCGCGACGCGCGCCTCGACCTCCGGCCAGGTCGCGTCGGCGAGCCGGGTCGGAGCGCCGCTCATCGCCGCGTGAAGCCGGGTGGGGTCAGGACGTCGGCGGGGACGAGGTCGGCGATCGACTCCCGCCCGAGACCGTTCAGCGTCTCCTCGATCCCGGCGCGGAAGATCTCCAGCACGTTCGCGACCCCGGCCTCGCCGCCCGCCGCCAGGCCCCAGAGGTAGGCGCGGCCGATCATCGCCGCGCGAGCGCCGAGCGCGAGCGCCTTGACCACGTCGGAGCCGCGCCGGAAGCCGCCGTCGATCAGCACCTCGACCTCCCCGCCGACCGCCTCGACCACGCCGGGCAGGTTGCGGATCGTCGCCGGCGTCCCGTCGAGGTTGTTGCCGCCGTGGTTGGACACCGAGATCGCGGTGGCGCCGATCGCGACCGCGCGGCGCGCGTCGTCGGGGTGGGTCACGCCCTTCAGCATGAAAGGACGGTCTCCCCCCCACTGGGCGCGCAGCCAGGCGAGGTCCTCCCAACTCGGCGGCGGCGTCCCCATCCACTCGCCGTAGGCGCCGAAGAAGGTCGGCGCCTCGCCGTCCGGCGGCGCCAGGTTCGGCGCGGTGAGGTCGGGAAGCTCGCCGGACTTCAGGTAGGCGGCGAGCCAGCGCGGCCGCGCCAGCGCCTGGGGCGCGAGGGCGGCCATCGCCTTCAGGTCGAGCCGCTCCGGGATCGCCGGGCTGCCCCAGTCGCGGCGGTGGGCGAAGGTCCAGTCGACGGTCGCGATCAGCCCCGCCGCCCCGGCCGCCCGGGCCCGCTCGAGCACGCCCTCGATCCGCTCCCGCGAGCCGAGCCAGTAGACCTGGAAGAAGGTCCGCGGGTTCGCCGCGACCACCTGCTCGAGCGGCTTCGAGGCGAAGGAGCTGAGGCCCATCGCGGTGCCGGCCGACGCCGCGGCGCGGGCGACCGCGAGCTCGCCGTCGGGGTGGACCGCCTGCACCCCCGCCGGGGAGATCAGCACCGGCATCGCGAGCTCCTGCCCCATCACCGTGGTCGCCAGGGCGCGCCCGCCGCCGGCGCCGGTGGCGATCCGCGGGACGAGGCCGAGCTCGCGGAAGGCGCCGACGTTGTCGGCGAGCGTCGTCCCCGCCTCGGCGCCGGCGCGGATCGCGGCGAAGACCGAGGACGGCAGCCGGCGGCGGGCGCGGCGGCGCGCCTCCTCGACCGACTCGAACCATTCGCGGCTCGAGGCCATCGCCTAGGCCCGGGCCAGGAAGTCGGCCAGCGGGTTCTCGTCGCAGACCTTCGCCGGCGGGCGCGCCGGGGGACGCACCCGCGAGTGGTCGACGGCGGGCGCCGGGATCGCGACCTCCGCCCCGCGCGCCGCGAGCAGCCTTTCGCCGTGGCCGAGCGCGCACTCGGGGTCGGGCCCGTCGAGCGGCAGGCCGGTGAAGAACTTGGCCGCCATGCAGCCGCCGCGACAGGCGTCGTAGTGGCCGCAGGACTCGCAGGCGCCGCCGGACCGGGGCGCGCGCAGCCGCGCGAAGAGCTCCGAATCGCGCCAGACGCCCTCGAAGCCGCGTGGCTCGCGCACGTTGCCGGCGAGGAACTCCTGGTGGATCGCGAAGGGGCAGGCGTAGACGTCGCCGACCGGGTCGATCAGGCAGACGACGCGCCCGGCGCCGCAGAGGTTCAGGCCCGGCAGCGCCTCACCGTAGGCGGAGAGGTGGAAGAAAGAGTCGCCGGTCAGCACCTCCTCGCCGTGCTCCAGCAGCCACATATATAGGGAGCGCTGCTGCTCCGCGGTCGGGTGAAGGTCGTCCCAGACGTCGGCGCCGCGGCCCGAGGGACGCAGCCGGGTGATGCGGAGCTGGGCCCCGTAGCGGTCGGCGATCGCCTTGAAGGCGTCGAGCTGGCCGGCGTTCTGGCGGGTGACGACGACCGAGATCTTCGGCCGCTCGAACCCGGCCGCGGCGAGCCGCTCGAGCGCCCCGAGCGCGGTGTCGAAGGAGCCGGGGCCGCGGACCGCGTCGTTGACCGCGGCGGTCGCGCCGTCGATCGAGACCTGCACGTCGACGTAGTCGGAGGCGGCGAGGCGGGCGGCGGCCGCGGCGTCGATGCGGCTGCCGTTGGTGGAGAACTTGACCCCGACGTTGTGCGCGGCCGCGTGGTCGAGCAGCTCCCAGAAGTCCCGCCGCACGGTCGGCTCGCCGCCGCCGACGTTGACGTAGAAGACCTGCATCCGCTCGAGCTCGGAGATCACCGCCTTCGCCTCGGCGGTGGTCAGCTCGCGCGGGTCGCGCCGGCCCGAGGAGGAGAGGCAGTGGACGCAGGCGAGGTTGCAGGCGTAGGTCAGCTCCCAGGTGATGCAGATCGGCGCCGCGAGGCCTGCCTCGAACTCCTCCACGAGCCTCATATGCGGACGATCATCTCGGTCTCGGCGAGGGTGGCGAGCGCGCGGCGGTAGCTCGGCAGCTCCGCCTCGGGGACGCCCGCGGCGCGGCAGGCCGCGATCGGGTCGGGCGCCGCCTCGAGGCCCTCGACCACGTCCAGCAGCCGCCGGCTCTTCAGGAACGAGAGCCGGCGGCTGCCGAAGTGGTAGGCGAGGGCGCCGAAGCGCTCCGGCCGCAGGGCGACCTGGGGGTGGAGCCGCCAACGGCCGCCGAGGTCGACTTCCGCGCTCAACGTGTGCCGGCGGCGCCTAGTAGACGCCGCACATCCCGTCGATCGAGACGTCCTCGACCAGCAGGTCCTGCTCGACCAGGTGGTCGTCCTCACTCTCGCCTGCCGGCGTGGCGGGCTCGTTCGGCGCAGGTCCCATGCGATCCTCCTCGGTGCGATTGGATGTCCCGCGGAGACTTATAGCACCTGGTGCCATAAATGTCGATAGGAAGACCCCCCACCACCAGCCACGAGGAGATCGAACGGGCCGCGCTCGAGCTCTTCGCCACCCGCGGCTTCGAAGCGACG
This sequence comes from Actinomycetota bacterium, assembly GCA_018268675.1. Classification (GTDB taxonomy): domain Bacteria; phylum Actinomycetota; class Thermoleophilia; order Solirubrobacterales; family 70-9; genus VAYN01. The sequence goes on from JAFDWB010000078.1 coordinate 38,593, forward strand.
ACGGTCGACGACGTCGCCGCGGCGATCGGGATCTCCAGGCGCACCCTGTTCCGCTACTTCCCCTCCAAGAACGACATCGTCTGGGGTCAGTTCGGGCAGGTGATCGAGCGGCTCCGCGCCCACCTGGCCGAGGGCGAGGGCCTGCCGCTGATGGAGGCGCTGCGGCGCGCCGCCGTCCTCTCCAACCGCTACCCGGCCGACCAGCTCCCCGACCTGCGCCGGCGCCTGACGCTGATCACCTCCGCCCCGGCCCTGCAGGCCAACTCGATGCTGCGCTATGCGGCCTGGCGCGGGGCGGTCGCCGAGTGGGCGGCGGGGCGGCTCGGGATGGCGAGCGACGACATCGTCCCGGAGGCGATCTCGCAGGCCGCGCTCGGCGCCTCGATCGCCGCCTTCACCCGCTGGGTCGAGCATCCGCGGGAGGATCTCGAGGCGCTCCTCGACCAGGCCTACGCGGTGCTCGGCGCCGCGCCGCCGGAGCCCGGCCGTCGCGGCGGCCGATGAGCGCGGGGCCCTCGACCTACCGGCTCGGCGCGGGGACCTGGCGGAGCCCCGGCGGGCGGGTCCTGGTCGGCGGCTCGCCGCCGCGTCTCGTCCGCCTCGGCGCGGCCGGCGCCGTCGCCCTCGACGCGGCGCTGGCGGGACGCGGCGCCCCCGGGGCGACCGCCCTGACGCGCCGGCTGGTCGGGTACGGCCTGCTCGATCCGGTCGCCGGGCCGGCCGACGGTGAGGTGACCTTCGTCGTCCCCACCCGCGACGGCGGCCCCGCGCTCGCCGACCTGGTCGCCGCGCTGGCGCCGTACGGCCCGGTGATCGTCGTCGACGACGGCTCGGGCGACGGCTCCGCGGCGCTCGCCCGTCGCCGCGGCGCGCAGGTCGTCGCCAACGAGGGCGAGCGGGGTCCGGCGGGCGCCCGCAACACCGGCCGCCGGCTCGCCCGCACCGAGTTCGTCGCCTTCGTCGACGACGACTGCCGGGTGGCGGGCGACTGGGTCCGGCCGCTGGTCGGGCTGCTCGCCCGCGACCCGGGCCTCGCCCTCGTCGCGCCGCGGGTCCGCGGGACCGACGGCGGCGGCCGGCTGGCGCGCTGGGAGCGGGTCCGCTCGGCGCTCGACCTCGGGCGCGAGAGCGGCCTGGTCGGGCCGGGACGCCGCGTCGCCTTCGTGCCCGCCGCCGCGCTGGTCGCCCGCCGGGCGGCCCTGGAGGAGCTCGGGGGCTTCGACGAGGCGCTCCGCTTCGGCGAGGACGTCGACCTGGTCTGGCGGGCGGCCGCCGCCGGCTGGTCGGTCCGCTACGCGGCGGAGGTCGAGGTGCGCCACCCCCCGCGGGCGACGCTCGCCTCCCGCGCCCGCCAGCACTTCGACTACGGCGGGTCGGCCGCCCCGCTCGAGCATCGCCACCCGGGCGCCGCGGCGCCGCTGCGACCCCACCGGCTGATGCTCCCGGCGATCCTCCTGGGGGGCGGGTCGCCCGGCGGGGCGCTCGCCGCCGCGCTGGCGTTGGCGGGGATCGCGGCCGCCCGGCAGGAGGGCACCCGGGTCCGCCTCCTCGTCGCCCTGCTGGCGCTCGAAGCCGAGGTGACCGGCGGCCGCGAGCTCGCCCGCGCGGCCGCGCGCGAGTGGCTGCCGCTGAGCATTCTCGCGGCGACCGTCTCCCGCCGCGGCCGCCGCCTCGCCCTCGCCGCCCTGGCGATCGACCTCGGTGCCGCGACCGCGCCCGACCCGGCCGCGGCACCCCTCAACTGCCTGTTCCGGCTCGCCGACAACGCCGCCTACGCGGCCGGGGTCTGGCGCGGCGCCCTGTCGCGGCGCTCCGCCGGCGCCCTGCTGCCGAGCCGGCGCCCGGCCCGGAGCCCCTCGTGACGGCGCTCAGCCGACGCGCACCGGGCGGCTCGACGCGGTCTTCGACCCGGCGGCGTTGGCCGCGGTGACCCGGCAGACGACCCGGTGGCCGCGGAGCGAGCGACGGACGGCCATCGTCGAGGCCGAAGAGACGCTCTTGCCGCGCCCGTCGACGTACCAGCCGTAGCCGATGCCGGTCGGCGCGCCTGACCAGCTGCCCGGGTGGCAGGTCAGCGTGTTGCCGCGGCGGGTGATCCACGGAGCGCGGACGGCGGCAGGGGCGGCGGCGGTCGGCGCGGGCGGGACCGAGCCCTGGGTCGATCCTGGCGTCGACGTGCCGGTGGACCCCGCCGTCACGTTGCCGCTCAGGTGAGCGGTGGCGAAGGTGGAGAAGTCGCCATTCACGTAGCCGCAGAGCAGGTAGGTGCCGGGTCCGGTGAAGGTGATCTTGAAGGGCTGGCTGAAGCTCGGCCCGGTGCCGACCTGGAATCCCCCCGCGGGGCTGACCCAGGACTCGTTGCCACCGGAGTGCATCGCGTTCGCGCTCTCGGTTTCGAAGTTGGGGGCGCAGGTGGGATCGGAGGCGGCGTTCTTGACGAAGATGTAGATGTCGAACCCGAACATCGTGTCTTCGGGATTGAGGGTTCCACTGGCGGTGAAGTTGGTCGCCTGCCCGACCACCGCGGTCGGGTCGTTCTGAACCAGCGTCAGCGTCTCGCCCGCGGCCTTGGCGCGGCCGGCCGTGAGCGCGAGGGCGGCGGTCGCCAGGAGGGCGAGGGCGAAGAGTCGGCGGGGCATTGAAATACGTGGGAGGAGACGGTTGGATTTCATGCAGCGCATGCTTGACGGGGCCGCTCAACGAACGCTCAATGCCGGCCGCTAGCCCGGTCGGGACGGCGGCGACGGTGGAGTTCCTCGTCCTCGGCCCGCTCGAGGCGCGGCGCGAGGGGCGGACGATCGCGCTCGGGGCGCCGCGGCAGCGGCAGTTGCTGGCGGCGCTCCTCCTGGCGGCGCCCACGCCGCTGACCCGCGAGCGACTGATCGACGAGGTCTGGGGAGCGGCGCCGCCGGCCTCGGCCCGCCACGCGGTCGAGGTCTACGTCAGCCGCCTGCGGGGAGCGCTGGGCGCGACGGCGATCGGCGGCGGCCCCGGGGCGAGCTACGCGACCGCGGCGCCCGCGGACGCGCGCCGCTTCGAGCAGCTGGTGGGCGGCGAGCCCGACGAGGCGCGGCTCGAGGAGGCGCTGGCGCTCTGGCGCGGACCGGTCCTCGCCGACCTCGCCTACGAGGGACCGCTGGGGAGCGAGATCGCCCGCCTCGAGGAGCTGCGGCTCGGCGCCCGCGAGCGGCTCGCCGAGCACCGGCTGCGGCGCGGCGGCCACGCCGAGGCACTGGCCGACCTGCGGGATCTGGTCGCCGCCGAGCCGCTGCGCGAGGACGCCCGCGGGCTGCTGATGCTGGCGCTCTACCGCTGCGGGCGCCAGGTCGAGGCGCTCGACGCCTTCCGCGAGGGGCGCGACCTCCTGGTCGAGGAGCTCGGGATCGAGCCGGGCGCCGAGCTGCGCGAGCTGCAGACGGCGATCCTCCGTCAGGACCCGGCCCTCGCCGACCCCGCCGGGCGCCGGCGGCGCAACCTGCCGGCCCCGCCGACGCCGCTGGTCGGCCGCGAGCGGGAGATCGAGGACCTCGTCGCGCTGCTGCGCGGCCCGGCGCGGCTGGTGACGTTGACCGGGACCGGCGGCACCGGCAAGACCCGGCTCGCCCTCGGCGCGGCCGAGGCGCTCGCCGACGAGTTCGTCGACGGCGCCCACTTCGTCGACCTGGCGCCCCTTCGCGACCCGGCGGCGGTCCTGCCCGCGATCGCCCACGCGGCGGGCCTCGACCCCGAGCAGGAGCCGGCGGCGCAGCTGCGCGAGCGGCGCGCCCTGCTCCTCCTCGACAACTTCGAGCAGGTGCTGGACGCCGCGACCGCGGTCGGCGCCCTGCTCCGCGACGCGCCGGGGGTCGATGTCCTGGCGACCAGCCGCCTGCGCCTCGACCTCTACGGCGAGCACGAGTTCGCGGTCGACCCGCTCGACCGGGACCGCGGGATCGAGCTGTTCTGCGCCCGGGCGCGGGCGCGCGACCGGCGCTTCGCGCCGAGCGCCACGGTGGGCGAGGTGGTCGCCCGGGTGGAGGGCCTGCCGCTGGCGATCGAGCTGCTCGCCTCGCGGGTCGACGAGGTCGGCGTCGAGGAGATGGCGGCCGGCCTGCCGGTGCTCGACCTCGCCGCGGCGGGGCCCCGCGACGCGCCCGACCGCCACCGCGCCCTGCGCGCCGCGATCGACTGGAGCCTCGACCTGCTCGCCGCGGAGGAGCGCCTGCGGTTCGCCGCGCTCGGCGTCTTCGCCGGCGGCCTCGACGCCGCGGCCGCGGCCGCCGTCCTCGACTCCACCACCGCCGACCTCGACCGGCTCACCGACCAGAGCTTGCTGCGGCGCCAGGGAGAGCGGTGGACGATGCTCGAGGTGCTGCGCGAGCGGGCGCTGGAGCTGCCCGGCGCCTCGGCGGCCGTCCGCGAGCGCCACGCCGCCCACTACCTCGAGCTGGCCGAGCTCTCCGAGCCCGCGCTCAAGGGCTCCGACCAGGCGGCGTGGGGCGAGCGGGTGGAGCGCGAGCACGGCAACCTGCGGGCCGCGCTCGGCCACGCGGCGCCGCCGGAGGCCTTGCGGATCGCCGCCGCCCTCGGCTTCTTCTGGTACACGCACGGCTATAGCGCCGAGGGGATCGCCCAGCTCGAGCGCACCCTCGCCGCCGCCCCCGACGCCGCGCCCCTCCTCCGCGGGCGCGCCCTCCAGGCGCTCGGGATCCTCCGCTCCCAGCGCGGCGACGAGCGGGCCGAGGCGACCTTCGGCGAAGCGCTGGCGATGTTCCGGCGCGCCGGCGACCGCACGCGCGTCGCGGTCGCCCTCAACTCACTGGGGGCGCTGGCCCGCGAACGCGGGGATCCCGAAGCCGCGCGGGCGGGCTTCGCCGAGGCGATCGAGATCTACCGCGCGCTCGAGGATCGCCAGCGGCTCGCCGACCCGCTCTCCAACCTCGGCGTGGTCGCGGTCGACGACGGCCGGCTGGAGGAAGCCGCGACGCTCTTCGAGGAGAGCATCGCCCTCGACCGCGCCTTCGAGAACCGGTGGGGCGTCGCCCAGACCTTCAGCGGCATGGCGGCCCTCGCCCTCGCCCGCGGCGCGCCGGACGAGGCGCTCGCCCTGCTCGCCGAGGCCGCCGAGGTCCTGCGCGCCCTCGACGATCGCCCCTCCCTCGTCCGGGTGCTGGAGCAGTTGGCCGCGACGGCCGCGGTCCGCGGCGACGACGCCCTCGCGGCGCGACTGTGGGGCGCCGCGACGGCCCAGCGCGAGACCGCCGGCGAGCCCCGCACGAGCGGCGACGCGGCAGCGATCGACCGCCACCTCGACGCCTCGCGCGAGGCCCTCGGCCCCGAGCGGTTCGCGGAAGCCGCCGGCGGCGGAGCCGCGATCGAGCTCGAGACCGCGCTGGCCGAGGCGCTGGAGGGCTGAGCGGCGCGGTCCGGATCGACCGGACCGGCGGCCGGGGGCGCGCACGCGCCCCCGGCGATCACGGTTCAGCGGTTGGACACTGCCTGGACGAACTGTTCGCCCGGGGATCCGATACCGGTCATCGAGTCGAACCCTGGGGCCGCGGAGAGCGACTCGGGGGCTTCTTCGAGTGGCACTTCGCATTCGCCGGTTTCCGGGTTGGGCTGGGGGCAGAAATACTCGGTCGCCCCTTCGATGCCGAGGACCCGCGCGGTGGTGAGGATGCCCGCCGAGGGGGTTTCGCCGTTGAGGTAGTCGTTACGGACGACCGCCTGCTTGCCCGCCGGCAGGATGTCGTAGAAGGCCCGCGGGTTCTGGCCTCCGGCATCCAGGTGGTAGAGCAGTGGGTTCACGAATCCGAGCGGGCCGCCGGCCGCCTGGTCGGCCACCGCCATCAGCCCGGCGAACAGTGGGGACGACAGGCTCGTGCCGCCGATGCGGTACTGGTCGTAGTAGGTGCCGTCGGCGAATTCCTGGGTCTCGCCGACGAGCATGCCGGTCGAGGGATCGCCCTCCATCGAGATGTCCGGCACGACACGGTTCAGCCGGCCCGTCCCGAGCCTTCCGGCGATTGCCGCCGGTACCACCGGTTCCTGGTACCAGGGCTCGGCGTACTGGTTCGAGGTCCCGCCGCCACCGCCGTAGTCGTATTCACCGGGTGCTTCCGGCGCCCACGTGCCGACTTCGGAGGTCGGGCACAACGGTTCGGCGAGGGTCGCCAGTTCCTCGGTGCAGAGGGCGCTGATCCCGGTCGACCAGCCGACCTCGCCGAGGCGGTTGTTCTGCGCGCCGATCTTGAGGCTGGTGCCGCCGACCGCGGTCGCGTAGGGGCTCGTCCCCGGGAACGACGGCTGCTGCACGCCGGAGACGATGAAGTTGTCGCCTTCGTCGCCGGAGGAGAACTGCACGCCCACCCCGGTGCCCGCCGCCATCAGCAGCACGTGGTTGAACGCTTCCCGCGATTCGGCCGTTTCGCCTTCTTCTTCGGCGGGGCCGTTGCTCCAGGAGTCGGTCACGATGTTCGCCAGATGCCCGTCGACCACTTCCTGGACCGCGTTGAACAGTGACACGGTGCAGTTTCTCCCGCCGATGTAGAGCACCTTCGCACCGGGTGCCATCGCGTGCACGGCCTCGACGTCGAGCGTCTGCTCGCCCGACCAGCCGGGCGCTTCGCATTCTTCGGTCTGGGTGAACGGACGGTGGATGATCTGCTTGAACTGGCCCGGCCGCCACTGCTGCGAGGCGCTCTGATTCCTCTGTGCGTACTGGACCGCGTCCTGGTAGAGCGTCGGCGCCACGAACGCGTCGACGATCGCGACCGTCACCCCCGAGCCGTTGTCACCGCCCGCGATCGCACCGGTCAGGCTGTAGGCGCCCTGCAGCTGCGCGGGCTTGTAGCCGCAGACCGCGTAGGGCAGCGGGTTCGGGAAGCCGCCCCCGAAGGCGGGCAGCGTGGCGGCGAGTTCCTGGCCGAAATAGGCGGAGCAGGGAGTCGCGTTGCGGAAGCCCGCGGGCTGCGCGATTTCTTCGCCTTCGCTCTTCGGCGGCCGGCCGTGGCCGCGGGCATGGCCGGGCCAACCCGCCGGGCGGCCGCCCTTGCCGGCACCGGTGAGGCCCGTCGGCCTGATGCGAATCTGGTTGACGCCGCGCACGCCCGTGATCAGCGGTGCGACGCTCGTCGGGGCGCTGAGTGACGACGACGCGAGGCGCACCGTTTCTCCGCCGACCTCATACTTGGCCAGCGTCGTCTTGAAGTACGTTTCGATCTGTTCGGCGGTCCCTTCGGCCACGATCGTCATCCGGTCGGGAGTCACTTCCCTGATCGTGAAGCCGGCGCCGCGGAGCGAGGCCACGACTTCCCTGTCCGCCTTGCCGCTCGGCGAGAAACGGCTCTCCCACTGCTGCGGGGTCAGGAACCTGCGGTAGTTGCGACTCGTCGGATCGGTCACTTCCTTGGCGAGCGCTTCGGCGCCGGCGAGGTTCGTCGGTTCGATCCCGACGTCGAATTCGATCAGTTCCCCCGCCGGCGTCGGGCCGGACTTGTTCGCGGGCACGGCCGCCGCGGCCTTGGCCTGGATCCTCGTCGAGGTCGCCGCGCCGGCGGGGGCCGTGGGGATCAGCAGGAACGCAACACCCGCAAGAAGGACAGCGAACCAACCGTGAGACCGGAGGTTCTTCATCGATTACACCGCCGTCAGTCGTGATTTCCCGTACATCTCCCCAGCCGCCGCCTAACCTACCTCAACGGGCGGGCGGGGTCAGCTGATCAGCGGCAGCGCTCGGATCGCGTAGCGGCTCGTGATCGAGCGGCCGAGGACCGGGTCGGCGAGCTCGTAGCGGAAGCTCGGCGAGGGCCGGATGCCGCCGCGGGCGGCGACGGTGCCGAGGAACATCAGGGTGCCGTCGGCAAGGGCGGGCTGGGCCCGCTCGACCAGCTCGGCCGCCGGGCGGATCGCCGCCATGGTGCCCTCCTGGTAGAGGACCTCGGCCCCGTCCTCCTCGATCCAGGAGCGGATGACGAGGTCGTCCCAATGGTCGGCGACCTCGGCGTAGGGCCAGAAGCGGGCGGCGATCGGCTTCTCGCACATCTGCTTGGAGACGGCGACGTCGTAAGCCTCGACCCGGCGGTCGGTGTGGTCGGAGCCGGCCCCGACCCAGAGCTCGTCGGCGGCGCGCAGCAGCACCGCCTCGACCTCGCCGCTGGAGTCCGGGGTCGACTCGATCGCCGCCGCCGTGGTCAGCCGCGAGGCCGAGACGCGGTAGAAGATCGGCGTCGCCGAGGGGCGCGGCACGCCGAGCTCGGCGAGCTCGGCGATGTGGGCCTCGACCGCGCCCAGGTCGCGCCCGGTCCAGCCGGCGACGATCGCGGTGTCGACCTCGACCGCCCGCGGCTCGCCGGCGCCGAGGGCCAGCGCCAACGCGGTCACAGGCACTCCTCCACCCAGGCGGCGGCGCTCAGCAGGCGCTCGTCGCGGCCGCCGGGGGCCGCCAGCATCAGGCCGCTCGGCGGCTCGCCGGCCTCCTGCATCGGCAGCGAGATCGCGCAGCCGTCGAAGAGGTTGACGACGGTCGGGTTGCGCAGCGCCAGCAGGTTCAGCCGCGCGTACTCCCGATCGTCGGCGAAGGCGTCGAGCGGCGGCGGCACGATCGGGACGGTCGGGCAGACGAGGCCGTCGCAGCCGCAGAGGCGCTCCCGGATCGCCGCCACGAACCGCCGCCGCCAGCGCTGCAGGTCGAGCAGGTCGGCGGCCGATTGGGACGCGCCGCGACGGATCCGCGAGAGCACCCGCGGGTCGTACTCGTCGGCGTGGGCGGCGATCAGGTCGCGGTGCCAGGCGAAGCTCTCCGCCGCCGGGAAGCCCCCGCCGGCGCTCGTCGCGGCGATCTCCTCGAGCTCGGGGATCTCGACCTGGACCAGCTCGGCGCCGGCCTCGGCGAGGCGGCCGAGGGCGCGGTCGAAGGCGGCGCCGACGGCGGGCTCGGCGTCGGCGAGGAAGTAGTCGCCGCCGAGCGCCAGCCGCGGCGGGCGCGACGCCGGCGCGAGGACCGCCGGCGTCGCGGCGGCGTCGTCGCGCAAGAGGCCGTAGAGGGCGGCGCAGCAGCCGACGGTGCGACCGATCACCCCGACCGCGTCAAGGGTCGAGGACAGCGGCACCATCCCCGCGCGCGGGACCCGCGCCTGGGTCGGCTTGAAGCCGGTGAGGCCGCAGAAGGCGGCCGGGATGCGGCAGGAGCCGCCGGTGTCGGAGCCGAGCCCGCCGAGCGCCATCGCGTCGGCGACCGCGACCGCGGCGCCGGAGGAGGAGCCGCCGGGGATGCGCCCCCGCTCGCGGTCCCAGGGGCTCGCCGGGGTCCCGAAGTGGGGGTTGAGGCCGAGGCCGCTGTAGGCGAACTCGGTCATGTTGGTGCGGCCGAGCAGGACCAGCCCCGCCCGCCGCCAGCGGGCGACGGCGGCGGCGTCGGCGGGCGCCGGGCCGCGGTCGAGGAAGGTCGAGCCGGCGCGGGTGCGCCGACCGCGGACGTCGAAGAGGTCCTTGACCGCGACCGGGATGCCGGCGTAGGGCGAGGGCTCGACCCCGGCCGCGCGCATCGCGTCGAGGGCGTCCGCCGCTCGCCGGGCGGACCCGGCGTCGACCTCGAGGAAGGCGCGCCCGCCCTCACCGGCCGGGTCCTCGATCCGCGCCAGGCACTCCTCGACCAGCCGCACCGAACTGGTGCGACCGGTGGCGAGGTCGCGCACCGCGGCGGCGACGGTCGGGGCGGCGGCGAGCATCAGACGGGGTCGAAGTAGTGGATCTCCAGCAGCAGGCAGCCGCCGTCGGAGCGGAACGGCCCGTGGTGGGCGCCGGGCGGCCGGCAGGCGTAGGTGTCGGGGTCGAAGGCGACGCCGCCGCGGCCCTCGGCATCGTTGCCGACGGTGAGGTCGCCGCGGATCAGGTAGACCTCCTCCCAGTACTCGTGGACGAACGGCGCGGTGGTGAAGACGCCGGGGTCGAAGCGCAGGAGCCGCGTCCGCGACCCGCGCCGGCCCTCCTCGTCGAGCGCCCCGGCGAGGATCTTCTGTTTGATCCCCTCGGGGTATCCGCGCGGCACCTCCCAGCCGCTGTCGAGGTCGACGGTGTGGAACTCCAGGTGCTCCTTTTCGACCGGCATCTTTCCCCTCTCCTCGGTTCTCACTCGTCCCAGAGCGGCGCCAGCTCGGTCGCCACCACCTGCTCGTAGGCCGGGTCGCCCTCGAGCAGGTCGCGCTCGCGGGCGAAGCGGTTCATCCCGGCGATCGCCGTCTCGCCGATCGCCGCGTCGTAGAGCGGCGCGTCGCGGCAGACCAGCTCGGCGATCAGCTCCGCGCACCGCGGCGGGAAGATCCCGGCCGCGACCGCGGTCGCCCGCTCGGGGTCCTCGGCCAGCAGTCTCTGCGCCCGCCGCAGCCCCCGCACCACGGCGGCGAGGCGCTCCGGCTCGGCGGCGAGCGCGTCCTCGCGGGCGGCCAGGGAGGCGAAGGTGTAGTCGAAGCAGCCCGGCGGCCCGTCGCCGCGGCGGATGTCGAGCAGCAGCCGGCCCGCCCCCGAGCGCACCGCCAGCTCCGCCGCCATCCCGTTGGCCCAGAAGCCGTCGATCTTGCCGTCGGCCAGGGCCTGCGCCGCGGTCAGCCCGAAGTTGGTCCCGGCCCCGACCGCGCCCGGCACCGGCGCGATCTCGATCCCGTGGCGCTCGGGGTCGAGCCCGGCGTCGACCAGCAGCTGCCGGAGGCCGAGGTCGACCCAGGGGGCGGCGCCGATGCGGCAGCCGGGCAGCGCCGCCGGCTCGCCGCGCTCGGCCTCGAGGTCCGCCCGCACCACCAGGAACCAGTACATCCCCTGCGCCTGCGCCGCCAGCAGCTTCACCCCGCGCCACCCGGGGAAGGCGGCGAGGGCGGAGTGGGCAGAGCCGGCGACGACGTCGACCTCGCCCGCGGCAAGCGCCCGGTAGGCCGCGTCGACCGGGAACAGCAGCTCGACCTCGGCCTCGATCCCCTCCTCGCGCAGGCAGCCGAGCTCGACCGCGGCGAGCGCCGGGAAGTAGGAGTTGGAGATCAGGTCGGGGACGACGATCCGCAGGGCCGAGCTCATCGTCTTCGTCCTCCCCGGTCCGCTCAGAGGTCGAGGGCGACGTACTTGAGGTCGAGATAATCCTCGATCCCCTCGCGACCGCCCTCGCGGCCGAGCCCGGATTGCTTGATCCCGCCGAACGGGGCGGCGGCGTTGGAGACGAGGCCGCGGTTGATCGCCACCATCCCCGCCTCGAGCGCGTCGGCGACCCGCAGCGCCCGCTCGAGGTCGCGGGTGTAGGCGTAGGAGACGAGGCCGTACTCGGTGTCGTTGGCGAGCTCGATCGCCTCCTCGTCGGAGCCGAAGCGGACGATCGGCGCGACCGGCCCGAAGATCTCGTCGCCGAGCAGCGGCCCGGTCGGGTCGACCCCCTCGAGCACGGTCGGTTCGAAGAAGTAGCCGGGGCCGGAGAGCGGGGCGCCGCCGACGTGGACGGTGGCGCCGTCGTCGGCCGCCGCGGCGACCAGGCCGGCGACGCGGTCGCGCGACTCGGCGTCGATCAGCGGCCCGACCTCGCTTGCCTCGTCGGTGCCGGGGCCGACCCGCAGCGCCGCGATCCGGGCGCTCAGCAGGCGCGCGAACTCGTCGGCGACCGGGTCGGCGACGAGGAAGCGGTTGGCCGCCGTGCAGGCCTCCCCCATGTTGCGCATCTTGGCGACGAGGGCGCCGTCGACCGCGGCCTCGAGGTCGGCGTCGGCGAAGACGAGGAAGGGGGCGTTGCCGCCGAGCTCCATCGAGGTGGCGACGACCTTCTCGCCGCTGGCGGCGATCAGGCGGCGGCCGACCTCGGTCGAGCCGGTGAAGGAGACCTTCCTGATCCGACCGTCGGCGAGCAGCGCCGAGCTGAGCGCGCCGGCGCCGCTGGTGGTGAGGATGCCGAGGACCCCGGCCGGGACCCCGACCTCGACCAGCAGCTGGGCGAAGGCGAGCGAGGCCAGCGGGGTCAGCGTCGCCGGCTTCAGGATCGCGGTGCAGCCGGCCGCCAGCGCCGGCGCGATCTTGCGGGTCGCCATCGCCAGCGGAAAGTTCCAAGGGGTGATCAGCAGGCAGGGGCCGATCGGCTGCGGCTTGACCAGGATCCGGCTGCCGCCGTCGGGGGAGATCCGGTAGTCGCCCTGCAGCCGCACCCCCTCCTCGGCGTACCAGCGCAGGAACTCGGCCCCGTAATCGACCTCCGCCCGGGCCTCGCGCAGCGGCTTGCCCATCTCCAGGGAGATGATCGTCGCGAAGCGCTCGCGCTCGGCGCGGAGGCGCTCGAAGGCGCTCCGCAGCAGTTCGCAGCGCTCGCGCGCCGGCGTCGCCGCCCAGCCCGCCTGCGCCGCGGCGGCGGCGTCGAGCGCCGCCAGGGCGTCGGCGACGTCGGCGTCGGCGATCTCCGCCAGGACCTCGCCGTCGGCGGGGTTCTCGACCGCGATCCGCGGCCGACCGCTCGCCGCCGCCACCCACTCGCCGCCGATCAGCAGGTCGGCGGGGATGCCGGCGGTCGCGTCGAGGCTGCCGCTGTCGGTCGAGGTGGCGCTCATTCTGAATACAGTTTACAACTAGATCAGGAAGGTGACGTTGCCGAGCGGGATGTCGCTGTTGACCAGCCGCACGACCTTGCGCCGGATCCGCAGCCCCTCGCCGTCGGGGACGAGGACGTGTTCGACCGCGCCGGCGAAGAGGTTCTGGGCGTTGCGGCGGACCTCGGCGACGATCAGCTTCGAGCCGACCCGCAGCTCGCCCTCCCCCTCGCCGGGCTCGACCAGCACGTTGCCGACCAGGTGGCAGGTGCGCGAGGGCGGGTCCTGCGAGTAGGCGAAGCCGCTGCCGAGGCGCAGCACCCGCTCGTGCATGCGACGGCGGTCGTCGTAGACGATCGAGACCTCGTGCTCGGGGTCTCCGCCTTCGCCCTGCGGGATCCAGTAGACGGCGTCGTCGGTGAACAGCTCGAGCCACTCGTCGAAGCGGCCCGCGTCGAGCAACGCCGCCTCGCGGTAGAGGATCTCCTCCGCGGTCATGCCGCCTCCTCCGCCATCAGCCGCCGCCACTGGCGATAGAAGGCGCGCTGCGGGACCTCGTCGGAGGCGCGGCCGACCACCGTCCCGTTCTCCCCGGGCTGCTCGCGGTGGAGCCCGCGGCTCATCACCAGCCAGTCCTCCTCGACCGCCTTGAGGCCGTCGCCGACGCGGTCGAAGGCGACCTCGATGTCGTCGGCGCCGCCCATCCCGGCGGGGCCGTAGAAGCCCTCGTGGGCGCGCAGGATCGCCGCGTTGTCGGCGTCGGAGTCGCCCTCGTGGAGGATCGGGTAGAGCCGCACTTCGGTCGCGTCGGCCGCCTTGGGGAGGATGTGGCGGAGCTGGGCGCCGACGAAGCAGAGGTTCGGGAAGATGATCAGGTTGAACGGCAGGTCGCCGAGCTGGCCCTGGTTGTTGCCGGTCTCGGGGTCGCCGAACTCGTGCACCGAGTGGCCGTTGCCGAGGTCGATCGTCCGCCACTCCGGGTTCTTGAGCACGTTCTGCATGATCGGCGGCGCCTCGCCGATGCGGTCCGCGAGGACATCGAGGAAGCTGCGGTGGACGAAACCGAAGTGGTAGTTGTCGATCGTGTTCTCGACCTGGAGCTTCCAGTTGCCGCGGTAGGCGAGCTTGTGGGAGCCGGCCGAGAGCCTGATCCCGTCGGGGCCCTGTTCGGAGACGATCCGCAGGTAGCGACCGGCGTTGCCGAGGTACTCCTCCAGCGAGGGTCCCGCGGCGGCGAAGCTGGCGAAGACGAAGCCGGCGAAGCTTTCGACCCGGGGCAGCCGCACGAGGCCGAGCTGGTCGCGGTCGAGCTCGGGGTAGGCGTCGTCGTAGGTGATCCCGCGCAGCTCGCCGGAGTTCTTGTAGGTCCAGCCGTGGTAGGGGCAGCGGAAGTAGTTGGCGTTGCCACGCTCGTCGTGGCAGACGGCGGAGCCGCGGTGGCGGCAGCGGTTGAGCAGGACGCGGATCTCGCCGTCGTCGGCGCCGCGGACGACGATCACCGGCTGGGTGCCGGCGTAGGTCGTCTTGTAGTCGCCGTCCTCGCGCAGCTCGCTCTCGTGGGCGACGTAGAGCCAGGGGCCGTGGAAGAGGGCCTCCTGCTCGGCGGCGAAGATCGCGGGCGAGGTGTAGATGCTGCCGTGCAGCCGCCAGTCGTCGGTGATCAGGTCCGCCGGGGACGGCGTTCCCGTGGTCGTGGTCATGCGGGTCACGCTCCTTCTTCGTCGCTGCTCCAGCCGGTCTGGCTGGGGTCCAGGAAGGGTCCGAGCCGGTCGTGGGAGACCCAGGTCAGGCTCGCCACCTCGAGCGGGTCGAGGTAGACGACGCGGCGGTTCTGCCGGTTTTCGATCCGCAGCCGCGGCCCGTTGGCGGCCAGGTCGACCTCGACCGCGACCGCCGCGAACTCGCTCTCGAGCTCGAGCCGGGGCCCGTCGACCGGTCCGCTGCCGTTCGGTGTACTCACCCGGCCGAGTGTATACTGTCGCCAATGGAGATCGCAACGGGCTTCGAACTCGCCAAGCCTGTCGAGGATGCCTGGCCCCTCCTCGTCGACCTCGAGCGCGTCGCCCCCTGCATGCCGGGCGTGCGGGTCGAGTCGGCCGACGACGACGGCCTCGAGGCGACGATGCGGGTCAAGGTCGGCCCGGTCACGGTCTCCTACCGCACTCGGATCGCGATCGAGTCCCTGGACGAGGCGGCCCGGACCGCGGTCCTGCGGGCGACCGGCCGCGAAGCCCGCGGCGCCGGCACCGTCGAGGCGACGGTGACCGCGGTGATGAGCGGCAACGGCGACCGCACCGCGGTCGACCTCAAGACCGACCTTGCGGTGACCGGCAAGGTGGCCCAGTTCGGCGGCGGCGTGATGACCGAGGTCGCCGACCGCCTCCTGCGCCAGTTCGCCGAGCGCCTGGAAGCCGACCTCGCAGCCGAGGCGGAGGCGCCGGTCAACGGCGCGGCCGCCCCCGAGCCCGCCGGTGAGCCGGCGGTGGCGCCCCGCGCCCCGGACCCCGCCGAGCCCGAGCCGGCCGACATCGGCAGCATCGCCGGCCAGGTCCTCGCCCCCCGCCTCGCGCTCGCCGCCGCGTTCTTCGCCGCCCTCGCGACGATCCTCGTCCTCCTCCGCCGCCGCGCCTGAGACGGTCGATTCCGCGGCCGGGGGTCAGGGGACCGCGGGGTGCGTGGGGGAGAAGGCACAAGGACGACACGAAGTCGGACTTCCGTGATCGTCCCTTTTGAGCGGAGCGCCGGGATCGGGCCCCCCGGAACGCGCTGCAAGGATTCAGGTCGCCATAGCGACACCAATCGCTGCAGCGCGTCTCGACCGTCTGAAGAAGACGGGAGGAGGGTGACGGACCTCCCCTCTCCCCGACCCGACCCCGTCCAGCTGTTCCTTATGGCCGATATACCGGCATAAGGAACAGCTGGACCGAGGGCGTCCTGCCACACCCCCGCGACCTTCCTCTCCCCTCAGACCCGGCCGTCTCGGCCACGGCCACGGCCCGCCAGGGTCGTGGACGAGACGGCCCATCCCTTGTTCCGGGCGGCAGCCGGCAAGGGCCACGCCCCGGAGCCCGCTCACCCGCCCGCGGCGGCGACGATCAGGTCGCGGACGCGCGAGGGGCCGAGGGGGCCGCGGTGGACGACCACGCCGAGGTCGGCGAGGGCGTCTTCGACGGCGCCCGCGATCGCCGCCGGCGGGCCGATCGCGCCGCCCTCCCCCATCCCCTTGACCCCGAGCGGGTTGAGCGGCGAGGGGGTGTCGAGGTGGATCAGCTCGAACTCCGGCGTCTCGCCGGCGGTCGGCAGCACGTAGTCCATGAAGTTGCCGGTGCGGAGCTGGCCGTCCTCGTCGTAGAGGACCTCCTCGTGGAGGGCGCCGCCGATCCCCTGCATCACGCCGCCGACGATCTGGCCGTCGACGATCGCCGGGTTGACCACCCGGCCGCAGTCGTGGGCGACGACGAAGCGGAGGACCTCGACCACCCCGGTCGGCAGGTCGACGGCGACGACGGCGACGTGGACGCCGGCCGACCAGGTCACCGGCCCCGGCCGGTAGACCGATTCGGCCGCCAGCTCGGACGGGGCGCCGCGCGGACGGGCCGGGTTGAAGGGGGTGAGGAAGTCGGCGACGGCGCCGAGCGGCAGGGTCGCGTCGGGGCGGCCGCGGACCGCGATCGTCCCGCCCTCGATCTCGAGCTCGTAGGAGGCGGCGCCGAGCATCCCGGCCGCGACCTCGAGCGCCTGCGCCCGCACCGCGGCCGCCGCCTCGGAGACCGCGTTGCCGGCGACGACCAGGGTCCGCGAGGCCAGCGTCCCGAACCCGCTCGGCACCGCGGCCGAGTCGCCGCCGACCACCTCGACGTCGGCGACCGCGACCCCGAGCGCCTCGGCCGCCAGCTGGGCCAGCGTGGTGCGGTGGCCCTGGCCCTGGGAGCTGGCGCCGGTGAGGACCTTGACCCTGCCGGTCGGCTCGATCCGCACCCGCGCCGTCTCGAACGGCCCGACCCCGGTGCCCTCGGTGTAGATCGCGTAGCCGACCCCGATCCGGCGCCGCTCGGTGGCGGCCGCCTCGAAGCGCTCGCGCTCGACCACCTCCCGTGCCCGCCGCAGCAGCTCCGGGTAGTCGCCGGAGTCGTAGACCTGGTCGGTGCCGTCGCGGTAGACGATGCCGGTCTCGTACGGCATCTGCTCGGGGCCGATCAGGTTGCGGGCGCGGACATCCGCCGGGTCGGCGCCGAGCTCCCGCGCCAGGCGGTCGATCGCCCGCTCGATCGCGAACACCGCCTCCGGCCGGCCCGCCCCGCGGTAGGGCGCGACCGGCGCGGTGTTGGTCACCGCGACCCGCATCGCGAAGCCGAAGGCGCCGACGTCGTAGGGCCCGAGCAGGTGGGTGAAGGTGTTGTAGGGGACGACGAGGCCGAGCAGGTTGAAGGCGCCCGCGTTCATCACGGCGTGGTCGCGAACGGCGAGGATGCGGCCCGCGGCGTCGGCGGCGACGGCGATCCGGTGGACCTGGTCACGGCCCTGGGTGGCGGCGGCGAGGTGCTCAGCGCGATCCTCGGTCCACTTGACCGCCCGCCCCAGCCGCAGCGCCGCGAACGGGATCAGCAGGTCCTCCGGGTAGCAGGAGTGCTTGATGCCGAAGGCGCCGCCGACGTCGGGGGCGCGGACCCGGATCCGTTCCGGGTCGCGGCCCAGCCAACGGGCGAGGAAGTCCCGCAGCAGGTGCGGGGTCTGGGTCGCCGACCAGACGTCGAGGCTGCCGTCCTGGGGATCGACCCCGGCGGCGACGCCGCGCGTCTCGATCGGCGAGGGGTGCTGGCGGTGGCTGCGGAAGCTCTCCTCCACCACCACCTTGGCGGCGGCGAAGGCGGCGTCGACGTCGCCGCGCTCGAAGGCGAAGGAGATCGCCTCGTTGTCCTCCCACTCGGTCTCGACCCGCGGGGCGCCCGGCGCCAGCGCCCGCTCGGCGTCGACCACCGCCGGCAGCGGCTCGAACTCGACCGCGAGCAGGTCGACCGCGTCCTCGGCCAGGTAGCGGCTTTCGGCCACCACCATCGCCACCGGCTGGCCGACGTAGGTGACCCGCTCGGTCGGCAGCGCCGGCATCGGGTGGACCCGGACCGCGGGCGCGGTCGCCTCGCGCACCGCCTCGGGGACGATCTTGGCGATGTCGAAGACCATCGGCTCGAGCGCGGCCGCGGTCTCGCGGCCGTCGATCACCGCCACCACCCCGGGCAGCGCCAGCGCCGCGGCAGCGTCGATCGCGCCGATCCTGGCGTGCGCGTGGGGGCTGCGCAGGAACGCCACCTCGAGCGCCCCGGCGAGCCGCAGGTCGTCGACGAAGCGGCCCTCGCCGCGCAGCAGCCGCTCGTCCTCGATCCGCGGCACGCTGACGCCGATCGTGCTCACGCCCGCTCCGCCGCCTGGTCGCGCGCCGCCCGGGCGGCGGCGAGGATGTTGGCGTAGCCGGTGCAGCGACAGAGGTTGCCGCTGAGCGCGTCGACCAGCTCCTCCTCGCTCGCCCCCGGCCGCTCCTCCAGCAGCGCCGTCAGCGAGATCAGGAAGCCGGGCGTGCAGAAGCCGCACTGCATCCCGTGCGCCTCGTGGAAGGCGCGCTGGACCGGGCCCAACTCACCGTCCTCCCCGGCCAGGCCCTCGACCGTGCGCAGCTCGGCCCCCTCGGCCTGGACCGCGAAGACGAGGCAGGAGCGGACCGGCTCGCCGTCGAGCAGGACCGTGCAGGCGCCGCAGACGCCGTGCTCGCAGCCGACGTGGGTGCCGGTCAGGCCGAGGCGGTGGCGGAGGAAGTCGGAGAGCAGCAACCGGGGCTCGGCCGCGGCGACGCGCTCGACGCCGTTGACGACCAGCCGGACCTCGCGCTCGCCGCCGGGGTCAGCCACCGGCCCGCTCCCGCGCCTCGGCCAGCGCCTCGCCGGCGAGCTGGACCGCCACCTGGCGCCGGTACTCGGCGCTCGCGTGCAGGTCGTCGAGCGGCCGCACCGCCGCCGCCACCTCGCCCGGGTCGGCCAGCAGCAGCGGCCGCTCGGCGGCGCCGAAGACGACCAGCCGCGTCTCCGCCGGCGCCACCAGGCAGGCGACGCCGACCAGGGCGAAGTCGCCGTGGCGGCGGGCGATCTCGCGGAAGGACCAGCCGCTGCCGGCCGGCGGCGCCGGGAAGCGCGCCTCGACCACCATCTCGCCCGACTCCAGCGCCACCTCGTAGAAGGAGACGAAGAAGTCCTCGGCGGCGATCCGGCGGCGCCCGTCCGGTCCCGCGACGGTGATCGTCGCCCCCAGCGCCAGCGCCAGCGCCGGCAGCTCGCCATGCGGATCGTGGTGG
This sequence comes from Actinomycetota bacterium, assembly GCA_018268675.1. Classification (GTDB taxonomy): domain Bacteria; phylum Actinomycetota; class Thermoleophilia; order Solirubrobacterales; family 70-9; genus VAYN01. The sequence continues at coordinate 57,457 of JAFDWB010000078.1, forward strand.
GCGAGGCTGCCGCAGACGGTGCCGCGGCTGCGCACCTGCGGGTGCCCGACGTGGGTGACGCCGGCGTGCAGCAGCGGCCAGCCGGCGGCGACGGCGGGATCGCGCAGGAGCTCCGCCTGGGTCGTCCGGGCGCCGACCTCGAGGGCGCCGTCGGCGCCGGTCCGCAGGTAGCGCAGCTCCTCGATCCGGCGCAGGTCGACCAGCGCCTCCGGCACCGCGAGGCGGAAGTTCATCATCGGCACCAGCGACTGCCCGCCGGCCAGCACCCGCGACTCGACCGCGTCGTCGCCGAGCAGCTCCAGCGCCTCCGCCAGCGTCGCCGGCGCGTGGTAGTCGAAGGAGGCCGGCTTCACGCCGTCTCGGCCACCGCGAAGGCCGGCGGCGGGACGAAGCCACCGAGCACCTCGGCGGCGCGGCGCGCGAGGTCGAGCGCGGTCCGGTCCTCGAGGTAGGGCGCGGTCACCTGCAGGCCGACCGGCAGCCCGCCGGCGGTCAGCCCGGCCGGCAGCGAGACCGCCGGCAGGTAGGCGGCGCCGGCCGGGGCGATCCAGCAGACCTGGTCCCAGTAGGGGCGCTCGACGCCGTCGATCGAGATCGTCCGCGCCTCCATCTCCGGCAGGTGGTCGTGGAGGATCGCCGGACAGAACATCGTCGGCGTCAGGAAGGCGTCGCGCTCGGCGAAGAACTCGGCCCACCGGGCGCGTGCCCGGGCCCGTTCCTCGTCGACCCGGTTCCACTCGCGCTTGCTCATCGTCATCCAGCGGGCGTGGTCGGCGCGATCACTGTGGTCGTCGGGGTCGAGGCCCGCGGCCAGTTCCCGCAGCCGCCCGAACCCCTCCTCGTCGGGACCGCTGCAGGCGACGCCTTTGAGCAGCATCCGGTGCAGGCGGATGCTGTCGGCGAGCGGCACCGGCGGCGGCTCCTCGACGATCTGGGCGCCGGCGGCGGCGAGCGCGTCGAGCGCGGCTCGCAGTGTCGTCACGACCTCGGTGGCGACCGGGCAGGCGTCGTCGTCGAGCCAGGCCGAGATCCGGTAGCCGGCGAGCGAGTCGCGGCGGGCCGGCGGCAGCTCGAGCCGCCAGGCGACCGCGTCGGCGGCGGCCGGGCCGGCGAGCACGTCGAGCGCCAGCTCGAGGTCATCGACACCGCGCGCCAGCGGCCCGATCGCGTTCATGTCGGCGGGCGCCAGGGTCCCGGGCGGGCCGGGGATGTGGCCGCGCTGCGGGACCAGCCCGAACGATGGCTTGTGGCCGAAGACGCCGCAGACGGAGGCCGGGATCCGGACCGAGCCGGCGATGTCGCTGCCGAGCTCGAGCGGCGTCATCCCGGCGGCGAGGGCGGCGGCGGAGCCGCCCGAGGAGCCGCCCGGCGCCCGCGCCAGGTCCCACGGGTTGTTGGTCGTCCCCGCCACCTCGTTGTAGGCCTGACCGTCGGCGGTGAACATCGGCAGGTTGGTCTTGCCGTAGACGATCGCCCCGGCGGCGCGCAGCCGCGCCACCGCGTCGGCGTCGCGCTCGGGCACGTAATCGGCCAGGAAAGGGGCGCCGACGGTGGTCCGGATCCCCGCGGTCTCGAAGCAGTCCTTGATCGTCATCGGCAGGCCCCCGAGCGGCCCCAGGTCCTCGCCGCGCGCCCGCGCCGCGTCGGCTGCGGCGGCCCGCTCGCGCGCCCCCTCCGCATCGACGGTGACGAAGGCGTTGACCTCGGCGTCGTTGCGCTCCACCGCCGCGAGCAGATCGTCGAGCAGCTCGACGCTCGACACCTCGCGGGCCCCCAGCGCCCGCAGCAGCTCGGTCGCGGTGGCGAATTCCGGCTCCACCCTCACGCCCCCTGCGCCGCCGCGGCCCGCCGGCGGATCCGCAGCCAGCTGGGGACGAAGCGGCCGCCGGTGCTGCGTACCGAGTAGACGTAGAGCACCACCAGGAAGCCGGTGAGGACGACGATGGTGCTGATTTCCGGATTCCAGTAGCGGGACACGTAGCCTTCGACGGCGGCGACCAGGAAGGCGCCGAAGATGGCGCCGCCGTTGCGCCCGAGGCCGACGATCGAGACCGCCATGAAGGCTTTGATCGCGATCAGGTCGCCGCTGTTGTAGGCGCTGCCCTGGGTCGGCGCGACGACGAAGGCGGCGAGCGCGGCGAGGATGGCGCTGACGGTGAAGGCGATCGTCGCCAGCGTCGGCACCTTGATCCCGAGCCCTTCGGCGGCCGGCCGGTTGTCGGTGCAGGCGCGCATCGTGCGGCCGAGGTCGGTCCTGGTGAAGAAGGTGAAGAGGCCGACGGTGACGACCGTGGCCGTCCCCCAGACGATCAGTTCCTGGTAGGAGATGTGGACGCCCCCCGGGCTGATCCCGCCGGCGACGAACAGTTCCGGCCTGATCACGGTCGCCGGGCTCAGCTTCATCGCCAGCTGCAGCAGCATCAGGTTGAGCCCGATCGTCACGATCAGCGCGTTCAGCGCGTTGCCGCCGAGCCGCCGCAGCAGCAGCCGCTCGGAGACGAACCCGATCGCGCCCACCGAGACGCAGACGAGGATCAGGAGGATGAACGGCGAGGTGATGCCGAGTGACGTCTCGAACTTCCAGGAGAAGACGGCGCCGAGGATGTAGAACGTGCCCATCGCCAGGTTGAGGTAGCCGCAGGTGTTGTAGACGAGGTTCCAGCCGAGGCCGATCAGGAGGTAGATCGCGGCCGCGGTGACCACGCCCTCGGTCGTCTGCAGGAATTCGGTCATCGTCTCGCACCCTCCGCGCTGAAGTAGGACTCGGCCAGCTCGGGCAGCTCGGCGCCCGCTTCGACGGTGCCGTCGCGGACCACCCGCCCCTGCTGGAGCACCACGCAGCGGTCGGCGACCCGCAGTGCCTCCAGCACCCGCTGCTCGACCACGACCACCACCCGACCCTCGTCGGCGAGGCGGCGGCAGGTGTCGAGGACCTGCTGCCAGATGATCGGCGCCAGGCCCATCGATGGCTCGTCGAGGAGGAGGACGCTGGGGTCGGTCAGGAGCGCCCGCCCGATCGCCACCATCTGCTGCTCTCCCCCCGACAGCGACTGGACCTTCTGCCGCAGCCGCTCGCCGATGATCGGGAACGCGGCGGTCGCCCGTTCGATCCCCTCCTCGGCCTGCGCCGAGCGCAGGCGCGCGGCGCGGGCGGCGACCCGCAGGTTCTCCCAGACGGTCAGGGACGGGAACAGGCCGCGCCCTTCCGGCACCAGCCCGAGCCCCATCCGGGTGCGGCGGTGGATCGGCAGGCCGAGCAGCTCCTCGTCGTCGAGCTTGACGCTGCCGGCGCTCGGCCTCAGAGCGCCCATCACGGTCGCCAGCAGGGTCGTCTTGCCGGCGCCGTTGGGGCCGGCGAGGACCAGCAGCTGGCCGCCCTCGACGGCGAAGGAGATGTTGCGGAGCACGGTCAGGTCGCCGTAGCCGCCGACGATCCCCTCGATCCGAAGCGCGCTCACGTCGCCTCCACCGTCCCCACGTAGGAGCGCTGGAACTCCGGCATCGCGAAGACCTCCTCGGTGGTGCCGTGGGCGAGCAGCCTGCCACGGTCGAGGGCGACGATGTCCTCTGCCAGCGAGCGCACGAAGGGCAGGTTGTGCTCGACCAGGAGGACCGTGCAGCCGGTCCCGTGCAGGCGCCGGATCACTTCCGCGAAGCCCTCGACCTCGGCGTCGTTCAGCCCCGAGGAGGGCTCGTCGAGGAGCGCCAGCCGCGGGTGGCTGGCGATCGCCCGCGCCATCTCGACGAGGCGCCGCTGGCCGAAGGTGAGCGAGCCGACCTCGGCCTCGTGGCGGTCGCCGAGGCCGACGTCGACCAGCGCCGCCTCGGCCCGCCGCCGGCGCTCGCGCTCGCCGACGCCAGCGCCGCGCGCCGCCTGGTCGACCCCGATCAGGACGTTGTCGAGGACGGTGAGGCTGGGGACCAGCCGCACCCGCTGGTAGGTGCGGGCGATGCCGAGCCGCGCCCGGGACACCCGGCCGCTTTCGGTGACGTAGTCCCCGTCGATGAGGATCTCGCCGCCGCTGACGTACTGGTCGCCGGCGATCATGTCGAGCAGGGTCGTCTTGCCGGCGCCGTTGGGCCCGATCAGCGCGGTCAGCGACCCCGGTCGCACCGTCACCGAGACGTCGGCGACGGCGGTGAGCGCGCCGAAGGACTTGGTCACGCCGGCGACCCGCAGCGCCAGCGGCTCGACCGGCGCCAGCTCCGGATGGTCGGCCGCGGCCTCGACCGCGGCGCGGCGGCGGAACGGCAGCGCCGGCACCCAGCCCTCGAAGTCGTGCAGCGACGGCATCAGCCCGCGGGGGAAGAAGTGGACGGTGACGACGACGATCGCGCCGAGCAGGAGGAAGCGGTATTCGGCGAGCTGTTCGCCGAGGATGATGAAGCTGGCCTGGTAGATCAGGGCGCCGAGGACCGCCCCCGTCATCCGGCCCTGGCCGCCGATGAAGACCGCCAGCGCCAGGGCGAAGGACTCGACCAGGCCGAACCCGTTGACGCTGACGTAGCCGAAGTCGCCGGCGTAGAGGCCGCCGCAGAGGCCGGCGAGCAGGCCGCCGACGAGGAAGACCTCGAGCTTCAGTCGCGAGGAGTGGCCGCCGTAGCCGGCCAGCAGGTCCTCGTCGTGGTGCAGGGCCTGGATCGCGCGGCGCATGTGACCGCGCCCGTAGCGGTAGTGGAGGATCGCGATCGAGACGACCAGCAGCGCCACCGCCAGCCAGAGGTAGGCGGTTTCGGTCCGGAATTCGTAGCCGAATACGCTCAGCCGCGGCACCCCGATCAGGCCCGCGTTGCCGCCGGGAATCCAGTTCCCGGTGGTGATCACGGCGGTGGTCAGCAGGCTCACCGCCATCGTCGCGATCGCCAGGTAGTAGCCGCGGGCGCGCAGCACCGGCGAGACCAGCAGCGCGATCACGGCGCCGGCCCCCGCGCTGGCGATCAGGGCGAGGAGCGTCGGGCCCGACCATTCTTTGGCGATGATCCCGTACATGTAGGCGCCGACGAGGACGAACGACGCCTGGCAGAGGGAGATCTGGCCGGCGGCGCCGAGCACCAGGCCGAGCCCGACCGTCGCCAGCGCCCAGATCGCGGTCAGGCTGAGGATGCTGATGAAGTTCGTCGACTGGTACCAGGTGAGGTAGATGAAGACGACGACCGCCGCGACCCGCAGCAGCCCCGCGTAGGGCGGGCGCCGCCGCGGCGCGGCGTCAGGTCGACGTCGGGGGGCGGCGGCGGCCACGCCGACGCCACCCCCCTCGGTGCTCTGCTCGATTCCGAACGCCATCGGCTATTCGAGCGCTTCGAACGTGCCCTTGCTGGTGATCGCCGCCGGGATTGCATAGCCTTCGGCGATCGCCCCGCGGTGATCACTGGTGGTGAACGTCCCGCTGTGCCAGACCCCGGTGAAGCCGAAGTTGTTCTCCAGCGCTTCGACGTTCGTCTTGACGTCGAGGGTCTTCGTCTGTTCGAGCAACTTCTTGATCATCCAGATCGCGTCCCAGCCGGAGCCGACCACCAGGTTCGGCTTGCCGGGGACCGCTTCCTTGAACGTTTCGATCGCTTTCTGCTCGGCTTCCGTCGGGGCTTTCCCGGGCAGGAGCAGTGACGGCACCTGGATGATGATCTGCTGTTCGTTCCCGGCCAGCTGCTTCAACGCTTCCGCGACTTCGAAGGAGCCGAGGCAGTTCTCCAGGTAGATTTTGCCTTTGAATCCGAGCGCCTTGGCGTCGCCGACGGCGCTGATCGCGGCGGGCGTGCACTCGGTGAACCAGAGGCCGTCGGCGCCCTGGGAGATCGCGTTCTGGATCGCTGCTTTGAACGAGGATTCCGTCGGGCTCGTCCTGATCAGGATCGGTTCCAGACCCTGTTTTTTCAGCTGCAGCGGAGCTTCGTGGGCCGAGTCGTCACCGGACTTGTCCTTGTCCGCGAAGACGGCGGGTTTTTTCGAGTATTTGGCGATCATCTTGGCCGCCGCTTCGATCGTCGGCGAGTAGCCGAGACCGACGCCGAACATGTGGGTGTCCGGTTCGGGGAGGTTGTCCGTCGAACCGCAGAAGACGATCATTTCGGCTTCCGCGGACACCGGGGCCTCGGCCGCGCAGTCGGGCCCGAAGGCGCCGCCGACGACGAGTTTGATGCCTTCCTGGGCAAAAGTCCGCAGGTCCGAGACGGCCTTCGCCGCTTCGCCCGCGTTGTCGTGGACGATCAGTTTGAGTTCGTGACCGTCGACGCCGCCGTGCGAGTTGATCCACTTGACCGCGGCTTCGTAGCCTTCCGCCTCGGCGCCGAGCACCGGCACCGGGCCGGTCTTCTCGCTGGTAGCGCCGATCACGATCGGTTCGGTGAGGCCGCTACTGCTGCTGCCGCCACCGCTACCGCCGGAGGAAGTGGTTTCACCCCCACCGCTCTGACCACCGCACGCCACCAAACCCAAGGCCAGCGCCATGAGCGCCACACCCACCGCCAACTTGGCTGTACTCCGCATCCTCTCTCCTTTTCAACCCGGGCCCCGATTCCCAAGCCCTCTTTCAAATCGAGACTACTGTATACAGCTTACACTAGCTTCGTCGAGAGAAGTTGTCAATCCGCGGCCACCGAGAGTGTCGGTTCGGGCGCGGTGAAGGGACGGCGAGGGCTCCGGTCGTCGCGCCCGTCCGAGATGCGCCCTGGACGTCAGGAGTGCGTGAGGTAGGGGGCACAGGGACGGGGGAAGTCGGACTTCCGGGACGCGCTGCAAGGATTCAGGTCGCCATAGCGACACCAATCGCTGCAGCGCGTCTCGACCGTCTGAAGAAGACGGGAGGAGGGTGACGGACCTCCCCTCTCCTGGACCCGACCCCGTCCAGCTGTTCCTTATGGCCGATATACCGGCATAAGGAACAGCTGGACCGAGGGCGTCCTGCCACACCCCCGCGACCTTCCTCTCCCCCTCAGACCCGGCCGTCTCGGCCACGGCCACGGCCCGCCAGGGCCGTGGCCGAGACGGCCGCGTCCCTTTCGCCATCGGGCGGCAGCCGGCGACGCTCAGGGAGCCCCCGGGCCCTCCCAGCGGCGGATCAGGTCGAGGTGGATCCCGAGCTGGTCGAGGACCTTGGTGACGGTGTGGTCGACAAGGTCCTCGATCGTCGCCGGCCGGTGGTAGAAGCCCGGCACCGGCGGCAGCACGACGCCGCCGGCCGCCGTCACCTGCTCCATCAGGCGCAGGTGGCCGAGGTGCAGCGGCGTCTCGCGGACCACGAGGACCAGCGGCCGCCGCTCCTTCAGGCAGACGTCGGCGGCGCGAACGATCAGGTTGTCGTTGAAGCTGTTGGCGACCCCGCTCAGGGTCTTGACGCTGCACGGCGCGATCACCATCCCGGCGGTGACGAAGGTGCCGCTGGCGATCGAGGCCGCGAGGTTGCCCTCGTCGTGGACGACGTCGGCGAGCGCCGCGATCTCGTCGGGGTCGCGCTCGAGCTCGTAGGCGATCGTCGCCCGGGCGCCGCGACTGAGGATCAGGTGGACCTCGACCTCGGTCTGCTCGCGCAGCACCTCGACCAGGCGGACGCCGTAGTGCGGGCCGCTGGCGCCGCTGATCCCGACGATCACCCGCCGGCGCTCGGTCATCTTCCCGCCCCTGCCCTCACCAGAGCCGAGCGTACCTCGCGCCAGCGCGCGAACGTCGGCTCGGGGTCGTGGAGCCGGAAGCGGACGCCGGACTCGAGCTCGGCATAGGGCGCCTCGTCGGCACTGACGGCGTCGACCTCGGCCGCGAAACAGGCAAGGGTCCCGGCGAGCGGCGTCTCGAGGTCGGTGAGCCGGCGGGCCCGCAGGCGCAGCGCGTAGCTGGTCGGGCCGACGACCGCGGTCAGGGTCGCGCGGCCGGCGGCCTCGACCGCCGCGGCGCTGGTGCTGGTCGGCCACAGCGCCAGCGCCAGCCGCCGCTCGTCCAGGGCCACCACCTCGCCGACGCTCAGCATCGCCTGGTGCGGCCAGCCGTCGGCGACGCTCAACAGCAGCAGCGTGAAGCCCTCGCTCTCGGCCGGGTCGCGGGCCAGCATCGCGGCCAGCTCCGGTGGCACCACGGGTGCCAGCGCCCGGCTCATCGCGCCGCCTCCGCCGGCTGCCGCTCGAGCGCCTCGACCCAGCGACCGACGCGGCCGGCGAGGACGCGGGGCCGCTCGGCGAGATCGCCGGGGCGGCGGCAGCCGGTCAGCATCAGCACCGTCCGCAGCTCGAGGGCGAAGTCCTCGATCCAGCGCGAGGGCCCGTCCGCCCCCGCCTGCGCCGCCAGCAGCAGCGGCCGCGCGACCCCGACCGCGGTCGCCCCCAGGGCCAGCGCCTTGGCGGCGTCGAGGCCGTTGCGGACGCCGCCGGTGGCGATCACCGGCAGGCCGGCGCGGCTGCAGCTGGCGACGGCGACCGCGGTCGGGATCCCCCAGTCGGCGAGCAGCGAGCCAAGGAGGACGCCGCGCGCGTCCCCCTGGCGTTCGGCCCGCAGCCGCTCGACCAGGGCGAAGCTGGTGCCGCCGGCGCCGCCGACGTCGAGCGCGTCGGCGCCGAGGGCGAGCAGGCGGCGCGCCGTCCCCTCGTGCATCCCGGCGCCGGTCTCCTTGACGATCAGCGGCACCGCCAGCCCGGCGGCGAGGGCGGCGATCGCCTCGGCGCAGCCGCGCACCGCCCGGTCCCCCTCGGGCTGGACCGCCTCCTCGAGGAAGTTGAGGTGGACGGCGAGCGCGTCGGCGTCGACCATCGCGATCAGCCGCGCGACCTCGTCCGGCCCCAGCGGCGGCCGCGCGCCCTGGGGGATCAGCTGGGCGGCGCCGATGTTGGCGATCACGAAGGCGTCGGGCGCCGCCTCGCGCAGCGCCGCGTAGGTCGGCTCCAGCGACGGGTCGGCGAGGGCGGCGCGCTGGCTGCCGACCCCGACCGCGCAGCCGTGGCGCTGGGCGGCCCGCCCGAGGGCGGCGTTCAGCTCCGCGGCGCCGGGATGGCCGCCGGTCATCCCGGCGATCACCAGCGGCAGCTCGAGCCGGTGGCCCAGCAGCTCGACCGCGAGGTCGACTTCCTCGGCGGCGGCCTCCGGCAGCGCCTCGTGGACCAGCTCGACGTCGTCCCAGCCGGGGCCCGAGGCGGGCTCGACCGAGCCGCCGCCGGCGAGCTCGAGGTGCTCCGCCTTGCGCTTGCGGATCTCGCCGCTCACCCCGGCCCACCCACCTCCAGGTCCTCGAGCCGCAGCTCGGTGATCAGCATCCGCGAGGAGACGTGGGTGAAGGCGCGCGGCGGCCGGGCGCTCTCGATCGCCAGCTGGGTGGTGACCCCGCAGGCCCAGAAGACCGGCACCTCGCCGGCGCCGACCTCGACCTCGCCGATCGCGTCGAGCGGGTGGTCGAGATCGACCCCGATCGCCGCCGGATCGCCCGCGTGGACGGGGGCGCCGTGGAGCTGCGGGTAGCGCTCGCTGACCCGGTGGGCGGCGTCGACCGCGGCGGCCGGCAGCGGCCGCATCGAGACCACCAGCGGCGCCGCGAAGCCGTCGACCGCGACCGTCTCCAGGGAGGTCTCATAGATCGCGCCACCGAAGCCGCGCCGCGCGTAGTCGAGCGGCACCCCCTCCCGTTGCAGCGCCTCCTCGAGCGAGAAGGAACAGCCGAAGGCGAAGCCGACCAGGTCCTCGGTCCAGCGCTCCCCCAGGTCCTCGACCACGGCGACCTCGCGACCGTCCTCGAAGACCCGGTAGGCGGGCAGATCGGTGCGCAGGTCGACCTGCCCCAGGGCCGGCAGCCGCGGATCGCCGGGGGCGGCGCTGCGGGCGAGCACCGGCGCGACCGCGGGGTTGCGATCGCACCAGCGCCCGAAACCGTCCGCCGCCGCGGCCGGGAGGATGACGACGTTGCACTGGACGCGCCCCGGCGCCAGCCCGCGCGTCGTGCCCTGCCCGGCAGCGGCCCGGACGGAGGTCATCAGGACTGCTCGGCACCGACCAACTGCGGCTGCACGTCGCTCGCCCGGGCCGCCCCGGCGCCGGTCCCGGCCGGGAAGAACTCGGCCAGGTCGACGTTGCGCCAGACATCCTCGGGCACGTCGGCGAGTTTCTGGAACGGCAACCCGACCGGTTTGGTCGCGTCGATGATCCACTTCGCGTTGAGGGCGCCGTTCTTGGTGTCGTCCTCGATCGAGTACGCGGTCGGGTCGAGCTCGCAGGTGTAGGCCTCGGGGATGATCATCACGTCCTTGTCGGCTCGCACCCGGGTCGCCACCGCCCACATCACCTGGGTCTCGTTGTAAGGGTCGATGTCCTCGTCGACGATCACCGCCAGCTTCACGAACGGGTCGGCGCCGAGCGCGGTCAGCGCCGCGTTGCGGCCCTGGCCGTCGTACTCCTTCTCGATCGAGATGTAGGTGGCGAAGCGGCAGCAGGCCGAGAACGGCATGCAGACCGACTTCACCGTCGGCACCACCGCCCGCACCTTGTCCAGCATGTTGGCCTCGCGGCCGACCATCCCGATCAGGTTGTGCTCGGGGTGGGCGTTGAAGACGTCCTGGTAGATCGCGTCGGCGCGCCGGGTGACCGCGGTCACTTCGACCACGTGGGCCGGGTGGCCCGGGCCGAGGTACCAGCTGAACTCGCCGAACGGCCCCTCGTCCTTGCGCACGTGCGGCAGCATCCGGCCCTCGATCACGATCTCGGCGTCGGCCGGGACCATCAGGTCCAGCGTCTCCGCCGGGCACATCCGCACCGCTTCGCCGGCGAGGCCACCGGCCACTTCGATCTCGTCGACCTCAAGCGGGCCGCGGTACTGCGAGGCCATGTACATGCTCGGGTAGTGGCCGATCACGATCGCCACCTCGAGCGGCTCGTCGCGCTGCTCGTGCTTGTGGTGGAGGTGCCAGATGTGGGAGTACTGGCCGGGGTCGAGGCGGAGCTCGTTCGGGCCGACCACCTGGATCCGGTAGATGCCGGCGTTGTAGGCGCCGTTGTCGGGGTCCTTGGCGACCGTCACCCCGGAGGAGATGTACTCGCCCGCGTCGTCGGCGCAGTGGACGATGTTGGCGATCTTGGTGACGTCGATCTCGTCGCCGGTCTGGACGACCTCCTTGACCGGGCCCGTCTCGACGATCTCCGGCGGGATCTTCGTCCCCTGCCGCTCGTCGTAGGCGCGGGCCAGACCTTTGCTGTCGGTGTCGAAGAGGAGCGCCAGGCGGTCGCGGCTGCCGAGCGCGTTGCCCAGCACCGGCACTTCGCAGCCCTTGACGTCCTCGAACAGGACCATCGGGAACTGGTTGGCGTCCTGGAACTTGCGGAGGACGCCGGTCAGCTCGAACCGCGGATCCACCTCGTGGGAGGTCTTCAGGTAAGTGTCGGGGTACGCCTCCTCCACCTGCGAGATGAAGGTCCGGAGGTCTTTGGGCATTGAAACGGCTCCTCTTTCGGTCGGGTGGACTTGGCCGGGCCTGCTGAGGTGCAAACTGTATACTGTTTTCTGAAGCTGAGTCAAGGGCGCGAGACCCGGAGACCGCTGGATGTTGATTCCACGGGCGCCGGAGCTGGGGGAAGGGATGGGGCCCTTGCCGGCTGGCGCCCGAAGCGCAAGGGACGGGCCGTCTCGTCCACGGCCCTGGCGGGCTGTGGCCGTGGCCGAGACGGCCGGGTCTCCGGGGAGAGGAAGGGTCGGCGTGCCGCCGAAGGGACGCACGCCCCGATGAGTTCGCAGAAACCCGCGCATAGGGCGGTGAAGTGCGAACTCACCGGGGACGGGACGCCGGGTGCGGAGGAAGGGTCGCGCGGGTGTGACGAGACCGG
>JAFDWB010000079.1 GCA_018268675.1 Actinomycetota bacterium
CGGCATCTTCACCAAGGCCGCCGACGTCGGCGCCGACCTGGTGGGCAAGGTCGCGGCGGGGATCCCCGACGACGATCCTCGCAACCCGGCGGTGATCGCCGACAACGTGGGCGACAACGTCGGCGACTGCGCCGGCATGGCCGCCGACCTGTTCGAGACCTACGCGGTCACCTCGGTCGCCGTGATGCTGCTCGGCGTCCTCACCTTCAACCCCGAATTCGCGCGCGAGGTGGCGATCTACCCGCTGGTACTGGGCGGGATCGCGATCATCGCCTCGATCATCGGCGCGCTCAGCGTGCGCACGCTGAGCGACAAGGTCGAGGGCGCGCTCTACCGCGGCCTGCTGATCTCCGGGGCGCTCTCGATCGCCGCGTTCTACCCGATCACCGACTGGATGATGAGCGACCCGCTGCGGGTCGGCTTCGCCAGCGCGGCGGCGAAGTCCGTGAGCGTGACCGACCTCTGGCTCTGCGCCGTGATCGGGGTCGCCGTCACCGCGCTCCTCTTCGGGATCACCGAATTTTATACGTCGACCCGCTTCCGGCCGGTGAAGATGATCGCCCAGGCCTCGGAGACCGGGCACGCGACGAACATCATCGCCGGCCTCGCCCAGGGCTTCCAGTCGACCGCCGCGCCGGCGCTCGTCATCGCCCTGGCGATCCTCGCCGCCAACCAGCTGGCGGGGATCTACGGGATCGGGATCGCGGTCGTCGCCCAGCTCTCGCTCTGCGGTCTGATCGTGGCGCTCGACGCCTTCGGGCCGATCACCGACAACGCGGGCGGCATCGCCGAGATGGCGGACCTGCCGGAGGACGTGCGCAACGTCACCGACCCGCTCGACGCGGTCGGCAACACGACCAAGGCGGTGACCAAGGGTTACGCGATCGGCTCGGCGGCGCTCGCGGCGCTGGTCCTCTTCGCCGCGTTCCGCAGCGAATTGGCGGCCGAAGCGCCGGCCGGGTACAACCTCAACTCGCTGTTCCACCTGACCAGCCCCGACGTGCTGATCGGGCTGATCATCGGCGGCATGATGGTCTACCTGTTCGTCGCCTTCGCGATCGAGGCGGTCGGCCGGGCCGGCGGCCAGGTGGTCGAGGAGGTGCGCAAACAGTTCCGCGAGCACCCCGGGATCATGGAGGGGACAGAGAAACCCGAGTACGGCAAGACCGTGGCGATCGTGACCGCGGCGGCGCAGAAAGAGATGATCCTGCCCGCCCTGATCCCGATCGTCGTGCCGGTGATCGTCGGCCTGCTCAGCGTCGACGCGCTCGGCGGCCTGCTGATCGGCGTGATCGTGGTCGGTCTCTTCGCGGCGATCTCGATGACCGCGGGCGGCGGCGCCTGGGACAACGCGAAGAAGCTGATCGAGGACGGCGCCCACGGCGGCAAAGGCTCCGAGGCCCACGCCGCCTCGGTGACCGGCGACACGGTCGGCGACCCCTACAAGGACACGGCCGGCCCGGCGATCAACCCGATGATCAAGGTGGCCAACATCGTCGCGATCCTGATCATCCCGATCGTTCACTTCTGAGCGGATAGCTGACGCCGCGGGCGGGGGCGGGGGCGCGGACACCCCCGCCCGAAGCCGTCGCGCAGCTGGGCCGCCTTAAGGGCTCGGGATCGGGGCACAGGACCTCTGGTCGGGGGTGTCCGCGCCCCGTTCGCGATTCGAGACGGCCCGGCTCGAGCGTGGCGGGATGCTCAGCCGCTTCCTCGGCTCCGAGGGGCGCCGCAGCGCTCCCGTGCCCACGTTGACGGGCCGAAAACCCGTCGGATAGTCCGGTTTTCGGCCCATCAACACTGGGCGGGCGCACTGGAACCCGGTGAGTTCGCGCTTTCCCGCGCTGTCCGCGGGTTTCTGCGAACTCACCCAGTTGCGGGGCCTGCGACGGGCGCGCCGACCGGGCGGCAGCCGGCCGGCGCTCGAGGGACGTTCGTCCCGCGGCTACTGGCTGTTGCCGTCACCGCCTTGGCCCGGGTTGTAGTTCGGGCCGTTGCCCTGGGCGTTGCCGCCGCCTCGGTTGCCGCCTGGGTTCCAGGGCAGCAGGTAGGCGCGGTAGCTGTTGACACCGGCGGGGAACTCGGCGTTGTAGAGCAGGTCCCCGTAGGGGTCGAACTCCGAGAAGTAGGGCAGTGAGCCCCAGCCGACCACGGTGTTGCCGTCGACGGTCCGCTGGCTGTTCCCCTGGGACGGGGCGCTGAGGGCATCGGGTTGGTTGAACGACTTGATCAGCGTCGCCGTGTGGTTGTGCAGATCGAGCTTGACCGTGACCGCGCGGCTCAGACCGAGCTCCGTGGTCGCGCCCTGGCCGGTGTTGGCCGCCCCCGCCGACTCGTTGTCGAAGAAGGTGTAGACGCCGTTGCCCTGCGCCTCGAAATCGTGCTGCCAGGCGGTGATCTCGCCCGCGTTGTTCAGGGTCTGGCCGGGCGCCGCCTGCAGTGTGAAGCTGCTCGCCTTGCCACCGAGCTGCCAGAGGACCTGGCCGCTGTGGCGGTCGACCTTGTAGGCCGTCCAGGTGTTGCGGGCGTCGATCAGCAGGTTGCCGTCGGTGTCGAGCTTCACGGCGTTGACGTGGAACCAGTCCCAGGGCGTGCTCGGCGAGGCGGGCAGCGGCTGCTCGCTCTGGCTGTAGGGCACGTGGTCGGCGCTGTTCCATTGGAACAGGACCTTGCCGGTCTTGATGTCGATTTCCTGGACGATGCCGTCGATCACGGTCTGGTTCGCCGGGCCGCCGATCGAGGTGAGGTTGGCGGTCGCCGTCGTGTAGGCGAGGATCAGCGCGGTGTTCCAGGGCGTGATCAGGAACTCGTGGCCGTCGGCATTGAGGCCGTTGCCCGCCTGCACCGTGGCGATCTGCTGGTAGGAGGAGTTGTAGATGTAGTCGGTGCCTTTGGCGAGACCGCCGAGCCCGGTGCCCTGCCACCAGGTCAGGACCGGCTTGCCCTGGTAGGTCTGGGTGCGGAAGTCAGACGCCTCCTGACCGGCGGGCACCGGCTTGAACCAGACGACGTTGCCATTCTGGTCAAGGATCTCGGGGCCGTTGGCGTAGGTCGACTGGTCGCCGAAGGGGGAGACGAAGAAGTCGCCGTTGCCGACGTTCCCGTGGGTGAGGACGGTGACCGGCGGGGGAGAGGTCGGGGTGTCGGCAGACGCTGCCGCCCCGGTCGCGAGCGCCGCGATGGCTGCCGCGGCCAGCGCGGCGGCCAGGCGCCGCCCGCGGCGGGCGAAGCCGGGCCGCGGTTTCGATGTCTCAGCCATGGGTTGGTTCCTTTCCTGGGCCCTCGCGGGCCCCTGTCCGTGGTTCCGATGCGGCCGTCCGGAGGGCGGCCGGGGCAGGAACCTACCCATATCCCAAGTTTCTAGATCAACTCACTCAAGAAGTACCCGATCGGGCCCGATCCGCGACATCCGTCCACCCCCGGCGAGTGCGTCGCCGCCGCCCGCCTCCGCCGTGCCTCGCGAGCACGCAGCCCGCTGAGCGACTACCTTCCCGGGCCGTGCCGCCTCCTGGCGCGCGTATATTCGGACGGAGTATCTCCTCCCGGTAACACACCAACTCCCAGATGGCCCAGCGAATCCCCAGAGACGAGTCGCTGAGTCGCGTCCACGGCGTCGGGGCGCTGTTCTCCGCCGCCTACGGCAACGTCGGCTCGTCGATCTACTACGCCCTCGGCGTGACCGCGGCGTTCGCGCTCGGGCTGACGCCGATCGCCTTCGTCATCTCCGGGCTGATCTTCGCCGCCACCGCCGCCACGTATGCCGAGGCGACCGTGATGTTCCCGGAAGCGGGGGGCTCCTCGAGCTTCGCCCGCCACGCCTTCAACGAGTTCGTCAGCTTCGTCGCGGCCTGGGGGCAGATGCTCAACTACACGATCACGGTCGCGATCTCCTCGTTCTTCGTGCCCCACTACCTCGCCGTCTTCTGGCCCGCGCTCGGGCACAGCCCGGGCGACGTGATCGGTGGCGCGGCGCTGGTCGTCGGCCTCGCCCTGCTCAACATCCGCGGCACCGAAGAGTCCTCGAAACTGAACCTGATCCTCGCCGTCGCCGACATCGCGACGCAGATCGTGCTGGTCGGGATCGGCGTCGTGCTGGTGCTGAACCCGCAGATCCTGGTCGACAACGTCCACCTCGGCGTCGCCCCGACCTGGAGCAAGTTCGCCCTCGGGATCGCCGTCGGGATGATCGCCTACACCGGGATCGAGACGATCTCCAACATGTCCGAGGAGGCCAAGGACGCGGCCCGGACGGTCCCCCGCGCGGTCGGGCTCGTGGTCGCCGCGGTGCTCGGCCTCTACCTGCTGATCCCGATCGTCGCGCTGTCGGCGATGCCGGTCGTCCACACCGCTGCCGGGTACCACACCGAACTCGGCTCGAAATACGCGGACGACCCGATCCTCGGCATCGTCGAGAACCTCGGCCTCTCCAACGGCCCCACCGAAATCCTCCGCTACTACGTCGGTGTGCTCGCCGCGGTGATCCTCCTGATCGCCACCAACGCGGGGTTGATCGGCGTCTCCCGCCTCACCTACTCGATGGGCCAGCACCGGCAGCTCCCTGAGGGCCTGCGCCAGGTCCACCCGAAGTACCGCACCCCCTACATCGCGATCATCATCTTCGCCGGGGTGGCGATCCTCACCATGCTGCCCGGCCAGACCAACTTCCTGGCGACGATGTACTCGTTCGGCGCGATGCTCTCCTTCACGATCGCCCACATCGCGGTGATCAAGCTGCGCAAGTCCCGGCCCGACGTGGAACGCACCTGGAAGCCGCCGCTGAACGTCCGCGCGTTCGGCATCGACCTCCCGATGACGGCCGTGCTGGGCGGGCTCGGCACCTTCGCCGCCTGGATCGTGGTGATGGCGCTGAACCCGTCGACGCTGATCGTCGGCACCGGCTGGATGGTCGCCGGCGTCGTCGTCTATGTCCTCTACCGCCGCAACCAGGGACTGCCGCTGACCCGCACCGTGAAAGTGGTGCTGCCGGAGCCGCTCGGGGTCGAGGAGGTCGAGTACCAGTCGATCCTGGTCGCCTTCGAGGACGACGAAGCGTTCTCCCCGGAGATGGTCGCGACGGCGGTCAAACTCGCCTCCAAACGGCGCCGCGGCATCCATGTGCACTCGATGATGACCGTGCCAAACGACCTGCCGCTCAACGCCGAGCTGCCGGAGGCCGAAGGCGCCGCGCAGCGCCGGGTCGAGGAGGCGAAGCTGATCGGCGGCGCCCGCGTCACCGGCCACGTCGCCCGCGTGCGGCCGGGACAGGCGGGGTACTCGGTCGCCCAGGAGGCGGCCGAGATCGAGGCGGCGGCGATCGTCGTCGGCCTCCGTTATCGCGGCGGCGTGCCGCAGTACGACAAGACCTTGCAGACCGTGCTCGGCGAGCGCCCCTGCCGGGTGATCGTCGTCTCCGAACCGCCCGACAAGCCCTCGATCCTCCCCGGCCCGCGCGGCGCCCTGGTCGAGGTGTCGACGTGAACCGCAACCGCGCCTACCACGGCGCGATCCGCGGCTTCTCGCTCGCCTTCGTCGTGCTCGGCGTGCTGTTGCTCGTCGTCACCCTGGCGAACGGCGGCGGGCCCGCCTCGATCGGCTTCCTGATGGGCATCCTCTTCGTCGCCGTGGGCGTCGGCCGTTACTGGATCGCGAGCAGGCAGTCTCGATGAGCGCCCCGCGCGCGCCCCACAAGAACCGCCTCCGACGCGGCCTCGGAGTGCCGTGGCTTTTCGCCGCCGCCTACTCGGCCGTCGGCTTCTCGATCTACTTCGCGCTCGGGGTGGTCGCCGACCGCGGCCTCGGCCTGACCCCGCTGATCTTCCTCGTCGCCGGCCTGCTCTTCGGGCTGACGACGCTCTCTTATGTCGAGGGCGGGGCGATGTTCCGCGAGCGCGGCGGCTCCTCCGCCTTCGCCCGCCACGCCTTCAACGAGCTCGTCGCCTTCATCGCCGGCTGGGCGATCCTGCTCGATTATCTGATCGTGATCGCCCTGGCGGCGGTCTCGGTCCCGCACTACCTGGTCCCGATCTGGGGCGGCTTCGACGACCACGGCACCGAAATCGCGGTCGCCGCGGCGGTGATCGCGGGCGCCTGCCTGCTGAACATCTTCAACGTCACCGGCCGCGGCCGGCAGCGCACCCTGGCCTTCCTCGCGCTCGCCGACCTCGCCCTGCAGCTGGCGGTGATCGCGGTCGGCGCGGTCGTCGTCATGCATCCCGACCGGCTCACCGAACAGATCGACCTCTTCAGCCACCCGAGCCTGCGCGACATCATCTACGCGGCGGTCGTCGCGATGCTCGCCTACGCCGGGATCGAGGCGGCCTCCGATCTCGCCCCGGACATCGAAGTCAGCCGCCGGGATCTCAAACGGATCGCCGGTCTCGGCGCGATCGCGGTGCCGCTCGTCTACGCCGGGATGGCCGCGATCGCCCTGATGGCGGTGCCCGTGGTCGCCGGGCCGAACGGCCCGGAAACGGCGCTCGGGCACCAGTACATCCAGGACCCGGTGCTCGGCGTCGTCTCCGCCTTCCACCCGCACTGGCTGGCGGAAATCATGCGCTGGGTGGTGGCGCTGGTCGCCGCGCCGGTCCTCTTCTGGGCGGCGACGACCTCGATGCTGGGCGTCTCCCGCCACACCTACACGCTGGCGATCAACCGCCAGATCCCCAGCTGGCTGGGCAAACTCGAGCGCCGGCGGGCGACCCCGTACGTGGCGATCACGATCTGCGGGCTGATCGCGCTCGGCCTCGTGATCCCGACCAACATCAAGATCCTGGCCGGCCTCTACGCCTTCGGCGCGACGCTGGCGATCACGATCGCCCACCTCTCGATCATCCGCCTGCGGGTGAAGATGCCGGACGCGCGGCGGCCGTTCCGCATCCCCTGGGGGATGGCGTGGGGCACGGCGGAGCTGCCGATCCCGGCGCTGATCGCCGCCGTCGCCAGCGGTTTCGCCTTCCTCAGCGTGCTCGCCTTCCACTCGACCGCGCGCTGGGTCGGGATCGGCTGGATGGCCTTCGGCCTGACCTTCTACGTGATCTACCGCAAGGTCTTCGAGGGGACCTCGCTGACCAAGCGCGTCTCGGTCGGCGAGGCGGCGCTGACCAAGCAGATCCCCGAGGTCGAGTTCTCGAACCTGCTGGTGCCGGTCTTCGGGACCAAGCTGGACGACGACATCGTCGCCACCGCCGGGCGGCTCGCCGCGGCCGAGAGCGAGGACGGCGGCGGCGAAGGGGAGTCCCACCTGGAGGTGGTCTACGTGATCGAGGTGCCGCTGAGCCTGCCGCTCGACGCCGAGCTGCCGCCGGAGCGCGAGGCGCAGGCGCGGCGGGCGCTCGAGCGGGCGCGCGAGGTGGGGGAGGAGTACGAGGACGTCGAGGTCTCGACCGAGGTCGTCCGCGCCCGCCGCATCGGCGCCGGGATCGTCGAGGCGGCGCGTCGGGCGGGCTCGGAAGCGATCATCATCGGCGGCGAGCCGCCGAGCAGGATCCGCGGCGGCGGCAAGTTCGGCGGCATCGGCGCGGCGAAGCCCGCGGAGATCGGCGCGGCGACCGAGTACGTGCTGAAAAAAGCCCCTTGCCGCGTGCTCCTGACCGCCCCGCCCGAGCCCGAGGCGACGGCGGTCGACGACTTCGGCGCCGCCGCCGACGCCGAGCGGCCCGCGGTCGAGTAGAGGCGGCGGAGCACCTCCGTCCCTTCCACCTCCCGACCCTCCGGTCGACGCGACGGCCCCACCGGCCCCGGTGGCGAAGGATCCCGACAGGGGGCGAACGGCTTGTACCCTGAGCTTCCGATTCCCCAGGGCGACAGCTTCACCACTCCCCGCGCGAAGGGTTGAGAGAGCTCCCTGTCGGGATCCCCTCCCGGCAAACCCCCCGAACCCCGGCCGCCGCGCCGCCTGGGTCCACCCGCCGCTCTAGTATGCGCCGAATGTTCA
The DNA here is from genome assembly GCA_018268675.1 of Actinomycetota bacterium. Classification (GTDB taxonomy): domain Bacteria; phylum Actinomycetota; class Thermoleophilia; order Solirubrobacterales; family 70-9; genus VAYN01. Next base: position 7,934 of record JAFDWB010000079.1, read on the forward strand.
TCTTGATCGTCGGCTGTGGCCGTGTCGGCAGCTCCGTCGCCCGGGCGATGCTCCGCGAGGGGCACACCGTCTCGGCCCTCGACGAGGACCCCGAGTCCCACGCCCGCCTCGAGGTGGGCCTGGAGAAAAGCTGGGAGGACCTCGGCGGCCAGTTCACGGTCGGCGCCGGGCTCGAGGCCGAGGCCCTGGAGGCCGCCGGGGTCGACGGTGCCGATGTCTTCATCGCCTCCACCGACGGCGACAACACCAACATCATCATCGCCCAGATCGCCAAACGGCGGTACGGCGTGCCGACCGTGATCGCCCGCGTCCTCGACCCGCTGCGGGCCGAGTGGTACGCGCGCCAGGGGCTGCAGACCGTCTGTCCGACCCGGGTCGCGATCGACATGCTGGAGACCGCCGTGCGCGACTCGGGCGGGCGCGAGGCCGCCTGATGTACATCATCGTCGTCGGCGCCGGCAAGGTCGGTTGGAACCTCGCTCGCGAGCTGCTCGAGAAGGACCACGAGGTGACGCTGATCGAGAGCGACCGGCGCCGCTACATGACGGTCGAGCAGGAGCTCGAGCACAACGTCTCCTACGGCGACGCGTCCGAGCTCTGGGTGCTGGAGCGGGCCGGGGTGCAGCGAGCCGACATGGTGATCGCGGTGACCGGCGACGACGAGGACAACATGCTGATCTGCCAGGTCGCGCGCGAGAAGTACCTGGTCGACCAGATCATCGCCCGGGTCAACAACCCGCGGAACCGGCAGCACTTCGACCTGCTCGGGATCAAGCCGTCGGTGTCGGCGACGGACCTGATCCTGCGCCTCCTGGAGCACGAGGTGCCCGAGTACGGCCTCGTCCACCTGCTCGACCTGCAGGAGGAGCAGCTGGAGATCATCGAGATGCTGCTCGGCAAGGACTCGGGTGTGACCGGCCGGCGGGTCGGCGACCTGAACATGCCCGAGGGGAGCCTGCTGATCTCGGTGCTGCGGTCGGGCCGCGGCTTCGTGCCGAACGCCGAGACGGTGCTGGAAGAGGGCGACGAGGTCCTCGCCGTCCTCGATCCGGGCAAGGAGGACGAGCTGAAGGTGCTCTTCGGCCCCGAAGGCGACGGCGGCATCTCCAGTGGCTGACCGCGAGGTCGATTTCCTCCTCGTCGGCGGCGGCATGGCCGGCGCGAGCTGCGCCGCCGAGCTGCGCAAGCAGGGGGCGGAGGGGTCGATCCTGCTGGTCGGGCGGGAGCCCGAACCGCCCTACGAACGCCCGCCGCTCTCGAAGGAGTACCTGCGCGGGGACTCCGAGCGCGCCGAAGCCTACGTCAACGAGCCCTCCTGGTACGAGGAGAACGCGGTCGAGCTGGCGACCGGGAAGAACGTGATGGCGATCGACGCCGAGGGGCGGACGGCGAAGGTCCAGGGTGGCGAAGAGGTCGCCTTCGGCCAGGCGCTGCTGGCGACGGGGGCGAACGTCAACATCCTGCGCCTCGAGGGGGCCGAGAACGAGGGCATCCACTACCTGCGCGCCTACGGCAACGCCGACGCGATCCGCGCCGACGCGGCGGGCGCGAAGCGGGTCGTCCTGGTCGGCGGCAGCTACATCGCCGCCGAGGTCGCCGCGTCGCTGGCGGAAGCGGGCGCCGACTGCACGATGGTGGGGCTGGAGGAGGTGGCGCTCTCGCGCACCTTCGGCGAGGACGCGGGGCGCTTCTTCCAGGAGGGGCTCGAAGCGCACGGCATCACCTATGTGGGCGGCGAATCGGCGAGCGCCTTCGAGGGCGACGGCCGGGTGAGCGCGGTGGTGACCGAGAGCGGCCGGGGCTTCGAGTGCGACCTGGTCGTGGTCGGGGCGGGGGTGAAACCGGACGTGATGCTCGCCCAGCGCGCCGGTCTCGAGGTCGACGACGGCATCGTCTGCGACTCGAAGCTCCGCGCCTCGGCGCCCGGGATCTACGCCGCCGGCGACGTCTGCAGCTACGAGAGCGTCGTCCACGGGCGGCGGATCCGGGTCGAGCACTGGGACGTGTCGATGCAGCAGGGCATGCACGTCGCCCGCAACATGCTCGGTGCGGACGCCGACTACGACGTCGTCCCCTACTTCTTCAGCGACCTCGGCGACTGGGCGAGCCTCGAGTACGTCGGCCCGGCGGCCGACTGGGACGAGGAGATCTGGCGCGGCTCCCGCGCCACCGGCGAGTTCTCGGTCTGGTACCTGAAGGCCGGCAAGGTCGCCGGCTGCCTCAGCGTCGGCCGCTCCGAAGACCTCGCCGAGGCGCGGCGCCTGCTCGCCGAGGGCATCGACGTGTCGGGCGCCGCCGACTGGATCGCCGACGCCGACGCCGATCTGTCCGGGCTGTAGCGACGCGGCAAAGCTGGCGCCCGATGGGAAGGGACGGGCCGTCCCGGCCACGACCCTGGCGGACTGTGGCCGTGGCCGAGACGGCCGGGTCTGCGGGGAGAGGCGGAGAGGAAGGGCCCGCACGACGCATCAGGACGCAGGTCGGGGGAATGGGAGGTCGTCACCGTTTCTCCCGTCTTCCCCATGCCTTCCCATTGGTCAGGACCTTGCTGTGGAGCGAAACTCTCTCTATGCGCCACTAAAGCTCCACAGGCGCCCCGTCCCCGCCGTCCGTGGCCTCCTTTCCGCACGGGACCGTGACTGAAGTCCGACTTCGTGACTTCCCTGTGCCCGCTCCCATACGAACCCCTCACGCGGCTCGGACGGCCGTTATCCTGCGGGTTCGCGTTGCGCCCTGGTGTAATGGCAGCACGCCTCGCTCTGGACGAGGTAGTCGGGGTTCGAGTCCCTGGGGCGCAGTGATCCGACGTCACTGCTAGCGTCGATTTTCGAATGCGGGTGAAGTTCTTCGTCCTTGCCCTGCCGGCGCTGCTCGGCATCATGCTCGTGGCTGTCGGCTGCGGCGGTGGCGGCAGCTCGTCGACCACGACGGCGAAGAAGCCGAAGACGGAAACCAAGCCGCAGCTGAGCAAAGCCGAGTTCATCACCCAGGGCGACGCGATCTGCGCCGAGGTGAACACGGCGATCGGCTCGATCGGAGAATCGGCAGCCGAACCGGCCAGCCAGGCGAGCCAGACCGCGAAGCTCTACACCGGCATGGTCCAGAGCATCCAGCGCCTCGGCCACCCGAGCGAACCCGCCGGCTTCTCCGAATTCATGGGCGCCGCCGAACGGCTCGCGATGGTCGAGGGCGAAGTCAAAACCGCGGCCGACCAGCAAAACGAAGCCCTGCTCGAAGAAGCCTCTCAGGGGGCGGTCCCCGCGGTCGAAGAATTCCAGCAGCAGGCCGCCGTCTACGGCTTCGAAGAATGCAGCGAAGGCCCGCACGCCCCGGTCACCCGCGCCGAATCATCCGCCGGCGCCGAAGCCGCCCCGGAAGAAGAATCGGGCGGCGTCGAAGCGGCGCCGGAAGAAGAATTCGTCCCCGAAGAAGAAGCGGCGCCGGAAGAAGAATTCGCGCCCGAAGAAGAAGTCGCCCCCGAAACGGGCGGCGCGGGCGGCGAAATCGAAGAAACTCCGCAGGAACGGGCGCCCGAATCCGGCGGCATCGGCGCCGGCTGATCCGGGCCGGCGGTCAGGCCGCCGCGTTCTCTTCCCAGGCTCCGTACAGCCGCGCGTACACGCCCTGGGCCGCGATCAGCTCCTCGTGGGTGCCCTGCTCGACGATCTCGCCGTGTTCGAGGACGACGATCTTGCCGGCCCGGCGGATGGTGGAGAGGCGGTGGGCGATGACGATCGCGGTGCGGCCGTGGAGGAGGCGCTCGAGGCCTTTCTCGATCGTCTTCTCGGTCCGCACGTCGACGTTCGAGGTCGCCTCGTCGAGGATCAGGATCCGGGGTTCGGCGAGGAGGGCGCGGGCGAAGGCCACCAACTGGCGCTGGCCCGCCGAGAGTTGGATGCCGCGCTCGCCGACCTGGGTGTCGATCCCCTCCGGCAGCGCGGCGACGAACTCCGTCGCCCCGACCGTCGCGATCGCCTCCTCGATCTCCTCGAGGCTCGCCTCCGGCCGCCCGAAGGCGATGTTTTCCCGCACGCTGCCGCTGAACAGGAAGCCCTCCTGCGGCACGATCCCGAGCTGGCGCCGCAGTGCCCGCTGCTGGACGCTCTTGAGGTCGTGGCCGTCGACCAGCACGCGCCCTTTCTGCGGGTCGTAGAAGCGCGCCACCAGCTTCGCGAAGGTCGACTTCCCCGCCCCGGTCGCGCCGACCAGCGCCAGCGTCTGCCCCGGCGGCACGTGCAGGTCGATGCCTTCCATCACCCAGGAGTCCCCGGGCACCGGGTCGGCCTCCGAGTAGGAGAACCAGACGTCCTCGAGCTCGATCTCGCCACGGATCGGCCCCGGGTCGATCGCCCCCGGCGCATCCACCATGTCGGGCCGCGTGTCGAGCAGGTCGAAGATCTTGTCCAGCGCCGCCATCCCCTGCTGGTAGGTCGTGTAGAGCTGGGAGAGTTCCTGGATCGGTTCGAAGAACGTCGCCAGGTAGCCGACGAAGGAGACGATCACGCCGACTTCGATCGCCCCTTCGATCGCCTGCGAGCCGCCGTAGAGGAGGATCACCGAGGTCCCGATCGCGGCCAGCAGTTCGACCGCCGGGAAGTAGGACGCGTTCAGGTAGACGGTCTTCATGTTGATCTGGCGGTTGGCCTCGTTCAGCGCCGTCATCTCGTCCACGTGGCGCGGCTCCTGGCCGAAGCTGCGCACCACCCGCACGCCGCTGAGGCTCTCCTGCAGGTAGGCGGTGACCGCCGCGATCCGCTCGCGCGTCGCCCGGTAGGCCCCCGCCGAGACGATCCGGAAGACGAAGCTCGCGATCGCCAGCAGCGGGAAGGTGAGGAAGGTGATCAGCGCCAGCTTCACGTCGAGCAGCAGCAGGATCACGATCACCCCGATCAGGGTCAGGCTGGAGGAGAAGATCGTCACCACGCCGGTGGTGACCAGCTGCTGGAGCGCTTCGACGTCGTTGGTCATCCGCGAGATCAGCACGCCCGGGTTGTTGCGGGTGAAGAAGCCGATCGACATCGCCTGCAGGTGGGTGAAGATGCGCTCGCGCAGGTCCTGCAGGGCGCGGGTGCCGACCCAGCCGACCAGGTAGGTCTCGGCATAGGTGCCGACCGCGTAGAGGATCGAGACCGCGACGAAGGCGGCGACGATCCAGTCGAGCGCGCTCAGGTCGTTCGCCCGGATCCCGGCGTCGATCGCCCGCCCGGCGAGGAACGGCGGCGCCAGTCCGGCCCCGGTCTCGACCAGCAGCGCGACGAACATCAGCGCCATCCGCCCGCGGTAAGGGCGCAACAGGCCGATCATCCACCGCACCTTGCGCCCGCGCTGGTCCTGGCCGCGCACCAGCCGCCAGAGCGAGGCGAAGAGCAGGGCGACGTTGCCGAGCGGGCTCTGGACGCTCGACTCGGACGCGTCCTCCGCCCGCGCGGCGTCCACGTCGCGCCCCTCGTCCGCCTTCCGCGACCCCCTCACAACCGTGCCATCTCCTCGCGCTCCTCGAGGTCGCGCTGCAGGAACACCGAGTCGGCGAGGCCGTGCTCGGCGATCTCGCGGTAGAAGCTGCAGCCGTCCATCAGCTCCTCGTGGGTGCCGCGGTCGACCACCTCGCCGCGGTCGAGGACGATGATCTCGTCGGCCAGCGAGACCGTCGAGAGTCGGTGGGCGATGATGAACGTCGTCCGCCCGGCCATCGCCTCGCGCAGCCCCGCTTTGATCTCCGCCTCGGTGGTCGCGTCGACCGAGGAGGTGGCGTCGTCGAGGATCAGGATGCGCGGGTCGGCGAGCAGGGCGCGGGCGATCGCCACCCGCTGGCGTTGGCCGCCCGAGAGGGTGAGGCCGCGCTCGCCGACCCGGGTCTCGTAGGCGTCCGGCAGTTCCCGGATGAAGGAGTCGGCCTGGGCGAGGCGCGCCGCCGCTTCCACCTCCTCCCGGGTGGCCGAGGCGCGCGCGTAGGCGATGTTGTCGGCGACGCTGGCGGAGAAGAGGAAGCTGTCGTCGGCGACGAAGGCGATCTCGCCGCGCAGCCGCTCCAGGTCGACGTCGCGGACGTCGACCCCGTCGACCGCGACGCTCCCCGCGGTCGGGTCATACAGGCGGGCGATCAGCGCCACCAGGCTCGTCTTCCCGGACCCCGACGGACCGACCAGCGCCACCGTCCTCCCGGCGTCCACCGCCAGGGTCACGTCGTGCAGGGCGGGCACCGACTCGTGTTCTGACCCCGGCGCCGCGGCATAGCGCAGGGTCACGTCGCGCAGCTCCACCCGGCCGCCGCCGTCGGGCAGCTCGACCGGGTCGGGCGGGCTCTGGATCGTCGGTTCGCGGTCGATGATCTCGAACATCCGGTTGCCGGAGGCGACCGCGCGCTGGGCCATGCCCATCGCCACGCCGAGCATCCGCAGCGGCCCGGCGAGCATCACCAGGTAGGTGTAGAAGGCGGTGAAGTTGCCGAGGCTGAGGCTGCCTTCGATCACCAGCCGACCGCCGACCAGCAGCACAAGCGCGATCCCGAGCTGGGGCAGGAGGCCGATCAGCGGGCTGAAGAAGGCCTGCAGGCGGGTCGAGTAGATCGACTGGTCGAAGACCCGTTTGACCACCCGCTGGAATCGGTGCAGCTGGAATTCCTCGCGCGCGAAGGCCTTCACGATGCGGATCCCGGAGACGTTCTCCTCCGCCTCCGCGGTCAGTTCGGCGACCCGCTGGGCGACCTCCTGGACGGCGGGGCGCGAGATCCGGTTGTAGCGCGAGGCGATCCAGACGACGAACGGGGCGGGGATCAGCGCCAGCGCCGCCAGGAACGGGTTGATGATGAACATCACGGTCGAGGCGAGGACGATCGTCAGCAGGTTCTGGGTGATGAAGACGAGCCCGTAGCCGAGGAAGAAGCGGATCGCCTGCAGGTCGACCGTCGCCCGCGACATCAGCTGGCCGGTCTGCTGGCTGTCGAAGAAGCCGAGCTCAAGCTTTTGCAGGTGCGCGTAGAAGAGCTGGCGCAGGTCGAATTCGACCGCCAGCGAGACCTTGCCGGCGACCAGGCGGCGGATCACGGTGAGGCCCATGCGCAGGATCGCGGCGCCGAGGATGGCCAACGCGAGCGGCAGGAGGTCGGGCTTGTTCCCGGCCTCGATCGCGTTCACCGCGCGGCCGACCAGCCACGGGATCAGCACCGTCATCCCCATCGCCGCCCAGGCGAAGAGCAGCGAACCCCACAGCTGCGTCCGGTAAGGACGGAGGAAGCCCATCAGCCGTCGGTAGGTACGCATTCCCACCGACTATACAAAGTGAAGTTTTGGGCTAACGAGGGTTTTCGGCGGCCTTTGAGCTGGAGACCTTGCCCGCTGCGCACTTTTTCGCGTGGTGGCCGGGGCGCTGGAGGATCTGGAAGTTGGTCACCGCGTGGAAGGGGAGCGTCGCGAGGTTGTTCTGCGCCAGGCTGACGGTCAGCCGGTAGAAGCCCGGCGGCAGCCCGTGGTAGAAGATCTCCGGCTGCGTCGCCGGGGAGACCTTGCCGGTGGTCCCGAGTTCTTCGGCGAGGATGCCGTTCGGGCCGGAATAGCGGGGAAAGTCCATCGAGGCGCCCTTCAGGCGTTCGATGCCGCGCGGGCTGTTGAGCGCTTTGGCCAGCTTTTTCGGGTCGACGCAGTTGGGGACCCGGTTGAGGCTGAAGCGGATCGCGCCCTCGCCGAATTCCGGCTCCTGGCCGAAGCGCTGCGGCGCCAGCTGGAAGTTTTCGAGCCCCAGCTTGACCACCACCGCGTGGTTGGCCTGCACCTCGCCGTTGCGCGGCGAGATGATCGAGACCACGGGTTCGCCCGGCGCCGCTCCACCGGACGCCTGCGCGTGTTCGGTGTTATCGGTGCCGCCGAATACGATCGCGGCCGCGACGATGGCGCCGGTCACGATCAGCGCCGCGAACGTTGCTTTCCTCAGCCGCATGCGACCCGAACATTACGCGTAACTTCCCCAAGACCATCGCCTTGACCGCGACGCTCTGGCTGCTGCTGGCCGGAGCGGCCTCCGCCGACCCCGCCGCGAACGTCGACGTGTTCGCCGGGACGATGCCCGGACCGCAGACCTTCGGCGGCGGCCACAACTTCCCCGGCGCGACCACGCCGTTCGGGATGGTCCAGTGGAGCCCCGACACGACGCCCGCGGCGCCCAACTCGGGCGGCTACGACTATCGCCAGCACCACATCTCCGGCTTCAGCCTCACCCACCTGAGCGGGGCGGGGTGCGCGGTCTACGGCGACTTCCCCTTCCTGCCGACCACCGAGCCGCTCGAACAGTCGCCCGCACCGGAAGCCGGCAAGGGCCTCGCGGGGATCTTCGAGCCGGGCTTCTCCCACGGCAGCGAGCACGGCGAACCGGGGTACTACTCGGTGCGGCTGCGGCCGCAGCACGGCGGCGCGATCGGGGCGGCGCTGACGGCGACGACGCGGACCGGCTTCGCCCAGTTCACCTTTCCCGCCAACCCCCACGCGAGCGTCCTGATCAACGCCGGCGGCAGCGCCCAGCCCGACAACGAAGCCGCCGTCCAGCTCAACCCGGCCGCCCGCGAAATCACCGGCAGCGCCTCGAGCGGCCTCTTCTGCGGCCAGCGCCCGCGCTACAAGGTCTACTTCGCGGCCCGCTTCAACCGCGGCTTCGCCGCCTCGGGGACCTGGACCGAAGGGAAGCTGGAACCCGGCAGCGAAGCGGCCTCCGACACCCAGGCGCCGGCGCAGAACCCCACCGTCTCGGCGCGCGCGGGCGCCTACGCGACCTTCGACACGACCAAGAACCGCACCGTCTCGGTGCGGGTCGGCATCTCCTTCGTCAGCGTCGCCGGCGCCCAGGCCGCGCTCGCCGCCGAAAGCGAAGGCCGCTCGTTCGGCGCGATCCGCGCCGCGGCGCACCAGCGCTGGGACCGGGCGCTCGGCAAGATCAACGTGCGGGGCGGCTCCGCGACCGACATCCGCACCTTCTACACGGCGCTCTACCACGCGCTGCTCGCGCCGCGCACCTTCAACGACGTCGGCGGCGACTACGTCGGCATGAACGGCGCGGTCTACCGGGCCCGGGGCCGCACCCAGTACGCGGACTTCTCCGGCTGGGACATCTACCGCACCGAGATCCCGCTGCTGGCGCTGATCGAACCGCGGCGCGCCTCCGACATGGTCCAGTCGCTCCTCGCCGACGCCGAACAGTCCGGCTGCCTGCCGCGCTGGCCCTACGCGAACGGGCAGTCGATGGCGATGGTCGGCGACTCCGCCGACCCGATCATCGCCGCCGCCTCGGCCTTCGGCGCCAACCACTTCGACCAGGCCGGGGCGCTGGCGGCGATGTTGCGCGGGGCGACCGCGTCCTGCGAAAGCCCGGGCGGCGAATACGTCGAGCGCCAGGGGCTCGCGTCCTACCTGCGGCTCGGTTGGGTGCCCTTCGACGAAGACGTCAACAAGCGCAACGCGAACTCGATCTACGGCAGCCCGACCGCGGTCTGGGGCTCGGCGGCGACGACGCTCGAGTACGCGATCGACGACTTCGCGATCGCCCAGTTCGCGGCCCGCAGCGGGGTGAAGATGGGCGGCATCGTCGGCGCCGGCGAACCGGGATCCACCTACGCCGAATTCATCCGCCGCTCGGCCAACTGGCGCAACCTCTTCAACCCCGAAAGCGGCTACATCGAGCCGCGCTTCTCCAGCGGCGCCTTCCCCAATCCCTACAGCGTGCTCGAAGGCGGCGGCTTCGTCGAGGGCAACGCCGCCCAGTACACCTGGATGGTGCCGCAGGACCCGGCCGGGCTCTTCCGGCTGATGGGCGGCTCGACCAAGGCCGCGAGCCGGCTCGACGGTTTCCTGCGGGTGCTGAACGCGAGCGCCGACGGGACCCACACCGACCACGCCCTGCTCGGCAACGAGCCGACCCTCGAGACCCCCTGGCTATACGACTGGATGCGGCGCCCGTGGAGGACCCAGGAAGCGGTGCGCCGCGCGCTTCGCCTCTACAGCCCGACCCCGGCCGGCTACCCCGGCAACGACGACCTCGGGACGCTCTCGGCCTGGTACGTCTTCAGCGCGCTGGGGATGTACCCGGCGCAGCCCGGGACCGGGACCCTGGCGCTCGGCAGCCCGCTGTTCGAACGCGCCGAAATGAGCCTCGCGAACGGGCGCAGGCTGACGGTCACGGGCGGCAAGCCCTACGTCTCCTCCCTCACCCTCAACGGCCGGCCGCACGAACGCCCCTGGGCCAGCGTCTGCGAAATCTCCGGCGGCGCCACCCTCGCCTTCAAGACGAGCGCGCACGGGACCCGCTGGGCCGAAAAGGGCCAGCAGCCGCCGTCTTACGGTCCCAACACCGGGGCGCCGAAGAGCGGCTGTGCTCCGTGACGTACGTCACTCGCAGGGCCCTTTAATCGCCGTTTAGGTACGGTTCAGGAGTCTCTCAGCCTGCGGGCGGAAGCTGCCTTCGTGGACAGTTCCGTCGCCTCGCTACCGACTCCTCCGGCTGCCCCGGTGGTCTTTGCCGAGCCGCGCGAGGAGGCCCACTCGCGCCACTGGGTGTTCGTCGCCGCGCTGGCCGGCCTGATCGCCGCCGGCGCCTCGATCCGCTTCTTCTCGCTCGGCGTGCAGAGCTTCCACCACGACGAGGTGATCACCGTCATGCGGGTGCTGCCCGGCAGCTTCGGCCAGATGCTGCACGAGGTCAAGGTGAGCGAGTCGAACCCGCCGCTCTACTACGTGCTCGCCTGGGGCTGGGTGAAGATGTTCGGCCGCGACGAATTCGGCATCCGCTCGCTCTCGGCGCTGGTCGGGACGTTCACGGTGGCGCTCGGCTACCCGATCGGCAAGCAGCTGGCGAACCGCCGTGTCGGCCTCATCCTCACCGGCATCCTCGCCTTCAACCCGATGCTGATCTGGTACTCGCAGGAGGCCCGCTCCTACGCGCTGATGGTCTTCTTCGCGGCGTTCTCCTTCCTCTTCTTCCTGCGCTCGCTCGACACCCGGCGGGGCCGCGACATCGCGCTCTGGGCGGTGACCTCGACGCTCGCCTTCTGCAGCCACTACTTCGCCTTCTTCGCGGTCGGGATCGAGGCGGCCTGGCTGGCGTGGGCGCTGCGCGACCGCTGGCGCCTGCTGCTGCCCGCCTTCGCCGGGGTCGGCGCGGTCGCGGTCGCGCTGCTGCCGCTGATCGCCGCCCAGGCCAACCCGAAGCACATCGGCTGGATCTCCGACGGCCCCCTCGGGCTGCGGTACCTGCAGACCGGGGTCAGCTTCCTGATCGGCGAAACCGGGCACGTGATCGGCGAGCCGCCGCGCGTCGGGTACGCGGTGCTGCCGGCGATCGGGGTCGCCCTGGCGGCCCTGGCCCTGCTGGCGATCGGCACCCGGCGGGAGCGGCGCGGCGCCGCCCTCGGGTTGGGCGTCGGGCTCGGGGTGCTCGCCTTGGCCGGGCTCGCGGCGGTGCTCGGGAAGGACTACGTGGCCGAGCGCAACCTGCTGCCCGCGCTGGTCCCGCTCGCCGCGGTCGTGGCGCTCGGCTTCGGCGCCGCCCGGGCGCGTCTGGTCGGGGTGGTGCTCGCGGTCGCCCTCTGCTCCTACTGGCTCGCCTTCGACGTCTACGTGACCCAGACGCCGAACCTGCAGCGCCCCGACTGGAACGCCGCGGCGAAGGCCCTCGGCCCGGCCCGGTCGCCGCGCGCGATCGTCACCTGGCGGCTGGCCGGCGACCCGCTGCGCTGGTACCTCGGTGACGGCGCGATGCACTGGTTCGGCGGCCCCGAACGGATCCGCGAAGTCGACCTCGTCGGCAAGAAGGTGGTCGCCGAACAACCCGCTAAGTTGCCTGCCGTGTTCCGTCCGGCGGGGGTCGTGCGGATGGGGCGCGTGACGATCGTCCGCTATGTCGCACCCCACCCCGTGATGCTCCGCCTCAAACAGCTCAGCAGACAGGTGACCGGCTTCCACGCCACCAACGTCGTGCTGGACGGCCCGTCGCGGTCGCGGCTCTACCTCGGCAGGAACGCGAAGACGTCGCCGTCGTTCGAACTCTCCCGCGCCCGGGCGGTGGAAGGATGAGCGGCGGGGAGGAGAGCCTCGCCGTGCGGATCGGCGCCGCGGCCCGGCGGCCGGACAACTGGATCCAACTGCTCAAGTTCGGCATCGTCGGCGGCTCCGGCTACGTCATCAACCTGGTCGTCTTCGCCTTCCTCGCGCAGAACCTCGGCGTCTTCCACGTAGTCGCCGCGGTCGGCGCCTTCTGCGTCGCGCTCGGCAACAACTTCTTCTGGAACCGCCACTGGACCTTCGGCCCGGGGGAGGGGCTGGCCCACGAGCAGGCGATCCGCTTCGCCGTGGTCAGCGTCGGCGCGCTGCTGATCAACCTGATCGTGCTCGAGCTCCTGGTCCGCTCGTCCTCGATCAGCGAACTCGCCGCCCAGGCGATCGCCGTCGCGATCGCGATGCCGTTCAACTTCCTCGGCAACAAGCTCTGGACCTTCAACTAGCCCGCGCCGCCGTCGGTTGAGCTTGGCCGCTCAGCTAACGTTGATGGCATGAGCGAGAACGCGCGCAAGCCGCCCTACGAGGCTGCCAAGATCGAGGCAGAGCGCCAGGCCGCCTGGGTCGAGCGGGGCGATTACGAGGCTCCCGCGCCGCCGCCCGACGGCGAGCACGGGGTCTACGTCAAGTCGTCGAGCCCGTTCACCTCCGGCAACCTCCACATGGGCCACGTGCGCGACTACACCCTCGGCGACGCCTACGCGCGCTTCCAGCGGGCGCGCGGGCGCAGCGTGCTGATGGGGTTCGGCTTCGACGCCTTCGGGCTGCCCGCCGAGCTCGCCGCGATCGAGCGCCAGGTGCCCGCCGCCGAGTGGGTCGTCCAGTCCGGCGACCGGATGCTCGAGCAGATGAAGCGGCTCGGCTACAGCTTCGACTACGACCGCGTCTTCTACAGCTCCGACGAGGGGCAGTACCGCTGGTCGCAGTGGCTGTTCCTGACCCTGTACGAGATGGGGCTGATCTACCTCGACGACGCGACCGTCGACTGGTGCGACACCTGCCAGACGACGCTGGCGACGATCCAGGTCGAGGAGGGCGGGACCTGCTGGCGCTGCCACAACGAGGTGCGGCTGATCCGCCGGCCGACCTGGTTCCTCAAGATCACGCCCTACCTGGAGGAGAACGACGCGAACATGGCGAAGCTCGAGGCGCAGCCCTGGGACGAGCTGGCGCTCGCCACCCAGCGCTACATCCTCGGGCGGGCCGAGGGGGTGGAGGTCGACCTCGAGGGGCCGGCCGGGCGGCTCACCGTCTTCACGCCGCACGCCGACGCGGCCGGGCTCGCGACCTTCGTCCTGCTGTCGCCCCGCCACCCCGAGGTCGAGGCGTGGATCGGCGAGGCGGGGGTGCGCGAGGAGCTCGAGCAGCTGCGCTCCGGCGGCTGGGAGCGGAGCGCCCGCGACGCGCAGTCGGTGCCGGTCATCGACACCGGCCGCGCGATCCCCGGGCCAGCCGGGGAGGAGCTGCCGGTCCTGATCTCGCCGCTGGTCGACGCCCGCTTCGGCCCGACCGCGGCGCTCGGCATCCCGGCGGTGGACGAGGCCGACGCCGACATCGCATCCCGCTTCCCCGGCCGGGTCCCCGACGTCGATGGGCCGAAAACCGGACTATCTGAAGGGTTTTCGGCCCATCGACCTGTGGAGGGGGCGCGGGCGGCGAAGCGGTACCGGGCCAACGACTTCTCGATCTCCCGCCAGCGCTCCTGGGGGACGCCGATCCCGATCGTGCACTGTCCCGACCACGGGCCGGTGCCGGTGCCGGAGGCCGATCTTCCGGTCGTGCTCCCGCGCGACCTGGTCGCGACCGGTGAAGGGAATCCGCTGGCCGAGCGCAGCGACTTCGTCGACGTGGAGTGCCCGATCTGTGGGACGCCTGCGAAGCGCGAGACGGACACGCTCGATTGCCACTTCGACGCGCTCTTCCTCTGGGTGCCGGCCACGGTGCCGCCGGAGGACCGGGCGGAGCGGATGTTCACCCACCCCGAGTCGCGCAGGTGGCTGCCCGCCGAGCGGTTGGTCGCCGGCGGGGACTCGGGCGGCTTCGTCTTCGACCAGCGGATCGTCACCAAGGCGCTCCGCGACCACGGCGAGTTCGCCTACATGGCCGACGGCGAGCCGTTCGAGGGCTGCCTCTTCCACGAGATGGTGATCGCCGACGGGCGGAAGATGAGCAAGCACCTCGGCAACGTCGTCGATCCCGACGAACTGGTCGGCCAGTTCGGCGCCGATACCGTGCGCGTGGCGGTGCTCTGGGCGGCGGGGCCGGCGAAGACCCTCAACTGGTCCGGCGCCGCGGTCCGCTTCGCCAACAAGTTCCTGCGCGGCTTCTGGACCTACGCGCACGACCGTTTCGTCGAGCTCGACGCAGCCAGGCACGATCCGGAGAAGGCGGCGGAGACCGAGTTCATGCGCGAGCGCCTGCGCAAGTGGTGCGAGGCGGGCCTCATGCGGATCACCGAGGACACCGCCGATCTTCAGATGCACCAGTCGATCCGCAACCTGACCCGCCTCTTCGAGCGGATCCAGCAGTTCGAGAAGCAGCTGAAGAAACGCGGCCAGCTCGACCGCGCCGACGCCGAGGCCCTGGTCGCCGCGATCCTCCTCCTCGCCCGCGTCCTTCAGCCCTTCGCCCCCCATGCCGCCGAGGCGATCCTGATCGACTCCGGCCGCTTCACCTCGGCCGACCTCCCCGGCGCCTGGCCCGACGCCGCCGCGATTCCCGTGGCCGTGGACGACGCCCTGTCGGGCGCGGCTTCGTAGGGCCGGCGGGCAGGCGCAGGGGGGCGGCAACCGGTTAGGCCCACGCCCGGGGCGGGTATCCCCGTGTGTGGCCAGGGGCACCTGCGCGTACCTAGACGCAGAGCAATCTTTATGTTCAGGTGGCCTTGATTGCTACAGATCAGTCTGTTATGAATGTCACCCTGTCGGCGGATCAACCGACAGGGAGGCGGGGCTCACTCAGACAGGGAAACCGCCTTGGGGTGGCAAAGGAGGACCTGGCGCTGAGCAGGGGGTCGCGTTCGTCACGACTCGGTCCCGAAAAGTGCGCCGGTGCGCAGTTGGCGCCGCCCCGCCTCACATCTCTTCTCGTCACGGGATCGGGGCCCCCGTGACGAGAAGCATGCGCCTGCGGCCGTCAGTCCTTGGGGGGCTCCTCGACCGTGAAGCGGCGCCGCTCGTGGTCCCATCCGGTCCCTGCGCAGAGGACGTCCGGGGTCGTCGAGAGCGCCCCCGCCAGCTTCAGCATCGTGGCGAACCGCGGTTCCCGTCCCGCCCGCTCGAGCAGCGAGATCTCGGTCCGGTGCAGCTCGGTCCGCTCGCCGAGTTCCTCCTGGGAGATGCCGACGGCGACGCGACAGCGGCGCAGGTTGAAGGCGAAGCGCTCCTGCGGGGTCAACCCGCCGCCCACCACTGTCGATGCGTGTCACCAATCATGGTTCCATCGTTACCGAGCGCAGACAACCGTTCCACAGACAAAAGGCCGCAGCCACTTGAGCGGCCCGATTGTTCCGCTACCTTGATGTCCAGCGATCCCAGGGGTTATCCGAATATTTACGCGAAAAGCGTTGAGCGGAAGCGACCCCTGTGTTATAGACGTACAACCCAAAGACGCGGTGCTGAGGGCACCGTCAATCGAGCCGCTTCGGCGGTGACCAAGGAGGAAGTCAGATGAGCCACGACACGCAGCATCTGGAGGGGCCTATCGGCCGGCGAACCAGGTCCTGCGCGACCGAACTCGTCTGCCGTGACTGCGGTTACCGCACCCCGCTGCTGGACCAGGCGTTCAAGTGCCCGGCCTGCGGCGAGGGCCTCGACATCGATTACGACTACGAGCGCGCCGCCACGGCGATCGCCGAGCGCGGGTTCGACGGTCGCCCCTGGAACATCTGGCGCTTCG
Source organism: Actinomycetota bacterium (assembly GCA_018268675.1). Classification (GTDB taxonomy): domain Bacteria; phylum Actinomycetota; class Thermoleophilia; order Solirubrobacterales; family 70-9; genus VAYN01. Next base: position 23,863 of record JAFDWB010000079.1, read on the forward strand.
AGGAGCTGCTGCCGATCACATCGGCGGACGCCCAAGCCCGGGTCGGCCAGTTCGCCGGCCAGACGCCGTTGATCCCCGCCGACCGGCTCGGCGCCGAGCTCGGCCTGAAGAAGCTCTACCTGAAGGACGATTCGACCAACCGCCCGTCGCTCTCCTATAAGGACCGTGTCGTCGGGATGGCGATCGCCCGCCTGCTGGAGCTCGGCAAGGACGAGGTCGGCTGCGTCTCGACCGGCAACGTCGGCACGGCGGTCGCGTCGCTGGCGGCGAAGGCGGGCGCCACGGCCTACGTCTTCTACCCCGGCAACATGGAGAAGGGGAAGGCGAAAGCCTGTCGTGCCCTCGGCGCCCAGGTCTGCCAGCTCGACGGCAACTACGACCAGGCCAACCGCGCCTGCCGCGAGCTCTCGCTGGCGAGCGGGATCGAGTTCGCCAACATCACCCTGCGCCCGTTCTACGCGGAGGGGGCGAAGACGATGGCGTTCGAGATCGTCGAGGGGCTTGGCTGGAAGGCACCGGACCACTTCGTCATCCCGGCCGCCGGCGGCACGCTCTCCTCGCGCGTCCACAAGGGACTGATCGAGCTGGAGAGGGTCGGCCTCGCCGAGACCGCGGGGGCGAAGATCGACATCGCCCAGGCGGGCGGCTGCGATCCGATCGCCACCGCGATCCTCGAGGGCGGCGAGATCGAGCCGCAGACCCCGGACACCGCCGCCCACTCGCTCGCGATCGGCTCGCCGGGCGACGGCCCGCTCGTGGTCGACGCGGCGCGCAGCCGCGGCGGCAGCGCGGCGACCCCGTCGGACCCGGAGATCTGGGAGGCGATCGACCTGCTCGGCGCCACCGAGGGGATTCTCACCGAGCCGGCGGGCGGCACCACGATCGCGGCGCTCGCCCAGCTCGCCCAGCACGGGAAGATCCGGCCCGAGGAGACGGTGGTCGCGATCATCAGCGGCAACGGGCTGAAGACGATCCAGGACCACCCGGACAAGGCCTGGCCGGAAATGGTCGCCTGCAACCTCGAGTCGATGGGCGCGATGCTCGACGACTTCCGCCGCACCGCGGCGACGGTCGGCTAGCGCCGAGCGAGCGCCAGGCCCGAGAGATTCCGGCGATGGCGGCGCCGCCGCAGGTCGACGGTGTCAGCCATCGCTGGGTGGAGGCGCGCGGGCTGCGCTTCCACCTGGCCGAAGCGGGGGAGGGCGACGACGTCGTTCTCTGCCTGCACGGCTGGCCGCAGCACTGGTACGAGTGGCGGTTCCTGCTGCCGCGGCTGGCGGCCGCGGGTCACCGGGCGATCGCGGTCGACCTGCGTGGCTTCGGCTGGAGCGACGCGCCGCCGGACGGCTATGAGAAGGAGAACCTGGCGACCGACGTGCTCGCGGTGCTCGACGCGCTCGGCCTCGAGCGGGTGAAGCTGGTCGGCCACGACTGGGGCGGCTGGATCGGCTACCTGCTCTGCCTGCGGGCGCCGGAGCGCTTCGAGCGCTACCTCGCGCTGAACATCCTCACTCCCTGGGTGAATACGCGCGAGCTCGTGCCCAACCTGTGGCGCTTCAGCTACCAGCTCCTGGTCGCGGCCCCCTGGCTCGGCTATCGCCTACACCGCAGCGGCGAATTCGTGCCCCGCGTCCTCCTCGGCGCCTCCACCGTCCGCGACCACTTCGACGGCGAGACCCTCGCCATCTTCGCCGACAACCTGGCCGAGCCCGACCGCGCCCGCGCCTGCGTCCAGATGTACCGCGTCTTCCAACTCCACGAGTCCCCCGCGATCAGGCGCGGCCGCTATGCCCGCGAGCGCCTCACCGTCCCGACCCTCCACGTCCACGGCACCGACGATGCCGCCCTCCGCCCCCGGATGCTCGCCGGCTACCAGCGCCACGCCGACGAGATGCGGGTCGAGCTGGTCCCCGGCTGCGGTCACTTCATCGCCGACGAGAAGCCCGACCTGGTCGCCGCCCGGGCAACCGAGTTCTTCAGCGAATCCACCTGAGATCACGCCGCTCGGCCGGCGTCCGCCTCGGCGTCTTCGCGGTGTGCTTGCTCCAACCCGGCTCGCCGTCGGCGGCCCAGTAGCGCATGCGCCACGGGGCGTCCGGGTCGACGTACCACCCGGGTGGTCGGTCCTCGGCGGGGATGGACGGGTCGCCCGGCGCCGTGACCGCGAGACTCAGGCGCACCGTCAGATCGAAGTAGAGGAGCGCGGTGGCCAACGCGGTGAAGGAACTCGTCGCGACGGATACCGCGGTACGGAGCAGGAAGGAGACGACGGTCATGTCCTTCCCGAAGGCGAGGAAGAGCAGCCCGCCGGGGATCGCGCTGATCAGGACCACGAGGACGAAGAGCGCGAAGACGTGGGGGTAGTGGTCGCTGGTGAGGAGCCTGCTGCGTCTGAGCGCGCCGCGCCAGCCCTTGTCGCCGAGCGCCGCCGCCTGGGCGACCACCGACCAGCGGAGGAACAGGAGGACGCCGGGGATGATCAGCGCGATGAGGCCGGCCATGATGCCGAGCCAGCTGACGAACGCCGCCGCGGACACCACCGGCAGGGTCGCCAGCCCGCGGCGGGTGACCGGCCCGATTTCCGGCCGGCGACCTTGGCGCGCGTCGTTGACCGCGTGTACGTGGAGGGCGGAGATCAGCGGCAGGACCAGGGCCAAGTCGGCGATCGGGAGGACGAGCCCGAGCACCACCTGGGCCGGCCCGTGGAGGGGCCCGTCGGGGAGTCCCAGGAGGGAGATCGCGTCGTACGGGACGACCACGATCGCCGCCAGGGCGAGGAACAGCCACGGGAAGCGCCGGTAAAGGGCGAAGGTCGCGGCGATCAGCTCGGGCGCCGAGCGCGGGCACCGGGCCGTAGACTTCCGCGGCGATGCGGGCGCTCGTCCAGCGGTGCAGTCAGGCGGCGGTGGACGTCGAGGGGACGCGGATGGCGCAGATCGGGGCGGGGATGGTGGTGTTGCTCGGGGTCGGCGTCGGGGACACCGAGGCGGAGTGCGACCGGCTGGCCGAGAAGGTGCTGGCGCTGCGGATCTTCGACGACGCCGAGGGGCGGATGAACGAGCCGCTGGGCCCGGAGCGGGAGCTCCTCTGCGTGAGCCAGTTCACGCTCTACGGGGACACGCGGAAGGGGACGCGGCCGAGCTACGTGAAGGCGGCGCGGCCGAAGGATGCCGAGCCGCTCTACGACCGCTTCTGCGAGCGCACCGGGGCGAGGAAGGGCGTGTTCGGCGCCTGCATGGGGGTGGCGCTGATCAACGACGGGCCGGTCACGGTGATGGTGGAGGTGGAGCCTTGAGTGGAGCCGGCGCCGCGGCGCGCGCCGGGGAGGGAGCCGTCGAGGTGGGGTCGGGCCGGACGATCGCCTGGGACGCGGTCGGGGATGGCCCGCCGCTGCTCCTCGTGAACGGCTACGCGGCGACCGGGCGCGACTGGGACCCGATGTTCCTCGGGCGGCTCGCCTCCCGCTTCCGGGTGATCTGCCCCGACAACGTCGGGCTCGGGCGCTCGACGCTCGCGGACGGCGAGGAGGTCGGCGGGGTGGAGGGGATGGCGGCGGACACGCTGGCGCTGCTTGACGGACTGGGGATCGAACGGGTTGCCGTCGCGGGCTGGTCGATGGGCGGCATGGTCGCCCAGGCGCTGGCGCGGCGGGCGCCGGAGCGGGTCGGCTCGCTCGGCCTGATGTCGACCCACACCGGCGGGCCCGACTCCGTCGCCGGCGCCCCCGGGGCCTTCCGGCGCCTGATCGACCACTCCGGCACGCCGCGCGAGCAGGCGACCCGCCTCATCTCGCTCCTCTTCCCGCCCGAGCGCGCGCCAGAAGCCGACGCGAGCCTCGGCGGGATCGTCGCCGCCGCCCGCGCCGTCCTCCCCGAGCCGGTCCTCTTCATGCAGGAGCGGGCGATCGTCGACTGGCATCGGCGCCCGACCTCGCTGTCGACGCTCGACCCGCCGGTCCCGACGGCGGTCGTCCACGGCGGCCTCGACACGCTCGTCCCGCCCGCCAACGCCGAGGTGCTCGCCCGCTTCCACCCGGGCGCCACCGTGACGATCCTCCCCGACTGCGCCCACGCGCCGATGGCCCAGGAGCCGGGCGCGGTGGCCGCGGCGATCACCGCCGCGGCGCGCGCCTAGCGTCGGTCCCGCGTACTTCGCGGCGCGTGCCGGCCGCCTCGCCCTGCGCCTGGCCGGGAAGCCCCGGCCTTCCGAGACGCCCCCGATGAGTTCGCAGTTACCCACACATAGCGTGGACAACTGCGAACGCACCCTGGACCCTCGGCGCACACCGTGCGCCCGCCAGGTTGATGGGCCGAAAACCCCTCCTATGGGCCAGTTTCGGCCGATCAACGTTTGGGCTCGGTGGAAGGCGCGCCGGCCCTTGGCAGCTCTGACCGGAGCATGAGGGGATGGCCGCGCCGCGAGGCGCAAGCCGGCCCCGGCCTCGCCCTCAGCTCTGGCCCGGCGCGACCGTCCAGCCGGCCACCAGGATGAGGATCGCGACCCCCACGATCGCGATGCCCACGTGCTGGAGGATCCCGGCGATGCGCGGCAGCTCGGCGGGCGCGACCTCTTCGCCGCGCCGTTCGCGGACGTAGCGCTCGTCGCGGTGATCCTCCTCGAGCCGCCGCTTGATCAGCCCGCCCGCGGCCGCGCTGAGGATCCCGATCACCAGGACGATCGAGCCGATCAGGTAGAAGCCCTGCGAGGAATCGATGTTTTCCGGGATCATCGCCCGGCGACTCTAGAGCCTGGCCGTCGGCCGATCTCCGCCATCCCTACGGCGCCAGCCGCTCGAGCCGCCATCCGCCGTCCTCGCTCGAGTAGCGGAACCGGTCGTGAAGGCGCGCCGAGTGGCCCTGCCAGAACTCGATCGTCCGCGGCCGCAGGACGAAGCCGCCCCAGAAGTCTGGGCGCGGGATCTCCTCGGTGGCGGCGAACCGCTCCTCGACCGCCGCCAGGCGACGGTCGAGCTCCGCCCGGTCGGCCAGCGGTCGGCTCTGCGGTGAGGCCCAGGCGCCGAGGCGGCTCGCCCGCGCGCGGGTGGCGAAGTAGGCGTCCGAATCGGCGGGGGACAGGCGGTCGATCGGCCCCCGCGCCCGCACCTGGCGGTCGTGCTCCCGCCAGTAGACGACGAGCGCGCCGCGCGGGTCGGCGGCGATCTGGCGCGCCTTGGCGCCGTCGTAATTGGTGAAGAAGCGGAAGCCCTCGGGCCCGTGGCCCTTCAGCAGCACCATGCGCGCGTCCGGCCCGTCGCCGTCGACCGTCGCCAGCGTCATCGCGTCGGCCAGCGGGATCTCCGCCGCCGCCGTCTCATACCAGCGGGCGAACTGCTCGAAAGGGTCGGGGTAGAGGTCGCTTCGATGGAGCGGCGGGAACGCGCGTCTTTCGGTCACCGGCCCCACTCTGACGGAATCGCCGGGTAGGTTGAGGGCATGGTCGAGCGGATCGAGGAGATGCCTGCGGGCGCGATCGGGTTCAAGGTCCTCGGCGAGTTGACCGGCGACGATTACCGCGAGCAGATCGAGCCGGCGCTCGGCGACGCCGTCGCGGCCGGGGACGTCCGCCTCCTGCTCGAGATCGATTCCGGCTTCGGGATGGACGCGGGAGCCGTGATCGAGGACGCCAAGACCGGCCTCAAGCTCGGCCTCGGCCACATGAGGGCGTGGAAGCGCACCGCAGTCGTCACCGACGTCGACTGGATCCGCAAGGCGATCAAGGCCTTCGGCTTCATGGCGCCCGGGGAGGTGCGGGTCTTCGAGCCGGGCGAGCTCGGTGCCGCCAAGGTCTGGGTCGCCGAGTAGGCCGGTACCCAGACTGGCTGCGTAGCCGGCACAATGGCGCGATGCCCGGGGACAGGGACCACGACCTCGCGCTGTTCGGCGCCACCGGGTTCACCGGCGGGCTGACCGCGGACTACATCGCCGCCAACGCGCCTGCCGGGCTGCGCTGGGCGCTGGTCGGGCGGAACCGGGCGAAGCTCGACGCCGTCGCCGCGCGCCTTGCCGCCGCCAACCCTGAGGCGCCCGCGCCCCACCTGCTGGAGGCCGACGCCGCCGACGCCGCGGCGCTCGCCACCGTCGCCAAGTCGACCCGGGTCGTGATCTCGACCGTCGGCCCTTACGCCCTGTACGGCGCGCCGCTGGTCGCGGCGTGCGCCGCCGCGGGCACCGACTACGTCGACCTCACCGGCGAGCCGGAGTTCGTCGACCGGATGTGGCTCGAGCACCACGCGACCGCGGCGGAGACCGGCGCCCGACTCGTTCACTGTTGCGGTTTCGACTCGATTCCGCACGACCTGGGCGCCTATTTCACCGTCCAGCAGCTGCCCGAGGGCGTGCCGCTCACCGTCGACGGCTACGTCCGGACCAACGCCCGCTTCTCCGGCGGCACCTACCACTCGGCGGTCAACGGCTTCGCCCGGGGACGCCAGACGCTTGCCGCGGCGCGCCGCCGCCGGGCCGAGGAGCCCCGCCCGGTCGGTCGCGAGATCCACTCGGCTCCCGCACGGCTCCGTCACGACGACGCGCTGGGCGGCTGGACCGTACCGCTGCCGACCATCGACGGCACCGTCGTCCGTCGCTCCGCCGCCGCGGTCGAGCGCTACGGCCCCGACTTCACCTACGGCCACCATCTCGTCGCCCGCCACCTGGCGACGATCGGCGGGATGGCCGCGGGGGTCGGCGCGATCGCCGTCCTCGCCCCCATCCCGCCGGTCCGCGACCTGCTCCTGAAGGCGAAGTCCCCCGGCGAGGGCCCGAGCGAGGCGACCCGCGCGGGCAGCTGGTTCAAAGTCCGCTTCGTCGGCGAAGGCGGCGGCAGGCGCGTCGTCACCGAGGTCTCCGGCGGCGACCCGGGCTACTCGGAGACCTCGAAGATGCTCGCCGAGTCGGCGCTCTGCCTGGCCTTCGACGAGCTCCCCGAGCGCGTCGGCCAACTCACGACCGTTGCATCGATGGGTGACATGCTTCTCACAAGGCTGCAACGGGCCGGGATAGCGTTCCGGGTGTTGGAGGGCGCCTGAGCGGCGCTCGCGACCCGCAGCGCCAGGCGAAAACGGAGGACAGACCTTGCCGCCAGAGACCCTCACCACCACCCCCGGCCCGGGGTCCGGCCCGGCCGAGCCGGAGCGCGTCGATGTCCTCATCGTCGGTGCCGGCATCTCCGGGATCGGCGCCGCCCACCACCTGCAGGAGCGCTGCCCGGGCAAGACCTACGCGATCCTCGAGGCGCGCGAGGCGATCGGCGGCACCTGGGACCTCTTCCGCTACCCCGGCATCCGCTCCGACTCCGACATGCACACTCTTGGATACCGCTTCCGGCCGTGGACCGCGGCGAAGTCGATCGCCGACGGCGAGTCGATCCTCGAATACGTCCGCGACACCGCCCGCGAGGCGGGGATCGACCGCCACGTCCGTTTCGGTCACCGGGTGGCGCGCGCGTCCTGGTCGAGCGAGGAGGCCCGCTGGACGGTGACCGCGGAGCGCGCCGACGGCTCCGAGGCGCGCTTCAGCTGCGCCTTCCTGATGATGTGCAGCGGCTACTACCGCTATGACCAGGGGTACACCCCCGAGTTCGCCGGGATCGAGGACTTCGAGGGGCGCGTCATCCACCCCCAGCACTGGCCCGAGGAGCCAGAGTACGCGGGCAGGCGCGTGGTGGTGATCGGCAGCGGCGCGACCGCGGTGACGCTGGTGCCGGCGATGGCCAAGGACGCCGCCCACGTGACGATGCTGCAGCGCTCACCGACCTACATCGTCTCGGTGCCGGGCGAAGACCCGATCGCGGAGGCGCTTCGCAAGGTTCTCCCGGCGCGCGCCGTCTACCCGATCGTGCGCTGGAAGAACGTTGCGATCCAGAGCCTGATCTACCGGCTGTCACGAACTCGCCCGCGTCTCGTGAAGAAGCTGATCCGCAAGGGCGTGGTGAACGCGCTCCCGGCCGGCTACGACGTCGACACCCACTTCAAGCCGCCGTACAACCCGTGGGACCAGCGCCTCTGCCTCGTCCCCGACTCCGACCTCTTCCGCGCGCTCTCCGACGGCAGCGCCGACATCGTCACCGACCGCATCGACCGCTTCACCACGCGCGGGATCAGGCTGGAGTCGGGACGGGAGCTCGAGGCTGACGTGGTGGTCACCGCGACCGGTCTCAACCTGCTCTTCCTCGGCGGGACGAAGCTCGATATCGACGGGGTCGAACCGGAGCAGTCCCACCTGCTCACCTACAAGGGGATGATGCTGGGCGACGTGCCCAACCTCGCCTTCACGATCGGCTACACGAATGCCTCCTGGACGCTGAAGGCAGACCTCGTCGCCGAATACATGTGCCGGCTCCTCAACCACATGGACGCCGAGGGGTACGACGTCTGCATGCCGCATCTGAGCGACCCGAGCGTGAGCGAGGAGCCGATCCTCGACTTCAGTTCCGGCTACGTCGTGCGCGCGGTGGCCGACCTGCCGAAGCAGGGCTCGAAGGAGCCGTGGAAGCTGCGCCAGAATTACGCGGTGGACCTGCGGGCGCTCCGCTGGGGCGCGCTCGAGGACGGCGCGATGACGTTCTCCCGCCGGGTGGCGGCACCGCGGAAGGTCGCCGCCTGAACGGTCGCCGGCCACGGCGCCCTTCGGCCGCCGCCTCGTCCCTGGCGCTGCTCCTCGTCATCGCGGCGCTCGCCGCCGCCGCGCCCGCGCTCGCCGCGCCGTGGATCGGTGTGCGCGGCAACCGTCTCGTCGACGGACGGGGGAAGACGGTGCGCCTGCTGGGCGTCAGTCGCTCGGGAACCGAGTATGCGTGCCAACAGGGGTTCGGGTTCTTCGACGGTCCGAGCGACGCCGCCTCGATCGCGGCGATGAAGACGTGGGACATCAACGCGGTGCGCGTCCCCCTCAACGAGACCTGCTGGCTCGGGATCAACGGGATCGAGACGCGCTACGGCGGCACCGCCTACCGGAGCGCGATCCGCGCCTGGGTCACCCGGCTGGAGGAAGCGGGGCTCTACGTGATCCTCGACCTCCACTGGGCCGCGCCGGGGACGCAGCAGGCGACCGGGATCATCCCGATGCCCGACGCCGAACACACGCCGGAATTCTGGCGCTCCGTCGCTGCCGAATACAAGGAAGACCACGCGGTCCTCTTCGACCTCTACAACGAGCCGCACGACGTGGGGTGGGGGTGCTGGGAGCACGGCTGCGAGATCCATGACGAACGGGTCGGCGACTACCGGGCGGCGGGGATGGCGGAACTGGTCGCCGCGGTGCGCTCGACCGGTGCCCGGCAGCCGGTGCTTCTCGGCGGCACCGAGTGGGCGCGCAACGACGCCGGCTGGCTCGCCCACCTGCCGCCGGACCCGGCGCACGCCGAGGTCGCCTCCAACCACACCTACAACTTCTCCCCCTGCTACCGCCGCTGCCGCGCCGCCCTCGCGCGGATCGCCCGGACCCATCCGGTTGTCACCGGGGAGATGGGGGAGGGTGACTGCCGCGACGTCTACATCGGCCCTTACATGCGCTGGGCCGACCGCCACGGCATCTCCTATCTCGCCTGGGCCTGGGACACCCACGGCGGCTGGACCTGCCGCGCCGGCCCGTCCCTGATCAAGAGCTACGACGGCGAACCGACCGCCTTCGGCCGCGGCTTCCGCGACCACCTGCGCGCCCTGGCCGCGGCCCGCTCCCAGTAGGATGGTGCCGTGGACGACCAGCAAGTGCTTGCCCGGATCGACGAGCTCGTCAAGGAGGAGGAGGACCTGCTCCACCGTCACGAGGGCGAGGGGCTGAACGACGACGAGCACGCCCGTCTCGAAGAGGTGAAGCTCCAGCTCGACAAGACCTGGGACTACCTGCGCCAGCGCCGCTCCCTCCGCGAAGCCGGCGACGATCCCGACGACGCCAGCTACCGCGACGGCGGCACGGTCGAGGACTACGAGACCGTCACCCCCTGGGACGACACCGAGGCCGACTCGCCGGAATGACGTTCCGGGGACGCGACGCGCCCCCCAGCCTCACAGATTCCAGCCGAAGTACACCTCGGCGCTCACCTGTCGGTCCCCTTCGAACCCGAGCACCTCGGTGTTCCGGAACCGACTCCCGTCCTGCCGCGTCGCCTCGTAGGTGACCACGACCTCGTCGCCGTCCTCGATCACCCTCACGAACTCGAACTCCACGATGCTGCCCGCCCCCGGCCAGCACCGCGCGAAGTACCCCTCCCGATCGAGCCCCTCCGCATCCGCCGGGCTCCGAAACTCGAACCCCGCCCCGAGCAGCCCCTCCATCGCCTGCCGATCTCCCGCCGCAAACGCCCGATACCCCGCCTTCGCCAACTCGATCCTGTCCATCGCCACCGTGTCACCTCCGATCTCGGCTCGCGCCACTTCTCCGGCCGTCGAGATAAGACAGCTTGCCGGCCCCACGCTCGAGACCGGCAAGCCGGGTGATCACTGACCCTTGGTGATGGATCCTGCGGGCACCGCCACGGTCGTCTCGGACAGAGTCATTCTGTGTCACCTCCCTCCCCGGCATTGCGGAACGTCACATATCTGCCGGGCGGACCTTCTCGATCACTTTGATCGTTTGGAAAACTGCAATAAAATCATCCATAAAGTCGCTGCGTCGGTGGGAAAAAACGGTGTAGTCTGAACTCTTAAAGTAATCCGGCAACGGGGGGCCAATGGCGACGACTACGAAGAGGCGTAAGCGGCTGGAAACGGCGCTGGGAGCGGCGGTTTCCCACCCGATCCGAAGCAAGTGCCTGGTGATCCTGGCCGAACGGGTGGCCAGCCCGGCGGAAATCAGCCGCGAGCTCGGCTCGGAGGTGACCACCATCGGCTACCACGTGACGGCGCTGGCCGAGGCCGGACTTATCGAAGAAGTCGGCAATCGGCCGGTGCGTGGTGCGCTCGAGCACTTCTACCGCGCCGTCCAGCTGCCGATCGTCACGGGCGAGCAGGAAGCCGACCTGAGCGAGGCCGAGCGCCGTGTCCACGCCGAAAGCGTCCTCTCGATCCACGCCGCGAACGCGGCACACGCGCTGGAGGTCGGGACCTTCCTCGATCGGGCCGACCATCACCTGACCAGGCACGCTCTCAACGTCGACGAGGCGGGCTGGTCAGAACTGGTGGAGGCCTATCTGGAGCTCTACGAGCGCGTCTACGCGATCAAGGAGGCCGCCGCGGGGCGCTTGGGCAGGAGCGGCAAGAAGCCGATCCGCGTCGTCAGCTTCCAAAGCTTGTTCGAGGTCCCCCCGGCGACCTGAGCGCGCATGAGCCCCCGCGCGGTCGCGTGCCTGTTCCGGGCGACAGCGCGCCGGGAAACGACGCTCTAAGCTGTCCCGCTAGTCTGACCGGGCACGCGCCCGGGCTTTGGCTTTGACCAAGCCAGCTTGGCGCCTTGGCGGAGTGGCTACGCAGCGGCCTGCAAAGCCGTTTACACCAGTTCGATTCTGGTAGGCGCCTTCTCGCGACCTTCATCGGGCGGCAGAGGCCCGTCCCTCGACCGCAGTCGCGGTGAAGACGTGCGCGACGGCTCCGCTGCTGAAGGCGGTGGTGCTCAGGGGCTCGATGGTGAGCGGCCTGGTGAAGAGCGGCTCGCCCGCACCGAGGATGATCGGGTGGGTGACGAGGCGGTACTCGTCGATCAGGCCGGTCTCGACCAGCGAGCGGGCGAAGCGGACGCCGCCTTGGGCGAGCAGGTAGCCGTCGGGCTGCTCTTGCTTGAGGCGCGTGACGGTGGCGGCCAGGTCGCCACGGGCGATCGTCGCCGGCCCCCAGTCGGCGGCGGCGAGTGAGTCCGAGAACACGACCTTGGGAATCTCGTTCATCGGTGCGGCGAACGGCCCGGGGGCGGTGGGCCAGAACTCGGCCCACCGCAGGTAGGTCGCCGCACCGATCAGGTGCGTCCTGGCGTTGCGCACGGTCTCGAGCGTCCAGCGCGCGCCGTCCTCGGAGCGACCGGCTGCCTCCCAACCGCTGCTCCCGTCGAGCGGGGCGACATAACCGTCGAGGGAAACCGACATCTTCAGGACGAGGGCGGTCATAGACTGGTTCCTTTCCGGATCGGTGACATTTCCTTGCGACTCTGTCGGCGTCGGAAACTCATCGGTCGATCGCGACGCCGAACCACCGGGTGAGCGCCTCGGCGGGGTCGGGGGTGTCCTGGGTGGCGACCCAGGCGACGTGGCCGTCGGGGCGGACGAGGACCGCGGTCGGGGCCTCGACCGCGCCGATCCCGGGGAGGGTCCAGGGGCCGGTGCAGCGGGCGTCGACCAGCTGGACGCGGTCGGCCCAGGGGGTGATGTCGAAGGTGGCGGGGTCGCCGAGGGCGAGGAGGACGGGGCGGGCCTCGTGGAGGAGCGTGAAGACGCGGGTCGGGCCGTCGGCGGTGGTGAGGTCGAGATCGGGGACGCGGCGGCCGAGGAGGGGGTGGGCGTCGCCGAGGTCGTAGCGGACGCCGAGGCCGGAGATCAGGGCGCCCAGCTGTCGGCGCGGCTCGTCCAGCGTCGACAGCTCGGCGACGGTGTCGCGGAGGGCTTCGGAGCGCGGGTCGACGCGGGCGAGGGCGTTCTGGGCCATCGTGTAGCGGAGGGAGCGGGCGGCCGCCGGATGGCGCTCGGCCTGGTAGGTGTCGAGGAGGCTGTCGGCGGAGATTCCTCTGACGACCTGGGCTAGCTTCCAGCCGAGGTTGACGGCGTCCTCCATGCCGTTCGGAATGCCCTGGCCGCCCATCGGCGAGTGGATATGGGCGGCATCGCCGGCGAGCAGGACGCGGCCCGCGCGGTAGGACGACGCCTGCCGGGTGGCGTCGGTGAAGCGGGAGATCCAGGTCGGGCCGTAGACCTTGTGGTCGGTTCCGTAGACGGTGAAAAGGGCGTCGCGGAGTTCGTCGAGGGTCGGGCGTTCACCGGTTTCGAGGCGCGCCTCGGGGACGACGATGCGGAGTGTCTCGCCGCCTTCAATCGGGCCGATGCCGCCGACCCCGAGGGGGCCGCGGTGGATGCCGAACTCGGGCTCCCCGGCCATCCGGGCCTCGGCGACCAGGGTGCTGCGGGTCGCCTCCGCGCCGGGGAAGTCGATGCTCGCCGCCTTGCGGATCGCGCTGCGGCCGCCGTCGCAGCCGACCAGATAGCGGGCGCGGATCCGCCCGCCGTCGGCCAGCTCGACGTCCACGCCCGCATCGTCCTGGGCGAACCCCGTCACCTCCTGTCCGTAGCGGACCGCGACGCCGAGGTCCCAGATCCACTCGACCATGATCCGCTCGATGTGCTTCTGCCACAGCGCCAGGCCGTAAGGGTGGCGGGTCGGGAAGTCGCCGATGTCGATCTCGGTTTCGCCCAGCCGGCAGATCTGGGTCGTGTAGCCGGCCTCCAGGAAGCGCTCGGCGACGCCGCGTTGGTCCAGCAGCTCGATCGCACGCGAGTGCAGGCCGCCCGCCCGCGACCCGTCCAGGTCCTGGTTCGGCCGTCGCTCGAGGACCAGCGCGTCGACTCCGGCCAGCGCGAGCTCGGCCGCCAACATCATCCCCGTCGGTCCGGCACCGACGATCGCCACCTCGTGCCCTGCCATCTCACCCATACACACACTCCTTGCGTCGAAAACAACACACTTGCCGCCACTGCGGGTCCGCGAGTGTCACCTTTGCGGCGGGCGAGTATGAGGTACACGAGGGCCTTGTTACAAGCCCTCTGTGTGGTATAAATTGGCACTGGCAAGGGGAGTGGTGTCTGCGGTTCGTGACGCGAGCGCCGCCGAGGGTCGCGACGCGCCGTCCGCCGCCGAAACCTAGGATGCGGCGATGCCGAAGTCGCCGATCGCCAACCCGAGCGAGGACTACCCGCGCTGGTACCAGGACGTGATCGCGAAAGCGGGCCTGGCCGAGAATGGGCCGGTGCGCGGGACGATGGTGATCCGGCCCTACGGCTACGCGATCTGGGAGCGCATCCAGGCCGACATCGACCGGCGGATCAAGGCGGCGGGCGCCGACAATGTCTACTTCCCGCTCTTCATCCCGGAGAGCTACCTGCAGCGCGAGGCCGAGCACGTCGAGGGCTTCAGCCCCGAGCTGGCGGTGGTGACGATCGCGGGCGGCAAGGAGCTGACCGAGCCGGTGGTGGTGCGACCGACCTCGGAGACCGTCTTCGGCGAGCAGATGGCGAAATGGGTCAACTCTTACCGCGACCTGCCGCTGTTGCTGAACCAGTGGGCGAACGTCGTGCGCTGGGAGCTGCGCCCGCGCCTCTTCCTGCGCACCAGCGAGTTCCTCTGGCAGGAGGGCCACACCGTCCACGCGAGCGCCGCGGACGCCGCCGCCTACGCGCTGCGCATCCACCACGACGTCTACCGCGACTTCCTCGTCGACACCCTCGCGCTGCCGCCGCTGCTCGGGCGCAAGACCGCCGAGGAGCGCTTCGCCGGGGCGACCAACACGATGACCTGCGAGGGGATCACCCGCGACCGCAAAGCCCTGCAGCTGGCGACCAGCCACGAGCTCGGGCAGAACTTCGCCCGCGCCTTCGACATCGCCTACACCGACGAGGAAGGCGCGGTGCAGACCGCGTGGACGACCTCCTGGGGCGCCTCGACCCGCCTGGTCGGCGGCCTGATCATGGGCCACGGGGACGAGCGCGGGCTGCGGCTGCCGCCGCGGATCGCCCCGACCCAGGTGGCGATCGTCGCCGTCCGCGACGAGGGCGGCGCGATCGAGGCGGCGCGCGACCTCGGCGCGGCGATCGCTGCCGCCGGCGCCCGGGTCAAGGTCGACACCGACACCCACACCGGCTTCGGCCGCCGCGCCGTCGACTGGGAGCTGAAAGGGGTGCCGCTGCGCATCGACCTCGGCCCCCGCGATCTCGCCGAGGGCCAGGCGACCGTGGTTCGCCGCGACACCGGCGAGAAGCTCCCGGTCCCGCTGGCCGAGCTGCCGGGCCGGGTCGAGCCGCTGCTGAACGAGATCCAGGCGGCGATGCTCGGCGAGGCGACCGCCTTCCGCGAAGCCGCCACCACCGACGCCGCCACGGTCGAGGAGGCACTCGAGGCCGGCCGCCAGGGCGTCGGCCGGATCGAGTGGGCCCGCCTCGGCTCCGACGGCGAGCGCCGCCTCCTCGACGAGGGCGTCAGCGTCCGCTGCATCCAGCGCCCCGACGGCACCGTCCCCGCCTCCGAGGACGAGCCCGACCTGGTCGCGATCGTCGCCCGGGCGTATTAGGGGTTGGTTCCGTAGGGGACGGCCGAGGGTCCCGGCCGTTGCCGCCGTCCGAGGTGGTCTCGGGCGCCTCATGGGGGTCCTGGCAGGCTGTGACCCCCATGAGACGCCCGGGACGTGAGGGGTTTCGTGTGGGAGAAGGCACGGGGACGGCCGAAGTCGGACTTCCGTGACCCTTCGTTGTGAGGGGAGCGCCCGGGGAGGCGCGGGAATCGAGGCCCGGGGACGCGCTGCAAGGATTCAGGTCGTCATAGCGACACCAACCCTTGCAGCGCGTCCTCAGCGTCTGAGGAACACGGGAGGAACCGTGACGGGCCTCCCCTCTACCCGACCTGACCTCGTCCAGCTGTTCCTTATGGTCGATATACCGGCATAAGGAACAGCTGGGACCGAGGGTGCGCTCCTATGACTCCCCGCGATCCCTCCTCCCGCCGGCTTCCCCGCCTGAAGCCCGTGGAAACGCCCTAGGCTTCCCGCCCGTAGCGGTCGCGCAGCCGCACCACGTCGTCCAGGTGTGGCGTCGAGACCTCCAGGACCACCGAGTCCTCGAGCGCCTCGATCGTGTGGACCGTCCCCGGCTCGACCCGCCAGGCGAACCCGGGGCCGACGTCCTCGCTCGTCAGGTCGTCGGCACTCGGGCCGCGGGTGAGACGCAGCCGCCCCGACAGGACGTAGGAGGACTCGTCCTTCTCGCGATGCAGCTGGAGTGAGAGGCCCTGGCCGGCGTCGACGTGGAGGAGCTTGCCGGCGTAGTGGGGCGTCTGCGCCCACCAGAGCTCGAATCCCCACGGCTTCTCGACGCGGCGGGGCTCGGCGCTGGGCGTGGGGGCGGTCGGCACGGCCGCGATCCTACGGCTCGTCCGGGTCGCCCGCGCGCGTCGGGTGGGTGCCGCTGAGGGCGAAGATCGTCACGCCGATCGCGGCGGAGACGATGGAGCCGCCGAGGATACCGAGCTTGGCGGCGCCGACCAGGAGGGGGTCGTCATAGGCGAGGGGGGTGATGAAGAGGGAGACGGTGAAGCCGATGCCGCCGAGGGCCGCGGCGCCGAGGAGGCCGCGACGGTCGACTCCGGCGGGGAGGGCGCCGAGGCGGAGGCGGAGCGCGGCGAGGGTCGCCCCGGCGATGCCGAGGAACTTGCCGACCACGAGGCCGAGGGCGACCGCGACCGCGATCCGCCGCCCGGCCGCGTTCGAGAGCTCCCCGCCGCCCAGCTGCACCCCGGCGTTTGCGAGGGCGAAGAGGGGCAGGATCGCGTAGTTGACCCAGGGGTGGAGGCGGTGTTCGATCTCGCCGAGCACGTCGCGCCCGCCGACCGGCTTGGCCGGCGTGATCAGGGCGAGGGTGACGCCGGCGAGGGTGGCGTGGACGCCGGACTCGAGCGTCGCCACCCAGACGAAGATGCCGAGCGGGATGTAGACGAGGATCCGGCGGGCGCCGAGCAGGCGCGTCGCGACCACGCCGACGAGGCCCGCCACCGCGACCGCGAGCCAGCCGAGGCTCAGGTGGTCGGTGTAGGCGACGGCGATCACGCAGATCGCGGCCACGTCGTCGACCACCGCGATCGTCACCAGGAAGAGCTTCACCCCGATCCCGACCCGGTCGCCGAGGAGCGCCAGGACACCGATCGCGAAGGCCGCGTCGGTCGCCATCGGGATCCCCCAGCCGGCCGCGTCGTGGCCGCCGGTGATGGCGAGGAAGATCGCGATCGGCGTGACGACGCCGCCGAGCGCGGCGATGATCGGCAGCGCGGCGCGCTTCGGGTGGCGGAGCTCCCCGGTGACCAGCTCGCGCTTGATCTCCAACGAGATGAGGAAGAAGAAGAGCGTCATCAGGCCGTCGTTCACCCAGTGGCCGAGGCTCTCCTCGATCGACGCGGCGCCGATCCCGATGTTCAGCTGGGTCGCCCAGAAGGAGGCGTAGCCGCCCGCATCGAGGACGTTGACCCAGAGCAGCGCCGCGACGCTGCCGAGCAGCAGCGCCAGGCCGCCGCCGGCTTCAGCCCGCAGGAAGTCGCGCATCGATCCAGCCGGGGGAGACGTAGGCCTCTTCGAAGCCGGCGCGGAGGATGTTGCCGTAGCTCGGGGATGGCCGGCCCGGGACGCGCTCGTCGGTCTCGACCGTGAGCATGCCGACGCCCACCGCGGCCGCGTCCTCGATCCGCCGCCGCAGCAGGGCCAGCTGGCAGCCGCGGCGGCGCCCGCCCTCGAGCGTCGCCGCGATCCCGAGCTTGGCGCCCTCTTCGCCGAGCAGCATCGCCGCGCACGCCTGCGGCTCGCCGTCGAGGAGCGCCAGGTAGCAGCGCCAGTCGGGCAGGGCGGGGAGGGGGGCGTAGAGCGAGGCGGCCCAGGGAGGGAGCCCGAAGCCGAGCGCCGCGATCGAGCCGAACGGCGCCCCCTCGGCGGCGGCCTCGACCGCCACCACCTCGACCCCGGCGGGCGCCTCGAAGCGCGGCGGGTGGGCGTCGCGAACGAAGCGCATCCAGCCGCCGGCGCGCTCGAACCCGGCCGCGGCGAGCGCCGCCTCCGCACCCGCGGTGCCGGGACGCTCCGGCGTCAGCGGGGCGAAGCAGCTGACGCCCTGCTCGCGCGCCCACTCGACCGCCTCCTCGAGGAAGCCCTCGGCCGCCGCGTCGGCGCTCGCCCCGCCGAGGATCAGGTTCAGTGCCCGTTCCTGCGGCAGCGCGGCGAGGACCGTCGCCGCGACCGGCCCGAACGATTCCCGCCGCATCCCTTTGGCGACCGCGAACGCGCGCGGGGCCGCCTCCCAGATCTCCCGCCAGAACCGCCGCTCGACGCGGTCGATCGCGACCGGGTCGAACTCTGTGCCGCCGTTGGTGACGCGCGCCATCGCGCCCACGATAAGTGACCGCCGCGGAGCCCGGGCCGGGTGCCTTGTAGCCTGCGGTCGGTGAGCGTGACCACGACCAGCGCCGAGCGCGACCGCGCCGCCGACCGGGTGGCGGTCGACCAGGTCATCGTCCTCTTCGGCGCGACCGGCGATCTCTCCCGCCGCAAGCTCCTGCCGGGGATGTTCCACCTCTCCCAGGTCGGGCTGATGCCGAAGGGCTTCCGCATCATCGGCGCCGCCCGCCGCCCGATCTCCACCGAGGAGTTCCGCGAGATCGCGCGCGAAGCGGTCGAAGCCTCGGGACGGAAGTCGAGCGCCGACGGCGCCTTCGAGGAGTTCGCGAAGTCGCTCAGCTTCGTCGGCGTCGGCGACGGTTTCGGCCCGCTGGGCGCGGCGGTCGAAGCGGCGAAGGCGGAACTGCGCGGCGACCCCGACCTCCTCTTCTACCTCTCGCTGCCGCCGCGGGCGGCGGAGGGTACGGTCGCCGAGATCGGCAAGCTCGACCTCGACGAGGACGCCCGGGTGATCATCGAGAAGCCGTTCGGCACCGACCTCGCCTCGGCCCACGAGCTGAACGAACGCCTCCACTCCGTCTTCCAGGAGAACCGGATCTACCGGATCGACCACTACCTCGGGCGCGAGGCGGTGCAGAACCTGCTGGCGCTCCGCTTCGCCAACGGCATGTACGAGCCGGTCTGGAACCGGAACCACATCGACCACGTGCAAATCGACATCCCGGAGACCCTCTCGATCGAGATGCGGGGCAGTTTCTACGAGGCGACGGGTGCCTTCCGCGACATGCTCGTGACGCATCTGTTCCAGGTGCTCGGCTTCGTCGCGATGGAGCCGCCGACGTCGCTGGAGCCGAAGCCGCTCGGCCTGGAGCGCGAGAAGGTCTTCGACTCGATGCTGCCGCTGCGCCCCGAGGACGTCGTCCGCGGCCAGTACGTCGGCTACCGCGAGGAGGAGGGGGTGGACCCGCACTCCGACACCGAGACCTTCATCGCGGTCAAGGCCTTCGTCGACAATTGGCGCTGGGCGGGGGTGCCGTTCTACCTGCGCTCGGGCAAGCGGATGGCGGAGAGCCACCACGTCCTCACGATCGCCTTCAAACAGCCGCCGCGGCGCATGTTCCCGCTCGACGAGGCACGGGTGCCGGAGGACTTCGGCCGCGATCACCTCACCTTCGAGCTCGGCGAGCCGGGCAGCATCTCGAGCTCCTTCCTGGCCAAGGTGCCGGGGCCGACGATGCGGCTCGGCGAAGCCCACATGCGGTTCGACTACGCCGACGCGTTCGGTGACAACCAGGCCGCGCTCGATCCCTACGAGCGCCTCATCCACGACGCGATGAACGGCGACCGCACCCTCTTCACCAGCTCCGATGCGATCGAGCGCCTCTGGGAGATCTCCGAGCCGGTCCTCGAGGACCCGCCCCCCGCGCACCCCTACGCGCCCGGCAGCTGGGGCCCGCAGGAGAGCGACGCCCTGATCGCCCCGCGCCGCTGGCACCTGCCGAGCAACCACATCTGACCCTCGCTACGCTGCGCCCATGGCGATGGAGGTCGCGCCGTTCCTGATGTTCGAAGGGGCCGCCGGGGAGGCGCTCGAGCTGTACGTGTCGGTGTTCGAGGACGCCGAGGCGCTCGACGTGCGCCGGTACGGCGACGCCGGGCCGGGCCCGGCGGGGACGATCGAGCACGCGGTGCTGCGGCTCGGCGAGCAGCGGGTGCGCCTGATCGACAGCTACGTCGAGCACGAATTCGGCTTCACGCCCGCCGTCTCGCTCTTCGTCGAGCTGGACTCGGCCGCCGAGGTGGACGCCGCCTTCGCCGCGCTCTCGGCGGGCGGCAGGGTGCTGATGCCGCTCGACGCGTACCCGTTCAGCTCCCGCTTCGCCTGGGTCGACGACCGCTTCGGCGTCTCCTGGCAGCTGAGCACGCAAACCGCGTTCTGAAGCGGAATCCGGGAAGTGGGCGTTACTGGGCTCGAACCAGTGACCTCCAGCTTGTCGAGCTGGCGCTCTCCCAACTGAGCTAAACGCCCGGGGCGCCGGAATGTAGCAGCGCGGCGGGGGCGGGCGGCGCGTCGCGCCCGTACCAAGTTTCGGCGATCTTTGGGCATCTTTCCCTGGAGAGTGCAACTTTTCGCGGGAGCAGGGGTTTATGGAGCGTCGTCGAAAACACGGCGGCCAAAACTTCAAAGCTTGAGGACCGACGAGCCAGTGGCGCCTGAGTCGCTGGTGGTACGTCCTTCGGAAACAGGGGGCCCCGCAAGGGGCCCTTTTCCGTGCAAGTTACGACGGTTCACAAATTCTCGGGGCGGAATCGCAATAATCGCGGCGTGAACTCGACCGAGACCCCGGGCGGGTCGGGGATCCCGGCCGGCTGGTACGACGATCCGAGCGGCGCGGGCCTGCGCTGGTGGGACGGCGAGCAGTGGACCGAACACGTCCACACCGCGGAGAGCGCCGCGGCGGCGAGCGCCGCCGCCGGGGGCGACGGCGACCGGGAAGGGGCACCGCCGCGCGACCTGGTGAAGCTGCGCGAATCGATCCGCGGTCGCGGGGCCAAAACGGTGGGGATGATCCTCGGCGGGATCGTCCTCCTGATCGTGGTGATCGCGCTGCTCGTCTCGGGAGGGTCGGAAAGCGGCGGCAACGGCGCGCCGGCCGGTGGCGGGGCGAACGCCGGCCAGACCGCGGGCTCCTCCAAGCAGGCCCAGATCAAGAAGATCGACAAGCAGCTGAAGAACAAGAACCTCTCGAAGTCCCAGAAGAAGAAGCTCGAAGCGGAGAAGAAGAAGCTCGAAAAGGGCGGCAAGGGCTCCGGGGGCAAGAAGAAGGAATGACCGGGACGGCCGCCGCGCGACCGCCCCGGCACAGCAGGCTCAGGCGGCGAAGCTGAGCGACACCTGGGTGAGTCGGATCGCGTTCCCCGACGGATCGCGGAAGCCGGCGTCGATCCCGTACGGGCGCTCCTCCGGCGCTTCGGAGAACTCGACCCCGTTGGCGCGCAGGCGCTCGTAGTCGGCGCGGCAGTCGTCGGTGGCCAGGAAGACGGTCCCGGCGAGGCCCTTGGCGGCGAGGTCGCGGACCTGGGCCTGGGTCGCGGCGTCCACCATCGGCTCGCCCGGGATCGCCATCAGGACGATCGCGACGTCCTCCTGGCCGGGCGGGCTCACCGTGAGCCAGCGGAAGTCGCCCATCTCGGCCATCGTCACGTCGGCGCGCACCTCGAAGCCGACCTTCTCGGTCCAGAACTCGAGCGCCTCCTGCTGGTCCTGCACCCACAGCTGCGTGTTGGCGATCTTCATCTCGTCCTCCTCGTCTCGTTCGAAATCGACTGTGGGTCGACTCTAGGAGCCGTCCACCGGGCTGTCTTCTCGAAACGTGCGCTTTTGCGGGCGGGCGTAGGCGCGCACGATGCAGCCGGGGACGAGTGCCCGCGAGGCGGCGGGCGGGAAGGAGGCCCGGTAGGCCGTCGGCGTCCTGCCGAAGTTCCGTTTGAAGCTCGTGGTGAAGGAGCCGACGCTCGTGAGGCCGACGTCGAGGCAGATCTCGGCGACGGAGCGGTCGGTGTCGCGGAGGAGCGCCGCGGCGCGCTCGAGCCGGCGGGTCAGCAGGTAGGCGTGCGGGGGCTCGCCGAAGGCGCGGCGGAACTCGCGGCTGAAGTGGGCGCGCGAGAGCCCGGCGGCGGCCGCCATCTCCTCGACCCGGAGCGGCTCCGCGTAGCGGGCATCGGCCAGGTCCTTGGCGCGGAGCAGGTGCCGGGGGGGCGGTGCGAACGCCATCGTCCCCGCAGTCTAGGCTCGCAAGTTCGTGATCGGGACCTACGCAGCCGCCCTCACTATCGGCGTCGCCTCGCTTGCGATCGGGCAGGCGGCGATCGTCCTCTGCGGGCGTCGCCGCTGGTCCTGGGCCGCGGCCCCGGTAGGCCTCGCGATCCTCTGCGCGGTCTGCTGGGGAACGGTGCGGCTGCCGGGCGAGGGGTCGATCTCGGCGATCGCCGTCCTGCTCCTGCTCGCCGCCTCGCTCGTCTATCTGCAGGGGCGCGGGGTCTGGCGCGAGCCCTTCGCCGCGGGCTGGCCGGTGGCGGTCCTGGCGGCGCTCGCCGCGTCGCTGCCGTTCGTCGTCGAAGGCCACTTCGGCATCCTCGGCACCAGCTTCAACCCGGACATGTCGCAGCACCTGCTGGCCGCCGACCAGCTCGCCCATGGCCACGCGGGGCAGCTGATCCGGCAGGGGTACCCGCTCGGCCCGCACTCGATCGTCGTCGCGCTGAACAAGGGGCTCGGCATCAGCCTCGTCGACGGGTTCAGCGGGCTGATGGTGGCGGTCGCGGTGATGGCACCGTTGAGCGCGCTGGCCGCCTTCCGCGATCTGCGCGCGCTCCCCCGCACCGCGGCGGCACTCCTCGTCGGCCTCGCCTACGTCGTCGCCTCCTACTTCGCCCAGGGCGCCTTCAAGGAGGTGATGCTCGCCTTCTTCCTGCTCGGCTTCGTGCTCTTCCTCCGCGAAGGGGCGCGCGAACCGGTCGACTCCCCGCTGCGCTTCGTCCCCGCCGCGCTGATCGCCGTCGGGGCGGTCTACACGTACAGCTTCCCGGGCCTGCTGTGGCTGCTCGGGACGGTGGTGGTGTGGGCGCTGGTGGAACTGGCGCTGCGCCAACGGCCCCGTCCCGGGCTCACGCGGGCTGCCCTGGTCGCGCTCGGCGTGCTGGTCGTCCTGGTCGCCCCCGAGATCGGCCGGATGATCGACTTCGAGAAGTTCGAAACCTTCAACCCCAACGGCCCCGGGCTCGGCAACCTGTTCGGCCAGATCTCGCCGTTCGAGGCGCTCGGGATCTGGCCGTCCGGGGACTTCCGCCTCGCGCCCGGGGACGGCTCGGTCCCCGCCGCCGGCTACTACCTCGGTGCCGCCTTCGCGACCGTTCTCCTCCTCTACGGCATCTGGCGCTGTTGGCGGGCGCGCGAGACCGTCGTCCTCTCGGGCCTCTTCGTCGCCGCGTTCGCCTACCTCGCCGCCCGCGTCGGCGGCACCGCCTACACCTCGGCCAAGGCGATCGAGATCGCGGCGCCCCTCTGCGCCCTGACGATCCTCCTGCCGCTGACCCAGGAGGCGGTGTGGGGCGCTTCCGTCTCCACGCGACAGAAGGTCTCCACGGCCGCATGGGGGGCCTTCGTCGCCGCGGCCGGGCTCTGCACGGCGCTCGCCTTCGCCAACGCGCCGGTCGGCCCGTCGTCATACTCCGCCTCGCTGACCGGCCTGCGGCCGCTGGTCGCCAACGGCTCGACCGTCGTCCTCGCCTCGCCCGAATTCCTCGCCGAAGACCACGGCACCAACTACATCGCCTGGGAGCTGCGCGGCGGGCGGGTCTGCATCGAGACCCGCGCCGAAGCCGCGGGGAAACCGCCGAAGGGGGTCCGCTACGTGATCACCGAGGGCTCTCGGCGCGAGCCGCCCTTCAAGGGCCTGCGGGTGCGCAGGGTGGCCGACCCGTACGTGCTCTGGGAAGTGAAGGGCCCGGTCGCGCCGCACAGCGTCTGCCCGCTGATCGCGGTCCGCCAGGCGCGCCAGGGTCCCGCCCGCTGAGCAGCGCGCGGCGGGCGCCACGTACCATGGCGTCCGTGGAGGCCGCAACCGACAAGATCGTCGTCACGCTCCCCGACGGGACGCCGCTGGAGCTGCCCGCGGGCGCGACCGGGGCCGACGCCGCCGCGGCGATCGGGCCGGGGCTCGCCAAGGCCGCGCTGGCGGTCAAGGTCGACGGTGGCCTGCGCGACCTCGACGCGCCGCTGCCGGAGGGCGGGGCGGAGGTGGCGATCCTCACCGAGCGCGACCCCGAGGCGCTGGAGCTGATCCGCCACGACGCCGCCCACGTGATGGCGGAGGCGGTGACCGAGCTCTACCCGGGCACCAAGGTGACGATCGGGCCGCCGATCGACTCGGGCTTCTACTACGACTTCGAGTTCCCCCCGGATACAAAGATCAACGAGGACGACCTGCCGAAGATCGAGCAGCTGATGCAGAAGCACATCGCCGCCGACGAGCACTTCTCTCGCCGCGACGTGCCGGTCGCCGAGGCGCTCGACATCTTCCGCGCCCAGGACCAGGGCTTCAAGGTCGAGCTGATCGAGGACCTGGTGAAGAACGAAGGCGTCGAGACGGTCTCCCTCTACCGCAACGGGGACTTCGAGGACCTCTGCCGCGGCCCGCACTCGCCGTCCACCAACCGGATCAAGGCGATCAAGCTGAACTCGGTCGCGGGCGCCTACTGGCGCGGCGACGAGCACCGCGAGCAGCTGACCCGCATCTACGGCACCGCGTTCTTCTCGCAGAAGGACCTCGAGGCGCACCTGGAGCGGATCGCCGAGGCCGAAGCACGCGACCACCGCCGGCTCGGCCCCGAGCTGGAGCTCTTCATGCTCCGCCCCGAGGCGCCCGGGATGCCGTTCTGGCTCCCCAACGGCACCACGCTCCTGCACCTGATCGAAGCCGAGGTCCGCGAGCAGCTGCGCAAGCGCGACTACAAGGAGATCGCGACGCCGCAGGTGCTCGACGAGGCGCTCTGGCACCGCTCCGGGCACTGGGACAACTACAAGGACGAGATGTACTTCATGCAGGACGACGACCGGCGCTACGCGCTGCGGCCGATGAACTGCCCCGGCGCTTGTCTCGTCTACGGCTCCGACCGCCACTCCTACCGCGAGCTGCCGCTGCGGCTCGCCGAGTTCGGCCGGGTCAGCCGCAACGAGCGCGAGGGCGTCCTGCACGGCCTGCTGCGCGTGCGCGCCTTCACCCAGGACGACGCCCACGTCTACTGCACCGAGGACCAGATCACCGCCGAGGTCGCCTCGATCTGCGAGGCGATCGACGAGCTCTACGCCCGCTTCGGCTTCGAGGACGTGAAAGTGGAGCTCTCCACGCGCCCCGACAAGTCGATGGGGACCGAGGAGCAGTGGCGCAAGGCGGAGGCGGCGCTCGCCGAGGCGCTCGACTCACAGGGGCGCGAGTACGAGCTGAACCCCGGCGACGGGGCCTTCTACGGGCCGAAGATCGACTTCCACGTCACCGACGCGCTCGGCCGCTCCTGGCAGTGCGGCACCTGCCAGCTCGACTTCCAGATGCCGGAGCGCTTCGACCTCAGCTACACCGGCGCCGACGACGGCGCCCACCGGCCGGTGATGATCCACCGGGCGTTGCTCGGCTCGATGGAGCGCTTCGCGGGGATCCTGATCGAGCACCACGCGGGCCGCTTCCCGACCTGGCTGGCGCCGGTGCAGGCGATCGTGCTGCCGATCTCCGACCGCCACAACGAGTACGGGCGGCGCGCCCACGACGAGCTCCGCGACCTGGGCGTGCGGGTGGCGATCGACGACCGCTCGGAGTCGGTGGGGCGGAAGATCCGCGATGCCTCGCTCGGCCGCTACCCCTACATGGTGGTGGTGGGCGACCGCGAGCAGGAGGCGGGAGCGGTGGCGGTGCGCTCGCACGCCGACGGTGACGTCGGGGAGATGGGGCTGGCCGAGTTCGCGGCCCGCATCGAGCGGGAGACGGCGGGGGCCTGAGCGGTGCGGCTTGCCAACCGGCCGTCTGCGTCTATACTCCTCGGAACTTGACTGTGGGCACCTCAAATATTCGCCGTGGCCGCTGAGCGCCCCGTGCCCACGATTCGAAGCCTCGTCCTCTTGAAGCAACTCAACTCTCACTAGTGCCGGTCCCGCGTAGGTTCGATCGGCGCCCACCAGAGCGCGACACGACGAGGATCAACGAGCGGATCCGCGTCCCCCAGGTACGCCTGATCGGCGCCGACGGGGAGCAGCTCGGGATCGTCGACACCACGGAGGCGCTGCGCCGCGCCCAGGCGGCCGATCTCGATCTGGTCGAGGTCGCGCCGAACTCCAAGCCGCCGGTCACCCGGATGCTCGACTACTCGAAGTACAAATACGAGCAGGAGCAGAAGCAGAAGGCGGCGCGCAAGCACCAGCAGCAGGTCAACATCCGCGAAATCAAGCTGCGGCCGAAGATCGCGGCGAACGACTACAACACCAAGAAGGGCCACGTCGAGCGGTTCCTCAAGCACGGCGACAAGGTCAAAATCACGATCATGTTCCGGGGGCGCGAGCAGGCCCACCCGGAGCGCGGTCGCGACCTCCTGCAGAAGCTCTTCGAGGACCTCGGCGGCCTCGCCACGATCGAGTCGGCTCCCCTCCAGGAAGGCCGCAACATGAGCATGCTGCTCGCGCCGAGCAAAGAGGCCCGCGGCGCCGCCACGGCGGCGGCCGAGCCCGCGGCCGAGGCCGACAGCACCGCGGCCCAGGGGTAGGTCGGCCGGCGCCCGTGGGCGCGCCCGGGCCCTTCACCGCGGTGAGTTCGCACTTATCTACAACTGTCGTGGCCAACTGCGAACGCGCCGGCCTCGCGCCACCGAGGCGCGGGCCGGCTCCTCGGGCGGCGGCCGGCTACGCGGTGAGCATCTCCGGGTCGGGCGGGGCGAGGATGTCGGCGATCCGCTCGGCGGCCTGGCCGTCCCAGAGGGGTGGGGGCGGGGGACGGTCGGCGGGTCGGTTGGCGAGGAACGCGGGGATTTCGGCGATCGCGGAGGGCTCGAGGCCGAGGAGGGTGTTGGTGCCGAGGGTGACGGTGACGGGGCGCTCGGTGTTGGCGCGCAGGGTGAAGCAGGGGACGCCGAGGTAGGTGGTCTCCTCCTGGATGCCGCCCGAGTCGGTGAGGACGGCGCGGGCGTCGGTGACGAGGGAGAGGAAGTCGAGATAGCCGAAGGGCTCGGTGAGGTGGAGGCCTTCGGGGGCGCTCCAGTCGGGCAGCGCCTCCATCATCTTCCGCGTCCGCGGGTGGACCGGGAACACGACCGGCATCCCCTGTGTCAGGTGGGATAGGTGGTGGACCGTCTCGCCCAGTAGCGGGCCGTCCACGAGGGCCGGGCGATGGAGGGTGACGAGGAGGTAGGAGCCGGGGGAGAGGCCCAGTTGCGCCGCCGCCCCCGTCGCCGCGATCCGGTCCTCCAGCGCGACCAGCGTGTCGATCATCGTGTTGCCGACGAAGTGCATCCGTTCCTGCCCGACACCTTCGGCGCGCAGGTTGCCGATCGCGTCCTCGGAGTGCAGGAAGAGGTGGGAGGAGAAGCGGTCGGCGACGATCCGGTTGACCTCCTCGGGCATCGTCATGTCGAAGCTGCGCAGGCCGGACTCCACGTGGGCGACCGGCAGCTCCATCTTCACCGCGGTCAGCACCGCCGCCAGGGTCGAGTTGACGTCGCCGGGGACGACGATCAGGTCCGGGCGCTCCGCCTCGATCACCGGCTCCAGCCGCTCCATCGTGCGCGCCGTCTGCTGGGCGTGGGTGCCGGAGCCGACCTCCAGCATGTGGTCGGGCGCGGGCACACCGAGCTCCTCGAGGAAGACCTCCGACATCAACCGGTCGTAGTGCTGTCCGGTGTGGACGATCGCGTGCCGGCCCTCCGGCAGGCGGTCCCGCATCGCCGCGATCACCGGTGCCGTCTTGACGAAATTGGGGCGGGTGCCGACGACGTAGAGGACCCTCATCGCCGCGGGAGACTACTCGCGGACGGGGAGGTCCGGCGCAAGTCCGGTGCCGGCCGTCGGTCGGGCGCCCGCTTCTGCTTCAATGTCGGACCCGTATGCCGAAGATGAAAACCCATTCGGGCGCCAAGAAGCGCTTCAAGAAGTCGGCCACCGGCAAGATCCGCGGCCGCCACTCTTACTCGAGCCACATCCTCGAGAAAAAGTCGCCGAAGCGTAAGCGGAAGATGGCGCGGCCCGCGGCGATCGCCAAGGTCGACGTGCCGAACGTGCGCAAACTCCTCGGAGGCGGCAAGTGAGTCGGGTCAAGCGCAGCGTCCACGCGCGCAAGAAGCGCCGCAAGGTGCTGAAGGAAGCCAAGGGCTACTTCGGCCGCAAGCACTCTTCCTACCGGTTCGCCAAAGAGCAGGTGCAGCGGTCGGGCATGTACGCCTACCGCGACCGGCGCAACAAGAAGCGGACCTTCCGCCGGCTCTGGATCACCCGGATCAACGCCGCCGCGCGGCAGGAGGGCATGAGCTACTCCGAACTGATCAACGGCCTGAGCAAGGCCGAGGTCGAGGTGAACCGCAAGATGCTGGCCGAGATCGCCGTGTCGGACCCGGAGGGGTTCCGCCGATTCGTGGAGATAGCCCGGGAGGGTGCGGCCGCCTGAGCGCAGGCTGACACTTTTCACTCTTCCGGGCGGGCCGCAATCTTGCGGCCCGTTTTCGTTTGGGGATCTGAACTGGTGAGCGAATGATCGAAAGCAAGGACAACGAGAAGCTGAGGTTGGTCCGCAAGCTGCGGGAGCGCAAGCACCGCGAGCGCGAGGGCCTGTTCGCGACCGAGGGCGAGGACCTGCTCGGGGCCGGGCTCGCGGCGGGCGCCGAGCCGCGCTTCGTGCTCGTCGCGGCGGGCTCCGGCCTCGACGGCGACGAGGTCGCGCCGGACCTCCTCGCCTCGGTCTCGACGCTCGGGTCCGGCACGCGCGCGATCGCGGTCTGGGAGCGGCCCGCCCCCGCGGCCCCCGCGGCACCCTGCGTCTACCTCGACTCGGTCGGCGATCCCGGCAACGTCGGCACGATCGTCCGCACCGCCCACGCCCTCCTCGACGCGACCGTCGCGCTCGGCCCGGGCTGCGCCGACCCCTACGGCCCGAAGGCGAGCCGGGCGAGCATGGGATCGCTCTTCGCCCGCCCACCGGCGACCGTGGCCAGGGTCGAGGCGACGCCGGAGCCGCGCGTCGCGCTCCTCGCCCACGGCGGCGGGGGGCTGGGGGAGCTCGCCGGCGCCGCGACCCTCTGCCTCGGCTCCGAGCGGGATGGATTGCGGCCCGCGGTGGTGGCCACCTGCGCCGCGACCGTGTCGATCCCGATGCGCGGCGGCGCGGAGTCACTGAACGTCGCCGCCGCGGCGGCTGTAGCGTGCGCGCGGATGAGCGAGGTGCGGACCGATGCTTGAGCAGATCGAGAAGATCCGGGTCGCCGCCACGGAGGCGATCGCCGCCGCGTCCTCGAGCGCCGCGCTGGAGGAGCTGCGGGTCTCCTACCTGGGCCGCAAAGCCGAGCTGACCCAGATCCTGCGCGGGATCGCGCAGCTGCCCGCGGAGGAGCGCGGCCGGGTCGGCGGCGCCGCCAACAAGGCCCGCAAGGAGCTCGAGGCGCTGATCGAGCGGAGCGCCGAGCGCCTCGACGCCGCCGAGCTCGACGCGCGGCTCGTCGCCGACCGCGTCGACGTGACGATGCCCGGCGCGCCGCCCCGACCGCTCGGCCACCTGCACCTGATCACCCGCACCACGCGGCTGATCGAGGACATCATGGTCGGGCTCGGCTACGAGGTCGCCGAAGGCCCCGAGATCGAGCATGACTACTACAACTTCACCGCCCTGAACCACCCGGTCGGCCACCCGGCCCGCCAGCTTCAGGACACCTTCTACATCCAGTCGCACCCCGACGTGCTGCTGCGCACCCACACCTCGCCGATGCAGATCCGGGCGATGGAGACGCACGGGCCGCCGATCTTCATCGTCATCCCCGGCAAGGTCTACCGGCGCGACTCCGACGCCACCCACAGCCCGATGTTCCACCAGATGGAGGGCCTCGCGATCGCCGAGGGGCTGACCCTGGCCGACCTCCAGGGCACCCTGCTGGCGATGTCGCGGGCGCTCTTCGGCGACACCCGCGAGGTCCGCCTGCGCCCCCACTACTTCCCCTTCACCGAGCCGAGCGTCGAGGTCGACGTCTCCTGCTTCCAGTGCGAGGGCACCGGCCTCCTCGCCGACGGCAGCCGCTGCAATCTCTGCAAGGGACAGGGCTGGATCGAGATCCTCGGCGCCGGGATGGTCGACCCGAACGTGCTCGGCTTCGTCGAGGGCGCCGGGTACGACCCCGAGCGTGTGCAGGGCTTCGCCTTCGGCCTCGGGATCGAGCGGGTGGCGATGCTCCGCCACGCGATCCCCGACCTGCGGCGCTTCTTCGACAACGACGTGCGGCTCTTGGAGCAGTTCTCATGAGGGTGCCCTACACCTGGCTGCGCGAGTACTGCGACCCCGGCGTCCCCGCCGAGGAGCTCGCCGAGCGGCTGGTGATGACCGGCACCGAGGTCGAGCGGATCGACGTCGTCGGCCCGCCCGCGCCCGAGAACTTCGTCGTCGGCAAGGTCACCGAGGCGGTCCAGCACCCCGACGCCGACCGGCTGCGGGTCTGCACGGTCGAGGTCGGCGAGGACGGCCCGCGCACGATCGTCTGCGGCGCCCCCAACGTCGCCGCCGGCCAGACCGTCGCCGTGGCGCTCCCCGGGGCGCGGATGCCGGGCGGCGAGAAGCTGCGCAAGGCGAAGCTGCGCGGGGTCGCCTCGGAAGGGATGATCCTCGCCGCCGACGAGATCGAGCTCGGCGACGACCACGACGGCACGCTGGTGCTCGACGACGCGCTCGCCGCGGGCACGCCGCTGGCCGCGGTGATCCCGCTCGCCGAGCCGGTGCTGGAGATCGAGGTGACGCCGAACCGCAGCGACTGCTTCGGGGTCTTCGGGGTGGCCCGCGAGGTCCACGCGGTGACCGGGGCGCCGCTCGGGCCCGAGCCCTGGGCGGAGGACGCCCCCGCGACCGGTGCGGGCCGCGTCGAGGACTTCGCCAAGATCACGGTCGAGGTCCCGGACCTCTGCCCGCGCTTCACCGCCCGCGTCTTCCGCGACGTGAAGATCGGCCCCTCGCCGCTCTGGCTCCAGGCGCGCCTCGCCGCCGCCGGACAGCGGCCGATCTCCAACGTCGTCGACATCACCAACTACGTGATGCTGCTGACCGCGCAGCCGCTCCACGCCTACGACCTCGACCGGGTCCCGGGCGGCGAGCTGATCGTCCGCGCCGCCCGGCCCGGGGAGAAGATGACGACGCTCGACGGGATCGAGCGGGAGCTCGACGCCGAGACGGTGCTCGTCTGCGATCGCGACCAGCCGACCGGGATCGCGGCGCTGATGGGGGGCCAGGTCTCGGAGGTGAGCGAGGCGACCACGAGCGTCCTGCTCGAGGTCGCGAACTGGGACGGGCCGAACGTGCTGCGCACCTCGCGCCTGCTCGGGCTGCGCTCGGAGGCCTCGGCGCGCTTCGAGAAGCAGCTGCACCCCGACCTGACGCTGCGGGCGCAGGCGCTAGCCTCGCGCCTCCTGGTCGAGCTCTGCGGCGCGACGATGGTGCCCGGGACGATCGACGTCGCCGCCCCGCCGCCGCCCCCGCGCATCCTGCTCCTGCGCGACGCCCGCGTCACCGGCATCCTCGGCATGGCGATCCCGCAGGCCGACCAGGTCGCCTACCTGGAGCGGCTCGGCTTCGGGGTCGAGGTCGACGGCGCCGACCTCGCGGTGAGCGTGCCCGCCGATCGCTACCACGACGTCACCCGGGAGATCGACCTGATCGAGGAGGTCGGGCGGCTCCACGGCTTCGACCGCCACCTGCCGACGACGCTGCCGCGGGTCGGCGAGGGCAAGGTCGGGCGGCTCGACCGCACCCAGCGGCTGCGCCGGCGCGCCGAAGACGAGCTGCGCGACCTCGGCTTCGAACAGATCGTCGGTTGGAGCTTCACCGACCCCGGCGAGGCCGCGCGCCTCCGGATCGAGGAACCCGACGGCCGCGCCGACCCGATCCTGGTCGCCAACCCGCTCTCCGACGAGGGCGCGGCGATGCGCACCACGCTGCTCGGCTCGCTGCTCGACGTCGCGGCGCGGAACCTGGCGCGGGGCGCCGAGGCGGTGGCGCTGTTCGAGGCGGGCGCGGTCTACCTGCGCGGCGCGCCGCCGGTGGAGGGCGGGCCCCTGGCCGGGAACTTCCCCGGCGACACGCCCGCGCCGGCCACCGAGCCGCGCCGCTACGGCGCCCTCGCGGTCGGCGCGCTGGTGCCGCGCTCCTGGCGGGGCAAGGGCGAGCCCGCCGACTTCTTCTCCCTGAAGGGGGCGCTCGAGGCGCTCGCCGCCGCGCTCGGCTGCCCGCCGCTCGAGTTCGCGCCCACCGTCGAGCCGTTCCTGCACCCGGGGCGGAGTGCGTCGGTCGCGGTCGGTGGCGCGCCGCTCGGTTGGCTCGGCGAGGTCCACCCCCTGGTCTGCCGGACCTGGGACATCCCCGCCGCGGTCGGCTTCGAAATCGACGCGGCGCCGCTGCTCGCCGCGGCGACCCTCGGCGAGGAGACCTTCGAGGACGTCACCACCTTCCCGGCGGCGCTCCGCGACCTCGCTGTCGTCGTCCCCGCCGAGATCGACGCGGCGACCGTCCGCGCCGCCGTCCTGGCGGGCGGTGGAGAGCTGCTCCGGGCGGCCGAGGTCTTCGACCTCTACGAAGGCGAGCAGCTGGGCGAGGGCGAGAAGAGCCTGGCGCTGGCACTCGAGTTCCGCGCCGCCGACCGCACCCTCACCGACGAGGAGGTGGACGCGGCACGCGCCTCGATCGAGGCGGAGCTGACGAAGATCGGGGGCACGCTCCGTGCTTGACCTGGACTCCCGGCAGCCACTCTCCGGCGACCCCGCGGCGCGGGTCCTCGTCGCCGGCGCCAACGGCTTCACCGGCGCGCTGGCCGCGAGGATCGTCTGGGACCACCCGCGCCTCGAGCTGGTCGCGGCGACCTCGCGCTCCGACGCCGGTCGGCGGATCGACCAGCTCTACCCGCGCTACCGGGTGCCGGTCGAGCTGGCCGAGCTGGACCTGGCGGACGCCGACCTCCTCGACGGGATCGACGCCGCGATCGTCGCCTACCCGCACGGCGCCGCGGCGCCGACCGACGCGGCGCTGCGCGCGGCGGGGATCAAGGTGGTCGACCTTTCCGCCGACTTCCGGCTGCGCGACATGGAAACCTACGAGCGCTGGTACGGCACCCACGGCGCGCCGGAGCTCTTCGGCACCGGGGTCTACGGGTTGACCGAGATGTACCGGGAGGAGCTGCGCGGCGCCGACCTCGTCGCCACCCCCGGCTGCTACCCGACCGCCACCGTGCTGGCGCTGGCGCCGCTCGCCGAAGAGGGCCTGGTCGCCGACGTCGCCGTCGCCGCGTTCCAGGGCACCTCCGGGTACGGGCGCTCGACCGACGACGTCGTCCACTTCTCCTCGATGACCGAGAACGCCTTCCCGTACAAGACCGAGGGGCACCGCCACCGGCCGGAGATCGAACAGGAGCTGGCGGCGCTCGGCAGCGAGGCGACGGTGAGCTTCGTCCCGGCGCTGGTGCCGCTCGACCAAGGGGAGCTCGCGACCTGCTTCGTCGAGCTGACCGAACCGGTCGGCAAGGATGCCGCCCAGGCTCTCTACCGCGAGCGCTACGCCTCCGAGCCCTTCGTCCGCGTCCTCGACGGCCCGCCCAACCTGCGCGCGCTCCGCGACACCAACGAGTGCCACGTCTACGTCACCGTCGACGAGCACGGCCGGGCGATGGCCTTCGGCGCGATCGACAACATCTGGAAGGGCGCCTCCGGCCAGGGCGTCCAGAACCTGAACCTGATGCTGGGCCTGGACGAGACGGAGGGCCTCAGGTGACAGACGGATTCTTCAGATCGCGGTGGGTCGATCCCCCTGCAGGCGTCGAGGAGCTCGATCCGGCGCAACTGGCGCCCGGCTTCCGCGCGGGCGGCGCCTACGTCGGCCTGAAGGGCGAGGGAACCGACGTCGGGCTGCTCGTCTGCGATGCCGAGTGGGTCGACTCGGCGCTGGTCTTGACCCGCAACGCCTCTGCCGCGGCGCCGGTCAGGGTGTGCCGCGACGTCGTCGACCAGGCCCACGTCCGCGCCGCCGTCGTCCAATCCGGCAACGCGAACGCCGAGACCGGCGAGCAGGGCTACGCCGACGCGCTCGCGATGTGCGGGCGGGCCGCGGCGGCGCTCGGCCTGGAGACCGCCCAGGTCGCGGTCGCCGAGACCGGCGTGATCGGCGTGCCGCTGCCGATGGACGCGGTGCTACCGGGGATCGACGAGGCGGCAGCGAACCTGGCGGCGGACGGCGGCGCCGTCTTCTCGGCGGCGATCACGACCACCGACCGCTGGCCGAAGCACTGCACGCTCCGCGCCGGCGGCGTCACCATCTCCGCCCAGGCGAAGGGCGCCGGGATGATCCAGCCGAACATGGCGACGATGCTCTGCTTCGTGCAGACCGACGCGGTGGTCGCCGACCCAGGCGCGGCGCTGCGGCGCGCGGTCGACTCCTCCTTCAACCGGATCACGGTCGACGGCCAGATGAGCACCAACGACACCGTGCTCCTGCAGGCGACCGGCGCCTCCGGGCAGCCGCTTCCCGCGGGCCTGCTCGAGGCGGTCCTCCTACAGCTGGCGATCGAGGTCGTCCGCGACGGCGAGGGCACCGCGCGGGCGGGTCGGGTCGAGGTGACCGGCGCCGCCGACCAGGCCGAGGCCGAGCGCGTCGCCCGCGCGATCGCCAACTCGCCCCTGGTCAAGACCGCCCTCTACGGCCGCGACCCCAACTGGGGCCGGATCGCCCAGGCGGCCGGGGCGGCGCTGGTGGGTGCCGACATGGACGAGATCGGCGCCGACTCGATCGACGCCACCGAGCTCGGGGCGGAGACGCCGGAGGCCGACATCGCCCTGCGACTCGGTCGGGGCGAGGCTCGCGCCCACGTCTATTTCGCCGACCTCGGGCACGAGTACGTGACCCTGAACGCGGAGTACACGACGTGACCGAGCGCGCCCCGCAGTCGCGGGCGGCGGCGACGAGCGTGCAGACGCTGCTCGAGGCCCTGCCCTACATCCGCGAGTTCCACGGCCGCACCGTGGTGATCAAGTACGGCGGCGCGGCGATGCTCGACGAGGACCTGCGCGACGCCTTCGCCGCCGACGTCGTCCTGCTCAAGTACGTCGGCCTCAACCCGATCGTCGTCCACGGCGGCGGTCCCGAGATCACCCGCTATATGGACCGGCTCGGGCTCGAGGTGCAGTTCGTCGAGGGCCTGCGGGTCTCCGACGGCGACACGGTGGAGATCGCGAAGATGGTCCTGGTCGGCAAGCTGAACTCGGAAATCGTCCAGCGGCTGAACCGCCACGGCTCGCCCGCGGTCGGCCTCTCCGGTGAGGACGGGACGCTCTTCGAGGTGGCCCCGGCGCCGAATGCCGACCGGGTCGGCTTCGTCGGCGAGATCCAGCGGGTCGACGTCGACGTCCTCAACCACATCGCGGTCGACTACATCCCGGTGATCGCCTCCTCGGCGTCCGACCGGGCCGGCCAGTCCTACAACGTCAACGCCGACGAGGCGGCGGGCAAGGTGGCGGCGGCGCTGGGGGCGACGAAGGCGATCTTCCTCACCGACGTCGAGGGCTGGCTCGCCGACCCCGGCGACGAGGGGTCGCTGATCTCGCGGGCCGCGGTGGCCGAGGTGGAAGCGGCGCTGCCCGGTCTGGCCGGCGGGATGCGGCCGAAGCTCCAGGCCTGCGTCGACGCGGTCAACGGTGGCGCCCAGTCGGCCCACATCATCGACGGCCGCGTCCCCCACAGCCTGCTGCTGGAGCTCTTCACCGACGCCGGGATCGGCACGATGGTGATCCCGTGAGCGCCGATCCGACGCCGATGGGCCTGGCCGAGACGCAGGCGCTCGAGGACCGCTACCTGATGCGGACCTACAAGCGCGGGCCGGTCGACTTCGTCCGCGGCGAGGGCGTCTACCTCTATGACGCCGAGGGTCGTCAATACCTCGATTTCCTCGCCGGGATCTCGGTCTGCTCGCTCGGCCACTGCCACCCGGCGGTGGTCGCCGCGGTCACCGAGCAGACCCGGCGGCTGACGCACGTCTCGAACCTCTTCTACACCGAGCCGATGACGCGGCTGGCGCGGCGCCTCTCGGAGTCGAGCCTGGGCGGCCGCGTCTTCTTCTGCAACTCTGGGACGGAGGCGACCGAGGCGGCGATCAAGGTGGCGCGCAAGCACGCCTACGGGCGCGGGGTCCGGGCGCCGGAGATCGTCAGCTTCGAGAGCGAGTTCCACGGCCGCAGCTACGGGGCGCTGGCGGCGACGCCGAAGCTGGCCCGCAACGAGGCGCTCGGGCCGATGCTGCCCGGCTTCCGTGCCGTGCCCGACAACGATGCGGAGGCGCTGCGCGCGGCCGTCGGCCCGAACACGGCGGCGGTGCTGATCGAGCCGATCCAGGGCGAGTCGGGAGTCTGGCCGACCTCCGACGAGGCGCTGCTCGCCGCGCGCGAGGCCTGCGACGCGGTCGGGGCGCTGCTGATCCTCGACGAGATCCAGACCGGGATCGGGCGGACCGGCTCGCTCTGGGCCTACGAGCAGACGCCGGTGCGCCCCGATGTGATCACCAGCGCCAAGGCGCTCGGCGGCGGGATGCCGATCGGTGCCTGCATCACCGGGCCGGCGGCGGCCGACGCGCTCGAGCCCGGCGACCACGGCTCGACCTTCGCCGCCGGGCCGATCGGCACCAGCGCCGCGCTGGCGGTCCTCGACGCGGTCGACGACCCGGCGCTCCTGCGCTCGGTGCGCGAGCTGGGGACAAGGCTGCGGAGCGGGCTCGAGGCGCTCCCCGGCGTCGCCGGCACCCGCGGGCGCGGCCTGATGGTCGGCGTCGCGCTGGAGGAGGGGATCGACGCGGCCGCCGTCGGCGCCGACCTCCTGCGGCGCGGGCTCGTCGTCAACGTCCCGGCGGCCGGGACGCTGCGCCTGCTGCCGCCGCTGGTGGTCGAGCCGGAGCAGATCGACCGCGCGGTCGCGCTGATCGGCGAATCGCTGGTTGAGGCTAGGCTTGGGACATCGTGAGCCCTGACCGCGCCCGGCGACGGGAGATCGAAGACCAGACCGCGGCTCGCCTGGCCGAGATCCTCGCCGCGGCCGAGGCCGCGGCGAAGCGGGTGATCGACGAAGCCGAGGGGGAAGCGCGGACGCGGATCGACGACGCCCACGAGGAGGCCGACCGGATCGTCGCCGAGCGGCTCGCCGGGTTGGGCGCGCTGACCGAGGAGATCGGTGCCCAGGCCGAGGCGCTGCGGCGCGGGGCGGAGGCCCTGCAGCGGGCGGTGGCCGAGGCGAAGGCGGGGTTGGGGGGCGAGTCCGCCGGCGGCGCGAGGGTGGCGTGGCGCCCGGCGGACCCCGACGGCGACCCGCACGATCGCCGGCCCGCCGGCCCGTCGCTGACCGTCGTCGGCCATCCGGACCGCGACCAGAATGACTTCGACCCCGACCCGGCCCGCCCGAGCGACTCGCCCGCCGGCGCGCGGCTGCTGGCGACCCAGATGGCGGTCTCCGGCTCCAGTCGCGCGGAGATCGAGGCGCGCCTGCGCAGCGGCTTCGCGATCACCGACACGCGGGCGATCCTCGACGCGATCCTCGGCCCCGAGCAGTAGGTCGCCGACGAAATTTAGGTAGAGGGACTGCGGTCCCGACGTAGTACAGGTACTAGATGAACGAGGATCCGACGCGACTCATGAGCTATGACGACGAACCGCCGCGCCGTCGTCGTCCGCCCCAACAACCACCGAAAGGCAACCTGCGCCTGGTTGTCCTGATCATGGGCGTGATCATCTTCGGTCTGCTGATCGGCCTGGTCTCCTCTTGCGGGGGCGGCGAAACGAAGACCGTCACGGAAACCAAGCAGGTCACCAAAGAAGTGACCGTGCCGGCGAAAGAAAAAACCGAAAAAGAAGAAGAAGCCGAAGGCGCCGAAGAAGGAGAAGAAGCGGAATCCGAAACCGGCGGGATCGAAGAAGTGCCGGAAGAAGAAACCGGCGAAGAAGCGGCCGGCGGGGAAATCGAAGAAGCGCCGGTTGAAGAAGGTGTCGAAGGTCCGGAAAGTGGCGGAGTGGAATCTGAATGACGGGCGCTGATCCGACGCGGCAGCGTCCCACCGCGAGCTATGAGGCCGATCCGTCCCAGGTGGACAGGGTCCTGCTGCTCTATTCGGGCGGCCTCGACACCAGCGTGATGCTGAAGTGGATCCAGGATTCCTACGACGCCGAAGTGGTGACGCTGACGGTCAACCTCGGGCAGCCGGGGGAGGACTACGAGGTGATCGAAGACAAGGCGAAGCGGCTGGGCGCGGTCGAGTGCCACGTGGTCGATGCCCGCGAGCAGTTCGCCGCCGAGTTCCTCGCCCCGGCGATCAAGGCGAACGCGGTCTACGGCAACGGCTACCCGCTGTTCACGGCGCTCGGCCGGCCGCTGATCGCGCAGCTCGCGGTCGAGTACGCGCGCCGGTCGAACTGCGACACGATCGCCCACGGCTGCACCGGCAAAGGCAACGACCAGGTGCGGATCGAGGCCACGGTGGCGACGCTGGCGCCGGAGCTGCGGACGATCGCGCCGGTGCGCACCTGGGCGATGGGGCGCGACGAGGAGATCGCCTACGCCCGCGACCACGGGATCCCGGTGAAGGGCGGGACCGAGGTGGCGCCGTATTCGATCGACGACAACCTCTGGGGGCGCTCCTCGGAGGGCCGCTGGATCGAGGATCTGGAGCACGCGCCCGAGGACGACGTCTTCCAGCTGGTGACGCGGCCCGAGGAGGCACCGGACGAGGCGCAGGTGGTGAGGATCGGTTTCGAGGCCGGGCTGCCGGTGTCGATCGACGGCGAGCGGCTCGGCCTGGTCGACCTGCTCGAACGGGCGGCCGCGCTGGGGATCCGCCACGGGGTCGGGATCGTCGACCACATCGAGGACCGGATCGTCGGCCTCAAGGTGCGCGACATCTACGAGGTGCCGGCGGCGGCCCTGATCCTGACCGCGCACGAGGAGCTCGAGCGCCTGGTCGGCACGATCCACCAGAACCAGTTCAAGCCCCAGATGGACCAGCGCTGGGGATACCTCGTCTACGCCGGCCTCTGGTGGGAGCCGCTGCGCGAGGACCTCGACGCCTACATGTCGGCGGTCAACGCCCGGGTCACCGGCGAGATCGGCCTGCGCCTCTACAAAGGCAGCGTCCGCGTCGTCACCCGCTCCTCCCCGAACGCCGTCTACGACGCCTCCCTCGCGAGCTTCGCCGCCTCCGGCGAAGAGCTCTTCTCCCAGACCTCGTCCCCAGGCTTCATCGAGCTCTGGTCCCTGCAGTCCCGCCTGGCCCACCAGCTGCGGGAAAGGGACGGGGGGTAGGCGGCGGCTTTTGCGCCCGTCCGAGGTGCATCCTGGACGTGAGGGTCCGTGGGGAGCGAACAGGGACGGCACGAAGTCGGACTTCCGTGACGGTCCTCGCGAGGAGGGGAGCGCTCCCGAGGCCGGGGATCGAGGGGCCCGGAGACCCGCTGAGTGAGTTTTCCACCGTATAGGGGGGCAAAGTCACGCAGCGTGATTTCACCTTGCCATGTGGCGACCCAGATCCTCGCAGCGCGTTCTCCCCGACCTGGCGCCGTCCAGCTGTTCCTTATGGCCGATATACCGGCATAAGGAACAGCTGGACGGAGGGCGTCCTCCTGACCAGGACGAGGTCCCCGATCTTCCCGACGTCTATGTCACGAGTTCCCGCTTCGGTGACGGACCCGCGCCGCCGTCACACTCCCGCGACCCTTCCTCCGCACCCGGCGTCCCGCTGTCGAACTCACCCCGGCGCGCCCCGCCGCCTTCCCTTCCGGACCCTGAAACTTTTGTGTCGCTTTATCGTCAACTAGCCGGGGAAAAGAGGGGGCGGCGCTAGCCTCGATGCCGCTTTGGCGTCGGCTCGGACCAGATCGGATCCCTTCGCCCTGGTCGGCGCGGGGGCGCTGCTCGGGGTGCTCGTGGCGCTCGTGTTGGCGCTGGCGCCGGGGGCGCGGGCGGCGGATCGAGGGAAGCTGGAAGCGAGATTGGCCGCGGGGCGTGAAGAAGCGAGCGCTCTGGCGGGGCAGCTGCAGGCGAGCCAGGCCGAACTGGCGGGCGCCGAAGCGGAAGCGGCGCGGGCCGAAAAGCACGAGGAACGGCTGTCGGGCCTGCTTGCCGAAGGCGAAGCGCGGGAGGCGCAGCTGAGCGAGGAAGTGGCGACGACGCGGCGCCGGCTGGCAGTCGAGAAGGCGCGCCTGCGGCGCTCGCACGCGGCGCTGGCGGCACGGGTCGTGGCGATCTACGAGAGCGGCGTGCCGGAAACCGCGAACCTGATCTTCGGCTCCGGCAATTACGAAGAACTGGTCACCCGCGACGCCTACCTGCGGGAGATCAACGAAGCCGACACGGCGCTGGCCCGGCGGGTCGGCGAAGCGCGCAACGAAGTGCGCCACGAGGTGACGGTGGTGGCGGCGGCGCGCCGCAAGGCGGTCGCCTATGACGAACGGATGGCGGCCGCGCGCGAAGAAATCGCCGCGGTCCGCGAAGCGGCGGCGGCGTCGGCCGCGCATCTGGCCGCGGTCAGCGGCGCCCGCGAAGCCGCGCTCTCGCGGCTGAAGGGCGACATCGAATCCTGGGTCGGCGACATCAAGCAGATCCGCGCGGGGGAAGCGCGGGCGCGGCGCGAAGCCGCGGAAAGCGAAGCGGAAGCCAACGCGACCGCCGAAACGGAAGTCGGCCGCTGGCTCGGCGGGCCTTACTCGATCCCGACCTACATCGTGATGTGCGAGTCGGGTGGCAATTACAGCGCCGTCAACCCGTCGAGCGGCGCCGGCGGCGCGTACCAGATCCTCCCCTCGACCTGGGAACTGTACGGCGGCCGGGGCGAACCGCAGAATGCGCCGAAGGCCGAACAGGACCGGATCGCCGCCGAAATCTGGGCCGACTCCGGGCCGAGTGCCTGGGTCTGCGGCAGCCTCTGAATCTCCCCATCCGCAGCCTCCGGCACGGAAATTTCCCATTCCGGTGCGGCAAATGTAACTTTTCGCGCACCACCATTGCGATTTTTCGGCCTACGGTCTATCCATGGAGACGATGACCGACACGGGCACCGAAAAGCGGGTCGACGAGCTCTCGAAACGCGTCGACCGTGGCTTTGAACAGGTGGATCGCTGTTTCGAGCAGGTCGACCACCGATTCGTGCAGGTCGACCGGCGCTTCGAGCAGGTCGACCACCGATTCGAGCAGGTCGACCGGCGCTTCGAGCGGGTCGAAACCGACATCCGCGAACTGCGGAGGGAGATGACTGCAGGATTCCGGGCCACGCAGGAAGGCTTCGCCGGCATCCACAAGCTGATGATCCGGTTCTTCGCGACCACGCTGAGCAGCGTCGTCGCCGGGGTCCTGGTCCTGCTCGCGTCGCACTATTGAGCGAAAGGGGCCGGATTTAGGGGCAAACGCGGTCGGTTCCGTCACCTCGTCTTGACATAGTCGGAGGTGTCGTGAGCACGCCTGCCGCAGTCCACCTCCACGCCCACAGCGAGTACTCGCTGCTCGACG
Organism: Actinomycetota bacterium; assembly: GCA_018268675.1. Taxonomy (GTDB): domain Bacteria; phylum Actinomycetota; class Thermoleophilia; order Solirubrobacterales; family 70-9; genus VAYN01. The sequence continues at coordinate 65,207 of JAFDWB010000079.1, forward strand.
GCCACTGCAAGATCGACGCGATGGCGAAGCGGGCGGCAGACCTCGGGCAGCCCGCGCTCGGGCTCACCGACCACGGGGTGATGAACGGCGCGGTCGACCTGTACAAGGCCTGCAACAAGCAGGGGATCAAGCCGATCGTCGGGCTCGAGGCCTACCTGGTCGACGACCGCCAGGCGATCAAGGAGCAGACCCGGTACGAGCGCAACCACATCACCCTGCTGGCCGAAAACGACACCGGCTTCGCCAACCTGGTCAAGCTCACCTCGGCCGGGTTCCTGGAGGGGTTCTCGCGCGGCAAGGCGAACGTCGACATGGAGCTGCTGGCGCGCCACTCGGAGGGCGTCATCGCGCTCAGCGGCTGCCTCGCCTCGCGCCTCTGCCGACGCCTGGTCGAAGAGCGCGAGGACGACGCCCGCGCCCACCTCGACGACCTGATCCAGGCCTTCGGCCCCGAGCAGGTCTACATGGAGGTGCAGAAGAACGGCATCGCCGAGCAGGACAAGGCGAACGCCGGGATCGTCCGCTACGCGAAGGAGCTGGGCCGGCCGCTGGTCGCCACCGCCGACGTCCACTACCTCACCCGCGAGGACTACGACAACCACGCGGCGCTGCTGTGCGTGCAGACGAAGTCCACCCTGGAAGCGCCGAAGCTGAGCTTCGACACGAACGAGTTCTACATCAAAAGCAGCGAAGAAATGCACGAGGCGTTCGCCGAGTGGCCCGAGGCGGTGCCGACCTCGCTCGAGGTCGCCGAGCGCTGCTCGCTGAACATCGAGCTCGGCAAGCTGCTGCTGCCGCGCTACCCGACCGAGACCGGCGAGGAGCCGGAGGCGATGCTGCGCCGGATCGCGGGCGAAGGCCTGCGCGCCCGCTACGGCGACCCGCCGCCCGCCGAGGCGGTCGAGCGGCTCGACTTCGAGCTCGGCGTGATCGAGGAGATGGGCTTCTCCTCCTACTTCCTGATCGTCTGGGACTTCGTCACCTGGGCGAAGGAGAACGGCGTCGCGGTCGGCCCGGGCCGCGGCTCGGCGGCGGGCTCGATCGTCTCCTACGTGTTGCGGATCACCGACCTCGACCCGCTCGCCGAAGGCCTGATCTTCGAGCGCTTCCTCAACCCCGGGCGCAAATCGATGCCCGACATCGACATCGACTTCTCGGTCCGCGGCCGCGAGCGGATGATCCGCTACGTCGCCGACAAGTACGGCCGCGAGTCGGTCGCCCAGATCATCACCTTCGGCAAGATGGCGCCGCGCGCCGCGACCCGCGACGCCGCCCGCGTGCTCGGCTACGACTACGGCACCGGCGACCGGCTGGCGAAGCTCATCCCGGAGCCGATCATGGGCCGCAGCCCCTCCTTCGAGGAATGCCTGGCGCCGGGGCAGGAGCTGAAAGGCGCCTACGACGCCGAGCCCGACTCGAAGAAGATCGTCGACGTCGCCCGCGGCCTCGAGGGGATCATCCGCAACAACTCGATCCACGCCGCCGCGGTGGTGATCGCCGACCGGCCGCTGCACGAGGTGGTGCCGCTCCAGCTCGCCGAGGACAAGACGGCACCCGCCAATCCCGACGGCAAAGCCGGCAAGCCGGAGCGCCAGTACAAGATCGTGACCCAGTACTCGATGGGCCCGATCGAGGAGATGGGCCTGCTGAAGATGGACTTCCTCGGCCTCCGCAACCTCGACGTGATCGAGGACGCGATCGACATCATCCGGCGCTCCCGCGGCGAGGAGATCCAGATGGACTCGATCCCGCTCGACGACAAGAAGACCTACGAGATGCTGGCGCGCGGCGACTCGACCGGTGTCTTCCAGTTCGAGTCCGACGGGATGCGCGACGCCCTGCGGCGGGTCGGGCCGACCGAGTTCCGCGACCTGGTCGCGCTCGGCGCCCTGTACCGCCCCGGCGCGATGGCCTACATCCCCACCTACGCGAAGGGGAAGAAGGATCCCTCGACGGTGAGCTACCCCGACCCGCGCCTGCGCGCGATCACCGAAGAGACCCACGGCTGCGTCATCTACCAGGAGCAGCTGATGGAGATCTCGCGCTCGATGGCGGGGTTCTCCGGTACCGAGGCGGACGACCTGCGCAAGGCGATCGGCAAGAAGAAGCGCGACCTGATGGCGACCATGAAAGACAAGTTCATGGAAGGGCTGGCGAAGTCGAACACCGCGCCGAACGTCGCCAGGGACCTCTGGAAGCTGAACGAAGCCGCCGCCGACTACTCGTTCAACAAGTCGCACGCCGCGTGCTACGGGCTGATCTCCTACCGCACCGCCTACCTCAAGGCCAACTACCCGGCCGAGTACATGGCGGCGGTGATCTCCTCGGTGATGAACACCAAAGACAAGGTCCCGTTCTTCGTCAACCGCTGCGCGGAGATGGGGATCGACGTGCTGCCGCCCGACGCGAACGCCTCCGACCACAGCTTCGTCGTCTCCGAGAACGCGATCCGCTTCGGCCTCGACGCGGTGAAGAACGTCGGCCACGCGGCGGTCGAGGCGATCCTGCGGGCGCGCGAGGACGGGCCGATCAGTTCGATCTACGACTTCTGCGAACGGGTCGACGCGCGCGCGGTCAACAAACGGGCGATCGAATGCCTGATCAAATGCGGCGCGCTCGACGCCACCGGCGCGACCCGCAAGGGCATGTTGGAGGCGCTCCCCGCCGCCCAGGCCTCCGGCCAGAAGGCGCAGGAAGACGCGCAGCTCGGCCAGGGCTCGATCTTCGACTTCGGCGACGACTCGATCGGCGGCGGCGCGGCCCCGGCGCAGGCGCGGCCGCCGATCTCGGCTGCCGAGTTCGACCGCGCCGAGCTGCTGGCGATGGAGAAGGAGACGCTCGGCACCTACCTCTCCTCGCACCCGCTGACCGAAGTCGGGCCGGCGCTCCGGGCGCGCGTCGACTGCAGCCTCTCGGAGCTCGACCGCAAACCGGACGGCGCCTGGGTGACGGTCGGCGGCATCGTCGTCGAGACCAAAAAGATCCGCACCAAGAGCGGCAGCCAGATGATGTTCGCCACGCTCGACGACGTCGAGGGTCAGATCGAGATGCTCGTCTTCAAGGCCGACGAGGCGGAGAGCGCGCAGGTCATCGCCCCCGACGCGATCGTGATCGTGCGCGGCCGGATCGACCACAAGGACCGCAACGAGACCAAGCTGGTCGTGCAGGAGGCGCAGCGCTTCGAACCCGACGCCCAGGAGGTCGAGCGGGCGGCCCAGAACGCGCCCGCGAAATCCCCCGCCGCGCCGGTGTCGAGCGGCCCCTTCCAGTTCTCGCTCCCGGCCGCGAAGGCGGCGGACCCGGTGGTGCTCGACGAGTTGAAGACGCTGTTCGAGGATCACAAGGGCGATTCCGACGTCCACCTCGTGGTGGAGACGCCCGAAGGCCCGCGGATGATCCGCTGCGGGGAGAAGTACAAGGTCCAGCAATCGCCCAATCTCCGCTACGAGATCGAGCAGCTGCTGGGTGCCGACACGCTCGCCGCTTGAGGGCCCCGAACGGCTTGAACCGCTTTGTTCCGCGGTCCGACGTCCCTAGACTTAACCAATGACCGCTACCCGCACCGAGGTCGGCGAGTGCCGCCAATGTCGCTCCTTCTGCGACAAGATGGTGGAGCCGCGCGGCTGCATCGAACTCGGCTGCCGCTTCCTCTACAGCTACGTCGACCGCCTCGACGGCCGCCAGTACGTCGGTTGCATGCAGGAAGTCTTCGGCGCCCAGGTCGATCTCGCCGCGGTGCTCGAGAAGGGCGGCTTCGGCGGCGTCAAGATGACCGGCACGCCGCTGCCCCACTGCCAGTTCTCGGTCGAGCAGGCCTACAACGGCGAGGGGGAGAGCTACGACTGTGTCAACCGGAGATTTTTCGACTGCACGGATGACGGGGTCGAGGGGTTGCGGGCGTTCGATCTGCGGGACGTTTAAGCGGGGATGGGACGTTAAGGACGGTCTGCGAGGGGGCGCCCTTCCGGAGCGCGCCGGGCATCGGCTGGGGGATGGCGTCTCAGGCGGTGTGTGTTTTGCTGGAAAGGGACGGGGGGCCGTGGTGAGTTCGCAGAAACCCTCGGTATGCGCGGATAAGTGCGAACTCACTCGCTGGTGGCGACCCCACAACGCCCCGAGGCGCGACCCCGCCCGGACCAACTCGACCTTGGGCCATCCGGCGGTCGGTGACGCGGCGGTCCCCCCGGCCGCCGCATCATTCCTCCGGTTGTCGAGCTATCCGATGGCTCCGACCTTCAAGGCGACGATCTTCGGTTCGGGGATGATCACGTTGTTTTCGAAGGCCCGACACTGATCGCTCAGTTCGGTGGGAGCCGTCACCGTGACGGTCGCCACGCCCGTCACGACGCCGTCGGTTTCGCTCGCCAGTTTCGAGTAGAAGCTGGCCTCCTGGGTGGCGCCGGCGTAGATGTAGCAATCGAGCTCCGCTTTGCCGCCGCTTGGTTGCGCGGTCTGCGACGCGATCACCTGGTAGATGCCCGCGGGTACCGTCACCGAGGCTCGGATGCTTTTTTCGACGCCCGCGGTCGCGCTCCCGAACGCGCCGGTGTCGGAGTAGAGGGTGCTCGGGCCGATCGGACCTTCTTTGCCTTCTTTTCCTTCTTTCCCGGCCGTGCCTTCCTTGCCCTGCGGACCCGCCGGTCCGGTCAGGGCCGCCTTCGCCGCCGGGCTGAGTTTCGCCGGGGTGATCGCGCCTTTCTTGATCTGCTTGGAGCCGACGCTGTTCTTCGGCAGTATCGACGTCGTCGCGTAGGCGGTGCCTCCACCGAGGACGAGGACTGCCAGGACGGTGACCATGACGTTCGAATAGGTCAACCTGCTTCGCAACCGCTTCATCTGACGTGTTCCTTCCGGAGTTTGGTGGGAGAGGAGAGACGAGACAGCGCGGACATCTCACCATCCCCAGGCGCAGTTGCCAAGGGAACCTCGACCAATGGGCTGGTCTCGACGCTGCCCTGGCGAGGGTGCCTCGCCGAGCCCGGGAAGTTTCGGAGACCTCTCTCTCCTATCCCAAGTACATGGGGGAGTTCGCCGTCCGGAGCGCGTGTGGGGCCATCGGATGTCCCTCCGAATGAAGCTCACGGACAGGCGCCTGAACCCTCCCCGGCTACCCAGCTGCGCAACGGCTTCAGGCGGAGGACACCCGATGGCCACCCGCAAACCCCAGAACCCTTGGCGTCCCTCGCGAGCCCGACACCGATCCATGTACGACGACACAGATTGGTGTAGGATGCCAAACCGTGAGTGACGCGACCAGCACGGTCACCGAGACTGACGCGGACGAGGTTCTGACCGGGCTGGCCGGTGAGCCCCCCGTCACCAGCGATGGGCGGGCGTTCACGCTCGAGCTCACCCAGGACCAGAAGGACATCAGGGACTGGGTCCACGGCTTCGCCGCGAACGTCGTCCGGCCCGCCGCGCACGAGTGGGACGAGCGCGAGGAAACGCCCTGGCCGGTGATCGGCGAGGCGGCCAAGATCGGCCTCTACAGCTTCGAAGGGTTGGGCCAGTTCTGGGCCGACGACACCGGGCTGACGCTTCCGATCGTCAACGAGGAGCTTTTCTGGGGCGATGCGGGCATCGGCATGGCGATCATGGGCACCTCGCTCGCGGTCGTCGCGATCTTCGGGCAGGGAACGCCGGAGCAGATGGGGGAGTGGATCCCGCAATGCTTCGGCACGGTCGAGGAGCCGGCGGTGGCGGCGTTCTGCTCTTCGGAGCCGGACGCCGGCTCCGACGTCTCGGCGATCCGCACCACCGCCAAGTACGACGAGGCGACCGACGAGTGGGTGCTGAACGGGCAGAAGGCCTGGGCGACGAACGGCGGCATCGCCAAGGTCCACGTGGTGATCGCCTCGGTCGACCGCGAGCTCGGCTCGCGCGGCCACGCCGCCTTCGTCGTCCCGCCCGGCACCAAGGGCTGCGAGCAGGGCGCCAAGGTCAAGAAGCATGGCCTGCGCGCCTCCCACACCGCCGACGTCCACCTCGACGACTGTCGCGTCCCGGGCTCTTGCCTGCTCGGCGGCAAAGAGAAGCTTGACGAACGCCTCGCCCGGGTACGGGAAGGCAAGCGCTCCAAATCGCAGGCGGCGATGCAGACCTTCGAGGCGAGCCGGCCGGTGGTCGGCGCGCAGGCACTCGGGATCGCTCGGGCCGCCTACGAGTACGCGCTCGAGTACGCCAAAGAGCGCCGCCAGTTCGGCCGCGCGATCGTCGAGAACCAGTCGATCGCCTTCACGCTCGCCGACATGAAGCTGGAGATCGACGCCGCCCGCCTGCTCGTCTGGCGCGCCGCCTGGATGGGGCGGACGGGCAAGAAATTCGAGGCGGCGGAGGGCTCGATGTCGAAGCTGAAGGCGGGCGAGGTCGCGGTCTGGGCCACCGAGCGCGCGATCCAGATCCTCGGCGGCAACGGCTACACGCGCGAGTTCCCGGTCGAGCGGATGCACCGCGACGCCAAGATCTACACCATCTTCGAGGGCACCTCCGAGATCCAGCGCCTGGTCATCTCACGCGCGATCTCCGGCGTCCACATCCAATAGATCGATTGACGGCGGGAGTGCAAGGGTCGGTCCGGGGGGACCGGCCCTTGTCGCCTGGCTACTTCCCGCGGCGCTTCAGGCCTTCGCGACGCAGGCGCCTTGCCGCGGTCACTTCGGCCTTGCTCGTGCCCTTCTTGTCGGGCCCGGGAGTCTCGAGCGTCGCGGGGAGGCCCTCGAAGCGGGGCTCGGAGAGGAAGGCGGCGAGGCCCTTGCGGCCCATCTCGCCCTTGCCGATGTTGGCGTGGCGGTCGCGACAGGAGCCGAGCGGGGCGGCGGCGTCGTTGACGTGGACCGCGCCGAGGCGCTCGATGCCGACCTTCGCGTCGGCTTCGTCGAGGACGGCGGCGAGGTGCTCTTCGTCGGTGATGTCGTAGCCCTGCACGAACATGTGGCAGGAGTCGAGGCAGAGGCCGAGCCGCTCGCCGCCGCCCGCCAGGTCGATCAGCTCCGCCGTCTCCTCGAAGTCGCGGCCGATCAGGCCTTTGTGGCCGGCCGTCTGCTCGAGCAGGAGCTTGCAGCGGTCGGTGTCCTTCAGTGCGGCCTTGATCACTTTGGCGGCACGTTTCAGGGCCGGTCTCAGCGGATCGCCCAGGGTCGAGCCGGGGTGGAGGACGACGCCGCTCGCGCCGATCGCGTCACCGATCCGCAGCGAGTGGGTGAGCGATGCGAGCGACTTCTTGCTCAGCTCCTTGTCTTTGCTCGCGGTGTTGATCAGGTAGACCGCGTGGATGATCACCCGTTCGACCTTGGAGGCGTCCATCGCCTCGCGGAAGGCGGCGAAGTCGTCCTCGCCATAGTTCGTCGGACGCCACATCCGAGGACTCTGGTTGAAGATCTGGATAGATTCGCAGCCGCGTTCGCTGCCTCGCTCGACCGCTTTGTCGAGACCGCCCGAGGTGGAGACATGAGCACCGATGAACATGAAGAGAGACAGCCCTCGCTTTCGATTTGCGCCTTCGCCGACCGGTGCGCTGCACATCGGCGGAGCGCGGACGGCACTCTACAACTGGCTCGCCGCCCGGCACGCGCCCGAGGGGCGCCTGGTGCTGCGGATCGAGGACACCGACCCCGAGCGCTCGACCGCCGAGAACGTCGACCAGATCCTCGACGCGATGGACTGGCTCGGCCTCACCTACGACGAGGGGCCGATCTCCCAGGCCGGCCGCGCCGATCGCCACGCCGCGGCCTTGGAGCGCCTGCTCGCCTCTGGCGCCGCGTACCGGGACGCCGCCACGGCCAAGGATGTGGAGGCGTGGAAGAAGGAGCACGGGGCCGGTCGCGGCTACCGCGGCACGCCGACCGAGGAGCCCGGCGCCGCGATCCGCCTCCGGGTCCCCGACGAGGGCGAGACGGTCGTCGACGATCTGATCCACGGCCCGGTCGCCTTCCCAAACGTCGCCTACGACGACTTCGTGATCGCCCGCGGCGACGGCTCGGTCCTCTACAACTTCGCGGTCGCGGTCGACGACGCCGAGATGGAGATCACCGAGGTGGTCCGCGGCGACGACCACCTCTCCAACACGCCGAAGCAGCTGCTCGTGCTGCGCGCCCTCGGCCACGAGCCGCCGCGTTACGCCCATCTGCCGCTGCTCCACGGCCCCGACGGCAAGAAGCTCTCCAAGCGCCACGGCGCCGCCTCGGTGCAGGAGCTGCGCGACGCCGGCTACCTGCCGGCCGCGGTCCGCAACTACCTGGCGCTGCTCGGCTGGGGGACCGACGACGACACGACCCTGATGTCGACCGAGGAGCTGATCCGGCGCTTCGACGTCGCCGACGTCGGCAAGTCGGCGGCGATCTTCGACGAGAAGAAGCTGCGCTGGCTGAACGGCCGCTTCATGCGCGAGATGCCGCTCGACGAGTACACGGCGGCGGTCGCCCGCCACCTCGGCCGCGAACCCGACGCGAGCCTGCGCGGCGCCTGCGCGATCGTCCAGGACAAAGCGCAGACGCTGGAGGAGGTCTGGCCGCTGATCCGCTTCCTCTACGAGCCGCCGGTCGAGGACGAGAAGGCCTGGGACAAGGTGATGAAGCCGGGGACGGGGGAGATGCTCGCCGCCGCCGGCGAGGCGCTCGGCGCGGTCGAGCCGTATACGCCGGAGGCGATCGAGGGGGCGCTGGCGCCGCTGCTCGACCGCTTCGACGTCAAGCCGGGGCGCCTCTACCAGCCGCTGCGGGTGGCGATCACCGGCACCTCGGTGTCGCCGGGGATCTTCGAGTCGCTGGCGACGCTGGGTCGGGAGGAGACGTTGGCGCGGGTCGGCGCCGCCGCAAGCCGTCTTGCAGCCGGTTCCTGAGCCGATTTACGCACGAATTCCCCGCATCCGTACCGAAAACGCGGGTGTTCCTCGCTAAACCATCTCCCGCCATCTGCCGATGTTGTGCGGGATGGCAGCTACCACGACCCAGACCGCGGGCCGCCCGGCGACCGCGGAGCTCCCCGCGAAGGGCGGCGGGCGCGGCGCTCCGGCGCCTGGATCGCGGCTTGCCGAAGCCTTCGAGGCGGTGGAGCGCTTCCCGGTCCTGATCGAGTCGCGCGAGCGCGTGATCCTCGCCGCGACCGCCGACACGGCGCGGGTCGGCGACCTGGTCGAAGCGGTCGAGGCCGACGTCGCGCTGGCGATCTCGGTGCTCCGCTTCGCCAACCGCGGCGGGAGCGCGGCGGGCGGCGTCGCGGGCATCCCCGAGGCCGTCGACGTGCTGCGCCCGTCGGGCGTCCTGGCGATCGCCGGGACCGCGCCGAGCTTCGACTTCTTCGAGTCCAACGGCGGCTGGGAGCTGAAACCGGAGCGCTTCCGCGTCCACGCGCTCGCCACTCAGCGCGCCGCCGACCAGATCGGCCGCGCCGTCGGCTGGGTCGAACGCGACGAGCTCGCCGCGGCGGCGCTCCTCCACGACATCGGCAGGCTCGTCATCTCCCGCCTGCACCCCGGCTACAAGGTCTACTTCGACGCCGCCTCGCGGACCCCCGAGCAGCGCCTGCGCGACGAACGCGAGCAGCTCGGGATCGACCATGCCCTGGTCGGCGGCGTGCTGGCGCGGCGCTGGAACCTGCCGCAGCGGCTCGCGGTGGCGATCGAGCGCCACCACGCCGAGGACGCCGACGGCCTCGCCGCGATGGTGTCCGCCGCCGACATGGTCGCCCACTACACCAACGGCGAGGCGATCTCGCCGGAGCGGCTGACGGCAAGCTGCGAGCGGGTCGGCCTCGGCCCCGACGCCCTCCGCGACCTCCTCTACGAACTGCCCCTCGCGACCACCGAAGCGGGCCGCATCTCCGAGCCCTGCCCGCTCTCCGCCCGCGAGCTCGACGTCCTTCGCCACCTCTCCGAAGGCATGGTCTACAAGCAGATCGCCACCGAGATGCACCTCTCGGTCTCGACCATCCGCACCCACCTCCACAACGTCTACGGCAAGATCGGCGCCGTCGACCGCGCCCAGGCCGTCCTGACCGCCCGCGACCGCGGCTGGATCTAGGCAGACAGCCGCCCGGCGGCGCAGCCATCCCGGGCCAGCTCGTTCCATGGTCAGAAACTTCGCCCATGTCGAAGTAAGTCACCACGGAAGGCCGGGGGCTCCCCGATCCGGCGCGGGCCGACGGGCAGTAGCCGGATCCCAGGCCGGTCTAGACGATCAGCGATTCGCGCAGGCCGATCGCCACGGCGTGGCTGCGGTTCTTCGCCTCAAGGCGGGCGAGGGTGTTCTTCATGTGGGTCTTCACGGTCTCTTCGGAGAGGCCGAGGCGGCGGGCGGCGACGGTGGTGGACTCGCCGTCGGCGAGGAGCTGGAGGATCTCGCGCTGGCGTTTGGTGATCAGGGCGCGGGAGCCTTTCGGGGGCACGTCGGAATCGATGAAACGTTCCTGGGCGGTGGCGGCGAGCGCCGCCTTCTGCAGTTGCTCGGGGCCGGCGGTGCGGGCGAGGTAGGCGGTCGCGCCGGCGCCGAGGGCGGCGCTGGCGAGGTGGCGCTCGGGGCGGGCGCCGTAGGCGACGATGCCGAGGACGGGCGCCGCGCGGCGCATCGCCCGGATCGTCTCGGGGCCGCTGATCGACGGCCCGTCGCCGTTAGGGCGCCAGCCCATGTCGAGGATCGCGATGTCGAAGTCACCGATGTCGCGCACGAGGTCCAGCGCCTCCTCCCGGCCGGCGGCCTCCTGCACCTCGAAATCGGCGGACAGGACTTCCCGGACCCCCAACCGCACCAGCGGGTGGACGTCCACGACAAGACATTGTGGGCGTTTGCTCAGGACTGCTTCCGATCACTTGTTGGGCACGGGGGCATCGGCGCGAGCGATGCGCCCGACATCAGTCGATCCTAGCCAAGGGTCCGTCGTGCGGTAGAAAGTCCCCGTGATCTCGATCACCTCGAAGTCGCGCTATGCGGTCGTTGCCCTCGCCGAGCTGGCCCGTTCGGGTGAGCGGCCGGTGCCGATCAAAGAGCTCGCCGAGCGCCGCGACATCCCGGAGCAGTTCCTCGAGCAGCTCTTCTCGACCCTTCGCCGCGCCGGTCTCCTGACCAGCCACCGCGGCATGCGCGGCGGCTACACCCTCTCCCGCCCGGCCGAAGAGATCACCGTGCTCGAGGTCGTCCAGGCCCTCGACGGCAAAATCGGCTCCGAAGCCGAAGAGGCCGGCGGCATCTGGGCCGAGGGCGTCGGCGCCCTGCGCAAGGTCTTCGGCCAGACGACGATCGCCGAAGTCGCCCGCCGGGAGGCGGAAGAGGCGGGCAGCGGGATGTACTTCATCTAGATGCGGCCGCTCAGCCGCCGGTGTTCAGCTCGACCGCAGCCCGGATCAGCTCCTTCAGCGCGGGCTCGTCGAGGTCGTCCTCCTCGTGGATGTCGATCGCGCGGCGGGTGTTGCCGCCGAGACTCGAGTTGAAGAGGCCGGCCGGGTCGGGGAGGGAGGCTCCCTTGGCGAAGGTCAGCTTCACGACCTGCTTGTAGGTCTCGCCGGTGCAGATCATGCCGTCGTGCTCCCAGACCGGGACGCCGCGCCATTTCCAGGTCTCCTCGACCTCCGGGTCGGCCTCCTTGATGAGCTCGCGGACCCGGGCCAGGGTGTCGCCGCGCCAGTCGCCCAGTTCGACGATCCGTTCGTCGATCAGCTGGGATGGGGAGTCCGCCATGGTTGCCGTCCTTTCCTCGGTGCTCGTCGGTGGCACGAGTATCGCCGCTCGGCCCGATCGGGAGACGGCGCCCGAGGGTGCCGTCTCCCTGCCGAGCCTAGTTGCCCTTGCTGATCCCCCGGTGCGGGATCACCCGCAGGCCGTCGCAGAGCTCCATCGCTCACCTCACTTTCCCTGGCCAGACCCCACTTTCGCTGGGCCATCCGTCTGGTCGGATGCCCGAAACCCTTTGTATGCGCCATCTGCGGCCGACTGAAGGTGCCCTCGCTATCGCCTCGACGCGTTTTCGGGCACTATGGTGGTCAGCCGTAAATGGAATCGAGTGATCGAACAACCCCAATCGGTGGTGGGAGACCGACCCGGGCCGAACGCGACAAGTCGACCGCCGCGACTGTCCTCGCCCATCCGCTGCGGGTCCGGATCCTCGAAGTCCTGAACGAGCGCGACATGAGCCCGGTCGAGTTCTGTCGCGAAGGGCTCGCGCCGGCCGACCTCGAGGTCGCCCACGTCGCCTACCACTTTCGCGAGTTGGCCAAGTACGGGTCGCTGGCGGTGGTCGAGGAGAGGGTCAGGCGAGGCTCGGTCGAGCACGTGTACCGCGGGCTCGGGCGCGCCTTCTTCAACGACCGCGAGTGGAACGAACTCGATCGCGAGGAGCGGGTGAAGGTCAGCAAGACGATGGTCCAGGGGCTGGTGGCGCGGATCGAAGGGGCGCTGCTGAGCGACACCTTCGACTCGCGGGAGACCCGCCACCTGACCTGGATCGCGATGCGGCTCGACGAGCAGGGCTGGAGCGAAATGACGACCGCGCTCGCCGCCACGTTCGGCGAAATCGAACAGATCCGCAGCGACGCCGAAGCGCGCCTCGACCGCGACGGCGACGACGGCATCGCCTCGACCTGCGGGATCCTCGGCTTCCCCTCGCCGGTCGACTCCTTCCGGGCGCCGCCTCCTTCCGACTAAGCGCCATACAGTCCGTCGCATGACCGGAGGCGAGGCGCGGACCACCGAGCGGCTGACGCTGCGCGTGCCCGCCGACCGCGACGTGGCCGGCTACCGCGCCCTCCTGATGCACCCGACGATCGGCGTGTGGCTGCGCCCGCCGCCGCTGGCCCCCTTCGAGCCCGCCGACGGCGACGCCTGGCTCGCCGAGGACACTCGCCACTGGGAGCGCTTCGGGTTCGGGCCCTGGGCGGTGGTCGAGCGGGCGAGCGGCGAGTACCTTGGCCGGGTCGGGCTCCGCCGGACCGAGATCGGCGACCGCGACGGGATCGAGGTGCTCTGGGCGATCGGCCCGGCGCGCCACGGCCAGGGGTTCGCCGGCGAGGCGGCCGCGGCGGCGCTCGCGCTCGCCGCCGACCTCGAGATCGACGAGGTGTTCGCGATGATCCTCCCGGCCAACGCCGCGTCGGTGCGGGTTGCCGAGAAGCTCAGGATGGAGCGCGCCGGCGAGGTCGAGCACGCCGGCTTTGACCACCTCCTCTTCCGCGCCGCGCCCGCGCGGGCGCGCCCGCGAGACCGCCGGCCGTCCTAGACTCGGGCCGATGAGGATCGGAGCGGAGGCATCGGCCGTCGTCGGCGACACGCCGCTGGTGGCGCTTGGGCGGCTCGGTGACGGGCTGGCCGGACAGGTCTGCGCGAAGCTCGAGTACTTCAACCCGGGTGGTTCGGTCAAGGACCGGATCGGGGTGGCGATGATCGACGCCGCCGAGGAGTCGGGGGAGATCGAGCCGGGGCGGGCGCTGGTGGTCGAGCCGACCAGCGGCAATACCGGGATCGCGCTGGCGATGGTCTGCGCGGCGCGCGGCTACGAGCTGATCCTCACCCTGCCGGAAGGGATGAGCCGCGAGCGCGGCAAGCTGCTGCGCGCCTACGGGGCAAAAGTGAGCGAGACGCCGAGCCTCGGCGGGATGAACGAGGCGGTGGCGCTCGCCGAACAGATCCGCGACCAGCGCAAGGCCTTCATGCCGATGCAGTTCTCCAACCCCGCCAACGCGGAGGCGCACCGGCGCACCACGGCGGAGGAGATCTGGCGCGACACCGACGGCGAGATCGGTGCCTTCGTCACCGGCGTCGGCACCGGCGGCACGATCACCGGGGTGGGCCGGATGCTGAAGGAACGGGCGCCGGAGGCGCTGGTGGTCGCGGTCGAGCCGGCGAGCTCCCCGGTCCTCTCCGGCGGCCAGCCCGGGCCACACAAAATCCAGGGCATCGGGGCCGGGTTCGTCCCCGCGGTCCTCGACCGCTCGGTGATCGACGAGGTCGTCGCGGTCGGCGACGAGGACGCGCTGGAGACGGCGCGCCGCGCGGCGAGCGCCGAGGGCGTGCTGGCCGGGATCTCGGCGGGCGCCAACATCCACGCGGCCCTCCAGGTGGCGGCGCGGCCGGAGATGGCCGGCAAGCGGGTCGTGACGATCGTCTGCGACTCGGGCGAGCGCTACATGTCCCTACCCTTTTTCGCACCATGAGCCGCGAATCATGTTGAGGAGGCTGATCGCCGAGATCCGCGCCGACGTGACCGCGGCGCGGGACCGCGACCCGGCCGCGCAGGGGGTCTCCTCCTTCGAGATCCTGACCAGCTGGGCGGGGGTGCAGGCGCTGCTGGCGCACCGGCTCGCGCACGCGCTGCGCGGCGCCGGCGTGCCGCTGCTGCCGCGCCTGATCGCCTACCTGACGCGGGCCGTCACCGGGGTCGAGATCCACCCGGCGGCGGAGATCGGCCGGCGGTTCTTCATCGACCACGGCTCCGGCGTGGTGATCGGCGAGACGGCGAAGATCGGCGACTGCGTGACGCTCTACCAGGGGGTGACGCTGGGCGGCACCGGCTTCCAGCGCGGCAAGCGCCACCCGACCGTCGGCGACAACGTCACGGTCGGCTCGGGGGCGAAGCTGCTGGGCCCGATCGCGGTCGGCGACGGGGCGAAGATCGGCGCCAACACGGTGGTGGTCGAGGACGTGCCGCCGGGCGCGACGGTGGTCGGCAACCCGGGTCACCCGGTGCGGGTCGAAGGCCGCAAGCTGGAAGGCCCCGACGCCGACTGGATCCACCTCCCGGACCCGATCGCCGACGCGATCAAGGCCCTCTCCGAGCGGATCGCCGAGCTCGAAGCGCGGCTCGCCGAGGTCGACGGCAGCGCCGATGCGGGGCAGCCGGCGCGCGAGCAGCCGGGGATCAAGCCGCGCACCGGGCGCTCGTCGGCGGGCGGCTGAGCGGCCGTGCGGCCGGCGAAAGGAATCCGGTGAGGAGGCGCACCTTCGTCGCGCCCGCGCTGCTGCTGGCGGCGCTCACCGTGGTGGCCTGCGGCGGCGGCGGTTCGGGCGCCGAAGGCAAGATCGTCGAAACGATCGAAAAGGCGGTGACGACCAGCAAGCCGGCCAACTGTACGAAGCTCGTCACCCAGCGCTTCAACGAACAGAACACCGCGAGGAAGGGCGAGGCCGCGGTGAAGGCATGCGAAGCGGAAGCGAAATCGGGCGAAGGCAAGGCGAAGGGCGCCAAGGTCTCCAACGTCGCCGTCAACGGCGCCAAGGCGACCGCGGAAGTCGAATTCGAAGGCGGCTCGCTGGGCGGACAGTCGCTCGAAGTCGCCCTGGTCGAAGCGGGTGGCAACTGGAAGCTCGACCATGTCGAAGGCTTCGCCGGCTATGACGGCAAGGCGCTCGCCAAGGCGTTCGAAAAGCAGTTCGAAGAAGAACCGGGCGAACTGAGCCCCAAGCAGGCGAGGTGCATCTCCGCCAAGATCGCGGGCGCGAGCCAGGCGGAGGCCGAAGAACTGTTCTTCAGCGGTTCGCGCGCACCGATCGTCGAACTGGCCGAAAGCTGCGCGTAGAGCGGCGCGCCGGGAGGCCACGGCCGAGGCCCTGGCTATGCTCGGCGGGTGAGCCTGCAGGCCGACCAGGAACCCGCCGCCGGCGCCGAGGAAGCCGCCCTCGGCGCCCCGACCGAGCCCGGCGCCGACCGGGTCGAGCGCCTGCTCGCGGGCCTCAATCCGCCGCAGCGGGAGGCGGTCGAGCACGGCGAGGGCCCGCTGCTCGTGCTCGCCGGCGCGGGCTCGGGCAAGACCCGCGTGCTCACCCACCGGATCGCCTACCTGCTGGCGACCGGCGCCGCCCGCCCGGGTGAGATCCTCGCGATCACCTTCACCAACAAGGCGGCGGCGGAGATGCGCGAGCGGGTCGGCAACCTGATCGGCCGCTCGGTACGGGCGATGTGGGTGACCACCTTCCACTCGGCCTGCGCCCGGATGCTGCGCGTCGACGGCGAGCGCCTCGGGTACTCGAAGGGCTTCACGATCTACGACCAGGGCGACTCGCTGCGGATGGTCAAACGCTGCCTGACCGAGCTCGGCGTCGACCCCAAACGCTACCCGCCGCGCGCCGTGCAGGGGAAGATCTCGGGGGCCAAGAACCAGCTGATCGACCCCTCCGGCTACAGCGAGATGATGGTCGGCGGCTTCGAGGAAGTCGTCGCCGAAGTCTTCCCCCTCTACGAGAAGCGCATGCTCGAGGCCAACGCGATGGACTTCGACGACCTCCTCGTCCGAACCGTCAACGTGCTCGAGCTCTTCGAGGACGTCCGCGATCGCTGGCGCCACACCTTCCGCCACGTGCTCGTCGACGAGTACCAGGACACGAACCACGCCCAGTACCGCCTGCTCCAGTTGCTAGCGAAAGAGCACGGCAATCTGATGGTCGTCGGCGACGAGGACCAGTGCCTGCTCGAGGGGACCGAGGTGACGATGGGCGACGGCTCCCGCCGACCGATCGAGCAGGTGCGCGCCGGCGATGAGGTGATGTCCGCGCACGGGCCCGGGGACTTCCGCCCGGCGAAAGTCACCGGCGCCTTCAGGTCCTGGGCGCGCGAGGGGGTGGCGATCGAGACTTTCTCCGGGCGGCGGATCGTCAGCACCCTTGAGCACACGCACTTCGCCGGCTATCGCCTTGGCGCGACGCCGCAGATGCACCTCACCTACCTGATGTGGAAGCGCGGGGTGGGCTTCCGGGTCGGTGTCTCCGGTGTGTACACCGTGCGGGGCGGCAAGGAGGTTGGAATCCGCCGGCGCTGCCACCACGAGCACGCCGACGCGGTATGGGTGATCTCGGCCCACGAGACCGACGCGGAGGCGCGCGCCGCCGAGGTGACACTTTCACTCCGGTACGGCCTGCCGATGCTGCCGTTTGTGCGGCGCAAATCGGCGGGGGACAGGAGCTTCATCGGCAACCAGGAGCTGATCGACCAGGTTTTCACCACGCTCGACACCGAAGGTGGCGGGATGCGCCTGCTCGAGGACGAGGGCCTGAGCATCCAGCACCCGCACCACCTGGCGGCGACCTCCGACGGGCGGCGCCGCGTCCTGCGGGTCACGCTGTGCGCCGAGAAGCGGGGGGCGCGGCCGATACACCGGATCCAGCTCGCAGGCCGTGATCGGGCCGGGCGCGAGGCGCTGGAAGGCATCGGACTGAGTGTCCGCGAGGCGAAGCCCGGGTCCGACTCCTGGCGCTTCGAGACCTGCGTCAAGGATTTCGGCGCGGCGGTCCGCATGGCGGGCGAGATCAGCCTCGCCGTCGACGTGGACGTGAGTTTCGCCGGGCGGTTCGGAGCTATCGAGAGCGGTCGCATCTCGGGCAGCTCGCTCGCCTTCATGCCTGCTGCCTCGGTGCGCCCCGGGATGACGATGTTCGCCGAGGATGGGAACTACGACGGGGTGAAATCGGTCGAGCGGGTCGAGCTGGACCGCCCGGTCTACGACCTGAACGTCGCGGGCACCCACAATTTCATCGCCGAAGGCATCGTCACCCACAACTCCGTCTACGGCTTCCGCCACGCCGACATCCGCAACATCCTCGACTTCGAGGCCGACTTCCCCGATGCCGAGATGATCAAGCTCGAGCAGAACTACCGCTCGACGCAGACGATCCTCTCGGCGGCCAACGCGGTGGTGTCGCACAACCGGGAACGGCGGCCGAAGGAGCTGTGGACGGAGGAGGTCGGCGGGGAGCCGGTGCAGCTGCGGGAGCTCGGGGACGAGCACGAGGAGGCGCGGTGGGTCGGCGGGGAGATCGATCGGCTGGCCGAGGAGGAGGACGTGAAGCGGTCCGGGGTGGCGATCTTCTACCGGACCAACGCGATGAGCCGGGTGGTCGAGGAGACGCTCAAACGCTACGACGTCGATTACCAGGTGATCGGCGGGACGAAGTTCTACGAGCGGGCCGAGATCAAAGACGCGATCGCCTACCTGACCTTCCTGGTCAACCCGGCCGACCTGGTGTCGTTCGGGCGGGTGGTGAACTCGCCGCGGCGGGGGATCGGCGACACCACGCAGGGGCGGCTCGCCGCCTACGCGAACACCGCCGGGATGACGATCTGGGAAGTGATCGAACGGGTCGAGGAGGTGCCCGGCCTGAGCGGCGCCGCGATCAAGTCGGTGGGGCGCTTCTTCGAGACCATGGACGCGCTGAAAGACCGGGTCGAGGGCTCCTCCGTCCACTCGGTCCTGGAGCGGGTGCTGAACGAGACCGGCTACCTGGAAGCGCTGGCGGCGGAGCGGACGGTGGAAGCGGAAGGGCGGGCGGAAAACCTCGAGGCGCTGCTGGAGGGCGCCGCCGAGTTCGACCGCGAGCGCGAGATCGAGGGCGACAGCGAGGTCCCGCCGCTGGAGGAGTACCTGCAGCAGAACGCGCTGCGCACCGAACAGGACGCGCTGCAGGGGGAGGAGCGGGAACTGGTGACGCTGATGACCCTCCACAACGCCAAGGGCCTCGAGTACGACACGGTCTTCATCGTCGGCATGGAGGACGGCGCCTTCCCGCACATGCGCTCGCTGGAGGAAGGCGGCGAAGAGGAGGAGCGGCGCCTCTGTTACGTCGGCATCACCCGCGCCGAACGGCGGCTCTACCTGACCTGGGCGCGCGAGCGGCGGCTGTTCGGGCGGGCCGAGCGCAACCTCCCCTCGCGCTTCATCGAGGAGATCCCGGCCGAGCTGACCGAACGGACCTCGACCGCGGCGAGCGGCGGCATGACCTGGGGCTCGACCGCCTACGGCGGCGGCTCGGGATTCGGCGACCTCGGCGACGCGGGCGGCGGCGGGCTCGCTCCGGCGGAGCCGCTCGATCCCGGCCCGGCGCTCGAGATGCGCACCGGCGACGACGTCGTCCACGCCTCCTTCGGCGACGGCGTCGTGACCGGCACCGAGCCGGGCGGCGTGATCGTGGTCCGGTTCTCCGAGGACGGCAAGGAGCGCAAGCTGATGGCCGATTACGCCCCGATCAGGAAGCGGTAGCGGTGGCGGCGCGGGTGATCGACGGCAAAGCGGTCGCGGCGGCGGTCAAAGAGCGGGTCAAGGTCGACGCCGCCGCGTTCGCCGCCGAGTTCGGGCGCCTGCCGGCGCTGGCGACGGTGCTGGTCGGCGAGGACCCGGCCTCCCAGGTATACGTCGGCGGCAAGCGCAAGGCTTCGGGCGAGGTCGGGATCCGCTCGGTCCACCACGAGCTCGACGCGGCGACCCGCCAGGACGAGCTCGAGCAGCTGGTCCGCGACCTGAACGCGGACGGCGAGGTCGACGGCATCCTGGTCCAGCTGCCGTTGCCCGACCATCTCGACCCCGACGCCGTGGTGGCGACGATCGACCCGGCCAAGGACGTCGACGGGCTCACCCCGGTGAACGCCGGCCTGCTCGCGCACGGGACGCCGGGCCTCGCCCCGTGCACGCCGATGGGGGTGATGGAACTGCTCGCCCACGAGGGGGTCGAGCCGGCGGGCGCCGAGGCGGTGGTGATCGGGCGCTCGAAGCTGGTCGGGGTGCCGGTCGCCCGTCTGCTCCTGCTGGCCAACGCGACCGTGACGATGGCCCACTCGCGCACCCGCGATCTCGACGCCGTCTGCGCCCGCGCCGACGTGCTCGTCGCGGCGGTCGGGGTCCCTCGCCTGCTCGGCCGGGGGGCGGTGAAGCCCGGTGCGGTGGTGATCGACGTCGGCATCAACCGCACCGAGGAGGGCCTGGTCGGCGACGTCGACTTCGACGCTGCCGCGGAGGTCGCGGCGGCGATCACGCCGGTCCCCGGCGGGGTCGGCCCGATGACGATCGCGATGCTCCTCCACAACACGCTCCAGGCGGGTCGCGCGCGGATGGGGGGCCGGTGAACCCGGCGGCAGCAGCGGGCGGCGGCCGGGGGAGGCCCGCCGCGAAGGCCCGGCGATCGCCGGGCGGTAAGCGGCGGACGCGCGGCCGAGGCCGGCCGCGCCGCGTCGCCGCGCCGCTCTCGCGGCTCCGCGTCGGCGAAGCGATCGCGCTCGCGGCGGCGATCCTGCTCTTCGTCCTGATGTTCTTCGACTGGTTCGGGATCAAGTCGACGGCCGGCGCCGAATCGTTCGCCGGGGTCGTCGGCGGGACCGGCGGCGGCGATGCCTGGCAGACGCTCGAAGTGATCCCGCTCTTCCTGATGCTGGCGATCGCGGTCGCGGTCGGCGCGGCGATCCTGCGTCTGAGCTGCTCGGACTGGAAGCCCGCGATCCCGCCCGCCGCCGCCGTCTGCGTGCTCGGCCTCCTCGCGGCGCTCCTGATCCTGATCCGGATCCTCGCGCCGCCCGGCCCGCCCGGGGAACTCTCCGAACTCGCCTTCGAATCGACCTTGAAGCTCCCGATTTTCCTCGCCCTCGCCGCCGCCCTCGGCATCGCATACGGCGGCCGGCGGGCGATGGCGGAGGAAGGCACCTCCTTCGCCGCGATCGCGAAGAAGCTCGAGTCGCCGTCTCGCACGCGCCGCGGGCCCTGAGGCGCGGTCGCGAAGGCTGGCGGCCCGGCTGGGACACGGCACCTAGAATCACCCCGTGATCGATCGCGAGCAGGTACTCCACGTCGCGCGGCTGGCGCGTCTGCGGCTCGACGAGGCCGAGGTCGAGACGATGGCCGGGGAGCTCTCGGGGATCCTCGGGCACGTCGACCGGATCAGAGGCCTCGACCTCGCGGGGGTCGAGCCGACCTCGCACGTCGTCCAGCTGGAGAACGTGCTGCGCGACGACGTTGCCTGGACGAGCCTGCCGTCCGCGGTCGCGCTCGCCTCGGCGCCGGAGCCGTTCGAAGGTGCCTTCCGCGCCCCCTCGCCGCAGGCCGACGCCGACTGATGGCCGACCTGCTCGACCTGTCCGTCGCCGCGGCGGCGGCGAAGATCGCCGCGGGCGAGGTCTCCGCCGCGGAGTACGGGGCGGCCTGGCAGGCCGCCGCCGCCGCCGATGACCTGAATGCCTACCTCTGGACCGCCGACGAGGGCTCCTTCGCCGAACCCGACTGGAACGGCGAGGGGGAGAGCGCCCCGGCGGGCGCGGGCGAGGCGACGCCGTACGGCTCGAACGGCCCGGCGCCCGCCGACTCGGGGCCGCTGGCCGGCGTGCCGATCGCGATCAAGGACATCTTCACCACGCAAGGCATCCCGACCACCGCCGGGTCGAAGATCCTCGAGGGCTATCGCCCGCCCTACACCGCGTCCGCGGTGCGCAAGCTCACGGCGGCCGGCGCCCAGGTGCTCGGCAAGACCAACATGGACGAGTTCGCGATGGGCTCCTCGAACGAGAACTCGGCCTACGGGCCGGTGCGTAACCCCTGGGACCGCGGCCGCGTCCCCGGCGGCTCCTCCGGCGGCTCGGCGGCGGCGGTTGCGGGCGGCCTCGCCCCGGCGGCGCTCGGCACCGACACCGGCGGCTCGATCCGCCAGCCCGCCTCACTCTGCGGCATCGTCGGCCTGAAGCCGACCTACGGCGCGATCTCCCGCTTCGGCATGATCGCCTTCGCCTCTTCGCTCGACCAGTGCGGCCCGTTGACCCGCGACGTCACCGACGCGGCGCTCCTGCTCGGCGTCCTCGAGGGGAAGGACCCGCTCGACTCGACCTCGGTCGGCCTCGACGGCGGCATCTCGATGCCCACCCTCGAGAGCCTCGCGGGTCTGCGCTTCGGCGTCCCCGCGGAGATCGCCGACGCGGCGCTCGACCCCGGCGTGCGCGCCGTCTTCGAGGCGACGATCGCGCGGATCGAGGAGCTCGGCGGGGCCGTCGCCGAGGTCCACCTGCCGCACGCCGAGCACGGCATCTCCGCCTACTACGTGATCGCCCCGGCCGAGGCCTCCTCGAACCTCGCCCGCTACGACGGCGTCCGCTACGGCCGGCGCGCGGGGGGCGACGGGGATCTGGTCGAGATGTATGAGGCGACCCGCTCGGAGGGCTTCGGCGCCGAGGTCAAGCGGCGGATCATGCTCGGCACCTACGCCCTCTCCTCCGGCTACTACGACGCCTACTACGGCCAGGCGCAGAAGGTGCGCACCCGGATTGCGGGCGACTTCGACGCCGCCTTCGAGGACGTCGATCTCGTCGTCACCCCGACCTCGCCCTCGGTGGCGTTCGGGCTGGGGGAGAAGACCGCCGATCCCCTCGCCATGTACCTCAACGATTTCTTCACCGTGCCGATGAGCCTCGCCGGCATCCCGGCGATCTCGATCCCGGCCGGGCTGGCGGCGCCGGAGGGTGCGGCCGACGGCGCGCCGCGGCTTCCGGTCGGCTTCCAGATCGCCGCCCCCGCCTTCGCCGAGCAGAAGCTGCTGGAGGCCGCGCACGCGCTCGAGGGCGCGCTCGGCTTCGCCGCCGCGGCGGGCGACGCGGCCCCCTGGAAGGGAGGCGCCGGTGGCTGAGCTGGAGGCGGTGATCGGCCTCGAGATACACGTGCAGCTCTCGACCCGCTCGAAGATGTTCTGCGGCTGCGCGGT
Organism: Actinomycetota bacterium; assembly: GCA_018268675.1. Taxonomy (GTDB): domain Bacteria; phylum Actinomycetota; class Thermoleophilia; order Solirubrobacterales; family 70-9; genus VAYN01. Next base: position 87,622 of record JAFDWB010000079.1, read on the forward strand.
CAGCTTCGGCGACGAGCCGAACGTCCACACCTGCCCGATCTGCCTCGCCCACCCCGGCGTCCTGCCGGTCCCCAACGAGGAGGCGATCCGCTCCGCCTTGAAGATCGGCCTGGCGCTCGACTGCGAGATCGCGCCGCGCTCGATCTTCCACCGCAAGAACTACTTCTACCCCGACAACCCGAAGGCCTACCAGATCAGCCAGTACGACGTGCCGATCTGCGGGCCCGGCAGGCTCGGCGAGGTCCGCATCACGCGCGCCCACCTCGAGGAGGACGCGGCGAAGACGATCCACGTCGGCGCCTCGGGGCGCATCCACGGCTCCGCCGCCTCGCTGGTCGACTTCAACCGCGCCGGGACGCCGCTGGTCGAGATCGTCACCGAGCCCGACCTGCGGAGCGCCGCCGACGCCGCCGACTGGGCGCGCCTGCTGCGCGAGACGGTGCGCCAGCTCGGCGTCTCCGACGTGAACATGGAGGAGGGGAGCCTGCGGGTCGACGCCAACGTCTCGGTGCGCCCCGCCGGGTCGACCGAGCTCGGCACCAAGACCGAGCTGAAGAACATGAACTCGTTCCGCTTCCTCCAGCGCGGGATCGAAGCCGAGCTGGGGCGCCAGCGCGAGGTGATCGGCGCGGGGGGGAGGGTCGAACAGGAGACGCTCCACTTCGACCCGGCGAGCGGCGATCTGACCCCGCTGCGCTCGAAGGAGGAAGCGCACGACTATCGCTACTTCCCGGAGCCCGACCTGGTCGCGATCGCGCCGACCGCGGCGATGCTGGCCGAGGCGCGCGAGTCGCTGCCGGAGCTGCCCGCGGCGCGCATGGCCCGCTACGAAGCCGAGCTCGGGCTCGATGAGGCGCAGGCGCGCCTGCTGGCCGGCGACCCGGAGCAGGCCGGGTACTTCGAGGCCGTGGTCGCCGCGGTCGGCGAGGCGGCCGAGCCGCGCGTCGTCGCCAACTGGGTGACCGGGGACCTGACCGCGGCCCTGCGCGCGTCCGAAGACGCCGAGCGCCCCGAAGCGGGCCCGCTGGCCGACCTGATCGGCGCCGTCGCCTCGAAGCAGGTGTCCCACGCGGGCGGCAAACAGGTGCTGGCGATCCTGGTCGCCGACGGCGACGCCGACGTGGCCGAGATCGTCGAGCGCGAGGGCCTCGCCCAGATCGGGGGCGACGACGGCGAGCTGGCCGGCATCGTCGCCGCCGCGATCGCCGCCGACCCAGATGCGGCTCAGCAGATCCGTTCGGGAAACGGAAAGGCCATCGGAGCCATTGTCGGCGCCGTGATGCGAGAGACGAAAGGGCGCGCGGATGGCGGCGAGGTCAATCGCTTGATCCGCGAGCAACTCGGGATGTAGTACCCACGTTGCATCTCGCACTTTGTAACAACTTGTTACAAGCTGCTAAGTTGGGTCCATGGCTTGGAACGTAGTCATCGCCGGCGGTGGATTCGGGGGGCTCGCCGCCGCGCGGGAGCTCGAGCGAACCCTGCCGAAGCAGTCGGCGCGGCTGCTCCTCGTCAACGAGACGAACTTCTCGACCTACACGCCGTTCCTGCCCGAGGCCGCCGCCGGGACGCTCGAGCCGCGGCACGTGGTGACGCCGTTGCGCGACATCCTCCACCGGACCTACATCCGCCTCGGCGAGATCGTCGGCCACGACCCGGCGGCGAAGACGGTCGACCTGCGGCCGAAAAGCGGCGCGGCCGAGACGATCCCCTACGACCAGCTGCTGTTGGCGCTGGGCTCGGTGTCGCGGACGCTGCCGATCCCCGGGCTGACCGAGCACGCGGTCGGCTTCAAGGGCCTCGCCGACGCGATCTGGCTCCGCAACCGGATCGTCGAGAACCTCGAGGAAGCCAACGCGACGGCGGAGCACGGGCGGCGCGAGGAACTGCTCACCTTCGTCTTCGTCGGCGGCGGTTATGCCGGACTCGAGGCGCTGGCCGAGCTCCAGGACTTCGCCGCCGACGCGATGGACAGCTACCCGCGCGCCCGGCTGCACGGCATGCGCTGGATCCTGGTCGAGGCGGCGTCGCGGGTGCTGCCGGAGATCGACGAGGAGCTGGCCGACTACGCCCTGCGCGAGCTGCGCGGCCGCGGCATCGACATCAAGCTGGACACAGAGCTGCGGGAGGTCGGGCCGAGCTCGGTGACGCTCTCGACCGGCGAGGTGGTGCCGACCAACACCGTCGTCTGGACCGCGGGCGTCGCCCCGGCGCCGGTGCTGAAGGACCTGAACCTGCCGCTCGACGAGCGGGGGCGGGTGCCGGTGGACGACCACCTGCGCGTCGCCGGGCTCGACTCGGTCTGGGCGATCGGCGACTGTGCCGCCGCCCCCGACCCGCGCGGCGGCCTCTGCCCGCCGACCGCCCAGCACGCGGTGCGCCAGGGCCCGGTGGCGGCCCGCAACATCGCCGCCGAGCTGGGGATCGGCTCGCCCGCGGCGTTCGAGTACCGCAGCGAGGCCTCCTTCGTGAACCTCGGCCGCTACAAGGCGGTCGGCCGGATCGGCGACCGCAAGATGCGCGGCTTCCCCGCCTGGTTCCTCGCCCGCAGCTACCACATGAGCCAGATCCCGGGCTACTCGCGCAAGGTCCACGCGGTGCTCGACTGGACCGCCAGCCTGCCGTTCAAGCGCGACATCGCCGAGCTCGGCTCGGCGGCGCGGCCGAAACGCCTCGGCTGAGCGCCGGTGCGCCGCGGCGCGCTATTCGACCGTGATCGTCGCTTCCATGCCTTCTTCGGCGTGGTGGTAGAGGTTGCACCACATCCGGTAGCGGCCCGGTTCGACTTCGACCGATTTCGTCTTCTGTTCGCCCGGCGCGGTGACCGGGATTTCGACGATCGCGCCGAGCGGTTCGCCGCTCGGGCCGACCTTCTGCATGCTCATGTCGTGGGGGTCTTCGCCTTTGTTGTTGAGCTGCACGGTGAGCGCGCCGGGGCGCACGGTCTGGCGCGAGAGCGTGTAGCTCTTGTGCCCGCCGTGGTCGTCGGCGGCGACGCCGATCGCGTTGGCTTCCGGTTCGGGTTCTCCGGCGGGCGGGCCGCTCGGTGGGGCCGGCGCTTCGCCGGGCGGGGTCGGGGCGCTCGTCGATGGCGGGGTGACCCCACCCGGGGTCGTCGAGCCGGGGCCGTCTGACGAGCTCCCTGGGCGGCACGTCCGGTAGTGCCTGACCCGAACGACCGGCGTGCGCTTGCCGTGCCGTTTCACGTGGACGACGACGCGTTTGGTGTGCTTGACGCAGATGGTCGCGGCGTGCGCGTCGCCGGTCGGCCGCCCGCCCGCCAGGGACGCGAGCGCCACCGCCAGGACCACGAACGCCACGATCCCGCGCCCCGACATCTACGCCTTCACCAGCTGCGGGCGTTCGAAGCCTTCCGCGCCCGGGATCACCTGGGCCGCGTCGAAGCCGAGCCACTGCTCCAGCAGCGAGCAGTACATGCCGCGGAAGTCGCTGGTGACGCGTAGGTTTTCGTCTTCGTCGAGCTGCGCGAGGCCGGGGAACTCGCCGACCATCGTCCCCTGGGCCTTGGAGCCGACGACGAAGGCGCAGCCCGCGGCGCCGTGGTCGGTCCCGGACGAGCCGTTCTCCTGCGGCCGGCGGCCGAACTCGCTCCACAGCTCGATCAGCACCCGGTCCTGGAGGCCGCGCGCTTCGAGGTCGCGCTGGAAGGCGAGGATCCCGGCGCACGTTTCGGTCAGGTACTTGCCGAGGTCTTCGGCCTCGTCTGAGTGGGTGTCGTAGCCGCCCGCGGCGTTCAGCGTCACCACCCGCACCGGCAGGCCCCGGGCGAGATAGTTGGCGAGTCCGGCGAGCTTGTGCGCGAATTCGGTCTGCGGATAGGCGACCGGGCTTTCGATCGCCCCGACGCCGCCGAGCTCCTCGCGCAGCTGCTCGGTCTGGGCGGTGGCGCGGCGGACCTGGAGCAGGGCGGGCGAGTCGGAAGGCAGCGAGCCGAACTTGGCGAAGCTCCTGAACATCTCGGCGTCGATCGGGCTGTCGACATGCGACCACATTTCGTAGGAGTCGACGCTGTCGATCGCCGCGACCGGCTTTTCCAGGGTGGCGATCGTCGGCGAGAGCGTGCCGTCCATCGAGAGCCCCTGGAGCGGGTTTTCGGCGTCGCCCGCGAGGTCGATGTAGCGACCCAGCCAGCCCGCGTGCTGGCCGATGTCGAGCTCGCCGATCTCGTAGTAGTGGCGGGAGGTGAAGTGCGACTGGTCGGGGTGTTCGTAGCCGATCGCCGGGAAGGCGGAGACCTTGCCCTCGGCGTGCAGGGTCGCCAGCGGCGCGGCCCCGGGGTGCCACTGGAGGCGGGTGTCCTCGGTGAAGGTCGGCCCGGCGCCGGGCGCCTGCTTCAGGGTCGGCCGCAGCGAGGGGTAGAGCGGGTCGCCGACCGGGGCGAGCACGCTGAGCGCGTCGATGCCGCCTTCGAAGAAGACCGAGACCAGGACCTTCTCCGGCTGCGCCGCCTGCGCGATGCCCCGCTCAAAGGCGGAGATCGGGATCTTCGTCGCCCCGTAGACGGCGAGCGCCAGGCCCGCGGTGCGGGAGAGGAGGCGGCGGCGGGTGAGGCCGGTCCCGGCCGGCTCGGGCATCCCCGGCTCGATCGCCGGCAGGCCGCGCCCGGCTTCGGCGGCGACGCCGCGCAGGAGCTGGGCGCGGGTGAAGTCGTTGCAGCATTCGTGACTCATCGGTCTTCTATCCGGCTCATTGGAGGACGAGGTCGGGGCTGATCCCGATCAGTTGCAGGAGCGCGTTCTGGCGCAGCGCCCGGTAGGGCCCCTGCTCCCATTCGGCGGTGATCAGGGCTTCGGCGCGGCGGGCGAAGTCGAGCAGCTCGGCGCGGTGTTCGGGCAGCAGTTCGGGGTTGCCCCAGCTGGCGAGCGCCCGGGCCAGCGCTTCTTCGGCGGTCTCGGTTTCGCTGTAGGGGTGTTCTTCGTCCCAGGCGTCGACCGCGATCCCTTCGAGGAGATAGTCGACCACGTTCCAGCGTGCGCGCATCCGCGAGGTGTCGAGCCAGTGGTTGTCGTCCCAGCCCGCCACGTTGGGCGGCCAGAACAGCTGCTGGCCCGCCTGGTTGCAGAGCCAGACCCAGGCGGTGGTGTCGATATGGCGGCCGACCGCGCGCAGCATCGTCGCCAGGTGGACGACCGGCGGCTTCACCATCGGCGGGCCTTCGTAGAGGTCGGGGCTGAGGAGGATTTCCTCCAGCACCGGGCGGATCTGGAGGCCGGAGGAGGTGTAGGTCGCGATCAGCCGTTCGCGGGTCGCCTGGGACGGCGGCGTGGCGACGAAGTAGCTCCACAGCTTTTCCACGAAGAAGGAGGGATGGAAGGGGTTTTCGACACAGAGCCGGGGGGCGTCTTCCCAGTTCCAGTTGCCGGTCTGCCCGAAGACCGTCTTCGGGTCGGGGTCGTGGCGTTCGGGGTCGAAGCGGAAGTTGTGGGAGCCGAGTTGGGCCGACCATTCGTAGGTCCAGCCGGTCAGCGCGCGGGCCTGTTCGCGGATGTCGTCCTCGGTGTAGGCGCCGCGGTCGGCGCCGAGGCTGAAGAGCTCCATCATCTCGCGGGCGTAGTTCTCGTTCGGGGCGCCGGCCACGTTTTCGTCGCCGTTCAGCCACTGGAGCATCGCCGGGTCGATCGTCACCGCGCGGAAGAGGTCGAGGAAGGAGCCGAAGCAGGCCGAGCGGAAGAGGTTCGACTGGTCCATCATCTGCTGGGCTTTCGAGACGCCGCCTTCGGAGGTCGCGAACCAGTCGTGGAGGACGAGCGCCATCCGCTCGACCAGCGGCTGGTCGGTGCGGATCATCCGGTCGAGCCACCAGAGATGGTCGTGGCCCCAGATGTCGGCGGGCGCGAGCGGGTGCCCTTCGTCGTCGGTCGGGGCGGGGCCGGAGAGGGTGGCGGGGCCGCTCGGCCGGGTCAGCGACTGGACCGCGCCGACGAGGCCGAGCGAGGCGAGGGCGGCCGCCTGGCCGGGGGCGGGACCGAAGCCCGCGCGATTCAGCAGGCGGGTGGCCTGCGGGATGCCGAAGCCGCCCGGGTAGGAGCCCGCCGGGCGTTGTTCGCCCGGTGGCCTCGCGGGGTTGCCCGGGGCCGGCGCGGGCGGCGGCGCGGGTAGCGTGCGAACGTGGTGTCGGTGTTTCTTGTGCCTGCGCCGCTTGTGCCCGTGGCGGTGCTTGTGCTTGTGGCCGTGCTTGTCGGCGCGGTGCTTGCCGCCTGGTTTGGTCGAGTTGAGCTCGGCCTGGGTGGGGGTGACCTTGGGGATCGCCATCGACGAGACCCGCCGCGCGGGCGCACTGCTCCTGGCTCTTCTGTCGGCCCGCGGTGCCGATTTCTTGACCGCCGCGGCATTTTCTCTGGACGGAATGGCGGCCGAACTGGACGGATGGCCGGCCCGAACCGCCACAATGGGACCCGATGGGCTTCGAGTACCTCGTCATCGCCTTCCTCTTCGGCCTCTCCACCGCGATCATCGGCAAGGCCAAGGGCAGCTCGTTCTGGGTCTGGTTCATCGTCGGCGCCGTGCTGCTGATCTTCGGCCTGATCGCCGTCGTCCTCTCCCGCCGCGAGAAGGACGAACCGGAACGCCAGTGCCCCCATTGCCTGAAGGCGGTGAAGCTCTACGTCCAGGTCTGCCCCCGCTGTGGCAGCGAACTGTTCATGCCCGACCCGAGGGCCGTACGGCATCCGGGGGTGCGGGGGTAGGGACGGAGGGTGGACCGGCTGCCGCCTCGCGGCGGGGCCCCGGTGAGTTCGCAGTTGGCCACAACAGTTGTGGATAAGTGCGAACGCACCGGAGGGAAGGCCGGGGCTCCCTGGTCCCGGCGCCGGGCGGCAGCGGCCCACCCCCCGAATCGCCGCCTACCGCAGCCAGGTGCGGACGATGGCGTTGGCGAAGCCGAGGCCGTAGCGCATCACGGCGGGCTTCTTCGAGTGGCCGTGGAGGCGTTGTTCGACCGTGATCGGGACCTCCTTGGCGGGGATGCCCCGCTTGATCGCCTCGATCATGAACTCGGAGGTGTGGAACTGCTCCTGGCGCAGGACGAGCTGGGGGAGGACGGTGGTGCGGACGGCGCGGTAGCCATTGGAGCAGTCGGTGACGTGGGTGCGGGTGATGAAGGAAACGAGGCGGTTGAAGAAGACGATGCCGAGCTCGCGGGCGCGGGTGTTGCGGTCGGCGTGGCCGAGGACGCGGGAGCCGTGGGCGACGTCGACTTCGCCGCTCAGGACCGGTTCGACCAGGCGGGGCATCTCCGAGGGCAGGTGCTGGCCGTCGGCGTCGAGGGTGACGACGATCTGGGCGCCGGATTCGACCATCAGCCGGTAGCCGGTGCGGAGCGCCGCGCCGCCGCCGCGGTTGGTGACGTGGCGGGCGACCAGGGCGCCGTGCGCGGCGGCGACGTCGCCGGTGCCGTCGCGCGAGCCGTCGTCGACGACCAGGACCTCGGTCCGCACTCCGCAGACCTCGGCGGGCATCTGGTCGAGGACGACGCCGATGTTCTCGCCCTCGTTGTAGGCCGGGATCAGGATCGCGATCCTGTTCTTGAAGCGGGCGGGCAGGCCGGCCTGGCGGAACTCCTCCCAGGCGAGGCCCTCGAGCGCCGCCGAGAGCTGTCGCGAGTTGCGCGCCCCGACCGAGAGCGCGCGCAGGATCAACAGGAAGAGGACGAAGATGGCGAAGACGGCGAGGCCGAGGATCCGCCCGCCGTTCCCTTTTTCGAAGGAGAACGCCGAGAGTAGGCCGTTGACGATTTCGGTGCCGGTGACGATCGCCAGCGCGACCCCGGCGAGGATCAGCATCAGCACGTCGGCGTTCCGCAGCGAGTGTCTGCGGACGACCGCGTAGACGATCAGGATCAGCCCGATCGCCAGCCCGACGCTGCGCAGCGCCGTCAGCTCGGCCGGAAATATGCCTGCTAGCGGGACCATTTACGGCCGGAGGATACGGCCGCGCACGCTGCCGAGAGCGCGAAGGCGGCGAGCGGGAAGATCAGCGTCATCAGGATCTCGTTGCGGCGCGGGGCGGCGAGGGTGATCGCGCCGACCAGGGTGACGAGGACGATCGGCGCGGCGAGGCAGAGCGTCTCCCACCAGCGCCGGCGGAAGCCGAGGAGGACCAGCCCCGCGATCCCGAACGCGACCAGCCCGATCTGGATCGCCCGCCCGAGGGTCGTGCTCATCGCTTCGCCGACCCCGCTCGACCACATCCTCCCGACCTTGCGCACCGTCATCGCGGTGTAGCCGAGCGGGTCCTTCCCGAACCACTTGGAGAAGTTTTCCTTGCCGATCTTGCTGAGGGCCGAGTCGCGCGGCAGTTCGGGATAGCGGGCGGCGACCTTGTTGAAGAGTTCGGTCGGGTTGACTTCGCCGAGCGCCTGGGACTGGGGCGGCAGCCATTTGCCGGACTCCCGGTGGTAGAGGATCGCCTTGACCCGCTGGTATTCGCCGTCGGCGGGGTAGAAGGTGCCGACGTAGAGGGCCTTGCCGTCGCCGGTCGAGATCGGCACCAGGCGTTCGAGCACGACGACGTTGCGGATCGTCCACGGCACGATCGGCAGCAGCAACGCCACCAGCATCAGCCCGACCCCGGCGGTGCCGAGCCGCCACTCCCGTTCCCAGGCCCAGCGGACCGCGGCGATGAGGACGAAGGCGGCCGCCACCAGCGTGTACTCGGGGCGGAACATCGAGGTGATCCCGAAGAGGAAGCCGGGCAGAAGCCACACCCAGGCGCTGCCCCGCGGCGCGCCGCCACGCCCCGCCGTCCGGTCCCAGGCCCATAAGAAGGAGAGGATCGCGGCGGGCAGCGAGAGCATCGCCGGGGGCTCGCTCATGATTTCGCCGACCGTGTGGATGAAAGGTGGATAGATCGCCACCCCGAGCGCGCCGAGGAGCGCCGGCCAGCGCCCGCCGAGGCGCCAGCCGAGGAGGAAGACGACCAGGATCGTCCCCACTCCCATCAGGGCCTCGAGGATGCGGATCGTCCCTTCGCGCGGCCCGCCGGTGACGACGAAGAGCCCCGCGTAGAGCCAGGGGGCGCCCGGGGACCAGTCGCTGGTCGCTTCCGAGTGGAATTCGGGCCCGCCGTAGCTCCCTTCTTCGTCGAGGGACTTGGCGAGCGCGTAGTAGGCATGCGAGTCGGCGGACGGGTTGGCGCCGGGGTGGACGACGACGACCGCGCGGGCGAGGAGGCCGACCGTCGCGATCACCGCCAGCGCGATCAGCGTGCGGCGCCCGTAGCGGGCGGGGAGCGTGCGGAACCATTGGCGGGCGGCGGACAAGGGCGCCGGTCAGGCTACTGGCGCCGGGGAAGGAAACCCCGGCACGGTGCTGAAACCTCCGGCAAACCCCTTCAGGAAAGGATTCCCTATGAAGCGCATCTCCCTGATCGTGGCCGGAGCGCTGGCCTGTCTCGCTTTCGCCGCGGTCGGCACCGCGTCGGCGATGCCCACCGAAGGCATCGTCAACACGGCCTGCACCACTTCCTCCAAGAATGTGATCGGCAAGAAGGTCACGATCACGGTCACCGGCAAGAACGTCGCCTCCTCGCAGATGGAATTTGCCGAATGCAAGATCGTCAAGAAGGTCGCCAACAAGATGCTCTCGCTGCGGATCGAGAAGCCGAAGGTCTACGAAGGCTTCCGCTGCACCCCGACCGTGCTCACCGGCGGCGAAGGCACCGTCGAACCGCAGGTCGTCCGCTACAACTGCCTCTTCCGCGGCGCCGACACCGCCACCGAAATCCGACTGAAGTTCAAGGTCACCTACAACATGGACTGAGGCCGTGAGCGCCGGGCGGCGGTGGCAAGCCATGCCACCGCCGCCCCGGCGCAGGCCGCGAGCAGGGGGATGAGGATCAGGACGCGGCGCGGGGAGGCGACCAGCAGGGCGCTGATCACGGTGATCGAGAGGAAGACGGCGGCGATCAGCAGCGCCTCCCAGCGGCGCAGGTAGGCGAGCAGGCCGAGGCCGAGCAGGCCGAGCCCGAGGAGCACCCAGTGGAGCGCCTCCCAGACCGGCTGGCGCATCACGTCACGGGGGCCGTGGGACCAGATCCTGCCTACCTTCGCAGCCAGAAAACCTAGGTATTCGCCGGTGTGTTCGGTGATGTCTTCGCCGAGTTGTTCCTTCCCCATCTCGGAGAGGGCTTCGTCCGGTTCGAGGCCGGGGTGGGCCTGTTCGCCGAGGCGGGCGAGGATCTGCTCGAGCCGCAGGTTTTCGAGCGCGTGCGGGCCGAAGAGCTCGGGGTGTTCGGCGACGACCGCGGCGCCGACCTGTTCCGGGTTGCCGTCCGAGGGCAGGTAGGTGCCGGCGTAGAGGACCTGGCCGCCGCCGGTGGAGATGGCGACGAAGCGGTGGAGGGCGAAGGCGTTGCGGACGGTCCAGGGCGCGATCACGACGACGATGCCGAGGGCGACGATCGCCGCGGCGAGGAGCGCCCGCCGCCAGGGGATGTGCAGTCGCTCACGGAGGAGGATCAGCAGCGCCAGGAGGAGGCCGATCGCGAGGTACTCCGGCCGGACCAGGGCGAGGGCGCCGAGCGTCAGCCCCGGCACGACCCAGCGCCACAGGCTGTCCCCGTCCCCGGCCCAGAGGATTGCCAGGATCGCGCCCGCCAGCAGCGTCGCCGCCAGCGGCTCCGTCATCAGCATCCCCGTGTACTCGATCGTCGCCGGATAGATCGCCACCACGAGCGCCGCCACCAACCCGGCCACCACCGCCCACTGCCGACGCTTGTCTTCGTATCGAAGACAAGCGTCGTCAGCGGCACCGGTGAGGGCGAGGGCCAGTCGGCGGGCGAGGAAGTAGGCGAAGGGGATCGCGAGGGCGCCGATCAGCGCCAGGATCACCCGGGCGAGGCGTTCGTGGACGCCGCCCGTCACCTCGTAGAGGCCGGCGACGAAGAGGGGCAGGCCGGGGGAGTAATCGGTGCTCGGCTGGGTCGCCTTGGCGCCGACGGTGAAGCCGTTGCCTTCGTCCAGGTTCCGCGCGATCGCCGCGTAGGCGGCGGCGTCGTAGACAGGTTCGCGGCCGTTCCAGGCTTCACCGACCCGCAGCCCCAGGCCCAGCAGCAGGATCGCGACCAACGCCGCGACGCCCAGCCGGCCGCCGTTTCGCGCCACCACACGGTTTGGCATCGGCACGATTCAACTAACCTTGCCGGTCTATGCGGATCCTCATCCTCGGTGGCGACGGCTACCTCGGCTGGCCGACGGCGCTTCGCTTCTCCGCCCGCGGGCACGAGGTCGCGGTCGTCGACAACTTCAATCGGCGCCGCTGGGTCGAGGGCGCGGGCTCAAACTCGCTGACCCCGATCGCCGACCTGGATACCCGGATCGCCGCCTGGGAGGAGCTCTCCGGCAGGCGCATCGCGGCCCACATCGGCCCGATCGAGGACGGCGACTTCACCGCCGGCGTGGTCGCCGAGTTCCTCCCCGACGCGGTCGTCCACTACGGCCAGCAGGCCTCGGCGCCGTACTCGATGATCTCCCGCCAGACCGCGGTCGAGACCCAGTACGCGAACACGATCGGCAATCTCAACCTGCTCTTCGCGCTCCGCGACCACGTGCCCGACGCGCACCTGGTGAAGCTCGGCACGATGGGCGAGTACGGCCAGCCCAACATCGACATCGAGGAGGGCTACATCGAGATCTCGCACAAGGGGCGCAACGACCTGCTGCCGTTCCCGAAGCTGCCGGGCTCGCTGTACCACTGCTCGAAGGTCCACGACTCGACCAACATCCACTTCGCCTGCCGCACCTGGGGCCTGCGGGCTACCGACCTGAACCAGGGGGTCGTCTACGGGATCGAGACCGAGGAGACCGCGAGCGACGAGCGGTTGATCACGCGGTTCGACTACGACGAGCTCTTCGGCACGGTCCTGAACCGGTTCTGCCTGCAAGCCGTGATCGGTCATCCCCTGACCGTGTACGGAGAAGGCAACCAGACGCGCAGCTTCCTCAACATCCGCGACACGCTCGCCTGCGTCGAGATCGCCGTCGCGAACCCCGCCGCGGCGGGCGAGTTCCGCGTCTTCAACCAGTTCACCGAGCAGTTCTCGGTGATGCAGCTGGCGGAATTGGTGAAGGAGGCCGGGGCGCACCTCGGCTACGAGGTCGAGATCGCGCACTACGACAATCCGCGGGTGGAGAAGGAAGAGCACTACTACAACGCGGTGAACTCGAACCTGCTCGAGCTCGGTCTCCGGCCGAAACTCCTCGGCGAGGAGCTGGTCGAGTCGATCCTCGGCATCCTCGACCGCCACAAGGCCCGCGCCGCCGAGGGCGCGATCGACCCTCGCACCCGCTGGAACCCTGGCCGCCCGGCGGCCGCCCAGGCCTGAAAGGGCCGGGATCGGGGGACACCCTCTCTCACGAACAGCGGGGAGGTTCGTTCGGGTGTCCCTCGATCCCGGCCACGGGAAGCCCGCTGGTAGCATCGACGGTCCCTATGAGAGCTGCCGATGCGTTGATGGAATCTTTGAAGGCGGAGGGCGTCACGAACGTCTTCGGGATCCCCGGCGGGGCCAACCTGCCGATGTACGACGCGGTCGTCGACGCCGACTTCCGCCACGTCCAGACCCGCCACGAGCAGGGCGCCGGGCACGCCGCCGAGGGGTACGCCAAGGCGAGCGGCAGGGTCGGGGTCGCCTTCGCCACCTCGGGGCCGGGCGCGACCAACCTGATCACCGCGATCGCCGACGCGATGCTCGACTCGGTCCCCACCGTCTTCATCACCGGCCAGGTGAAAACCGAGCTGATCGGCACCGACGGTTTCCAGGAGGCCGACATCCTCGGCGCCACGTTGCCGTTCGTGAAGCACTCCTTCCAGGTGACCGACGCGCGGCAGATCCCCGAGTACGTCCACGAGGCCTTCCACGTCGCCTCGACCGGGCGCCCCGGGCCGGTCCTGCTCGACGTCCCCTCCGACCTCTTCCGCGCCGACATCGAGTACGAGGCGCGCACCGAGCCGGTCGAGCTCCCCGGCTACAAGCCCTCCACCGAGGGCAACATCAAACAGATCCGGATCGCCGCCAAAGCGCTCGCGAACGCGCGCCGGCCGGTCTTCTACACGGGTGGCGGGGTGGTCAACGCGAACGCCTCCGAGGAGCTCCGCGAGCTGGTCGCCTCCGACCAGTTCCCGGTCACCTCGACCCTGATGGGCCTCGGCGCCTTCCCCGCCTCGAGCGACCGCTGGCTCGGCATGCTCGGCATGCACGGCACCTTCACCGCCAACATGGCGATGGACCGCGCCGACCTGATCGTCGCGATCGGCGCCCGCTTCGACGACCGGATCACCGGCAAGCTGGACGAGTTCGCCCCACACGCGAAAATCATCCACATCGACATCGACCCGGCGGAGATCTCGAAGAACGTCGGCGCCCACATCCCGATCGTCGGCGACGTCAAGCAGGTGCTGCCGAAGCTGACCCGTGAGTACCGGGCCCTGCAGACCGATTCCGGCCGGATGGAGGCCTGGTGGTCGCAGCTGCGCACCTGGATGCAGGAGCACCCGCTCTTCTACGAGCCCGGCGCCGGCGGCGAGGTGAAGCCGCAGCTGATGGTGGAGACGCTGCGCAAGGTGACCGGCGGCGAAGCGATCGTCGCCTCCGACGTCGGCCAGCACCAGATGTGGGCGGCGCAGTACTACGGCTTCGACAAGCCGCGGCGCTGGATCAACTCGGGCGGCCTGGGGACGATGGGCTTCGGGCTCCCGGCGGCGATCGGTGCCAAGGTCGCCTGCCCGGAGGAGCTGGTGACCTGCATCTCCGGCGACGGCAGCCTGATCATGAACGTCCAGGAGTTCGCGACCTGCGTCGACGAGAACGTCCCGGTCAAGGTCTTCCTGATGAACAACGGCTACATGGGCATGGTCCGCCAGTGGCAGCAGCTCTTCTGGGACCGCCGCTACAGCGCCGTGCAGATGGGCTCGAGCCCCGACTGGGTGAAGCTCGCCGAGGCCTTCGGCGCGACCGGCCTGCGGGTCGAGGACGCGGCCGACCTCGAGGACACGATGCGGGCGGCGATCGAGGCCGACGGGCCGGCCCTGGTCGACATCCGCGTCACCCAGGAGGAGAACGTCTACCCGATGATCGCGCCGGGCACCCCGGCCCGCGAGATGGTCGAGGCGCCGGGGCTGGTCCGCTGATGGAGGCCGGCACCCCGGATCTCGTGAAACTGGAGGACCTGCGGGTCCCCGGGCAGCTGAGCGGGCGCAAACACATCCTCTCGATCCTGGTGGAGAACAAGCCGGGCGTGCTGGCGCGCGTCGCCGGGCTCTTCTCGCGGCGCGGCTTCAACATCGACACGCTGGCGGTCGGGCCGACCGACGACCCGAGCATCTCGCGGATCACGCTGACCCTCGACGGCGCCGTCCACCCGATCGATCAGGTGACCAAGCAGCTGCACAAGCTCGTCAACGTGCTGAAGATCCGCGACATGGAGCCGGAGGATACGGTCGCCCGCGAGATGGCCCTGTTCAAGGTCTCCGCGGCGGTCGAGAACCGCGCCGAGATCATCCAGTTCGCCGACATCTTCCGCGCCAAAATCGTCGACGTGGCGCGCCGCACGATGACCATCGAGGTCACCGGCTCGGCCGACAAGATCGAGGCCTTCGAGCGGATGATCCGCCCCCACGGACTGGTGGAAATGGTCCGCACCGGCGAGATCGCGATCGCCCGTGGTCACGAGTGACGCGCTCCTAGGGGCGCTCGAGCGGGGCATAGCGGCGGGGCGGCGGACGCTGGTGAGCGTCAGCGCGGCGGTCGATCTTCGCGACCCCTGCGCGGCGATCTTCGCCGCCCGTCTGGCGAGTGACCGCTGGTTCTGCTGGGAGCAGCCCGACCGCGAGTTCGCGCTGGCCGGGATGGGGGTCGCGCACGAGGCGTCCTCGCGGGGCGAGCGGCGCTTCGAGGAGGTCGCCGCGGCGGCCGGGGAGGCGCTCCGCGACGCGATCCTCGACCAGCCGACCGGGCTGTTCGCCGGGGCCGGGCCGGTCTGGCTCGGCGGCTTCTCCTTCGACCCGGAGGGCGGCGGCAGCGCGAACTGGAGTTCGTTCGAGCCCGGTTCGCTCTTCCTGCCCGAGGTCTCGATCTGCCGGACCGGGGAGGAGGCGTTCCTCACCGTCAACGCGATCGTCGGGCCGGGAGAGGACGCCGAGCGGCGCGCCGCCGCGCTCGGCGCGCGCCTCGCGGTACTGGACGCGTCCAGCTTCACCCTGCCGCTGCTCGACCCGCACCCGACCGCCCGCCCCGAGATCCGCAGCGCCAGGCCGCCCCGCGCCTTCGAAGACGCGGTCGAGGAGGCGACAGCGCGGATCGCGACGGGGGAGATGGAGAAGGTCGTGCTCGCGCGCGAGGTGATCGTCAGCGCCGCCGCCGCTCACGATCCGGCCTCGATCTTCGGCGGCATGCGCGAGCAGTTTCCGGCCTGCTTCTGCTTCTGCGCCGGCACGCCGGAGGCCGCCTTCGTCGGCGCCAGCCCCGAGCTCCTCGTGCGGCGCAGCGGCGCCGGCGTCTCCACCGTAGCCCTCGCCGGCTCCACCCGCCGCAGCTCCGATCCGGCCGTCGACGACCACCTCGGCGAGCGCCTCATGCGCAACGAGAAGGACCGCCGCGAGCACCGCATCGTCGCCGAGCGCATCGTCCGCCGGCTCCGTCCCCACGCGGTCTGGGTCGAGACCGGCCCCGAGCCCGCGATCGTCAAGATCGCCAACATCCAGCACCTGGCCACCCCGGTGATCGCCCAGCTTGCCGACCCCCGCTCGGCGGTCGAGCTCGCCGGCCTCCTCCACCCGACCCCGGCGGTGGGCGGCGAGCCCTGGCCCGCCGCCGCGACCCCCCTCACCGAGCTCGAGCAGATGGACCGCGGCTGGTACGCCGCCCCGGTCGGCTGGATGGACGCCACCGAGGACGGCGAATTCTGCGTCGCCCTCCGCAGCGCCCTCCTGCGCGACCGCGACGCCCACCTCTTCGCCGGCGTCGGCGTCGTCGCCGGCTCCGACCCCGAGGCCGAGCTGGCGGAGACGGAGACGAAGCTGCAGGCGATGCTGGCGCTGGTGGCCGATTGACCGCTCGGCCCATGCTCGTCGCGAGCGTCGCGGCGATCCTGGCGGCCGTCGCCGCGCTCACCGTCGTCGGCTCCCCGATGGACGCGGCCGTGGGCGCGGCTCCGCTCCCGTCAGGGCCGCGGCTCGTGGTCGGGGTGATGCGGGTCGGGGCCGAAGTGGATACCGAACTCCTCTCCATCGGCCCCGCCGGCGAGGACCCGCAGGTGCTCGCCCACGGCAACGGCAATCCCGGCGAACCTTCCTTCGAACACCCCAACTGGAACCTGGACGGCACCGAACTGGCGTTCTTCGGACCCGGTCGCGGATCGAACGCGGTCTTCCGCGGCGACGCCGACGGTGGGCACCTCCGGCTGCTTGCCGACTCTGAACGACTGGGGGGTCGCGCCAGTGCCCCCCTGCCGGAACCGCTATTCGACCCTCGGACCGGCGCGGTCGTCGTCGCCGCCCTCCACGTGGCGAAGGGGAGACACCGACCGAGGATCCGCGAGGAGTTCTGGGTGCTGCCGTCGGACGGAGGGCGGCCGCACCGCCTCAGCAGCGCCCCGGTCACCCGCCGGCACCCCTCGGTGGTCTACCCGTACTCGACCGCGCCGAGCGGCATGATCGTGGCCACCCGGCGCGACCCGCGCGGGCGGGGCATCGTGATGGTCGATCCGCGCACCAGCGCCGCCCGCACGGTGGTAGCGATGACGACGCAGCGGGAAGGGTCCCTCGACCCGGCGATCTCGCCCGACGGCAAGGAGATCGTCTTCGAGGTCGACACGGTCAGGCGGGGCCGCCACAACAAGCCGGGCAGCGTATCGAGCACCGACCTGATGATCGTTCCGGCCACAGGTGGAAAGCCGAAGCTGCTGGCTCGGGTCGAGGGTGGGGCGAGTTGGCCCTCGTGGGACCCCTCTGGCTCACGGATCGCGTTCACGGCGCTCAACGTGGGCCAGGCCCTCTCGTTCGGGCCCCAGGTTGGCAATTCCGTGATGGAGATCAACGCCGACGGCACCTGCCTGACCCAGGTCTACTCGCCCGGCCGGGCGGGTGCCGTCCAGGGCGCGGCCTGGGAACCCGGCCCCGGACGAGGCGCCGGGCCGATCAGCTGCTGAGTGCGGCGAGAACCCGCCCGGTGACGCGCCGGTGGGCGGCGACGTTCGCGTGGCGGTCGGTCCGCACCTCGATCAGGCCGGTGCCTGCGGCCAGGGCAGGGGGGAGCTCGGCGAGGGACTCGAGGCGCCGATAGGGGAGATCAAACAGCGCGGCGGCGCGCTCGACCGAGACTGCGCGGGGCGTGCCGAAGAGGGCCTCGAACTCGGCGCCGTCGAGAATCGCTTGCTGCGGCAGGAAGTGGAAGATGCCGCCGCCGCCGTTGTCGATGACGAGGATGCGGACCGGCGTGGTGACATCGCGCAGCGCGGCGAGGCCGCCGATGTCGTGAAGGAACCCCAGCTCGCCGGTGACGATCGTGGTCGGCCGCCCGCTCGCCTGCGCCGCCCCGATCCCGGAGGAGATGAGCCCGTCGATCCCGTTCGCCCCCCGGTTGCAGAGAAACAACACATCGGCGTCGCCAGGCTCCACAAAGCTCTCCTGATCCCGGATCGGCATCGAGGAAGCCGTGTAGACGAGGTCCCCGTCGCGATGGGCCTTTCCGAGCGCAAGGTGTAGCGCCGCCTCCTCGATCACGGATCCCTCGCCGAACCCACGCAGCTCTTCATCAATCGCGTTCCGGGCAATGGCCTCAGCCTGGAGCCAAGCCTCGGGAGCGGGACGGGAGACCCCCTGAGCGAACCTCCCCGCAGTTCGTGAGCGAAGGGGGTCTCCCGTCCCGCCCTCGCCTGCTCGTCCCTCGGCATTGCGTTCGAGCCGCTCCGCCCAACCACTCGCCGCCTCCGTCGGGTCCACCCGCAGGATGGCCGCCGCCCGCCCGGTCGGCTCGTTCCACCCCCCCGTCGGATCGACCACGATCTGGTCCGCCCCCGACGCCGCGAGCCACCGCCGCAACGGCTTGCTCGTAGGCATCTCGCCGAACCGCAGCACCAGCTCCGGCACGACCCCGCGCGCCCAGTGTTCGTCCCGCAGCAGGGTGTCGTAGGTGGAGACGACGTAGGAGCGGTCGTGTGGCCCGAGGCGCATCTGCGACGTCGGCTCGGCGAGGATCGGGAAGCCGGAGGCGCGGGCGAGGTGGGCGAGGGGCTCACGCAGCTCGGGGTCGGTCTGGCGTCCGGCGATGATGACGCCCGCGATCGCGTCGCCGATGTGGCCCGCGACCTCGTCGAGGACGAACTCGGTCGGCTCGAGGTCCACGCGGGTGACCGCGGTGAGGGGACGGCCCTCGCGGCCGTGGAGGGCGAGCTCGTCGGTGGCGGTGACCGCGCCGTCGACCGGCACCGGCGCCAGCGGCTCGCGCCAGGGGAGGTTCAGGTGGACGGGGCCGGGGCGGATCTCGCCGCGCGCCCGGGCGAGCGCCCGGCAGGCGACCGAGCGTATGTGGAGGAGGCCCGAGTCGTCGGCGTCGTGGGTGCCGACTTCGCAGAACCAGCGCACCGACTCGCCGAAGGTCTTGAGCTGGTCGATCGTCTGCCCGGCGCCGATGCCGCGCAGCTCCGGCGGCCGGTCGGCGCTCAGGACGACCAGCGGCAGCGCCGACTCGTCGGCCTCGGCGACCGCCGGGTGGTAGTTGGCGAGCGCCGTCCCCGAGGTGCAGAGGAGCGCCACCGGCTCGCTGGCCGCCTGCGCGGCCCCGAGGGCGAAGAAGGCGGCGGAGCGCTCGTCGACGATCACCGTCACCTCGATCCCCGGCTCCCGCCACAGCGCCACCGCGAGCGGCGTCGAGCGCGACCCGGGCGAGACGACCGCCCGCCGCAACCCGCCCCGCGCCAGCTCCTCGGCGAAGGCGGAGGCGAGCGCGGTGTTGGCATTCGTGGGGTCCATGGGGGTGCTCGCTGAAGGATCAGTGCTGCATGACAACCAAAATGCTTCAGCCGTGCCTGATTTGGTGGTGTCGCAGTGAATCCTCGTCGATGACGACGCCGAGGCCCGGTCCCGGCGCCTCGTGCAGGAGGTCGCCCTCGAGCCGGCATTCCTCGGCGGCGATCGTCTCGCGGAAGAGGCGCTGCGTCGCCAGGCCGTGGGCGAGGCGCGCCTCGGCGGACACCTGGGAGTCGACCCACTCCGCCAGCCGGCGCCCGATCGCGATCCCGACGGGGCCGTCGAGGGCGCTGGCGACATAGGTCCGCATCACGCCCGCGATCTCCCGGCCCGCCTCGATCCCGCCGACCTTCGACAGCTTCACCCCGGTGATCCCGAACCCGTGTTCGCGCACCGACTCCTCCGCGTCGCCCACGGTGACGATGCTCTCGTCGCCCGCCAGCGGGATCGGCGTCCGCTGCGCCAGCTGTGCCGCCTCCGCGATCGTCGCCACCGGCTGCTCGACGAGCTCGATCCCCAACGGCTCGACCGCGGCGAGAATCTGCGTCGCCTCCTCGAGCGACCACGCCGCGTTCGCGTCGAGCCGGATCTTCGCCTCCGGCCCGAGCGCCGCCCGCACCGCTTCGACCTGCCCCACGTCGTCGCCCGCTCCGACCTTCAGCTTGAACGTCCCGAACCCGGCCTTCGCCCATCGCATCGCATCCGCCGCGACCTCCGCCGGCGCTCCGCTCACGAGCGTCGCGTTGCACCGGACGGGTAGGCGCTCGCCCTTCGTCTCCCGCCGCTTCTCCTCGAGGTCCAGGAGCGCGGTCGACAACGCGCACCGCGCCGGCGGCGAGAGCCCCTCGCCAATCTCCGGGGTCCTCCCCAGCGCCTCCAGTTCCCGCGCCACGTCCGCGATCCCGACCCCGCCGCGCAGCGACAGCGGCACCGCTTCGCCGAGCCCCTCGACCCCGTCCTCGTCCCTGATCCGCAGCAGCACCATCTCCCGCCGCGTCAGCCGCCCGCGCGCCGTCACGTACGGCTCCCTGAACGGCAGCGCGTACGGGATCACCTCGACCGCGGCGAGGCGCACGGCGTCCATCTCAGACCGACAGCAGCAGGCCGATCGTGACCAGCAGGCTGTAGACGGCCAGCAGGCCGCCGGTCGCGGCCAGGGCCTTGTTCAGCGCCGGGCCGTCGGTCCGCGTTTCCAGGGCCCGGATCGGTTTCACCGCCAGTGGCGCCGCGACGAGGCCGAGCAGCGGCCACCACTCGCATTCGCCCGCCCAGATCGTGAAGGGCAGCAGCACGAACGCCCCGACCACGAGGATCTTGTACGTGTTGATCGCGTTGGCGCGGCCCATCCGCACCGCCGAGGTCATCTTGCCCGCGCGCCGGTCGGTCTCCAGGTCGCGCACGTTGTTGACGACGAGGATCGCGGTGGCGAGGAAGCCGACCGCGATCGAGAGCCCCAGCGGCAGCGTCGCCACGGTCTCGGTCTGCACGTAGAAGCTGCCGTTCACCGCGACCAGGCCGAAGAAGAGGAAGACGAAGACCTCGCCGAGCCCGGCGTAGCCGTAGGGGCGCGGACCGCCGGTGTAGAGGACCCCGGCGGCGATCGAGGCGGCGCCGACGAGGAGGATCACCCAGCCCGCGACGATCGCCAGGTAGATCCCGCAGGCGACGGCGACGCCGAAGGCGACCCAGGTGGCGGTGAGGACGCGGCGCGGCGTCACCAGGCCCGCCGAGGTCACCCGCACCGGCCCGAGCCGGTCCGCCGTATCGGCGCCGCGCCGCGCGTCGGAATAATCGTTCGCGAGGTTGGTCCCGATCTGGATGAAGATCGAGCCGACCAGCGCGGCGACGAAGGCGAGCCAGCGCGGCAGGTGCCCGGCGTACTGCCAGGCCGCCGCGGTGCCCACGAGGACCGGCGCGATCGCCGCGGGCAGAGTCCGCGGCCGTGCCGCCTGGACCCAGATCACCGGGCCTGCCGCTCCCGCTCGTGCATGATGGAGACGATATGAGAATCGACGACTGGCTCGCTCAGCGGGCGCAGAGCTGCCCCGAGCGGATCGCCTTGATCGCCGAAGGAGCCGAGGTCACCTACGCCGAGCTGGAGGCCGAAGCGACCTGGGTGGCGCGCCGGCTCGCCGCCCACGGGGTGCGCCGCGGCTCGACCGCGGCCCTCACCATGCACCCACGCCGCGAGCAGGTGGTCCTCGCCCACGCGCTGATGAAGGTCGGCGCGGCGCTCCTGCCGCTCAGCCCGCGCCTCACCGAGGCCGAGCGGGCGCGCGTCGTCGCCCTGGTCGAGCCGATGGTCGACCTCGACGACCCCGGCCTCCTCACCCAGACCGAGGCCGACCTGCCGCTGCTCGGCGAGCACGTGATGGACGACATCTGCGCCTACGTCCTCAGCTCCGGCAGCACCGGGGCGCCGAAGCCGATCGGCCTCACCTACGGCAACTTCCTCTGGAGCGCGGTCGGCGGGGCCTTCAACATCGGCGTCGACCCCGGGGACCGCTGGCTCTGCTGCATGCCGCTCGCCCACATCGGCGGGCTCAGCATCGTGGTGCGCTCGGCGATCTACGGGACGACCGCGGTCCTCCACGACGGCTTCGACGTCGACCGGGTGGCGCGGTCGCTGGCCGAGGAACCGATCAGCGTCGTCTCGCTCGTCACGACGATGCTGAAGCGGCTGCTCGACGCGGGCGCCGACCTCGCCGGGCCACGGGCGATCCTGGTCGGTGGCGGGCCGGTGCCGGAGGCGATCCTCGCCGAGGCGATCGACCGCGGCGCCACCGTCGTCCAGACCTACGGCCTCACCGAGACCTGCTCGCAGGTGACGACGCTCGCCCCCGAGGACGCGCGGCGCAAGCTCGGCTCGGCGGGGCGCCCGCTGCTGACCAGCCACGTGCGGATCCGCGACGGCGAGATCCTGGTCCAGGGGCCGACCGTGGCGCCCGGCCAGGCCGACGAGTCGGGCTGGCTCCACACCGGTGACCTCGGCCACATCGACGAGGAAGGCTTCCTCTACGTGCAGGACCGGATCGACGACATGATCGTCACCGGTGGCGAGAACGTCGTCCCCTCCGAGGTCGAGGACGTGCTGCTGCTCCACCCGGCGGTGGCCGACGCGGCGGTGGTCGGGAGGGAGGACCCGGAGTGGCAGCAGGCGGTGACCGCGGTCGTCGTCCTCGCGCCCGATGCCGAGGTCACCCCGGACGAGCTCCGCCACCATTGCGCCGCGACCCTGGCCCCTTACAAGGTGCCGAAGCGGGTCGAGCTGGCGGCGGCGCTGCCGCGCACGCCGTCGGGCAAGTTGATGCGGCGGGCGCTCCGTTAGCGAGGCGGGCTCTCCGCTAGCCTGCTCGCCCATGCGAACCGACGACATCTTCTACGACAAAGACGCCGACCTCTCCAACCTCGCGGGCAAGACCGTCGCCATCCTCGGCTACGGCTCCCAGGGCCACGCCCATGCCCTGAACCTGAAGGACTCCGGGGTAGAGGTGGTCGTCGGCCTGCGCCCCGATTCCGCCAGCCGCGCGAAGGCCGAAGAGGCGGGTCTCGAGGTCCTCGACGTCGGCGTGGCGGCCAAGCGCGGCGACATCGTGATGATCCTGCTCCCCGACGAGAAGCAGGGCCAGCTCTGGCGCGAGGAGATCAGCGCCGGGATCGAGCCCGGCAACCTGCTGCTTTTCGCCCACGGCTTCGCGATCCACTTCGGCGAGGTCGAGCCGCCGGCGGGCGTCGACGTCGGCATGGTCGCGCCGAAGGGGCCGGGCCATCTGGTCCGCCGCCAGTACGAGGAAGGCAACGGCGTGCCCTGCCTGATGTCGGTGCACCAGGACGCCTCGGGCACCGCCCACGACGTGGTGCTCGCCTACGCCTCGGGGATCGGCGGCGGCCGCGCCGCGGTGATCGAGACGACCTTCAAAGACGAGTGCGAGACCGACCTCTTCGGCGAGCAGGCGGTGCTCTGCGGCGGCGCTTCGGAGCTCGTCAAGGCCGGCTTCGAGACTCTCGTCGCGGCGGGCTACGACCCGCGTCTCGCCTATTTCGAGTGCCTCCACGAGCTGAAGCTGATCGCCGACCTGATGTACGAAAAGGGGATCCGCGGGATGGAGTACTCGATCTCCAACACCGCCGAGTACGGCGACCTGACCCGCGGCAAGCGCGTGATCGGCGACGCCTCGCGGGCGGCGATGAAGGACATCCTCGGCGAGATCCAGTCCGGTGAGTTCGCCAAGGAGTTCATCGCCGAGAACCAGTCCGGCGGCAAGAACTTCGACGAGCTCCGCGAGGCCGGCGCCGACCATGAAATCGAGAAGGTCGGCAAAGAGCTCCGCGACATGATGCCCTGGATCGACCAGGGCTTCTAGCCGGCGCTGCGCGGCGCGCCTTGGCCCGCGCCGTCCCGGGCGTCCCGTCACAGGGATGGCAAGGGACGGTGCGCCTTCCGCCGACAACAGCGCGCGTTACGTGAGCCTCTTCTATGCCCCACGTTGATGGGCCGAAAACCTGACATATAGGCGGGTTTTCGGCCCATCAACGTGGGGGGCGCCCAGGGGGCGGCGCGTGTCTCCTTCCGCTGTTGGAAATCCGCCGTGTGGACGGAAAACCCACACCGGAAGGCCGGGGCTCCCCGGGCCGGCGCGCCGGGGGCGGCAGCCGCCGTCCCTACCGGTGCGTCTCGCCCTCGCTCAGGTGCCCGTCCCGCCCACGTACCCGTCCTTGCCCCCGACGACCACGTAGACGGCGTCCTCGGAGTCGCTGAGATTGCGGAGGCGGCGGGGGATCGGGGCGTCGACCCAGGCGAGGCCGCCTGGGTCGAGCTCCTGCACGGTCCCGTCGCCGAACTCGATCGACACGCGACCGGCGTGGAGGAAGTAGAGCTCCTCCTGCTCGTCGTGGAAGTGCATGCCGGTGGCGTAGGAGGGGGGCAGGACGATCGCGTTGACGCCGAAGGCGGTGACGCCCAGCGCCGGGCGGATCTTGCGGAAGCCGGGGCCCTCGCCGAGGTCGTCGAGGTTGGCGACGGCCCACCCGTCGCCGTGCCGCACCTTTTCGTTCTCGTCGCTCATCGTCCTGCCTCCCGTGCTGCTCGGCTCAGGCCGTCGGCGCGGCGGGGGGCGCCTCGGGCGGCGTCGCGGGTGCGGGCTGGGCGACCTCGGTGCCGGCGCCGCCCGCTTTCTCGATCCCGATCGGCGGGTAGTCGTCGGTGAGGATCGCCAGGTACCCGTAGATCCGCGCATAGAAGCTGTTGCAGAACGTCATCGCGGTGTTGATCTGCTCGGGCAGGTAGCCGCGGAAGACGATCGTCAGCCAGGCGATCACCCCGATCCACAGATGGGTGTAGTTGACCGCGTAGGCGACGACCAGCATCGGCAGCGCGAGGATGATCCGGAAGAACGCCTTGAGCCGGCTCTGCTTCGCGGCGGGCGGCGCGAACTCGATCCGGATCGGGTATCCCGGGTCGTCGGCGAGGCCGAATGGCGGCCACTCGTCGGTCTGCAGGTAGATCCATGCCGAGGTGCGCACGAAGAACCGCACCAGACCTGCGTTGAAGTTGTAGAGGCCGTGGGGGTAGCGCCCCAGGACCACGACCGCCACCCATGCGAACAAGTGGCTGAAGGTCGCGACGATGTAGTAGACGATCGCGACGATGAGCCACGGGATCGCGAGGATGAGCCGGAAGAACGTGGTCGCCCGGTTCTGCTCCGGCTGGAAGTCAGCTTCATAGGTGACTGGGTACATCTCTCCCCCTAAATGTCTGGAGTTGCCTTCTGAACGGCGATTTCAACTGCCTTCTGAACGGCCCGGTCAGCGTAACCCGACGTCCGGCGGCGATTCACCGCCGCGGGTCAATAACCTGTCGCCTCCTATGGCGACCACCGACACCATCGTCACGATCCCCGCAGACCTGAAGCCCCGGGACGGCCGTTTCGGCTGCGGACCCTCGAAGGTCCGGCCGGAGGCGCTGGCGAAGCTTGCCGACCAGTCGCAGCTGATGGGCACCTCCCACCGGCAGGCGCCGGTCCGCGACCTGGTGCGCCGGGTACGCGAAGGGATCACCGAGCTGCTCGGGCTCCCCGACGGCTACGAGGTCGCGCTCGGCAACGGCGGCACCACCGCCTTCTGGGAGTCGGCCTGCGCCTGGCTGATCCGCGAGCGCTCCCTGCACCTCACCTACGGTGAGTTCTCGCAGAAGTTCGCCAAGGCGGCCGCCGCGGCGCCGTTCCTCGCCGAGCCGATCGTGCTCGAGGCCGACCCCGGCGACGCGCCCGCACCGAGCGCCGACGCCGCCGCCGACGCGATCGGCTGGGCCCATAACGAGACCTCGACCGGAGTCATGGTCCCGGTCGCGCGCCCCGCCGACGCGGGCGACGCGCTGGTCCTCATCGACGCCACCTCGGGCGCCGCGGGCCTGCCCCTGGACGCCTCCCAGGCCGACGTCTACTACTTCGCCCCGCAGAAGGGATTCGCCGCCGACGGCGGTCTCTGGCTCGCCGCCCTGAGCCCGGCGGCGATCGCCCGGATCGAGGAGCTCGACGGCGCCGCCGGCCGCTGGCAGCCGGAATTCCTCTCGCTCGCGGTCGCACTCGACAACTCGCGCAAGCAGCAGACCTACAACACGCCCGCGGTCGCGACCCTCTTCCTGCTCGCCGACCAGGTCGAGTGGATGCTCGGGAACGGCGGCCTCGACTGGTGCGTCGCGCGCACGAGCGACTCCTCCGGCCGTCTCTACTCCTGGGCCGAGGCGAGCGACTTCGCCCACCCGTTCGTCGCCGACCCGGCGAAGCGGTCGCTGGTCGTCGGCACGATCGACTTCGAGGACGACGTCGACGCCGCCGCGATCGCCAAGGCCCTCCGGGCCAACGGCATCGTCGACACCGAGCCCTACCGCAAGCTCGGCCGCAACCAGCTGCGGATCGGGATGTTCCCGGCGGTCGAGCCGGACGACGTCGAGGCGCTCACCCGCTGCATCGATTGGGTGGTCGAGAACGTCGACGGCGTCCGCGCCGCGAGCTAGGTTCCCGCGTCCGATGAAGGTCCTCGTCAAGGAGAAGATCGCCGACACCGGGGTCGACCTGCTGCGCTCGCGCTTCGACGTCGACCTTGGCCTCGACATGTCCGAGGAGGAGTTCCGAGGCAAGCTCCCGGAGTACGACGCGATCCTGATCCGCAGCGCCACCAGGATGACGCCGGAGCTGATCGACCTGGCGACGAACCTGAAGGTGATCGGCCGGGCCGGGACCGGGGTCGACAACGTCGACATCCCGGCGGCCACGCGGCGCGGGATCATCGTCGCCAACGCGCCCGAGTCGAACTCCGTCGCCGCCGCCGAGCACACCCTGGCGCTCGCGCTGGCGCTGTTCCGCAACGTTCCCCAGGCGCAGGCCTCGCTGGTCGCCGGACGTTGGGACCGGGCGAAGTTCAAGGGCGCCGAGCTGTACGGGAAGACGCTCGGGGTGATCGGCTTCGGCCGGATCGGCCAGCTGGTCGCCCGGCGCGCCCAGAGCTTCGACATGGAGGTGCTCGCCTTCGACAAGTTCGTCTCCGCCGAGCGCTTCCGCGAGCTCGGGGTCGAGGGCGTGGAGGAGCTGGCCGACCTGCTTGGCCGTGCCGACCTGATCACGCTGCACACGCCGAAGACGCCGGAGACGGTGGGCATGATCGACGCCGAGGCGATCGCCTCGATGAAGGACGGCGCCCGCCTGGTCAACTGCGCGCGCGGCGAGCTCGTGGTGCTCGACGACCTCCTCGCCGGGCTCGAGTCGGGCAAGCTGGCGGGCGCGGCGCTCGACGTCTTCCCGGCCGAGCCGTTCACCGAGCACCCGATCTTCCAGCGCGAGGACGTCGTCGTCACGCCGCACCTGGGCGCCTCGACCGCGGAGGCGCAGGACCGGGCCGGGGTCGTCACCGCCGAGCAGGTCACCGAGGCGCTCACCGGCGGCGTCGTCACCAACGCGGTCAACATCGCCGCCGTGCGGCCGGAGGAGATGGAGGCGCTGGCGCCGTTCGTGCCGCTCTGCGAAAAGCTCGGGCGCCTCGCGCAGGGCCTCGGCCAAGGCTCGGTCGACCGGGTCACGGCCGAGTTCCGTGGCCGGATCGCCTCCTACGACACCCGCCTGCTCGGGATCGCGGTGCTGGTCGGGATCCTCTCCGGCAACACCGAGGAGCCGGTCAACCTCGTCAACGCGCCGCAGATGGCGGAGGAGCGCGGGATCGAGCTGACCGAGACGAAGGACTCGGCGTCCGAGGACTTCACCGAGCTGGTCACCGTGCGGCTCGGCTCCGGCGACAGCGAGGTCGCGGTCGCGGGCACCGGGGTCGGCCCCCGCAACGATCCTTACCTGGTCTCGGCCTGGGGCGAGAGCTTCTACCTGCCCTTCGCCGAGCACATCACGGTGTTCCGCTATGCCGACCAGCCGGGAATGGTCGGTCGGGTCGGCACCGCCTTCGGTGAGGAGGGCGTCAACATCGTCTCCGCCGCGGTGGGAGCCGAGCACGGGGGAGGGGGCGACGCGGTGATGGCCCTGACCACCGATGCGGCCGTCCGTCCCGAGGCGCTCGAGCGGATCCTCGGCCTCGACGGGTTCTCGCAGGGGCGCTCGGTCGATCTCTGACCGCAACGTCGCCGTCGCAGGTTGGTTAAAGGGGCGATGAAGCGCCTCGCTCTTCTCGTCCCGATCGCCGCGGTCGCGGCGGCGCTGCTCGCCGTGACGGCGGCCGCCTCGCCGTCGCGGCGGGTCGCGCCCGCGCCGGTGCCCGCGGCGCCGCCGACGGTCAACCTGGTGCTCACCGGCACCCCCGGGAACGACCGGATCACGATCGAACTCTCCGCCGACGGCCGCTACTACGAAATCGAATCGGCGACGCCGCTCGAAGTCGCCGGCAGCGTGTGCACCCACCCGGAAAAGCGACCCGAAGCGCTGCTCTGCGAAGCGAGCGCGATCGCCGGCTTCGAAATCGACACCGGGGCCGGGAACGACTACGTCGCCCTCGGCCGCACGGTGCCGATCCCGGCGACGATCCGCGGCGGCCCGGGCAACGACGTCCTGATCGGCGGGGCGGGCAACGACCTGCTGATCGGCGGGGCGGGGGACGACGAACTGGTCGGGCGGGCCGGCGACGACGTCCTGATCGGTGGACCCGGCAACGACGTCCTGATCGGCGGGCCCGGCGAAGACAAGCTGATCGGCGGCCCTGGCCACAACATCCTGCGCCCGTAGGACGCGGGTGCGCTACTCTCGCCTGGCAATGGCCTTTCCGCCGAGCAGCCTCGCGCTTCTCCTTCTCCTCCCCCCTCGGGGGGAATAGCGCTGGGCGGCGCGATAGCCGCGAGAGACAACAGGCCATTCGAGACTTAGAGAGAAGGAGGGTCCCATGGGACCGAACAGCACCGATGTGAACGCCCCGCCCGACGCCGACCGCGTCAACATCTTCGACACCACGCTGCGCGACGGCGAGCAATCGCCGGGGATCTCGCTCAACGCCGCCGAGAAGGTGGAGATCGCCCAGCAGCTCGTGCGACTGGGGGTCGACGTGATCGAGGCCGGCTTCCCGATCGCCTCGCCGGGCGACTTCGAGGCCGTCCAGGCGATCGCCCGCACGGTCGAAGGGCCGGTCATCTGTGGCCTCGCGCGCACCCACAAGGCCGACATCGACGCCGCCTGGGGGGCGGTCAAGGATGCCGAACGGCCGCGCATCCACACGTTCATCTCGACCTCCGACATCCACATCGAGCACCAGATGCAAACCGACCGCGAGGACGTCAAGGGCCAGGCCAAGGCGGCGGTGACGATGGCGCGCGCCTACTGTGACAACGTCGAGTTCTCGCCGATGGACGCGACCCGCTCGGACTTCGAGTACACCGCCGAGGTGTTGCAGATCGCGATCGACGCCGGGGCGACGGTGATCAACGTGCCCGACACGGTCGGCTACGCGACGCCGGAGGAGTACGCGGCGATGTGGCGGCGCTTCTACGAGCTGGTGCCGGACCTGCTCAAGGTGGAAACCTCGGTCCACTGCCACGACGACCTGGGGCTGGCCGTCGCCAACTCCTACGCCGGGGTGATGGCCGGATGCCGCCAGGTCGAGTGCGCGATCAACGGCCTCGGCGAGCGGGCCGGCAACTGCTCGCTGGAGGAGATCGCGATGCTGATCCGGGTCCGTGAGGACGCCCACGGCTTCACCACCGGCATCAACAGCCGCGAGATCGCCCGCACCAGCCGCCTGGTCAGCCGCCTGACCGGGTACCCGGTGCAGCCGAACAAGGCGATCGTCGGGCGGAACGCCTTCGCCCACGAGTCCGGCATCCACCAGGACGGGGTGCTGAAGGAGCGCACCACGTTCGAGATCATGGACGCGCGCGAAGTGGGCTTCGAGTCCAACTCGATCGTCCTCGGCAAGCACTCCGGCCGCCACGCCCTGAAAGACGCCCTGGAGCAGCTGGGGTACAAGGTTGACGGTAACGCCCTCAACTCGGCCTTCAAGACGTTCAAGGAGGTCGCCGACCGCAAGAAGCAGGTGACCGCCCTGGACCTGGAGGCGATCGTCTCCGACGAGATGCGCGACCGCGCCGACGCCCACGAGCTGGCCTCCTTCGAGGTCACCGCGGCGACCGGCAAGGAGCCCCTGGCCCGGATCGGCGTCAGCCTGCCCTCGGGCGAGGAGGTCGTCGGCGAGTCGAGCGGCGACGGCCCGATCGACGCGATCTTTCGCGCCATCCAGGCCGCCGTCGGGATCGAGAGCGAGATGGTCAAGTACACCGTCGAGGCGGTGACCGGGGGAGAGGACGCCCTCGGCGAGGTGACCGTCCAGCTCCGCACCAACGGCGCCCTGGCCTCGGGCTCCGGCGTCGCCACCGACATCATCGAGGCGAGCGCCCGCGCCTACCTGCGAGCCCTCTCCAATTCCCTGGAAGGCGCCGCGACCCGCGAGGCCGAGGCGGCGACCGCCGAAGCCGCGATCGAGCGCACCGGCCCGTAACGCTTCCGTCACAGAGGAGCGCGTCAGAAGTCCCATCCTGCGCGCCACACGTGCGCCACGGGGCGCCAGCATCGGTCCCATGCCCGGACCGTCTGCATCCACCCCCGCCCACGAGGGGCAGATGCAGACGGTCGACCAGGCGCTGGCGGGGATCGCGAGCCGACAGCATGGGATCGTGGCGCGCGCCCAGGTGGAAGGGCTCGGGATCGCGGGGAACACCGTCGACCGATCGGCCCGGACCGGCCGCCTACACCGCGTCCACCGCGCCGTCTACGCCGTCGGACACCCCGCGATCACGCTCCGGGGACGCTGGCTGGCGGCGGTGCTCGCCTCGGGTGACGGGGCGGTGCTGAGCCATCGCTCGGCCACCGCGCTCTGGGGCGTCTGGGGGTCGGGGACGGGGGAGATCCACGTCACCGTGCCGCCGAAGACGCGCCCCCAGGGATCGATCCGACGCCACTACTCGATGCTCCCCCAGGACGAGGCCACTGTCCACGAAGGCATCCCGGTCACCTCCGTCGCCCGCGCGGTACTGGACCTCGCCGGAGAACGAGGCCAGGCCGCGGCCGAGGCGGCGCTCCGGGAGGCCGAATACCTCCGGCTCTACGGCCCGGCGTCGGTCCCCGTGCTCCTCGAGCGCCATCCCAACCACAGAGGAACGCGACACGTCCGCACCTGCCTCGAGCGTCTGAAGGAGGACCCCGGCGGCCGCCTCCGCAGCCCCCTGGAGGAGCTCTTCCTCCCCTTCCTCGACGCCCACCGGATTCCCCGCCCACGTCTGAACGCCTGGCTCACCGTGGATGACCACCGCCACCAGGTCGACTGCCTCTGGCCCGAGGCCGGCCTCGTCGCCGAGCTCGATGGCTGGGGGTCCCACGGCACCAGACGCGCCTTCCGCAAGGACCGCAGACGCGACCGCCGCCTCGGCGCCCACGGCTTCCAGATCGTCCGTATCACCGAAGACCAGGTGACGGACGAACCCTTCGACCTGGCAGCGGACCTCCGGTCCCTGCTCGAACACCCCGCTTACAACCGTCCGTGATAACTTACGACCCCATGGCCACCGCCGCCGCACCTCCGTCGTCCCCCGCACCACCCCCCGTCGGTCCCCGCGTCCGCGCCCTCCGCGAGGGCATGGCCCTCTCCCTGCGCGACCTCGCCGACCGCTCCGGGGTCAGCGCCCAGATGCTGTCCCAGGTCGAGCGCAACGCGACCTCGCCGACGCTCGCGGTCGCGACGAAGATCGCCGCCGGCCTCGAACTGACGCTGTCCCAGCTGCTGCGCCTCGACGAGGGTCGGCACGTGGCGATCTCCCGCGCCGCCGAGCGCCGCTCCAGCCGTCGCGGCGGCCACCTGATCGAGGAGCTGACGCCGCCGCTCCCCGGGCAGCGCGCCGACGTGTCCCTGCACGTCCTCGACCGTGGCGCGACCACCGGCGGCGCCGCCGACCCGCCGATGCACGAGCCCGGCAGCCGCGAGACCGCGGTCGTCCTCGCCGGCGCGCTCGCGCTGGTGATCGAGGGCGAGCGCCACGAGCTCGCGGAGGGCGACAGCGTCACCTTCGACGCCGACCTCCCGCACCACTTCGAGAACGAAGGAACCGAACCGACCCGCTTCATCGCGGTCATCGCCGCCGGACTGAGGAGGAGCTAGCAGTGCCGAAGAACATGTTCGAAAAGATCTGGGAGCAGCACGAGGTCAGCGAGGGGCTGATCTACATCGATCTGCACCTGATCCACGAGGTCACCTCGCCGCAGGCTTTCGACGGCCTCCGGATGGCCGGCCGCCAGGTCCGCCGCCCGGACAAGACCCTGGCCACGGCCGACCACAACACGCCGACCGACGGCACGATGGCGGCCCGCCTGATCGCCGACGAGCTCTCCCGCGTCCAGGTCGAGACTCTGGAGCGCAACTGCGAGGAGTTCGGGCTCACCCTCTACAGCCTCGGCTCCGACCGCCAGGGGATCGTCCACGTGATCGGCCCCGAGCTAGGCGTCACCCAGCCCGGCATGACGATCGTCTGCGGCGACAGCCACACCTCCACGCACGGCGCCTTCGGCTCGCTGGCCTTCGGGATCGGCACCTCCGAGGTCGAGCACGTCCTCGCCACCCAGTGCCTGGTGCAGAAGAAGCCGCGCACGATGCGGATCAACTACGCCGGCCAGCTGGGCGCGGGCGTCACGCCCAAGGACCTGATCCTGGCGACGATCGGGCGCCTCGGCACCGGCGGCATGACCGGCTTCGCGGTCGAGTACGCGGGTCCCGCGATCGAGGCGCTCTCGATGCCGGGCCGGATGACGATCTGCAACATGACGATCGAGGGCGGCGGTCGGGCGGGCATGATTGCCCCCGACGAGACCACCTTCGATTGGGTCCGGGGCCGCCCCGGCGCGCCCGCGGACTTCGACGCCGCCCTCGCGCGCTGGCGGGAGCTGCCGACTGAGGACGGGGCGAGCTTCGACCAGGAGCTCGACGTCGACGCCGCCGCGATCTCGCCGATGGTCACCTGGGGCACCAACCCGGGCATGGTCGTCCAGGTCACCGACGCCGTCCCCGATCCGGCGGCGATCGAGTCCCCGGCCGACCGCGAGGCGGCCGAACGCGCGCTCGCCTACATGGGTCTGGAGGCGAACACGCCGATGACCGAGATCGCCCCGGAACGTGTCTTCATCGGCTCCTGCACCAACAGCCGCATCGAGGACCTGCGCGAGGCCGCCGAGATCGTCGACGGCCGCAAGGTCGCGAGCACGGTCCGGGCGATGGTCGTCCCCGGCTCCCAGCAGGTCAAGAAGGCCGCCGAAGCCGAGGGCCTCGACGAGGTCTTCCGCAGCGCCGGCTTCGAATGGCGCGAGGCGGGCTGCTCGATGTGCCTCGGCATGAACCCCGACACCCTGAGCGAAGGGGAGCGCTGCGCCTCGACCTCGAACCGCAACTTCGAGGGCCGCCAAGGCAAGGGCGGGCGCACCCACCTGGTCAGCCCGAAGATGGCGGCCGCGGCCGCGGTCGAGGGCCACTTCGTCGACATCAGAGATTGGAGCTGAAGATGCGAGCCATTGACGTCATCGAGGGCAAGGTCTCGGTGCTCGACCGCAACGACGTCGACACCGACCAGATCATCCCCAAGCAGTTCCTGAAGCGGGTCGAGCGGACCGGCTTCGGCGAGTTCCTCTTCTACGACTGGATCCGCGACGGCGAGATCGAGCTGGAGCCGAACCCGATCCTGGTGACCGGGCGCAACTTCGGCTGCGGCTCCTCGCGCGAGCACGCGCCCTGGGCGCTGGAGGACTTCGGCTTCGAGGCGATCGTCGCACCCTCCTTCGCCGACATCTTCTACGCCAACTGCACGAAGATCGGCCTGCTGCCGGCGATCGTCGACGAAGCGCACTGCAAGCTGATCGCGGAGGCCGGGGCGGCGCGGATCGACCTCGACGACCAGACCGTCGACTGTGCCGCGGGCGTGTTCGAGTTCGAGGTCGAGCCGGACATCAAGCACCGGCTGCTGAACGGGCTCGACGACATCGGCATCACCCTGCAGAACGCCGGCGCGATCGATGCCTACGAGGGCTCCGACCGCATCCACGGCCCGGTCACGACGAGCATCTGAGGGGCGGGGGAGTGCCGGGCTCCAGCACCCGCGACTGGGACGCGAGCACCTACCAGCGCGTCGCGCTGCCGCACGAGGACTGGGCGCGGGCGGTGCTCGACCGGCTCGGGCTGGCGGGCGCCGAGACCGTGCTCGACGCGGGCTGCGGCAGCGGTCGCACGACCGCGATCGTGATCGAGCGGGTGCCGGACGGTCGCGTGATCGCGGTCGACGGCTCGCCCTCGATGGTCGAGAAGGTACGCGAGGTGCTGCGGCCACAGGACACCGCGATCGTCTCCGACCTGACCAAGCTGGAGCTGGGCGAGCAGGTCGACGCGGTGTTCTCGACCGCCGTCTTCCACTGGATCCTCGACCACGAGGCGCTCTTCGCGCGGCTGCGGGCGGCGCTCCGCGACGGCGGCCGCCTCGCCGCCCAGTGCGGCGGCGAAGGCAACATCGACGCCTTCCGCCGCGCCGGCGAGGAGGTCGCGCGGCGCGTGCCCTACGCCGCGCACCTCGAGGGGATCGAGGGCCTCTGGAACTACGCCGGGGCCGAGGAGACCGAAGCGCGCCTACGGGCGGCGGGATTCGCCGACGTCCGCTGCTGGCTCGAGCCCTGGCCGGTCGACCCGCCCGAGCCCGAGGCCTACGCGCGCACGATCTGCCTCGGCGCACACGTCGAGCGCCTCCCGGAGGAGCTCCGCGACCGTTTCGTCGCCGACGTCCTCGCCGCCCTGCCGAGCCCGCTGCGACTCGACTACGTCCGCCTCAACCTCGAAGCGACGGCGGCCTGAGTAGAGTCCGCCCGATGCCCGACGCGCCCCACATCGTCGTCCTGCCCGGGGATGGGATCGGCCCCGAGATCGTCGCCGCCACCCGCGAGGTTCTCGACACGCTGGGCGAGTTCGACTACGACGAGCGCCTCATGGGGGGCTGCTCGATCGATGCCCACGGGACAGCGCTCACCGACGAGGTCCTGGACGCCTGCAAGAGCGCCGACGCGGTGCTCCTGGGCGCGGTCGGCGGTCCGAAATGGGACACCACGAACCCCGACGACCCGCGCCCCGAGCAAGGCCTCCTCGGGGTGCGTAAAGGGATGGGCCTCTACGCCAACCTGCGGCCGGTCCGCCCGAGCCCGGCGCTGATGGGCGCCAGCCCGCTGCGCGAAGACCGCATCTCCGGCACCGACCTGCTGGTCGTCCGCGAGCTCACCGGCGGCATCTACTTCGGCAAGTCGGGCCGCGACGGCGAGGCCGCCTTCGACACCTGCGAGTACGAGGCGTCCGAAATCGAACGGATCGCCCGCGCCGCCTTCGAGGCCGCCCGCCGCCGCGCCGCCGGGTCTTCGAGGAAGCCGAAGGTCACCTCGATCGACAAGGCGAACGTGATGGAGACCTCGCGGCTCTGGCGCGAGGTGGTCACCCGCGTCGCCGCCGCGTACGACGACGTGCAGCTCGACCACCTCCTGGTCGACAACGCGGCGATGCAGCTCGTCTCCCACCCGGCAGACTTCGACGTGATCGTCGCCGAGAACCTCTTCGGCGACATCCTCAGCGACGAGGCGGCGATGCTGACCGGCAGCCTCGGGATGCTCCCCTCGGCCAGCCTCGGCGCCGAGGGCTCGCCTGGCCTCTTCGAGCCGGTCCACGGCTCCGCCCCCGACATCGCGGGCGAGGGCATCGCCAACCCGCTGGCGACGATCCTCTCCGCCGCCCTCATGCTCCGTCACGGCCTCGGCCGCCCCGAGGAGGCGGCGCGGATCGAGGAGGCGGTCGACGCCGTCCTCGAAGACGGCCTCCGCACTCCCGATCTAGCCGGCGGGCCCGCCGCCCCACCGCCGATGGTCGACGTGCCCCCCGAGGTCGAGGTCGGCACCGCCGAGATGACCGCCGCGGTCATCGAAGCCCTCCGCCGGGCCTAGAGGCCCGTTCGAGGGCCGCTGCTGGCTGTCCGCCCGACGGCGCGCCCGTCCCCCTCATAGTTCGGGCTGGTTATGAGGGCGACGGGCGCGCCTTGGCCTGCGCCGCCCCGGGGAGCCCGCGGACTCCCGTGGGACCCCCAGGCGACCGCCAGGTTGATGGGCCGAAAACCCGCCTATATGTCAGGTTTTCGGCCCATCAACTTCGGGGCCTGGGGAAGGGTCACGGGACACGCGCAGTTGTCGCGGGACGCTCACCGTCCCTTGGCATCTCCGTGACGGGACGCCCGGCCCGGCGCGGGCCAAGGCGCGGCCATCCCCCTCATAACAGCCGAGCGATGAGGGGATGGCCGCGCCGCCGGGCGTCAGCTGGCCCGGCCCCGCGGAATCGAGGACTACGGCGCGGTCACCGCCCAGACGCCGGAGGCGAGGAAGTTGCCTTTGGCTTCTTTCTTTCCTTTGGCGACGAGGTTCACGCCGAGACGGTTGCCTTCCGGGGTGACGGCGGCGGGGCCTACGCCTTCCAGGTTGGTTTCCGTCGTCAGGTAGAGGCAGACGGCGCCCGCGGCCGCTTCCGGCGTGGTGTTGCCGTTGCCGAGGCCCGGGCACTGGGCCGTCGGGACGGCGCCTTTGGCGACCACCGTGACCGCGGTCGGGTTCGCCGCCAGGAGCAACTGGAAGCTGACCGAGTTGAAGGCGCTCGCTTCCTCGTTTTCGGCCTTGGTGCCACCGAGGCTGAAGACCCCACGCTCGGTCTGCCCGCTCTTCAGCGGTTCGACGTTGCCGATCACGCCCGCGGCGAGCTTTTCCTTGGTCACCGCGCCGTTGGCGATCTTCGGCGCCGTCACCGCCTGTTCGTTCAGGTTCGCCGTCGCGACCGCCTTTTCGGCGAGTTTCGCCGAGTTGACGGCCTTGTTGTTGATCTTGTTGGTGGTGATGACGTTGTTGGCGATCTTTTCCGCCGTCACCGCTCCCGCCGCGATCTTGCTCGTGCTGATGATCCCGGCGCCGAGGTTCCCCGGCAGCACGGCGTTGGCACCGAGCTTCCCCGCGGTAACCGCCTTGGGGGCGATCTTGCCGCTGGTCACGGCTTTCTTGGCGATCGCCGGCGCGGTCACGGCGCCCTTCTTCAGCTGCGCCTTTCCGACGCTGTTCGCCGGTAGCCCGGCCGCCACCGCGGCGCCGCCGAGGGCGATGAACAAGGCCAACGACGCGATTACGTTCGCGTAGGTCAGCCGGGGAAGAAATCGCTTCATCCTGCTTCCTCCTTCTGGGTTGTCGAAGGTCCTTCGATCCCTTGGTTTCGACACCTTCGATCGATCGGGCATAATCCCCTCAACATGGACGCCTGCGATTTGATTTGGAAGAACGGCGAATTCGTCCCCTGGGACGACGCCAAAGTGCACGTCCTGACGCACGGATTGCATTACGGAACCGGCGTCTTCGAGGGCATCCGCGCCTACGAGACCGACCGCGGCCCGGCCGTCTTCCGCCTCCGCGACCACCTCGCGCGGCTCGACAAGTCGGCCGAGCTCTACTACTTGGAGATGCCCTATGGGACCGACGAGCTCCGCGAGGCGACCCACGAGCTGATGCGCCGCAACGGGCAGACGTCCTGCTACATCCGGCCGCTCGCCTTCCGCGGCTACGGCGAGATGGGGCTGTACGCGAACTCGGCCCCGGTCGAGGTGATCATCGCCACCTGGCCCTGGGGCGCCTATCTCGGCGAAGAGAGCGCCGGCAAGGGCATCCGCGCCAAGGTCTCGAGCTGGCGTCGGATCAGCCCCGCGGGCGCGATCCCGCACTCCAAGGCCTCCGGCTCCTACCTCAACTCGATCCTCGCCAAGACCGAGTCCGCCAAAGCCGGTTACGACGAGGCGATCCTGCTCGACGAGCGCGGTTTCGTCTGCGAGGGGTCCGGCGAGAACATCTTCGTCGTCCGCGAGGGGGAGGTCCTCACCCCGCCGCACACGGCCTCGATCCTCGACGGGATCAACCGCAAGTCGGTGATCCAGATCGCCCGCGACCTCGGCTACACCGTGGTCGAACGCGACATCGCCCGTGCCGAGCTCTACCTCGCCGAGGAGGTCTTCATGACCGGCACCGCGGCGGAGATGGTGCCGGTGCGCGAGATCGACGACCACGACATCGGCGGCCCCGGCGAGATCACCCGCCACCTGCAGGCAAAATTCGTCGACGCGCTGCACGGGCGCGCCGAGGAGTACCTCGAGTGGCTCGACTTCGTCGATGTCGCGGCCGACACGCCGGCCGCCGCGCGCGACGGCGCCCGGATCGGCGCCGAGGAGATCGAGTCGACCGACGAGCCGATCGGGCGAATTACCCCAGCCGCCTAGCGGCAGGCGCGGCCGCGGCCGCGCGCGCGGGCCCTGGCGCCCACCCGGGCGCAGGCCCACCGATCGCTCCGTGAACTCGAAAGGCAGTATCTGATGGACCAGAAGATCAAGGTGTACGACACGACCCTGCGGGACGGCATGCAGGGCGAGGGGATGTCGCTCTCGGCGTCCGAGAAGGCGCGTGTGGTGAAGGCGCTCGACCGGCTCGGTGTGCCGATGATCGAGGCCGGCTTCCCCAGCTCCAACCCGAAGGAAGGCGAGCTCTTCGAGACGCTCGCCGACCTGCCGCTGGAGCAGGCCGTCGTCTGCGGCTTCGGCTCGACCCGCCATCGCGGCGTGGAAGCGGCCGAAGACCCGGCGCTCCTCACCCTGGTCGACTCCTTCGCGCCGGTCGTCACCCTGGTCGGCAAGACCTGGGGCCTCCACCTGGAGAAGGTGACCAAGGTCTCGCGCGAGGAGAACCTGGCGATGATCGCCGAGTCGGTCGCCTTCTGCCGCGAGCGCGGCAAGCGGGTCGTCTACGACGCCGAGCACTTCTTCGACGCCTACCGCGAGGACCCCG
>JAFDWB010000007.1 GCA_018268675.1 Actinomycetota bacterium
CCGCCGACAGCGTGGTCACGGGCACCGGCAACAAGGACAGCATCACCGTCGCGCGCATGGCGAAGATGAAGCGCAACGCGATCGGCGGCAACATCGGCCACTTCGACAACGAGATCGAGATGGCGGCCCTCGAAGCCTCCGACGCCGAGCGCACCAACATCAAGCCGCAGGTCGACGAGTGGAAGTTCCCCGACGGCCACGCGATCATCGTCCTCTCCGAAGGCCGCCTCCTGAACCTCGGCAACGCGACCGGGCATCCCTCCTTCGTGATGTCGAACTCCTTCACCAACCAGGTGATCGCCCAGATGGAGCTCTTCACCCGCCCCGACGAGTTCGCCGCCAAGGAGGTCTACATCCTCCCCAAGCACCTCGACGAGAAGGTGGCCCGCCTCCACCTCGCCTCGCTCGGCGTCGACCTCACCGAGCTGACCCCCGACCAGTCCGCCTACCTCGGCGTCCCGGTCGGCGGCCCCTACAAGCCGGACCACTACCGGTACTAGGTTCGGCGCGGCGCGGTCCGGCGGGCGCCCAGCGGGGCCAGGGTGGCGGGCGGCTGGGGCCAACCTGTGGTGATTCCGGGTCGCCGACGACGGTGACGGGTCCGTAACCCGCATCGCACCGTGACGGCTAGGATCGGTCCTCCGTGACTAGGAGGACGACATGAAACCCACGCAGAAGCTGCACGAGCTCGGCCAGAGCCTCTGGGTCGACAACATCACCCGCCCGATGCTCCGCGAAGGCACCTTGAAGGGGTACATCGACGAGTTCTCCGTCACCGGACTCACCTCGAATCCCACCATCTTCGACAAGGCGATCGGCGCCGGGGAAGCCTACGACGAGCAGATCGCCACCGTCAGCGGCTCCGCCGAGGACCCCGACGGCCCCGGCGCCAACTCGAACGAGAACGTCTTCTTCGAGCTCGCCCTCGCCGACCTGCGCGAGGCCGCCGACCTCTTCGCCGACGTCCACAGCCGCACCGCCGGGGTCGACGGATTCTGCTCGCTGGAGGTCTCGCCGCTGCTCGCCGACGACGCCAAGGCGACGATCGACCAGGCGGCGAAGCTCCACGCCAAGGGCGCCCGCGAGAACCTCTACGTCAAGATCCCCGGGACCGTGGCCGGCCGCGAGGCGATCGAGGAGTCGATCTTCGCCGGCATCCCGATCAACGTCACGCTGCTCTTCGACGACCAGCAGTACCTTGGCTCCGCCGACGCCTACATGAAGGGGATCGAACGGCGGATCGCGGCGGGGCTCGACCCGGTGGTCCACTCGGTCGCCTCGATCTTCATGTCGCGCTGGGACGTGGCGGTCGCCGACGAGGTCCCGGCCGAGTTGAAGAACCGGCTCGGGATCGCGATCGGCGGGCGCGCCTACCGGGCCTACCGCGAGCTGCTCGACTCCGACCGCTGGATGCGCCTCGCCAACGCCGGCGCACGGCCGCAGCGCCTGCTCTGGGCGAGCACCGGGACCAAGGACCCCGACGCCTCCGACACCCTCTACATCGAGGCGTTCGCCTCCCCGTTCACGGTCAACACGATGCCCGACAAGACGCTCGAGGCCTTCGCCGACCACGGTCAGATCGGTGACCTGATGGACCCCGGCGGCGGCGATTCCGAGGGCGTCCTGAAACAGTTCGAAGGCGCCGGCATCGACCTCGCGGCGCTCGCCCGGCGCCTCCAGGACGAGGGCAAAGAGTCCTTCGACAAGTCCTGGGAAGAACTGCTGCAGACGATCGCCGACAAA
Source organism: Actinomycetota bacterium (assembly GCA_018268675.1). GTDB lineage: Bacteria > Actinomycetota > Thermoleophilia > Solirubrobacterales > 70-9 > VAYN01. The sequence goes on from JAFDWB010000007.1 coordinate 1,744, forward strand.
CGCGAGGTCACCGCCGGGTGACCGTCACGGCGGCGGGCTCGTTGCGCGAGGCGCCCGCCTGGGGCCGCCTCCAGGCCCACTTCGCGGCGCTCCGCAAGCGCACCCTGCGCGAGCTCTTCGAGGAGGACCGCGAGCGCGGCGAGCGCCTGGTCGCCGACGGCGCCGGGCTCTTCCTTGACTTCTCGAAGAACCGGATCACCGACGAGACGCTGATGCTGCTCGGCGAGCTCGCCCGCGAGCGCGGCGTCGAGGCGCGCCGCGAAGCGATGTTCCGCGGCGAGCACATCAACGTCTCCGAGGACCGCGCAGTCCTCCACGTGGCGCTGCGCATGCCGCGCGGGCGCTCGCTGATCGTCGACGGCGTCGACGTCGTCAAGGAGGTCCACGAGACGCTCGACCGGATGGCCGCCTTCAGCGAGCGCGTCCGCGACGGCGAGTGGCGCGGCCACACCGGCAAGGCGATCCGGAACGTCGTCAACATCGGCATCGGCGGCTCCGACCTCGGCCCGGTGATGGCCTACGAGGCGCTCCGCCACTACTCCCGCCGCGAGCTGACCTTCCGCTTCGTCTCCAACATCGACGGCACCGACTTCGTCGAGGCGACCCGCGACCTCGACCCGCAGGAGACCCTCTTCGTGATCTCCTCGAAGACCTTCACGACCCTGGAGACGATGACCAACGCGCGCTCGGCCCGCGAGTGGGTGCTGGCCGGGCTCGGCGGCGAGGCGGAGGCGGTCGCCAAGCACTTCGTCGCCGTCTCCACCAACGCCGCGGAGGTGGCGGAGTTCGGCATCGACACCGACAACATGTTCGGCTTCTGGGAGTGGGTCGGCGGGCGCTACTCGATGGACTCCGCGATCGGGCTCTCGACCATGCTGGCGATAGGCCCGGCCCGGTTCGAGGAGATGCTGGCTGGCTTCCACGCGATGGACGAGCACTTCCGGGAAGCCGACGCGGGCGCCAACCTGCCGATGATCATGGGCCTCCTCAGCGTCTGGTACAGCGACTTCTTCGGCGCCGAAACCTGCGGCGTCTTCCCCTACGACCAGTACCTGCACCGCTTCCCGGCCTACCTGCAGCAGCTGACGATGGAGTCGAACGGCAAGCACGTGACGCTCGCCGGCGAGCATGTCGACTACGACACCGGGCAGATCTTCTGGGGCGAGCCGGGGACCAACGGCCAGCACAGCTTCTACCAGCTGATCCACCAGGGCACGCGCCTCATCCCGGTCGACTTCATCGGCTTCGCCCACTCCCTCAACGAGCTCGGCGACCACCACGACAAGCTGATGTCGAACGTCTTCGCCCAGGGCGCCGCGCTCGCCTTCGGCAAGACCGCCGAGGAGGTGCGCGAAGAGGGCACCCCGGAGGCGGTCGTCCCGCACCGGGTGATGGAGGGCAACCGTCCCTCCAACACGATCCTCGCCGAGCGCCTCGACCCCGCGACCCTCGGTGCCCTCGTCGCCCTCTACGAGCACAGCGTCTTCACCCAGGGAGCGATCTGGGGCATCGACAGCTTCGACCAGTGGGGCGTCGAGCTCGGCAAGCAGCTGGCCCAGGCGATCATCCCCGAGCTCACCTCCAAGCAGGACCCGAAGCTCCACCACGACAGCTCCACCAACGCCCTGATCCGCCGCTACCGCAACCTGCGGCGCGACGTGTGACGGCGCGCACGTTCCGCCCCGCAAACCCACTTCCCATGCGGCGCGCCTCAGTGCGGCGGGGCACAGACAACTGCCGGGGCGCGGAGTAGCGTCTCGGGCATGCTCTCGGGCGCCATCCCGTTCGCAGCGTCGGCCGGCAGCAACCTGCTCGCCGCGCGCGAGCAGATGGCGTTCACGCTCGCGTTCCACATCGTCTTGTCGTGCCTCGGGGTGGCGCTGCCCGCGACGATCCTGGTCGCCAACTACATCGGCCTGAAAAAGAAGGACCACGACGCGATGGAGCTCGCGCAGCGCTGGTCGAAGGCGATGGCGGTCACTTTCGCGGTCGGGGCGGTCACCGGCACCGTGCTGTCGTTCGAGTTCGGCCTGCTCTGGCCGCACTTCATGGAACGGTTCGGCGCCGCGTTCGGGATCGCGTTCGGGATCGAGGGGCTCTTCTTCTTCCTCGAGGCGATCTTCCTCGGCATCTACATCTACGGCTGGAAGCGGCTGCCGGGGTGGGTCCACTGGTGGACCGGGGTGCCGATGTTCGTCACCGGGATCGGCGGCGCGTTCTCGGTGGTGGCGGCCAACTCGTGGATGAATCAGCCGCAGGGGTTCGTGCTGAACGCCGCCGGAAAGGTGACCGAAGTCGAACCGTTCAAGGTAATCTTCAACCCGGCGACGCCGTACGAGGTCCCCCACATGATCCTCGCCGCCTACATGGTGACCGGCTTCCTGGTCGCCTCGATCTACGCGGTCGGGATGCTGAAAGGGCGGCGCGACCGGCTGCATCGGCTCGGCCTCCTGATCCCGCTGACGATCGCCTGCATCGCCACCCCGATCCAGCTCTTCGTCGGCGACACCGCGGCCCGCGAAGTGGCGCACCACCAGCCGGCGAAGTTCGCGGCGATGGAGTGCATCCAGGAAACCGGCGGCCACCAGACCGAGTACGTCGGCGGCATCTGCACCGCGGACGGGGTGAAGTTCGCGATCCCGATCCCGGAGCTCGACTCGCTCCTGGTCGGCTTCAGCCCGAGCACCAAGGTGATCGGCCTCAACTCGATCCCGAACGACGAACGGCCGCCCGCCAACACCTTCCTCCACCTCTCCTTCGACGCGATGGTCGGGGTCGGCTCGGGCCTGCTGCTGTTGGCGCTGTGGTTCGCCTGGTCGTGGATCAGGAAGCGCGACATCCCGCGCACGCCGTGGTTCCTCAAAGCCGTCTCGATCTCCGGGATCGGCGCGATCCTGGCGCTCTGGGCGGGGTGGATCGTCACCGAGGTGGGGCGCCAGCCGTGGATCGTCTACCACTACATGAAAACCTCGGAAGCGGTCACCGACGCGAACGGGATCTGGGGCGCCTTCATCTTCACCCTGCTGCTCTACGCGGCGCTGGGGACGATCGCGGTGCTGGTCCTACGGCGGATGTCGCGGCGCTGGCGCGAAGGCGGCGAGGGGACCGCCGAGGACGCGCCCGGCCCCTACGCGCCGCTCGGCTCGGGGGAAACGTGAGCGAGGCCCGCGTATGAGCACGGCGGCGGCGGTGATCCTCTGGGTCGGCGCGACCTTCTACGCGATCTTCGGCGGGGCCGACTTCGGCGGCGGCTTCTGGGACCTGATCGCCGGCGACGCCTATAAGGGCGAACGGCCGCGGATGGCGGTCCAGCGCTCGCTGACGCCGGTCTGGGAGGCCAACCACGTCTGGCTGATCTTCATCCTCGTCGTCCTCTGGACCGCCTTCCCGCAGGCCTTCAGCGCGATCTTCTCGACCCTCTACGTGCCGCTCTTCCTCGCCGTGCTGGGGATCGTCCTGCGCGGCTCCGGGTTCGCCTTCCGCAAGTCGGTGGAGGGTCTGCAGGCGCGGCGCGCGGCGGGCGCGGTCTTCGCTCTCTCCTCGCTGGTGACGCCGTTCTTCATGGGCACCGTCGTCGGCGCGATCGCGGTCGGCAACGTCCCCGCCCACGGCAACGGCGACGCCTTCTCGACCTGGCTCCAGCCCGCGCCGCTCTTCATCGGCGCGATGTTCGTGGCGACCGGCGCCTACCTCGCCGCGGTCTTCCTGGTCGGCGACACGCGCCGCGCCGAGGACCGCGAGATGGAGCGGTACTTCGAGCGGCGCGCGCTCGCCGCCGGCGTCGTCGCCGGGATCTTCGCGATCGTCGGCCTGATCGCCCTCCACTCCGAAGCCCACTACGTGTACGAGCGGCTCGTCCACCAGGGGCTGCCGCTGGTGATCGTCTCCGCGCTCTGCGGGATCGGCATGTTGGTCGTGCTGCTGAGCGGCGGGCGCCTGCTCCTCCGGCCGCTGGCGGCGGGCGCGGTGATCGCGGTGATCTGGGGCTGGTTCGTCGCCCAGTTCCCCTACCTGCTGCCGACCAGCCTGACGATCAGCGCCGGCGCTGCCCCGACCGCCACCCTCGGCGCCATCTTCGTCGTCTTCGGCATCGCGGTCGTCGTCGTCATCCCCGCCCTCCTGGTCCTCTACGTCCTCGCGCAGACGGACATGCTCGACCACGACCACTGAAGCTCCCGTCAGCTGTTCCTTTTGCCGACCTGTCCGGCATAAGGAACAGCCGAGCGCGGTGGGATAGCGTGCCGCGCGATGGCGGACGCGATCAAGGCGGTGCTGTGGGACATCGACGGGACGCTGATCTCGACCGGGGGCGCGGGGGCGGTCGCCTGGCAGCGCGCCTTCGAGGAGCTCTACGGGGTCGAGGCGAACATCGACGAACGCACCCGCACGGGGATGACCGACCCTGAAATCGTCGAGATCATCTTCGCCGAGGTGATCGGCCGCGAGGGGACCCCCGAGGAGCACGCCGAGGTCGTCGCCAAGTACCTCGAGCACATGCCCGCGGCGGTGGCCGAATCGGAGGGCTACGAAGTGAAGCCGGGGATCGCCGCGATCCTCCCGCGCCTGGCCGCGGCCGGGGTGGCGCAGGGGCTCGTCACCGGCAACGTCGAGCCCGCCGCCCGGATCAAGCTCGCCCGCGCCGACCTCGACCGCTACTTCGCCTTCGGCGGCTACGGCTCCGACGCCCGCGACCGGGTCAAGCTGACCGAGCTGGCGATCGCCCGCGGCACCGAGGTCGCGGGCGCCCCCCTCGACCTCGCCGCGACGATCGCCGTCGGCGACACCCCCCGCGACGTCGCCGCCGGACACGGCGCCGGCATCCGCGTGGTCGGCGTCGCCACCGGCGCCTACACCGTCGCCGAACAAGAAGCCGCCGGCGCCGACTGGCCGATCGCCGACGTCACCCAAGGCTTCCCGGCCTGAGCGAACGCCCGCCGGCGCGCCCGTCCCCCTCATGCTTCGGCTGTTATGAGGGGGATGGGCGCGCCTCGGCCGGCGCCGGGCCGGGGGCCCCGGCCTTCCGGTGTTCCTTACTTGCATCTACGGCAAGTAAGGAACACCGCAGGGATCCGACCCCACCGATCGAGGACCCCGCGCGCGCCAGGCGGCTCCCGGGGCTGAGCCCGCCGTCCCCGGCCCCCATGCCTCGCGACCCGGTCCCATGCCACCATTCCGGTCATGCCCACGACCCGGGACCGGCGCCTCGAGGACCTCACTCGCCTTCGGCGCGTTCGCGACCGGATCGATCGGGAGTACGCGCGGCCGCTGAACGTCGAGGCGCTCGCCGCCGGGGTCCACATGTCCTCTGGGCACCTCAGCCGCCAGTTCCGCGCCGCGTACGGGGAGTCGCCGTACGGCTACCTGATGACGCGGCGGATCGAGCGGGCGATGGCGCTGCTGCGCCGGGGCGATCTGAGCGTGACCGAGGTCTGCTTCGAGGTCGGCTGCTCCTCACTCGGCACCTTCAGCACCCGCTTCTCCGAACTGGTCGGGATGTCGCCGAGCGAGTACCGGCGCGAGGAGGCGGGGGCGGTCGAGGGGATGCCCTCGTGCGTCGCCAAAGGCGTCACGCGGCCGGTCAGGAATCGAGAAGCGCAGGCCGCCGGTCGCCGCTAGCGTCCCCGCGATGCCGAAGACGAAGAAGCGCCCGACCCCCACCGCCGCCGACAGCCACGACGTGATCCGCGTCCTCGGCGCCCGCGAGAACAACCTCAAGGACCTGAGCGTCGAGCTCCCCAAGCGACGGCTCACGGTCTTCACCGGCATCTCCGGCTCGGGCAAGAGCTCCCTCGTCTTCGCCACCATCGCCGCCGAGTCCCAGCGCCTCATCAACGAGACCTACAGCGCCTTCGTGCAGGGCTTCATGCCGACCCTGGCGCGCCCCGAGGTCGACGTGCTCGAAGGCGTGACGACGGCGATCATCGTCGACCAGGGCCGCCTCGGCTCCGACCCACGCTCGACCGTCGGCACCGCCACCGACGCCAACGCGATGCTCCGCATCCTCTTCAGCCGCCTCGCCGAGCCCCGCATCGGCCCGCCCGCCGCGTTCGCCTTCAACGTCCCCTCCGTGCACGCCAAAGGCGCGTTCACGGTCGAGAAGGGCGCCGGCAAGACGGTCGCCAGATCCTTCAGCCGCGCGGGCGGGATGTGCCCGCGCTGCGAGGGCCGCGGCACCGTCTCCGACCTCGACCTCGCCCAGCTCTTCGACGACTCCAAGTCCCTGAACGAAGCCGCGCTGACGATCCCCGGCTACAAATCCGGCGGCTGGAACTACCGCCTCTATACCGAATCGGGCCTCGTCGACCCCGACAAGCCGATCGGCAGGTTCACCAAGAAGGAACGCCAGGCCTTCCTCCACCAGGAGCCGACCCGGATGAAGATCGCCGGGATCAACATGACCTACGAAGGACTGATCCCGCGGATCGAGCGCTCGATGCTGTCCAAGGACACCGAGGCGATGCAGCCGCACATCCGCGCCTTCGTCGAGCGCGCAGTCACCTTCGCCGACTGCCCCGAGTGCGGCGGCACCCGCCTCGCCGCGGCGGCGCGCTCGGCCAAGATCGGCGACCTGAACATCGCCGACGCCTGCGCGATGCAGATCTCCGACCTCGCCGAGTGGGTGCGCGCCCTGGGCGAGCCGAGCGTCGCGCCCCTGCTCGACGCGCTCACCGCCGCGCTCGACTCCTTCGTCGAGATCGGCCTCGGGTACCTCTCCCTCGACCGCGCCTCGGGGAGCCTCTCCGGCGGCGAGGCGCAGCGGGTGAAGATGGTGCGCCAGCTCGGCTCGGCGCTGACCGACGTCACCTACGTCTTCGACGAGCCGACGATCGGCCTCCACCCGCACGACATCGAGCGCATGAACGAGCTGCTGCTGCGCCTCCGCGACAAGGGCAACACGGTGCTGGTGGTCGAGCACAAGCCGGAGGCGATCGCGATCGCCGACCACGTCGTCGACCTCGGCCCGGGCGCGGGCGCCGCCGGCGGGACCGTCTGCTTCGAGGGTGACGTGCCGGGGCTGCGCGCCTCCGGCACCCTGACCGGCCGCCACCTCGACGACCGCGCCGCGCTCAAGGAGGCGGTGCGCGAGCCGCGCGGCGCGCTCGAGGTGCGCGGCGCCGATACCCACAACCTGCGGGGCGTCGACGTCGACATCCCGCTCGGCGTGCTCGTCTGCGTCACCGGCGTGGCGGGCTCCGGCAAGAGCTCCCTGATCCACGGCTCGGTCTCCGGGCGCGAGGGCGTGGTGGCGATCGACCAGGCGCCGATCCGCGGCTCCCGCCGCAGCAACCCCGCCACCTACAGCGGCGCGCTCGACCCGATCCGCAAAGCGTTCGCCAAGGCGAACGGCGAGAAGCCCGGCCTCTTCAGCGCCAACTCGGAGGGCGCCTGCCCGACCTGCAACGGCGCCGGGGTCATCTACACCGACCTGGCGATGATGGCCGGCGTCGCCATCGTCTGCGAGGAGTGCGGGGGCCGCCGCTTCCAGGCCTCGGTGCTCGAGCACAAGCTCGCCGGCCGCGACATCGCCGAGGTGCTGGCGATGTCGGCGGCGGACGCGGCGGAGTTCTTCGCCGGCGGCGCGGGGAAGGGAGACGAAGCCGCGAACGTCCCCGCCGCGCACCGCATCCTCGCCCGCCTCACCGACGTCGGCCTCGGCTACATCGCCCTGGGCCAGCCGCTGACCACCCTCTCCGGCGGCGAGCGCCAGCGCCTCAAGCTGGCGGCGCAGATGGGGGAGAAGGGGGACGTCTACGTGCTCGACGAGCCGACCACCGGCCTCCACCTCGCCGACGTCGAGCAGCTGCTCGCCCTCCTCGACCGCCTGGTCGACGCGGGCCGCTCGGTGATCGTGATCGAGCACCACCAGGCGGTGATGGCGCACGCCGACTGGATCCTCGACCTCGGCCCCGGGGCGGGCCACGACGGCGGCCGGGTCGTCTTCGAGGGCACCCCGGCCGACCTCGTCGCCTCGCGCGCGACCCTCACCGGCGAGCACCTTGCGGCGTATCTCGGCCACTGACGCGGCCGCCCCGGCCCGCCCCCGAATCGATCAGGAATCGAGAAGCGCGGGGCCCCGGCCGGGCGTAACGTCGCACCCATGGACATCAACATTCACTACGCGTTCCTGCCCCAATCCGACCCCGACCAGGCCCTCGCCTTCTACCGCGACCTCCTCGGCTTCGAGGTCCGCAACGACGTCGGCTACAACGGCATGCGCTGGCTCACCGTCGGCCCGCCCGACCAGCCCGCGACGTCGATCGTCCTCTACCCGCCGGAGGCCGAGCCCGGCCTCACCGACGAGGAGCGGCAGATGATCGCCGAGATGATGGCGAAGGGCAGCTACGGCCGCATCACCTTCGCCTCGAACGACCTCGACGGCACCTTCGAGCAGCTCCAGGCCGCCGACGTCGACGTGGTCGAAGAGCCGACCGACCAGCCCTACGGCGTGCGCGACTGCGCGATCCGGGACCCGGCCGGGAACCTCATCAGGATCAACCAGCTCGCCTAGACCTTCTCGCAGCGGGCCTGGTAGATCGAGATGAAGCCTTTCTCGAAGCCGTTGCGGGCGGCGCGCAGGTAGAGGCGCCAGACGCGGATCCGTTCCGGGCCCGCCAGCTCCGTCGCCCGCGCCAGGTTCGCGTCCAGACGCTCCGCCCAGTGGCGGAGCGTCTCCGCGTAGTCGAGCCGGAAGTCCTCGACGTGGTGGACCTCGAGGCCCGCCCGTTCGAGCGCCAGCAGCATCCGCGAGAGGTGGAGCGGCGCCCCGTCGGGGAAGACGTAGCGCTCCGAGAAGGCGCCCGCCTCGGCGTCGGTGTGGCGGAGGCGCCCGATCGCGTGGTTGAGCAGGCGCCCGCCCGGCTCGAGGAGTGCCGCCAGGGTGCGCGCGTACTCGTCGATCCGGACCGCGCCGACGTGCTCGGCCATCCCGATCGAGGAGATCGCGTCGAAGCGCTCGCCGACCAGGTCGCGATAGTCCATGACCCGGATCTCGACCCGATCGCCCACGCCCGCCGCCTCGGCCCGGCGCCGCGCCTCCTCGGCCTGCGGCTCCGACAGCGTGATCCCGACCACGCTGGCGCCGTACTCCTTGGCGGCGCGGATCGAGAAGCTGCCCCACCCGCAGCCGACGTCGAGGACCCGGTCGCCCTCCTTGATCGCGAGCTTGGTCGCGACCAGGTCGAGCTTGGTTTCCTGCGCCTCCTCGAGCGTCTTCGCGCCGCGGGAGAAGATCGCGCAGCTGTAGGTCATCGACTGGTCGAGGAAGAGCGCGAAGAACTCGTTGGAGACGTCGTAGTGGTGGCGGACGGCGCGGGCGTCGCGCTCTTTGCTGTGGCGGCGGCCGCTCGGCACCAGCTCGGCGGCGGGCCGCGGCGGCGGCAGGGTGAGGCCGGCGGCGCGCACCGCCCCGAGCAGCAGGGCGCGCTTGTCGGCGCCGTCGAGAGAGGGCGGCTGCCAGCCGTCGAGCAGGGCGATCACGGCGTCGATGTCGTCGACCTCGAGCTCCCCTGACACGTAGGCGCGCCCGAGCCCGAGCTGCCCCGGCGCCCGCAGCGCGTGGGCGGCGGCGCGGGGCGAGCGCACGGTGAAGGTCGGGCCGCCCTCGCCGGCCGTGGCGGGCAGCTCGCTGCCGTCCCAGAAGACGACGGTGAACGGGCGGTCGGGGATCCGCGCGGCGATCTCGCGGCGCAGCGGGGCGGTGGTGGCAAACGGCATCAGCGGCGCAGCCTAGATCATCGAGATCACCGGGCGCACCGCCCAACCCGGCGAGATCGCCTGAGCGCTCGAATCTAAATCTTTCGGTGGTTCTCAGCAGCGGACAAGGGTTCCGCCCTATGATCGCCGGCCATGTCTGCGTCCGGCCCCCTTCCCGGCGATATCCAGCCGGTCGCGAACGAGACCCGCGATCGGATCATCACCGGCTTCGTCACCGCTGTCCCGTTCGTCGCCCTGATCGTCGCCGCCTGGCAGGTCTGGGGCCAGGCGCTGCGCTGGACCGACCTCTTCCTCTTCTTCGGCATGTACGTGCTGACCGGGCTCGGGATCACGGTCGGGTTCCACCGCCACCTCACCCACCGCGCCTTCAAAACGTACGGCTGGCTGCACGGCCTGCTCGCGATCCTCGGCTCGGCGGCGATCGAGGGCCCGGTCATCTCCTGGGTCGCCGACCACCGCAAGCACCACACCTTCAGCGACAAAGAAGGCGACCCCCACAGCCCCCACGTCGACCACGGCCACGGCTGGAGCGGTGCCCTGCGCGGCCTCGTCCACGCCCACGTCGGCTGGATCTTCATCCACACCCAGCGCGGCAACAAGGAACGGTTCGCCCCCGACCTGATCGCCGACCCGATCATCTCCTGGGTCGACCGCACCTTCCTCCTCTGGGCGGTGCTCGGGCTGCTGCTGCCGTTCGCCTTCGGCTGGGTGATCGGCGGCACCGTGGTCGCCGGGCTCACCGGCCTCCTCTGGGGCGGCCTCGTGCGCGTCTTCGTCCTCCACCACTTCACCTACAGCATCAACTCGCTCTGCCACTTCTTCGGCCGGCGCGACTACGAGACCGACGACCAGTCGCGCAACCTCGCGCTGATCGCGATCCCGACCCTCGGCGAGGCCTTCCACAACACCCACCACGCCTTTCCGACCTCGGCGACGCACGGCATCGGCGCCCACCAGCTGGACATCTCGGCGCTGGTGATCGACGGCCTCGAGAAGGTCAACCTGGTCTGGGACGTCGTCCGCGTGTCGCCGGAGCGCCTCGCCGCCAAGGCAATCGCCTAGCGCTGCATGAATTTTCCACCCTCTGGGGTGGAAAATTCACTCAGGGCGACTGGGTCCCTTCGTACCAGTCGATCCACCGGCCGCAGGCTTTGCGCAGCGGCATCGTCTGGCGGGGTTCGGCCTTGGTCGCGACGAGCTCGCCGACGTAGGCCTTGGCGTTCCACCCGGTGAGGCTCTGCAGCCAGTCGGCCGGGGCGGCGTTGACGGTGAATTCGACCTTGCCGCCGGGGCTCTGGAATTTGCCCGCGGGCCAGAACTGGCCGTTGTTGTTGAGGCTGATCGAGCTGGGGCGCTGCCCGTCGAGCGCCGGGATCAGGTCTTCCTTGAAGCCAGGCGCGGTGATCGAGAGGGCGAAGGGCGCGAAGTACTGCAGCGAGAGGTCCCAGGTCCCCCGCGGCAGTTCGAGCGTCTGCGAGGTCGTTTCGCCGGTTTCGAGGGTCGAGCCGTTCGACCACTTCGGTTTCGTCCCGATCACGGTTTCGCCGAACACGGTGGCGGTGCCGCCGCCGTCGAGCAGGATGCGGACCTCCGGCGAGTTGCAGTGGGCGCGGGCGCCCGCCTCGGTGCCCTCGAGCAGGACGTGGTGGTTCGGCGGCGTCGGCCCGGTCCGTTCCCAGAGGATGAAGCTCGGCGTCTTCGCGATCCGCCTGAAGTTCGACGGCGGTTGGCTGTTCCAGGCGGCGCGGCTGGTGATCACGTAGGGGAAGCGGTCGAGCGTGCCGCGGTTGAAGGAGTCGAAGTCGATCGGCGAGTAGGCGTCGCCGGTGTCGAACGGCTTTTCCGGGTTCGGCGAGACGAGCACGTCGGGGAACTCGACCAGCGGGACGTGGGTGTCGGCGCCGAGCAGCTCGTAGGCGGCGTAGCGGTCCTGACCGGCGTAGAGCACGGGCTTCCCGTGCACGAGCGGCAGGAAGGCCTGCAGCTGGGCCCCGTGTCCCGGCGGCCCGACCGGAGCCTCGCGGAGCGCCAGGAAGGTCGACCAGACGGCCCCCGCCACGAAGACGACGGCGAGCGCCGACCACGCCACCCGTCGACCGAACTCGGTCACCAGCGGGCGGATGATCACCAGCATCGTCAGCGGGGCGACGATCATCAGCGCCTTCGCCTGCGAGTAGGAGCCGGTGAAGGGGAGGGAGGCGAGGTAGATGACGGCGCCCGCGCCGAGCGCCAGCGGCACCGCGGCTTCGCGCCGCTGCATCCACCAGGCGACGGCGGCGAGCAGCGCCAGCACCGCGATCGCGCCCATCAGGCCCGGCAGCGGGGCGCCGCCGACCGAGTCGAGGCGGTAGTTGGCGGCGGGCCAGATGCCGAGCGTCTCGACCGGGGAGACCGGGCCGTAGGTGTTGCTCCCGGCGACCTGGTTGAAGCTCGAGCCGAAGCCGAACGGCCCGGCGACCGTCAGCGCGATCCCGAGCACGACGAGGAGGAGGACACCGATCACCACCCACGGCTTGAGCAGGATGCGCGCCACCCGGCCCGAGCGCAGCGCCCGCCAGGTCGCGGGCTGCGCCGCCGTCCAGACGGCGACGATCGCGATCGGCCAGGCGATCCCGGCGAACGAGTAGCAGAAGAACACCCCGCCCGCGAGCGCCGCCCAGGGCAGCGCCCAGCCGACCCGCGGCCAGAGCCCGCGCGGCGGCGCGTCCGGGCGCATGAGGAAGACCGCGACGGCGAGGACGAAGAGCGCCTCGGCGGTCTCCTTGAACGCCGCCTGGGCGAAGTAGGAGGCGGCCATGTAGGTGACGGCGACGAGGGTCGCGCCGAGCACCCGGCGCCAGGCGGCGAGCTCGCGGATCGCGCCGAGCGCGGTGAGCGCGGTGAGGATGCCGATCGCGAAGATCTCGCCGATGAACGCCTGGCCGAGGCTCAGGCCGGGGAAGGCGGCGACGGCGACGGCGAGGCCGTGGGGGCCGAGCGGGTAACCGGGGTCCGGCGCCGGCCCGAAGCCGCTGCGCAGCCACTCGGCCCAGGCGAGGTGGAGGCCGAGGTCGTTGTTGAAGCCGACGCCGAGGAGGCCCCAGTGGCCGCTGACGGCGAAGGGGAAGGAGAGCACGAGGGTGACGACGAGCGTGGTCGCCGCCCCGACCCCGAGCGCGCCCGGCGCCGCGTACTCGCGCGGCCAGGCGATCACCGCGGCGACGACGATCAGGGCGACGATGCCGATGGTCGCGGTGGTCCCGTGACCGGGCGCCCGGGCGAGGACCCCGGATACGGTGAGGATCGCGCCGAAGCCCACCGCGCCCTCGAGCCAGCACCAGCTGCGTCGCCCGGCGAGCGAGAAGGTGGCGCGTCCGACGAGGAGCGAGGCCGCCAGGATCAAGGCCGCCGAGGCATAAGTCCCGATCATCAGCAGGCAAACCTATGGCAGCGCGGCCCTCGATGCGCCGGCGGGACGCCCGCCGGCGCAGGCTTTAGTCAATATTTATCGGCCGCCGCCTCGAGCGTCGCCCGCAGGTTGTCGCCGCGGAGCGGCCGCTCGTGCCCGGCGCCGACCACCAGCGGCTCCAGCGCGGCCAGTCGCCGCAGGCTCCGTTTCGCCTCCTGGTGGTTCCAGGCCCAGGCCGGGTGGGGGACGCTCGCCTCGCCGTGCGGCAGCGGTTTGAGGCGGGTCGAGTCGACCAGGTAGACCACGTCGGAGACCAGCGCCACGCGGTCGCGCTGCCGCCACAGCCCGATCAGGCCCGGGGCGTGGCCGGGGAAGTGGAGGACCTCGAACCCGGCCACCTCGTCCCCCTCGGCGACGGTCCCATCGATCTTCACCGGGCCGCCGTCCCAGCGCCGCAGCAGGGTCGGGTAGATCCAGCGCACCGGCGCCACCGGGAGCAGCGAGAGGTCGAAGTACGGCGTCACCGCCTCCTCGGCTTCGGCGAATGGGACCTCGTCGGGATGGCAGAAGACCGGCGCGCCGAGATAGGGCGCGGTGCCGCGGTGGTCGGCGTGGGCGTGGCCGAGCACGATCCGCTTCAGGCCGCCGAGGTCGCGCGCGGTCGCGGCCACCTTCTTGCGCATCGCCTTCGTCCCGGCGTCGAACTGGACGACCCCCTCGCCGTCCTCGATGAAGTAGACGTTCATCGCCCCGCGCAGGTCGCCGCGCAGCAGCCACACTCCGTCGGCGACCCGTTCCAGCGCCATGCGCCCACCTTAGTCCCCCCTGCGCCGCGCGGGACCGACCATCTAGGGTCTGTCCGTGCCCTACCTCTGGAGATTCGGGATGGTCCTCCTCGTCGTCTGTCTCCTCGCCTCGATGGTGATCGCGGCGGTCCGCCTCTCGACCACGCCGGAAGAAATCATGGGCGCCCGCTTCCACGGCCTCCCACACGCGTTCATCGAAGAACACATGCAGGAGTACGGACCCCGGCGTTAGTATCGGCGCCGTACGGTGCGCGAGCGGAGGGAGGCGGCGTGTTCACTCGGATCGTGGTCGGGACCGATGGGTCCGACACGGCAGGCGGGGCGGTCGACCGGGCGGTCGACCTGGCGAGGCTGACGGGGGCGACGCTCAGCATCGTCAGCGCCTACCAGCCTGTCTCGAAGCGTCGGATCCAAGGCGAGCAGGAGGGCGCGCCGCCCGACATCCAGCACGAGATCGGCCCCCGCGAGGACGTCAACCTGGTCCTCGACGCGGCCGCCGCGAAAGCCCGCGCCGCAGGCGTCGACGTGACGACCCACCCGGTCGAAGGCGACCCCGCCGACGCGATCCTGAACGTCGCCGAAGAGATCAAGGCCGACCTCATAGTGGTCGGCAACAAGGGCATGACCGGCGCCCGCCGCTACCTCCTCGGCAGCGTCCCCAACAACGTCTCCCACCACGCCCCGACGAGTGTGATCATCGTCCGCACGACGTAGCCGCGCCCCCGATCCCCGCAAAGCCGTCGCCCGGAGGCCGGCTGCCGCCCCCGGCCCGGGCCGGGAAGCCGCCGGCCTTCCGAGACGCCCCCGATGAGTTCGCAGTTACCCACACATAGCGTGGACAACTGCGAACGCACCCCTGGACTCTCCACGCACACCGTGCGCAGGTCAGGTTGATGGGCCGAAAACCTGTCTATATGACAGGTTTTCGGCCCATCAACCTCGGGGTGCCGCAGAAGGCACGCGGGGTGCGCGCGGATGTCGGCGGGACGCGCACCGTCCCGTGCCACCTCTGTGCCGGCGGCGCCCGGGCGTCGGCCCGGGGCGCCTGCGCCGCGCCCCTCAGGGCGCCGTCGCCGCCGCCGCGTCGATCAGGCCCGCGCCCTGCACGGTGCGCGGGTAGCCGAGACTGCGGGCCGTGGTCTCGAGGCGTCGGGTCACGGCTCGCACCCGCGCCTTGCCCTTCAGGGTGTCGGGGATGACGCCGGAGGCGAGGATCAGGGCCACCGTCCCGGAGACGTGGGCGGCGGCCATCGAGGTCCCCACGAAGGTGCTCGGGATCGTGAACTGGTTCGTCGTCCCCGGCCTCAGCGTCACCTGATAGATCGGCCGCGAGAGGATCGAGGGGCAGCCCGCGGCGGGCGGGCCGCCGCCCGGGGCGACGACGTCGATCCCCTTGCCGGCCAGCGAGTAGGAGCCGATGCAGCCGCCCTCGGTGGTGCCGCCGACGCCGATCACCCGCGGCCCGGTCGCGGGCTCGGAGACGCAGCTCTTGGCGGTGGAGGTGGTGGGGGAGAGGTTGCCGCCCGAGGCGACCGTGACGATGCCGCGATCGTAGGCTTCCCGCAGCGCTTCGTCGACCTGCGGCACCCTCTCCCCGCAGGCGAAGTTGAAGCTCATGTTGATCACCTGGGCGTGGTTGCGGACGGCGAAGCGGATCCCTTCGGCGATCCGGTTGGCGTACCCCACGTTGCGCTTGTCGAGGACGCGGACCGGCATCAGCAGGGCGCCGTAGGCGATCCCGGTGAGGCCGATCCCGTTGTTGGTCTGCTCGGCGATCGTCCCCGCCACGTGGGTCCCGTGGCCGTTCTCGTCCAGCGGCAGGTGGCCGCGGTCGACGAAGTCTTCACCCGGGAGGAACTGTCCCGGCGAGAAGTCGGGACTGCGCGCGTAGTTGCTGCCGAAGTTGCGATAGGCGATGCCGCTGTCGAGGACGGCGACGCGGATGCCCCGGCCGCCCGGCCGCCCGGCGGCGATCAGGTTCGCCCAGGCGCCGACCGCGTCGATGCCTCCCGGCGAGGTCGGCAGCTTCGCCGTCGCGGTGCCGCTGAAGGGGAGGAGGTCCCACTGCTTCTGCGCCCACCCACCCGGCGTCGGCGCCGTGCCCGGCGGCGTTTCCAGCGTGCCGGGATCGTCGGGGACGAACGGTTCGAGTTCGGCGGCCGAGGCGGTCGCCGTGTAGTTGGGCTCGGCGTAGGCGACGTTCGAATTCGCCCGCAGGGCGCGCGCGGTGGCGAGGACGCCGGCGCCCCGCGGCAGCCGCACCGTGCGGCCCTGAGGTTCGCCCTTGAACTTGACCACCACCTGGTGCGCGGCGAAGCGACGGGCAGGCCCGATCCCGCTCGCCGCCGCCGCGGGCCGCGCGCTCGCTCCGAGCAGGACGAGCACCGCCGCCACGGTGGCGAGCACCACCAATCTGTTCCGCATCGCGTCCATTGCCGGTTTCCTTCGAACACCGCGTCCCCGCCGAAGTTGTAGGCGGGATACTCCTTCATCGATGCACGCCGCGGGGCGGAAATTCCCTGAGCACGAGGCAGACGAGCACGAGCGCGGCATGGACCACGCGCTGGCCGCCGCGCGCCGTGCCGAGGCGCACGGCGACGTGCCGATCGGCGCCGCCCTCGTGCGCGACGGCGAGCTGCTCGCGGCGGCAGGGAACGAGCGCGAGCTGCACGGCGACCCGACCGCCCACGCGGAGCTGCTGGCGATCCGCGCCGCGGCCGCGGCCCTCGGCGGCTGGCGCCTCGCCGACACGACCCTCTACATCACCCTCGAGCCCTGCGCGATGTGCGCGGGCGCGATCGTCCTCGCCCGCATCCCGACCGTCGTCTTCGCCGCCCCCGACCCGAAGGCGGGCGCCGCCGGCAGCGTCCTCGACGTGCTCGCCGAGCCCGCCCTGAACCACCGTCCGCGCGTGGTCGCCGGCGTCCGCGCCGCCGAGGCGGCCACCCTCCTGCGCGAGTTCTTCGCCGCCCGCCGCTGACCGCCCCGCGCGACCAAGCCGGTTCTCCGCTGTTCCGGGCCGGCGGGGCAAGGAAGCAGGGAGCGCCGTGTGCAACGCCCACAAGCGACCGATGACGCCGCCCCGCGCCCCCGGAACAGCGGAGAGGGTGGGATTCGAACCCACGAGGCGAGTCAACCCCGCCCACACGATTTCCAATCGTGCTCCTTAAGCCACTCGGACACCTCTCCGGACGCTCGCCAGAGCCTAGATGATCGGCCTTCGATTCCCGGCCGCCCCCGGGCGTCCGCGGCCGCGTCGATAGGATCAGTGTCTGCGCCTCGAACCCCGCGGAGGGGTGCCGGAGTGGTTGAACGGGGCAGTCTCGAAAACTGTTGGCGTCGCAAGGCGCTCGAGGGTTCGAATCCCTCCCCCTCCGCCTTTGAACCTTGCCGCGCCGCGCTGCGTAGTGCCTACCAGCGCAAAGGTGCGCCAAGGAAAGGAGAGCCATGAAGAGGTTGCTCATCGCCGTCGTCGCCGGCGTGCTGGCCCTCGGGGTCTTGGCCCCGGTGGCGATGGCTGGTGGCGGGAACCCGGGGGGCACCGGACCGCCGAGCCAGTCGTGCCAGACGATCGAGGGCGAAGGGGGGATGACTCCCGGCCACGCCGCGACCTCGCCGGGGTCGCCGTTCAACGAGCCCGAAATCAACAGCGAAAAAGGCGGTACCGGCGGGCAGCACTACAGCGAAAAGTCGCAGTACGACGTGGCCTGCTTCCACGTCTCGAGCTGACTGTCTCCTCGGGGCGGGGCCAGGCTCCGCCCCGAGGTCAGGTCGACCGCGCCGCGAGCTCCTCGCTGGCCGCGAGGTGGCCTTCGTAGGGCAGCACCGCGAAGTACATGAGCGAGGGGAGGAGCGCCGGAAGGTCGTCCGTCTGGCCTTTGTTGAGGCGCGCGTAGAGGAGCGATTCGACCCCGCCCACCACGCCTGAGGCGGTCACCGTCGAGTGGGCGCCGGCGGTGGGGAGGAGCTCCCGCACTTTGTCGTCGATGCAGGTGGCGAAGTGGTCGAGCAGGGCGACCCGGCGTAGGGCGGCGTCCTGGGAGGCGCCCCGGGCCTCGACGATCAACATCCGCGTCGCCTCCGGTTCGGTGACGGCGAAGGTGAGCAGGCCACCGAAGCCGCTGCGCAGGCGCTCGCGCCACACGTCGCCCCCCGCCGCCGCCGCCGCGGCGACGTGGTCACGAAGTCGTTCCGCCGAGGTGTCGAAGGCGGCGAGGAAGCAGTGATCTTTGTTGGAGAAGTGCTCGTAGAAGGTGGGCCTGGAGACGCCCGCCCGTTCGATCACGTCCTGGACATTCGTGGAGCGGTATCCGAGCTCGGAGACCGCTCGCAGCATCCCTGCCAGCAGGCGCTCCCGCTGGATCGCGCGGACCAGGCCGCCGGGCAGGCGGCGCGGCCCGGAGGGGAAGCGGCTCTCGCTGTCGGCCAGCAACTCGGTGGCGGCGGCGACCAGATCCGCGGGCCAATCGTCTCCCAGGGCGGCCGCGAGCAGCTCCCGGTTGAGCTGATTTCTGTCGGATGGATTCAAGAAACTGTCATGTCAGGGTTGTGATCCCTGCCCGGCTCTCGGGAGCACTTCCCCGTTCCTATTCAGAACGATCCATGTTTTTGCACGGTACCACAATAAATATTGAGCGCAGCATGATTTTGGAGCGACTGGGTATCCTTTGTCGCATGCTCCCCAACCGACTTCGGGAGCATTCGTGAGCACCACCCGACCGCAGTTGCAACCCGAGTTCGTCGCCGCCCACAAGCGGAGCCGCATGATCGAGGCGATGTGCGAGCTCTGCGCCGAGCAGGGCTACGAGGCGACCAAGATCGCCGACGTGGTGCGCCGCGCGCATGTCGCCCGCAAGACCCTCTACGACAACTTCTCCGGCAAGGAGGAGCTCTTCCTTGCCGCTTTCGACACGACTCTCGCGGACGCCGAGGCCGCCGTGGCGGCGGCGTGCGAGGCAGTCTCCGGCGGGGACTGGGAGGCTCGCACGAAGGCCGGCCTGCGCACCGCGCTCGAGTTCGTCGCCGCCCACCCGGCGGCCGCCAAGCTCTGCCTGGTCGAGGCGCCGGCCGCCACCCCGGCCTCCGCGGAGCGCTACGAAGCCGCCCTCGAAGGCTTCATCGCGCGCCTGCGCGAGGCCGCGCCGCCGGGCCCCGATCGACCCGCCACGCTCGCCGAGGCGCTGGTCGGCGGCGCGGTCTGGATCGTCCAGCGGCAGGTCCGTCGCGGGGACGCCGCCGACGCCGCGGCGCTGCTCCCGGAGCTGGCGGAGTTCGTCACTTCTCCGTACCGCAGTGTAGGAAAAAGGTGACTGACTACTTGGTGCGAATGTGACTGCGCAGTGTCACACTCCGATCACCCGATGGATCGCTTGCCGCGTGGCCGCCACGGACTGTCTCCCGAGTTCGTGGCGCGCAACCAGCGTGAGCGCCTGATCTCGGCGCTGATCCTCACCCTCGCCGAGGTCGGCTATCAGAAAACCACGGTGTCGATGATCGGCAGCCGCGCCGGGGTCTCCAAGAGCGACTTCTACAAGCACTTCGAGAGCAAGGACCAGTGTTTCGTCGCCGCCTACGACCACGCGGTCGATCGCATCCGCGCGGCCGTGGTGGCGGGGTGCGCCGCGGGCCCGCGGGGCGAGTGGGCCGCCCGCGTCCGGGCCGGGATCGTCGCCCTGCTCACCCTGCTCGCCGAGGAGCCGCCGCTGGCGACGATCGTGCTCGCCGAGGGGCTGCGCGCCGGCCGCGGCATGTACGACCGCTACCAGGCGGCGGTCGAGAGCTTCGTGCCGCTGCTCCGCGAGGGGGCGCCGGACCCGCCGGGCGCCGCCCCCGTCCCGCCCGCGACCGACGAAGCGGTGGTCGGCGGGATCGCCGCCCTCCTCAGCCGCCGCGCCGTCGCCGGGGAGACCCGGGACCTGGTCGCGCTGGTCCCCGACGCGGTCGAGTTCGCGCTCGCCCCGCACCTCGGCACCGAGGAGGCGCGGCGAATAGTCTCCGCTGGATGAGCGAGGCCGAGAGCGCGACCGGGGCGCCGCCGTCGGCGGGCGGCGCGAGCCCGAGCGCGGGCGTCTTCCCCTCGCAGGCGCTCGCCGAGGCGATCGAGCGCGAGTGGGTCAGCTCCGGCGAGTACCGCATCCGGCCGGAGGCGATCCAGCCGGCGAGCATCGACCTGCGGCTCGGCGACGAGGCCTGGGCGCTCCGCTGCTCCTTCCTCCCCGACGTCGACTCCACGGTCGAGGAGAAGGTGGACGGGTTGGCCTTCCAGAAGGTCGACCTCCGCGACGGCGCCGTGCTCGAGCGCGACCGTCCCTACCTGGTGCCGCTGATCGAGCGCCTCTCCCTGCCCGAGGACGTTCGCGCCCGCGCCAACCCGAAGAGCTCCACCGGCCGCCTCGACGTCTTCACCCGGGTGATCACCGATCGCCACAACCGCTTCGACGACATCCGCGCCGGGTACGAGGGGCGGCTCTACCTCGAGGTGGTGCCCCGCTCCTTCGCGGTCCAGGTGCGGACGGGCCTGTCGCTGAACCAGTTGCGGCTCGCCCGCGGCGACGTCCGCCTCAGCGACGCGCGGATCCGCGAGCTGCAGGCGGACGAGCCGCTCGTCTACCTCGACGGCGACCCGGTGCCGGAGGCGGAGCTCGCCGTCGCCGACGGCCTCTTCCTCAGCCTCGACGTCTCCGGCCCGGCCGACCGCGTGGTCGGCTACCGGGCGAAGAAGAACAGCCTGCCGGTCGACCTCGGCAAGGTCCGCGCCTACCGTTGGAGCGACTACTGGGACCCGGTCTACCCCGAGGCGGGCGGCAAGATCGTGCTGGAGCCGGAGATCTTCTACCTCCTCCTCTCCGCCGAGGGGGTCAGCATCCCGCCCCGGATCGCCGCCGAGATGATGGCCTACGACCCGACCGCGGGCGAGCTCCGCACCCACTACGCGGGCTTCTTCGACCCCGGCTTCGGCTACGACCCGGCGGGGACCCGCCCCGGCAGCCGCGCCGCCCTCGAGGTCCGCGCCCGCGACGTCCCCTTCATGGTCGAGCACCGCCAGCCGGTCTGCAAGCTCGGCCTCGAGTGGATGGAGTCCCCCGCCGAGCGCCTCTACGGCGCCGACCTCGGCTCCAACTATCAGGGCCAGGTGACGATGCTCTCCAAGCACTTCGAGGAGCAGACGGCGGGGGCGTAGACCCCGCGCCTGACCCCCGGCGCGTCTACGCCGGCGCCGGCTCGTCCTCGAGTTCGCGCAGGCGGCGGCGGATGCGGCGCCGCCGGTCGAGGAGCTCGGCTTCGAGCGCCTCGAGCTCGTCACGGCGGGCACGGACCAGGTCGAGCTGGCGCCGGGCGTGGGTGTCGAGGGACTCCAGGATCTCGCGGCGGCGGACCGGGTCCTCCACACCTTCGTGCCACTCGCGGCGCAAGGCGGCGCGGTTGTCCTCGGCTTCGACCAGGTCCTTGAGGCCGTCGAGCGAGACCCCGAGGAGGTCGCGCAGCCGGATCAGCTCGATCAGGCGGTCGACGGCGGCGGGCGCGTAGGTCCGGTGGGCGCCGGGCTCGCGCGACTCGGGAGCGGGCAGGAGGCCGATCTCCTCGTAGTAGCGGATCGTCCGCGGGGTGACGCCGGCGAGCTTGGCGACATCGCCGATCCGCAGCGCCCCGCGCTCCTCCGCTGCCCCGCCGGCGGCGCTCACGGCGTCGCCTCGATCTCCTCGGAGATCGCCTCCTCGATCGCCAGCGCGCGCGGCGCCCGCACCGTCGGCGCGCCCCGCCTCTCGCTCTCGCTCGGGCGCAGCAGCGAGACCCCGGCGCCGAGCACCGAGATCGCGGCAAGGACCCAGAGTGCGCTGTGCATGTTGGAGATGAAGGGATCGAGCTGGGCTGCGGACAGGCCGGAGGCGAGGCCGCTGAAGATCTTGAACAGCACGTTGGTCGGAACCGCGGCGGTGATCATCGCCATCACGAACGCGATCGAGACGACCGCGCCGGTGTTCTGCAGCATCGTCCGCGCGCCCGCCGCGATCCCGCGCCGCTCGGTCGGCACCGTGCCCATCATCGCCGCCGTGTTCGGCGAGTTGAACATCCCCGAGCCGACCCCGACCAGGAAGAGGTAGAGCCCGCCCGCCCAGTAGCCGGTGCCCGCCTGGAGCGTGGTCATCAGGGCGAGGCCGAGGGCGGTCACCAGCATCCCCGTCGCGGCCAGGTATTTCGACCCGTGGCGGTCGGCGTAGACGCCGGCGATCGGCGAGGCGATCAGCATCCCGATCGCCATCGGCGCCAGCTTGATCCCGGCGAGGATCGGGTCGTCCCCCTGGGCGCCCTGGTAGTAGAAGACGAAGATGAACATCAGGGCGAAGCGGGAGAGCCCGTTGAGGAAGGCGGCGGCGGTGGCGGCCGCGAAGAGCCGGTTCTTGAAGATCGTCAGGTCGAGCATCGGCGCCCGCGAGCGCGCCTCGATCAGCACGAAGAGGGGGATCAGGACGGCCCCGACGATGAGGCTGACGACGACCTGCGGGTCGTTCCAGCCGGAGATGCCGCCGCGCGAGATCCCGTAGACGAGCCCGGTCAGCCCGACCACGAAGGTGAGGGTGCCGGGGAGGTCGAGGCCGCCGTGGCTGTCGGGGGTGGCGAGCTCGCGCAGGACGGTGGCGGCCCAGAGCGCGCCGAGCAGCGCCAAGGGGACGTTGAACCAGAAGACCCATTGCCAGGAGATGCCGACCAGGGCGCCGCCGAGCACCGGGCCGATGACGAGGCCGACCGCGGCGACCATCGTGTTGGTGCCCATCGCCATCCCGAGCTGCTCGCGCGGGAAGGCGTCGGTGACCAGCGCCGGGCCGTTGGCGAAGATGAAGGCGCCGCCGATCCCCTGCACGATCCGCCAGAGGATCAGCTGGGTCCCGTCGGTGGCGAACCCGGCGCCGAGCGAGGCGGCGCCGAAGATCAGGAAGGCGGCGACGAAGGCGGTCTTGCGGCCGAAGAGGTCGGAGAGGCGACCGGCGCTGAGGACCAGCACGGTCGAGGAGATCATGTAGGCGAGGATCACCCAGACCAGGGTGAGGAGGCTGGTGCCGAGGGCCCGCTCGAGGTCCGGCAGGGCGATGATCAGCGTCCCCGAGTTGGTGGCGACGAGGAGCATGCCGAGGCTGGTGCACGACAGCGCCCACCACTTGTAGCTCTCGTGGTCGGCGCCGAGCGCCGCTCCTCCGCCGAATCTCTTTCTTACGTTCACGTCAATTACCGTAGCGCGCCCGGCCATCCACGCAAACTGTGATCCCGTCACAGTTCTTGCCCAGTCCCTTGCATCTGTGTGCGAACATATGTTCGTATGAGGTGGGACGAGCAACGGGTCGAGAACGACATGCGGCTCCCCGGCGTCGGCGACGGCACCGTCGTCCGCACCTTCGACGCCCCCGAGGCGATGGGCATCAACTTCCACGAGGTCCGCGCCCGCTCCGCCCTCAACCACGTCCCCGGCGGCGGCTTCGGCTTCAGTTGGACGATCAATCCCTACCGAGGCTGCACCCATGCCTGTGTTTTCTGCTTCGCCCGGAAGACGCATACCTTTCTTGACTTAGACGCCGGCCGGGACTTCGAGCGGGAGATCGTCGTCAAGGTCAACGTGCCCGAGCTGGTGCGGGCGGAGTTGGGGCGGGCGAGCTGGCGGCGGGAGCTGGTCGCACTGGGGACGAACACGGATCCGTATCAGTGGTGTGAGAGTCGCTACCGGATGCTGCCGGAGATTCTTGAGGCGCTGCTGGCGGCGGAGACGCCGGTCTCGGTGCTGACCAAGTCGCCGCTGGTGATGCGGGACGTCGAGATCTTCGAGCGATTCAAGGCCGCCGGGCTGCCGGTGTCGGTGAACCTCTCGGTGCCGACGCTCGACGAGAAGGCGTGGCGGGCGACCGAGCCGCACACCCCGAGCCCGGCGGCGCGGCTCGACGCGGTCGCCGAGCTGCGGCGCCGCGGGATCGAGTCCGGGATCCTGATCGCGCCGCTGATGCCGGGGATCAACGACAGCCCCGAGCAGGTCGAGCCGATCGTCGCCCGCGCCCGCGAGGCCGGCGCATCGTTCCTCGGCGGCATCGCCCTCCACCTGCGCGGCGAGGTGAAGGACGTCTTCTTCGGCTGGCTGCGCGCCAAACGTCCCGACCTCGTCCCCGAATACGAGCGCCTCTACGGCCGCCGCGCCTACATGCGCCCGGAAGACCGGGTCAAGACCACGCGAAGCGTCCGCGGCTGGAGATCGGCGAGCGCGCGTTCCGTGCGTGCGGACGGCGGGGATGTCCCGGCATCTCCCGGTCCACCCGCGCGCGGTCCTTCGCGCCTTCGGCAAGGCCCGCCGGCCCAGAGCACGCTGTTCTAGGGGCGATTTGGCGGGGGAGGGACCGGGCCCGGGGCGGCCGTCCGAGCTGCGTCCCGGGCGTCTCGCGGCGGCCCGGGCAGGCTGTGACCGCCACGAGACGCCCGGGACGTGAGGGCTGCGTGAGGGAGAGGGCACAGGGACGTCACGAAGTCCGACTTCCGTGACGGTCCCTTACGAGAGAAGCGCCAGGAGCCCCGGGATCGAGGCCCCGGGAAGCGCTGCAAGGATTCAGGTCGCTATAGC
>JAFDWB010000080.1 GCA_018268675.1 Actinomycetota bacterium
GAGGGGCGTCCTCCTGGCGTCGGCGAGGTACCACTTCGGTGACCGACCCGTGGCGCTCCCGTCGCTCCCCCGCGACCCTTCCTCCTCTCCCCGGACACCCGGCCGTCTCGGCCACGGCCACAGCCCGCCAGGGTCGTGGCCGAGACGGCCCGTCCCTTTCCTTGGGCGCCGGCTTCCCCGCCCCCGGACGCCGCGTCGACCCGATCGCCCAAATTTCGGCGGCAATCGGTGCAGAAATATGTTCTTTAAACCTGGCGGGTCAAGTGGCAGGCTTCCGTGCCGATAGAGACACGATGCCGGAGCGCGGTGAGCATAACTGGCCGGGGGACGAGCTCGGCTCCTTCCTCGATCGGTTGGGCCAGGGGGAGGATGAGAGCGGGCGATTGATCGATCGGCTGCCGGTGATCGTCTACGCCTCCGAGCTGGGGGAGAACGGGCGCTGGCGCTATGTCAGCCCGCAGGTCGAGAAGATCCTCGGCTACACGCCGGAGGAGTTCCTCGGCGATCCGTCCCTGTGGGCGCGGCTGGTCTACCCCGAGGACCGCCTGCGGGCGCTGGCGGTGGAAAGTCGCGAACGGCTCGGCGACCGTGACACCCACCCGGTCGAGTACCGGATGTTCACCAAGGCGGGCCGCGTGGTCTGGATGCTCGACGAGGCGGTGCTCGAGGCCGACGCCAACGGCATCCCGGTCTGGCACGGCGTCCTCTACGAAATCAGCGAGCGCAAGAGCGCGGAGATCGACCTGCAGCGCTCGCTCGCCCAGCAGGCGGTGGTCGCGCGCCTCGGCGAACGGGCGCTCAAAAACGGCGACCCGGAGGCGCTGATGCGCGACGCGGTCAGCCTGATCGGCGAACTGGACGGGGTCGAGTTCGCCTGCATCTGGGAGGTCGGCCGCGACGGGCGCCGCCTCAACCTGCGGGCGGGACTCGACGAGAGCGCCCTCGCCTCCGCCCGCCGCATCTCGGCCGGGCGCGACTCGCACGCGGGCGCGGCGCTCGACGCCGGCGTGCCGGTGATCGTCGCCGACTGGGCCGCCGAGGAACGCTTCACGATGCCGCCCGCGGTCCGCGCGCTCGGCGCCGTCAGCTCGCTGGCGGTGGTGATCGACGGCAAGGACCGCCCCTTCGGCGTGCTCGACGTCCACTCCGCCGAGCCGCACCGCTTCGACCCCAAGGACGTGCCGTTCCTGGAAGCCTCGGCCAACGTCCTCGCCGATGCCTTCGAGCGCCACGCCGCCGACCGGGCGCTCCGGCACCGCGTCCTCCACGATGCCCTCACCGGCCTCCCCAACCGGCTCAGCTTCGTCGACTCGGTGGACGAAGCGCTCGGCCGCTCCTCCGTCTCCGGCTCGCCGGTCGGGATCCTCTTCCTCGACCTCGACCACTTCAAGCTGATCAACGACAGCCTCGGCCACCACGCCGGCGACGCCCTCCTGCGCGCGGTCGCGCCGCGGCTGCGCGCCCACCTGCGCCCCGGCGACATCGTCGCCCGCTTCGGTGGCGACGAGTTCGGGATCCTGATCGACCGGCTCGCCGACGACGGCGAGGCGATCGCGATCGCCGAGCGGGTCGCCGCCGCCTTCGCCCAGCCCTTCTCGATGCAGGGCGTCGACCACTTCGTGAACTCCTCGATCGGGATCGCCGTCGCCCACCCGACCGCGGGCCAGGCGACCAACGCCGAGCTGTTGATCCGCGACGCCGACGCGGCGATGTACCGGGCCAAGGAGGGCGGCCGCAACCGCACCGTCCTGTTCGACGCCGAGATGCGCGCGACCGCCGCCCGCCGGCTCGAGACCGAACGCGAGCTGCGCGGCGCGATCGAGCGCGACGAGCTCGAGCTGCGCTACCAGCCGATCGTCAACCTGCGCACCGGCGAGGTGACCGGGCTCGAGGCGCTGGTCCGCTGGCGCCACCGCGAGCGCGGCCTGCTGGAGCCGCGCGACTTCGTCTCGATCGCCGAGGACAGCGGCCTGATCGAGCCGATCGGCGTCTGGGTCCAGGAGCGCGCCGCCCTGCAGGTCCTCGAATGGCACGAGCTGCGGCCCGACGACCGCCCGCTCGACGTCGCCGTCAACCTCTCCGCCCGCCAGGTCGCGCACCGCGGCCTCGCCGCCGGCGTCGCCGAGGTGATCGCCCGCACGGGCCTCGACCCGGTCCACCTGCGCCTCGAGATCACCGAGACGGTGTTGGTCGAGGAGTCGGCCTCGGCGATCGCCTCGCTGGAGGCGCTGAACGAGCTCGGCGTCCGCCTCGTGCTCGACGACTTCGGCACCGGCTACTCCTCGCTCGCCTACCTCAACCGCTTCCCCTTCCACGCGCTGAAGATCGACCGCTCCTTCGTCGACGCGCTCGGGGTCGAACAGGAGGGGACGGCGATCGTCGAGGCGGTGATCGGGATGGCCCGCGCGCTCTCGCTCGACGTGATCGCGGAGGGGATCGAGAACGATGTCCAGCTCGCCGAGCTGCGCCGGCTGGAGTGCGACTACGGCCAGGGCCACCTCTTCCACGAGGCGCTGCGGGCGGAGGAGATCAGCCGGCTGATCACCGCCGGCTCGCTCGACTATTCCGGGATTTCGTCGATCAGGTAGGCGTTGGAGAGCAGTTCGGAGGCTTTCGGCAGCGCCGAGATCAGTTCTTCGTCACGCATCCAGGCCGCGAATTCTTCCCACTCCTTCGGGTTCATCCAGCCGTACGGCTTGCCCGGGGTGCGGGCGGAGAGCAGCGGCAGCGTCGCTTTCATCTCCGCCGCGACGAGTTTCGGTTCGAGGCTCGGGTTGGCGGCGAGGATCGCTTCGGTCGCCGCTTTCGGGTTCTTCACCGCCGCTTCGGTGCCGCGCCGCAGGGCGGTCATGAAGAGCCGGATGCGTTCGCCGTTCGCTTCCAGGGTGGAGCGGCGGGCGACGAGGACGAGCTCGTCGTAGGTCGGCACGCCGAGCTGGTCGACCGGGGTGATCACCGGTTCCTTGCCGCGCTGCTGGAGGTCGACGCCCTCGACGTTCGAGTAGCCGCCGAGCATCGCCTGCGCCGAGCCGCCTGCCAGCGAGGGGATCAGGCCGAAGCCGACGTTGACCAGGTTGACCGAGGAGAACGGCACCTTGGCCCGCCCGAGGATCGTCTTCATGAAGGCTTCCTGGTAAGGGATGCCGGCGTAGGAGACGGTCTTTCCTTTCAGGTCGGGGACGCTTTTGATCCCCGATTTCTTCAGCCAGATCAGCGAGGTCAGCGGCTGGTTGACGAGCGCGCCGACGGCGACCACGTCGAGCCCCTGTTCGCGGGCGAGCGCCACCTCGGGCTCGTAGGTGATCGCCAGTTCGGCGCGGCCGGAGGCGACGTCCTTGAGCGGCGCCGAGGGGTCGGTGGGCGTGTTGATCGCCACTTCCAGCCCCGCTTCCTTGAAGAACCCTTCTTTTTCCGCCATGTAGATCCCGGCGTGGTCGGGGTTGGGATAGAAGTCGAGGTCGAGCGTCAGCTTTTCCGGTTCGCCCTTCAGGTTCTCCGACTTGGAGCCGCAGGCGGCGAGGCCGAGGCCGACGATCAGCAGGGCGAGGGCGACGACGGTCGCCCGGGCGGCGGTGGGCTTCATCCCCTGCTTTCTACCGCCAAGTGACGACGAGGCGCTGCGCGAGGGTGGTCAGACCGACCAACACCACCCCGATCAGGGCCAGGATCGCGGCCGAGGCGAAGACCCGCGCCTCGTGGAAATTGTTGTTGTCTTCGACGATCAGCCGCATCAGGCCTGAGTTCGAGCCCGCCAGCTCGGCGAAGAGGGCGACGATCGGGGCGATCGCGACGGCGACTTTGGCGCCGCTGAAGAAGCTCGGCAGCGCGGTCGGGGCTTCGACCCGGCGGAAGATCGCCCAGCGCGAGGCGTCGAGCGTGCGCATCATCTTCACCGCCTCGGGGTCCACCGAGCGGAGGCCGTCGAGGGTCGTGACCGTGATCGGGAAGAAGCAGGCGAGGGCGACGATGATCACCTTCGGGCCGATCCCGTAGCCGAACCAGATCACCAGGATCGGCGCGATCACCACCACCGGCACCGCCTGCAGGGCGACGGTGAGCGGGTAGACGGTGTCGCGGAGGAGGCGGGAGAAGCGCATCAGGGTCGCCAGCGCGATGCCGACGAGGATCCCGACCGCGAGCCCGAGCAGGATCTCGCGCAGCGTCACCCAGGCGTTTTCCGCCAGCAGCGCGCGGCTGCTCCAGAGCGCGTCGGCGACTTCGGCGGGGGAGGGGACGAGGAACGGTTCGACGCTCAGCGCTGCGGCGATCGCCCCGTTCGCGGCGGCGATCTGCCAGGCACCGACCAGGGCGGCGACCAGGGCGACGGGGAGGAGGACGCGGAGCACGGCGCGGGAGCTCATCGGGGCGCCTCCGCGCTCGTCCCTCGCGCTCCCTCGTGGAGCGCTCGCAGGGCGGCCTCGCGGGTGGCGACGAAGGCGGGGTCGGTGACGGCGCCGTCGCGGTCGTCGGCGCGCGGGTCGGGCGCCCGCAGCTCCTTCACGATCCGGCCCGGGCGGGCGGAGAGGACCACGGTGCGGTCGGCGAGGTAGAGCGCCTCCTCGATGTCGTGGCTGACCAGCAGGACGGTGCGGGACTCGGCGCGGAGCGCGCCCGCCAGCCACTGCTGCATCTCGGCGCGGGTGATCGCGTCGAGCGCGGCGAAGGGCTCGTCGAGGGCGAGGACCGGCTTGCCGGCGACGAGGGTGCGCAGGAAGGCGACCCGCTGGCGCATGCCGCCGGAGAGCTCCTGCGGCGCGCCCCCTCGAAGCCCGAGAGGCCGAAGCGCTCGAAGAGCGCCCCCGCCTGGCGCCGCGCGTCCGCCCGCGCCGCGCCACGGTTGCGGAGCGCCAGTGCCGCGTTGTCGAGTGCCGAGAACCAGGGGAGGAGGAGGTCGCGCTGAGGCATGTAGGCGCAGTGGGCGAGTCGCCCCGCCGCGTCGGTCGCGCCGCCCACCGCGACCTCGCCGGCGGTCGGCTCGCGCAGCCCGCAGACGATCTCCAGCAGCGTCGACTTGCCGCATCCCGAGGGGCCGACCAGCGCCACCGCCTCGCCGTCGCCGACCTCGAGGTCGATGCCTCCCAGCGAGCGCAGGTCGCCGTAGGAGTGGGAGAGGCCTCGCGCCACGACGCTCACGCTGTTATCCTTTCGCACCCCGCACTCTCGACCTAAAAAGTCGAGAAAGTCGAGAACCGGTGCGGAGCCCGTAGGCAACCCACAGGATCAATGGACCCGGCAATCGTCCTCTTCGGACTCTGTATCGGCGTACTCGTCGGGATGACGGGCATGGGCGGTGGATCGCTGATGACCCCGCTGCTGATCCTGATCTTCGGCACCTCGCCGACGACCGCGATCGGCACCGACATCGTCTACTCGGCGATCACCAAGATGGTCGGCAGCTGGCGCCACCTGAAGCTGGGGACGGTGAACCTGGAGCTGGTCAAGTGGCTGTCGATGGGCAGCGTGCCGGCCGCGGTGGCGGGCGTGGCGCTGGTCTCGGTGCTCGAGCAGCACGTCTCCGAAGAACGCCTCAACTCGCTGGTGTACGCGGTGCTCGGTGGCACCCTGCTGATGGTCGGCGTGGTGACCCTGACCCGGGCGCTGATCCTGCGCGGGCTGATCGACGAGCGCGAGCGCTTCGAGGTGGAGACCCGCCACAAGGTCGCCGCGGTCGTGATCGGCGCCACCACCGGGTTCGTGATCGGGATCACCTCGGCGGGCTCGGGCACGGTGATCGCGATCCTCCTGATCGCCGTCTACCGGCTGGCGCCGAAGCGGGTCGTCGGCACCGACATCGTCCACGCCGCGGTCCTGCTGGCCGCCGCCGGGGTCGCCCACATCGTCGCCGGGAACGTCGACTTCGGCCTCGCCGGGAACATCCTGGTCGGCTCGATCCCCGGCGTGATCATCGGCGCCGCGCTCTCCGACCGCGCCCCGCAGGGCTTCATCCGCATCGCCCTCGGCATCGTGCTGATGGCCTCCGGCATCGTCACGATCCAGAAGGGCGACACGACGGTCTGGCCGATCGCCGCGGCCGTCGCCGCGGTTCTCCTGGCCGGTGTCCTCTACGCCCCGCATTACATGAACAGGCGCTATCGCCGGGAGAAAGAGCGGGCGGCGGCGGCGAGCCAGGCGTCCCAATCCGCCGCCTGACCTGCGCCTGCGCCCGGCCGGTTGTTTTAATTCGTCACATGCGTGTCTCAGCCAAGGCCGATTACGCCGTCCGCGCCGCCGTCGAGCTGGCCGCCGCCGGGGAAGGCGAGCCGGTCAAGGGCGAGCGCCTCGCGAGCTCCCAGGACATCCCGCTCCAGTTCCTCGAGCACATCCTGCTCGAGCTGAAGCACCAGGGGCTCGTGCGTGCCCGGCGCGGCGCCAAGGGCGGCTACTGGCTCGCCCGGCCCGCCGGCGAGGTGACCGTCGCCGATGTCGTCCGCGCGGTCGAGGGCCCGATCGCGAACGTCCAGTCGATGCCCCCGGAGACGATCGAATACGCGGGCAATGCCGAAAGCCTCCGCGACGTCTGGATCGCCGTCCGGGCCAACATCCGCTCCGTCCTCGAGGAGGTCACCCTGGCCGACCTCGTCGCCGGCGAGCTCCCCAGCTCCGTCGCCGCCCTCGCCGCCGAGCCCGACGCCTGGGCCGCGCGGTAGGCGGGGCCTGGGGGCGGCTGCCGCCCGGGCGGCGCGGCCATCCCCCTCACGCTTCGGCTGGTTATGAGGGCGATGGCCGCGCCTTGGCCCGCGCCGGCCCGGCGCCGCCGTCAGAGAGACGCCACGGGACGGCGCGCCTTCCGCCGAGAACTGCGCATGTCCCGCGAGACTTCCCCATGCCCCGATGTTGATGGGCCCAGAGCGCGTAGCAGGGCCGGGTTCGTCCTGTGCCGTTTGGTGAGTTGTGTGCGCCCAGGGCACCCTCAACTCGCAAACGACGCGGGGGCCTGTGCCCTCTTCGTCACCGGCAGCTGGTTGCTGCGGCTACCTGGCCGCGGGCACGGGGACGAGGTCGAACTCGGTGCCGAGGCGGAGCTCGGAGTAGCGCTTGGTCCAGTCGTCGTTGACGCTGTCGGACTGTTTCTTCATCCGCGGCTTGAAGCTCAGGTCGGGGGGCGGGGAGAGGTCGAGGCGGTCGAGCAGGTTCAGGGTCGAGGTCTCGTAGTCGGCGGCGAAGTTCTCATAGAGGACGAGGATCGGCTTGATCCCGGAGTGCTCGAAGAAGGCGTCCCAGGCCGCCTCCTCGGTGATGAGCTGGGCGAGCAGGTGGTCGATCGCCCGGTAGTGAAAGCGGAGCGCGGGGCGGTGCTCCTCGATGAAGGTGCGATAGGGGGGAGTGCCGTCGTCCTCGACCGAGACCGCGTTGGAGCTCGCCTGGTCCTCGCGCCAGGTCGCCGTCTGCACCGCCTTCCAGAGCGAGACCGCCTGGCGCACCTTGTTGGCGCGGACGACGCGGACGAAGGTGAGGTCGGGGAAGACGGCCGGGAGGAGCTCGGCGAGCGGCAGATCGCGATAGGCCGGGATGTTGCGGACGAGGCTGACGAAGTCGCCGAAGTACCCCCACATCAGCTTTGCGCCGAAGACCCCGTTCGGCGTCGTCCCCGCCTCGAAGGTCCACTCGAGATAACGGTCGTAGGCGGCGCGGCTCCAGAGCGGCGAGCGCGGCGCGAGCTCGGAGCCGACCGAACGCTCGCCGAGATGGTCGCGGATCGACTGGTCCTCGACGCCGAGGAAGTATTCCTCCGGACGCCGCGGCCGGCCGGAGTGGCGGAGCGCCTCGTAGTACTCCTCGGGGCGCCCGGCGACGCCGGTTTCACCGAGCGCGTGACAGACGAGGGTGGAGCCGCTTCGCGGGGTGGCGCAGACGATGTAGGAGCGCTCCGGCTTCATTGCTGAGTAAGTTAATCAACAAACATCCAGAAACATTGTTACGCTCGAAGTCCGACCCAGTACCCGATCTCACGCAATCATCTCTCCTCCCGACCGCCCGCCAAACATCCTCTACATCCACTCGCACGACACCGGCCGGGTCGTGCAGCCCTACGGGTTCCAGGTCCCGACCCCGAACATCCAGATGCTGGCCGACCAGGGGGTCCTCTTCCGCGAGGCCTTCTGCGCCGCCCCGACCTGCTCCGGCAGCCGCGCCAGCCTCCTGACCGGCCTCTACTGCCACAACAACGGGATGGAGGGCCTCGCCCACCGCGGCTGGGTCCTCCACGACTATGGGCAGCACTGGGTCCACACCCTGCGCCGCGCCGGGTATCACTCGATCCTGGTCGGCGAGCAGCACATCTCCAGGGACCCAGGGGTGATCGGCTACGACGAGATGGTCAAGGTCGAGTCGAACAAGGCCTCCGACGTAGCGCCGCTGACGATCGAGGCCCTGCGCGGCGCCAGGCAGACCGGCAAGCCGTGGTTCATGTCGGTCGGCTTCTTCGAGACCCACCGCGACTTCGCCGCGCCGACCTCGGTCCGCGACACGCTCTACTCGCTGCCGCCCGGCAACCTCCCCGACCGCTCCGCGACGCGCCGCGACATGGCCGAGTTCAAGGCCAGCGTGCGCTCGCTCGACCAGGGGATCGGCGCCGTCCTCCACGCCCTCCACGACCTGGCGCTGGTCGACGACACCCTCGTCATCTGCACCACCGACCACGGCGTCGCCTTCCCCGGTGCCAAGGCCACCCTCACCGACCGCGGCACCGGGGTGATGATGATCATGCGCGGCCCCGCTCCCTTCGCCGGCGGCAAGGTGGTCGACGCGCCGGTCACCCACCTCGACGTCTACCCGACCCTCTGCGACGTCGCCGCGGTCGAGCACCCCGACTGGCTCCAGGGCAGGTCGCTGATCCCGCTGCTCCGTGGCGAGGTCGAGGCGCTTCACGAGGCGACCTTCGCCGAGATGACCTACCACGCCGCCTACGAGCCGCAGCGCGCCGTCCGCACCGAGCGCTGGAAGTACATCCGCCGCTTCGACGACTTCCCCGGCCCGGTCCTCGCCAACTGCGACGACTCGGCCTCCAAGGAAATCTGGGTGGCCGCCGGCTGGGCCGACCGCCGGGTCGCCCGCGAGCAGCTCTACGACCTCGTCCTCGATCCCGCCGAGCAGAACAACCTGGCCGCCGAGCCGGTCGCCCGCGAGGCGCTCGCGGCGATGCGCCGCCGGCTCGAGGACTGGATGCGGGCGACCGACGACCCTCTGCTCGACGGCCCGGTCGCCCCGCCGCCCGGCGCCGCGGTGAACGAGCAGTGGCAGATCTCGCCCGACGAGCCGACCCGGATCGTCACCCCGGACCCGGCGGCCGCGCGCTCAGCCTGACCGGGGGGTGCCGCCCGCGACGACGTCGACGAAGTTCTCCAGGTGGCGCGTCGTCCAGCACTCGAAGGTGCCGTCGCAGAACCGTTCATACGAGGACATCACCGAGTCGCCGTAGTTCCAGTAGAGCTTCGGCTCCGGGTTCAGCCAGAAGAGGCGCCCCGCCCGCTCGCTGATCCGGGCGAAGACGTCGGCGTGGGGCTCGCGGCCGTTGGTCCGGGCGTCGCCGAGCACGATCACGGTCGAGCGCGGGTCGAGGTCCTCGGAGATCTCGGTCAGGAACTCGAGCCAGACGCGGCCGTAGTCGGTGTAGCCGGAGACGTCGGCGACGCCGCCCTCGCTGGAGATCTTGCGGGCGATCGCGGCGAAGTTGCGCTCCTGCTCGAAGACGTCGGTCACCTCGGAGATCCGCTCGATGAAGACGAAGCTGCGCAGCTTGCGGAAGGAGTCGTGGAGCGCGTGGAGGACGGAGAGGAAGAAGACGCTCGCCGAGGTGACCGAAGTGGAGACGTCGCAGAGGACGTAGATCTCTGGCCGGCGCGGCCGTCTCGGCCGGTAACGCAGGTGCATCGGCACGCCGCCGGTCTCCAGCGAGGCCCGCATCGTCCGTCGCACGTCGACCGTTTGGCCCTTCTTGCGCCCGCGCTGCTCCTGGCCGAGCGTGGCAAGTCGCCGCTTCATCTGCGAGACGGCGCGGTGGACGGCGGCGAGGTCCTGGGTCGGGGACGTGGGGAGGGCGCGGTCGAGCTCGGCCAGCGGGCGCGAGGCGGGCAGCGTCTCGGTCCGCTCGATCAGGTCGCGTTCCAGTTCGCGCCGCAGGTGGCGCTCGAATGCGGTCAGCTGGTCGCGGTCGAGCGGCGGCCGCTCCTCGCCGTCGGCGGTCGGCGGCTGGGACCCGGCGCTGAGCCCGAGCGAGCGGCGGATCCGCTGCACGTCGACGCCGACCACGCCGGAGCCCTCCTCGCGGCCGAAGGCGGCGATCGCCAGCCGCGCCAGGTCGCGCAGCGCGTTCTCGTCGCCGCGCTGCATCGCGTCGCGGATCAGCTCCGCCAGCTGCTCGGAGTCGAGGCGCTCGCCGTCGCCGGCGGGCTGGGCGCCCTGGTTGATCTCGCCGTCGCCGGGCCGCTCGCCGAGCCCCTGCTCGATCGCGCTCGCCTCGGCGGCGCGGAAGAAGTAGCGCTCGAAGATCAGCTCGAAGACGCGGCGGTCGTCCTGGGACTTGGCGATCGTCGCCGCGAGCGCCTCGCGGAAGTCGGCCTGGTTGGTCCAAGGGACGTGTTCGAGGGCGGCGAAGGCGTCGAGGATCTCCGACGTCCCGACCGCGACGCCCTCCCCGCGCAGCTCCTCGCAGAAGCCGAGCAGCTTCGCGCCGAACCCCGGTGGGCCGGGGTCCGCCTTGGGACCGTAGGGCGAGGCGGGGCTCACCGCACCGATAATAGGGCGATGGATGCGGCGGATCGGTCGGCCGGGAAGGTGCTCGCCGCGGGCGACCCGGTGGCCGCGATGAAGGCGATGCGGGCGGCGCGGCGGCGGCGCTACGTGGCCCGCACCGACGTGATGGAGGTGCTCTACCGGGTCTACCTCTGGGCGCTCGGCGCGCTCTTCGGGCTCGCCTTCCTCGCCGGCGCGCTCCACGAAGTGCCCGCCGGACCGAGCGCGGTGGCCGGCATCCGCGTCCACGCGCCGGCGGTGATCGGGCTCGCGGTCGCGGTGTTGGTGCTGGCCGGCCTGCGCTCCGGCGCCCGCGGCGGCCCGCTGGCGATCGAGGCCGCCGAGGTCCGCTACACGCTGCTGGCGCCGGTCTCGCGGCGCACCGCGCTGCGCCCGGCGGCGCTCCAGCAGCTGCGCGTGGCGACGATCGCCGGGGCGGTGCTCGGCGCCCTCGTCGGCAACTTCGTCTTCCGCCGCTTCCCGGGGACGGCGCTGGAGTGGATCGGCTCGCTGGCGGCGTTCGGCGCGCTGGTGCCGATCGCGGTGCTCGGCGCGGCGCTCCTCGCCTCCGGGCGGCGGCTGCGCCCGGCGCTCGCCGCGGCGCTCGGGCTCGCCCTGGTCGGGTGGTCGGTACTCGACCTGGCGCTCGGTCGGCACAGCTCCCCGGCGACGATGCTCGGCGACCTGGCGACGCTGCCGCTGCAGCACGGGGCGAGCGCCGGGCCGGCGGGGCTCGGGGCGGGCCTCGTCCTGGCGCTGCTCGCAGTGGGCCTCCTCGGGATCGGCGGCCTCGGCCTCGAGGCGGCGCGCCGCCGCGCCGACCTGGTCGCCGAGATGCGCTTCTCCGCCTCGGTCCAGGACCTGCGCACGGTGATCCTCCTGCGCCGCCAGCTCGCCTCCGAGCACCCGCGCCGCACGCCGTGGCTGCGGCTCGCGGGCGGCGGCGCGCACCCGATCTGGCGGCGTGCCTGGCAGAGCTTCCTGCGCTGGCCCGTGGTCCGGATCGGCCGCGTCCTCGTCCTCGCGGTCGCCGCCGGGGCGGTCGCCGTCGCCGGCTTCAGCCAGACCCCGGTGCTGTTCGCCCTGCCCGGCCCGCTGCTCTTCGTCGCCGCCCTCGATCTGATCGAGCCGCTCGCGCAGGAGATGGACCACCCCTCGCGACGCCTGCTCCTGCCGCTGCCGAGCGCGGTTCTAGTGCGTCGCCACCTGCTCGCGCCGGCGGTGGCGACCGGCGTCGTCCTCGCGGTCGCGGCGGTGGCCGCGGCGGCGATCGGCGGCAACCCGGCCCTGGCGCTCGGCGTCGGCGCCGTCAGCCTCGTCCCCTGCGCCTTCGTGCTCGCCTGCGCGGCGGCGGTCAGCGCCACCAACGACCCCTACGAGTTCGCCCTGATGGCGCCGGAAATGAGCCAGGCGGTCAACTTCGCCCCGCTGCTCTTCGCCGCGGGCGGCGTCTTCCTGCCCCTTTTCGCCGCC
The DNA here is from genome assembly GCA_018268675.1 of Actinomycetota bacterium. Taxonomy (GTDB): domain Bacteria; phylum Actinomycetota; class Thermoleophilia; order Solirubrobacterales; family 70-9; genus VAYN01. Next base: position 12,205 of record JAFDWB010000080.1, read on the forward strand.
TGGAAGGTCGAAGGCGGCGACGGCGCCCGGGTCGGCGCCGCCTTCGGCGTGGCGCCGATCGTCGCCGGCTTCGCCCTGATCGGCGTCGCCGTGCTCACCTGGCGCGCCGACAAACGCGAACGGGGGGCGATGTGAGCGGCGCGATCGAGGCGACCAGCGGCGCCGTCGATACGCCGCCGCTCGTCGCCCACGGCCTCGGCCGCACCTATGACGGGTACATCGCCCTCGGCTCCTTCACGGTCGAGGTCGCGGCGGGCGAGCTGGTCGCCCTGATCGGGCCGAACGGGGCGGGAAAGACGACCTTCCTCAACCTCGCCGCCGGGCTGCTCGAGCCGACCGCGGGCCGAATCGAGGTCGCCGGCCAGCCGCCCGGCTCGCTCGCCGCCCGCCGCGCCCTCTCCTATCTCCCCGATTCGCCCGTCTTCTACGAAGACCTGAGCGTCGCCGAGCACCTCGAATACGTCGCCGCCCTTCACGGCACCGAGGGCCCGACTGCGCGCATCGAGGAGCTGATCGGCCGGCTCGGCCTCGACGGCTGGGAGGACGCCCTCGGCGCCGAACTCTCAAAGGGCATGAAGCAGAAGGCCTCGATCGCCCTCGCCCTCGTCCGCCCCTTCGCCGTCCTCCTCGCCGACGAGCCCCTCGACGGCCTCGACCCTCCGAGCCGCGAAGTCCTCTTCGACCTCCTCGCCGAGACCAGGGCCGCCGGCGCCGCGATCGTCGTCTCCACCCACCGCCCCGACGTGATCGCCGCCGCCGACCGCTGCGTCGCCCTCCGCGACGGCCGCCTCGCCTACGACGGCGCACCGGACCCCGCGGTGCTGGAGAGGTTGTTCGATGCGAGCGAGTTGGAGGGGGCTTAGGGGCGGGCGCCCCGTCCGAGGTGGCCCCGGGCGCCTCATGGGGGTCCTGGCAGGCTGTGACCCCCATGAGGCGCCCGGGACGTGAGGGGTGCGTGGGAAAGAGGGCACGGGATCGTGACGAAGATGTCGGGGACGTCACGCTTCCGTGCGGTCTGAAGGCTGAGATCGGGGCGCCGGAACCCGCTGCAGCGACAGGTGTCGCTGGGACGACACCTGTCGCTGCAGCGTGTCCCGGACGTCCGAGGAAGACGGGAGGAAGGGTGACGGACCTCCCTTTCCCCGGCCGACCCCGGTCAGCTGTTCTTTTTGCCGGACTGGTCGGCATAAAGAACAGCTGGACGGAGGGGCGTCCTCCTGGCGACGGCGAATTCCCACATCCGTGACGGACCCGTGGCGCTCCCGTGACCCCCACGCGACCCTTCCTCCTCTCCCCCCAGACCCGGCCGTCTCGGCCGCGGCCACAGCCTGCCAGGGTCGTGGCCGAGACGGCCGCGTCCCTTGCCCCATCGGGCGACAGCTATCAACGGCCCATACCTCGGGGCGGTTCCGGCTTTCGTCGCCGACCGCTACGCCGCGCGGTCCGGCAGTTTCATCCCCACCCGCTCCGCCACCAGGTCGATGTCGGTGCGGTGCTTGACGATGATCGACATCGAGTTGGCGAAGGTCTCGCGGTCGATGTCGTCGACGCCCATCAGCAGGAGGGTCCGGGCCCAGTCGATCGACTCGGCGATCGAGGGGGGCTTCTTCAGGTCGAGGTCGCGGACCATGCCGACCACCTCGACCAGGCGCCGGGCCAGCTCGCGCGGCATCTCGGGGGCGTGGAGGAGGACGATCTCGATCTCCCGCTCGACCCCCGGGTAATCGAGCCAAAGGTAGAGGCAGCGGCGCTTCAGCGCCTCGGTCAGCTCGCGCGAGTCGTTCGAGGTGAGGATCACGATCGGCATCGTCGTGGCGCTGATCTGGCCCAGCTCGGGGATCGTGATCTGGAAGTCGGAGAGGAGCTCCAGCAGCATCGCCTCGAACTCCTGGTCGGTCTTGTCGATCTCGTCGATCAGCAGGACCACCGGCTCCTCGCTCGCGATCGCCTGCATCAGCGGCCGGGTGAGCAGGAACTCGGCGCCGAAGATGTCCTCCTGGACGTCTTCCCAGCCGGCGTCGCCGCCCGCCTGGATCCGCAGCAGCTGCTTACGGTAGTTCCACTCGTACATCGCCTTCGCCTCGTCGAGCCCCTCGTAGCACTGCAGGCGCACCAGCGGCCGGCCGGTCGAGCGCGAGAGCGCCTTCGCCAGCTCGGTCTTCCCGACCCCCGCCGGGCCCTCGACCAGGATCGGCTTCCCCAAGCGCTGGGCGAGGAAGGAGACCAGGGCGGCGGGCTCGTCGGCGAGGTAGCCGACCTCGGCGAGCGCGCGCTTCACCGCCTCCACGGACTCGTCTGCCATGCGGGCGATGATAATCAGCCGCCCGTGCTCGACCTCTTCCCGCCGATCGCGGCGCTCCCGCACAGCCCCGGCCCCTACCTCGCCCTCGTCCTCGTCGGCTTCGCGGTCGGGATCGGCGGTCACCTCTTCAAGGTGCGCTGGCTGGTCGGCGTGGGGATCGCCCTGATCGTCGTCGGCGCGCTGCTACTGCCGGTCGCGGCCGGCATCCCGAGCGGCGAAAAGAGCCCGCCCGCCGAAGAATCCTTCGGTACCGAACTCGGCGAATGAAGTCAACTCGGGCCGCGAGCGCCCGGCGGAGCCCGTACAGTTGGAGGTCCTCCGTTACCGACCGAAGGAGCCCGATCACTTGAGCCGCAGACGAACTTTCGCCCTGCTTGCCGCGTTCGCCGCGCTGGCGGCCCTGCTCAGCGCCTGCGGGGGTGGCGGGGGCAGCAGCGCCGATCCCCAGCAGGTGATCGAAAGCGCGACCCTCGAAGGGGTGGAAAGCGGCAACATCGACCTGTCGCTCGAGGTCAAGGCGGAAGGGAAGCACGGCGGCGAGGTGAAGGTCGAGCTCAACGGCCCCTTCCAGTCGACCGGCAAGAACAGCATCCCCGAACTGGCCCTGGAAGCCAAGGCGAACGGCGAAGCGGGCGGCGAAAAGGTCGACTTCGAAGGCGGCCTCACCGTTCTCGGCGACCGCGCCTACATCGGCTACAAGGGCAAGGAGTACGAAGTCGAACCGACCACCTTCGGCTTCATCAAGTCGGGCTTCGAAGAAGCGCAGCAGGAAGGCGCGAAGGAAAGCAAGGGCGGCGAAGCGACCGCGTGTCAGAAGGCGGCGACCTCGCTGAAGCTCGAAGAATTCGTCCAGAACCTCGAAAACGCGGGCAGCGAGGAAGTCGAAGGCGTGAAGACCGTCAAGCTGAGCGGCGACCTCGAACCGAAGAGCGCGATCGACACGGTGATCAAGCTGCTCGAAACGCCGGCCTGCGCGTCGGAGCTGGAAGCCACCGGGTCGCTCCCGCTGGGTGAACTCAAGGCCCAGCAGCGGCAGCTCACGGACGCGATCAAGACCGCCCACGTCGAGGTCTACGTCGGCGAAAGCGACCACATCATCCGCAAGGTGGTGGCCGACCTCTCGATCGAACCCCCGGGCACCGGCGAAAAGGCCGAAGTCGAGCTCGACCTCACGCTCGGTCAGGTGAACGAACCGCAGACGATCAAGGCGCCGTCGGGCGCGGAACCGCTGCAGAAGCTGTTCCTCCAGCTCGGCATCAACCCGATCGAACTGCTCGGGATGATGGAAGGCGGCGGCAGCCAGAATCTCGGCGGTCTGCTCGAAGGCGTCACCGGCGCGATGGGCGGCGGGGCGTCGGCGGGGGGCGGCAACTCGGGCGCGGCGGAACTCGAACTGCCTTCGGGCGGACCGTCTAAGGAATTCACCGAATGCATCAAGAAGGCCAACGGCGCGACCGACCTGCAGAAGTGCGCCACCCTGATGGAATAGGCGCCTGACCGCCGACGAACCCGACCCCGGGCAGTCTCCGTCCAAGCCTCCCGCGGGCCCTGCCGGGCCCGCGGGGCCGCCGCGCCTCGACGCCGCCTTCCTGCGCAGCCCGCAGGGCTACCCGTACCTGCTGGCGCCGCTGATCCCGATCGCGGTGGCGCTCGACCTGGCGGGCGTCTCGTCGGTCGTCGTCTTCGCCACCTCGGCGCTCGGGATCATCCCCACCGCGGCGCTGATGGGGCGGGCGACGGAGGAGCTCGCCGCCCGCTCCGGCCCCGGCATCGGCGGCCTGCTCAACGTCACCTTCGGCAACGCGCCGGAGCTGATCATCGCCCTCTTCGCGCTCGGCAAGGGGCTGCAGGAGGTGGTCAAGGCGTCGATCGTCGGCTCGATCGTCGGCAACATCCTGCTCGTGCTCGGCGCCGCGATGCTGGCGGGGGGGCTCGGCCGCGACAAACAGTTCTTCAACCGGACCGGCGCCGCGATCCAGACCTCGATGCTGATGCTGGCCGCGGCGGCGCTCCTGATGCCGGCGATCTTCGAGCTGGTCGAGGGCAAGGGCCTGCCGCTCCCCGGCTCGGTCGCCACCCACTACGGGGGCACGGTCGAGCACCTCTCGCTGGCGGTCGCGATCGTCCTCATCGGGACCTACGTCCTCGGCCTCCTCTTCTCGCTGAAGACCCACCGCGACCTCTTCAACCCCGAATACGAGGAGGAGGACGGCTGGGGGTGGTCGGTGCGCACCGCGGTGATCGCGCTGGCGATCGCGGGGGTGCTGGTCGGGGTGATGTCGGAGGTGCTGGTCGGCTCGATCACCGAAGCTTCCGAGTCGATCGGCCTCTCGGAGTTCTTCATCGGCGTCGTCGTGGTGGCGATCGTCGGCAACGCGGCCGAGCACTGGGTCGCGGTCCTCGTGGCCCGCAAGGACAAGATGGACCTGGCGGTGAACATCGCGATCGGCTCGAGCGGCCAGGTAGCCCTCTTCGTCGCGCCGGTCCTCGTCATCGCCTCCTACTTCGTCGGGCCCTATCCCTTGGCGCTGGTCTTCAACGGCTTCGAGCTGGGGGCGATCGTGATCGCGATCATGGTCGCCAACTACGTGATCCAGGACGGCGAGTCGACCTGGTTCGAGGGGGTGCAGCTGCTCGCCGTCTATCTCGTCTTCGGGCTGGCGTTCTACTACGCCTGATGGAATACCCGCTGCTCCTGGTCAGCTTCGCGGTCGTCCTCTCCGGCGCGCTGCTGTTCACCAACGCGGTCGAGTGGCTGGGGCACGTGCTGGGGCTGGGGGAGGGGGCGGTCGGCAGCGTGCTCGCCGCGGTCGGGACCGCGACGCCGGAGACGCTGATCGCGGTCATCGCCCTGCTCAGCGCCGAAGCGGGCTCCGAAGACGTCGCGATCGGGGCGATCGTCGGCGCGCCCTTCCTGCTCGCCACCCTGGCGATGGGGCTGATCGGCCTCTTCGCCTACCTCTACCGCGAGCGCCGCGCCCAAGGCGTCGGCCTCGCGGCCCACGGCCCGACCCTGGAGCGCGACCTGATCTTCTTCCTCGCCTTCTTCGCGCTCGCCGGGGCGCTCGCCTGGGGCCCGCCGCTCGCCGTGCGCCTGCCGGTCGGCATCCTCTTCGTGCTCGCCTACCTTCTCTACGTGCGCCGCACCCTCGCCTCTTCCGGTGAGATGCAGGGAGAGGAGACGCTCGACCCGCTCTACTTCGACCGGCGCGCCGACCGCACCGAGGGCGAGCCGCCCCCGATCCTCTGTCTGCTCCAGCTCCTGGTCGGCCTTGGCGCGATGGCGGGCGGGGCGCACCTCTTCGTCGAGGAGCTTCTCAAGATCGCCGACTCCCTCGGCGTCTCGGCGCTGGTCCTCGCTCTCGTCCTCGCCCCTCTCGCCACCGAGCTCCCGGAGAAGGTCAACAGCTTCTTCTGGGTGCGCGACGGCAAGGACGCCCTCGCCCTCGGCAACGTCAGCGGCGCGATGGTCTTCCAGTCGACGATCCCGATCGGCCTCGGCCTCCTCTTCACCTCCTGGAACCTCGACGCCAACGCCGTCGTCTCGATCTGCCTTGGCCTCGCCGGTGGCCTAATCGCCTACGAGAGCCTCCACCGTTCCCGCCGCTTCTCCCTCCCCGCGGTGGTCAGCTGGTTCTGCCTCTACGCGGCGTTCATCGTGATCGTCGCGGCGTGAGGGGAGCTGTCGCCGACGGGCGCGCCCGGCCTGCGCCGGGATCGGGGAGCCCCGGCCTTCCGTGGTGAGTTACTTCGACATGGGCGAAGTTCCTAACCACGCGACGGGACGACCCCCGGTGAGTTCCCAGTAATCGTCGGATAGCGACGATAAGTGCGAGCGCCAGAGAGGCGGCCCTTGCCCGCTGTTCCTTCTGCCGACCCCTCCGGCGAAAGGAACAGCCAACCGAGGACCCGCGCGCGCCGTCGGGCGTCAGCCGGCCAGGGGCGCCAGCCGCCCGTCCCCCGACTCAGCCCGCTGAAAGTTCGCCCAGCGCCTTCAACACGAGTGCGTCGTGTTTTTTCGGCTGGACCTTGGGGAAGACCCGGGCGACCTTGCCTTTCGGGTCGATGATGAAGGTCGAGCGGAGCATGCCCATGTACTTCTTGCCGTACATGGACTTCTCGCCCCAGGCGCCGTATTTCTCGGCCACCTTGTGGTCGACGTCGCCGAGGAGGGTGAAGCCGAGGCCGTATTTGTCGTCGAACTTCTTGATCGCGTCCGGCTCGTCGGGGGAGACGCCGAGCACCTTGGCGCCCGCCTTCGCGTACTCGTCGCCACGGTCGCGGATACCGCAGGCCTGGGTCGTGCAGCCCGGCGTGTCGGCGCGCGGGTAGAAGTAGAGGACCACGGTCTGGCCCTTGAAGTCCGACAGCTTGACCTTGTTGCCGTCCTGGTCGGGCAGCGTGAACGCAGGTGCTTTGTCCCCGGGCTCGAGCACGTCAGTCCTCGCGGCCGGGCTCTTGCCCGTCCTCGTCCTCGTCGAGCTCGTCATCGCCCTGCTCGAGCGCGGTCTCCGAGACGGAGCCGGTGGAGCCGGCGTGGTAGTGGGTCTGGAAGGTCTCGAGGACCCGGTCGCGTCCCTCTTCGTCGATCGGCACCTCGTCGGAGAGGCGGACCCACTCGGCCCCCTCGTAGGCCTCGAAGTTGAAGACCTCCTGGTCGATCGAGGCGGAGTCGTCGACCACCACCACCACCTCGGTCTGCGGGTTGAAGTACGTCCCGGGCTGGTTCAGCAGCTCCTCGACCTCGTAGAGGTTCTCCTCGGGCTCAGCCATCGGCGCGATCTTAGTGCCTATCCCGAGGCGCGTGCCTCAGCCCGCGCCGCCCAGCTCGGCCAGCTGGCGCTCGGTCTCGGCGGCCACGTCGAGCGGCTCGAGGCCTGCCCGCCGCCGGCGTTCGTTGCGGGCGATGACGAGCTGGCGCACCTCGATCCGCAGCTCCTCGTCGTGGCGCGCCGGGGTACCCTCGGCGGCGGCCGCGAGGAGGCGCGCCGACTCCGCCTCGACGTCCAGCGCCGGCTCGCCCCGCCGGCGCCGCCGCGCGTCCTTCGCTTCCAGCAGCTGGCGCACTTCTGCCGCCTGGATCGCCGGATCGACCGGCTGCGCCGCCGCCGCGCCGCGCCCGTGCGGTTCTTTGAGGATCGCGAAGGGCCCGCCGCCGTAGGAGTTCCAGCTGCCCGCCACCCGTTTGATCCCCCAGCCGATCAGCGGCGCGACGACGCCGGTGAAGATCAGCACGGCGGCGGCCTTCGCCCCCACGGAGAGCGCCATTACCAGTCCCACGCCGAAAAGCCTAATGCCGGGTCCGACGGGCCCCCTTCGGGGCGCCTTTCCGGTACTCTTGGGGCTGGTTGACTGACCAGTCAATCGGCAGGCAGAGAAGGAGCGCGCCCGCAAGCGCTCCGACGGAACTTGGACGACGACCAAAAGGAGCGCCCGCGGTGGTTGACTTCACCCTGACCGACGAACAGAAAGACCTGCGCGAGCTCGCGCACTCCTTCGCCGAGAAAGAGATGCGCCCGGTCGCCTGGGAGTACGACAAGGAGGGCACCTGGCCCGACGAGGTGCTGCGCAAGGCGTGGGACGTCGGCCTGATGAACACCCACGTGCCCGAGGCCTACGGCGGCCCGGGCCTCGACTACCTCTCCGGCTGCGTGATCGAGGAGGAGGTCGGCTGGGGCTGCTCGGGGATCGGCACCTCGCTGATGGCGAACGGCCTGGCCTCGGCGCCGGTCGGCCTCGGCGGCTCCGAGGAGACGAAAAAGAAGTACCTCGGGATGCTCACCGAATCGTTCAAGCTCGCCTCCTTCTGCCTGACCGAGCCGGACGCCGGCTCCGATGTCGCGGGGATGAAGACGCGCGCCGTCAAGCAGGGCGACAAGTACATCCTCAACGGCTCCAAGTGCTTCATCACCAACGGCACCTACGCGGACTGGTTCACGGTCTACGCGAAGACCGACCCGGATGCCGGACACCGCGGCATGTCCGCCTTCGTCGTCGACGCCGACTCCCCCGGGGTCACGGTCGACAAGAAGGAGGACAAGATGGGGCAGCGGGCCTCGAACACCGCGACGATCTCCTTCAACGACGTCGAGGTGCCCGCCGAGAACCTGCTCGCCGAGGAAAACCACGGCTTCAAACTGGCGATGATGACGCTCGACCGCACCCGCCCGGGCGTCGCCGCGATGGCCACCGGGATCGCCCGCGCCGCCTTCGAGTTCGCCTCCGACTACTCCAAGGAACGGGTCCAGTTCGGGGTGCCGATCGCGATGCACCAGGCGATCCAGTTCATGATCGCCGACATGGCGACCAAGGTCGACGCGGCTCGTCTTCTCACCTGGAACTCGGCCGTCCTGCTCGACCAGGGACACCGCAACACGCTGCGCTCCTCGGAGGCCAAGCGCTTCGCCGCCGACTCGGCGATGGAGGTCACCACCGACGCCGTCCAGGTCTACGGCGGCTACGGCTTCATCAAGGAGTACCCGGTGGAGAAACTGATGCGCGACGCGAAGATCATGCAGCTCTACGAGGGGACCAGCCAGATCCAGCGCCTCGTGATCGCCAAAGAGGTGCTGCTGCCGCGCAACATCGACGAGATCACCCCGGAGGCCCAGGCCAAGCAGGCCGACGCCGCCCGCGACGCCCAGTCCGAGCAGGCCGCCGCGACCGCCTGACCCCGGCCGGCAGCGTTGAGGGGCCGAAAACCTCTGACATAGAGCGGTTTTCGGCCCATCAACGGCGGGCGCCGTCGCCGGGTGTGGCGGCGGCCCCGTCAGCGCGGGGCGCCGTCGCGGCGCTTTGAGGCCTTCAGGCGCGGCACTTTGTCGAGGATCAGCTTGCGGAGGCGGATCGCTTCGGGGGCCACTTCGACGCACTCGTCGTCGCGGAGGAACTCCAGCGACGCTTCCAGGGTGAGGCGGGTCGGCGGCGCCAGGCGGACCAGGACATCGGCGCTCGCGGCCCGCATGTTGGTCTGCTGTTTGGCTTTGGTCGGGTTGACGTCGAGATCGTCGGAGCGGGAGTTCTCGCCGATGATCATCCCTTCGTAGACCTCCTCGCCCGGCCCGACGAAGAGCGTGCCCCGGTCCTGCAGGCTCATCAGCGAGTAGCCCGCGGTCTGGCCGCGCCGGTCCGCCACCAGCGACCCCGTCTGCCGGGTCCGGAGCTCCCCCGCCCACGGCTCCCAGCGATCGAAGACGTGGTGGAGGATCCCCGACCCACGCGTCTCGGTCAGGAACTCGGTGCGGAAGCCGATCAGCCCGCGCGCCGGCACCAGGTAGTCCATCCGCACCCAGCCGGTCGAGTGGTTGACCATCTGCTCGAGCCGCCCCTTGCGCCCCGCCAGCATCTGGGTCACCGACCCGACGTGCTCCTCCGGCACGTCGATCGCCAGCCGCTCCACCGGCTCGTGCACCTTGCCGTCGATCTCCCGCGTCACCACGCGCGGCTGCCCGGCGGTCATCTCGTACCCCTCGCGCCGCATCATCTCCAGCAGCACGACCAGCTGCAGCTCGCCACGCCCCTGCACCTCCCAGGCGTCGGGCCGGTCGGTGTCCTTGACCCGGATCGAGACGTTGCCGACCAGCTCCTGGTCGAGCCGCGAGCGGATCTGCCGCGCGGTCAGCTTGTCGCCGCCGCCCAGCCCCGCCATCGGCGAGGTGTTGATCCCCAGCACCAGCGACAGCGAGGGCTCGTCGACGGTGATCACCGGCAGCGGCCGCGGGTCATCGGGGTCGGCCAGCGTCTCCCCGATCGTCACCTCTTCGATCCCGGCGACGGCGATGATTTCGCCCGGCCCCGCTTCTTTGGCGGTGACCCGCTCGAGCCCTTCGGTGACGTAGAGCTCCGACACGTTCGCCCGCCGCACGTCGCCGTCGGCCCGGCACCAGGCGATCGGCTGTCCCGCCCGGATCGTCCCCTGCCGCACCCGGCAGACCGCCAGCCGCCCGACATACGGCGAGGCGTCGAGGTTGGTCACGTGCGCCTGCAGCGGCGCCCCCTCGTCGTAGGTCGGCGCCGGGATCTTCTCCAGCATCAGGTCGAGCAGCGGCATCAGATCGGTCCCCTCGACGCCCTCCTCGAGCGCCGCCCAGCCCGCTTTCGCGTTCGTGTAGACGATCGGGAAGTCGATCTGCTCGGAGTCCGCGTCGAGGTCGATGAAGAGCTCGTAGACCTCGTCGATCACCTCGGCGATCCGCGCGTCCGGCCGGTCCACCTTGTTGACGACGAGGATGATCGGTAGCCGCCGCTCCAGGGCCTTGCGCAGGACGAAGCGCGTCTGCGGCAGCGGCCCCTCCGAGGCGTCGACCAGCAGCAGCGCCCCGTCGACCATCGTCAGCGCCCGCTCCACCTCACCGCCGAAGTCGGCGTGCCCCGGCGTGTCGACGATGTTCAGCTTCACGCCGCCGTGCTGGACCGCGGTGTTCTTGGCGAGGATCGTGATCCCCTTCTCCCGCTCCAGGTCCATCGAGTCCATCACCCGCTCGGCCACCTCCTGGCCTTTGCGGAAGGTCCCGGTCTGCCACAGCATGGCGTCGACCAGCGTCGTCTTGCCGTGGTCGACGTGGGCGATGATCGCGCAGTTTCTTAGGTCGTCTCGAGTGGTCGTCATCAGGGGAAGTAGGTCATTACAGAGCGAAGCCCGCTCGAAGGCGGGCTTCCCAGACTGTCTATGAGCGCTGGCTCTACGAAGTCTGCTGAACGCTGGCCGCGGCGGGGCCCTTCGGGCCTTCCTCGGACTCGTAGCTCACCTTGGCGCCCTCGGTCAGGGACTTGAAGCCCTCACCCAGGATGGCGCTGTGATGAACGAAGACGTCCTTCGAGCCGTCGTCGGGCGTGATGAACCCGTAGCCCTTGTCGTCGCTAAACCACTTTACGGTTCCAGTAGGCATGCATTGCCTCCACATCGTGTGCTGCAAACGCTGACGATGCGGGACGCAACGACATGCGAGCGCTAGACACAAACTTACAGCCGGGTAGCCCCGGCCCTTTCAAGGCGGGACCGTAGCAGGATCGCGGGCCGGCGGAGGTGAATTTTCGGCTTCGGCGGTGCGTCCGCACCCGCATCTAGCTTTCCTCCGTGCGCTTCCTCGATCACATCGACCGGGGCGCGATCGGCGAGATGCTCGACCGCGACGAGTATTTCTGGCTCGACCTGGATGCCCCCGGCGACGCCGAGATCCAGACGCTCGAGGAGCTTTTCCGCTTCCATCCGCTGGCGCTGGAGGATCTGCGCAAAAAAGGGCAACGGCCGAAGCTCGAGGATTACGGCAAGTACATGTTCCTCGTCTACTACGGCGCGGTCCCGCCGGTCGAAGGCGAGCCGCGGCCCGAGGCGGGGCCGGAGGAGGGCGAGCGGATCGAGCTCGAAGAGGTCCACGCGTTCGTCAGCGGCGGCTACCTGGTCACCGTCCACGACGGCAAGTGCGCCGCGCTGGAGGAAGTCCGCAAGCGCCTCGTCGCGCAGCCGCCGAGCTCCGAGCAGTTCGTCGTCTACCGCGTCATCGACGGTCTCACCGACACCTTCTTCCCGTTGCTCGAGGACCTCGAAGACCGGCTCGAACGGCTGGACGAAGAGATCTTCAACCAGCCCTCGCCCGATCATCTCCAGCCGCTCACCGATCTGCGCCGCGACCTCGTCGTGGTGGGCCGCGTGGCGACGCCGCAGCGCGACATGCTGGCCCGCCACATCGACGACATCCTCAACATCCCCGGGCTGCAGGCCGACTCGCGCAACTACTTCCGCGACATCTACGACCACGCGATCCGCATCTCCGACCAGATCGACGCCTACCGCGACCTGCTGATCGGCAGCCGCGACGCCTACCTCTCGGTCACCTCCAACCGGCTCAACGAAATCACCAAGCAGCTCACCGTGATCGCGACGATCTTCCTGCCGCTCTCCTTCGTCGTCGGCTTCTTCGGCCAGAACTTCAAATGGATGGTCGAACGGATGACGACCCTGACCGAGTTCTGGGCGATCGGCGGCGGCAGCATGCTCGTCTCGCTGGTGATCCTGCTGATCTGGCTGCGCCGCTCCTCCTACGCGTGATCTCTTCCGCGGGTCCGGGGCGTGGCGGCCGTCCGAGTTGCGTCTTGGGCCTCTCATGGGGGTCCTGGCAGGCTGTGACCCCCATGAGAGGCCCAAGACGTGAGGGGTTCGTAGGGGGAGACGGCACCGGGGACGTGAGGAAGTCGGACTTCCGTGACGGTCTCTTGTGGATCCGTCGCCTACGACCACGGTGCCGGGGCGTCTGTGGCGCTTTACTCGGGCATAGACCGAGTAAAGCGCCACGGCAAGGCCCTGACCGATGGGAAGGCAGGAGGAAGACGGGGGGAACCGTGACGTTCTCACCGTCTTCGTCACGAGGTCGGTCTTCGGTGACGGATCCTTCACGCCTTTCATACCCGGCCCTCTCGCCGCGGCCACAGCCAGCCCGGGCCGTGGCGAGAGGGCCGCGTCCCTTGTCCCTCGGGCGCCAGCCGCCAAGCCCCCATCCCTTCCCGGCATCCGCCAGCCGCTAAAGCTCCCCCTGGCGTGGTCGATACGTTTCCTGGATGTCTCGCAGGTCCAGGCGCGTACCTTCACCTCTTGCCCTCGCACCGCTGATCGCGGTGGTGCTCGCGCTAGGCCTGCTTGCGCCGGCCGGAGCTGAGGCCGTCGCTGGGTTGACGACTTCCTCGGCGCTCTCGCCGCAGCTTGCGCAGTTGGCGACGCCGGCGGTGCGGGCGAAGTCGCTCGCCGGGCAGGCGGCGGCCGTCGGCGTGCCGAGCGAAGGGGCCGGGACGCTGGTCCGCGAAGGCCGCCGGGTGATCGTCGAAGCGCGCTTCGAAGCCGGCGCGGCGGCCGCGGTCGAAGCGGTGGAAGCGGCCGGGGCGAAGGTGCTGAACGTGAGCGGCCGCTACCAGACGCTGGTGCTCTCGGTGGCGCCCGCGGACCTCCCGGCGCTTGCCGCGGTCCCCGGGGTCGTGGCCGTGACCCCGTCGCTGGCGCCGGAAGTCGCCGCCGTGGGGGCCGCCGGCGCCGCGGCGATCTCCTCCAACGGGCTCTGCGAAGGCGGCTCGGTAATCAGCCAGGCGGTCGAACAGCTGAACGTCGGCGCCGCCCGCGCCGCCTTCGGCTACCGCGGGGCGGGGGAGACGATCGGGATCATCTCGGACTCCTTCAACTCGGCCACCGAAGGCCCTGGCGGCGGGCCGATCGCGACGACCGCCCACGGCGACGAAGTCACCAACGACCTGCCGGGGCCGGCGAGCACCTGCAGCGGCCAACAGCTCCCGGTGAACGTGATCGCCGAAGCCCCCGCGGGTCAGCCGTCGTCCGCCTACACCGACGAGGGCCGGGCGATGCTGCAGGCCGTCCACGACCTGGCGCCGCACGCGAAGCTCGCCTTCGCCACCGGCGAGCCGGCGGAAATCTCCTACGCCCAGAACATCGAACGGCTGGCGGCGCCGGTCAGCGCGGGCGGGGCGGGGGCGAACGTGATCGTCGACGACCTCTCCTACACGAGCGAACCGTTCTTTCAGGAAGGACCGGTCGCCGTCGCGATCCGCCGGGTGACCGAAAAAGGCGTGCTCTACTTCGCCGCCGCCGGCAACGACAACCTGATCGACGCGTCGGGGCGCAACATCTCCTCCTGGGAAGCGCCGAAATTCCGCGGCGTGAGCAGCTGCAACCCGCTGGTCGTGATCACCCTGACCGCAGCTCTCCTCGAAGCGGGCCTTGGGCCGTACCAGCCGGACTGCATGGACTTCAACCCGGGCGCGGGCGTCGACACCGAATTCGGCTTCACGGTCGAACCGGGGGGCAAGCTGTCGCTCGACCTGCAGTGGGCCGAACCGTGGTTCGGGGTGGAAACCGACCTGTTCGCGTTCCTGCTCGGGGAAGAAGGCGGCACCCAGAAGATCCTCGAAGCGGCCGGCTCCAACCAGCTCTCGCCGAGGCCGTTCCTGCCGATCACGTGGGCCAACGAAACCGCCGCCCCGCAGACCGTCCGCCTGGTGATCGCCCGCTGCTCGGGCGCCGCCTGCAACCCGCAGGGGAGCGCGAGCGCCAACCCGCGGATCAAGCTGGCGATCGTCGACGACGGCTTCGGGGTCTCGGAGACCGAGTACCCGGAATCGAAAGAAGGGGACGTCGTCGGCCCGGTGATCTACGGCCACGCCGGGTCCTCCTACGTGACCGCGGTCGGCGCGGTCAACTTCCAGGAATCGAGGACGGCGCCGAAACAGCCGGAGCCGTACTCGTCGCGCGGGCCGGTCACCAACTACTTCGGCCCGGTCACGGGGACCACGCCCGCGCCGCCGCTCGGTGCGCCGGAAGTGATCCCGAAGCCGAACGTGACCGCCACGGATTGCGCCTCGAATACGTTCTTCGGCATCTTCGTCGCCTCCGGCTGGCACTTCTGCGGCACCTCGCAGGCGGCCGAGCAGGCGGCCACGGTTGCCGCCCTGATGCAGCAGGCGTCGCCGCCGGCGAGCCCCGCGAGCATCCTTTCGAGCCTGGGGTCGACCGCGACCAAATTCACCGTCGTCAAATCACCTGATGCGGTCGGCGCGGGGATGGTCAACGCGCTCGGTGCGACGCAGGCGCTCGGCGGCGCCCCGGTGGAAGACCCGCCCAGTCACGTCGTGGCGTCGGTGGAAGAAGAAGAACGGGCGGGGCCGCCGACGGTGCGGATCACCAACGGGCCGAAGCCGCTCGGCAACGACAACCGCCCGACCTTCGAATTCAGCGCCAGCCACGCGGCCGCGTTCCGCTGCCAGCTCGACGGCGGCGCCCCGCAGCCCTGCGCCTCGCCCTACCTCCTGCCGAGCCCGCTGGCCGACGGCGCCCACGGCTTCACCGTCACCGCCACCGACGCTCTGGGACGCAACGGCTCGAGTGGCGTCTACCAGTTCACCGTCGACACGGTCGCACCGCGCACGCGGTTCGTCGGGCACCCGAAGAAGGTCGTGAAGACCGCCAAGCGCAGCGTCGTCCTCAAGTTCAAGCTGCGGGCGAGCGAGTCCCCGGTCACCTTCTACTGTCAGTTCGACAAGGAACCGCTGCAGATCTGCGGGTCGCGCTTCCACCACCGCTTCACGAGGGGCAAGCACGCGGTCCGGGTGCGCGCCAAAGACGCGGCGGGCAACCTCGCCGCGAAGCCGACCGTCTTCCACTTCCGGGTCAGGGAGCTTCCTCGGGCGGCGGGTCGGGCGCACCACTCGCACTAGCGTCAGTCGCCCCGGAGCGTCGGATGACCCAGTTGGGGACCAGGACCAGGGCGACCGCGACCAGCAACGCCCCGATCACCGCCGGATCGGTTGCTCTGATCCCTTCCAGCCGCGTGCCGAGGTAGACCGCCAGCGTGGTGATCGGCAGGAAGCCGACCGCGGTCGTCCAGCAGTACCGGTGGAAGGGCACGCGCGCCGCGCCCGCCGCGTAGGAGACCAGGCTGAACGGGACGATCGGCAGCAGCCGCAGGGCGATCAGCAGGGTGATGCCGCCCCGCTCGACCATCCGTTCGTAGTGGGTGAAGCGCTCCTCCCCGAACCAGCGCGCCAACAGCGGCCGCGCCACCCCGGCACCGAACCAGTAACAGAGCAGCGCCGAGGCCATCCAGCCGATCGCGACGAGCCCGAGCCCACCGAAGAAGCCAAACGCGAACCCGGCGGCGGCGTTCACGATCTCGGCCGGGTAGGGCACGATCGAGTGGAGCAGCCCGAGCCCGACGATGATCAGCGGCCCGCCCGCGCCGAGCGACTTGATCTGCCGCCTGACTTCGCCCGTTTCCCCGTGGGCCGCCGCGACCGCCGCGTGTCGCAGGGCCGGGACCCCGGCGACGAGCCCCGCGAGCAGCAGCACCCCGATCAGCGTCGCGCCGATCTCGAGCCACGGGAGCCGGGCCCGCGCCTCTTGCGTCTTCTCGGTCACCCGTAGCCAATGTGGCACAGCGAGAGACCCGGCGAGTGAAGTTTCGGCCTGTCCTCAGGCGCTCCTCAGGCGTTCCGCCAGCCCCGAGTGCCGCCTGCTGCCCTCACCGCGGCCGACCGCGGCGGCCAGGGCGGCGGAGTCGCCGACCAGGATGCAGTCGCGGCGGGCGCGGGTGATCGCGGTGTAGAGGAGCGGGCGGGTCAGCATCCGGGTGTGGGAGCGGTGGCAGACGGCGACCACGACCGGGACCTCGCAGCCCTGCGCCTTGTGGACCGAGATCGCATAGGCGAGCTTCAGGGTCGCCGTCTCGGAGTAGGGCATCCTCAGGGTGCCGCCCTCGTCGGTGTCGACGACGATCGATTCCTCGTCCGGGTCGTCCGCGCGCAGGAAGACGATCGAGCCGTTCATCAGCCCCAGCTCGTGGGAGTTGCGGGTCTGGATCAGCCGGTCGCCGATCCGGAAGCGCTCGCCGAGCGCCTTCTTGCCGTCCGGGTTGAGGCGCTCCTGGAGGCGCTCGTTGAGGGCGTCGATCCCGACCGGCCCGCGGTACATCGGCGCCAGCGTCTGCACCTCCCGGATCGGATCGACGCCGAAGCTCTCCGCCGCCCGCTCGGCGACCACCTCGACCACCGTCTCCAGCGCTCGCTCGGGCCGGGGGCGCTCGATGAAGAAGAAGTCGCGTTCCTGGTCCGGGCCGGGCTCGAGGTGGGGCGGACGGCCGCGGTTGATCTCGTGCGCCGCGGTCGTGATCATCGATTTCGCCGCCTGGCGGAAGATCTGGGTGAGGCGGACCACCGGCGCCGCGCCGGATTCGATCAGGTCCTCGAACGGCTTGCCCGCCCCGATCGGCGGCAGCTGGTCGGCGTCGCCGACGAAGACGACGTGGGTCGTCTCCGCCAGCCCCTCGAGCAGCACCTCGGCGAGCCGCAGGTTCAGCATCGAGGACTCGTCGACGATCACCAGCTCCACGGGCAGCGGCCGCCCGGGGCCGAAGCCGGGGTCGCCGCCGGGGATCCATTCGAGCATCCGGTGGATCGTCTGCGCCTCGTGGCCGGTCGTCTCCTGCAGGCGGCGGGCGGCGCGGCCGGTCGGCGCGCAGAGGGCGATCTTCGCCCCGGCGTCTTCGGCGGCGAGGACGATCTCCTTGGTCGCGCGCGTCTTGCCGACGCCCGGGCCGCCGGTCAGCACCGAGACGCGCGAGGCGAAGGCGCCCCGCACCGCCGCCCACTGCTCTTCGGTCAGCTCCTCGGAGGGGTCGCTCTCGCCCGGGTCGTGGTCGAGGTGCGGCGGCGCGGCCAGCCGTCGGGCCAGCGTCGCCGCCACCGCCCGCTCGCCGGCCAGGGTCAGCTCGCGGTAGACCCGCCCTTCCTCCTCGACCAGGCCGCGCGCCGCGGCGAGCACCGCCGGGTCGGGGACGAGGCCGATCAGCTTCGCCGTGCGCGCCGCGAGCTCCTCTGCTGGCAGGAAGCTGTTCCCGTCCTGCTCGGCCTCGCGCAGCGCATAGACGGCGGCCGCCTGGGCGCGTTTGTCGGACTCCGGCGGCACGTCGGCGGCGAGCGCGATCTTGTCGGCGCGGGTGAAGCCGACGCCCTCGACCTCGGTCAGCCGGTAGGGGTCCTCGTGAAGGATCTGGGTCGAGCGCTCGCCGTAGCGCGCGTGGATCGGCGCGGCCAGGTGGGCGAGGCCATGCGGGGCGAGCTGCACGTGGAGCTCGCGGACGGCGCGGCTCTCGTGCCAGGACCGGGTTGCCGCCGCGGCCTGGTCGACGCTGACGCCCTTCAGCGCGGCGAAGGTCCGCTGCGGGTCGGCGGCGATCACCTGCAGCACCTCCTCGCCGTGCGTGTCGCAGAGCCGTTCGGCGCGCTTCCTGCCGATGTGGCGCAGGGTGGCGAGGTAGGCGACCTGACCGGCGCGGTCGGTCGGGTCGAGCGGCAGCGCCCCCTGCGCGCGGAGCTGGCGGCCGTAGCGCGAGTGGGTCTGCCACTCGCCGCTCACTTCGGCGCGATCGCCGGGCCCGAGGTGGGCGACCGGCCCGACCAGCGCGAAGCCTTCGCCGCCGTCGGCCTCCTGCACCTCGAGCACCGCGTAGCCGTCGTCCTCGGCGCGGAAGATCACCCCGAGCACCTCGACGGTGCCGGTGTAGGAGGCGGCGTCGGCGTCGAAGAGGGTGGCGGTGCGCATCGCCACCAACGCTAGCCGGCGGCGAGGCGGGACGGCTCGGTATACCCTCGGGTCGTGGCAAGTTGGGGAGAAATCGAGAGCGCCGCGCCGGATCTCGCGCGCCTTGCGCGCAATTTCCTCGACGCCCGCGTGCACAAGACGATCGCCACGCTGCGCGCCGACGGCTCCCCGCGGATCAGCGGCATCGAGGCGAAGTTCATCGACGGGGAGCTCTGGTTCGGTTCGATGCCGGGTTCGCGCAAGGGCGCCGATCTGGCCCGCGATCCCCGCTTCGCCCTCCACGGCGGCTCGGTCGACCCGCCCGACTGGGAGGGCGACGCGAAGGTCTCCGGGCTGGCCGAGCGGATCGACGACCGCGACCGCAAGGCAGCGATGTTCAAGGCGATGGGGGCGGAGGAGGTGTCCGTCGACTCCGACCTATTCCGCGCCGACGTGCGCGAGGTGGTGGTCACGAACCTGACCAAGTCGAAGGACGAACTGGCGATCGAGTTCTGGACCGACGCGGGCGGGGTCCGCTCGCTGACGCGCAAATGAGCGGCGCTCCGGGGGCGGCGTTGCCCTGGGTCGACGAGCACGCGATCGAGCTCGACGCGCCGCCCGCCGTCGTCTGGCCGGCGCTGCTGCGGACGGTGGAGGCGATGACCGCCGGGCGGGGGGCGCCGCGCTACGCCCGGGCGGTCGGCTGCGCCGACGTCGAGGCGGGCGGGCCGCGGCCGCTCGAGGTCGGCTCGACGGTGCCCGGCTTCCACGTCGCCGCGCTCGCCCCGGAGCGCCTCCTCTCCCTGCGCGGCTCCCACCGGTTCTCCGACTACCAGCTGGCCTTCCGCCTCGAACCGCTGGGCGGGGTCCGCACCCGCCTCGTGGCCGAGACCCGCGCCGAGTTCCCGGGCGCCTTGGGGCGCGCCTACCGGGCCCTGGTGATCGGCACCCGCATGCACGTCCTCGCCGTCAAGCGGGTGGAGCGCAGCGTCGCCCGCCGGGTCCACTCCACTGGCGCCGCGCCGGGCGGCGCGGTGCCCCGCGATCCGGGCGCGCCCGACCGCCCCCGCTGATGGCGCCGACCCAGGCCCGCCCGCCCGCCGGCCTCTGCGACTCCTGCCGCCACCAGCGCCTGGTCCCGAACACCCGCGGCTCGGTCTTCTCTCTCTGCGAACGCTCCCGCACCGACCCCTCGTTTCGCCGCTACCCGCCCCTCCCGGTCCGCGAGTGCCCAGGCTTCGAGCCGGTCGAAGCGTCACGGGAGCGGAGAAGCTGACGCCCGCCGGCGCGCCCGTCCCCCGCCGCGCTGCAGTGATTTGTGTCGCCCTGGCGACCAAAGTGCTGCAGCGCGGCCCTCGGCACCTCCGTGGTGGGTCCACCCTGTCCCGGCGCGGGCCACCGGGGCGCCAGCCGGCCCTCTACACCATTTTCGGGTCCGGCCCGCCGATCTCGCTCGGCGCCGGGGCGGTGTAGGCCCGGCCGGGGACGCCGCCCAGCACCAGCAGGCGCATGCCCTCCGGGCCGACCCAGACCTTGCGCTGCTCCGCCGGGCCGACGCGGGCGATGTGGTCGGGGTCGAGCGGCATGCGCTCGCCGTCGACCTCGAGCTCGCCGGTGCCCCGCAGCGCCAGGTAGACCTCCTCCTGGTCGTCGTGGCTGTGGTCGTGGCTCGGGTAGCCGTCGAAGGACGCCGGCAGGTCGATCACCTGCATGCCGAAAGACGCCACCCCCAGCTCCGCCCGCGCCCGCTTGAAGCTCCCGTACAGCGCCGCATCCATCTCGTCGATCCGCTTCACGGCGTAATCGGCCATCTCGCCTCCCTTGGTTTAAGTACGAACGTTCGTGCTTTTTATATCCTGCGGGAATGGTCGATGCAACCGACGCCGCGACGAAGGGGGAGCGGACGCGCGCCGCGATCCTCGACCGCGCCGTCGACCTCGCCTCGGTCGAGGGTCTCGAGGGCCTCACGATCGGTCGCCTCGCCGACGAGCTGGGGATGAGCAAGAGCGGCCTCTTCCGCCACTTCGGCTCCAAGCAGGACCTCCAGCTGGCGACCGTGGCCGCCGCCCGCGAGCGCTTCGTCGCGATGGTGATCGAGCCCGCTCTCGGCGCCCCCGACGGCGCCCCGCGCCTGCGCGCGATGGGCGAGCGCTACCTCGACTTCCTCGACAGCTTCCCCGGCGGCTGCTTCTGGGGCGCGGTCGCGGGCGAGTACGACGACCGGCCCGGCCCGGTCCGCGACGCGATCGTCGCCTCGCTCGACGCCTGGATGGCGGAGCTCGTCCGCCAGGCGACCGCCGCCGGGGTCGCGGATCCCGAGCGCTACGCCTTCGAGCTCTACGCCGTCGTCACCACCGCCAACGCCCGCTGGCGCCTCGGCGGCGGCGACCGCCGCGCCCTCGACCTCGCCCGCGCCGCCCTCGCGCGCCTCGACGCCGAACTCCCCGCTTGAGCGCTCGGCCCGCCCCCGCGCCGCCCTACGGGTTCGTGTGGTTCACCTTCACCGGCTCGATCCGCACGATCACCCGCTGTTCCCCCGGCTGGCGGAAGGGGTAGGAATCGGCGTCGAGGTAGCGCTTGGCGAGCGCGTCGATGTCGGCGTCGGCGCCTTCGTGGGTCATCTCGACGACCCTGCCCTGGACGATCACGTTCTCGTAGGGGTTCTCCTGCGCGGCGACCGAGACCGCGACGTTCGCGTTGGCGCGCAGATTGTTCGTCTTCACCCGCCCCTCGGCGGTGTTGAAGGTGACGAGGTCGCCGTCGATGCCGACCCAGACGGGTGAGACCTGCGGCGTGCCGTCCTGGTTGACCGTCGCCACGTGGGCGAAGTTCTTGCCTTCGAAGAGATGCCGTGCCTCGCTGGGGATCGCAGCCATGATTCCTCCTGATCGTGAGTTAGTGTCTTCGTCAATCACTTCTACTATGACGGTCGCGGGGATGAGAAATTCGGCACGGGTGTCGGTGCGGCTGCGGCCGGGGGGTCGCGGCGACGCGCTGCTCGGTTTCGAGGCGGGGGTCCTGCGGGCGCAGGTGTCGGCGCCGCCGCTCGAGGGCCGCGCCAACCGGGCGCTCTGCAAGCTGATCGCGAAGCGGGCCGGCGTGCCGCCCTCGCGGGTCAGCGTGCTCCGCGGGGAGAAGTCGCGCGACAAGGTCGTCGCCGTCGCCGGGCTCGACGACGAGGAGCTGGGACGCCGGCTCGCGGCCGCCGACGCATGATGCCCGACGACCTGCCGATCCTCCTCTTTCGCGGCCCCGACGACCTCGAGGCCTGGCTTGAGGAGCACGGCGCCGTCTCCGACGGCCTCTGGCTGAAGATCGCCAAGAAAGGCGCGCCGGAGCCGAGCGTCACCTACGCCGAGGCGGTCGAGCTCGCCCTCTGCTTCGGCTGGATCGACAGCCAGAAGCGGGCGCTCGACGACACCCACTTCATCCAGCGCTTCACGCCTCGTCGCCCACGCGGCCGCTGGTCGAAGATCAACCGCGAAAAGGCCGAAGCGCTGGAGGCGGCCGGCGCGCTCCGCCCCGCGGGCGCCGCCGAGGTCGCCGCGGCGAAGGCCGACGGCCGCTGGGAGGCCGCCTACGAGGGCGCCGCCACCGCCAAGGTCCCCGAGGACCTCCAGCGGGAGCTCGACGCCAACCGCGTGGCCGCCGCCTTCTTCGCCGAGCTCGACAGTGCCAACCGCTACGCGATCACCTACCGTCTCGCCGAGGCGAAAAAGCCGGAGACCCGCGAGCGCCGGCTGCGCAAATTCGTCGCCATGTTGGAGCGCGGCGAGAAGATCCACGGCTAGCTCTTCCGAAGCTACCCTTCACCTATGGAAACCGGCGAGGAGCAGGGAGTCCGTGCCGACCAGGCTGAGGCCTGGAGCGACGGGGAGGAGTCGCGCCGCCGACAGCTGCGCGAAGACGCCCGCCGCTCCCTCGCCGAGAACCTCGCCGAGGGTCTCGCGCTGAGCGAATTCCTCTCGACCTTCACCGGCGCCGCGCAACCGCGGTGACGCAACCGGCCCTACGCCTCCGGGTCCTCCTGGAACGCCTGCGAGAGGCGGAGATCGACTTCGCCCTGGTGGGCGGCCTCGCCGTCAACGCTTGGGGCTATCTGCGGGCGACCCGCGACGTCGATCTGGTGCCCGACCCTTCGCCCGCCAACCTTGTGCGCCTCGACGCCCTGCTGGTCGACCTCGGGGTCGGGTCGAGGTCGGCGGCCGCCTGTTGGCGTCGTCGGCGATCGCGACTTTCCTGCGGACCGGCGATCGGACGCTCGTGCTCACCGACCTCGGGTGTGCTCCCTGGGCGATCTGCTGGCGATGAAGCGGGCAAGCGATCGGCCTCGGGATCGCGAAGACGTCGAAGCGCTGGAAGCCGGCCGTGCCGACCTCCCGTCGGGTGCTGATTAACCTCCTCGGGTGGACACGCAGCGACTGAACGAGGTTCTGGGCGACGCCGGGGAGCCCGCGTATCGCGCGGCGCAGGTGTGGGAGTGGGTCGCGAAGGGGGCGGCCGAGTACGGGGAGATGACCAACCTGCCGGCGGCGCTGCGGGAGCGGCTCGAGGTGGAGGTGCCACTTTCGACGCTTTCCGTCTGCGCCGAGGCGCGCTCCGACGACGGGACGGTGAAGACGCTGTTCAACACCGCGGACGGACGGCCGATCGAGGCGGTGCTGATGCGGTACCGGGACGGCCGACGGTCGGTTTGCGTCTCGTCGCAGTCGGGGTGCCCACTGACCTGCACGTTCTGCGCGACCGGGAAGATGAAGTTCGGCCGCAATCTCTCGGCGGACGAGATCCTGGACCAGGCGCTCCACTTCAGGCGGGTCGAACCGATCGACCACGTCGTCTTCATGGGGATGGGGGAGCCGACGATGAACGTCGACAACGTCCTCGCCGCCTGCGAGCGGTTGCCCGACCTCGGGGTGACGAACCGACGGACGGCGATCTCCACGGTCGGCTGGGTGCCGGGCATCGACCGGCTGGCGGAGTGCGAGATGCCGATCGCCTTGGCGCTGTCCCTGCACGCGCCGAACGACGGGCTGCGCTCGCAGCTGATGGCGGTGAACGACCGCTTCCCGCTGGCCGAGGTGCTCGCGGCCTGCGAGCGCTACCGGGCGCGCCGCCGGCGCAAGGTCTTCGTCGAGTACGTGATGCTCGACGGCGTCAACGACCTCCCCGAGCACGCCCGCGAGCTCGCCGCCCTCCTCGACCCGCGCGGCTACAAGGTGAACCTGATCCCCTACAACCCGACCGGCGCCTACGACGGCTCCTCACCAGAGCGGATCGAGCGCTTCCGCGCGATCCTCGCCGAGCACCGCGTGCCCGCCACCGTCCGCCTCACGCGCGGGCGGGATATCGACGCGGCGTGCGGGCAGTTGGCGGCGAAGGCAGCGGCCTAGGGGAGGTACGGGGAGGGCTCGCGGCCGTCGCGGCCGTCCGAGTCACGTCCCGGACGCCTCATGGGGGTCCTGGCAGGCTGTGACCCCCATGAGGCGCCCGGGACGTGAGGGTTCCGTGGGGAAGAGGGCACGGGTTCGTCACGAAGACGCCGGGGACGTCACACTCCCATGCCGTCTGAAGGCCGAGATCGAGGGACGTCTGAGGAGAACGGGAGGAAGGGTGACGGACCCGTGCCGCCCCCGTCACTCCCCCCGACCCTTCCTCCTCTCCCCACAGACCCGGCCGTCTCGGCCACGGCCACAGCCTGCCCGGGTCGTGGTCGAGACGGCCGCGCCCCTTGCCTCTGCGGGCGTCAGCTTCCCCGCGCCCGATCTCGACTGACTGGCCAGCCGGCCAAGCGCGCCGATAATCTCCCGCGCATGGCAACGGCCGACCCGACGGGACCGATCGCCACCCGACCGCCGCGGATGTCGGCGAATCCGCTCCGGCGGGTCGCCGAGGACCTTCTCGCCGAGTGGCGGGGGCGGGGCTCCTATCCGCCGGGGCCCGGTGATCTCAGCGTCTCCCGCACCAGGCAGATGGCTCGTGATCCGCTGCCGCTGCTGCTCGGCGCCTACGAAGAGCTCGGCCCGATCTTCAGCATGCGGCTACTCCACACCAAAGTGATCTTCATGCTCGGTCCGGAGGCGAACCACTACGTCACCGTCGGCCACCCGGAGAACTTCCACTGGCGCGAGTCGAGCCTCGGCGACCTGATCCCGCTGCTCGGCGACGGCCTGCTGACGGTGGACGGCGATTACCACGACCGCGCCCGGGCGATCATGCTCCCCGCCTTCCACCGCGAGCAGGTCGAGGCGGCGACCGCGGCGATGGTCGCCGAGGCCGAGGCCGCGCTGGCCGCCCTGCGCCCCGACAGCGTGGTCGACGTCTACGCCTGGATGCGTCGTCTGGCGATGCGGATCGCGATGCGGGCGCTGCTCGGGCTCGATCCCGACGACGGCGGCAACGGTGCGCTGGCGGCGGAGAACTTCGAGGCGGCGCTCGGCTTCTTCGGCATCGATTTCGCGCTGCGCCTCGTGCGCGGGCCGGGCTCGCCGTGGCGGCGGCTGATGGCCTCGCGCGCGGTCATCGACCGGATCGTCTACACGGAGATCGAGCGCCGCCGCGCCGTCCCCGACAGCGGCCGCCGCGACATCCTCAGCCTCCTGGTCGAGGCGCGCGGCGAGGGCGGCGAGCGCTTCACCGACACCGAGATCCGCGACCAGCTGACGACGCTGATGTTCGCCGGCCACGACACCTCGACCTCGACCGTCACCTTCGCCCTCTGGGAGCTCGCTCACCACCCCGAGGCGCTTGCCCGCCTCACCGAGGAGCAGGACCGGGTGCTCGGCGGCGCCCCGCCGACGATCGACCAGCTGGAGCGCGAGCTGCCCTACCTGGACATGGTCGTCGACGAGGTCCTGCGCCTCTACCCGCCCGCCTGGATCGGCCCCCGCCGCGCCGTCCGCGACTTCGAGTGGGGCGGCAGCCGGGTGCCGCGCGGCGCCTACGTCAACTACTGCTCCTGGGCCAGCCACCGCCTCCCCGAGGTCTTCCCCGAGCCCGAGGCCTTCGTCCCCGAGCGCTTCACCCGCGAGCGCAAGGCCGCCCTGCCGCGCGGCGCCTACGTCCCCTTCGGTGGCGGCAAGCGAATCTGCATCGGCAAACGCTTCGGCCTGATCGAGGTGAAGCTGGTGACGACGATGCTCCTCCAGCGGCTCCGCCCCGACGCCCTGCCAGGCCGCACGATGACGGTCCGCCAGATGCCGACGCTCTCGCCCCGCGGCGGTCTGAAGATGCGCCTTAGGAACCGCGCCTAGGCTCTCTCCACATGGTGCAACCGGACGCTTTGACCGCGGGTATCCGCCTCGTCCGCGCCGAAGAGGCGTGGGAGTCGGTGCTGTTCGCGGGGCTGATCCCGATCGGCGGCGCCGTCGCGGTCGGCGGGCTGATCTGGCGCGCGGTCAAAGACCCGCCGGAGCACAACAGGGACCTCCCGCCCGAGGACGAGCCGTTGCCGCCCCCGGGCCCGGAGGACGACGGGCACGAAGGCCCGTTGTCCTGACGCGCGAGGTCGATGGGCCGAAAACCCGCCTATATGGCGGGTTTTCGGCCCATCGACATAGGACCTACTTGATGAACAGCATCTCCTCGTACTTCGGCAGCGGCCAGAGGTCGTCGGCGACGACGCGCTCCAGCTGGTCGCCGACCTCGCGCACCTTGCCCATCGCCGCCAGCTGGCTGTCGCGGGCGTACTCGGCCAGCTCCAGCCCCTCGAGGCCGGCGGGCACCGCGTTCGCCTCTTTCAGCTCGCCGAGCGTCCCGACCAGGTCGTCGACCAGCTCGCGGATCTCGCCCTCGAGCGCCGACACGCCCGCGTCGGAGATCAGCGCCAGCTGCCGCAGCCCGGCGGGCAGGATCATCGTCTGGCCGATCGAGAACGTCTCCTCGGCCTCGATGTTCGCCCGCAGCGCGTACTGCTCGACCCACACGTCGTAGCGCGACTCGAGCTCCCGCCGGCTCAGCACGTTGTACTCCTCGAACGCCTTCACGGTCGAGTCGGCGAGCACCTCGGGCAGCGCGTCCGGCGTCGTCTTCAGGTTCTTCAGCCCGCGCCGCTCGGCCTCCTGGTGCCACTCCTCGGAGTAGTTGTCGCCGCCGAAGCAGACGACCTTGTTCTCCAGGTAGGAGTCTTTGACCACCTCCAGCACGGCCTCCGGAACCGGCAGCCCCGCGTCGAGGCGCGTCTTCAGCTTGCCCGCGAGGTCGTCGATCGCCTCCGCCACGATCGTGTTCAGGACCGTGTTGGGGAAGGCGAGCGACATGCTCGACCCGAGCGCCCGGAACTCGAATTTGTTGCCGGTGAAGGCGAACGGCGAGGTCCGGTTGCGGTCGCCGCCGTGCAGCGGCAGCGGCGGCAGCGCGGCCGAGCCGAGGTCGAGGATCGAGGCCGGCGTGTCGGGATCGCCCTGCCCGGTCGCGATCGCCTCGAACGTCTTTTCCAGCTCGGCGCCGAGGAAGATCGAGATGATCGCGGGCGGCGCCTCGTTGGCGCCGAGGCGGTGGTCCTGGCCGATGTTGGCCACCGAGGCCCGCAGCAGGCCCTGGTGCCGGTTCACCGCCTCGATCACCGCCGTGCAGAAGAACAGGAAGACGATGTTCTCCGAGGGCGTGTCGCCGGGGTTCAGCAGGTTGGTGCCGCCGTCGGTCCCCATCGACCAGTTGTTGTGCTTGCCCGAACCGTTGACGCCCGCGAACGGCTTCTCATGGAGCAGGCAGACGAGCCCGTAGCGGCGGGCGACGTTTTCCAGCGTCCGCATCAGCAGCTGCTGGTGGTCGGAGCCGACGTTCGAGCTCTCGAAGATCGGCGCGATCTCGTACTGGGCCGGCGCGACCTCGTTGTGGCGGGTCTTGACCGGGATGCCGAGCTTCCGCATCTCCAGTTCGGACTCCATCATGAAGGCGAGCACCCGCTCCGGGATCGAGCCGAAGTAGTGGTCGTCGAGCTCGTGGCCCTTCGGCGGCTTGGCGCCGAACAAGGTGCGGCCGGTGGAGATCAGGTCGGGCCGCTCGAAGAAGTACTGCTCGTCGATCAGGAAGTACTCCTGCTCGGGGCCGACGGTGGAGAAGACGCGCTCGGACTCGGTGTCGCCGAGCAGTCGCAGGGCCTTCACGGCGGCCTGCGACAGAGCGTCCATCGAGCGCAGCAGGGGGATCTTCGCGTCGAGCGCCTCGCCGGTCCAGCTCGCGAACGCGGTCGGGATCGCCAGCAGCGTCCCGTTCGGGTTCTCGAGGATGAAGGCCGGGCTGGTCGCGTCCCAGGCCGTGTAGCCACGCGCCTCGAAGGTGGCGCGGACGCCGCCGGTCGGGAACGAGGAGGCGTCCGGCTCGCCCTGGATCAGGTCCTTGCCGGAGAACCCGGCGATCAGCCTGCCGTCCCCGGCCGGCTCGAAGAACGAGTCGTGCTTCTCCGCGGTCGAGCCGGTCAGCGGCTGGAACATGTGCGTGTAGTGCGTGGCACCCTTCTCCAGCGCCCACTCCATCATCGCCGCGGCGACCGCGTCGGCGAGGCTCGGGTCGAGCGCCTCGCCCCCCTCGAGGGTCGCCTGCAGCCGCTCGAAGACCTCCGCGGGCAGCCGTTCTTTCTGCACCTCGACGTCGAAGACGTTGGCGCCGAAGTCGGCATTCTCGGGCAGGGTCAGGTCGAGCGCGCCCAGTGACTCACCGTTGGAGCTCCACTGGGCTGCGGTCACGTTCTGCTGGCGGATTCGGCTCATCGCTTGGCTTGTCCCTCACTTGGCGGCGCGTCCGGTGGCCGGCCGCGGTCGATTTCCTTTCAAGAACTCCCTAGGCAGCGCCAAAAAAGCCTAATGCCGAGGGTGTAGGCGACGTTTGTACGCGCGTACAGAGTTTGCCTCATGGCGGTGTCCCTCATGGAGGCGATCAGGGGCGGCGGCGCAGGACGGTGAGCTCGCCGACGGTCTCGAAGCCGAGCCGGGCGTAGAAGAGCTGCGGCCAGTCGGCCGCCTCGGCGGTGAGGAAGATGGTCGCGGCGCCCTCGGCCCGGGCGGTGGCGAGTGCGGCGAGGACGGTCGCCTTCGCGTAGCCACGTTCGCGGGCGGGCGCGATCGTGCTGACGTCCTCCACCTGGGCGACGTCCCCGAGGCGCAGGAGGCGGCAGGCGGAGAGCGGCTCGCCCGCGGCCGGGGCGACGAACCAGCGGTCGCCGCCCGCCTCGCCGTAGCGCCGGTCGAGCTCGAGGAGCTGGTCGACGAGCGGCGCCGTCTCCGAGATCCCCCGCGGGGTTGCCTGTTCGGCGACGATCGCCCGCCGCAGGTCCTCGATCTCGCCCAGCGGCACCTCGCGCGCGCCCGGGGAGGGCGCGCGCAGCTGGACCTCGCCGCCGCGCCAGCGCATGTAGCGGGTGCGCTCGACCGCCCAGCGCGGCCGGCGCGCCGCCTCCGCTTCGACCTCCGCGCCGATCCGCTTCCCGTCGGCTTCGTCGAGCAGGCCGATCGTCCGGTGGCCGAACCCCTCGCCGCCGAGCGCGTCGTCGCCGATCGCGACGATCTGGTCGACGCTCAGCCCGACCGCCTCGATCGCGAGCCAGTTGGCGTCCCAGACCAGCGGCGCCGAGGGCGTCAGGAAGAGCCGGCCCCAGCGCTCGCGGTGGACCGCGTCGGAGACCCGCTCGTCGAGCGCCAGCTCGAAGGCGAGGAACGCGTCACGGTCTGGTGTCGCCGAGCCGTCCATCCGGATAGCCTCCCAATTCGCGCGGCCGCCGGCCGCCCGGCCAAGTCGCCAGAACCAGGAATCAGGGAGGAGCCGACTCGAATGTTCGTAAGCAAGGCCGCCGTCGTCGGCGGTGGAACGATGGGCGGGGAGATCGCCCAGGCGATCGCCGCCGCCGACATCCCGGTGGTCGTCAAGGACATCGACCAGAAATTCGTCGACGCCGCGCTGGCGAAGGCGCGCGCGGTCACCGAGGGGCAGCTCGCGAGCCAGGTGAAGAAGGAGCGCCTCACCCAGGAGCAGGCCGACGAGCGGCTCGCCGCGGTGATGGCGAACGTCACCGGCACCACGACCTACGCCGAGTTCGGCGACGTCGACTTCGTGATCGAGGCGGTGCCGGAGAAGATGGCGATCAAGCAGGCCGTCTTCAGGGAGATAGACGCCGCCACGCCCGGGCACGCGATCCTCTCCTCGAACACCTCCTCGCTCTCGATCACCGAGATGGGCGAGGCGACGCTGCGCGCCGACAAGGTGGTCGGCTTCCACTTCTTCTACCCGGCGTCGGTCATGCCGCTGGTCGAGGTGATCGTCGGCGAGGACACCTCGCAGGAGACCGCCACCGCCGCCTACAACTTCGCCCAGGCGATCAAGAAGCAGCCGATCGTCTGCGGCGAGGTGCCGGGGTTCGTCGTCAACCGGATCCTGATGGCGACGATGGGGGAGATCTGGCGCGCCCAGGAGGAGAACGGGCTCAGCCTGAAGGCGATCGACGCCGCGATCGCCGAGGCGAAGCTGGCGCCGATGGGGCCCTTCTTCCTCCAGGACCTGCTCGGCCTCGACACCGTCTTCCACGTCGCCGAGCACCTCAACCGCTCCTACGGCGAGAGCTTCTACGTCCACGAGGGCCTGCGCGGCCTGGTCGGCGAAGGCAAGCTGGGGATGAAGAGCGGCGGCGAGGGGTTCTTCAAGGACGGCGAGCAGACCGTCCCCGGCGATGCCGAGCCCGACGCGCAGGAGCTGATCGACATGTTCGGCGCCCGGGCGCTGATCGAGTCCTGCCTGCTGGTCGAGGAGGGCATCTCCTCGGTCCGCGACATCGACGTCGGGATGATGACCGGCGCCGGCCTCGACCCCCGCAAAGGCCTGCTGCCGCCGTTCTGGAAAGCCGACGTCGAAGGTCTCGACAAGATGCTCGAGAAGATGGAGGCGTTGGAGGAGCGCTACGGCGAGCGGTTCGCGCCGCCGGTGACGCTGCGGCGCCTGGTCGCCCAGGGTCGCCTCGGGTACGCCACCGGCCAGGGCTTCTACGCCTACCCGCAGCCGGACGAGGGCGAGCAGCCGGAGAAGGTGAAGCTGGAGACGCGCGGCGACGTCGCGATCGCCTGGCTCGCCAACGCGCCGATGAACGCGGTCCACCCGCAGGTGATCGCCGACCTGAAGACGGTGTGGGAGAAGGTCAAGGCCGACGATGGGGTCCACGCGATGGTGATCGCCTCCTCGGTGCCGATCGTCTTCTCCGCCGGCGCCGACATCAAGGCGTTCACGACGATGGACCCGGCGAACGGGAAAGAGCTGCTCGACACCGCGCACGCCCTCTTCCGCGAGTTCGAAACCGAGCCGGTGGCGACGATCGCGGCGGTCAACGCGATCGCCTTCGGCGGCGGCTGCGAGCTGGCGATGGCCTGCGACTTCCGGATCGCCGGCGAGGCCGCCGTCTTCGGCCAGCCGGAGATCAAGTTGGGGATCATCCCCGGCTTCGGCGGCACCCAGCGGCTGCCGCGCCTGGTCGGCGAGAACAAGGCGCTGGAGATGAACCTAGTCGGCGACGCGATCCTCTCCGAGGAGGCGCTCGAAATCGGCCTCGCCAACCGCGTCGTCCCCGACCACGAGCTGTTCGAGACGGCGCTGATGTGGGCGGGCAAGCTGGCGGGCCAGGCGCCGATCTCACTCGGGCAGATCAAGCGGGTCTCCCACAAGGGGGACATCGACGCCGGGATCGAGGCCGAGAAGGACGGCTTCATCACCGCGTTCGCGAGCGAGGACGCGAAAGAGGGCGTCGGCGCCTTCCTCGCCAAGCGCACGCCGAAGTGGACCGGTAAGTAGGGAGGAGCGCCCGGCAGGCGGTCAGAACCTGACCGCCTGCCTTTCGCAGTCGGCGACGATCGTCTCCGCCCGCGCCCCGGTGTAGCCGGCGGCGCGGGAGCAGATGTCGACCGCTTTCTGACCGCAGGCGTTGAGCGTTTCCGCGCCGACGATCCCGGCGACGGTGGGGTTGATGCAGCCGGGGGGCGGCGCCGGGTTCGTGTTCGCGGCGCCGCTGAAGGCGACCAGGCCGACCACGGCCGCGACGGTCACGGCGACGATCGCGACCGCGACCCGGAGCTCGCGCGCGCTCAGCTTGTAAAGCGGCGTGGTCTGGCGCTCGTAGTGCCCTTCGAGTGGCATGGGCGCACCTTACGTGTGTCGTCGCCGATCGCGTATCGCCCGTCGGGAGAAGATCGTGCGCCGATCTTTGGACACTCGTACGTAGTGAGGTCGCTTTCTTCGCGTGAGGGTTACGCCTGTCCCGTTGCGTCGAACGAAAGGAAGCAGGGAACAGATGCATTGGTTGAGCGAAGGCGCCAACTCCTGGCAGCTCACCGCCGCCACGCTGGTGGGGCTGATGAGCATCCCGGGCCTGGTCGTGCTCTACGGCGGAGTGATGCAGAAACGCTGGTCCGTGAACTCGATGATGATGGCGTTCGTCGCCTTCGCGATCGTGCTCATCCTCTGGGTCCTGGTCGGATTCAAGATGGCGTTCGGCGATCCGGTCCACATCTTCGGCGCCACCTCCGGCTTCTTCGGCAACTTCATCGGTCGGCCGGGGTCGATCCTGAACAGCCATAGCCTGCTCGAACAGGCCCACATCGGCGAGCTGCCCGAAGAAAAATTCCTCTTCCCGATGTCGACGCTGGCCTACTTCCAGATCGTCTTCGCCGCGATCACCCCGATCCTGATGCTGGGCTCGGTCCTCGGCCGCTTCAACTTCAAGGCGTGGATCCCGTTCGTCGCCCTCTGGACGCTGCTGGTCTACACGATCAACGCGTTCATGATCTGGGGCGGCGGCTTCTTCGCCCAGCAGGGCGCGGTCGATTACTCCGGCGGGTACGTGATCCACCTCTCCGCCGGCGTCTCCGGCTTCATCGCCGCGGCGGTGATCGGGCCGCGGCTCCAGCGTGACCGCGAGGTCGACGCACCGAACAACCTGGCGATGGTCGCGGTCGGCGCCGGTCTCCTCTGGATGGGCTGGAACGGCTTCAACGGCGGCGACTGGTACAGCGCCGGCAACGTCGCCGCCGCGTCGGTGCTGAACACGAACCTCTGCACCGCGGTCGCCTTCCTCGTCTGGGTCGGCCTCGACTACGCGACCGGCCGCAAGCCGAGCCTGATCGGCAGCGTCAACGGGATGATCGTCGGCCTCGTCGCGATCACCCCGGCGGCCGGGTTCGTCAACGGCTGGGCGGCGATGATCATCGGCGTCGTCGCCTCCTCGCTCGTCTACTTCGCGCTGAACTACCTGAGCCGCACGCGGCCGTTCCGCAACGTCGACGACACCCTCGGGGTGGTCTACACCCACGGCTTCGCCGGGGTCGCCGGCGGTCTGCTGACCGGCATCTTCGCCAACCGGCTGATGGCGGGCGAACACGAGGGGCTGATCTCGGGGGGCGGTCTCCACCTCCTCTGGGTGCAGGCCTACACCGCCGCCTGGGTGATCGCCTTCTCCGCGATCGGCACCTTCGTGCTGCTGAAGGTCGTCGCCCTGTTCGTGCCGTTGCGGATGACCGAGGCCGAAATGGAGACCGGCGACATCGCCGTCCACGGCCACGAGGTGTACCCGTCCGACGTGCCGTCGCTGGGGTACCCGGACGGCATCGGGTCGGGCGGCGCGGCGGGGTCGGCGGCCCCGGCGGCCGGGACGGCCTGACGCCGCCGGCGCGCGCCCGAGGTCCGGAGCCGCTCCCGCCCCCGCGGGGGCGGCTCCGCGATCGGGCACACTTCGACTCCACCACGCCCAGGAGACCCACATGGCACTGAAGATCATCGTTTCCTACGACGACACCGACAACGACCGTGACGCGCTCGCGCTCGGCCGGCTGCTGGCCCTGCCGGGCGCCGAGCTCTCGCTCGCCTACGTGCGCCATTCGTTCGGCGAATCGCTCGACCAGGCGGCCGCCGAAGAGCTCCTCGCCCGCGGCGCCAACTCGATCGGCACCGCGGAGATGCCGAAGTACGTGGTGATCAACCCGGCGACCAGCGTCGGCCTCGCCGAACTGGTCGAGCAGGAGGACGCCGACGTGCTCGTCTTCGGGTCCGAGTACCGGACCGCGAAAGGCCTGGTGAAGCCCGGCATCTCGGCCCACAAACTGCTGCTCGGCGGTGGCTCGGCGATCGCGGTCGCGCCCGCCGGCCTTTGGACCGAGGCCGATCCCTCGGTCGCGACCGTCGGCGTCATCGACGAGGGCGACATCGCCGCCCGCCAGACCGCGGAGAGCCTCGCCGCCGCCCTCGGCGCCACCGTCGCCGAGCACGGCTCCGGCCGTCTCGACCTCCTCGTCGTCGGCTCCCGCAAAGAGGCCCCGCCCGGCAAAGTCGTCCTCAGCGCCTCGAGCGATTACGCCGTCGAGGCCGCCAACTACCCGGTGCTCGTGATCCCGCGGGAGACGCCACTGGACTTCGGGGCCGCGGCGGCCGGCTGAGGAGGACGGCTGCCGCCTCCTGCGTATCCGGTGACGGATTCGTCGCACCCCGCGCGTCGTTTGCTGAGCTGACGGCGTCCCGGCGCACACAACTCACCAAACCCCCAGGGGGCCGAACTCACCGGGGTCTCCGGGCGCCCGCCACGTTGATGGGCCGAAAACCCGCCTATATGTCGAGTTTTCGGCCCATCAACATCGGGGGCGGGGACGCCCTGGCCCGGTGCACGCCCCCGGCGGCCGGCCGGCCTCAGTCCTTCTGCACGACGAGGATCACGGCGGCGAGGGAGGGATCCCGGGCGTCGATCCGCTCGCGCGCCTCCTCGATCGGGACGCTTTCGGTGGCGTGGCCGGAGACGATGTCGGCGACGGTCTGCACGGCGGAGTCGGTGTGGACGACGATCGCGGCCGGGCCGCGGCTCGCGCGCTGCCGCTCGGCGGCGGTGCCGAGGACGGTGGCGGTGACGTCGGTCGAGGAGCGTTGGGCGTTCGCCCAGCCTTGGCTGAAAGCGAGGTCCTGATTCGAGAGCTCGGGGCCCTCGAGGACCTTCAGCTCACCGTCCTCGCGTGTCCACTTGCGGTCGCCGAGCAGGACCGCGCGGCCGGCGAGCCAGGGGTCGAGCACGGTGCGCCGCAGCTCCTCCTCGGTGAGGTTGAAGGATCGGGCGTGCTGCCTGCCGGTCGCGACCTCGATGTGGAAGGCCATCGCCGCCGCGACGCTACCGGGTTTCGGCGGCAGCTGGTCGAGGTCTGCGGGTTGACATGATGCGCGCCATGCCACCGCAAAGGCCCGACGCGGTCCTCTTCGACAACGACGGCCTCCTGCTCGACACCGAGTCCGTCTGGACCCGCGCCGAGGGAGACCTCTTCGAGCGCCACGGCGTCGAGTTCACGCCGGAGCACAAGCTCGAGCTCATCGGCACCTCCGCCGACATCGCGGGCCGGCTGCTCGAAGAGTGGCTCGACATGCCGGGTGGGCTCCCGATCCTGATCGAGGAGCTGAACGAGCTGGTCGTGGTCGAGCTCGAGCACGGGGTTGAGGCGATGGTCGGCGCCCGCGACCTGCTCGAACGGCTGAAGACCCAGGGGACGCCGATCGGGCTGGTTTCCAACTCGCCGCTCGCCTTCGTCGTCCGCTCGCTGGAGATCGTCGGCTTCGAGGACATCTTCGATGTCCTGATCAGCGGCCACGAGGTGGCGGCGCCGAAGCCGGCGCCTGATCCCTACCTGGCGGCCTGTCGTCAGCTCGGGGTCGAGGCGGGCCCCGGCGTGATCGCCCTGGAGGATTCGCCCACCGGGGTCGCCGCGGCGCGGGCGGCGGGGTTGACGGTGATCGGGGTGCCTTCGGTTGACGGGGTCGAGCTGGTCGAAGCGCATCACATCGCGGCATCGCTGCTCGATCAGACGGTCCTCGGCCTCACCCTCCCGATCTAAGGCTCGACTTGAGGGTTAGCTGCCGAGGATTCGGCGGCGGCGGAGGACTCGCTCGGCGATCTCCAGTGCTTCGCGGGTGGACGGCTCCGCGTCTGGCGGGAGTTCGTCCTTCAGGGCGCGGTCGGCGTCTCCTTCGATCGCGGGGCGCAGCTCTTCCAGGGACTCGATGTCGCGTCGGTGGTCGGGGTCCTCGAGGGCGCCGGGGAGCTCGGCGAGCAGCGCTTCGACGGCGGGGCGCAGTTGCAGGGCCGCCTCGCGCCGACGGCCCGCGTCGAGGTCGAGGCGGGCGCGCAGCAGCAGCGTCTCGCAGGCGTCGGCGCGCTCGCGGCCGCGCAGCAGGGCAGCGACGCGCTCCTGCGGGCGCAGGCCCTCCTGGCGCCGGCGCCGGCGCGAGGCCCCGCTCGGCCCGACATCGACCTCGCGGGCCTCGGCGTAGCCCCCCGCGGCGGTCTGCTCGCCGCTGCCGAACCCGATCCTGACCGCGACGGCGCGCTCGGCGGCGACGGCGACGGTCGTGGGGTCGGCCGCGGCGACCGCGTGGGCGTGGAGGGCCGTGTTGAGGAGGGCGATGCCGTTCTCGACCACCGCGTCGATCGCGGCGTCGGCGGCGGTCGCCGTCGCCAGCCAGGCGGCCGCCTTCTCGGGATCGTCGAAGGGCTCGAAGGCGCGAATCGCGGTGGCGCGGGTGATCGGCACCGCGGGCGCGATCGGGGCGGCCTCGGCATCGCGCGGGCGCCGCCGCTTCCGCCCGGGGCGCGGCGGCGCGGCGAGCGTCTGGATCACGAGCACGCTCTCGAGGCCCGCATCGCCGGCGCGCGCCAGATAGCGCCCGTCGGCGAGCGGCAGCGTGCCGGCGAGGTCGAACTGGGCGAATCCGAAGAAGGGGCTCAGGGCCCTGAGCCTAGATGAGTAGTTCCACGAATCCCTCGGCCCGAGGGCGTCGGCAGGGGTAACGAGCAACGCGGTCGAAGTCGGCGGTGCTCAATACCACCGCCTACCCAAGGAGGGCCACGATGCTCGCCGACCTCGACCTGCTGCTCATTGCGGTCTTCTGCACCGCCGACGATCTCCTGCCTGAACGGAAGAAGAACGCCAGGAGGAGGTTGACCGACGCGGAGGTCGTGACTCTCTGTGTGGCGCAGTCGATCATGGGCGTGACCTCCGACGAGCGCTTCGTCCGGACGGCGGCGAAGCGGCTCGGGCACCTGTTCCCAGGCCTGACCAGGCGCTCCGGCTTCCACAAGCGCCGCGGCCGGCTCGCCGACGTGATCGAGGCGTTGATCGACGTCTTCGCGAGCCGTTCCCCCGGCTACCACGACGAACTGCTCCTGGCCGACTCGACCCCGGTGGAGTGCGCCCGCTCGCGCGAGACGGTGAAGCGCGGCGGGTCGAGCTGCCTGCCCGACGCGATCGCCGACGCCGCCGACTACGGCTACTGCGCCTCCCACAGTCGCTGGTTCTGGGGCTTTCGCCTCCACACCCTGATGGCGCCCGACGGCACCCCGCGGGCGATGGCGCTGACCTCGCCCAAGGAGGGCGAGAGGGAGGTCTGCCTGCGGCTCCTCGGGCGGGTCAACCGGACCGGGCCGCTCGTGGTGCTCGGCGACAAGGGCTACGCCGGCGCCGATTTCGAGGCCGATGCCGCCGGGCTCGGGGCGACCGTGGTCAGGCCCCAACGCAAGGACGAGCCCGGGGGCGGGCCTCACCTGGCGCCGCTGCGACAGCGGATCGAGTCGATCTACTGGAGCGCCAAGGACATCCTGGCGCTCGAGCGCCACGGCGCCCGGACGCTACGCGGCCTGCGGGCCCGCATCGCGGCGCGGCTCCTTGCCCTGGCCGCGGCGGTCTGCCTGAACCATGAACTCGGGCGCAACAGCCGCGCCCTGGTCGACTACGTCGTCTGAGTCGTGGAACTACTCATCTAGAGGCTTGATGCGGGTCATCCACGCACACGGATGACGCCCCATGCCGTCGCCGGATCGCCCTGTGACGCCCCCGCGCACGCGCCTGACCCACATCAAGCCTCTAGTCTTCGCCGCGCGAACGGCCGCCGAGGATGCTCGCCGCCGAGTTCTGCCGCGGGTGGTCGGGCAGCGAGTACCTGGACGGTTCGATCGGCACCCTCGGGTTTTCGATCTGCCCGAGGCGGGTGATCAGGTGCTGCCACTGATTCGGCTTCAGCAGCGCCTGGTACTGGGCTTCGAGGGGGTTGCCGGCTTCGATCGGGCGGTAGCCGATGTGGACGTGGTCGTAGTGGGACGGTTCGGCGAAGCTCACTTCACCGGGGAAGTTTTCGAGCGAGATCACCTGGTGCGGCTGCATCGGGCCCTGCAGTTCGAGCACGTCTTCGATCAGTTCGTGGACGAGCGTGCCCGGGCCCTGGTGCCCGGCGACCGGGACGCCGTCGATTTCGGAGATGTCGACCGCGTCGCCGCTCGAGTGCTCGGAGACGTTGCCGCTTTCGGTCAGGTAGCTGTGGCCGCACTCGAGGGCGCTGATCCGCATCGTGAAGCCTTTCGTGCGCAGATACTCGAGCACCGCGAGGACGCGCCTATCGATCTTCCCCTGTTCGATGTCTTCGCGGCCGCACTGGTAGATGTCGAGCCCTTTGTCGTGGAGGACCCGCTGCTCCAGCGCTTCCTTGGAGAGCAGCAGGACCCCGGCGCCGCTCAGCTTTTCGTTGAACGGGTTCTTGCCCTTGGCGCGGTAGATCGCGGTGGCTTCGAGCAGCTTCCAACCGTCGAGGATCGGCTTCGGGTCGATCTGCGGTGCGCCCTTGCCCGCCGGCCGGATCGAGAAGTTGATGTGAGCGTCGGAGCCTTCGGCAACGGGGGCGACATGGGAGATGACCGTCCCCGCGATCACCTTCGAGCCGACCCGGATCGAGCCCTTCCCGGCGGACTTTTCGATCAGTTCGACGGCCTTCTGTTCCTTTTCCACCTTCTTGCCCGAGCGCTGCGGGAGGGCGCGGAGCCGCGACCGCGGCTGTTCCCCGGCTTCTTCGGCCGGCAGCTGCTTTTCCTGGCCCCCGGGGGTGACGATCGTGCGGCCGTTGCGGACCAGCTTGCCGAGCCCGGCGTAGGTGTAGCGGTTGCCGTAGGTGTCTTCGAGGATGACGAAGTTGCCGAGCCTGGCCGAGTTGCCCATCTTGCGGATCACGCCATCGTTGACGGCGACCACCGGCGCCCCCGCCTTGGCGAAGACGTTGATCCCGCGCGGGTTCGGCGAGGAGGAGATGACTTCGGCGGCGTTGCTGCCGATCTTCGCGGTGGCCGCCGAGTCTTCCAGCGAGGTGCGGGCGGCGAGTTCGTCCGAGTAGCGGGCATCGGCGGCGATCGGGAAGTGGGCGCCCTCGGTGAGTCCGGTCAGCGAGCCGACCAGGTCAGACGGGATGCGGCCGTAGGCGCGGGCGTAGGTGAGCACCTCCTGCGCGTACCAATCGGCGTGGTTGTAGGCGAGGATGGCGCCGTAGAGGTTCTTCTGGCCCCCCGCGACCTTGAGGTAATGGGCGGCGGCGCAGATCGCGTCGACCGGGTTGTAGGGGTCTTTGACGCCGTCGCCGTTGGCGTCCAGCCCGTAGGTTTCCCAGGTCGATGGGAGGAACTGCATCCAGCCGACCGCGCCGGCGCTGGAGACGTTGAGGTTCCGCCCGAAGTCCGTCTCGATTTTGTTGATCGCGGCGAGGACCTCCCAGGGGATCCCATATTCGCTGCCGCAGGCCTGGTAGATCGGGAGCAGGAACGGCGGGATCTCGAACGAGTTGATGACGAAGTTCGGGACGCCGATCGGTGCCGGGCCGAACGGCGCGATCGTCGTCGTCGGGTTCGCGGTGCTCGGCGCGCCGCCTGGTTCGAACTGGGCGCCTCCGGTGCTCGATTCGGGCAGCGGTTGCGTGCCACCGCCGGTGGCGCTCGGCGCGGTTACACCACCGCCGCTCTTGTTGCCCCCGCTCGGCTTGCCGAGGCTTTCGTTGTGGGTGACCCCGCCGCGGGCTTCTGGTCCCGGTTCTG
The DNA here is from genome assembly GCA_018268675.1 of Actinomycetota bacterium. GTDB lineage: Bacteria > Actinomycetota > Thermoleophilia > Solirubrobacterales > 70-9 > VAYN01. The sequence goes on from JAFDWB010000080.1 coordinate 51,418, forward strand.
CTTCGAGCGATTCGCCGCGGCCGAACTTCTTGTGGTGGCTCTTGCCCGATTCAGGTTTGCTTTCTTCAGACCCTGAGGCTGAGGTAGAGGCTGAGGGTGGCGACGGGGCGAGCGTTTCCCCGTGGGTCGGTTTGGTGGTCGCCGGTTCCGGCCCCTCGGTGTTGTCGCTGGGCGAGCTGCAGCTGGGATCTTCCATGTCGACCAGCCCGTTGCCGTCGTTGTCGATTCCGTCCGAGCACTGCGGCGGGGTCGTGCCCGGGGGCGTGGTGGTGGTCGATGGCGGGGTGGTCGTGGTCGGGCTGGTCGAGGTGGTGCCCAGGGCCGGCGACGGCGAGCCGCTCGTGCCGGGCGCGCCGCTCGCTTCGGAGGCGCCGCTTCCGGTGGTCGAGCTCCGGGTCCCGGCTGCCGGGGCGTTGGCGACCGCGGCCAGCGCGAGGAAGGCGGCCAGCGCCACGATCAGTACGAGCTTGCTTCTCATGCGCCTCATAAACGGCGGGACGCTGCCACGGATGGCCGCAATCACGACCGGTTCCCCTCCCGGCAGGTTCCGTGGTTCACGCTACCGATGAGCCCGGTCGTGAGCAACGGCCTGCCGCGCACCCAATATGGCCTTAACGATCGTCCACCTCATGCCGCGGCCGGGAGATTTCCATGTAATGCGGATGCGGTCGTTAACCTGGCGTCAACAGCCCAAGAAGATTGGATTACGTGTGAGTCCGGACGAGTACGCGGATGGAGATGGCATCGTGGGCGAGGGTGAGAGTCTGCGAGCCCGCTCCGAGCAGGCGATCGGCGAGATCGCCCAGGCGTTGATCGACAGCCCCACCCTTCACAGCGCCCTGCAGGCCGCATTCGGCGCCCGCGAGAAGGCTCTCGAGGCCCAGCAGGCGGCCTTGAGCGCCCTTAATCTGCCCTCGGCGAGCGATGTCGAGCGCCTCGAGCGGCGCCTGCGTTCCTTCTCCCAGCGCCTGGAGGATGTCGAGGAGCAACTCGACGATCTGAGCCGCGAGATCGGCTCCCTTCGGCGCAAAGTCGCCGCAAAAGCTACTAAATCAGAGACGAAGCCTCACCCTAAACCTGAGCCTTAAGGCACGCGCGCTCGGCGACTGCCTCGGCGGCGGACGGCGGCCGGCCGCGGAGGGGTGGCGGGTTGACGGCAGCGCAAAGGGAGCCGCGGATGCCGATCCGACCCGGGCTGGCTGAGGTCGGCCCGGCATCCGCGGCTCTCGTGGCGGGGGAGATGTGACGAAAAGCGGGAGAAGTCACGCTTCCGTGACGGGCCCCGTCACTTGGTGAGTTGTAGGCGCCCTGGCGCCCTCAACCCACCAGGCGTTGATGGGCCGAAAACCGCTCCATATCAGCGGTTTTCGGCCCATCGACCTGAAGCGCCCACGGAAGACGCACCGAACCCGCGCACTTCATCACGAGCTCGACGCAAGGCGCCCCGAACCCCGTCGCCATCCTCAAAACCGCCGGACGGTTGGTGAATTGACCACACCCCAGCGGGGTCAACTCACCAACCGGCCGAGGCGTCGGCCCGAGGCGCCGGCCGCGGCGCCCCGAGGTCACGCGAAAAGCGCGCGAAGTGAGGCTTCGGCGACGAACGCGGCGCGATCGGCGAGGGCCTCGTCGTCCAGCAGGTCGCCGCCTTCAACCTCGGTGACGATCAGTGCCGCGGCCAGGGTGACGCCGAGACTCGGTCCTGTGGCGAACAGCGCGGCGGTCTGCATGTCGGCGACCTCGCCGTCGGGGGTGGGCTGTCCGGGGGTGGGGTGGAGGAAGTCGAGGCTCGCGACGCGACCCGGACGGCCGACGTCGCCGAGCTCCGCTCGCAGACGCGCCGACAGCTCCTCGTCGGGAAAGGTCGCGGCGCCGGGGCCGCGTCCGTCGGCCGCCCACGCCCGCGCTTCCCCGGCGCAGACGACATCCCCGGGTCGCAGCCCCGCCGCCCCGAGCGCCGCGCAGGTGCCGATCCGCACCGCCCGCCGCACTCCCAGCCCCGCCAGGTCGGCCAGCACCAGGGCGGCGCTCGGGCCGCCCATCCCGGTCGACTGCACGGTCAGGCCGCGTCCCCCCGCGGTCAGCCCGGAGTACCCCCAGAGGCCGCGCGCGTGGTTGCTCATCTTCGGCTCCGCGATCACCACCTGGGCGAGCGCCATCGCCCGGCCCGGATCGCCGACCAGGATCGCGTCCGGATGGATCTCCGCCGTAGGTCGCAGCCGCCGTGGCACGGCCGCGACCCTAGCGCCATGGTTCGCCCGAAAGGCGCAGGGGTGAACTAGCCTCCGCCCGTGGCCGACGAGCGGATCAGCCTGAGCGAGGCGGCGCGCCGTTCCGGGGTCCCGGCCGCGACCCTCACCCGCTGGGCGGAAGAGCGGATCGTGCCGGTCGGCGGCGGCCGCTGGACCGTGGCGGCCGCGGCCCAGGCGCGGGTCGTCGCCCGCATGCGCGAGCGCGGCTACTCGCTCGAGGACCTGAAGGCGGCGGGGCGCGAGGGCCGGCTCGCGTTCGGCGTCGCGGAAGAGCTCTTCGCCGAAGACGAGGGCACGATCACGGTCGCGACGATCGCCGCCGAGACCGGGCTCGAGGTCGAGCTGATCGAGCGCGTCCTGGTGATGATGGGCACCCCGGTCGACCGCCGGCGGGACCTCACCGCCGAGGACGCGGCCGCGCTCCGGCTCTGCGCTCAGGTCCTCGACGCCAGCTTCCCCCTCGTCGCCTTCCTGCAACTGGTCCGCGTCTACGTGCAGAGCCTGCGCCACATCGCCGAGGCCGAGATCCGCCTCTTCCACCTCTACGTCCACGAGCCGCTGATCCGCGACGGCGTCCCCGAGCTGCAGATGGCCGAGGCGATGGGCGACCTGGCGGCCGAAATCATGCCCTTGGCGGCGCCGCTCACCGAATATCTCCACAATCGCTACCTCCGCTATTACGTCGAGCAGGACGTCGTCGGCCACATGGAGACGGGCGGCGAGCAGTCGACCGCGGAAATGGAGCTCGGGCACGTCGCGGTGACGCTCTGCTTCATCGACCTCACCGGCTTCACCCGCTTCACCGAGGAGGAGGGGGACATCGAGGCGCTTGACGTGGTCGAGAACTTCGTCGCGACGGTCGAGGCGACGCTGCCGCGCGAGGCGACGATCGTGAAGACGATCGGCGACGAGGTGATGGTCGTCTCGCCGGACGCCGCGGCGCTGACCGGGTGGGCGGTCGCCTTCCTCGGCCGCTTCGACCGCTGGCCCCAGCCGCGGGTCGGCATCCACAGCGGCGACGCGGTCTACCGCGACGGCGACTACTTCGGCAACAGCGTCAACCTCGCCCACCGGATCGTGAACCGGGCCCTGGCCGGTGAGGTGCTGGTCACCGACCGGGTGGCGGCGACGCTCGCGGGCCGGGCCGACCTCCAACTGGAGCCGATCGGCGACGTCTCGCTGAAAGGCTTCCCGGTGCCGACGGCGCTCTTTGCGGTCCGGGCGGCGGACGGGTGACTGTCGTGGGGGGCGACGGATCCGGGGGAACCTCGGCGGAACAACAGCGGGGAGGTTCCGGCGAGGTTCCCCCGGATCCGTCGCTGCGTCGCCGGGTGGCCGACGAACTGCTCGCGCGGATCGAGGTTGGCGGGTTGATCGCGCCGCCCGCGCCGGTGGTGGTGCTGCTTTCGGGCGGGCGGGACTCGGTTTGCATGCTCGATCTTGCGGTGCGCGCGCGGGGGTCTGGGGCGGTTCTCGCGCTCCATGTCGACTATGGCCTGCGTCCGGAGTCCAGGGGGGACGCCGAGTTCTGTGCCTCCTTATGTAGGGGCTTGGGGGTGAAGATGGAGCTCGAGCGGCCGGTCCGTCCGGAGGGCCCCGGCAACCTGCAGGCCTGGGCGCGCGACGTCCGCTACGCGGCGGCGGCCCGCCTCGCCGAGGCGTCCGGGGCGACGATCGTCACCGGCCACACCGCCGACGACCAGGTCGAGACGATTCTCTACCGCCTCGCCTCCTCGCCGAGCCGGCGCGCCCTGCTCGGTATGAAGGAGCGCGACGGCCGCCTCGCCCGCCCGCTGCTCGCCACCACCCGCGCCGAGATCACCGCCTACGACGAGGCGCGCGGGCTCGCCTGGCGCGAGGACGCCACCAACGCCGAGGAGGCCTACGCGCGCAACCGGGTCCGCCACGGCCTGCTGCCGGAGCTCGAGGCGATCCACCCGGCCGCCGCCGCCAACCTCCTGCGCACGGCGGCGTTGCTGCGCGACGAGGCCGAGGTCCTCGATGCCCTGGTCGCCGCCGAGCTCGACGGCTCCGGCGCCGCCCCCCGCGGCCGCATCGCCCACGCCCGCTTCGCGGCGCTGCCGCCCGCCCTCCGCCGCCTCGTTCTGCAGCGCCTGGCCGACGCAGCCGCCGGGCGCCCGGTCCCCGGCGCCGCCCGCTTTGCCGACCAGGTCGCGGGCCTCACCCGCGGCGGCTCGCGGCTCGACCTCGGCGACGGCGTTCGCGCCGTGCTCGAGGCCGGCGTGCTGCGCGCCGAGCGCGAGCCCTGAGCGCTGCCCCCGCCTCCCGTCCCGCCGGCGCCCCCTTATCTACACTGCGGCCGGTGGACGACCCGGCGATCGGCGCGACCCTTGTCTCGAGCGAGGAACTCCAGGTGCGGATCGCCGAGCTCGGCACCGCGATCTCGCGCGATTATGCGGGCCGGGACCTGGTCATGGTCGGGGTGTTGAAGGGCGCGGTCCTCTTCCTCGCCGATCTGATGCGACACATCGACATCCCCTGCGAGATCGACTTCATGGCCGTCTCCAGCTATGGCTCGCAGACCGACAGCTCCGGCGTCGTCCGCATCCTCAAGGACCTCGACGCCTCGATCCAGGGCCGCGACGTGCTGATCGTCGAGGACATCATCGACTCCGGCCTGACGCTGCAGTACCTGATGCGGAACCTCGGCGCCCGCGAACCGTCCTCGCTCGAGGTCTGCTCGCTTCTGACCAAGCCGGAGCGCCTTCGGGTCGACCTTCCGGCCAAGTACGTGGGCTTCGAGATCCCCAACGAGTTCGCGATCGGGTACGGCCTCGACCACGCGCAGCGGTACCGCAACCTGGATTACGTTGCCGCGTTGGTGCACTGAGCGGCCAAACCGCCCTGGTACGCTGATTTCTTCCCTTGAGACGGTTCTTCAAAAGCGCGGCCTTCCCGATCCTGCTGGTGGTCATCCTGGCGTTCATCGCCCAGCGGGTGATCACCAACGATCCAGGCACGGAAGCGCCCTCCTACACGCAGCTGATCAACCCGAAGACCGGCCTGATCGCCAAAGGCGAAGTCGAATCGGTGACGATCAGCCCGAAGGAAAACTCGATCAGCGTCAAGGAGAAAAACGGCGAAAGCTTCTCCAGCGGCTATCCGTCGAACACCGAGCAGAGCCTGATGAATCTGCTCACCGAACACAACGTCGACACCACCGTGAACAACACGGGCAGCTCGAGCATCCTCTCGCTGCTGACCTACATCCTCCCGTTCGTCCTCTTCTTCGGCTTCTGGATCTTTCTCATGAACCAGATGCAGGGCGGCGGCTCGCGGGTGATGAACTTCGGCAAATCGAAAGCGAAACGGATGTCCGTGGACGCGCCGAAGATCACCTTCCGCGACGTGGCCGGGGTGGACGAGGCGGTCCAGGAGCTCGAGGAGATCAAAGAATTCCTCGAGAACCCGAAGAAGTTCCAGGCGCTCGGGGCGCGGATCCCGAAGGGCGTCCTGCTCTACGGGCCTCCCGGCACCGGGAAGACGCTGCTCGCCCGCGCCGTCGCCGGTGAGGCGGGGGTGCCGTTCTTCTCGATCTCCGGCTCCGACTTCGTCGAGATGTTCGTCGGCGTCGGCGCCAGCCGCGTCCGCGACCTCTTCGAGCAGGCGAAGCAGAACTCGCCCTGCATCATCTTCATGGACGAGATCGACGCCGTCGGCCGCCATCGCGGCGCCGGAATGGGCGGCGGTCACGACGAGCGCGAGCAGACGCTGAACCAGCTGCTGGTCGAGATGGACGGCTTCGAGATGAAGGACAACATCATCTTGATCGCCGCCACCAACCGTCCCGACATCCTCGACCCGGCGCTGCTGCGGCCCGGCCGCTTCGACCGCCAGGTGGTCGTCGACCGGCCCGATCGCAAGGGCCGCAAACACATCCTCGAGGTCCATACCCGCGGCAAGCCGCTCGCCCGCCAGATCGACCTCGACACGCTCGCCGGCCAGACCCCGGGCTTCACCGGCGCCGACCTCGCCAACCTGATCAACGAGGCGGCGCTGCTGACCGCCCGCTCCGGCAACCGCGAGATCTCGATGAAGGAGCTCGAGGAGGGGATCATGCGGGTGATCGCCGGGCCGGAGAAGAAGACCCGCGTGATGAGCGAGAAGGAGCGCCTCGTCACCGCCTACCACGAGGTCGGCCACGCGATCGTCGGCCAGCTGCTCGAGCACACCGACCCGGTCCACAAGATCTCGATCATCAGCCGCGGCCAGGCGCTCGGCTACACGATCAGCCTGCCCACCGAGGACAAGTTCCTCACCACCCGCGCCGAGCTCACCGACACGATGGCGATGACGCTGGGCGGCCGCGCCGCCGAGGAGATCGTCTTCGGCGAAATCACCACCGGGGCGTCCAACGACCTCGAAAAGGTGACCGAGTCGGCGAAGCAGATGGTGATGCGCTTCGGCATGAGCGAGCGCCTCGGCCCGCGCGTCTTCGGCCACGATCGCGGCCAGCCGTTCCTCGGCCGCGAGTTCTCCGCCGAGCCCGACTACTCCGACGAGATCGCGCGCGAGATCGACGACGAGATCCGCCGCATCGTCGAGGGTGCGCACCAGACCGCCAAGGGCCTGCTCAACGACAACTACGAGCAGCTCGAGCGGATCTCCAAGCTGCTGCTGGAGCGGGAGACGATCGAGGCCGACGAGTTCCTCGCCCTGCTTGAAGGCAAGCCCGACCACGAGGTCTTCCACGACGACGAGGAGTCGACCCCGCCCGCGGAGCCGGTGGCGCCGGAGCCGGAGCGCGCCGCCCGCGAGAACACCCGTCCGCTCCCACGCCCGCGCCCTGGATTTGCCGGCGGCGACGCGAGCTAGCCGATCCCGCCGAACCGCCCGTGGCGGTGTCCGAGGTGAAACTGATGGGGGTCGTGAATGTGACCCCGGACTCGTTCTCCGACGGCGGGCTGTACCTTGACCCGCGGGCGGCGATCGCGCACGGGAAGGCACTGGCGGGGGCGGGGGCGGCGATCCTGGACGTCGGCGGGGAGTCGACGCGGCCGGGGGCCGAGCCGGTCGGTGCGGAGGAGGAGCTGGCGCGGGTCGAGCCGGTGATCGCGGGGCTGGCCGGGGTGGCGGAGGCGATCTCGGTCGACACCTCGAAGGCGAGCGTGGCGGCGGCGGCGCTCGACGCGGGCGCCTCGATCGTCAACGACGTCACCGCCCTGCGGGGCGACTCCGAGATGGCGGCGCTGATCGCCGACCGCGGCGCCGGCGTCATCCTCATGCACATGGCGGGCGAGCCGCGGACGATGCAGGTGAACCCGCAATACGGCGATGTCGTCGCCGAGGTGCGTGATTTCCTCGCGGCGCGGCTGGCGGTGGCGGTGGCCGCCGGGATCGACGAATCGCGGATCTGGCTCGATCCCGGGATCGGCTTCGGCAAGACGGCCCAGCACAACTTCGAACTGCTGCGTGGGATCGGCGAGCTGGCGCGGCTCGGCCGGCCGCTCGTGATCGGCACCTCGCGCAAGACCTTCATCGGCCGCGTCGACGGCTCCGAGCCCGACCACCGCCTGGGGGGCACGATCGCGACCTCGATCCTCGCCGCCACGGCCGGCGCCGCGGTCCTCCGCGTCCACGACGTGCGCGAGATGGCGCAGGCGCTGACCGTGGCGAGCGCGGTGCTCGGATAAGTTCTCGTTGTGTCCGAGCCCGAGCCCCAGATGAATCCCGACGCAGGCAACGGCGGCGTCGAGTCGAGCGCCGAAGTCGAGCTCCGCGCCCTTTCGATCTACACCCACCACGGCGTGAGCGACGCCGAGCAGGAGGTCGGCCAGCGGCTCGAGTTCGACATCTCCTTCGACGTGCCCGACTGCGACGCGATGTTCACCGACCGGATCGAGGACACCGTCGACTATGCCGAGGTCTGCGACATCGTCGCCTTCGTCGCCACCGAGCGCAGCTACCGCACCCTGGAGCGCCTCGCCCACGTGGTCGGCGAGCGGCTGATCGAGCGCTACGGCTGCGAGTCGGTCCGCGTCCGTGCCGCCAAGCCGGAGCCGCCGCTGCCGCTGGCGATCCAGGAGGTGGCCGTCGAGATCACCCAGGAGCGGGCGGTCGACGACGACGATTCCTCCGAGGACTAGGCAGTTTCGACCGTGCCCGAGCGCGTCGGCTATCTCGGCCTGGGCTCCAACGTGGGCGATTCGGTGGGCCACCTGCGCGCGGCCCTCCAGCTGCTGCCGGCCACTGGCGTCCAGATCCTTGCCGTCTCCTCTACCTACGTGACCGAGCCGGTCGGCGAGATCCTCGACCAGCCCGACTTCCTGAACGCCGCCGTCCGCGTCCGCACCGACCTCGGGCCGGAGCAGCTCCTCGATGCCTGCAAGGCGGTCGAGGCCGAGCGCGGCCGCCAGTTCGACCTGCCCCGCCACAGCCCTCGCCCCCTCGACGTCGACCTGCTCCTCCTCGGCGACCTCGAGCTCCAGACCGACCGCCTCACCCTCCCTCACCCACAGGTCCGCGACCGCCGCTTCGTCCTCGCCCCCCTCCTCGAGCTCGACCCGAGCCTCACCCTCCCCGACGGCACCGCCCTCGCCGACGCCCTCGCCGCCCTCCCCGCCGACGAGCAGCGCGCCGAGCGCCGCTCCCCGCTCGCGTAATCCGCGATCGCGGTCGCCGAACCATCTGCGCCCCCTGTCAGACTCGCGATCGAGGTCAGTCGGCCTTGGAAAGGGGGAACTATGAACAAGAACGTCCACGTAGTTCCGAGCGGCGGGGGTTGGGACGTGAAGGTCGAGGGGAGAAAGAGCGCTCGCCACTTCGCAACGCAGTTCGAAGCCATGCAGGAGGGGCGCACCATGGCGCGCAACTACCGGTCCGAGCACATCGTCCACGGGCGCGATGGCCGTATCCGACAGCGGGATAGCTATGGTCGGGACCCGTTCCCGCCTCGGGGTTAGGCATCCTGCCTTGCTGGTACTTTTCGAGTTGCTGGCTGAGAGTAGGTTCGCGTCAGCGAGCTTCAGGCATCGCCCTCGGTCGGCCCGTCTTCACAGGGGCCCCGCATTGCGGGGTCCCTGTTTTTTTTATCCGGGGTACCAGACTTCGTTGACCGACAGAAAAGGCTGAATCCGTTTCTCCCATAGCCTGAAGACGGCGTCCGCGGATCGATTGCGCGAGACCAAGCCTTCGTGAAGCTTGCGGACTCGCGCCGCGATGTAGGCGGTGCAGTCGGCGAGTTGAATCGCGATGTTGCGATGCGAAGGGACGAAGTGGATCGTGTCGATGATCCACTCGATCGGCTCGGTGCGCCAGCCCCATCCCGTGCCTACCTCCTGGTATTGCGCAAGATCCCGCAGGGCTGCCTCCTCGACTTCTTTCGCCTCGTCGGCGACCAGCAGGACGTGGCATCTCCGGTTTCGGGCCAGCCGCTCGATCGACTCGATAGTGAACTTCAGGGCTACATCGTGAGGGTGGTATGGATCCGCGTATCGAGTGTTCAGCCCCGGCTTGTGGACGCCGCGGATCACGACCTCAGCTCTGGCCCGGGCGATGCCGCGCAGGAGTTCGTCGTAGATCGCGATCCTCTCGTCGGGCGACTTCTCCGCGAACGGGCCTTCCCCGCTGAAGAGGTCGTTGCCATGAAACTCGAAGTCGGCCTCGTTGCATCTGCTGGGGCAGCGGCGCCGTCCGACCTCGCGCATGTGCTCGTGTAGATCGGTGACCCTGGTCTCGTCGACGACCAGGCCGACGATCATGTGGATCGGTTGATCCGGGTTGTCGAAATGACGACCCGTGTTACCGGTCTCATCCATGTAGACGAACCGCATCCTGCCTCCCCGCCGAATCCTCTGTCGCAGGCACCCCCACCTGACGCGGGGACGACATTAGCGGGAAGTGAGGATCAGCTCGCCGCGGGCTCCGGCAGCCACGCCGGCGGGAGGATCGGCGGGGTGTGGCCGGGGTAGTTGGGGACGATCCGGTCGGCGAGGGCGGCGGCGGGGCGGGGTTCGATCAGGGGCTTCAGGTCGTCGAGGGTGAGGGCGAGGCCGATCGAGGTGGCGATCTGGAAGTCGGCGGCGTTGGGCAGCTCGGCGCCGATCGTGCCGGCGGCGATGTAGGCGTCGACGCGGTCGAGGAGGGCGGGCAGGGAAGCGAGATCGGCGCGGGCGTTGGCGTCGGTCGCTTCGTTGAAGCGGGCCGAGAGGGCGACGAGGGGGCCGCCGGTCTTGATCGCGAGGCCGATCGGGACGCCGAGATGGGCGCCCGCCGAGTAGGCGCGCAGGTTCTCCTTTTCGTGCTTGAAGCCCCACCAGAGCAGCTGGCGGATCGGGTGCTGGAGCTCCTCGTCGCCGAAGCGCTCGGCCTCTTCGACCGCGACGCGCTTGTCGGGGTCGGCGGGGAAGAGGGGCGGGTCGGGCTTGATCCGGTCGAGCGCGCGGGCGATCTCGCGCGACCCCTGCACCCGCTCGCCCTCGATCTTCAGCGCCGGCACGGTCACGCGGGGGAAGCCCACCGCCCGCAGGACGCCCTTGGAGACGACCGGCATCAGGTCGGTCCGGTTATAGGGGATGCCCTTGAAGTCGAGCATCAGGGCCGCGGTCGTGGCCGGGTGCGAGGCCGGGATGACGTACAGGCGGGCTCCCATGAGACGATCTTATGCTCATGTTGCTCGCGGTGGACATCGGCAATACCCAAACGCACCTGGGCGCGTTCGAAGGCGAGGAGCTGATCGAGCACTGGCGCTTCCAGACCCGCTCCGGCGCGACCGGCGACGAGCTCGGCGAGCGGATCGCCGGCTTCTTCAACCTCAGCGAGATGAACTTCGGCGACATCGACGCGGTCGTCGTCTCCTCGGTGGTACCGCCGCTGGGCAGCCAGTTCGAGCGGATGACCGAGCGCTACCTGGAAGCCGACTGCCTGACGATCGGCCCCGGGGTGAAGAGCGGCATGCCGATCCGCATCGACAACCCGCTCGAGGTCGGGGCCGACCGCCTCGTCAACGCGATCGCCGCCTACGAGCGCTTCGGCGCCGCCTGTGTGGTCGTCGACTTCGGCACCGGGATCAACATCGACGCCGTCTCGGCCGACGGCGCCTACCTCGGCGGCGCGATCGGCCCCGGCCTCGAGATCGCGCTGACCGCGCTGATCGACCGCGCCGCGCGGATCACCAGGATCGACCTCGGGGAGCCCGAGTCGGCGATCGGCCGCTCCACCCGCGCGGCGATCAACTCCGGGTTCATCTTCGGCTTCGCCGGGATGATCGACGGGATCGTGCGGCGCTTCGAAACCGAACTCGAGCGCCCGAAGCTGCTGGCGACCGGCGGCCTGGCGGCGGCGATCGTCCCGTTCTGCGAGACGATCGAGGAGGTCGACGACCTGCTGACGCTGAAGGGCCTGCGGCTCATCCATGAGCGCCACGCGTCCTGAGCTGACCGACCCGTTCGAGATCGGCGGCGTGCCGATCGCCAACCGGGTGCTGCTGGCGCCGCTGGCCGGGATCGGCAACTGGTTCGTCCGCCTGCAGGCCAAACGCCACGGCGCCGGGCTGGCGGTCTCGGAGATGGTCTCGAGCTTCGCCCTCCACTACCGCAACGAGCGCACCCTGCGCGAGCTCCTGGTTCTCCACCCCGAGGAGCACCCGGTCTCGATCCAGCTCTTCGGCCACGACGCCGAGATCATGCGCTCGGGCGCCGCGATCGCCGCCGAGGCGGGCGCCGACCTGATCGACATCAACATGGGCTGCCCGGTGCCGAAGGTGCGGAAGACCGGGGCCGGGGCGCAGCTGCTGCGCGACCCCGACCTGGCGGTGGCGCTCGCCGTCGCCGCCCGCGAGGGCAGCGGGCTGCCGGTCACGGTGAAGCTCCGTTCCGGGATCGAGGCGGGGGACCGCTCCGGCTTCGACCTCGCGATCCGGCTCGCCGAGGAGGCGGGGGTCGCGGCGATCGGCTTCCACCCGCGCGCCGCGACCAAGGGCCACAAGGGCAAGCCGGACTACGCGTTGACCCGGGAGCTGACCGAGCGCCTCGCGGTCCCGGTGATCGTCTCCGGCGGCCTCGCCGACGCCGACGCTGCGCGCCGCGCCTACGAGGAGTCGGGCGCCGACGCGGTGATGATCGCCCGCGGCAGCCTCGGCAACCCCTGGGTCTTCGAGGAGCTGATCGGCCGCCGCGCCGCGCCGCCGAGTCGCGAGGAGATCGTCGCCGAGCTGCTCTGGGTGCTCGATCGCGCCGAGGAGCACCTGGGGGCGGAGCGCGCCCAGCGCTATCTGCGCAAGTTCTACCCCTGGTACTTCGACGGTATCGGGGCCTCCGCCCAGGTCCGCGACGAACTCCAGCGGAGCGCCGACCTGGACCGCGCACGGGCGCTGATCGCAGCCGCGCGGACGCCTGTTCCGGTTGCTTAGAGCGCCCTTTCTGCCGCCGCCGGCACCCCGCTATACTTGCGCGCTCCCCGATCCGGGCACGGCGGTGGCAGGAGTGCCGTTTCCGGGGTTTTTGTTGAAATTCGGTTGGTCTCGGAGTCCCTTCGTGAGGGGCTCTTTCCACGCAAAGCGAGGTTGTGCAAGTGAGTCGTCAGGCTGTCATCACCCCCGAGGGGCTAGAGAAGCTGAAAGAGGAAATCGAGTTCCTCACGACGACCAAACGCCGGGAGGTCGCCGCGCGCATCAAGGAGGCGCGCGAATTCGGCGACATCTCCGAGAACGCCGAATACGACGACGCGAAGAACGAACAGGCGCTGCTGGAGACGCGGATCGCGCAGCTCGAAGAGCGGCTGCGGCGCACCACGGTGATCGACGAGAAGCAGATCTCCAGCGACGAGGTCGGCTTCGGCTCGGTCGTCCACGTCAAAGATCAGAAGACGGGCGACTCGCAGAAATTCCAGATCGTCGGGTCGACCGAGGCCAACCCGCTGGAGCACAAACTCTCCAACGAGTCGCCGATCGGCAAGGCGCTGCTCGGCAAGAAGCGCAACGACGTCGTCACCGTCGAGCCGCCGCGCGGCGCGAAGAAAAAATTCAAAATCACGAAAATCGAGAAAGCCTGACGCGCCCCCTTCTCCGGCTGTTCCTTTTGCCGGACGGCTCGGAATAAGGAACAGCCCGAGGTGGCCGACGAGCCGAAACTCACCGATGTACTGAAGGACCGGCGCGACAAGCTCGGGCGGATCCGGGACGCGGGGATCGAGCCGTTCCCGCACGAGTTCTCCGAGCGCGAGGAGATCGCCGCGGTCCGGGCCGAGCACGAGGGGCTCGCGGCGGGGGTCGAGACCGACTCCCGCCACCGGGTGGCGGGGCGGATCGCGGCGCGGCGCGGGCACGGCAAGAACGCCTTCATCGACCTTCGCGACGGCAGCGGCCAGATCCAGCTGCACGCGCGCGAGGACGTGCTCGGGCCGGAGGCCTACGCGCTGCTGGTCGACCTCGACATCGGCGACATCGTCGGCGTCGAGGGCACGGCGATGGCGACCCGGCGCGGGGGGGAGCTGTCGCTGGCGATCGACCACTGGCGCCTGCTCGCCAAGAGCCTGCGCCCGCCGCCCGACAAGGTCCACGGCCTGCAGGACACCGAGACCCGCTTCCGCAAGCGCGAGCTCGACCTGATCGCCAACGAGGACACGCGGCGGATCTTCCGCGTCCGCGCCCGCACGATCACCGAGATCCGCCGCTTTCTCGACGAGCACGACTTCGTCGAGGTCGAGACGCCGGTGCTGCAGCCGCTCTACGGCGGCGCCCTGGCGCGCCCCTTCACCACCCACCACAACGCGCTCGACCGCGACCTCTACCTGCGGATCGCGACCGAGCTCTACCTCAAGCGCCTCGTCGTCGGCGGCATCGACCGCGTGTACGAGCTGGGCAAGGACTTCCGCAACGAGGGCGTCTCGCACAAGCACAACCCCGAGTTCACGATGCTCGAGTGGTACGAGGCCTACGCCGACTACGAGAAGACGGCGCACGACCTCGAGCGGATGGTGGCGGAGGTCGCCACGCGGACCCTGGGGACGACGAAGGTCGAGCGGGGTGGCGTCGAGATCGACTTCGCGCCGCCATGGCGGCGGATCACGCTGCGCCAGGCGATCCTCGAGCGCTCCGGCGTCGACATCGCCGAGCACCCGAGCCGCGAGGCGCTCGCCCGCGCGATGGGCACCGAGCCCGACCCGGGTGAGGGCTGGGGCAAGCTGGTCGACGGCCTGCTCTCGCGCGACGTCGAGCCCGGCCTGATCCAGCCGACCTTCATCCTCGACTACCCGGTCGAGCTCTCACCCTTCGCCAAGGCCCACCGCTCCGAGCCGGGCCTGGTCGAGCGCTGGGAGGCCTTCGTCGGCGGGGTCGAGATCGCCAACTCCTTCACCGAGCTGAACGACCCCGACGAGCAGCGACGCCGCTTCGAGCAGCAGGCCGCCGAGATCGCCCGCGGCGACGACGAGGCCCAGCCCTACGACGAGGCCTTCGTCGAGGCCCTCGAACAAGGAATGCCGCCGACCGGCGGCGTCGGTCTAGGCATCGACCGCCTGGTGATGATGTTCACCGGTGCCCAGAGTCTTCGGGAAGTCCTCCTCTTTCCGGCCATGAGGAGCTAACAAAAGGGATCGCGGTGCGGGGGGCTCCTCGGATGTCCCTCCGCCTGAAGCCGTCGCGCAGCTGGGATCGCCTTAAGGGTTCAGGCCGGGGAGTGTGAGCTTCATTCGGAGGGACATCCGAGGAGCCCTCGACAGCCTTCCGTAGGGCGGCGATGTGCCCAGCTGCGCGACGGCTTCAGGCGGAGGGGTACCCCGTCGGCCGCCTCGCAAAGCTCAAAGAGATGCTTGTGGGGAGCGGAGCTCGCCGGCGAGTTGTTCCAGATAGGTGTCGAGGTCGCGCGTCGTGAGGCCCTGGGGTTCTGACTCCAGCTCGGATTCGGCGATCGGGCCGGCGGGGCCGGCGACGACGGCGACCCGGTCGGGGCGTTTGGAGCCGTCCCCGAGGATGCAGAAGGAGCCTTCGCCGCCGCCGGGGAGGGGGCCGGTGAGGACGCGGTCGGGCTTCCAGGAGAGCTTGGCCTCGGCATGGGTGGCGGCGAAGTGGAGGGGTTCTTCGAGGCGCATATCGTGGGACTTCGCGTAGCCGCGCCAGAACGCCTCGGCGGCGTACTTGCTGCCCGAATCACGCACGCTCTTGCGGAAGATGAAAAAGGTGAAGATCGCGACGAGGACGAGCTCGATCGCGGCGAGGACTCCCCAGGCGCCGGCGATGGCGAGCAGGATCGGGATCGCCGCGGCGGGGATGTTCAGCACGAGGGTGATGAGCGCGGCGTAGCCGACGGCCCGGAAGAAGGTCCGCGGCGAGCGGGCCACGTGGCCGCGGAACTCCTTCTCGGCGGCGCGGACGGACTCCGGCGCCGCGACCGCCACCGAACCGAGCGCCGCCTCCATCCGCCGGTCCGCCCCATGCGGGTCGACGGCGGCGTTGCTCGAAGCGTTGCCGGTGTCGGACTCCTCGTCTGACTCGGCGGCGATCGCCGCGGTCAGGTGCGCCGCCTCTTCGCAGAGCGTGGTCAGCGCGGCGGCGTCGGTGAGGTGGCCGCCGCGGCCGGTGGTGAGGACGCCGTCGGCGAGTTCGAAGGCGAGGTCGGGCTCCGAGCGCGCCAGCCAGTCGACCAACGCGGGCGAGAAGAGCCGCCGGGTCCAGAGCTCGGTGGCTCCCTTGTAGCGGTAGCAGCGGCTCCCCTTCAGCCGCGAGTCGTCGCCGAGGTCGACCTTGACCATTTCCCCGACGCCGCCGCCGAGCCCGCTCATCGAGCTCTGCGGCCCGGAGAAGCCGAGCGCGGGCATGAAGCCGATGCTCTGCGGCACGGCGGTGACGACGATCGTGAGGTGCTCGGTGTGGGTCTCGGAGTTCCCGTCGGAGTCGGTCGTCTCGTAGGTGTAGGTGTAGAAGGCGAGCGACCCATCGACTTCGCCCGGGAGCATCCCCTCGACCAGCCCTTCGACGCGCCCGTGGCGTTTCAGCAGATTGCCGTGTTCGGGCAGCGATCCGCTCGCGCTGCAGCGGAGATTGCGGGCCTTGGCGAAGGCTTCGAGGGAGGCTGGGGAGGGCACGCGGGAATCCTAATCCGGCCAGTCAAGCTAAATCGTCCCAACTTTCGGTCGGATTCCCTCAGAAAGCTCGCTACTACCGTGCGAGATGCACGCGAAGCCGGACATGCGCGCCCGGTAGAGTTAGGGGACGAAACGGCGTCATCCGATGAAGGACAAGGCGTCGCCGTCTTCAATCCGGGGCGTCCCGGGTGCGACCAAGAAGAGGTTTTGGATTTGTTCGAGCGATTCACCGAGCGGGCTCGTCAGGTAGTCGTCCTTGCGCAGGAGGAGGCGCGGACGCTCAAGCACAACTACATCGGCACCGAGCACATCCTGCTCGGACTCCTTCGTGAGGAGGAGGGTCTGGCCGCCCGCGTCCTGGAGTCCCTCGACATCACCGTGGAAAGGGTGCGGTCGCAGGTCGTCCGCATCGTCGGCTCCGGCGAGGAGGTCACTTCGGGCCAGATCCCGTTCACGCCGCGCGCCAAGAAGGTGCTGGAGCTGGCGCTGCGCGAGGCGCTCAGCCTCGGCCACAACTACATCGGCACCGAGCACATCCTGCTCGGGCTGGTCCGCGAGAACGAGGGCGTCGCCGCCCGCATCCTGCTCGACTTCGACGCCGATAGCGACAAGATCCGCAACGAGGTGATCCGGATGCTGTCCGGTCCCGGCGGCCGTCGCCAGGGGAGCTCCGGCTCGGGCAGCTCGGGCGAGGGCAAAAAATCCTCGAAACTGCTCGACCAGTTCGGGCGCAACCTGACCCGCCTCGCCGAGGAGGGCAAGCTCGACCCGGTGATCGGTCGCGAGACCGAGATCGAGCGGATCATGCAGATCCTCTCCCGCCGCACCAAGAACAACCCGGTGCTGCTGGGCGAGCCGGGGGTCGGCAAGACCGCCGTGGTCGAGGGGCTCGCCGCCCGGATCAACTCGGGCGAGGTGCCGGAGCTGCTGAAGAACAAACAGATCTACACGCTCGACCTGGCTGCCCTGGTGGCCGGCTCGAAGTACCGCGGCGAGTTCGAGGAGCGCCTCAAGAAGGTGATGAAAGAGATCACCCAGCGCGGCGACATCATCCTGTTCATCGACGAGCTCCACAACCTGGTCGGCGCCGGCGCCGCCGAG